>NZ_JBALEK010000065.1:0-289304 GCF_036917815.1 Nostoc sp. | reverse complement strand
TCGGCGGAATGGTTATGCTTCCATCACAACTGCCCAAAGATTTATCTCTCATGATATTGACAAACTTCTTGCTCTTATGGAATGAATCAGCCCTGGGATTAAGGGGGGTAATTCGACTTGTGTGTACACCGTAGCCTTTCTAAGGGGGTAATTAAACTTGTGTGTCCTTAGAGGAGAGGTGTTAGGGACTTTTGCAAGAAGTCTAATGACCAATAACTAATCAATTCATAAGTTCATTACAACAATTGTTGCAATGATTTAAACGTTTCTTATATATGGAAGAGTATTTGTTGCAAAGTATTAAGCCTTTGCAGCAACTGATTATACCTTTGCAAGAAATACTTAAGCGTTTCTTATATATGGAAGAGTATTTGTTGCAAAATATTAAGCCTTTGCAGCAACTGATTATACCTTTGCAAGAAATACTTAAGCGTTTCTTATATATGGAAGAATATTTGTTGCAAACGTTTGAATTTTGACAATTAGTGTTGGAATTTGAGCAATGACTATTTGGTTGATAGTTTCGGGTATAGCAATCCTATTTGATTTACAAACAGAAATTGTAACTTCAATTGCGATCGCCAGCCTCTACGGGGTATAATTTGTGGTTTTAATTCAGTGCAACGCTAGTTCCCCCTGCTCCCTGCCTGATCCCAACGAAACGCCGACCTACTTATCTTGGGGGATAATATTGTGGATTAACAACTGGAGATTGATAACCGTTTGGCGGCACAGTACTTCCCACGCCGTTGGGTACAGGACTGACAATAGGGGGCTGATAACCATTTGCGGGTACTGTTCCTGTGGTACTGTTGGGTAAAACAGGACTCACAACAGGGGGCTGATAACCATTTACGGGTACTGTCCCAGTAGTACTGTTGGGTGTGACAGCATTCTGGCTAAACTCTTGGTAGGCAGCACGAGAAATTGAGCTAATCAATTTTTCGGCGCGAGGATCGTTTTCGGGGCGTTGTACCATAACAGAGGCGATGTACCGCTTGCCAGTAGGAACGACAATCAAACCTGTATCTGCCAACATTGTGCCGATATCGCCCGTTTTATGGTATACTCTCGCGCCTGTTCCCAAACCTGATGGTAGCAGAGTGTCTCTCTGGGTGCGACGCAAGATATCGAGCATGAGATCGCGTGATTGCATACTCACTAAATTTCCCTGACTCACAATCGCCATCAAATTCCCTAGTTCCTTGGGGCTAGTGGTGTTTGTCCCTTGCAAATCCGGGAGTTGATTACGAATTACTGTGGTTGTCAATCCCCAACTACGGAAACGCTGGTTTAAAGCATCTATGCCTCCCAGTCGGGCTATCAGCATATTTGTCGCCGTATTGTCACTGATTGTAATCATTTTGGTGACGACATCAAGAGCAGCGTACTGGGTTCCCTCTGGTTTATATTGCAGAGTTCCCGATCCGCCAGCTATCATATCCTGCTGCATGGTCAGCATTTCATCCAGTCGAATTTTACCCGCGTCCACATCTTGGAAAAAGGCAATCAAAATGGGCACTTTAATGGTGCTAGCCGCCGGAAAACTGGTTGAGCCATTGACATCTACATAATTACCAGTATCTAAATCTACTAAGAAAACTCCAGGTGTGAGATTTGGGTTAGTGGCCGCCAAATTTTGCACGGCACTTTTCAATGGGGTAATTTCTTGAGATAGGTATAAGCTAGAAGCTGCGGCTGGGGGAGTTTGGGCAGGTTGCGGCTGCGATCGCACCACATTACTATTAGATGGCGGCGCAGTTGTGGTGATGCGATTAGCCGGGTCTAATACTGACAACGCCGTGCCGACAATTGCACCCATCCCAACACCTACAATCAATAACCGCAAAACATACAATATGGTTTTCGCCATTGGCTTTAACCGCGTCTTCCGGGATGAGCGTCTGCCTGTTTTTGGCTTTTCCATCCGCACTGTTTTGACCATCACAGCACCCGATCGCAAGGGAGGAATTTTCCTCTTTACACTAGGCGGTATTGGTTTTACTGCTGCTGGCATGAGTAACCCTGATTTTACCCTACGTGTAGCACCAGGGATTGGGGGAGGACTGATTTGATTTTTTGGGCGTGTTAGTGCCCCTTTCTGTCCATTGGCTGCTGGCTGCTGGCTGTTAGTTTTAACTTTCTTCTGTGCCACTTTTTGAACTTTTTGTGGCCGTTGGCGGCGATTTAAGGGTTGACGCCGCGAGAAAGCTGTTAGTTCGTCACTTGACTCTGACACTGTTACTCCTTGTGACCCACTTGACTGTTTTCTTGCAGACTCCTGACCCAAAACTTAAATCTTTAAGCAATATTAATACTTAAATTCTACTTTGCCACTAAGTAGCATTTTTGCGTTTAGTTTCAGCGATATTAAATATTTTGGGGGGATGATTGCGTATATAGTAAACGAATAATTACAAGTTTTCACCATCACTCTGGTTTTTCATCGCCCATTCTACCTGCTGCAAAATTCCTCGCAGCATGGCTACCTCCCCAGTTTTGAGGTGAGCGCGATTATACAGTTGGCGAAATTTTCCCATGCGACTAGCTGCCGTATGGGGATATACATAACCAATTTTCAGTAATAGTGATTCTAATTGTTGGTAATATCCTTCCACAACATCTAAGGGTGCGAGTTCAGCTTGGGGTAAGGTCTGAGTACCCGGTTGCTGGGCACATTGTGACAATTCATAACAACAGATTGCCACGGCAGTAGCCAAATTTAGGATTAGATAATCTTGACTTGTGGGAATACCAACAAACCTCTGTGCATAATTTAATTCTTCATTGGTTAATCCCCGATCTTCCCTGCCAAAAATCAGTGCGGCGGGTTTTTCTGGTTCCTCCAGTAACCAGGGTAGTGCAGTGCGGGGGGTTTCTAGGGGTGTTTCCAAACTGCGAGCGCGACCTGTGGTAGCGATCGCCCTGACACATCCATGCAATGCTTCTGGTAAGGTCGCCACTAATACCGCAGATTCTAAAATTTCTTTAGCATGAACAGCCATCATCAAAGCTTCCGTCGATAGCGGATCGCATTGGGGATTTACTAATACTAAATGATATAGCCCGAAATTTTTCATGACTCTGGCGATCGCGCCGAGATTTATCGGCCCGGCTGGTTCTACCAACACAATTCTTAATCCAGCCAAGCTCATTTTTTGCCTCCTGCGATCGCACCTGATGATATTTTTAGGCTAATTCTCAGCATTTGATGTTCTGCTGAAAAGTTTCCTTGAAATCATTTTAGCTGTGTAAGTGAATGCCTACAACAGGCTATCCCTAAGCATCCTCTTGAAAAAGGGACTGAGAAATGGCGCTGAAGTCGTCTTTTTCCTGGCGCGACCCGTTGAACAAATCAATGTTGCTCCCTCTACTGTAATATCATCAACCTTGTAACATCGCGTGATTTCACTAAACAATGCCACGGCAAGCCCAAAGAAAAAGCTCCAGGAAATGTTGGTTTCCGAAAATTCTCAAAAAAACTTTGATTGTGCTGTTAGTGCTGGTGCTATTGTTAGTGGGATTTACCATCTACACTGTGCGCCAATCCTTTCCGCAAGAGAGTGGCACAATTCAACTATCTGGATTGAAAGCTGAAGTTCAAATCCAGCGTGATAAATGGGGAATTCCGCACATTTGGGCTGCCAACTCCCACGATTTATTTATGGCGCAAGGTTATATCCACGCCCAAGACCGCTTCTGGCAAATGGACTTTTGGCGACACATTGGTTCTGGGCGATTGGCAGAAATGTTTGGTTCTTCTCAGGTTGACACTGATAAGTATTTGCGGACAATGGGTTGGGCGAGAGTGGCGCAGCAAGAAATTCAGGAACTTAATGCAGAGATGAAAGCATACCTGGAAGCTTATGCCGATGGTGTTAATACCTATTTGACAGAACATCAAGGCAGCGCCCTGAGTCTAGAATACGCTGTGCTAAAATTTCTCAATCCTGGGTATAAGCCAGAACCTTGGCAAATACTGCATTCCCTGACTTGGGGGAAGGTGATGGCTTACGACTTGGGCAGAAATTTCCAGAGCGAAATTGAACGTGCCATACTGCTCAAAACTCTTACCCCTACTCAAGTAGAGGAACTTTTTCCACCATACCCTAAAGACTTGCCGGTTATTTTACCTGAGTTCCAGCAAGGAACAGGGGAAGGGAGGGACAATAACGTTGAAGTACTTCTCAATTCTTCAGATGTATTACCTGCTTTAGAGTCAATTACTCAGCCGATGATGGCTTTAGAACAACTCATTGGGCCCACAGGAATAGGTATTGGCTCGAACAACTGGGTAATATCTGGTCAACGGACGGCCACAGGTAAGCCAATTTTGGCGAATGACCCCCATTTAGGTGTGCAAATTCCCTCTATTTGGTATGAGGTTGGTTTGCACTGCACACCGAAGAGTGCAGAATGTCCCTACAACGTTACTGGCTTTTCCTTTGCGGGAATGATTGGGGTGATTATCGGTCATAGCGATCGCATTGCCTGGGGTGTCACCAATGTAGAATCTGATGTGATGGATTTATACATTGAGAAAATCAACCCACAAAACCCCAATCAGTATGAGGTAAATGGCAAATGGGTTGATATGCAACTCGTGCAAGAGACAATTCAAGTAGCGGGGAATCAGCCGATTGTCCAAACGGTACGCTATACCCGACATGGGCCAATTCTCTCTGATGTTTCACTCAATCTGAAGCAATTCCAGCCAAGTCAGCCTTTAGAAATTCCGCAAAATTACGCCGTAGCCCTGCACTGGACAGCCCTAGCACCTTCTAAAGTAGGGTATGCAATTCCCCAAATCAATCGCGCCCAAAACTGGCAGGAATTCCGCGCTGCTGCCAGCAATTATGATGTGCCGGCTCAAAATTTGGTCTACGCTGACATTGATGGCAATATTGGCTACCAAATGCCTGGTAAATTCCCCATCCGAGCTAAGGGAGATGGGCGTTATCCCGTTCCTGGTTGGACGGATGAATATGAGTGGTTGGGCTATATTGACTTTGAGCAGTTACCCAAAAGCTTCAATCCACCCCAAGGTTATATTGCGACTGCCAATAATTTAGTTATGCGTGAATATCCTTACCTAATTACCGCAGATTGGGTTTATGGCTACCGGGCAAAGCGGATTGTTGAAATGATTTCACAACAAACCGAAGCGATTTCCCTGAAGGATGTGCAGCAGATACAGGGTGACGATCGCAATCTGAATGCACAAACACTAGTGCCACTACTGCAATCTATCACTGTTGATACTCCTCAGTTGCAAGCAGCCCAAAAACTGCTGCGAGATTGGAATTTGCAGTTGGCAATGACATCGCCTGCTGCTGCTTTATTTGAAGTATTCTGGAAACACTTGCTAGCAGATACGTTTCACGATCAGTTGCCTGAAAGCTACTTTCCTGATGGAGGCGATCGCTGGTATGCTGTGGTAGCAAATCTGGTCAAACAGCCCAATAGTTCTTGGTGGGATAATCGCAACACCCCAAAAGTTGAGAACCGTGACCAGATCCTCCAGCAATCCTTTACAAAAGCGGTGAATGAACTAGAACGTATTCAAAGCCAAGATCCGAAAAACTGGAATTGGGGCAAATTACATACCATTACTTTTCGGAATGCCACCTTGGGTAAATCTGGACTTGCACCGATTGAAGCTTTATTTAATCGTGGTGCTTTTGCCACGGCTGGTAATGGTGAAACAGTGAATGCTAATCGATGGAGAGCAAATAAATCCTTTGAGGTGACTGACATTCCTTCCCTACGGATGATTGTAGATTTGGGAAATTTGGGCAATTCAGTAGCAATTCATACCCCTGGACAATCAGTCCATGCCTTCCATAAGCACTACAACGACATGATTGATCCCTGGCGGAAAATTGAATACCACCCCATGTTATGGGAACAAAAGAATGTTACAGCAAATAGTACTGCAACATTGAAGTTAATTCCACAATTGGGAAAGTAAACAATACTGCGTAGGTTAAGAAAATTTGTAGGTTGGGTTGAACATTCGTGTTACCCAACAAACCCATAAAAATGTTGGGTTTCGTTCCTCAAACGCCACTTGCTTGTGCCAAAGGGAGACGCTACGCGTAGCTTGGGGAGACCGCAAGGGCGCAGTGGCTCCCCAACCTACTAAGTAAACTATCTAAAGTGAAGTTGAGTTTTAGGCTTAACTGAACTCTATTGGTCGATAACCACCAAAAACAGCAAAGCTAAAATTTTTGTACCAACAATCAACATTGTGAAACCCAGCCGCTTCAAGCTGGCGAAGTTGAATATCAAGGGTTGCCATGCGATCGTATTCCATCCGTTTTTGTGCAGCTTTTAGATCCTCTTCTGAGATATTCTTAGCCCGGACAGAATCTAACCAGTGTTGGCGATAAAGTTGTTCTAAATCAGGAGTTTTGCCGAGAACTTGATCGGCATTGATAAATATCCCTCCAGGATTGAGAACATCATAAATCTTTTGATAAAGACGTTCTTTGTCCAAATCTGAGAGATGATGAATTGATAAGGCTGAGATGATCAGGTCATAAGAATCACCTAAATCAGTCTCAACGTAGTCACCAATTAATATTTTGGGAGATTTACCCATTTTGCTAAATCTAGACTTAGCTTTCTCTAACATCTCCGGGGCTAAGTCTAGCAAGGTGAACTCGGCATTAGGGAAGACGGACTGAACCATACCTGAGTAAAGTCCAGTACCAGCACCTAAATCTAAAATTTTCAGAGGTGCAGTGTGATTGCCCGGGATAATTTCAACGGCTGTTTTGTAAAAGTCATCAAAACAGGGAATGAGAATCCGACGTAAGTCATCGTAATCTACTGCGGCAGAATTAAAAGCTTCTTGAATATTCATTTTTTTATTTTTAATAAAGGTAGAACTTTCTGTTTTAACAACTCAATTAAAGCTGGTTCCATATACTCATATTCATCTGGGATATCTAAACAGATAATTTTTTTATCTTTGAGAAAAGGCTGGAAGTTTTTCGATAGTTTGTTTTTATGGGATTTTTCCATTACAAAGATCGTATCAGCCCATGCGATCGCCTCCGTTGATAATGGCACTTCGGCAGAGCGATCTAAACCTGCTGAGTCTGTTTCAAATTCTTCATATTCAGAAAACACAGCCTCGGCGGTGGGACTTCGCAGTTTATTCTTACTACAGATAAATAAGAGCTTTTTCATTAATTAATATGAAGCGATCGGATTTTAGAAGCCTTTGAATCGGAGATATTCACCTATCTTTAGTTGCTACTCATCGCTCTCAGAATCTCTCTCCTCCAATCCCAGCCAAAAGAGTAATATTTTTTCAACTTCAACTAGTTGTTCTGGTGTCAAGTCTCCCAACTTTCGGAGCAACTTTGCATGTGGAATTGTAATAATATTTTGTACGTCAAACACTCCGGCTCGGAGAAAGTTTACCTTTACCGCCACCTCAAATCTTGAACCGCGTGAGCTAGTCGTATGAGGAATTAGGGTTGCTAATGCTCGATCTTGATCTAAGGCAGGAATACTGATAATTAAGCATGGTCTGACTTTTGCTGTATAGCCCAGATCGACAAGCCAAATTTCTCCACGATCGGGGCTACTCATAGAAAGCTTCTTGGCGATCTAACTCCAAAAAAAGTTCTTCTGCATTCCAAACCAAATCTTCATTTGACAAATATGGAAAATCCAAATGTCTGACCCTTTTTAAAATCTCTAGAGCTATTTCCAGTCTCTCTGACTCTGGCAGACGATCAAAGGTGCTTAACAATTCTTCCGCTGGAGCAGTCATAACTCTCTTCATTAGACACTCCAATAGCATAGCACGACCTTATATAAACGTTCTATGAGATGAGATCGCTCTACAGACAAGTCTTCAGATTATTCAACGATTAGCGATCGCACCACAGACAACCCCAAAACTATGTCTTGCTTACAGATATCACTCATATTATTTAGCGTATTTCAACATCTGTTTCAAGAGAATCCGTAAGGGTGTCAGAAGTGTATTCTGTTACCTTAATAAGATTATCTTTAGCTTCAAGTCTAAAGAAAGCACCAAGTGAAGGATAGTTATTCCATGCACTTTCAAAACCATTGACACAATCTCGACTATGTGTTGTTGCAAATACTTGAACGTTCAACCTTTCGGAGAAACGAAAAACAATATCCCAAACTTTAGGCTGCACTGTCCAATGCAATCCATTTTCAAATTCATCAATTAAAAGGATGCCATCTCGAGCATTTACGAGAGCAACAATTATATGGAATAAACGAGTCATCCCATCACCCATACTCTTTAGAGTTAATGGCTCATCTATACCTTCAATTTTTACCAGTGGAATACGATTATCGCCTCCCTGCCGACGATTATTGTCTCCGCGTTCTTTGCTAATATCTTCTACAAAAGCAACTCCAGATACTTTAGGTTCAATAAGTTTTAGGGCAGAAATAACCTCTAATTCCAAATTAGTTAAACTTGTCAAATCCCAAAGAGCGGCTAATTTCCGATTAGGCATATTCTCTGTAGAGACAAACTGCCATGTGTATTTAAATTCAGACTCTTGTCGTTCGTAAAAAACTCCAGATGTGAGCCTCATATCTCTCAAATCACGATTTAATCTGAAGAGTCTCCGAGTTCTTTGACTTTCTTCTGCTACGAGAGTAACTTCAATATCGGATAAATCCTCATGAAAGTGCTCATCAGTGACGCGGATTCTTTTCGTGGTTCCTTCGTCATCAGATTTAATCTGATATGCAGCAACACCAATATGAATCTTTGCCCTTGATGAAACTTCTCCCAGAATGATGCCTTGTTCTCCTATATCGGGTAATTTATGACCAAAAAAGAGATGGCGTATGGGATTATCAAGAAAAGTTTGGGAATATGATTGTGCCTCACTAACCCAAGACTCTTGCCTTGAATCTACAAGTTCAAGGAGATTCATAGGTGAAGCGTTGCTGGCATAAAGTTCTATTGCTTCCAGAAATGTACTTTTACCAGCATTATTCCTGCCGACAATGAGGTTAACATTACCTAATCTCTTAACCTCAAGATGATGAAAAAGTCTGAAATTATGTATTTGGAAGGACTCTAGCATATAAGCTCGACCTAATCCTTTTTCATTAGCTTACAAGATACTAGACTAGACAACATCCTCAATCAAGAAGACTGATTGTTGCAGAACAAACTGCCAAATAAATGCTTTTTCTTTGAACAAAAGTAAGCAATTCACCCTCTCAGCAACAATACTCAACTGATTCTCCTACGTAACGAATGCACTATTAGCATAAAACAAAGACGCTAAGACACAACGATTTCTTAGCGTCACTGCGTGAGATATTCCCTACTTACACCATCTCAGATGAAGCTTGCATCATCTGCTGAGGCTGCGGCTGGAACATGAACAACGAGTACACAACGTCTCGGCGAATGTTAACCATCATATCCAAGAACAATTCATACCCCTCGCTCTTATACTCAATCAATGGGTCTTTTTGCCCATAACCACGTAATCCCACTGATTCGCGCAAGGCATCCATTTGTTGCAGGTGTTCCCGCCACAGCGTATCAATGCGTTGCAAGATAAAGAAACGTTCAGCTTGGCGCATCAGTCCGGGTTGAACTTGGTCAATCTGCGCTTCTTTAAGATCGTAAGCAATTCGCACCTGTTCGTGGAGGAAGGCTTTAATCTCGCCGACTGTCATATCTTCTAATTGATTTGGCTGCAAATCTGCTAGCAAATAGACGAATTCTTTGACTTTCTCAACCAACTTTTCTAATTCCCACTCTTCCGAGGGCAAGTCTATGTTGATGTAAAAGTCAACGATGTCATCCATCGTTTTTTCGGCGTATTTAATTACCTGTTCTTTCAAGTCTTGACCTTCTAACACCCGGCGGCGTTCAGCATAAATCGCCCGACGTTGATTATTCATCACCTCGTCATACTCAAATACCTGCTTCCGAATGTCGTAGTAGTAGGTTTCGACTTTTTTCTGTGCGCCTTCCAAACTACGGGTAAGCATCCCGGATTCGATGGGCATATCTTCTTCCACTTGGAAGGCATTCATTAACCCAGCCACGCGATCGCCACCAAAAATCCGCAGTAAGTTATCCTCTAAACTAAGGAAGAATCTCGTAGTTCCAGGGTCGCCTTGTCTTCCCGCACGTCCGCGCAACTGGTTGTCAATCCGCCGCGATTCGTGGCGTTCTGTACCAATTACGTGCAAACCACCGATTCCCACTACCTCATCATGTTCGCGGGTTGTAAATTGTTCATATTCCTGCTTAATGCGATTATATACTGACCGCAATTTCTGAATCACAGGGTCATCGATGGGAGCTTTTTCTGCCGCTACAGCTACCTTGTCTTCTGCTTCCAATTCTGGTAAACTGCGATCGCCATATTCCCGCACCGCAATTTCTACTGCTTCTTTGAGTAGTTTTTCTGTTTCTTTTGTCAACTGGGTGGGGAAAATTTCTGGTGAAGCCCGCCAAGTTTTGACTTTTTTACCAGGGACAAAGCCTTGACCACTGCCATGTCCTGTGGGTAATCCGGCTGGTCTTTGCACGCCAAAACTATCTTCATCTTCTGGCATGACGATTCGGGGCATAAAGTATTCCCGCAGCTTCAGACGTGCCATATATTCGGAGTTACCACCCAAAATAATGTCTGTACCTCTACCAGCCATGTTAGTCGCAATGGTAACAGCACCTTTGCGTCCGGCTTGGGCAATGATTTCCGCTTCCCGTTCCACGTTTTCCGGTCGGGCGTTGAGTAATTCGTGGGGAATCTCTAGTTGTTTCAGCAATCGGCTCAGAAGCTCGGATTTTTCTACACTAGTGGTTCCGACTAATACAGGTCTGCCGAGTTGGTGCATTTCGGCACATTCTTTAGCGATCGCACCCCATTTGCCTGCTTCTGTCTTAAAGACCATATCAGAAAAATCTTCTCGTCTGCGATCGCGGTTGGTGGGAATTACCGCAACTTCTAATTTGTAAATTTTTTCAAATTCCGGTTCTTCGGTTTTTGCCGTTCCTGTCATTCCACCCAGTTTGGGATACAGCAAGAACATATTTTGATAAGTAATTGTCGCTAGAGTTTGAGTCTCTGGCTGAATTTCTACGTGTTCTTTAGCTTCAATGGCCTGGTGTAATCCATCACTCCAACGCCGACCGGCTAGCACCCGACCAGTAAATTCATCTACAATTACTACTTCACCATTGCGGACGATGTAATTTACATCCTTGAGGAAAAGTTCTTTGGCTTTAATTGCATTGAAAACAAAGTGCGCCCAAGGATCTTCTGGGTCAAATAAATCTGTGACTCCCAAAAGATTTTCCGATTCAGCAAACCCTTCATCTGTCAATAGAACGTTACGAGCTTTTTCATCTACATCGTAATGTTCGTCTTTTTTGAGTGTGAATGCTATTTCCGCAGCTTGTAGATACTTTTCTGTCGGTCTTTCCACCTGTCCAGAAATAATTAGCGGTGTCCGCGCCTCATCAACTAAAATCGAGTCTACCTCGTCAATTACGCAATAATTAAACGGGCGTTGCACCACATCTGCCATTGATGTCGCCATATTATCCCGCAGGTAGTCGAAGCCGACCTCACTGTTGGTAACATAAGTGATATCGCAGTCGTAGTTTTTCTGGCGTTCACTGGGAGTCATGGTTGACTGAATTAGCCCTACAGTCAGCCCCAAGAACCGATGCACCTGTCCCATCCATTCAGCATCACGACGAGCGAGGTAATCGTTCACAGTGATGACATGTACACCTTTACCAGTTAGGGCATTTAAATAACTCGGCAAGGTGGCGACTAGTGTTTTACCCTCACCGGTTTTCATTTCAGCAATTTGCCCTACGTGCAAAATGATCCCGCCAAGGAGTTGGACATCAAAGTGCCGCAAGCCTAATACACGCTGTGCTGCTTCCCGAACAACGGCGTAAGCTTCTGGCAAGATGTCATCCAAGGCTTCGCCTTTGGCGAGGCGTTGCTTAAATTCGACGGTTTTACCTTTTAACTCATCATCGGAAAGAGGCTTAATTTCTTCCTCTAAAAGGTTAACTTCCGTAACAGAAGGTTGGTATTTTTTAAGCTTACGAGCGTTGGGGTCGCCCAACAAAAGTTTTAGCATGGCAGGTTATAGAACTGAATCAAGGGGGATGGGAATTAAAGGGTCGGCATTGATGTATAAACATTTAACCCAGCCCAAACGTCTTGGTTGTGGATGGGTCTGAAATGAGAATTACCTCAAAAACAGGAGAAAAACTAGTCAATCAGTTTACTAAATGATTGATTTTAACTCTTATCTTATATTTACTCTTTCTTCATAGTATCATTTTGCCCCCAGATGATGCCGGAGAGGGAGTGGGGGAATAGAGTTAGGAGTTAGGAGTTATGAATTTTTCAACTCCTAACTCCTAACTTCGCACTCCTAACTTCTCTCTCTTCACTTCCATTCTGCTGTCAGGCGGCGGAAATTGTAATCATTAGCACTGGGATGACAGCTGACACAACTGCCAAGCTGGACGGGACGTGATAACTTAACTCCTGGATGCAAAGCTTTGAAATAACGCGAGTTGCTGAGGCGATATGGTGTTTCTTCATCGTCTAGTTTGACACGGGAGAAAGTCGAAAGATATTTCCACACCAAAATGCGTGGCGGATCGACTAAAGGCTTAAGTTGTGCGCCGTAGTGCTGCGAGTCTTCCAGAAGATTTTTCCAAGTTTGGGTAGGTAAAACGGCTGGTGGTATGGCAATGTGGCAGGTGGAGCAGTTTTCTAAATACAGTTCTTGCCCTAGTTTGTATTGTGCAGGTACGACATCAACAGTGCCAATTTCGGCGGAAGGAGTAGCACTTTGGGCGTTAGTTGCCAAAGCTAGAAGCCAGCCCATAGCTAAACTCCAGGTGATAATTACCAAAAGTAAACCGAAAAATTGGCGTTTGAATTCACGTTCGGCACTTTGCTGTAGCGTTTGGCGTTGGCGTAGCCCATCGCGGGTTTTGCGCTTAACAAAAATTGACATTCCTCACATTCCCAGATATTTAAAAGTGGCGCTTGTGCTAATCATAAGACTTACGGAGTATTGGCAGTGTTTTGTGATTTTGCGTAAGTAGTTTTGGCAAGCAACGCATCTTTCATATCCGCAACGCTTCCCAATTCATCGGGAACAGCCTCTCTTGTCTTCGTATTATGAGTACATTGAAGGTGGGGACTTCCGCGACACCTTAAGGAATAGAAACCGATCGCAATAATCGCTCAACAACAGTTCTAGCGTTGCGTCCTCCTCTAGGAATAAGGCGATGGCAAAGAACGTGAGGGACGAGAAATTTCACATCATCGGGGATGGCATAATCACGCCCTAATAGAAAAGCTAGCGCTTTGGCTGCCCGTTGTAATGCTAATGTACCACGCGGACTAACACCAAGGGCGATTTCCTCATCTTGCCGTGTTGCCCGCACCAATTCGAGGATGTATTGTTGCAAAGAAGTCGCCACCTTTACTTGAGAGCATAAGTAACGCAATTCCTGTACTTCTACCAAGGTAAGACAAGGCTGCAAATCGCCAACCTTCATACCCTTTTGGAGATTTTGCAGCATCAGGAGTTCTTCTGCCTCGGAAGGATAGCCCAAACTCAGCGACAACATAAAGCGATCCATTTGCGCTTCCGGCAGGGGAAAAGTACCTTGATACTCGATGGGGTTTTGAGTGGCAATGACAAAAAACGGCTGGGGAACTGCACGAGAGACACCATCGACAGTTACCTGATGCTCTTCCATAACTTCCAGCAACGCTGACTGAGTGCGGGGTGTAGCGCGGTTGATTTCGTCAGCTAATAGTACATTGGTAAAGACTGGCCCAGGAAGAAAAGTAAATTCGCCGCTTTTTGGGTTCCAGATGTTGGTACCAGTGATATCAGTTGGCAGTAAATCAGGGGTACATTGTAGCCGTTGAAACTTGCCATCCAGTGAACGAGCTAGGGATTTAGCGAGGAGGGTTTTACCAACACCAGGGACATCTTCGAGGAGAGCATGACCACCACCTAACAAGGCAACTAGCACTAAGCGTATTGCCTCAGCTTTGCCAACGATCGCAAGAGCTAGATTTTGTGTTAAGGCGTCGATTTTTTCTCTCATTGGTTGTGGGGAGTGGGGACTGGGGACTGGGGATTGGGGATTGGGGAAATGAGGGAAGAGTTTTCACAATGCCCAATGCCCAATTTCCCTAAATACATTGTTCCCACTCAGAACTCCTAACTTCTAACTCCTAACTTTTAAGTTTGCGCTCCAGCACTCAAAACTTCTCTAGCAACAACGCAGTCAAGTTGAATTTGTGTTTTCAGGGCTTCTAGAGAAGGAAATTTTTGTTCAGGGCGCAAAAATTTAACTAGTTCCACAGCCAGTTTTTTACCATACAAATCACCCGACCAATCCAATAAATGTACTTCCGCAGATGAATAAGTACCATTTACAGTTGGGCGATTACCGATATTCATTACGCCTAAGCTCTCACTAGGAACGGCATCTGGTGTTTCACCGAAAGTGAAAACGCGGACAGCGTAAACTCCTTGGCGGGGCAAAAACTTGTCTTTTGGTAGTTGCAGGTTGGCTGTGGGAAAACCAATTGTTCTGCCCAACTGTTGACCTTGAACAACTACACCAAGGAGGGTGTAGGAGCGTCCTAGCAGTAGATTTGCATTTTCGATGTCTCCCTGCTCAAGGGTTTCGCGGATCAATGAAGTGCTAATGCGGGCATCTTGAGTCGGAGTAGTACTGACACAACTACTTTCGATGGGCGAGTCACCTGTATAAGTTTGTAAGGGAACGATGGTAACAGGGATATTGTGCTTGGCGGCGATTAATTGCAAATCTTTGGCAGTGCCACTGCGCTTTTCGCCAAAACAAAAATCCTGCCCGATGCTAATTTGTTGGCATCGCAGTTGTTGCACGAGAATTTTTTCGACGAATTCTTCGGGGGTCAAAGCAGACAATTCTTTGTCAAAAGGCAGTAGTACCAGTTGTTCTACCCCTAGCGATCGCAATTGTTGAACTTTTTCATCCAGTGGCGTTAACAAGGTCCGGGGTTGACCCGTAAAAAACTCCTGTGGATGGGGGTCAAAGGTGACAACTGTTGAGTAGGTATACTCTTGATTTGTCAGTTGTCCGTTGTCTGTTGTGAGTTGTTGATTTTCCTTTGACTGCTGACTACCAACGTGCAAGACTGGTTGAATTACCCTTTGATGACCAAGATGAACACCATCAAACTTGCCAAGGGCAACAGCAGTCGGCGTTAGTAGCCCTTCGCTCGAAGAAGCAACTCGCACAGAACACCCATTTTTAGACAAATTTAGCACGTGGATTCTGAGATTTTAGGTTTATTTTAGCTATCAGCAGGAAGCTACCCTATGGTAAACCGCCTTCAGGAGGACATTCACCAACTGCCCATCAGGTCTTGTGCTATCAGCTAGGGTATTGATGCCACCCTTTTTAGCTATCAGCCAAAAGCCTAACCCACACGAAGTTGCCCAAGATGGTTTATTTCTTGTGCTATCAACTTGACTACGAATTTTAGATTTTAGATTTTAGATTTTAGATTTTTTGGTTCATGCCCCGCCATATTAGGACCGAAAAAATCCAAAATCCTCAATTTCAAATCGTCAGAGCCAAGTACCCGAACTTCGTCTTGCTAAGTTCGCGGAGCGTCTCGTAGAGAAGACAGTGGTCTCTTTCAATCCAAAATCCAAAATCGGTTGACAACTCTGGGCAGCGCTGTCTTACTGTGGAGCCAACAGGTATGCTCTCGCGCTGAAAGCCTCTGATCACCAATCTAATCTAAAATCTCCAATTCCTCCGATCGCAATTTTAGGTAGAAAACTTGCTAACAGGAAAAGATTCTGATAAAGCTACTGAGGTGGCAATCTGAAGTACCAATCCTTCCCGTGCCATAATAGCGCCCGGAAATTTCGCAGCTGCTTCTTTGCCGACACCATCCAAAAAGTCGTCATCGTGGGCGGGATCGTGGTGGTAAATCACCAGAGTTTTCACGTTAGCAGCTTGTGCCACTTTCACCGCTTCTTGCCAGGTAGAATGTCCCCAGCCAATTTTCGGGGATTTTCGGGAATGATATTCCTCGTCTGTGTAGGTAGAATCGTAAACCAAGATGTCGGCATTACGAGCTAGCCACAGCACATTGTCATCGAGTCGGTCGGGAAAATGTTCGGTATCAGTGATGTAAGTAGCAGCACCACCACGCCAATTGACGCGGTATCCTACAGCTTCACCTGGATGGTTTAAAGGTGCTGTTTCTACGGTAACGTCATCAATGTGGACTGGTTGCCCTGGCCGAATGTCGTAGAAATTTAAATTGGCTTGCATAATCTGCAAGGGTACGGGAAAGTTCGGGTGCAACATCTGATCGTTGAGGCGCTGTTCTATGGTAGAACCATCAGGTGCGATCGCCCCGTAGATATGAAAGTCATTCCCCTTCACAAACCCTGGGGTAAAAAAGGGAAAACCCTGCATGTGATCCCAGTGAGAGTGGGTAAAAAATATGTGAGCTTCTAACGGCATTTGGCGCAACAAAGATTGCCCTAAAACATGTAGTCCCGTGCCAGCATCGAAAACTAAGCGTTTATCGCCCGCTTGCATTGATATGCAAGGGGTATTACCGCCGTAACGAACGGTGTTTGGCCCTGGACTGGGGATGCTGCCGCGAACGCCCCAAAATTGTACGTTAAACTGGTTCTCTATCCTAGACATGGTATTGCTTGCTGGACTGAGCGGGCGATAATTGGAAAAATTGCTACTTATTTTGTCTAAGTTTATGCTCTCTCACCGATTTTGGTAGAGGGAGAATTTCTTGGTAAAACAGCATACCCTGTTTCTGGCTGATTGTGTAAATGTGGACGAAATACTATCAGTTAGAATTTTCCCGGTTTTGGGGTGGTTCTGTATCAGTTATTTCAAGAGTGCCCCTACGTTATAGCCTAGATTTTTCTGTGATGCATTTGAATTACTCCAGTTTTGTCCTGATAAATCAAATAATTCACGAAAAATTGAATTCCCAGTCCGACAATTTATCTAGCCCAGTTGCGTAAGTTAGATTGTATTGTAACGGGGTAATACTGATGTGGTTGTTACGTACAACCTCTACATCTGTCGGTACATTTTGAGGCAGATTTAATCCGGTTGGCGGTTCTACATCCTCAATTACCTCTCCGGTTAACCAGTAGTAAGTTTTTCCACGAGGATCAACTCGTTTATCAAATACATCAATGTAATGCCGCAGTCCTTGACGGGTGAGAGTAACGCCGGCAATTTCTGACCATTTGACCGGAGGAATATTGACGTTGAGCAACATTAAATCTGGCAGAGGCTTTTGGGCTAACTGGTCTACGAGAATTTTGGCAAACTTAGCAGCAGGTTGAAAGTCTTTAGATGTGTGACTAATAAGACTCAGTGCTATGCTGGGAATGCCTTCAATGAGACCTTCCATTGCCGCCGAAACAGTACCGGAATACAAGATTTCAGTTCCCAAGTTCGCACCTTGATTAATACCAGAGAGAACCAAATCGGGGGGAGTATCTAGCAAAGCCCACAGTGCCAATTTGACGCAATCTGAAGGCGTACCATCGCAAGCCCAAGCTTTGATCGTGGGATGAAAAATCCCTTCAACAATTTCGGCGCGAATGGGTTGGTGTAAAGTTAACCCGTGTCCAGTTGCCGATCGCTCTCGATCTGGACAAACTACACTCACATCATGACCTGCTTCTGCCAAGTAATTGGCTAGGGTACGAATCCCCAAGGCAGAAATGCCATCATCGTTGCTAACTAGTAATTTCATAGTCATTGGTCATTGGTCATTAGTTATTTGTTATTTGTTATTAGCCATTTGTCAATGTCGCAGGTCACAGGCAGCAAAAAACATACATACTCACTAGTACACCGTGGGAGAAGTTTGCCTACCTTGAAGACAAGTCACTCAATCCCCAAGTCTAGCCGCTTGTCTGGTTAATTGAGAGGTTTATTTATCGACCAGTTCACAGCTTTTGACTATAGACTAATGACTAATGACCAATGACTAATAACTAATGACTAGCAATTTAGAAGCTCAACTTTTAGCACTGCGGCAGTCAGGAGAAAAAGCGATCGCCGCCGCCGACACCCTAGAACGTCTGGAGGAACTCAGAGTTAACTATCTGGGTAAAAAAGGGGAACTGGGGGCACTGTTGCGAAGTATGGGGCAAATGAGTGCAGAGGAACGACCGAAAATTGGAGCGATCGCCAATACAGTTAAAGAATCCCTGCAAACTAGTCTAGACCAGCAACGTGCTACCTTAGAATCCGCCCAAATTCAAGCTTTGCTAGAGGCGGAAACTCTCGATGTAACTATGCCAGGAATTTACAGCCCCCAAGGTCGGATTCATCCCCTCAATGGTATTATCGACCGGGCACTGGATATCTTTGTTGGTATGGGCTACACCGTGGCTCAAGGACCAGAGATGGAAACAGATTACTATAATTTCGAGGCTCTTAATACTCCACCTGATCACCCCGCCCGTGATATGCAGGATACCTTCTACCTGCCAGACGGTAATCTTTTACGGACTCATACCTCGTCAGTGCAAATTCGTTACATGGAAAGAGAAGAACCACCCATTCGGATTGTGGCTCCAGGGCGAGTTTATCGGCGAGATAATGTAGACGCGACTCACTCAGCAGTTTTCCATCAAATAGAACTTTTAGCCATTGATGAGGGACTAACTTTTACAGACCTCAAAGGCACAATTAAGGTATTTTTACAAGCAATATTTGGCGATTTACCAATTCGTTTCCGCGCCAGTTATTTTCCGTTTACTGAACCATCGGCTGAAGTAGATTTGCAGTGGAATGGGCGCTGGCTGGAGGTGATGGGCTGCGGTATGGTCGATCCAAATGTACTTAAGTCTGTGGGTTATGACCCAGAAGTTTATACAGGGTTTGCTGCTGGTTTTGGTGTAGAACGCTTTGCAATGGTGTTACATCAAATAGATGATATTCGTCGCTTGTATGCTAGCGATTTGCGGTTTTTGCAGCAATTTTAGGATTTATGTAATAGTTATGTACTGCAAGCAAGGTAACAATAGATAATGACCTCAGTTTCCAGGTTAGATCGAGTTCTAGAAAGCATCGAAAACTTATCGGTAGATGAACAAGAAACACTAATTGATCTGATACGTCATCGACTGGCAGAACGGCGGCGTTCTGAAATTGCTGCTAATATTGCTCAAGCACAAGTAGAATATCAGACGGGTAAAGTGTTCCGGGGAACCGTTACTCAAATAATGGATGAGTTACGCCAGTGAGAACTGTAGTTTTGGCATCATCGTTTAAAAGAGCATTTAAGCGATTAGTACGACGACAGCCAGAATTACAAGAGTGGATTGGAGAGCGGTTAGCACTACTAACCGCCGATCCATTTGATCCACTGTTGCAGATCCATAAACTTAAAGGCAAACTGTCTGGAGCTTGGGCGTGTTCAGTGGATTATGATTGTCGCATTGTCTTTAACTTTGTGCAAAATATCGAATCTGATGAAGAGGAACTTTTGCTAATTGATATCGGCACTCATGATGAAGTGTACTGAGTTTAAGCTAAATGTGAGCAAATCATTTTCTTTCAAAGCATCTCAAACTGATTGGGAGAGGATTAATGCAATGCAAGATGAGGATATTGATCTTTCTGACATTCCAGAAGTGACTGAAGAACAAATGAAGCAAGCGGTGCTACGGGTTGGTGGCAAACCTACTGAAAGGTTTCAACAACGTGGCAAACGTCTAACGCTTGAGGAATATTTGAAATATGACGATCGCACAGTTTTCTTGCGTAGTTGCGGCTGAAGGAGCTTCTTTAACATACAAAAACTTTGCTTGAGTACAGTTACCCCATTCTATTAACTGCAATTACCATTGCTTTTGTCTAGATTTCAAGGCAACATATCTTATAGTTAATACTGTAAACCTAAGATATTAAAGATGAATAGGAGAGATTTAATAGCTAGAGGATATTTCCCAAAAGAACTGCCTCCTCCTTTTAATACAATTTCCCTAGCTGACTTTGCTATTTCTAGTAAAATAACGTTTCCACGTTACCCTAAGAAAACTGCAAAAATTTATAGCCATAATCATGTTAGATACAACTCATTAAGAAGAAACTTAGGTGTTACAAATCCAGTATTTTTCTTAGAACTTTCTAATTTATTAAATACTCATTGGTCTACAGTTAATCAAATAACAAAACGTTCTAATTTTTCAAAAAGTAAGCCTACTCATACTCCTCATCCACAACGTGAACGTTCTATTTCACCTGTACTCGATTTCTACTTAATTCCTGTTGAAAGAGCTAAAAATAGGATAGCCGGGCGATATATATTACATACAGACATTTCTCGATTTTATCAATCTATTTACACTCATAGTATTCCCTGGGCAATACATGGAAAATCATTGGCTAAACAACAGAGAAATGACATGACTCTTTTGGGAAATAATCTTGATAAAATTTTGAGAAATAGTCAAGATGGTCAAACGCTAGGTATTCCGATTGGCCCAGATACTTCATTAGTTATTTAACTATTCCTGAATGACCCTTCCCACCAACTCCGCAGAGGATGGCTTCTATCCGGTGAATACCGCCCCTTGACCCGAATTGCATTAAGCACATCGCGTAGTGCCAAGGAATCAACACCTGCTTCCTCTGACCAATGTTTAATTATACCTGGCGTTGATAGAACCTGAAGGTATGGTGCCGTCTGTTGAAAAAAGGCGATCGCCCGCTTGTCGTCAGTTGCGATCGCCCATCCTCGATGAATGGCGATCGCACAGGTTGCGGACTCGCCATCATCTTTGAGAATTGCAGCGTAGTTTACATAAGATTCCACCTCTTCTTCTGACTCGAAATCCACAACTGTAAGTAAACCCTGTGCAATGGCTGCCTCGAATTGAGTCGCACCCTCGTTCTCCTCATCTTTCAGTCGTTGGAGCGTCTTTAACTCACGTTCTTGCACAACTGTTGTGACTACAACTTCAGCAGAAATTGATTTCAAGATGTCAAGAAATTTGCCCGAAGCACAAAAGTTTAGAACGCAACAGGCATCAAGAAGAACATGGGAGTGAGCAATATACATATTTTCTCACTTCCATCATTCCTGCATCTGACGCAGGTCGAAATCAATGGTTTCCTGCAACATTGCACTTGAATCCTCCTGGAATTTATCTCGCAATTTCTCTGCAATAGAGCGGGCTTCTAAGCGGTCAATATTGAAAAAATCTGCAAAGCGCCCTTCAGTGACGAGTCCCTTATCTAGTGCCTCAATTGCCAAACGTTGATAGTGAAGTGGCATCATATCAGGGCGCTGTGGGATTGACTCTAAGCCAAGTTCCTTTTGCACCTTTCTGACTTTCAAACCCCGGTATTGCAATTTATTCCAAGTTCCTGAAGGCAGAAGTTCCATTTCTTCTAAACGACGAACGAGTGCTTCCACAGAAACACCATAGTAATGTGCCAGTGTAAATAGATTAGTTGTAGTGAATTTAAATTCACTATGTGTACGGCACATATCATTAAAACGTTTAAGCAATCCACTGGTCGGCATCAGGAAATATTTTGGGAAAGTTTCCGCTAATTGCTCGCTTTCTGGAACTCGTTGATACTGTCCATCAAAGTGGAACTCAGGTTTGCGCCGATGTGCTAAAAAATGAAGGTATCCATGAGCCATTGACCAACGTCGTCGCTCTTCTGGGTGATTAGCGTTAATAGCCATGCAACCGCCGATTTCTTCGTTGTAGCTATACACTTCTGAGTATTTTGTGGGCATCTTTAAATAGAAAATACGGAATCCCACATCTTGCTCTAGAATGTCCCGAAAACGTGGAATGGGACCGTCCCCTAGTCCAAGACGTTGACGCTCGACAACTGCTATGTTTTCCGCAGCAGCCTTGATCGGCAGATTTTTCACTTCATATTCCAAAGGGTAGTTCTGCGGTAGTGGTGCATCTATAATCTTCTCAAGTTCTAGATAATTTTGGCACAATTCCTCTAGCTGAAGAATGAATGGTTTAATTTCCGCCTCTTCCTTCTCACTGCGTTGATAAACTGCGCGGAACTGCACTTCAAATGGTTGCACTACAGGGCGCGGACTAACAAAGTCACTAACAGAGAATCCGTAGGCACGGGCAAGCTTAACCAGTTCAGTTGACTTAATACGGCGCTCCCCTTTCTCGATAGCAACCATAGTTGTACGTGAAACATCAATGACCTTCGCTGCATCAGCCTGAGTCATGCCGCACTTTTTACGCGCCTGTTCTAGGAGTTCCCCCAACGTCCGCAGGTCTATATTATCTAGGATATTGGTAGTCATAACATTTTCCCTCAAGCGTGTTGATCTGTGACTAAGCATTATTCAAAAGACCGCCTGAAATTCGGGATTCTACAGTATCCCATTCAGCAACGTAAGTTTGATAAAGCTGAATCAGCCGACTCCGCATATCCAAGGGTAATAGGTTTTCAGCAGCAGTAGTTCGATCAACTATATCTTCCAAATCTGAAAACCTTCTTGTCAAAGCTTGCCAGCGATCGCTAGTTTCACCTGAGATACTGAGCAGGTTATTGAGGATGCGGACTTGCTCACGCATATTCAGGAAAGCCTCGCTCCGATCCTTATCTGAGCGTTTTTCATAAAGCACTATATAAGGAGTCTTATCTTCTATGTTAGCTGCGGCAAGGGCTTGTCGCCTCAAAAGACACGAGGAGCAATAACCACACTGTGTGGGCTGCTGAGACTTACGATGTGGACTATCGCATGACATAGTTAGCGATGCGAGGTCGTTTCTTCCATCTTCAGCCAATGCTTTGCACATTTGGACTTTAGTCCAGAAGAGAAATGGGTTTTGTACCTGGAATTTTTCCCCTAAAAGTTCTGAAACAAGGTCACCTACCATAAGCAAAGTTAGTGGGTGAACAGATCGTGTGTGATCCAGCCCTACAGCAGATGCGCGGTAAAACAGGTTAATAGCCCCGATCCCATTTTCATAAACACAGAGAATCCGTTGACCCATAAGATACGCACACGCAGTACCAAGTAGTGTGAACACCACACCTCGCGCACGGGAAAACTTGTTCTGCTGCTGCATACTGATGTCAATTCGGAGACGCAGAAGATGACAACGTTGAGTGAAGATAGATTCAATCTCATTTGCTACCTTTTCCTGCCGAGCAACAGTTCGTTCCTTACCTTGAGAGTGATCAATGAAGCGTACAGATCCGTTACTGTTTGACACAGGGCTGAATTCTAAGGTGTAAGTGTTGCGATCGCTGTCTTGAAGTTTCTGCTCAGTTGAAGGTTTATAGTTCATAGCAGATTCTCCTCAAGGTCTATCTCTTTCACCTTCTGGCGTGGAGAACGTCGCAGGTTTTTTACATCTTCATCCAAAGTAGCCTTCTTCGCCCATTTGCTGATCTCAGCCAAAATATCTGGATTGATTGCCTCAACGCATTCCATAACGGTAATGCGATCAAGACCAGCATAATGATTGGATGTTAGAGGAATACGTTCCTCAAAATTTGACTTGTAAATTTCTTGGAATAAACGTTCTACTACAACTACTGGCAAATTGCTAGTATCTACTCTTTGGTTGTAACGAAACTCATGAATGATACCCTTACAACTACGAAGAAGTAGTTCTTCCTCATAATACTTACAGCTATTTTCAGGTAAATAGACCACGCGGTAGGGGCACAGCATTGCTGTGCCCCTACGATAGATGTGGTTCAAATACATGAAAACTGCTGTAAGTTCGGCTTGTCTTACCTGTCGATGAATCTCTTTACTTAAAGTAGCCCAATCCATAGAGCTATTTTTACCAGCATTTTCCATAGCCCCTTGCAAAATTTTTCCCAGCCGCTTGGCGTGTTTAACAGGCTGGACACCGTAGCTTTTCTTGATATCCAGCAAAAGCGCCTTTTTCAAAGTCCATACAATTTCGCTGCGATCGCACTTTCTTTCACAGAGTTCTCGGTAAGACTCCTGATAACGCCACGAAAGCTTACTGTGATATTTATCTCCGTCAGGCATAATCTGACCTCTAAAGCTCAGAGCTTGATTCTATGTTCAAATTAGCCGATCGCATCTAACAATGTCAACTATTAATCTAATTATTTTAGCTAAATGTCAGGTTTGTTCAGACAACAGAGAAAGAGGAGGCTGCTTTATTGACGGCAATTATCGCAATGTCCGCAACGCCAGTTAGCAGCTTCTTTGTCAAAACCAAAGGCATTTAATAAAAACTGCCAACGACACTGCTTTGTAGTCAAATATTGATGCATTTGTTTAGCGGCGTGTAATTGCGTCGGTGGCTGATTTCCCGCTTTTTGAGCAATGGTGTAATGAAAAGGATCAACCCAGTTTAACTTACCACTGCTATGGAGTAAAGCTAGCGCCGTAGCACCTTCAGGAAATTGTCGGGTTACTGCATTCACTTCTCCCTGTTTTGGTAATTTTTTCACAAGTTGCTGCGCTATTTGTTGTTGCGATCGCATTTGTTCGTGAAAAAACTCCTGTCTTTGCTTATCCTCTGGATCTAGCCATCCCGTAGGTTCACTCACTAACGTTAACGCCTCTGCCGGTTTCCCATCCCTTCCAGCCCGGCCAATTTCTTGCACATATTCAGATAACAAATGTGGCGCGTGAAAGTGGATGACCCAGCGAACATCTGATTTATTTATCCCCATACCAAAGGCACAGGTACATACCACAAAAGGTATTTTACCACCTAACCAGCTTGCTTCTACTGCACGGCGTTCGGTTGCACCCAATCCCGCATTATAACTAGCTGTTGCATAACCCATCTCTGCTAACCATTGGGCTAAATCTTCGCTATCTCTCCGAGTACGAACATAAACTAATCCCGATTGTTGCGGTCTATTTTGAATAAACTTTAATAATTGTTGTTTTCTACCTCGTGGTGTCCAAGCAATGCGAACGCTGGGATGCAAATTCGGACGGTAAGGATTCAAACGGAAAATCTCTGGTTGGTGTAATTGTAAAACTGTTTGAATAATTTTTTGCGCTAACGGGTCAGCAGTCGCAGTAAAAGCAGCAATGCTGATTTTTGTTCCTGGTGGTTTTGATTTTAGCAATGCCGGACGCACCGCCCCTAATCTGCGATAAGCTGGGCGAAAAGTATCACCCCACTGCACTAAACAATGGGCTTCATCCAAAATTAAGCCATTAATTTGCAATTCTGGCTGAGATAATTTTTCCCACACTGGCGGACTGAGTAAAGTTTCTGGCGATAAATACAGTAATCTTAGCTGTTGACGTTCCAAAGCTTGCAGAGTTGCACGGCGTTGGGATGAAGATAATTCACTATGCAAAAGTGCTGCTTTTTGGTGGCTTTCTCGTAGTTCCTGTACTTGGTTTTCCATCAGCGCCACCAAGGGCGAAACTACTAGAGTTAATCCTGTTTGTAGAAGTGCAGGAAGTTGAAAACAAATGGACTTTCCGCCACCTGTGGGCATAATAATCAGCGCATCTTTTTGTGCTAATAAACTGCTGACAATTTCTCCCTGTGGCGGACGGAAATCTTCATAACCCCAGATTTTTTGAAAAGCGGCGCGAACTTCTTGCCAAGATTTTGTTGTAGGCTGATTCATAATCAACAGTAGATGCACTCATATCCATGATGTGATTTTTAACAAAAAATGTTGAGCGCAGTCCCTACCCAACTTTCAGTATGGGTAGGGTGAAGCTTCGCTACACTTCGTGAGAGCGAAACCCAGTGTACGTGGTACAATGCAGTTGGTACGGTAAAAGGTAAACCACCTAGAGACACGACCAATTTTTATTAGTAATTATTAGTGATTTGCTATATTACTAATTTTTTTACTAGAGTGAACGTAGGCAAAAGTTCCAACGACACACTGAGAACGCCAGTTTTTCTGGTAACGCTATTTTTAGCGCAAAGTTTCCCCAACTATAGCCGTCAGGCTTAGTTGGTGGTGCGTTCAATATAGCCTCTGCTATCGTGCCAATGGTTCAGTAATTTCATCATCTGAGGTAGGACTTACGCAAAACTACACGCTGTAGGGGCAATTCATGAATTGCCCCTACTTAAAAATCAGGGTTTTAGCTATTGTTTGCGTAAGTCCGATTAAAGATGACGAGAGAATTTGCTGAAAGATAGTTAACATTAGATTCGTGTTAACTGTTCAGGAGTGCCGAAATGTCTAAACAGCTTGGTCAAAAAATCGCACCCACACCTATATCAAATGATATCAATGTGGTGGATTTGATCGATCAATACTTCACCGCTTACAACTCAGCGCGGTTACGCGAAATCTGCCAACTACTGACTCGTGATGTGTTAACGGAAGGTGTCACCGTGGGAGTTAGCCTTTCTGGTGCGATGACGCCAGCCGGATTTGGGGTTTCAGCCCTTGCACCTTTAATTCGCAATGGCTTTATTGATTGGATGATTAGCACTGGTGCAAATCTTTACCACGATATGCACTACGGATTGGGTTTTGAACTCTTTGCTGGTAATCCGTTTTTGGATGATGTGAAACTGCGTCAGGAAGGAACCATCCGCATTTATGACATTATCTTTGGTTACGATGTGCTATTAGAAACTGATGCGTTCATCCGCAAGATTCTCCAAGGAGAAGCGTTTCAAAAGCGGATGGGAACGGCTGAGTTTCACCATTTACTGGGTAAATATGTCCGGGAAGTAGAAAAGCAATTGGGTGTGCAGCATTCCTGCTTGCTTGCTACAGCTTATGAATATGGCGTACCCATTTATACGTCTTCACCAGGAGATAGCTCAATTGGGATGAACGTGGCGGCTTTAGCTTTAGAAGGTTCGCAATTGGTGATAGATCCATCAATTGATGTAAATGAGACAGCAGCGATCGCATATAATGCCCGTGAATCAGGTGGTAAAAGTGCGGCTGTAATTCTTGGTGGCGGTAGTCCTAAGAACTTTTTGCTACAAACTCAACCGCAACTTCACGAAGTCTTGGGGTTAGAAGAACGAGGACACGATTACTTTGTGCAGTTTACTGATGCGCGTCCAGATACAGGCGGTTTGTCTGGAGCAACCCCATCGGAAGCTGTCAGTTGGGGTAAGATTGACCCAGATGAGTTACCTAACACAATCGTTTGTTATACCGATAGCACCATCGCTCTACCATTGGTGACAGCATACGTTTTGAACAAATGCCAGCCTCGTCCCCTGAAGCGGATATACGACAAGCGAGAAGCCATTTTCGATAAACTGCAAAAAGACTATCTAGCAGCTAAAACCCAACCATCCGATCAGATTCCCACAGCCGTTGCTGAAAGTGCTTCACAGCAAACAGCTACTTATCCTTGTGGTCGGTTGATTCCGAATAGTCATTAGGGGAGTAGGGAATAGGGAATAGGGAATAGGGAATAGGGAATAGGGAATAAGGAATAGGGAATTTTATAGCTATTTTCAGGTAAATAGACCACGCTGTAGGGGCACAGCATGCTGTGCCCCTACGATATCTGTGGTTCAAATACATGAAAACTGCTGTAATATACATGACTCCCTACTCCCTACTCCCCTTTTCTGACTTCCCTCCAATCAACAAGTAAGTTGTCATTTTCCCTTTGCCTTTAACTTCAATGTCACCCCGCTTTTCAAATAAAAATTCATCACACAAGCACTTATAAGTCTCTTCTGTAACCTGGATTTTACCAGCAATACCTTGGGATTCCATGCAGCTAGCGATGTTTACCGTATCTCCCCAGAGATCATAAGTAAACTTGTTCAGATCAATTACTCCCGCCACTACCGAACCGCTATGGATGCCGATACGGATGCTGAAGTTTTGATTATTCTCGGTATTAAATAGAGCGATCGCAGTTTGCATATCCAGTGCCATCAGCGCGATCGCTTGACCATGATCTGAGCGGCGTGTAGGCCAGCCACCAACCACCATATAAGCATCACTAATGTTCTTGATTCTCTCTAAACCATATCGTTTAGTGAGGCGATGGAAAGTTGAGAAAATTCCGTTGAGTAAGTTCACTAGTTGAATTGCACTCATAGAAGCAGCAATTTCGGGAAAGCCGACGATATCTGTAAATAAAACTGTGACATCAGCAAAGTCTTCAGCAATGTTAGCTGGTTGTTCTTTCAGTTCCTTTGAGATTGCTGCTGGTAAAATATTCAGCAATAAACGTTCGGTTTCTTCCTGCTGATGGCGCAGCGCTGCTTCTGCTGCTAGTCGCTGGGTGACATTACGAAAAATGCCGCGAATCGCAACTGGATGACCTTCGACAAATTTACAGTTAATGTTACCTTCTAGAAAGATTGTTTGACCATCTTTAGTAACGAATGCGGCTTCTACTTCCCCAAGCTTTTCTCCTGAAATCACGCGATAAAACCTTTGCAAATAGTGTTGTTTAAACTCTGGATGTATAATATCGAAAAGACTCATGTTCGCAATTTCAGCTTCGCCATACCCCAAACTTTCTCGCCATGCACGATTGACATACAAAAAATTACCAGATGCATTGACGCATTGAATTAAGTCATTAGCATTTTCAAATAAATCTCGATATCTTTCTTCACTTTCTACAAGAGCATCTTCTGCTTGTTTGCGTTTGATAAACTGGGCGATTTGGCTACCAATAGAACCTACCATTTGCAATAAGTCTTTATCTTTTGGTTGTACGTCCCGACTAAAGAAAACCATCACTCCTAAAATTTCACTATCGTCTAAGATGGGGAAACCAAAAGCTGCGTGCAATCCAGCCTCAGCCGCAGGTTGCGATCGCCTTTTGTCTTCATCTTCTGCGATATCTTTAATCCACAAGGGCAAACGTCTGATCCAAACTCTACCAGGTAAGCCAACACTGGGTATATAGGTAGTTTGCCAGGTGATTGCTTTAAATTCTCGGACAGAAACTACTCGACTTGACCAAATTTCTACACATCTTAGTACTGCATTTAGGCTATGTCCTTGTACTGAAGTGCCAATATATTGATTTGGTGTCCAAAGTTCGCCTAAATCCCATCCCAAATTTTGACAAATCGACTGCAAAATTTGCGGAATTACCTGTTTTATAGTTTGGGATTCTGATAATATACGAGTGATAGCATACTGGGCACTTGTACGCTGTTCCCGACGCTGCCAAGCAGTAATATCCCGACCAATGTAGACAATATCTTCTAGTTCTTCTGTTTTTTTCACAATCACTGAGCAAGAAAAAGCAATCAACAGCTTTTCTCTAGTTTTTGTTCGACAAACTACTTCTAAATTCTGTAAGTTTCGCTTCAAATAAGAATGCTGATAAATAGCTTCTATTAATACTTGATTATTATCAATAATCAGTGATATTGGTTGATTAATTAATTCTTCTTCCCGAAAACCAAATAATTCTTGAGCAGCACGATTGACTTTTTTAATTTTTCCTGTATGACTCGTTACTAACAAAGCATCTGCTATTGAAGTAATTACTTGTTCCATGTAATTTTTGGATGATATTAAAGCACTTGATAGCAGATTATTTTCATTCACTCTACTATCACACTGATAATTAAGACTTAACAATTCAGTACCACTGATGATTCTTTTAGCTATTCTTTCAAATGTTTGATCAATATACAAGCCTGTTTGGGCAAACTTTGTAAAAGTTACTATCACAAGACAGAATCACAAGACAGAATTCAGGAGCCAGAATTCAGAATTGAATTCTGTGCGACTCGCTAAGGGACTTCCAAATAAAAAAATATCCCAAAACCGACACAAAACCCTCTCTATTTATCCTCTCTCTGTGTTCTCTGCGTCTCTGTGGTTCGTTGATTTGGATAATTTATTTCTTGGAAATCCCTAACGCTACGCTATCTATCAATGGTGGGTATAAATCCCCCACTGATTGCATTGAGAATTCTGACTTCTCCTTTAATGAGGTTTATGATTGTGCGCTGGCTGCAAGCTGATTCCAGGCTTTGACTACTTTCTGTAAATTCTTTGGCAGGTTATTTCGAGAAATATCGTTGTACTGAACTGTACCCTCTTGGCTGGTGAGAGTATAGGTGATATAATCAGCAGCACCACTGGGCGCTGGGTAACTCAAATTCTGGAATTTACTAAATTTGGAACGTTCTAGCGATCGCACAAATTGTTGCACCTGTTGCACAGAAACGCGGCGAACACTACGCTCTGAATCATTGGCATCACCAATCCGCACGCGAATCAATCGGCCATCTTTGAGTAAAACAGTCTCATAAGTTCTGCCAGCCAAGCCACCACTGGAGATTTGCCGAAACACTACATCTCGATCTAATGGTGGTGGTAACTCGCTGACTGGAATTTGCACAGGGGCTAGTGTACTTTCATTAGCCTTTTGATTCCGCCTGAGTACAGAACCTGTTTGATTAGTATGATAAGTCCAGTTTTCTTTGCCATTAGATACCACAATTCGCCAACCCGGAATTAACGCTTGCGTGCAGATTTCATCAGGTTGAGCCAGTTCTAAGCAACCATTGCGCCAAGTCTGTTGATTATAATCAATAATTTGCAGTTCTGTGGCAGAAATTTCCTGTGTGCGGGCTAAATCTTGCAGTACTGCGTTAGCTACTGGACGCGGCAGGCGGCTTGGTTTAATATTGTCTTTGATCGATTCGTTGCTTGTTTCTAGCGAGAAGTTTGCAGAAGCACCCGTAGCATCTTTGACAAGTGTTAAACCACTAGCAACTGACAAAATTCCAGTCAAAATTAAAGCCGTGAAAATTCGCGCTTGATTGTTGTTGAAGTAGTTTTTAAGCATAAATTTCATAATAATATATATAATTCCAGAAATTCACTAGTTGGAATTAATTTAATATCTGTCTTTTGAAACATATATAAAGACAGACGCTGATATAGTAATTATTTGTTCCTTATATAGCATTTCCCAAGCTAGTAAGGTACACCCGTAGGGGCACGGCACTGCCGTGCCCCTACACCTTGCGATATAATGTTGTACCTCATCTGAATGGGAATAGCTATACAAATACTGGGTGAAAATACACTCAATTACAACACCCTATAGCCTGACAGCAATCAAGTAAGAACTAAGAAGCTAAGGCTTTATTAGATGAGAAGCTTGTTGGAGAGAAAAATCCACACCCCTATCTGAGAAAATAACCTGCAAGCTATTTTCCTTCACTTTCGTAAGCGAGGATTCAATAAAAGTAATTATAAAAGAGAACGCTACAGAACTATAGCTTAGGTTTTGCTCGGTTGAACCTAGCGTATACAAAATTTTGAAAGTAATCTCAGGCAATATTAGGCGCTGATGGCTTGTTGTTCAGATTCAACTAACTGATTGTTAGGTACATCAAATCTAATAGTACTAGCTGCCCAGTCTTTGAAATCGGGTGCTAACCAGATGAGCTTCCGCAGAATTTCATCATTTACCCACAACACCAAGGGGAACCGAAACTCTTTGCGAAACTCATCTCGCATGATATTGGTACTAATGATTAGTTGATTAATTGCCACTACAGATTCTAAACCCCGTACCATCAAAGCTTCAGGTTGAGTAGCACCAATTTCAGTTGTAATAGCTGTATACAGTTTGTCAGCCCCAGGTGAGAGCAAAATTTCGTGGATATCTGCTGATGAAAATTCTGTTAACAAATTCAGCACTTGCTGCTGCCTTTGAACACAGTTACAACACGCCAATAACAGTGAAAACTCTCCACCAGAAACCATCATCGCCCTTGCCAGCCTCTTAGTGGCCGCTATGGTGCTAACTGTACTGTTTTCCGAATTACTTAAGCTAATCATTAAAAAATCCTGCTTTTGGTTTCAAAAAGAGTTGAGCAATATTCCGTGATTATACCCTATTAATTTTATTCAAAAGTGCTAATTGGGTAACTTTGATGATGTTTTTTCAGTACTACTAAGTAGTATATGTCGAATAAACATATCGTGCATTATCTCATATTTACAATTAAGGGATAATGCAAAGATAGTATCAACACATGTAAGCAAAAGGGGGTAGGCAAAGAATTGGCAATTGAATGATCACTATATTTTCATAGATTTTTGTATCTGTCAGCAATTAAGTAATTATTTTTGAACATCAAGTTAAAAAAATACTCAGTAAAAGTTTAACAGTAAAGATTGGGAAGTGGGAAAAACTGATAGCATTTTTCAATTGTGTGGTGAAATGGTATCACCCCAAGAGGCAAAATCTTTGTCCATTAAAACTAAATCATCCGTTTGATATAGCTGTAGATCAAAGATATCGCTCCGTTAGTCAGAGGACACAGAATATTTAGCTTTCTAAGATTAATTTAGAAAACATCACCATAACAACAAGTTTGGAGTTTGCTCCATTGTTCGTTTAAGGTGAATAGATAGTCAGGGAAAAATGTGTGTAAATATTTATTTTTTTTTGTAAACAAATCAGGAATGTCACACCATGCTCTTCAAAGATCGGAGGTTTGCGGGTCAAGTTTTGGCTAGGGAGTTAGCTGTCTATGCTAATCGCCCAGATGTTCTGGTATTAGGACTACCAAGAGGTGGCGTACCCGTTGCCTTTGAAGTTGCCAAGATTAAGTTTATGAGATTTTTTGTAAATTCTTTTTAAGAAAGTATCGACGATGACCTGGAGGAAAATCTTCTAACTCTCCAAAAACTTCATACCCCAAGTGCTGATAAAATTCAGGGGCTTGGAAGCTGTAAGTAAAAACATATACGTTTAAGCAGCCACGATTAACAGCCTCTTGCTCTGCCGCCAAAAGAAGTGCTTTTCCATATCCATAACCTCTTAACTCCTCTGCAATCCAGAGAGTACTGATATGAAGCCATCCCAAGCCGATAAAACCCTCCAAGCCACCCACTACCTTTTTTTGGGAATCACGAAGCAATAGAAACAGTGGCGTATATTGGTAATCTCCAATTTTGCCTATATTGAATTCTTGAAGTTGCTTGTCTACAAAATCAACTTCTTTGGAGTCTGGCTGAATTTCAATGGATATTTTGTACTCAGGCATCATTGCAGGGTACCGCGTTTGATTTGTTCGCTTTCAATGGCTTCAAATAAGGCGCGAAAGTTACCTTCGCCAAAACCTTGAGCTTGGTAACGACGTTCAATAAACTCAAAGAAAAATGTCGGCTGTTCAAAAATGGGCTGGGTGAAAATTTGCAGTAGTAGGGGCGCGGTTTGTTGTACTTCTATGGGAGTATATTCTTGCCAGTCTACCAAAATTTCCTGTTGAGCGATCGCATCCAGTTCTAAAGATGATAGGGTAAGTCCGGGACGCTGTTTTAGCTGCGAGTAGTAGCTTTGGGGAACTGAGAGTAAGGATAAACCAGTTGCCCGAAATTTAGCGATCGCACTCACAATATTAGTCGTCCGCAAGGCAATATGTTGAATTCCTGGACCCCGGTTAACATCGAGAAATTCCTGAATTTGAGAATTCCTGGAAGCCGGTTCATTAATTGGCAATTGGACGCTACCGTTGCGCGAAACCATCACCTGGCTATGTAAAGCAGAGCGATTGGTTTTAATTTTAAATGCTTGCTGGGGTTGAAAATCTAGGATCTTTTCATACCAAGCGACAGCAGACTCTAATTCACCAACTGCCACGTTTAGCACGATGTGATCTATGGCGGTAATACTGTTGTCATTTGTGTTAGTTGCAAATGATGACGGACAAATGACCAATGACCTTTCTATCAACGTATGAGTCAGTCCACCCCAGGCGGCAATTTTGGCACACTTGAGGAATGCCGTACCTATGTGGCGTTCCTGGATGGGTTGTAAAATTGTAGCACCGTGCATTTGAGCTAGGGCGATCGCCGCTTCCACATCTTCCACAGCAAAAGCGACATCTGCCACACCAGGTGGATATTGACGCAGAAACTCAGCGACTGGACTTGTAGGCAATAGTGGTGAAGACAGAAAAAAGCAGACATCGCCACTTTTCACCACTTCTGTACAAGTGTGAAATGAAATGATGCGATCGCTTACTGATTGAAAACCAAGATGGTGGACAAACCAATCCCGCCATACTTTGGCGTTTTCTACATAGAAATGAACGTGATCAATTTTCATAGCTACTGAAAATCCGGCATAAAAGTTTATATGTCTGTAAATTTTGTCTTTTTTGCTAGATTTTCACGTCCTTCCTAAGCAATAATTATCTAGGCGTGCTCTCACTTTAAAAAAACAGATGACTATCAGGTTGAATGTTAATTTCCATTGGCACAGCTTGCGGTTGGGCAGAAAGGGCAAAGAAAATCGCATTGGCAGCAGTTTCAGGACTGAGCATTTTTTTCCGGTCTACTTTTAGGTTGACGTTATCCCAGAAAGGAGAATCTACCCCACCAAAGTAGAATAGCGTGAACTTGATACCAAAACGCTTGAGTTCCTCTGCCATGCACTTGCTGAAACCGACAACACCAAACTTAGAAGCCGAATAAGCCGCCGCCATTGCCATCGAATGCTTGCCCAGAATTCCTACCACGTTACAGATATGACCAGACTTACGCTTTTGCATCTCTTCAGCCGCCGCCTGAGTGGTGTAAAAGCTACCTTTTAAGTTGACATCTAGCATTTTGTCTAAATCAGCAGGTTCTAGACTGTTGTAGGGCTTGAGGATACCAGCACCGGCTGCATTCACTAAAACATCAATTTGACCAAACTCAGCGATCGCCTTTTGAATTAAAGTATCTACCTGTTGGGGGTCAGTAATATCGGTGGGAACGCTCAAAACTTCACCTGGTAAATCAGCAGCCAGTGTTGTTAAACGAACCCCATCTCTGGCAGCCAGTACCAATCGGACTCCAGTCGGCGCAAGTTTGTGTGTTAAAGCTGAACCAATACCACCAGTAGCACCGACAATCACAACGACTTTATCCTGCATCGTACTATTTACATTTATTTACATCTCTTTACATAATACTGAATTACAGGCTTAGTTTGTACGTAGATATCCAGAAAGTATTTTATAGCGGTTCCCATTCAGATGCGGTACAACATTATATCGCTAGGTGTAGGGGCACGGCAGTGCCGTGCCCTAAAGGAGTGTACCTAACTAGGTCGAGAAACGCTATATTTACTCGCAGAGTAGCGCTGTTACCTCATATTCCTTGCCACTCGCCTTTAATGTAAACGTAGGAGATGATTCTAGATATTTGGTAAAATTGGAACCTAACTTTAATTTTTTGATAATTGAATTAGGAGATTCTCCGGTTATTTTCTGTAACTCTGAACCTAGCTTGGATACAGATAATTGAGTTTTGGGAGACTTTATATTTATATCTTGAATAATTTTTACTAGTAATTTATCTAATGTTTTTCCATTAAAAATTTCCACAGAATCTTCTTTTTTTTCTTCCTCTTGAATGGATTGTATAGATGAGTTATCTAGAGCAGGGATTATTTCCTCAATTTCTGGTTGTTTGGGATTATCTTTGATATTGATATTGCATCTTTCTTGAAATAAACTGGCAATAGCCACTAAACTGTTTAATCTAGCATTGATTGAATCTTGTTCAGTTTTAATTAAATCTTGAATTTGCTCAACCACTTTTTCAAAGGATGGAACTTCTGTTCCCATTGCTAAAGAATAATGAGTTAATTTGCCAGTATTCCGATTTTCTATATGCAAATTTTGTCCTTGTCTACGTACCCAATAGACAATTAATCCTTGATTTTGGAGTTCGTTACAGAGGTGCATCAAAATTCCATCGCTAGAACAGACCAAGATTTCTTTAACTGTTGGATAGTAGCGTAAAACACAAGCACCAAGTGCGATCATTTTGGCATCAGCGCTATCTTTACCCCCAGGTACATGAATAAGTTGATAGCCACGGTTATATAGTTCAATATCTTGCTTTCCAATATTGGGATTTCTCCAGTTAGCAAATGCCATTTTAACTTGGAGAGAATACTCACATATACTAGCTAAAAATAATTCGGAATTAATATCTAATTTTAAGTTTTCTGCATCCAAAAGTAGAAGAGAGATTCCTGTTTCTAACTTGTGTTGAATTTCGTTTTTTTGCTGAATTTTCAGTAGCAATTGACCAAAGGCGGCAGATTCTAGGCAATCAGGCGATAATATCGTTTGCAGCAGTTCTTCAGCTAATGTCAAACTAAAAGAGCCAAGACTTTTCTCTGTAACTTTTTCTTCTGGCAGGTTTTCTACCAAAGAAAGTTCCGTCCCTTCAGCCGTAGATGCTTTAGTATGCCCATTGTTATTAGCAAGCAAGTCACTTTCCAAGGAAGGAGGGAATGTAGGCTCAAGGAATTGTCTACCACAACTTTTGCAGAGGTAATTCTGCTTGTCATTCCGACGACCATTTTTACGATATAAAGTAGATTCGCACCTGGGACATTTCATTTTGTGATTCAAGTTGTCTTGAGCAGATACTTATCTTTAAATATATAGTATAAAAAAATACTGTAAATGTCAGTTCGTATTGCCCAAAACTCAAAGCAAGCGGAAATTGAACCTAAGTTCCAAAGGATCTGTTGAAGGCGGTTGTAATCTCCACATACTTGCCCAATAACTGAAATCACATTAAAGTCTCTGGTTTCTACTCTTCGCTTAATGTTTCAATCAACAAATCCACCTGTTGCTGTCGCTGCTGCAAAAAACCTTCGCACTGACGCAAATACTCCACAGCAGTTGCAAATTGATCAAACACAGCTGACAATTCCAACTCACCCGCCTCAATGCGAGTAATAATTCCCTCTATTTCAGCAACCTTCGCCTCATAATTCCAACCTTCTTCAGAACTAGAAGCACTCTTATGTTTAATCATCAACCTCTCTGCGTCCTCTGCGCCTCTGCGGTTCGTTTACTTCCATAACCTTTACTTTAACCCCACCCTGCCCCAACTGAATCACTAAATCTTGTCCCACAGCCAACTGAGCCGCCGAACGAACAATCGCCCCATCTTCCCTTCTCACCACCGCATAACCACGCTGTAACACCGCTTTCGGATCAAGACTAGCCAACTTTTGCCGTAATAATTCTAAATGCTGGGTTGCTTGCTGCGATCGCCCCGTCGTCATTTGCACCAAATGCTGACGCTTCCAAGCTAACTTGTCCACCTCTTGCTGCACTTGTCGATCTAACCGCAAACGTCGCAAACGATTCCGCAATATTTGCAATTTATTCTCAGCATTTTCCCTAAAGTCATGCACCGCCTCATGTAAAACCACAACTCGCTGCCGATGTTCAGTATACAACTCTGAAAGTCCTGGCACAACCATTTCCGCCGCCGCAGTGGGTGTATGCACACATACATCTGCAACTAAATCTGCCAAAGATTCATCCCGTTGATGGCCAATACCAGTAATTACCGGAATAGAACAACTAGCAAGCGATCGCACCACTCGTTCATCATTAAAACAAGCTAACTCTTCCACCGCGCCACCACCCCGCGATAAAATTAGCACTTTGGCACGTCCATCTCTTTCCACTCGCTCAATTGCCTTGACGATAGATTCTGGCGCTTGCTCACCTTGCACTGTCGCCGGAGAAAATAAAACGTGTAAACCGGGATACCTTTGCTTCAGGGTTTTTTGAATATCACCCCAAGCAGCAGCCGTTGGTGAAGTGACGACAGCGATGGTTTGGGGGTGAGTGGGGAGCGATCGCTTTCTTTGCGCGTCGAACAACCCCTCAGCCAGCAAGCGATTTTTTAGTTGTTGATAGCGTAGCGCCTGTAAACCAACACCAGCAGGTAGAGTTTGCCAAACTGATAACTGATACTCTCCCCGTTGCGGATACACGCGAATGCTGCCCAAAATAATTATCTGCTCACCCGGAACGGGTATCTGGGCAAGTTTTGGCAATTGACTATTCCATACCACACACTTAATTCCGGCGGTGCGATCGGTATCTTGGAGTGTGAAAAATAAACCACTGCGATGGTGGTTAGCACTGGAAACTTCGCCAGTTACCCAAACTTGCCGCAATTGTTCATCTTGCTCTAACAGCAAGCGGATATAGTCAGTTAATCCAGATACCGAAAGGGCTGTATCGAGAATGAGAGAGTCGGGAAGGTCGAAAGTCATCAAAGATGTGCGATCGCAAAAGCCTAATCAGATTTTAACAGATTGCGGAAGTCTGTTCTACCCACACCACATAAGTACACCATTTAATTAATTCCTAGCGAATAAATTTAGCAAGCCTCTGCGTACCTCTGCGCTGTCCTTTGCGCCCCTCTGCCTTTAAAAACACTACGATTTGAGGAAAAGCAGTACTAAGTCCAGTTACCAAGCAAAACATATCCAGCCCAATGGTATGGCGATCTATATTCAGAGTTTCGTAAAATAGAAATCTGGGCACGGCGGAGAGCTTCGGCTTTTGAGATACCTGTTTTGCTAGCTTGTACTAATTGGTCGTAGAACTGGCTCATTAGTAATGCAGAAGTTTCATCATTGACGCGCCACAGGGTAGCCACAGTGCTACTAACACCAGAGCGGACTGCTATACCTGCTAATCCCAATGCAGATTTTGCATCACCTGAAGCTGTTTCACAAGCACTGAGTACGAGGAGTTCAATCGCTTTACCCCGTAAAAGTTCGACTGTATTGAGCAAACTGCTAAGTTGTTTAACCTTGATTTGATCGTCCCAAGCGACAATATATGTTTGCTCCTGTGTGGAGCCAAATTGACCGTGAGTTGCTAAATGTACAATCGGGAAAGAAAGAGTTGACATTTTATCTTTAAACGCGGAACTTGTAAATTTCTCGTTCAAAAGAATTTGGGTAGGCATATCAGAGGCAATTTTTTGCACTTCCTGCTTGATGTTAGGTAATGCTGAATACCCAGGACGAGCTTGACTAACTCCAGCAACTAAGGCTCCCAGTCGCTCTAGTTGACGCGATCTCGGCGCTAATAATTGCAGTCCTGGTGTCAGGGCAATGCTATACTTTTCAACTAAAAATTGTTTTTGTTGTTGATCGTATAATGCCGCCATAGGAATATTCCGCAGAACACCATCTAAAACAAATACTAGGGTTTCAACTTTACTGGCGGCTAGGTCTGGAGCTTCAGGCTTGATGACCCAATCATACATTTGTTGGAGTAGGGGCAATAATAATTCAAAGGTATTTGATTGATTGAGGTAGTTTCGCAAATGTAATGCTACCTGCTCGATTTCCTCCTGAGAAGTTTCAGCTTTGTAGTAACGAAAATCACGAGTATCCACCTCTTTTGTGTTATCTGCTTTCCCTTGGGGGTTTTGTCTAGATTTGGGGAAGCTGACAATTATTGCTAATTGATCTTTTAAAATGATCGGATAAATTACTGCTGCTCGTCGATCAACTTGGTCTACAAGTTCAGGTTTAGCATTGAGACAAGCTTCTCGAAAGAAGTTATCCAGTTCAATTAGTTGCAATCCTTCAATCACATCTCGCGCTGTCTTCAGACGATCTTTTTGATTTGATTGCACGAGCAACTCAACGAGTTGGCGGTGAATTGGCTCAACTGCACTGCGAAAAGAAAACTGCACATCAGGATTTGCTGATGCTAAATCTATCCTTAATGATTTAATTGTACTGATAGCTGTTTTATAAGCAGCGATCGCACTTTCGATTTTGCCTTGTTTTTTCCTTACCCTTCCCAGTTGCCATTCCCAACGATAAGCAATATCTTTGGCATCAGCTTGTTCAGCTAATTCTACTGCTTGCCCTGTCAGTTTTTCTGATTCTTGCCACTGTTTGGCTCCCTCGTAAACGCTACCCAGACTTCCCAATGTATCAGCTTGGAGGCGAGGATTGTCTAATTCTTGGGCTTGTGGAATTGCTAGCGCCAGGAGTTGAGCTATGTCACGCCAAGATATCTGATATTCGGTTGTTTCCGCCATCTGCATCATTGTATGAGCAAGATTTACCCGTGCTTCAATGGCTGTTTTGCTAGGAGATAATGCTTGCACTTGCTGTTTTAATTGCAGTAACAAGGTTTTAGCTGCATTTTGCTGCTTAGTATCAACGAGTAAATTCAGTTGATTTAGCTGTGCTTGAACTCGAATATTAGCGTCTAGAGATGATGCGGCAGCCTGTTGATAGAAACTAAGTGCTGTTTGAGAATCAGCTTGAGCTTGAGCAGTGTTACCCAGGCTAAGTTGTGCCAACGCAACTATATTAACTAAACGTAACTGATTAGCTAAAACCAAGCTGTGTTTTAAGACTAACATCGCTGAATCTAAGTTACCAAGCACTCGCAGCGAATCTCCTAAATTACACAGTGCGATCGCACTTTCGCCAGAAGCAGCAATCCTTTGGACAAAAGGTTTGAGTTTTCCCGGATCTATGATATTATTTGATGGCAAATTTAGGGCAGTTGCCAGTAAAGAAACGGCTCGTCCATAAAGACCCAAATTTTGCAAAGCTTGGGCCTGATTGGTTTTACTTGAAAGTACGCGAGTCAGCTGGTTTTGCTGAGTATAAATAGCTGTAGCACTTTCCCAAGATTCTAGTGCCATATCAGCTTGTCCGCGTGCTAGTTGTAACCCACCTTGAATATTGAGTGCTTGTGCCAGTGCGGATAATCTCTCTTGACTTGCCTTTTTACCAGTATTTAATATAGCAATAGAATTAGTAATTATACTGTTAGCTTCATCCCACCGCCCCAGTTGTTGATAGCAAAGTGAGAGGTTAGCCAGATTCAAAGCTTGACGAATAGGTTCTGATGAGGCTTGATAAATCTGCGCCGCTTGTTGAAAAAGCTTTGCTGCCTCAGCAAACTTATCCTCATCATATAGCCTTCGTGCTTGCTGTTCTAGCGATCGCCCCGATTGGTTTCGGGTATTATCGAAACTTTGGGGTGTATTAGGAGTTTGAGTCAAGCCAGGTGATGAAATACAAAGCAAAGCTGTCAAAATCATCAGTATGGCAAACCAAAACAACTGCTGGTGATATTTTCGGGAACGTTTGATTTTAACCTTACTCATGGTTGTTAAGTTGGCATTGCTTCTCTACGAAACACTAAGGGTGACGTTTTTCGTAGTAAGGACTTTAGTCCTGATTTTTCTAAGCACTAAAGTCCTTACTACAAACCCGGAAAAATAAATTGACAAAGTACTAGTTAGGCACTGGACATCCAGCAACTGTTGGGCGGAATGATGGAGTAGTATTTGGTGCATAGGCAACAAGAAGAATTTTACCATCAGCAGTTTTCATCCAACCTTGCGCTTCAATCATTGCAGTCGGAGAAGTTGCAGGGATGGAGGGTATTGAAGATATTTGCGGTGAAGGATTCCCAGAGGCTTTATCATCTAAAGTCGCTAAGGGAATGCGGGTGGTTGTACCCACCATTAATTCCAGAGGGCTAGGTGGTAAACTACCGTGTCCGGTGATAATAAATTTACTCAAAGGTTTGGCGTTGAGGCTTCTGGGGCAGCTTTGGTTAATTTGTTTGCTGGCATCAATTACTTGACTTGGTAGTTTGTTGATTCCTTGAGTTGGTTGGACTTGAGGTAGTGTAATGGCAACTTGTCCCTGTAAACCTAATTGAGAACTTGCAGTAATGTCATTTGTTTGGTTTGATGTCTGAGGACGGGCTTCAATACCGAAAAAACTCTGAGCTTTGATGTCAATATTGCCACCTTTACCTGAGAAGGCGTTGGCAGTGATATCGCTATTTTCGTTAGGTGCAGCGACGATGAAGGGTGTATTAATGTTGATGTTACCGCCATTGCCACCTGCTTGGGCTGTGCCCGCATTAGTAGAGATTTGGCTATTGTGGCGTAGAAGTAAGTAGTCAGAAAGGTTTAAATTGATGTTACCACCATCGCTAGAGACTGCTTGAGCAGCTATTATACTTTTGCTGAGGCGTAAAGTATCGGCTTTGATGTTAATATTGCCTGCAATCCCTTGACCACTAGGAAGAGTATTAAATGCTTCATTAATAACACTAACTACTAATTCTCCACCATTAGTCAAGGAAAATGACCTAGCAGTGACATTAATATTTCCACCATTACCTACTGCACCAGGGTTGACAGTAGTATATGAGCCACTGTGATATTCATTACTGTTTACTCCATCATAAGTGACTGCATCACTGGCAATAATCGTTATATTCCCTGCATTTCCTGTTCCTCGAGTAAAGGAATTTATTTGAGCGCCATTCGTTACAGAAAGTGAACCAGTGGTAATGTCAATATTCCCAGCATTACCTACAGCATCACCCTGAACATTGTTGGAAATATTTACATTATCTAGAGAAATTGCATTACGAGCTGTAATAGAAATATTCCCTGAATCACCATTACCAAAAGTGGCAGAAGTGATTCCTGCACCATTTGTGAGAGAAACATTTCCGGCTTGAATGTTAATATCCCCACCACGTCCTACAGCACTAGTTTCAAAATTAGCAAAGATGCCACTATATATACCATCAATTGTCAACGCATCGCGCACGTTAATATTTACATTACCGCTATTACCTTGACCATAACTGTTAGAATTTATCACCCCACCATCTAGAAGAGAAACATTTCCGGCTTGAATGTTAATATCCCCAGCACTTCCTACAGCACCCGTATCTAGAAAAGCCGCAATCAGGCTACCTGTACCAGAAACTGTCAAGGCATCACCCACGTTAACATTTACAGTACCGCTACTACCTTGACCAAAGATGCTAGAACTGATTGCTCCACCATTTGTGAGAGAAACATTTCCCGCTTGAATGTTAACATCTCCACCGCGTCCTACAGCATCAGCTAATACACCACTGGTAATAAAACCTCCATCTAGAGAAATTGCATTCAAGGCTTTAATAAAGATATTGCCAGAATCTCCATTACCAGCACTATTAGAGCCAATTATCCCATTCTTTGTTAAAGAAATATTTCCGGCTTGAATGTTAATATCCCCACCACGTCCCACAGCACCTGGTAATATATTACTGTTAATAAAACCTCCATCTAAAGAAATTGCGTTACGGGCTGAAATAAAAATATTACCTGCATTTCCTATTGCGGCTGTAAAATTAGCTATTTCACCACCATTAAATAAAGAAATTGAATCAGCATTAATCTTAATATCTCCGGCTTTACTACTACCATCAGGCAATCCTGCAACTATTCCTGCCAGCAGATATGAATTAGATATATCTAAATTATGGGCATTAATGACAACATCTCCCCCACCAGCACCATAGGCAACAACTAAAGCTTGATTGTTCAGAGAAATATCTCCTAGCTGTACATCGTTGGGGAGACTCAAACTCAAGGTGTCACCCGCAAGATTTAAGCCAATCATCCCCGGTGCTGCTAACCCAGCTAATTCAATTCTGCCACCATTAGCTGTTAGCCCACCTCCATCTAAATTGACATTCCCGCCAACTAACAGCAAACTCTTGCCATCAGGTACTCGCAAACCTGTAACATTAGAACCTGTAAGGTCAACTCCTGCGGGTGCTTGTGATTGATTGGTAATTGCTGCTGTTTGGTTAACCTGATTAAAAAATAATGCCGAAGGATCAATTGTTAATAAAGGGGGCGTTTGGGGATTTGTCGCACTAAAAACCCCTTGGTTGCCAAATTCTACAGCATTGGCAGTTGTCCCCACAAAGGAACCCCGCACATCTAAACTGGCATTGCTGCCAAAAATAATTCCATTGGGATTAATCAAAAATAAATTTGCATTTCCATTAACACCCAAAATTCCCAAAATATTTGACGCATTGCCACCTGTTACCCGTGTCAAAATATTTGTGACATCAGATGGATTGCTAAAATACACGCGTTGTCTATTACCAACGTTAAAGTCAGTGAAACTATGAAAAAGATTGCTACCACGTTGAGCGCCGCCATCAATTCTATCTGAAGAAAGTCCGTTAATTAAGATATTTGGAGTGAGTCTGGAAGCTTCTGCGCCAAGGGTTTTATCGGGGGTAATTTGTGCTTTGACTGGTATGGTGACAAGTATTAAAAGGCTGGATATGAAAAATTTAGACACTAAGTTCTGTATCAAAGGCATTATTAATTAAATCCTTGAAAATGTAAAATTAATTAAATTTGCTCGTAGTAATACCAATTCTCCGTAAGCTTGCACTTAATAATTACTCCTTCTCTCTTGGCGTACTTGGCGGTTCGTTTAATAAATTAGGACTTACGCAAAATATCTCTCAAACTCTCATTTCTCCGCGCCCTCTGCGCCTCTGCGGTTCGTTATTCCGTAACCCGTGCGTAAGTCCTATAAATATTAAGTGCATCTTCATAGTGAATTGGTATAAGTGGCTCAAACTGTTAAAACAGGGCTAAAGCCCTTACTACGAACCTTTAAATCCCCCAGTTCTATAATCGGCAAGTTTTGTCTTGGGGTTAAATCCCCATTACAAAACTTAATTACGAATTATTCACGCCCACTTACTTAGATGAGGTTTGTATTAAAGCTGTAGTAAGATATCAATTACATAAATCTTCAATACTTGCTTGACGTTTCGCAACAAAGGAGGGAGATGGTTGGTCTACTTTGTAGAGAGACTCGAAGGAATCAGACCAAAGGTGGAAGATTCCATCTTCAGTTTTATGGGTGATTTTGTAATTGGCAAAGTAATCGGCTTTTTGCAGGGCGATTTCTTCTTGTGAAGCTTTATTTCCTTTGAGTTTTTGCTCTAATCCGTGCAAGTCTGCTTGGATTTGGTTGCGATCGCTTGCAGCCATGATTTCAAATGTGGAGGGTAATGTAATGTTAAAATTATCCTTTCCCAATAGTTGCCATTGGTAGCGTTTACCAGGTTCGAGAGATTTTTCACCGCTATAAAAAACCTTTTGGTCTGTGAGGTTGACGATTTGCATCCACACCACTTGTTCTGTTGTTTCGTCACGAACAATTAATTGGGCTTGGACAGTTTCTTTTTCTGGACTGTACCACAAAAATAAGGGGCGATCGCTCCAAATAAAATATGTATCAACCAAACCTGGTGATACTGGACATATACCCCCACGAGAACCCAATCGTTTTCTGCGTGGTTTGCTTTGCCAAAATGAGTTGATTGAACCAATCAATGTGTTTTGCACAATGATTTGTCCAGAACCACTCTGATGGGAAATATTAATATTTTCTCTTTGTGGGATACCTCCGAAAGATACAACCAGGGGAAGAAGTAGCAAACTAAATAAAGGTTGGCGATTATCCATGATGCTTTTTCTTAGTAGCAGTAAAAATGTAAGATAAGAAAACTGATGAAGGTAAAAGCCAAGGAAGTAAAATCGCCGCAGATATATAAATTTGCAGCGTTGCAATACCGTAGGCGATAACTCCACCAACAGAAGTCAGCATGATTTGCTGATGTAATTGGGGACTCAAATATGATGGTTTTTTAAGTGTAAATATCACAATTTTGCTCGATATCACTGCTATGCAGATCATCCAGATATTGGGGATGATAACAACTAACCGGTGCTTGAGAAAATGGTGGATCATGTATGCTAATGATTCACCACCTGTCAGCCAAGATTGCTGTGTCCAGTATTCAATCGCCAAGGGTGCTGGTGAGTAGTCATGCTCTCCAAGTGCGCTTCCTAAACGGTTGTCGTCTCCTGTAGCGATTAAAACTACCTGTTGAGAAATTGCCGGAAATTTGTTGGGATCTGAGTTTTCGAGTAATTTCCAAGCGGGAATTTTGGTATAAATGCGATTAGGAGGAATGGAGTAGTCGATCGCAGGTTGTAATCCCAAAGGATAACTTAGCTGGAATAAGACTGATAAATTGCCCTTTTTGGGTTGTTGTTTTTGAATTGTATCTATTAATTGTGTGCGTAAATTTCTTGTTGCTCCTAGAGTTTGCGGCTGGGGTAATCCGCTTGTCTCGTGCTTTGCTGTTTGCACAAGTGCCATTAAATATGCAATGGGACAATTTTGATGGCAATAATATTCAGGTAATTCCACAATCTTAGCATATTTGTCAGTACTACCAATGACATTGAGATATCCTTGTAATGTCGAATTGGGTTGAGCGATCGCTGTTGAACTATTAACACCCAATTCTTTATTATTAGATATCATATCTGCCGCAAAAATTAACCACATATTCCCCGCAACTGCACGACGCACTGCTTGACTCAAATCTTTATCTCCTGATGGGGGATCTGTTTGTGGTGAGTCAAAGAGAAAATCCACCCCTACAACAGCAGCATTCAAATTCTTCACCCGATCAATTAAGTTGGCGATGTAACTGCGATTAAGCGGGATTAACTGAGAATTAGGGAGATTGGCATGGTAAATTGATTCTCTGTCAATTTCGATTAATGCAACTGGAGGTTTATCTGATGGAATTTGGCTAGTGGCTTGGCGGTAAACTGACTGGACAAACATTCGCCTATCTATCAATTGGTCTTCGATAGGAGTAAATATTGCTGAAAAAGGGGGAAGTCCACTCAGAATTAGACCGGCTGACAGCACAATAACTTCCAAATAACTTGGTAATAACTGCCGCAGTTGTTGTTTCCAGCCAAAAGGGGAAATACGAAATAATTTGGCTCCTGGATGGCAAAATAGGGAAGGTACTAAGTAAGCAGAAGGATAAGTATGACTGCGTAAAGATTGTCGCGCCGCCATCATTGATTCGTAAATATCTAGATGTTTCCCCAATCCTTGTAAAAATAGCACCAAAAATTCCTGAGCGACGCGGTTGTGAATCGGTTCGCGCATCACCACAACTTGACTAAAACCTAAATCAATTAAGGAATCAGCAATATTTAAACCACTGCATGAATTGAATATTGCTACCTGAAGACCGCGTTTTTTGGCTGCACTTAATTGAGGAGCAATTTCATTAATAGAAATAGACACACCGGGAGCAATACTCAATTCACCTCCTGTCATGTCCGTTTCGTTGCTGTGTCCAGCAAAAAACAGCACATCCCATCCTTGTTCATCTGTGATTATATCAGTAATTTGTTGGATAACTTGGGCTGCTTTTTGTTTTGGTTGCCAACCTGTAAATGTAACGTCTGCAATTCGTAGTAGAGACTTGAGCGCTGCTTTTTCTTTTTGAAAATTCAACCCAGTATCATCGCCCAAAATTGCTAAAATACGGGCGCGTCGTGGTTTGAATTTGCCATCATTTGCTGTATCAGTGCCAATATTTAACGGTGCGCGAATTAGTTGAATCGTCCCAGTTGTAGCAAATTCCGTACCAATTTCCCAGGCTTCCCAAGGGAAACGGCCTAACTCTATTGGCGCACAAGTAAGAAAAACTTTTACAACTTCACTCGCTCCTAAATTCGCTTTTACAAGTTCTTGACTCGCTTGAGCAATAAATAAACGAATATCATATAATTCAGCACTACGTAACCAACGATGAAACTCATACATCAACTTGCTTTCTGCCTTCACAAGTTCCGCGTGCCAATCTATAGTGATAGTTGCAATTCCACCGCCAATTCTCCGTCCCCGCATCTGTTCGGACTGATAAAAGTTGATATATGCCTGTCGCCACTCTTGATATAGTTGCGTTAATATGTTGGGATAATTAACCTGTACAGTCAATCTTTGGCCTTCTCCCCAAGATAAATCAAATAAACAAATTTGTTCAATTTTTTGAATTTTGAGATTAAAAATACGAGAAGAAATCATAATTAATCAACTCTAGTCATTCTATTTAATTTATCAACTTACTGGTCAATAGAGTGAATAGGGAACAGATTTTTTTGTATATCCTACACGGATTACTATACAAGATGAGGCGATCGCTCTTACTAAATTTGACAGATATCAAAAATCAGGGTGATGTCTAACTACTAAGCTGCAACACATCTACATATTCAGGACTTACGCAAACAATAGCCAAAACCCTTATTTTCACGTAGGGGCAATTCATGAATTGCCCCTACAGCGTTTACTTTTGCGTAAGTCCTAATATTGTTAATTTTGATGTATGAATTCTCTCTAAGATTAGCGCAGAGCGCAACTGCAAAGCCAATGCAAGACAAAGGAGGTGCGTAGGGGGAGCATCGTCGTAGACATCGCTATAATAAAACCACTATCACCGAGCTAAAACTAACAATGTCCATTACGCCCGATCTGCCACCGAAAGTTGAGGCACTGCTGCGACAGCGATCTGAAAGCACTGGACAAGATATTTCGCAAATGGCACTCTTGGTTCTGACTTGAGGGCTGAGTTTGGACGATGAAGATTTTTTTGCGGCTTTAAAGGGAATCCAACGTGGGCTTGATGATTAAGCATATATTTTCCGACGTAAAACTATGACATCCCAACAGATCGAACAACGCCTCATCACCCTAGAGCAGGACATAGCGCAGATTAAAGTTCTGTTGCAGTTGTCCCAGTCTTCACCCGTCCAGGCACAAAAGAAATGGTGGGAAAAAATCGTGGGCAGTGCTGCTGATGATCCAACCTTTGATGAAGCAGAAAGACTAGGGCGGGAATGGCGTAGAACTGCTGAATAAAAGCAATGTACATTTTAGATACAGATCACCTGAGTCTGATTCGCCGCAATGGGGCTGAAGGAAAACGAATTTTGACAAAATTGTCTACGGTTGCAGAGCAACTTTAGCTGACATCGCTGCTGATCGCAGTTTACCTGTAAAGCAGTTACGATCAGATAAATAATTAGAATTGTTGGAGAGACTCCAAAGCATGAGTGAAACTGCCCAAAAACTTAAACTCGAACTTTCTCAGCTTTCTGCAAAAGAACGTGCTGAAATTGCCTACTTTTTAATTCATTCTCTAGATGAGGGTATAGATGATAATCTAGATACTGCTTGGGATACGGAATTAACCCAACGTTTAGAGGATATTAATCGCCAAACAGCTATTGGAGAACCATCATCTCAAGTTTTTTCTGAGTTACGAGAAAAGTATTCGTGAAATTTATTGTTATCCACACCGAAGCCAAAAAGGAGCTTGATGCTGCAATAGCTTACTATGAAGCTCAAAAAGTAGGCTTGGGACTAGATTTACTTTCTGAAGTGGAAAAAGTTATTCTGAAAATTCAGCAAAACCCTAGTTTAGGAACCCCACACAAGATTGAAAGAATACGTCGTTATGCTATTCAACGTTTTCCCTATCTGATTTTTTATACAGAACTTGAAGAGGTGATTTGGATTATTGCGATCGCGCATGGGAAGCGCAAACCGAATTACTGGAAACAAAGAAATATTGAAATTTAAGATAGTTGCTATGATATTAGGCGATCGCTCTTGTTTAATTTTACAGGTATCGAGAAGCGATGCCATAACTAACCTCGTGAATTTGTTAAAAAATTGAATAATAATCCATAACTGCAAAATCAAGTAACGATGTCTACCGTGCAAGAGGAGGCGATCGCACTTTGTTTGAGCTAATTGATTGATAATTCGATGATGATCGCCTGGGCAAATTTTTCGTTATTCTAGTGATCGCACTTAATTCTACAGGTATCGAGTATCAGAGCGATCGCTCCTTTGAACAAACCATTGTTGAGAGCGATCGCAATTTATTTTAGCTAATGAATGTTGGGTTTTCTTACGTCAACCCAACTTACAGCTACGACTTTGACTGTCTTATCCTCTTTACTCGACACCTAATAATTTTGCAAATATTTACCCAAGCTGGCAGGATTATTCTTTATAATTACACCAATATCTTCAGGTAATACCCCAGCAGCAATTCCAATTGTAACGGCAAAGGTTGCACAATTATGTATCTCTAAATTATAGATATCATTCCAATCTACAATTGCCTGACGTGCCTTCTTAAAACCTTCTTCAGTAATTATATATTCCTTGACTACATCATACTTTCTTCCTTTAGCATCTCGTAAAATACCTGCAACAGCAATTGGTATATAAAGAACTTGTGAGAATTTTAAAGGAGTAAAACTGTAGTAATTAGTAGTTTCTCCATCGGACAGACTAATCCACGCATGTCCACCAGGTTCTGCAATATGAGTTCCTGGAAAATAGTCTACTCCAACTACGTAAATCGTCAATTTATATTTAGAATAATTATTTGAGTTTCCTTTATCAGCCTTAGCATCGGGAATAATAAAAGAAATAAGAGCTTGTGCTGCACGACCGATCGCATATCCAATGAAGAGTACACCATCTGCCCCGTAATCAAATATTTTTGCTAATGTGACAACTGCTTGATTTGTAGTAGTATCACTTACTTGCAGATTCTTATTCAAACCTTTCGTAGCGACTGTATCAGAATTATTTATCGCTGCATTTGCTCTTGGCGTAACTCGAAACTCAAACAAGTTTCGTCCAAGATTTCCTTCAATAACTGTGAATCGAGCAAAAATACCAGGTTTAATTTCTGCCCAAGGCGACAGTGACGAATCTTGAGAAGGCGGAAGCACACGCGGTAAGCCATCACCTGTTGGCTCGTAAAGCAGATCAGGTAATCGTTCGGCGGAAATCGTCTGATTAGCAAGGGTTTGGCGTGCTTGTCGCAGTTGCAGTACAAGTTGTCCTGGCGCTCCCGATTGTGTGAGAAGGTCATTTAATGATGGGATACCAGGAACTAAGCGGAATTGGTTGTAGGTACTCTCAATCTGTTGTAGGTAGTCCCCTTCCAGTCCTTTTTCATACTCAGGAATCAGCTTGTGAATTAAGGCTTGATCTTGTGGTGGCCATTGTTTCAACGGCAAACCTGCCTGAATCCGCCATGCATCGGCATTCAGTGTAGCGGGAGCAATACCTTGCAGAGTACCACGAGACAGCAAAGCACTAATAGCAGGTGCTTGTTTTCCCTTCAAAGGAGCAAGTTTATATGGTAGCCCTCGCCCTGGTGCATGGATCGAGAATTGGGTGCAATAAGCTATCACATCAAGACTGTAATCCCCTGGAGGTAAAGGCTTTTGCAGGTCTTCAGCAGAAGTAATCGTTAATTTCTGTGGGTGAAAATCTTTGACTCGATCGGAAACATCTGGATAAGCTGTCTTTTGGTCTAACAGCAGTGGTGAACCAACTCCGACTGATTCCCCGATCTGTTTGACAATGGCAGCTTTAGCTACCTCTAAAGGATCTCCACCAGTAACACCAGGAATTTTGGGTAGCTTTACACAGACTCCAAATAGACAACCCGCAATTTTTTGTTTGTCTTTCTGAACAACACTGAAATCCTTAGTGGTTACAACAGCAGTACTAGGAGGTGCAGCAGCATCAGCTTTTCCGTAATTGCCCAAGAAACTATAACAACTGGCTGAGTTAAAGCTCAGAACGCCACAGAGCAGGACAGAGACAGTCCTTTTCAGAAAAACTGCACTTGTAACAAATAGAAAAGTAATAACACCAATAAAAATAAAACGCAATTGTCGCATGATGAAAACCTGATAGGACGACGAAATGAATTAAATAGTCTACGCGAAAGGAATACAGCACCGATTTGATGTTGCTCCTGTGTCACTTTCGCTAGTTCAATTAGAAGGTTGTAAAAATGGTATGGGTTATACTAAAAAACCCTCATAAATCACTTTTATATAGCTGCTTCCAACTCCAAACCAAATGGTGGAAAATCAAATACAGTATCATCCACCTTCACACTCACCCAAAACCGCTCATCCCGATCGCCAACAACTTGGGCGTAAAGTATACTCTGGTTTGTATCTTGCAGCGATTCCTCAAATAATATCTGTGTTTGATCGCGTACCTCCAATTTCAATTTTTTCGGGATTTGCGCCTGTAGCTGAGGTTTCAAGGCAACTAACAGTACCCATTCAGGTTTTTCTGGGGTTTCAGTTAGCATCCAGGTAATTACGTACATTCGTAAACACCCGCGTTCCGATTCCAAGTTGCGGTAAGCACCCCGCGCAGCTGGGGAAATATTGACTCCTTGCTGTTCTAATCCGGCTCGAATATTGTCAAACTCTTCTTGTAGCGATCGCATGGCTGACAATACTGGAAATGGGATCAAAATCCATCCTAATTCTTGAGATAATTCATCAATGCGATCGCGTAACCACAAACTGACGTTAATTGCAGGTTGCGTCACACTAGTAGATGCACCCTCATAGGCCAAATTCACTAATTCTGGGTTACTTAACAATGTTGTGCCTTCTTTTACTGTTAGTAATTCCCAAGGATGCCGAGTTTTGAGTTGAGATCCTAGTTTGGTTAGCTTTTGTCTCAGTTCTTTGATTGGATTATTTTCGGTAATTGGTATAATTTTAGGCATTTGAATTGCCTCTGCTTGCAGACAGCGCAGATTCAGCAGTAGGGTATTTAGATCGGAGTTAAACCAAGTTGAGGGTAAAGTATATGTCCAATCTGCGTCTATCTTCAGTTGCGTTGTTTGTTGATAGCGATGGTACTCCTCGTAGTTCATAAACCCAGATACAGCAACTTGCTTCTGCTCCTCTTCAACCTGTATCAGTATGTAAAAATGTGCGACAAAACGGGGGATATCCAAAGCTGCGAAAGGAACGCTATGTTGATCTGTTAAACTGCTGGCAGTTATCAGGCAGATTTTGAAATCACTAACTTGGATATTACACGCTACTGCCAGCAAATTTGCCAGTGCAGGTTGCCAAATTGAGGCAGAATCACTCTGCAAGCGCAAATCGGGAGCGCGTTCTTGGAGCCATTGCTCAAATCCCAAAACTGCCAAACTATAAAGATAAACTTGCCAACGTTGTTCTGACAGGTGTATCAATTTACTCACCCGTGCAGCCTGTTGCAAATGTTGTGGTAATAGTTCTGTTCGTGATTCGTTGAGCGATCGCCAATCTAGGAAATCGCTAAAGTCTTGAGGTGGCGGTTGATTTAACATAGTGTAGTATTCCGAGAATTGAGATAATAGCCAAGACGACGAGCTAACAAACTTCGTAATGGTTGATTACGAATGGGAATTTTGACTTCAGATTCTGCTTCTTGAATCATGGTAGAAATCTGCTCGTCTAAAATCGATTCCACCTGCTGATCCAGGGTTTGCAAGCGTTGGGAATTAGCAAAATGTTGGGCAATATCGAGAACGCGATCGCGCAAAATCAGTAAGAATTTTTGGCGAATATCGGCACGCAATTCCTTAAGCTTTAATAACCGCGTCACTTCATATTGTTTTTTTAACCCAATTTGGGATGCAATTTGAGTCATTGATTGACCTTGGCAATGAAGATATAAAGCACTAACAAAACTATCTGCAACAGCAGAATTTTTGCGTTGCATCTCCTGCATCCAATTATTCACAACTTGGGAAATAGCTTCGTCTAAACTGGCAATAAATTGACTTTGATATAAAGTAATAAATTCATTTTGTTCTGACTCCTCGGCAGTAATTTGCTGCTGTTCTACAATCGGTTGAATATCCGGTTCATCTAAAGAAACAGACGAAACATAACCGCCTTGGGCTGCAATGCGATATTGTCTGAGTTTGGATGCGATCGCCTTCAGTTGATTCAACACTACTTCTGTGCGAAGTTTTCTACCAGTTCGGGTTTGTAAGTCATCTGCAATGCGAGTTAACTGCTCAGGAGTTGGCTCTTGACAGGGTAAAGTTCCTCCCCTAAGTCTTTGTTCTATGCGGTCTTCCCGATAAACTGCGTGGTAACTTACTAACAAATCACAGGCTTGTTGAATTTCAATACTTGCTAAACGATACATATCAGTCAGAATTCGTTTTACCTGCTTGAGGTTTGTATCATTCAAAAGTGCCCAATTAGTTATGATAAAAACGCCATGCTGGAGGAGAAATTTTTTGATTTCTGGATGTTGTTGAACAGAACGACTTACCCATGTATTTAACGATCCTCTTGCTGGATCAAATGTTTTTAAAACAGTAGTCGCTAAGGATTGATAAGAAGATACAGGTCTTGGTTTTTGAGTTGTTGCTGTCAAAAGCACCTCATCATCTAATATATACGGTAACAAATCTTCACGAGTAAACCCATTGTCACTACCAAACTTTGTTCCCAAATCGAAACAAACTTGAGCGATTTTATGTGATATATAACAGCGAAGACAAATTCCAGACAAGTATGCTGCATCTATGTCAATTTCTTCACTCAGATGCATTCTTTGCCAAAGTTGCTGCTGAATTTTTGCATCAGCAATTTCAACTGGATTTGTAAATAATGAGTGAAAATAAGTTTGAGCAGCGACGCTCACTTCAACTCTGCATTTATTTTGGGAATTTAACTTGACAAATTTCCAATATCTTGATGAATCAGCCACAGATTTTTTGCTTAAAGCTGTTTATTCCTAATTTTTTCACTTACTTTAAACAAAAGCAACTTCTTCAGCCATTAGTTTAAAGTTTAAACTTTGTCTCCAAAATAAATCACATTAGTATCTACTCATTTAGTCATAGACTATTAAGAGCGATCGCGTGTCATTGTCCATCCACCTGAACCACCCGATCCTGGTAGATTAGAACCCCTCTGTTGTGTCCAATTTCCCGACAGATGATTGCCATCTTTAGAGAGAATTAATGTTGCAGTGCCGTTCATATCATTCCAAGGTTGGTAATAGTGAAATATGAGCTTGCGTGTTTTGGGATTGTAAGTACCATCTTTAATCTGTCCAACTCCACTCCCTTGATTCCAATAGCCTGTCAAATCTGAATTGAACACTACCAGTCCCCAATCTGATTGCCACTTTCCTGCAAATGAAACTTTTGATTGCCGATTAGTTGATCTTGCTGAGTGCGATACTGATGGAGTGGAATTACGAAATGACGAGGGTTTAGAGGGTTGAGTAGGTTCTGTGGTGGAGGGTTGAGTAGGTTCTGTGATGAAGGGTTGAGTAGGTTCTGTGGTGGAGGGTTGAGTAGGTTCTGTAGTAGAGGAAGAGGCTTGAGGATAAACGATCATTGGACTCTTTATTCGTTTATCTGACGAATAAAGTGTAAGTGAACACGGCATAGCCCTATCAGTAGTAAAATTGCCTAACTCTGAGTCAAAATGCCCTGAAATAACCCATATTTGATTGTCAATAAGTGCTGTAAGACTCATCCCTAAACTTTTTGGGTCAAAAGCACCTTTGAAAGTCTTGATATCCTTTTCATTTGGAGGATTCGGACCTATATCAGCCAAGACGTTAATATTAAAAGGATCTCGTGGAACTTGACGAAATGTAACAGAGGTAGGAAAGTCTGTTTGTCCACAAGTTAACTTCCCAATCCACAGACCGCTAATATTTCGATTATTTGTTATCTCTTGGGCAATCTGTTGGCTAGGCTTGGTACTTTGATAACGCAAGTCTTGAGTTACTACAACATCTATGTCATTATCTGTAACTTCTGCTGAATTACTGGAAGTAGAAGTATTAGATAGTACTGAACTATTCCAGAAAATCAACAAGCTAGTAGACCAAGCAAAAATATTCAAGCATTTCTTCAGCATAATTAGGGTTTACCAATTGACAGAGTAGTAAAAGCATGAAGCTAAAAATAATTTTCAGATCGGATCTTGCATCTAGCCTTGGCAGAAATCGCGGTTATACAAGCTAAGTCTGCGGACTAACTAAAATCAACGGTTTGAAACCCGCACAGACAAGTTTTGTCTGTATAGCTGAAACTTCCAGTACCAGAGTGCAAGATATCCTATTTGCTTACTATTTCTGACGAAGAGTAACTCATGCAAAATTGCCTACAAAAATTCAAAAGCGTATTTTCTCCACACTTGCATAAGTCTTTATCTTCCAGAAATAGATGGGTATAGGGTTTTCGGATCAGTAATTTAGGAGTGCTATATGAGTCTCACAGATTTAGGAATTTCTCTAGGACAAGATGAGCAAGTTATCGCTGAATCTTCATTTTCTTATTCAATTTTATTGAATTTTATCAAATGGAAGGTATGTGTAACAAATAAACGTTTTATTGCTCGCATACCCAACGTAGTTCTCTTTGTGATACCCCTTGGAACAAATTTGATAACATTTCCATTGCGGAACATATCTACCATCGCAACTGCGACAGAGTATAAGCTATGGGGCTTTTTTGTGGCTGGGATACTGATATTTTTTGGTTTTGGTAATTTAAGTTCTCTATTCGGCTTCATTGCATTTCTATACGGAATTATTCTTGCAATTGCAAGTTTCCAAACCTTAATCAGAGTTGATAGTGCTGGCGCGAAGAGTTTACCATGCTCCATTGCAGTTTGGGAAAAAGAAAAAGCTCTAGAGTTTACTAATAAGATAAATCAAGCAATTACAGAACTGTAAAAGACACTAAGTTTTTGAAAGTGAGGGAACCGACCGTTTTATCCGTCTATTAGGAGTGTTTCTAAAGCCTGTTATGCAAAAATTACCAATATGGGTCTGGACTGGTATTGCTGGTGGAATCTTGGGGATATTAGGTGGCTGCTTTTAAAAAACAGCGCAACCCAACAAAGGGGAGTGGGTGTGGTTAACAATCGCTCGATAGACAAGATAAATTATCGGAGTTTATATTGGCGATCGCACCAAAGCAGGGGCAAGATAATTGGGGAATTATCTCCCTTCTCTATATAAGGTTAAGCCTACTAGGATTTACTTACCTTTTATATTCGTTGCCATTAGTGCGATCGCCTGTTCTTAAACGGTGGAGATTACTCAACAAATCTGGGAGAAGTGCGATCGCTATAATCTTTTAGGTTGAGTTAATGTTAGCAAACTCAAGATTTACTCTACTCAAACAAAGTGCGATCGCCTGTTCTTGAAGGGTGGGCATTGCCTAAAATATCTGGGATCAGGTCAAACTTACGAAGCACATTAACTTTGTTCTATTTGCCCGTTCCCAGTGTGATACTGGGAACGAGGCAATCTCTCAAAGACTTGCCTAGTACAGCACGGCGTAAATAAACCAACCATTCTAAATCCCCGAAAAACTTATGCTGTCTTCATTTTGACTTTTGACTTCCGCCCTGCGGTACTAGTCAGGCTTATATTTTATTTGGTATTAACCACCAGCGACAGCTGGGACAATACTTACTTCATCGCCATCTTTAAGAGTTGTGTTTATACCATCTAAATGGCGGATATCTTCGCTATCGACGTAAAAATTTACAAACCGACGTAGCTTACCTTCTTCATCGCACAACCGCGATTTAATACCAGGAAAGCTTTTTTCTAAGGATTCCAACAATTCACCAATAGTGCTACCGGTGGATTCTAGAGTAGCTTGATTATTAGTAAAACTCTGAAGAGTCGTAGGAACTAAAACTTTTACAGCCATAGAAGTAGAGAGTTAAGAGTGAGGAGTGAGGAGTGAGGAATGAGGAATGAGGAGTTAGGAGTTAGGAATAAAAAAAACTCATAACTCATAACTCATAACTAAACGAGGACTTGTTGCCATTCCAAGCGTTCCAGAGTACGCGATCGCTCTAGGGCACGTTCAAAACTATCGAGTTTGGCATCAATAGTCAAGGGTTCGCCAACGTAGCCTTGGATTGCTTCTTGGGTTTTCAAACCATTGCCAGTGATATAAATCACGGTAGTTTCATCTGGATCAATTTTGCCAGCTTCTACCAGTTTTTTCAGCACGGCAACGGTTGTACCACCAGCCGTCTCTGTGAAGATGCCTTCGGTTTCTGCCAGTAGCTTGATGCCATCAATAATTTCGGCATCATTGACTGATTCAATGTTACCACCAGTCTTCTGAGCTAACTCCACAGCATAAATCCCATCTGCTGGATTACCAATCGCCAGCGATTTCGCAATTGTATTCGGTTTAACTGGTTTAATAAAGTCGCGTCCTTCTTTGAAAGCTTGGGCGATGGGTGAACAACCTTCAGCTTGAGCGCCGCTAAAACGAACGCTCTTGTTTTTTACCAAACCAACTTCGACAAATTCTTGGAACCCTTTATAAATTTTTGTAAATAGTGAACCAGATGCCAAAGGAGCAACAACATGATCGGGTAGTTCCCAGCCTAGTTGTTCCGCAACTTCAAAACCTAAGGTCTTAGAACCTTCAGAGTAGTAAGGACGCAGATTAATATTGACAAAACCCCAGCCGTATGTATTCGCAACTTCCGAACAGAGACGATTTACTTGATCGTAGTTGCCCTTGACGGCCATCAGGGTGGGACTGTAGATCAGACTACCAATAATTTTACCGGCTTCTAAATCTGCGGGGATGAATACACAGCAGTCTAAACCTGCGTGAGCTGCGATCGCAGCTGTAGAATTTGCCAAATTACCAGTGCTAGCGCAAGAAACAGTAGTGAAACCTAACTCTCGCGCTCTCGATAAAGCAACTGACACCACCCGATCCTTAAAGCTCAGGGTGGGCATATTCACGGCATCATTTTTTATATAAAGCTTATTTAGACCCAGGCGACGGGCAAGACGGTGGGAACGAACCAAGGGAGTCATACCCGTTCCCACATCTATAACGTTGTCAGTGGCGACGGGCAAAAAGGGACGGTAGCGCCAAATGGAATTGGGACCAGCTTGAATTGTTTCACGAGTGACAGTCAGGCGTAAGGCGTTGTAGTCATACTTGACTTCTAACGGTCCAAAACATAATTCACAAACATTACTGGCCTTGAGTTCATATTCCGCACCACATTCCTTACACTTCAAGGCTTGAAAGTAGGCAGTGCTGGTTTGGGTTTGGGTTGTGATTGCCTGAGTCATAAACTAGCTTTCCCTGTTTGTCTGTCACTGTGGCTTGATACTAACACGAGCAAAAATACCAGTCAAACATACCCGACAAAAATAGTCGGGTATGTTTAGTATTTAAAGTAATAATTATTGTAAAAATTTGATGTCAGTAATCACTATATCTAGTAGTTACACTCAAAATGCTCATGTTACAAATAGCAAGATAGCATCTCCTCTTACTCAGTTTTAATACTGATAGGCTTGATGAGTGAATTGCATTAATTCTATGATTAAATTGCATATTTTGAAATCATCGTCACTTTTGAGTGATCTAGATCACTTAGTTAATCTGATCTTTTTTGATCTAAATGATTCCACAAGATAGTATGCATAGATGAGAGCAAATACCTGGAAATATCTTCATCTATAGGTTTTAGTATTTTTTGCATCTGATTTAAGCTATGTGTGTTGCCAAAATAAAGTTAATTTTTAAGCTTTGATACATTTATTCACAGCTATGGAAGTTACTTATTTATACGGAAGATTTTTTTGGCTGTAAAAGTTACATTGCTAATTGTATAGAAAATTTAGCAAAACACAATCAGTCAGCAGTTACAGATATTTGCAATGTCAATCTTGAGTCTCAAGGTTAAACGTAGAGCAATTTCTTGAAGAAGAATTCTGTTTCGATAATTTAACAGATCAAATATACTATCCGCTCCCCGAAACACTAACCTTTTCGGTAATTATAATCGGTAATTCTTAAGGAATTGCCAAACTTTGTCCTGTCTCAAAATCCCAGATACAAGTTCAGCAAATAAACAAACTACTTCTATGTTAAACGGAAACAAATCTGTCAACAAGCAGCGTCAGCTTTACGAATCTCTAGTAGCGACAGCATTGTTAACTGGTAGCCTTTTCCAATTTATTGCACCTGTATTAGCTGACGGAACTACTGCCGGTACATCTATTAGTAACACCGCGACAGCAACCTACGAAGATCCCAACGCGCCAGGGAGTCCCATCAATTCCACATCTAACACTGTCACCGTGAGCGTAGCAGAGGTGGCTGGTATTACTGTTACAGGTTCTGGGATTGCCAATCAAACTACCCCAGGTGGTAGTACTAAGGCTGGTGATACACTGGTTTACACTTACACTGTAACCAACGTCGGTAACGACCTCACCAAATTCCAGATTCCTAACTTAGCGACAACAACAGGCCCAGCTACAGTTTCTGGGACACTACCTGGTGGCACATCTGGTAACTTACAATACAGTACTGATGGCGGTGCAACCTGGACAAATATCCCTGCTGGTGGACTAACTACAGCCGCAGTCCCAGTTAATGGTAATGTCTTAGTGCGTGTACCAGTCACCGTGCAAGCTGGCGCTCAATCAGGCGATACTATCACTGTCAGACTAGGACAAACTCCTGGTGATGCTCAAAACCAACCCCGGATTGCTGATGGTGGCGACGTTTTCACTGTAGATAATTACAATTCAGCAGGATCGCCAGTTAATGGTGTGAGAGAAGCCAGTGCTACTCAGCAGATTCAAGTAGGAAATACTGCTAACAGTCGCGCCTTAGCAACTATCCTCAAAACTAAGACAGCCTATGATAATGCTGGCACTTCTACTCCCCTGACTGATGACTTGCTAACTTATGGTTTGAGCTTGCGGGTTGAGAGTAACGATGTCACTAGTAGTGGTATTACCCCCGCAGCTTTGGCTGGTACAAATATCACTGTTGATTTTCAGTCTTCATCCCCCCATATCTTAGTTTCTGATGCGATTCCTGTAAATACAGTGCTGAAGAGCATTCCAATTGCTCCTTCGGGTTGGAAAGTAGTTTACACCACCACTTCTACTGGTACAAAAGCTGAAGCAGCTACATGGACAACTACCCAACCAGCCTTGAATTTAATTACAAGGGTCGGTTTCATTAACGATACTACCCTTGTTCCTTCAGTTGCTCCTGGGACAACCGTTACCGGTTTTAGTATCCAAGTTCAGACTACTGGTGCGTCTGGAAATGGTCCAGTAACCATTAACAACATTGCTCAGGTGGCCGGTACAACTGCTGGAGACACAACTAAAATCTATGACAACTCAGGAGACCAAAATCCAGATAACTACGACTCTGTTAATAAAGTCTTTCCTACTACACAAGATCCTGGTATTACTAGTCCGACGACAGACACACAAAATAATAACACTGGTACTAATAGTACCACAGGGGCTTTAAACGTAACTACCCTTTCAGTACCTGGTGCCAGCTCTGTCTTGAATGGACCAAACGGAGTGCCTGATGCCGTTGGACCCACCGACAACAATGATGACTTCACTAATAAATCAGCACTAATTTCACCCAATGCTGCTCCTGGCTCAAAGGTTGATCCAGCTGCGGTATCCTTTACTAACACGGTTCAGAATACTGGTACATCTCCTGCCAATATTTCTCTCATACCTACACCACCAGCAACACCAGGTGATTTGCCTAAGGATACAGTGGTGACGGTATCTTATCAAGGTTTATCAGCTACTTATAAGTACGATGGCGCAAACTTTATTTTCCAGACAGGAAGTGGTCTAGTCAATGGCAACCCAATTAGTGCCACTAATCCAGTGCGAATTGATGCAGTTGCAGCCAATGGTGGTAAAGCTAACTATGGTGTAAGCGTTGACCTGCCTGCTAATACGCCACTCTCAACTGATACTAATGCTCAAGGTGCAGCTATCACAACCATCCAACGCGGTTTCCCCACACCGGTTACGGCTTTTATTGATACAAACAATAATGGCTTGCCTGATGACACAGCTACTAACATCAGCATTGACCGTGTATACACTGGCTTCTTGCAATTGGTGAAAGAGTCACGGGTTTTACAAGGAAGTGGGCCAGCACTATCAAATAGTGCTGATGGCACATTTAGTGTTACACCGAAAAAACCCGCCCCAGGCAACATTATTGAGTATCAAATTACTTACAAAAATATTTCTGCTCCTCAAGTGGGAACCGGAAATGTAATTCTGAATGCTGACAAGATTGTGATTACTGAAGATGGTACACAAAGCCCCAACAACTGGGCGCTAGACAACGATAATAACACTCAAATTGATACCAGTAACATTGTCGGTTCAGCGAAGGATTCTGGGGCTTCAACTATCCAGTTCTTCAGTGGTAATCCAGCTACTAACCCTGGTAATGACCAAACTGGAACTACTGTAAATACTGATGTCACAAAGTATTTAGATGCTGTGACTGGACAGGTTGCACCGGGTATTCAAAGAACATTTAACTTTCAACGCAAGGTGAACTAAAAAGAAAAAGACATGAGTCTTAATTTCTCGTTTTGTGAACAGGCTTTTATCCTTCTCCAAGCCTCTTCCCCGTGCGGGAGAGGCTTGGAAACCCAGTTTGAGTTTTTCTCTACTTGTATGAAACCACCCTGCTAAACAGGAAGCAAAGAGGGGAGTGACTCTTTCTTAGCAAAAGCAGGGAAAGATAAGTGAACAATCAACATTCTGGAAGTTTTTTGAGGTTATTGATATGAAGCGCCTTTCTATTGCAGGTTTAGGAGCCATCGCACTCATTGCTACAGTTCCATTTGTCAGTCAAGTGCCGGGAGTGGCTTCTCTATGGCATTCTACAAGTGCCGTTGCTCAAAATGTCCAAACTAAAGGGCAAATTCAATTGCGCTTAGAAGCAGAAAAGCAAGTGGTGGCACAGGATCAGCAAGGTAAGCAAAGTCAGAAATGGGAACCTTTGAAAGGTCAAGTTGTGGTGCGACCAGGAGATGTGTTGCGATATACCTTAACTGGTGAAAATAAGAGCGATCGCCCAGTGAAAAATTTGACTCTTAATCAACCTATTCCCAAAGGAATGGTATACGTACTTAAGTCTGTGAATGCAACTAATAATGCAAGAGTTACTTACAGCATTGATGGTGGGGGCAGCTTTGTCGAAAATCCCACTGTTAAAGTTACTCTTGCTGACGGCAAAGTGGAAACTAAACCAGCGCCAGCCATTGCTTATACCAACATCCGTTTACAGATTCCGTCAGTTGCAGCCAAGACAACAGTCAAGGCGACTTATCAAACCCAAGTGCGCTGATTGAAATTGGGGTTGTCCAAAGTCCAATTGGTTATTTGTAATTGTAAATGATCAAGAACAACTTTCACGCAAGGTTTCACCAATTAAATCGAATTACTGTAGCAGTTAACTTGCAGTAAATACCATTTAATAATTTAGATTTTCACTAATAAATCAGTGTTTTTATTAATAACAATCTTGGGATCTCAGAGGAGGTATGTTCAGTGAACCATCCTCAAAACCAAAAGCAAATTACTTCTAGCAATAACTGGTGGCGACGGTTAACAACAACTTTTCTCCTGGGAAGTTTTTTGCATAGTACTATAAGTATACCAGTGATGGCACAACAGACTAACAATCTGGTAGCGTCTGTGCCATTAACAAATCAAGCTACTTATACTTATACAGATTCTACTAGTAATTATAAATATGAAGGAACTTCTAGTCAGCTGAATGTTAGTCCTACGCCATTAGTTGACCCATTGGGAAGGATTTTAGGTTGTGCTGGGACAATTTTACCTGACTATACAGGTTTTTCTGTTGGGGTATATGAACCTAACCCTAGCGATCCAACAGGAACAGAATTGGGCAGCTTGCTTGCTTTGACCAGAACAGAGTTCCCAGATATTCCTAATAACAACGTTCCTGGCGGTAAATCGCCAAATACTGAGAATAGTAACCCCTATTTCGTGACGAATAACCCTGCGGGTACTTACAATTTCCTACTCGATCCGAATAAGGGTCAAACTAATATAGGTAGAACCTATATTTTTGTAGTTAATCCACCACCAAATTCTATCTACAAACAACGGCGCATCAAGATTCAAATTATTGCTAGCACTGGCACACCAGGTAATAATATCGTGCAATACGTGGCTAGTTCTCTGGATGGTCAACCAATAAGTCTTACAGGCGAAACCAGGGTAGAGCAAACAGTTGTTTTAGTTCCCAATACAGAAACAGTAGGACTGAATTTATTAGCCTTTGAATTCACCACAAATTTGTGTCAAGCCAATCAGTTGCAGATTATCAAAACAGGCGATCGCGCTGCGGCTGAACCTGGAGATACGGTAATCTACCGTCTGTCGGTAAAAAACCTTGCTGACGCTGCTTTGAATAATATATTTGTCACCGACAACCTACCTTTAGGATTCCAATTCTTGCCGAAATCTGTGCGGGGAGAACTGGATGGTCAACCAGTCACGATCGCCTCAGAACGCAATGGAAACACGGTGACATTCCGCACAGACGCAACGATTGCCAGCGAGAAAGTCCTGAATATTGCTTACGCGGCTCAATTAACAGCCGATGCGGTGCGTGGTAACGGCCGTAATAGTGCGATCGTTAATGCCCAACGAGCTGATAACCGTTTTAGCGTCAAGGATGGCCCAGCAACCTATCAGTTGAAAATTAGTCCAGGAATCGTTTCTGATTGTGGCACGATTATCGGTCGTGTGTTTGTTGATAAAAACTTTGATGGTGAACAGCAGCCTGGTGAGCCGGGAATACCAAATGCAGTGATTTTTCTGGAGGATGGAAACCGCATCACTACAGATCCCAATGGTTTGTTCTCCTTAGGTAATGTCTTACCTGGATACCACACAGGGGTATTAGACCTTAGCAGCGTACCCGGTTACACCCTAGCTCATAACGAAAAATTCCGCGAACGAAATAGCCAATCTCGCTTGGTGCGTTTAGAGCCTGGTGGTTTGGTACGCATGAACTTCGCTGTCACCCCCACATTTCAGGAGCCGGTCAAGAAATGAAACCCAGGCTACACCATACAACTATATTTAACCTGAAATTGATGGGGGCGATGCCGGTAGCTCTCAGTCTTGTTTTGTATCCTGCCATAGTCAAAGCAGAAATCACTAATGAAAACCTCTTTTTCCCCAACTCTCCTTCGCAAGCAGACAAAAGTGTTGAAGTGGAAGATCAAGGGGATCAGAATCAAGTTGCTGAAGAAAGTATGGATTCAAATTCTCCCCATCTTTTGGGAAGTTCCAAGCAGGAGTCTGTACCTATTGAGTTTCCTTCCACTTCTCCGGCACCAACGACTGATACTTCAATTCCAGATGTCCAGCCAAGCGAAACGGAAATACAACTATTTCAACCAGCAACTTCGGTAAGTTTGCCCAGAGGCTTACGCAAAATTGCTGAAATAGAGGACAACAACGAGGGACGCAAAGACACCAAGATACAGTTTCAAGCTTCTTCAACGGAAATACAAACATTTCAACCAGCAACTTCGGTAGGTTTGCCTAGAGGCTTACGCAAAATTGCCGGAGTAGAGGACGCGGGGACGCGGGGACAAGGGGTGAATAAAAATCTTCCCGCGTCCCCCACTCTCCCCATCTCTACAGCAATCAAAATCTTGACTCCAACGGCTGAAAGTGTTGTAGATGTACAAGCTACTACGGTGGTTGTGCAATTTCCCGTTGGTAGTCAGATGGAATTGCGAGTCAATGGGGCGTTGGTAGATTCTTCCTTGATTGGACGAACGGAAACTGATAGCACTACCAAATTAGTAACGCAGACATGGTATGGTGTCTCGTTAAAAGAAGGTGCAAACACCATCTCTGCACAAGTCGTTGGTGGAACACAACCGCCTGTAACGGTGCAAGTTGCAGTCCGGGGAGCGCCGCAGAAAATAACCATAGAAACAGTTGAGTCACGTATTCCAGCAGATGGACGTTCTACGGCGACAATCCGGGGTCAATTGATCGATGCTAGTGGTAATCGATCTAACCGCGATGCTGTTGTCACTTTGATACCCAGTGCTGGGGAATTTGTGGGGAAAGACTTTAAACCCGATCAACCTGGATTTCAAGTGGAGGCGAAAGGGGGACAATTTACAGCTAAGTTGCGATCGCAACTCAAAGCCCAAACTGTCACAATTCGTGCCATAACTAATGATTTAGAAGCTTTTACTCAACTGCAATTTGAAACAGCACTGCGTCCGAGTTTAGTGACAGGGGTCATAGATTTACGTTTGGGCGCTAGAGGTACAGATTATTACGGCAGTTTCCGTGATTTCCTCCCTCCTGACAAAGACAACGGAACGCAATTAGATTTCCATTCAGCAATATTTGCCACTGGTGCCATCGGAGAATGGTTATTTACAGGCGCATATAACAGTTCTCGTAACCTCAATGAAGATTGCGACTGCAATAATCGCCTGTTTAGAACTTACCAATTCAGTGAGCAAAACTATCCTGTCTACGGCGATAGCTCGAAAGTCGATGTTCTTGCTCCTTCCATTGACAGCGTATATCTGCGTTTTGAGCGTTCAGCTCGTATCCCCGGCTCCGATCCTGATTATGCCATGTGGGGTGACTATAACACAGAAGAATTTGCTCGGCGATCGCAGCAATTTACTTCCATCACCCGTCAACTCCACGGTTTTAAAGCTAACTACAACTTAGGAAAGCTACAAATTACAGGTTTCTATGGCAATAACTTAGAAGGATTTCAACGGGATACCATTGCTCCCGATGGCACTAGTGGCTATTACTTCCTATCTCGCAGACTATTACAAGCAGGTAGTGAAAACGTCTTTATCGAGTTAGAAGAACTCAATCGTCCTGGAACTGTACTAGAAAGCAAACAGCTTAACCGAGGCCCAGACTACGAAATCGACTACGATCGCGGTACATTATTATTCCGCGAACCAATTCTTCGCACCGATATCGATCAAACTGGACAAGTGTTGGTACGCCGGATTGTTGTTACCTACCAATACGACGACCAAAACTCTGATAGCAATATCTATGCTGGTCGTTTGCAATATAACCTTTCCCGCAAACTTAACTCCGAAAGTTGGATAGGAGCAACTTACGTTCAAGAAAATCACGGCGTGCGTGACTTTCAACTCTACGGTGCAGATGCGCTGATTGCTTTGGGTGACAAGAGGAAGTTAATCGCAGAATATGCCCATTCCAGTAATGATTCTGATGTTGTGGGAAAGGTCAGGGGTGATGCGTATCGCTTGGAAGCTGACGGACAAATTGCCAATGGGATTCAAGGTAATGCCTATTATCGCTTTGCTGATACAGGTTTTGCCAATAATGCCACTATCAGCTTTGTCCCCGGACAAACCCGCTATGGAGCGCAGGTTACAGCTAAACTCACCTCAAGTACCAATGTCAGAGCGCAATACGATCACGAAGACAATTTTGGGATTGCTCCCCAACCGCTAGACACTTTTGAAGAACTGTTTACACCCAGTTCTGAGGCCACACCTGGGAGCAAAGTTGATAATTCGCTAACGACGATTTCTGCCGGGATTCAACAACGTTTGGGTAAAGCTACTCTGGATGTGGATTGGATTCATCGCCATCGGGAAGACCGCATCCCCGACAGCGCCTTAAGTAGTAATTCCGATCAATTGCGATCGCGTTTTTCCATTCCTCTAGCTAAAAACCTGACTTTCCAAGCCCAAAATGAACTAAGTTTATCTTCCCAAAAAGATCCTATTTACCCAGATCGCACCATCTTAGGTCTGAATTGGGCAGTAATTCCTGGTGTCAGCCTCAGTCTAGCTCAACAGTTTTATAGTAGTGGTCAATATTCGGGTAATTCCATCACCAGTTTGAGTGTCAACGGTGAACGCAAACTCGGATCGGATACTACCTTGACCGGTCGTTACTCAATTTTGGGTGGTGCTAACGAAATGACTACCCAAGGGGCGATTGGTCTAAATAACCGTTGGACTATTGCTCATGGATTGCGGCTAAACTTAGCTTACGAACACGTATTTGGCAACTTCTTCGGACAAACTGCGGCGGGTCAACAATATGCCCAACCCTACGCCTATGGTCAAGCAGCATCAGCGATCGGATTTGATGGTGGCGATAGTTACAGCATTGGGCTGGAATACAGTGATCATCCCCAGTTCCAAGCCAGCGCCCGTTATGAACATCGTTCCTCTTCTGGTGGTAGCAATACAGTAATTACCGCTGGTGCTGCGGGTAAAATTTCTCGATCTCTCACAGCCTTGGTACGTTATCAACAAGCTGGTTCTTCCAATCAAAAGCTTTTAGGACTGGGGGATACAGCTACCTTAAAGTTGGGTTTAGCCTACCGTGACCCCAATAACGATAAATTTAATGCTTTATTGCGTTATGAATATCGCCAAAATCCTTCAACTATCCCTGACACCATCCTGTTAGGAAGTGGCACGGGTTCCGAAGACCATACCTTTGCTTTAGAAGCGATTTACGCTCCTAACTGGCAATGGGAATTCTACGGTAAGTGTGCCTTACGTAACAGCACCTCTTACATAGCTAGCGATTTAGCTGGTACTAGCACAGTAAATCTTGCCCAATTACGTGCTACCTATCGTTTGGGATATAGCTGGGATTTAGTGGGTGAGGCTCGTTTAATTAGTCAGTCTAGCTACAGTGAGACAGGCTTTGTTGTTGAAACAGGCTACTACCTCACGCCTAACCTGCGCCTTTCGGCTGGATATGTTTTTGGTAAAGTTGATGATCGGGATTTTTCAGGAACACGTTCCGCAGGCGGAGGATATCTGGGTATAACAGTCAAGATCAACGAATTATTTGATGGCTTTGGACAGCAAAAGATTGCTCCCCGTCAGCAACAGGAATCTGCAATGAAAGCTTTGGTGAGTAAACTCAAGGCTGCAATGAAGGGGCAAAGCCGTGAAATATAAAACGGTTATTTGTAAAGACGCGAAATTTCGCATCTCTATAAAACGTCAATTTTTAACCCAGGATTTCTTAATTTTGATTATTAAGATTATTGTTTTTAAAATGAAATCTTTGTTTAACTATAGGACTTACGCAAAACTACACGCGGTAGGGGCAATTCATGAATTGCCCCTACCTAAAAATCAGGGTTTGGGCTATTGTTTGCGTAAGTCCTGAACTATTTAAAAGCGATCGCCACAGAAAATCTGAATGCAGATGGGAGATTATCTAGGATTTTGGGCAAGCTAAAGACTGGAGATTTATTTGAGGTGAGTCAGCTCTCATTAATGATTAGGGTTATGGTAATCAGCATCTTTTAAAGGTTATTTTATGGTGATTTACTAATGAAAAACTTAAGGCAAAATTTTCAGGCGTTGGGCTGGGGGCTGATGAGTGCGACATTAGTACTTCAACCTACATTAGTACAAGCTCAATTCATCCAGCGATCGTTCCTGAATCCCGGCTTTGAGGAACCTGTATTTGGTACTTCATGTTACGTTCAAGTGGATCAAAGCCTTATCCCTGGTTGGAGTACAACTCATGGATCAGTAGTAACGGGAACAGGTAACTGCACTAGTTATGTATCTCCAGGTAAAGTACCGCTCATTGAGATTTGGACTACAGGATTTAATGGTGTCAGTACAGCAACCAATGCAGGGAATCAATTTGCGGAGTTAAATGCCGAACAAGCTTCTGAGTTGTATCAGAATATATGCCTAATAAAAGATGAGACGATTACCTTCTCTTTTTTACATCGTGGACGGTCAAGTCCAACTATTCCTGATGTGGCCAATTTTTTAATTGGACTAAATACTAGTTCAACATCAACTATTTTTGGCACATTCTCAACAACTAGTGATGGAACAGTTACGGCACAACCCGTAGCACAGAATGGTGCAACTATTCCTACTGTAACTAACAATAATGCAGGAAATGGCTGGGTACGATACACTGGCACAGTGCCTTACACTGGTGCTTCTGCGAATCAACCTGTCGGATTTGCGGCTGTTTCCACAGCTGGCGGGAACAATACTATAGGTAACTTCCTTGATGAAGTGCAATTTGCCGGTAAACCGGTGGTCGAGTTTACAGCAAGTTCAGGTGGTGCAGCAGAATCAGAAACTAACCCCACCACCAACCCACCTAAACTCAGAATTGTTGGTTTGGTGCCAACTGGCGGAATCTCCGTTCCTATTTCTGTGAGTGGTACGGCGACTTTGGGCACAGATTACAATACAACATCAGGCACATCCACTTTTAATATCACTATCCCTGCGGGCAACTATGACGGTAGTGATGCCACTAGTGTCTTTACCATTCCCTTTACTGTCATTAATAACAATATTCCTCAAGGTTTGAGGACAATCATATTCACCATACAACCTTCATCTAGTTTTTTCGCCAGTTCAACAACGACTTGTGGCGGTTCCCCAACAGTCGTCTCCAATTACACAATCTATGATGATGATTTCCTGAGCGGCAAGGTTTGGGATGATGCCGATAATAGCGCTAACAATACTTTTACTAATATTAATACTGGCTCGGAAACGGGCACTAATGCAGGTGGGTTGTTAAATGCCATTCTGGTGGATGCAAATAATAAGGTTTTGGTGACAACGCCTGTCGCAGCAGATGGTACTTACACCTTTGCCAATGTTCCCCTAAATCAAAGTAACGTCACAATTATTTTAAGTACAACTGCTGGTACAGTAGGTAATACTGCCCCTGCGCCATCCCTTCCCTCTAACTGGGTCAATACTAGCCCTCTAACAACGGCTACTTTTAATACTGGCACAAACATCTCTAGTAAGGACTTTGGGATTGACCAGTTACCCGATACTAACAACGTCACTGCATCTCCACAAACAAATCCAGGGGGAACCAATACTGTACAAGTACCAGCACTATTAGGCACTGACCCGGAAGATGGTAATCTTAGCTCTGGCAAAAGTTTCAAGATTATCAGTCTGCCAACAAATGGGACACTTTATTACAACAACGTAGCTGTGACAGCGAACCAAGTCATTAATAATTATGATCCGACTCAGCTGACATTAGATCCAAATGATGGTGCAATAACGGTTACATTTACTATGGCAAGTGTGGATGCAGCAGGCAAAGAAGATCCCACACCTGCTACTGTGACTATGCCATTTACAGTTAGCCAACCTAAGCTACTTTTAGTTAAACGTATCACGCGCATCAATAACCAGGATTTAAATGACATTGTGGATGGTCGCAGTGACGTTTCTACTAGTGCTGCCAATTATGTAGCATCTCCTCATGACACGGATGATGATAGCAGTAACTCATGGCCCAGTGGTTACTTGCGGGGATTGATTAATGCTGGGATGGTCAAACTAGGGGACGAATTAGAATACACTATATACTTTATTTCTAATGGTCTGACTAATGCAACTAATGTCCGCATTTGTGACTTAGTTCCTAGTAATGTTACTTTTATTCCTAGTGCTTTTAATGGTATGACTCCTAATGATGGCGGCTTACCAGGAGCAGATCAAGGTATTGCCTTAGCTGTTGGTTCCACTACACCGACAGTCTATTTTAGTAATGTAGCAGATAGCGATCGCGGGCGTTTTTATCCAGCTAATGACGCAGCCACACCATCGCAATGTGGTACTAACACAAATGGGGCTGTAACTGTAGATATTACACGCAGTCCGATTTTACCCAATCTACCCCCAGCCACTAGTTCTGGCACACCAGCTAATTCTTATGGTTTTATCCGCTTCCGCGCTAAGGTAAAATAGATTAGCCGCCACTGATGAGCCGAATCAAAACTACTTGATCGTAAATTAAAGGGTTTAATACCCCTATGTCTACACGTAGTATCAGTTTCAGTCGGGGTTTAAATCCCCTGGAGTTGCTCCTGTTGGGAAGATCCCTTGATGCTAGCCTCTCCCTTTGGGAGAAAATCGCAGCTTGTTCAAGACTACTACGACGAGTTAGGTAACTATGTCATTAATCTTTTTGATAAATCGTTGATTGAATCAGTTCAAGAACGAAATGGAGGATTTGAGCATCATGTAATTCAGTTGCTCAACGAACTGAAAAAAAATCAACATAATGGGGATTGGGCATTGGGGATTGAGCATTGGAAAACTCTTCCCCATTCCCCATTCCCCATTCCCCATTCCCTAACTCTCTTTCATGACAATCCCAATTCTTCTGGAAAACCCAGCATGATGTTTAGGTTTTGGACGGCGGCTCCTGATGCGCCTTTGCCCAGGTTGTCAAGACGAGCAACTAGCAACACTTCTTTGGTAGTGTCATTGGCGAATACAAAAACCTGAACAATATTGCTGCCGTTGATTGCGTAGGCGTAGCCCGTCGTAGACATCGCATCCAGAAATATTCCGTCTCGCAACAGAGTAGAATCTTGATATGGAGCAACCTGCACGAACTTTTCACTTTGGTAGTAGTTTGCGATCGCTTGATGAATAACTTCTCCTGATGGTGGATTATCTAAAATCCCTAGCGGCAAAGGCACCTGTACTAGCATCCCCTGCTCAAAATCCCCTACTGCTGGTACGAATAGCGGCGGCGATGCTAATCCTGAGTAATGATGCATTTCCTTAACGTGCTTATGCCCAAACTGCAAACCGTAGATGCCATAAGGGTACAGCGATTCTGCCCCAGCTTGTTGCTCGTGGAAGGTATGGTACTCTTGAATAAGATTCTTTCCACCACCAGAATAACCTGACACTGCGTTAACGGTGATGGGAAAATTACTCTTCAGCAGTCCCTTGGCAATCAATGGACGGATACAAGCCAAGAATCCTGTAGGGTAACAGCCCGGATTGCTGACAAATTGGGCGCTGGCGATTTTCTCTCGCTGTCCTGGATTTAGTTCAGGGAAGCCATATACCCAGTCTTTGTCCGTGCGATGGGCTGTACTAGCATCAAGGATCTTAACCCTAGTATTACTGACTAAGCTCACAGCTTCGCGGGCTGCATCATCAGGTAGGCAGAGAATGACAACATCGACGCTATTGATTAGTTTGGCTCGCTCAGTTGCATCCCTGCGTTTAGATGCATCAATGCTAACTAACTCGATGTCATCCCGTTGGTTGAGGCGTGAGTAAATTTGTAAGCCTGTGGTTCCCGATTCCCCATCAATGAAAATCTTCGGTTTAGTAGTCATGGTTTTTTTATATGTGTGTGCTATTTTGACTAATTAATACTTACTTAGTCTGTGGTAGATCGAGTTATCATATTAAGCTTGTCGAATTGCTGATAATAAATCAACCTGCTGTGCCTTTACGACTAAAATTTTACACTGCTCTCAACCACTAGGTTCACATTTTCGGCGGCAGTAACCTAGAACACCACATCGCCCCCAGAATCAGCACAAAACTCAACGGCAACGGTTGATATCCAAGCAGTGTTGCAAAGGTGTACAGGGAATGATTATAGCTAAAATGAGCGACTATCGTGGTAATGAAGGTTTGTCCGAAATTTACTTTGAAAGGTTAGGTGAAACTACATTAGGGAAGCTTTCAAAATTACGTCGTACCCAATCCATACCCACTTCATTGTTAAGTTTAATTTTCTGAGGTGTATCTGGATAAATTTTTCCGAGAATATCCGCATCTTGATCCACTATGACTTTGCCAAACTTGAGATAAGTGTTGCCAAAAACCTTAAAGGCAGGATGCTTGGCTTGACCGAATAGCAAAATGTAGGTTCGTGTCCGATTCTCAGCTTCTGGCACAAAGATGTGACACTGCGCCGCTTTACCCAATGGCATTTCTCCATGAAAAATCACCAGGGATGGAAAATGATTTTCCAGGTGCGCCTTAATAGTACTGGGTAGCAGAAACAAATCCGGTTTTCTGAGCTTTTCTACTAAACTGTAAGGGGCTGTGGGCATATCATAAAACGCCTGGGAGTGATGCCCATCATCAATGAATTGATGAAATTCCACCCCGGTAATCCGAAATAATTCTCGGTGAGTGCCGTTTTGATGATTGTAGTCGTGCATATTCAGCAGCATGGTTAGTAAATCTGTCTCAACACTTCGATCTGCGGTATGCCCGACAAAGTAGTAAGTGTTGGCAATTTCATTCAGCACGCTAGGAATGGATATCTTTGGCTCGTATTCTCCATAAGACCAGACAAAATCGCCTTGAATTGTTAGCTCTAAGGGTTTCAATTGGGGTAATGTTTTCTTACTTGATCCGGGTAACACAGTGCAGCCCGATCCATCAAACTTCAGGGCATGAAACGGACAAACTATGGCACTTGTGCGTAGGCGTAGCCCGTCGTAGACATCGCTTTCGGCTTCGCACCATCCTTCTGATAGCATCGCTCCCAGATGGGGGCAGGCGTTGGGTAAGGCATGGATCTCTCCAACTGTATCCTTCCACATCACATAGTCAGCGCCATACAAAGAAATTTTTCGCGGTTGATTCACTGCCAGCATAGACTTGTGCGCTAACAACCAGGGCGCTCCAGGAAGCATAGATTGCATACAATTTTCTGCTCAAGATAAAATTGTGAAAGATTTGTCGCATTTATAAAATATGACAGAACATTCACATTCGTCAAGTAGCTTGCGCCACCAACCCAAACAGCAGCGAGGTAAGGAACGAGTTGAAAAAATCCTAGATGCTGCGGCGGCTGTATTTGATGAAATCGGCTATGAAGCAGCAACAACTCATCAGATTGCAGCCAAGGCAGAGACAGCCATCGGCTCTCTCTATCAATTTTTCCCTGACAAAGCTGCTATTTTTAAGGCGATGGAGTTACGTCATGTTGAGCGAGTGAAGGCTATGTGGGCACAGGTAGACATCCCAACAATTATCCAATTGCCACTCCGTCAAATGATTCATGCGCTAGTAACAACTGTTGCAAAACTATTTGAACAGCCAGTATCGCGGGTGGTGTTTGTGCAGTTTTTTCTAGCACGTGAGATTTTCCAATCGATCGATGAAAGCATGACCCAAGAGGCGATCAACTTCATGACGAATATGCTAAAGCAGCGAAATCCCGCACTGAGGGAGGAACATTACAGTTTATTAGCAGAAGTGTGTGTGCATAGTAGCAATGCGGTGATGCTGGCGGCACTTCGCAGCCCAGATCAAGAGTACCGCAAACAGTTGACTCACCAGATTGAGGACTTGATGGTGTCATATTTAGAGCCGTATATGGGTGACACTCGGTTGAGTAATGTAATGAAAGTAATGATATGTCTCCATTGTCAATCGAAGGAGTTATCCAAAAATGGGTATCGAAGGGGTAAACAGTGCTATCGCTGTAAGGAATGTGGCAAACAGTTCGTAGAGAATTCCCCGCGATCGGTTATGTTGAAGACATCTCTGGCTGATCGGAAGTGAGTAAAAGCGATCGCAGTATAACAAGACCGCTATCCATCCCCAAGCTAAAAGCGTGGGGTTTTCCGCGAATCCTGATAAATTTTTTGGATGCGGTCAAGACTTTGGTAGAAAAAGACGATAGGATTCGCTGTCCATCAGAATTCTGTAACCCAACCACATCAACACGAAGGGGAAAATCTTGCTAGCATAACGGCTGAGTACCAAAGCGATGCCAGGTAGACGAGTCAGATGATAGGACATAAACAGCCAGCAAAAAACAATGAAATAGCAAACTGGTAAGATCACAGTGAGATTTTGGATTGAGCTAGTGGCAAAGAGGGGGATATAGATCCCAAGATTGTTACCGCCGTTGGAAATCGTGACCGCAGAGACGCGATAAGTCTGGGGATCGCGGATTACGTCCCAGAGCGATCGCTTTCTGGAATCAAATCCGTGAAATTTTGAGTTTCTTTTCAGATTGGTTGACTTATCTTCGGCTGAGTCATCCTTATTCAGGTTGAGCAAATTATTCAAGCCAATGAGTATCGGCAGAATCCCTAGTAGACCAATCCAAGTCTCAGGAATTGCTAGACCCAGTAAGAAACCAAGCAAACTTACGATCACTAATGCCGTGAATCCTAGAAGCTCACCAACCACAACATGTTGAGGACGGAAAGTTCGATTCACCTCACTGAAGAAGGCCGTAAGATAAATATTGTCATCAAATGTTGTTGCCACAGCCGCAGCTAGCCCGATCTTAATTGTTGCAATTAACCAATCCATCACCATTCCTCACTCAACACCTATCTGATGATCGAAACTAGCGATCGCTCAACTTTTCTAGAGAATTACCACAATATCGATATGATAATGTGAGTATCGCATATTGGGTGTAACTCAGAGCAAATTTGGTAGTTTGTAAATATCAAGCGGTGCTTTGACTTTATCCCCCATCTCCAATTCATCGGGCAATGTCCATCACCTATATTTATCAAAGGAGTCATTATGATTAGCCGTTTGATTGACCTCCTATCTAGATACACAGGTCAAAACATCTTACGGTTGTTCAGATCAGCCGCTCGTAGATCGGCTACCTATAGGTTTGCAGTTCGATTTTGCATCGGACTTGTCTCGATTTGGATCTGGACTGTAGTTTTCGACGGTCATGCTGTTGCGGCTTCTGAATCTGGTAATGAGATATCCTCTCTAATGAATCAGTTCAAACTACCCAAAAGCTCAATAATCCAGTTACTGGAAACTGTGGGACTTTTTATGGGGGGGATAATTTTCTGTATAGTTTTGGATCGCTGGTTTTCTAACCGTTCTAGCGGATCTAGCAACACGCCCTTAGCGGAACAGGCGCGGCGGCTCAAGCAACTCAAAATCGGATATCCAGAGGGGATGACAAATCTAGAAGTTCTCCGTACTCAAGGCTTGCTGGAAAACCGTTTGCGACCTTATGGGCTGAGTGTCACTTGGACAAGTTTTTTATCAGCCTCTTCTCTGATTGAAGCACTCAGCAATGGGACTATTGACTTTTGCGGCGGCGGCGGTACGGCTAGCATTTTCTCTCAAGCGGCGGATCATGTATTTGTACGGGTGGCTAAGGAAAAATATACCGCTCCCAAAGGTCAAGCGATTCTGGTATCGGAAGATTCGCCGATTCAGACTCTTGCCGATTTGAAGGGTAAAAAGATCGCTTTTGACAAAGGCTCAAGCGCACATTATATACTTGTGCGATCGCTAGCAAAAGTCGGCCTCAATTTTAGCGACATCGAGCCAGTTTATCTGACACAACCGGAGGCGCTACCACTATTTCGCCGGGGTGAAATCGATGCTTGGGTGATTTGGGTTCCCTACACAGCAACCCTTGCCCGAAGCGCTTACCCAGGGCGATCGATTACAGACTTAGAGAGCATATTTGGTGACAAAACCTCCGTGGAAGTTCCCACCTATTACTACGCGATTCCAGAGCTGGTACGCGACTATCCCGACCTGCTAAAGGTGATTTTAGAAGAGGTGAATGAAGCTGGAACTTGGGCTAAGAGACAGGAATTAGAAGCTGTTCAACGATTGGCAAAACACCATGAAATCGATCCATCCATCGTAGAAACTTTACAGAAACATAGTGGCGAACGCGCCATTATCCCCATTGACGACCAATCGCTCAACGCCCTACAGCATCAAGCAAATATATTTAGAGATTTAAATCTGATTCCTGAACGGGTGAATGTGAAAGATGGAACCTATAGCTTGCAGACCAAGCAAAACTGGACTTATTAATCCGATCTAAAATAAAAATATTTCGGCTAGGGAGTCCACCGTCGCGAATCATCAAGGCGGGGGCGGACAAAGAGCCGATACCACCACCCAACAGATAGGCATTAGATTTCTTAAGCATGTCAACTAACACCTAAATCTAAAGCTCTTGACGTGTCGGACGAATGATCATTTCATTCACATCAACATCATCAGGTTGCTCAATGGTGTATGCGATCGCCCGGGCAATCGCATCTGCATCAATAGCGATCGCATAAAGTTGATTAATTCCTGCTGCTGTGTCTTTATCGGTAATGGTGGTAGTCAACTCAGTAGCAACCGCTCCTGGTGAGATATTAGTCGAACGGATTTCACCGTTTGACTCTAGTCGCAGCCCTTCAGAGATCGCTCGCACTGCGTACTTAGTAGCACAATAGACTGCTGACCCCGGAAATACCTTATGTCCGGCCACTGACGATAGGTTAATGATATGACCAGACTTTTGCTGACGCATAATCGGCAACACAGCAGCAATCCCATAGAGAACGCCCTTAATGTTGACATCGATCATCCGATCCCACTCCTCCACCTTTACTTGGTCGAGGGGAGAGAGCGGCATCAAGCCGGCATTATTAATTAATACGTCGATCCGGCTGTATGTACTCAAAGTTTCCTTCGCCAAGGCTTCCATCTGTGTGCGATCTGCTACATCCGTCACTTGGTAGGTTGCAGTCCCTCCTGATTTGGCGATCGCTGCAACCAAATCTTTGAGCCGATCTTCGCGGCGGGCGGCCAGCATCAGTTTTGCTCCACTAGCAGCAAGTCGCTTCGCAGTCGCCTCACCTAAACCACTGCTGGCTCCGGTGATGATTACCACTTTGTTTTGAATAAGAGACATATTGATTACTGCGGGTTATTGTGTGTGGGTTATGGGACTTCCAAATAATAAAAATACCCAAAAAACTCTCTTCTCCTCATTTCTCTGTGTTCTCTGTGTCTCTGTGGTTCGTTTATTTGAGTAATTTATTTCTTGGAAGTCCCTATGGAACATTGGGTGCTGTTTAAGCTGAACCCAGCATTATGCAACCATATCAACTAGCTTGTAGCTTGATCAACGTTTTTCTCCCAGCAGCATCACTAATCCAAATCGCTATCATCACACCGTTTGAGTTCTGTCCCGTTAAAACTTCAGTTGGTGAATCGATGGTGTGAGCGTAGGTTACTTCATGTTGACCGACTTCAATCACCAAATCATCCCCCTTACCGGGGCGATCGTAAACCATTGCCATTAAAGGTGCATCCTGAATCAGTTCTTCGTCACCGAGTTCTGAATCGATGATTTCGATTGAAATATGCCGTCCACGATTACCACTTGAAAACTGATCAAAAAATTCACCCCATCGCTGACGCGGCACAGATTTGTTGATGTCAATTTTACTTACCATGATGATTCCTTTAAATATTTCCAGAAGTTAAAAATGCTTTATCCAGAAACCTTGTAGAGACGTAACACTGCTATGTCAAAACAATTCTCTTTTTCACCGGATGTCTAATGTTGGCAGGTTAATCGTGTCTTACTTCTTTGTAGTTACCGCAGCAGCTTCAGCATCTAGTCTGGCGGCGATCGCTTCTAAGGTGGCTTTTTCAGCCTCTTCAATCGTGGCGATCGCTAAGAAGGTTGCAGTAGCTGCATGATTTTCAGCTTTATCTGCCCGATGTTCGAGTTTCTTGGCTTTGCGACCAGTTTTCCATTCCTCGACATGGGACTTCACCTCAGATTCTTTTTCCTCGAATTGAGTTTTCAGCTTTGCCCGATACTCATCGAATTCTTGTTTCTTAGCTTCTAGCTTTGCTTTCGCCTCATCAATTTGAGATTCAATCTCAAGTTGAGTTTTTTTCGGCGCAGATTGAATACTTTCTCTCAGCGATTTTACCCGATCTTCAACCGCTTCTAAATTGTCATGAAGATTTTTGGTGAAGTTATCAATTGCAGTACTCATGATAATTGCTCTAGTTATGTTGAATTTCTGAAATTTGGCTCTATTATCGTCAAGTTAAGATTGAATCTCAGCTTGAGTTTGTGTCGCCGCACATTTAATATTTACAAAATTTGCCCAATCTAACCTCTACCTTTTGAATGTTTTAGTAGAAGTTATACAACTCACACACTATTTAAATCCTTGCTAAAACTTTGATTCCAGTTCCCCTCTTTTTAAGGCTACGGTGTACACACAAGTCCTAAAAACCTAACTTGATAAGGCTTTACTCGTTCCCAGGCGGTGCCTGGGAATGCATTCATTGAGTCTCTGGCTCAATGTCTTGACTGGAGGCGGCAGCAGCCCCCAATCAGCCATTCCCATGCTCTTCATGGGAACGAGAGAACGAGAGAACAATGGGAAATCGAGCTTTTTTCGACTTGTGTGTACACCGTAGGGAAACCAGCGCGGTCTTCTCCCTTGGCGCTAGCCTCTCCCAATGTGAGAAGGGGAGACGCTAAAAGCAATAGCGCCGGCGGCAAGCGAGTCCGCGTACCCTTACAGGGAAGCAAGCTACGCTTTTAGCGTCTCGTAGAGAGCGTCTGGGGTCTCCCCAAGTAGAGCGACTGGCGTGAGTTAGGGGGGATCAATAAGTGCCTAAAATTACACCAAACTACTTTTCAAACATTAACGACTACTGATTCCATCAGTGGTTCGTCCGCTCATCTCACTGGGATGGATACAGTAGAGCGCCATCACCTCCGCACGACCCCAAGAATCAATCCAGGTGCGATTAATAGCGGGCGAAAGCGTTGGATTTTCTGTTTTGACAAATTGCATCACGCGATCGATGTCTTGTTGAAGAGTGATGTGTTCGGCAAGACCCGTTACAGTAACGCTGCGCCAATGCTTGAGATTGTGGACTTCTTCAACTTGCAAACAGACTTCTGGATTCGCGTCCATATACTTGGTCTTCATCCCAACGGTGGTGAAGATGTAGATGTTTGGCTCGTCGAAATAATAGCGCATAGGCACAACATAGGGATGTCCTTCGATAGCACAACCTAAGTGCCCATATCCTACTTTCTGCAAGATTTCATGTATCTCTTTTGTGCCCATTTCATCGATATCTAACATAGTCATTCTCCTGGTAAAGATTTAATTGATTAATGAGTTGCAAATGTATTGTTGATCAAAACTGAGATCACCATATCTAGGGATATCACCCAAAATCGGGTGAGCGATCGCTCATAGTATTTCACACAAACCTTGATACATATAGATTTCTCCTAGGGAAGATTGCTGTGCCCCTACCAAGGTATTTGTATGTATCATTTGAAGTTTTATCTTATTGATTTTCCTACAGCATCACAGGGTACTGTTTGATTTCTGGGGTTATTTGTTTAATTACAATATAAAAATTAAGAAAATGGCAGACGTAGGCAGGTATAAGTATAAATATAAACAACGCTTGTTCAAATATCAAATAGGAGTCCGATAGAAAGCTAAAATCAAAACTGCTGTAATAAAGCGATCGCATGGTGGCGGATATGATCTTCAATAAAACTAGCGATAAAATAATAACTGTGGTCATAGCCTTCTTGGTAACGCAAGTTTAGCGGCTGCTTAACATCTGCACAAGCTTGCTCAAACACCTCTGGCAGTAATTGTTCAGCTAAAAACTTATCAGCAGTCCCTTGGTCAATGAGAATCGAACTGTGATATCCTACCTTTTTAACTAATTCACTAGCATCATAAGCACGCCAACTATCTTGATTGCTGCCAAGATAACCACTGAAAGCCTTTTGACCCCAAGGACAACCCATAGGTGCAGTGATAGGTGCAAAAGCTGATACTGATTTGTACAGTTCTGGGTTTCTCATTGCACAGACAAGTGCCCCATGTCCCCCCATCGAATGACCGAAAATACCTTGTTTATCCGGTTGGGTGGGGAAGTTTGCGGTAATTAAAGCAGGTAATTCCTGGACGACATAACTATACATTTGGTAGTGTTGACACCACGGTTCCTCTGTAGCATCAACATAAAAGCCCGCACCTGTGCCAAAGTCCCAGTCATCATCCTCACCTGCAATGCCAGTATTGCGCGGACTCGTATCTGGTGCAACCAATATCAAACCGTACTCGGCCGCCAAGCGCTGCACTCCTCCCGCCTTTACCATAAAATTCTCTTCCGTGCAAGTTAATCCAGAAAGAAAATAGAGAATCGGCACAGGTTTTTGAGTTGCTTGTGGTGGTTGATAGACAGCAAAGCGCATTTTTGCGTTACAGGTAGAAGAGTGATGACTGTAAAAGCCGAGTTTGCCACCAAAGCTTTTATATTCTGAAAGGAGGTTAAGGTTAGCCATTGGTTGTATTGTCTTGCCTGAGCGATCGCCGGAGAAAGATTATTTTAGCGTGAACGTGTATTATGCAGGTTGCGATCGCATCTCATATCATGTCCGCTTGATTACTTATTAAACCCGAAGAACCCCACCCCAAACCTACGCTTTGCCTCCCCTCCCCGCTTGCGGGGAGGGGATTGAGGGGTGGGGTGCAATGACTGTGAGAATCACAACTAATTATGCGGACATGATATCAATCAACCCTGCGACTAGGTAACTTAGTCCCGCACCTTTTACAAAACCCAGCATCTACATCATGGAAAGCCAAACCACAACCTGAACAAACTATTTCTATCTGATTAGCAGTTTTCACAACTCGCTTAATTAAATCTCCCACCTGCCAAGGAATCAATGCAATTCCTGTGAAAATCATCAATACTGTTAGCAAGCGCCCTAATTCAGAAATTGGAATAACATCGCCAAATCCAACAGTTGTCATTGTGACAACAGAGAAATAAAAGGCATCCAAAAATGTACCGTAATTTTGAGGATTAACCGGATGCTCGACTTGATAAATTAAGCCAGAGTAAATAAAAACAATTGCAAATAATGTAAATAAGATTCGCGCAAAAATCATGCCATCTTCGGTACTGACACTGGCGAATAAGAATTTTCTATCTATAAATCTGATTAATCGTAAAATCCGAAACCATCGGAGTAGGCGGATAAAACTAATATCCACCATTCCTAGAAAAAATGGTAAAATCGCCATTAAATCAATAATTGAATAGAAGCTAAAAATATACTTAATTTTGTTTTCCGCACTCCACAGACGGAGTGAATATTCCACCGCGAAGATGATAACGATCGCAATATCCGCGACATTCAACTGAAACCGCGTATAATCAGGAATATTATATGTTTCTGCTACAAATATTCCTGATGATATTAGCACCAAAAAGGCAAGTGTTAAATTGATCGCTTTACCTATTGGTGTTTCCAGGTCTTTTAAGTAAAATTCTGTTTCTTGTCTGCTCAGTAACATATTCGACCATTAATACATCTTAATTCCAAGTTATAGCATTAGAAATACGATATTATTAACCATTATCCTGATGTTAACCCCAGCTTATATGAACCCAGAACATTTTATGCGTTTAGCGTTGGCCCAAGCAAAAGAAGGCGATTCGCCTTACGGTGCAGTGATTGTTAAAGATAACGAAATCGTTGCCGTAGCTCATAATACTGTGAGGAGGGACAACGATCCATCAGCCCATGCGGAAATCAACGTTATTCGTAGTTTAACAGCTAAACTTCAAAACCCCTCTTTAGAAGGTTATAGCATATATACAACTGGCGAACCTTGTCCGATGTGTGCAACTGCTTGTGTTTGGAGTGGTTTATCAGAAATTGTATACGGTGCTTCCATTCAAGATTTAATCAGTATAAATCAATCACAAATTAATATATCTTGTGAAGAGGTAATTGCTAAGTCATTTAGGAACATCAAAGTCACAAAAGGCATTTTAACAAAGGAATGTTTGGAGTTATTTAAATTATCTTAGATATAGCAGTCATAAATGATTTATGAAATCCTCTAAAGGAAAATTAGCTAGGCTATTCTTTATTATCGCGCATTTGAACTATTCTCTCTACTGTATAAGTAAATATTGACAAATGATAATCTGATTCTCATATAGCAATCCGAGTTGATTTGCTCTCCACCGAGAGGCTCAGATCCCCGACTTCTTCAAGAAGTCGGGGATCTTTTTGTTCGTAACTGATTTAGGATTGCCATATCACATAATCTTACTATTTAAGTAGGTAATTTAGCTCCACACTTTTTACAAAACCCAGCATTTACATCGTGGAAAGCCAAACCACAAGCTGAACAATCTGTTTCTACCTGATTAGCAGTTTTCACCACTCGCTTAATTAAATCCGCCACTGGCCAATGAATTAATAGAATTCCTGTCAAAATCATTAATACTGTTAGGATCTGCCCCCATATAGATTCGGGAGTAACATTGCCAAATCCTACAGTTGTCATTGTGACAACTGTAAAATAAAGCGCATCCCAAAAATTCTCAAGTACATCTTAAGCCCCCTCTCGAAGAGCGGGGAGGGGGTTGGGGGTGGGGTTGTTGTACCTCACAAGGGCCGAGAACCGCTATAACTGCTATTGTTAATTTTCAATTATTTAACTTGGCTCATTCAAATAGGATAAATATGTATTTGCCCAAATCGCAGCTTGAGTGCGATCGCGCAAATTTAACCTGTTTAAAATATTCGTAACATGATTTTTTACCGTCCCCTCAGAAATGTAAAGTCCCTGAGCAATTTCTCGGTTACTAGCGCCTGTAGCAATTAACCGCAAAACCTCTTTTTCTCTAGGAGTAAGCTCGGCTAAACTCGATGGTACTGGCGGTGACTGAGTTGTTGCAACATGAGAAAACTTAGTCAACAATTTTTTAACTATACCTGGACCTAGTGGAGTATATCCTTTATCAACGGCACGAATAGCAACAGCTAATTCTTCTGATGGTGTATCCTTCAATAAATAACCCATTGCTCCATTTTGCAATGCTGCTGACACATATTCATCATCATCAAAAGTCGTCAGGACTAAAATCTTAGTTTTGGGAAAATGTTTTTGAATTTCCCGTGTGGCTGCAACTCCATCCATAATGGGCATTCTAATATCTAATAATACGACATCTGGCTGAAATTCCGCAACCAAATTAATCGCCTGTTCCCCATTTTCTGCTTCTCCTACTATCTCTATATCTGGTTCTAGTTCTAATAAGGCTCTTAATCCTTGACGAATTAAACCTTGGTCATCTACCAGCAACACTTTAATCATCATCTCAACCTTGTTAAGGGAATATTAACTGTAACTTTGCAACCAGAACTAAGAGCGCTATCAATATTAAATTCACCGCCCAGTGCTAAGGTGCGATCGCGCATACTATGAAGTCCAAAACCAGTAGTATTTTGTCCTAAATTAAAACCTCTACCATTATCTTGAATTATCAATCTTAAATTTCCTCTTGTCGTCGTGAGTTCTAGTTTAACCTCTGTTGCATACGCATATTTAGATATATTAGTCAATGATTCTTGAGTAATGCGGTAAATAGCGGTATTGATTTCAGGTGGTAAAGAATATTCAATGTTAATTTGATAAATTGGTAAAATACCATTTGAGCGATGAAAATCTTCTGAAAGACTAGCGATCGCCCGTTCTAAAGACTGTTCTTGTAAGGGATCAGAACGCATAGTAGAAACAGATTGACGGACATCTTTTAGGGCTTTTGAGCCTAATTCCTTAGCTGTTGCTAGAAACGTTTCAGCCTTGCCTGGGTTAGATTGCCATAGTTTTAAAGCAGTTTCTAATTGTAGATTTAAAGCAGTCAGAGAGTGTCCTAATGAATCATGAATTTCACGAGCAATGCGGTTACGTTCTTCCAAAGTAGCTTGATTTTCAATTTGCAGGGCATATTGGCGGAGTTTTTCATTAGCGATCGCTAGCTTTTCTCGACTGTGCCGTTCAGATAATACTGCATTCATCATCAACAACACAAAAACCAAACTTAAGCCAAATACCAGCGACGAATTCAAAATCAAAAATCGGTATCGCTCTTGTGCCTGTACCGATGCTTGAAAATTGAATAACTGATATTTTAGTTGTGTAGTAACTAAAAATAAGGCAAATGACAAACTTGTAACAAATAAACGCCCATTTAAATGAAAAATCAGACAACTACGAGTCACTAAAATTATGTAGAGAAAGGGAAAAAGCCGAGCAAATCTTTCCCCAAAAAGTCCAATTGTTAAAATCAACAAAATTTCAATAGCTGTGTATATTACCTTATTTAACTGGTTATTTCTGGGTAATTTTAAGCCCATTACCGCAAAAATAATCAGACTATAAATTGATAGTTCTGGCAATATGCTACAAGCTGATAAGTCTGGAAATACACCACAAATTGATAGTTCTGGAGGCTTAGGATGAAAACGCCGTAACGGAGGTGGTATAACTGCTGTCAATGCAGTGATAGCTAGTAGTGTCCACTCCAGATAAAGGAGAGACGGAAAAGGATGTTTCTTAATTTGAATTGGACGACTCATCAATGGCTTCGCTCCAGTTATGAATGATTTGGAAGTTGAGAGTTGGGAATAAAGTTTGAGGGTCACATTCCGGCGTTTTTACTTTTCGCTGAGTGAGAAATTAAGAGGAAATGCAGGATATCAAAACCAAAAAAATTCACAATTAAGATAGTATTGCTATATAAATTAATTAATCATAATAAAAATCTTCCTAACTCCTAACGTACAGATGCGATTAATCGCGTCTCTCCAAACTCTTAACGTACAGACGCGATTAATCGCGTCTCTCCAAACTCCTAACTCTTAACTTCCCACTCCTAACTATTTATTGTCAATCATGACTAAAGTCATGGGTAGAACCATGACTTTCTCCTCATGTAACTATTGAAGATAAGTTCTTATGATAGTGGCATCCAACCAGGAAAAACCCACGAGATAAATAATGAAACTCAAAGTATTATCGCTAGTTGCTGGAGCGATCGCCTTAACTTTAACTGCAACCTCCTTTGCTGTTCACGCCCAAACAGCCTCTCCTTCACCCGTGCTACTTGCACAAGCTCCACAGAAGGGCCACTGGAAAGATTTGAATCTATCATCTTTACAAAAATCCCAAATTAAGACAATTCACCAAAATACCTGGCAGGAAATTGAAGATAAAGTTTTCACCCCAGCCCAAAAAGCACAGTTTGAGGAAGCGAAACAAGCGCATAAGGCTGAGTGGCAAGCGCGTAAGGCTCAGGGGCAAACAGGTCAACAACAAACAGGTGAGCATCGTCATCATCGTCGTGGAGGAGGTATTTTTGCTAAATTAAATCTGACTCAAGCACAGAAAGACCAAATAAAAGAAATTCGGCAGTCAGAAAGACAACAGATTAAAGCAGTCTTAACCCCCGCACAGCAGCAACAAATACAGCAATGGCATCAAAATCGTCAACAAAGCAATCCCGGATAATCCCCAATCTTGGAAAAAATACTTAATCAGTCTGAGGTGGGCAGTCCTGCCCATCTCATCCCAAAATAGATTATGATGCAACCGCTTACTGCTTACCCAAATCCCGCTCCTCGTCTGCAACAGGTTTTAGATTTACTCGATCGCTTCGCCCAAGCACAGGGGCGAGATGTTCCCCAAATTGTGGAAATAGAGAAATTATGTTTTCTCCCTACTGGCACTTTTGGCAAAACTTGGGCAGACTTTCTCAATGAACACAATTTCAAACCCTTCACTACAGGTAGCCGCCGTAAACAACTTCATGACGGGGTTCACGTCATCACAGGTTATGGCACAGACTTCATTGGTGAAGCCGAAGTCCAGGCATTTTTATTCGGAACCAAATTTAGCATAACTAACTTGATGCTGGGGCTAGGACTGTTGCGAGTCATCCATAGAGACTTAAATTCTCGACAAGAATTTACCTGGGACAGACTATGGCAAGCATATCAACGTGGTTGTCACTCCCACCTTGATCCAGATACTTGGCAACCAGAATTGCTCTGGCACTCACCCTTGACTGATGTCCAGGGATTATTTTCCATTATTAAAAATTAATAGACTTCTTGCAGAAGATGCGGAAAGGGGAAAAACTTCATCCCCTTTCCTTTCCCTATTTATCCCATACCCAATGCCCAATGCCCTATTTAGTAGACTTTCAAGATAGTTATGATATCATGTCCGCTTGAATACTTACTAAACCCGAAGAACCCCTCCCCGCCGGCGGGGAGGGGCTGGGGGTGGGGTGCAATGACTGTGGGAATCATAACTAATTATCCGGACTTTATATGAGTTATCAGTTGATCAAAATTCCTAGCTTGCTTGATTAATTAATATGTCTAAAGAATTCGCAATTGGTAGTAAAGTCCGCGTTGTGGCACTACCAGCCTACGTCAAAACTGCTGAACCTATGCCCATGCTACGCCCCCCCAATGTAATTCAGGTTGGCGAAGAGGGTATAGTTATTGACCGCAGACCCGGTGGATATTGGGGTATTCGCTTTACTAGGGGAGCCTTTCTCCTAGATAGTCAATACATCGAAAGCACAGATACCCCTCCCGAATCTCACTTAGAGTAAGATTTCTCGCAACCAAGAATTGTAAACTTGTGTAAAGTTGTGATTCTGGTTTGCACCATGATTTCCCGCCGCACTTTTTTAAGCATATTATTTGCCAGCTGTATTTCTGTCATCAGCTGGCTGAATTTTACCCCTGCTGCTGATGCTCTTGGTGGTAAACTTCCTGCAATTAATCAACCCGCACCAGAGTTTACTTTGCCAACTAACACAGGTGATGGCAAAATTTCCCTCTCTGACTTGCGCGGTAAATGGCTAGTCCTGTACTTTTATCCTAAAGACTTCACCTCTGGTTGTACTATAGAGGCTCGTCGTTTTCAGCAAGACTTACCCCAATACCTGGAAAAAAACGCTCAGATTATTGGCGTAAGTGCTGATGATATTGATTCCCACGCCAAATTTTGTGATTCAGAGGGACTAAAATTTCCCCTGTTGGCTGACACTGATGGTTCAGTGAGTAAAGCTTACGGTTCGTGGCTAGGCTTTTTATCTATGCGCCACAGTTTTATCATCGATCCTCAGGGCGTTTTGCGCGAGACTTTTGTCAAAGTCAATCCAACGGTTCACAGTTCAGAAGTGCTGACACGATTAGAAAAATTACAGTCCGCCGCTTCTTAGACAATTAGCCGAAGTTAGGGATTTGTCTCTCTGGCTTCGGCTAACAATAATCCTAACTTTTGACTCTTATCTCCTTTCAGGCTAAGGTGTACACACAAGTCGAAAAAAGCTCGATTTACCGTTGTTCTCTCGTTCCCATGCTCTTCATGGGAATGGCTGATTAGGGGCTTGCCGCCTCCAGTCAAGACATTGAACCAGAGACTCAATGAATGCATTCCCAGGCGGCAGCCCAGGAACGAGTAAATACTCAACTACTTCTTGTGGGATGGGCAACATGAGCGCCTTAGCTTAGGGGCGCTCATGTTGCCCACCCTACAAGATTGGGACACCTTTTTTCTTTCCGATGTCTTAACAAGCATCTATTCTGGGCATCATAATCCCAAGCCGAATACATCAGCTAGCAGCCAGGAAACTTTTTGGCAGCAAATTTTGCATCTACAGTATTAACCGATGGCAGATAGTTTTAGACGTTATTTTTTTGTTTCTCGATCTAGTTTGTATACTGAGTTGATTTTGGGATGCCTACAGATTCAATTGGGAGTAATCTGTAGCATAGGTATTTGCATATTATCAGAAGCTAAGTTACAAGCTGCCCAATGGAAATCACCTTCAGAATTAACTGAGCAAGTCACCAGAGTAAATGCTGAGTTAGCAGAGCAATACTCAAAACTTGGAACTCACAGAGAAGTCAGAGTGGGCATCAGAGCTAAGGACGAAGTTAACTTCGATCATTTAGAACTTTCGATGCCGCCCCCCTATCGATTTCAGCCAAAACCTATTTTAATGGCGGCACCCGAAAACTTCAATCCTGATCTGCGATTACGGCCAGTGTTACCTGAACCACCGCAGAATCCCAGCCCACCAAAAGCTTCCAGCGAACCAGCAACGCCAGATGCAGTTTTGTCAAGTAGCCCACCAAAAACTTCCACCAAACCAGCAACGCCGGATGCAGTTTTAGAAAGTATTGATACAGACTATCACTATGAGTCAGACAGCTTTGGCCAAACTAATTTCTTCCTCGACTCAACGGTTAAGTTTCGATTGAGTAATGGCAATAAAATATTTTTCAAGACAGGTTTCAACCTCTTTGAGCAACCGGGTGTTGAATCAATTAGCAATTTTCCTTTGCAAGTTGGATGGGAAGGAAAAATTGGGAAAGTGACTCTGCAAACAGCAGCCGGAGTCGATGTGTTCAATCGCTTACCCACAGCGATCAATCTCAATGCTAAGGTGGAGGCTACTATTTCGCCGCCGCAAGTTTCGTCATCAGGTCAATTGCGATCGCTAGTATTACTATCAGGTAATTTAGAACAAGGGCCTTATAAATCCAATGCCCGAACTTTAGACAATCAAATTACTGCTTGGCGATTTGGGCCTGATTTATACTGGCAGATTGACCGTCACACCAGCTTGTTTTCATCATTGCGTTTGGGTAACTACAACGATGGTAATTCCGAGGTGCAGTCTTTTAGTCGGTTAGAGCGCAAGTTCGGACAATTTTCTCTAGCAGGTAACTTATTCACTTTAAGTTACGATCGCGATTTAGAACGCACAAGTGGTTATTTTTCTCCACCAGACTTCCTACTTTACAACGGTGAGGTGGCTTGGGAGGGAGATATTGCTAATTTCTTACGCTGTCGCCTCGCTGCCAACTTAGGACGACAGCGACTTAAAGGAGTATTTGACAACGCTAATACCTATCAAACGCGCTGTACGGTAAAGTTTTCGCCCAATTTAGAAGCAGACTTGGGTTATAGCTTTAGTAATGTCCGCAGTCAAGATATAGGGGGAAGTGCCAACGGGAGTAATTCCTTGACAGGACAGTTGCGGGTCAAATTTTAGTAGGCAGAAGGCAAACCCCATAAATAATCCAAAATCGTTCGACTGAGCGAAGCCGAAGTCTAAAATCCAAAATCCCAAATGGTATAAGGCTCAAGAATGAAAGCACCATTACCTGATAACGAAACACAGCGAATCGAATCTCTTTTGCAGTATAAGATCCTCGATACTCCTTCGGAAGCGGCCTTTGACGACCTCACCCGTTTAGCCTCATATATATGTGGAACTCCCATTGCCTTAATTAGTTTACTTGATAGCGATCGCCAGTGGTTCAAGTCAAAGGTTGGTGTTCATGCCTTAGAAACACCCCGAAATGTGGCTTTCTGCGCCCATGCTATTATGCAACCTGAAATTTTTGTTGTGCCTAATGCAACAGTTGACGAAAGGTTTGCCACAAACCCCTTTGTCACCTCTGATCCGAATATTCGGTTTTATGCTGGTGTACCTCTGATTAACCCTGAAGGATATGCACTCGGAACACTTTGTGTAATTGACAATGTACCAAGAAAACTCTCTCCAGAACAACTTGAAGCATTACAAATTCTCGGTCGCCAGGTAATCAAGCAGCTAGAAATCCGGCGCAGTTTAGCAAGTTTGGTATTGGCGAGTGATACACGCAAACAGGCACAGAAGGCAAGCAAACAATTTTTAAAAAAGGTTGCCGCCGGGTTTGGGTTGGCGTTGGCAATTTTAGTCCTGATTTGTACGATGTCATACCAGAACGCAGAAGTATTAATTAGTACTGGAAAAAGGGTGAATAACACTCAACTGACAATCAACAACTTGCAAGAACTGCTGTCTAATATCAAGGATGCTGAAACGGGACAACACGGTTATATACTCACTAAACAGGATGCGTATCTCAAACCATATCAGACAGCAATTACCAAACTTGCTCCCGAAATTAAGCAGCTAAGAAAATTAACCGCAGATGATCCGAAGCAACTGAGTCAACTCAATACCCTTAAACCCCTGATTACAGTAAAACTCAAGGAACTGAAAAAGACTATCGACTTGCGCCAGAATATCGGCTTAGATGCGGCATTACAGGTAATAAATACAAATCAGGGAAATAACTTAATGAGTGATATCGCCAATATCATTCATCAGATGGAAAACAAAGAGACGGAAGAACTTCAACAGCAGTTAAAAACCACAAAAAACAGTGCCCGCAATACTTTGCTGATACAGGCGATCGCTATTTGCCTAAGTTTTCTGATTCTGGCTATAGTCTACTACTTTATTTATCGTGAGGGGAAAGAACAGAAATTAACAGAGGAAACACTGAACCAAGAACGCAACTTTATCTCAGCAGTCCTTGATACAACCAGCGCTTTGGTAATAGTTCTTGACCCTAAAGGGCAAATCCTTCGCTTCAATCAAGCTTGTGAACAAACCACTGGTTACTCATTTGATGAGGTGAAAGGAAGGCATTTCTGGAACCTGTTTCTAGTTCCCGAAGAGATAGAACCGGTGAAAACAGTTTTTGAGCAGTTGCAAACTGGTGAAAGCCCGAAAAAATACGAAAACTATTGGGTAACTAAGGATGGCGGTCGGCGGCTCATTTCTTGGTCTAACACTACCTTGCAAGACTATCAGGGCGACGTTGAATACATTGTTTCCACAGGTATCGACATCAGCGATGCCTTCGAGGAGCTGCGCTTACGCCAACGAACTCAACAACATCTCAAAGCAGAGTATGCTACAACCCGCGTCTTAGCAGAGTCTACTACAATTAACGAAGCCATGCCCCAAATTCTGCAAGGAATCTGCGAAAGTTTGGGATGGGATTTAAGTGAATTTTGGATAGTAGATCAGCGAGAAAATGTACTGAGATTATTAAATATATGGTATAAAATCTCCTTAGAGATGCAAGAATTTGACATCCTCAGTCGGCAGATCACCTTTGCACCAGGAATTGGGCTGCCTGGTCGTGTCTGGGCTACTGTTGAACCAGTTTGGATTGCTGATGTCGTTAAAGATCAGAATTTTATCCGCTCTCAAATCGCTGCCCAAGCAGAACTGCACGGAGCTTTCGGTTTTCCGATCCGTAGTGGTAAAAAAATTATCGGTGTCATTACCTGCTTTAGCCATGAGATTCAGCAAGCTGACCCAGATTTGGCAAAAGTGATGAATTCTATTGGTGAGCAAGTAGGGCAGTTTATTGAGCGCAAGAAAGCAGAAGAACAACTCCAACGCCAAAATTTGCGATCGCAACTATTTACTGAAATCACCCTCAAGATTCGTCAGTCTTTGCAAATCAAAGAAATTCTCCAAATCACTGTCACCGAGGTACAAAAAATCCTCCATAGCGATCGAGTTTTGATTTATCAACCTTTGGCAGATAGTTCTGGAGCCAACATCGTTGAGGCAGTAGTTTCTGGCTGGCTGGCAATCAAAGAGAAAAAGCTTGCCGATGGTTACTTTCAAGCAGAATACATCCAGCAGTACTATCTACAGCAGTACCGTCAAAGACGGAATTTGGGGCTTGCTGAGTTGGATATAGTTGAAGTCCAAAAAAACCATATCGAATTACTGCAACAATTTGGAGTTGAGTGCAATTTAGTCATACCCATTCTTGTTAAAGAAGAACTCTCCGGTTTACTGATTGTCCATCAGTGTGGAATTTGCCGCCAATGGTCTAGCTTTGAAACTCATCTTTTACGGCAAATAGCTGACCAAGTAGGTATTGCTTTAGCCCAAGCCCAAATGTTAGACGCAGAAACTCAACAGCGACGAGAACTCGAAATTGCCCGTCAACAAGCTGAATTAGCATCTCTTGCCAAAAGTGCCTTTTTGGCCAACATGAGCCATGAAATTCGGACTCCGATGAATGCTGTGTTGGGGATGACAGGCTTAATGTTAGAAACTCCCCTCAACTCGGAGCAACGAGATTTTATCGAAACAATTCGCATTAGTGGAGACGCTCTCTTAAGCCTGATCAACGAAATTTTGGATCTGTCCAAACTTGAAGCTGGGGAAATGGCCTTAGAAACTCTAGATTTTGACCTATCTACTTGTGTAGAAGAGGTGTTGGATTTATTGGCTCCCCCAGCCCATTATAAGGGATTAGAAATTGGAGCATTAATCTATCCCACCGTTCCCACCCACCTCCAAGGCGATGCTGGCCGCCTGCGGCAAATTCTGATGAACCTGATCAGCAATGCGATCAAGTTCACCAGCAATGGAGAGGTAGTATTAAGGGTCGAATTGCCATCGCAAACTTCGACTACAGCCACCATCCATTTTGCCATCATCGATACCGGTCTTGGCATTACCCCTGAAGACCAATGCAAACTCTTTAAGCCATTTACCCAAGTAGATGCTTCCACCACCCGTAAATATGGCGGCACAGGTTTGGGATTAGCCATTTGCAAGCAACTGGTGAACTTGATGGGAGGAGAAATGGGTGTAGAAAGTCAGTTGGGGAAAGGATCTAAGTTTTGGTTTGAAGTAACACTCCCCAAGCAAATTGATCCGATTTCCTCAAAAGACGATTACCAACTTTTGCTCAATCGGCGCTTGTTAGTAGTGGATGATAATGCTACTAATCGCAAAATTATCCATCATCAAGCTACCCGTTGGGGGATGTTGGTGGATCAGGCTGATTCGGCTACTACTGCTCTCAAAGCTATTGAGGAGGCTACCAAGGAAAAAAATCTCTATGATGTTGCGGTGATTGATATGCAGATGCCAGAAATAGATGGCATGACTTTAGGAGAACAAATTAAGGCAAATTCAGCGATCGCTGGGCTACCTTTGATTATGCTTACCTCTACTAATCAACGGGATGAAATTCAACAAGCGCTAAAAATAGGATTTGCAGCTCATTTAGTCAAACCTGTTAAACCATCCCGACTCCTCGATACCATCATGACTGTCTTAGGAACGCAGAAGCAAGAAGAGACAGGAGTTAGAAGTCAGAAGTCAGAATGGGCTACGCCCCGCTACGCTAACAGAAGTCAGGATTTAAAACTGAAAAATTATGAAAACAACAGTAACTATCATTCTCCTAACTCCCATAAATTAAGAATTATCTTAGCTGAAGATAATCTGGTGAATCAAAAAGTAGCTTTGAAGCAACTCCAAAGCCTGGGCTACAATGCTAATGTTGTTGCTAATGGGAAAGAAGTATTACAGCTATTAGAAAAAATTCCCTACGATTTAATTCTGATGGATTGTCAAATGCCAGTTCTCGACGGTTTAGAAACCACGAGAGAAATTCATCGTTGGCCAGAAAGCCGCTTTGCCAGTGGTTATCGTCCTGTGGTAATTGCAATGACAGCTAATGCCATGAAAAAAGACCAACAAATGTGTCTAGATGCGGGAATGGACGACTATCTGAGCAAGCCAGTAAAGAAAGAAAAATTGGCGGCGACGCTAGAGCATTGGGCCAGTGTGATATTTCTGGCAAAAGAAACAGCTTTGGAGCAGACAGTTTCAACAACAGATGTAGATTCAGTTGATCTCCCAGTTGATTGGGAACGCTTGCATGAACTATCAGAAAATAACCCAGAATTTGAATTGGAACTACTGCAAATATTTGTTGAAGATATTCAACCTCGTCTAGAGGCCGTTAAAATAGCGATCGCAGCTAATGACTTGGAGCAAATAGCGCACCAAGCCCATCAAATTAAAGGTTCTAGTGCCAATATGGGAGTTACAACCATGTATCTAGCAGCAGAAAAACTAGAAGCAGTAGCTTACAACCAAGAGCGTCGAGGTACTGGTAACTTAATCTTAGAGTTAGAAGAGTTTGTTAAACGCATCCAAGAGTTTTTGAACTGAAAAGATAGTAACGCCAAAATCTGAGAAATTAAGAATATAGCGGTTCTCAATTGCATGAATACAGACCTAACCCCCAGCCCCTTCCCTACAAGGTAAGGGCAGCGTGGTTTCATACGAAAAAATAAAAATACGTAAGTCTTGATTTCTCATCTAAAACCATAGATTTTGACCCCACTTCCATTCCTCTCCCCCACGGGGGGAGAGGCTTTGAAACCTTTTTCTCTACTTGAATGAAACCACCCTGCTTCCCTACTAGCGTTGGGGGGTAAGATTCAAAGCCTCTCTCCTTTTAGGAGAGAGGTCAAAGTGTATTGCACCCAAACGAGAAGCGCTATATTTATTAATAAATCAACAGTGGCGATTTTTTATGAGTAAGCATGAAAAATCTCATTCACAGATAGAACTTGTGAACAAATGGGAATAATAACTTTAATGTACTAAAAGCAGGTTCGGTGAGTTAGCTGCATCTTATGCTAAGAACTTTTAGCCTAAAAATCAGTTGAATGCATCACCTCTTATCCCCAATTGATTCCCGAAAAGCGAGGTTTTACTGATGAGTCAGATGAGTAAAGACGATGTACGAGAACGCCTTGGCAATATCGATCAGATCCGCGATATTATTTTGGGGACACAGGTAAGAGAGTACGAAAATCGATTTAGCAAGCTGGAGTCAGATATATCTCTCCTGCAACAGCAGATGCGATCGCATGTCGATCAACTCAAGTCCAACTTTTCGGCTGAACTAAAGGCAGGATTTGAGGCGCTGGATAAAAAGCTGAAATCACTCAACCTGGCAACTCAAGAAGAAACTCTTGACTTACGGCAACAGGTTGATAGACTCAATAAAAAGTTCTCTAGCAGCGTTCAGTCCCTTGATGAGACGTTAGATACCCAAACTACCTCGATTCGAGATGAAATCTTTCAGACTAAAGTCCACTTACAAGATGATGTTACGGCATTACGGGATCTGATTTTAGAAGAAATAGATCGACGCTTTTCACAGTTAACAGACACTAAGGTTTCTAAAGACGATATGGCTGAAACTTTGTTTGCGTTGGGAATGCGTCTGAAAGAAACTGAATTCATTCCTAAATTACGACAAGCAGCCGATGAACGCAGTGACGACTATACTGCTGTACCGCTTCTAGAAACTACAAAGTTGTCAAAAGTGTTAACTCATATCACGTCCACTTGAATACTTACTAAACCCGAAGAACCCCACCCCGCCAAAGCTGTGCTTTGTCTCCCCTAAGAGCCGGCTCTTAGGGGCTGGGGGTGGGGTGCAATGACTGTGGAAATCATAACTAATTATCCGGACTTGATATCACTCCAATAGTACGGCAGAATTACATTCGTAATTAAGGCATAACTCCCAACTCAGCAATTTTAAAACTATGACTCAGGTGGAAAATTCCATTTCTCAATCTGTTAAGTTGAAGACAGAAAATGATATACAACTTAACAATTTACTGGATTTACTAGTCGAACTAAAAATTATCGAATCACCTGAGCCATCTTTTCCCTTATTACCATCGGAAACTGATCGTAGTCCTGAGTATATTCCAGAAGAAATTGAATTCCTGCAACTTTCTCCAGTGACATTAGAAGTCTGTGAAGCTTATTTAGAGTCTGATTTTAATTTTCATCAAAATATATCTAATTACTCACACATTACTCAAGAAGAATTAGAACAATCTATTGAAATATTTGCAACATTTGAGGAAAAGTTAGACAACTCAGAGGATGCATTGCAAAAATTACGCGAGATATTAGTCGGATATGAATTAGCAGAAATAAACAATATTACAGCTAAGTTTGAACAAAAATTAACAATATTAGAACATCAAATTTATGACCCTAAAGAGCTAATCAATCTACTACTACCGTGGATTTCTGAGCTTTTAAAGCTGACAATTGCAGAGTCTAGAGAGGAAATTGTACAAATAATTGCTCCGATTATCGATCAGATTATTTGCAGTCGCACTGAACAAGATAAAACTAGTATGGGTGCTGCGATCGCACCTGTTATTCCTCTAGCTATTTCCCAGCAGATTATGATTGCGCCAGAAGAAGTTTCAGATGCGATCGCACCGGCAATGGGACGAGCGATAAAAAAGCAAATTGAAATTGAAGAGAATATCGTTGTGGATGCACTCTACCCAATTATTGGTAGTACCATAGCCAAATACATGGCAGAGACAATCCGTGCCATTAACCAACAAGTTGAAGAAACCCTCAGTGTTGAAGGCATCAAACGCAAAATTCGCGCCAAACTACAGGGAGTTTCAGAAGCAGAATTAATTCTGAAAGAAGCTCTACCATTTACAATTCAAGCCATTTTTTTAATTCATAAAGCATCTGGTTTAGTTATCTCAGATATTCAGCACTCTAATGTAGAGCAGCTAGAGGCTGAAATGGTAGCAGGAATGCTGACAGCAATTCGCAGCTTTGCCAATGATTGCATCAATCAATCTGGAACCATGACAGAATTAGATGCAATTGAATATGGGGCATCAAAAATAATTTTAGAAGTTGCAGGATACTGTTACTTAGCCATCGTTGTCCAAGGAGAACCAAGCAAAACTTTTATTTGGAAAATGCGGCAAAGTTTAAGCATAATTGTTAGAAAATATGGTAATTTAATTGAGAAATTTGACGGCGATCCAGATTTAATTCCTATTGAAGTTCATGCCCTTCTAGAAAAACTAAAAGATACAGCTATTCAGCAGCAAAAGCAAACAAAATTCTCACCACTATTGATATTAGGCTTAACAGTTATCAGCAGCATTTTAATTCCTTGGGGCATTTGGCAATACCATAGTAGAGTGATACATTCCATTGAAAATCAAACTTCATTGGCTCTAACTTCTACTCCAGAACTAGCCGTATATCGGCTCACCGTACAAGTAGAACACAATAAATTAAAATTAACGGGACGATTACCTAATCAACTTCTTCGCCAGAAAGCCGAGCAAATTGTCAAAATAACCTCTCCTAATTGGTTGATTGACAATCAAATTTTATTAGTAGAAGTACCAGCAGATCCGGTATTAGCTGCTGCTGAAGTCAAACGAGTCACAGCAGTTTTAAATCAAACTGACGGTATAGCAATTTCCGCTCAATACATCACTGGTAAAGTAGCTGTCGAAGGTACCGTCAACCGGATTGCAGATGCTCAGATTATTGCTAATGCATTTGAACAAATTCCCGGTGTAAAATTTGTATCTAGTGCGGTGCGAGTACAACCCACACAGATTGAAGTTCGATTTTACTTTCAACCCGACTCAGCGAGTTTAATGAAAACGGATTTGGGGCATAAGGTTCAACAAGCCAAGGTTTTCCTAAATCAGCACCCAAACAAACATTTAAAAATCATCGGTTATAGTTATGACGGTACTAGTGCGATCGCATCTGAAAAATTGGCACTGATGCGAGCAAATGCTGTACAACAAGCACTGATTAAATTAGGTATTGAGCCATCTCGTCTAGAAACCATTGGTAGGACAAATTTACCACCAGGAATTGATGCAACTAACCCCTCATGGTTAAGTCGCTGTGCCATTCTAGAAGTGATAAATAAGTAATTCTAATCTGATAGCAACAATGATTACTATAAAACATCCCCTATTTTTTCCCAATTATGTCTACAATCTCTAGAAAAATATGTTTGTTTGGTGATTTTGGTGTAGGTAAAACTAGTTTAATTAGGCAATTTGTAGAGTCTAAGTTTAGTGACGAATACCTTTCAACTGTCGGAGTAAAATTATCTCGTAAATTGATTTGTGTTTCTCAAAAAGACCTACTTGATAGACAAGATTTGCAGTTGATAATTTGGGATATTGAAGGCAGTAATAAGTTTAAGGCAGTTGCTCAAAATTATTTTCAAGGTTCTAAAGGTGCTGTGATAGTTGGTGATGTGACACAACCAGAAACGCTCAATCATATCCAGGAACATATTCAAACTTTTTTAGCTGTTAATCCTAAAAGCTATATTGTCGTTGCACTTAATAAATCAGACATGATTGCAGCCGAATATTTAGAAAACATCCGTAAAATGTATAATTTCACTACTAAAAATAATATATTAGATACATATATAACTTCAGCTAAAACAGGTAATAATGTTGATGAAATATTTCACACTTTAGCCAATCGGTTAATTTAGTAAGATGAACTCATTGTTGACAAACGTATTATCTATATGTGGTATTGAATATTTGATAATTGATGAAAACTTGAAGATTCTAGAGATGTCTTTGGGAATAAATCATTTTGCCGATATTTCTGATGAAGTGAAGCCAGGTCAGGATGTTCGGATTGCGTTTCCAGAATTAGAGGGACTTGAGGATATTTTTGATGCAATTCGACAGGGCGAGCAAGATAATTTTGAATTAAAAGGAATTATGCGCTCACAAGATACGACTTATCCTTTGTATATTGATATTCGTATTACTAATAATATCCAAGAAGGCCATTCTGACTTTTCACGTCATGTGGAAAAGAAGAGGCAAAACCTAACCCCCCAGCCCCCTTCCCTACAAGGTAAGGGGGAGAATTCAAAGCCTCTCTCCTTGCAGGAGAGAGGTTTTCCAGATCCCGTGAAAAGTCAAATAGACCATTCTAGCAATCGGCTAATCATTGTTGTAGAAGACTCGACAGAAAGGATGGTTCTTGAGCAATCTTTGTTTCAAGGTGCAAATGAAGCAAATCTTTTGCTACGTAATTTAAAGGCTTCTAAACAATATATTGACCAAATTGTAACTTCAATAGCAGACGCATTGTTAGTGACAACACTATCAGGTGAGATAAAAAAAGTCAATTACGCTGCACAAATTTTATTGCAATATAATGAGATAGAACTAATTGGTCAATCTATCACAAAAATTATTAGAGAATTCAATAACTATCCACTGATGATTGGAGATATAGAAAGTATTGATATATCTCATGAGCCAGAAATAATTCCTTTAGTAAAAGAGGTAGAAACTGTTTGCTATACCAAAAGTGGGAAAGAAATTCCCGTAGCTTTTTCATCCTCAATAGTTAAAACAGAAATTGAACATTTTCAAGGTTATGTTTACATTTTGCGAGACATGACTGAACGAAAGCAGGCAGAACTTGCTAAACAAGAATTCTTAGCGATGATTAGCCATGAGGTTCGGACTCCGATTGCATCGGTAATGGGTATGGCTAGTTTGTTGCTAGATACTGAATTGACTGCTGAACAGCAAAACTTTATTGAAATCATTTATAGCAGTGGAAATTCCTTACTCAAAATTATTAACGATTTCCTTGACTTCTCTAAAATACAATCGGCTAACTTGGAACTAGAAGAGGAACCTTTTATTTTACAAAATTGTATTAAGGAGGCTCTTTATATGCTTGCACCTCAAGCTAAAGAAAAAGGTTTAAAACTCACATTTTTAGATACTTCTCAACTTGCTACTACAATTGTGGGGGATATAACTCGACTGCGCCAAGTCTTGATTAATTTAATCAGTAATGCGATTAAATTTACCGAAACTGGAAGTATAGAAGTTTCAGTTATAATCCCCAAGAATAGTGATATTAATCATTATTCTGCGGCAAATACTGACGAAATTCAGTTTACTATTAAAGATACAGGCATCGGAATTCCACGCGATCGCCTTGAACGTTTATTTAAAGCCTTCAGTCAAGTTAACTCCTCCATTACTCGACAGTATGGTGGTACTGGGTTAGGTCTTGCTATCTGCAAGCAACTGTGCGAGTTAATGGGTGGCAGAATTTGGGTTGAAAGTGAACCTAGTGCAGGTAGTAAATTTCACTTTACGATTGCCGCTTCTGTGATTTCAGAGGAAGCGGGGAGTCAGGAGTCAGAATTCAAGCTTCCCAGAGCCTCAGCCGAGGGGAGTCAGAATTCAGGAGTGAAAAATTATGAAAACAATGGTGATGATCATTTTACTGACTCTCATAAATTAAGAATTCTTTTAACTGAAGATAATCTGGTGAATCAGAAAATAGCCTTGAAGCAACTCCAAAATCTGGGCTATCGTGCTGATGTTGTTGGTAATGGAAAAGAAGCATTACAGCTATTAGAAAAAATTCCCTACGATTTAATTCTGATGGATTACCAAATGCCAGTTCTTGACGGTTTGGAAACCACAAGAGAAATTCATCGTTGGCAAGAAAGCCGCTTTGCTAGTGGTTATCGTCCTGTGGTAATTGCAATGACTGCTAATGCCATGAAAAAAGACCAACAAATGTGTCTAGATGCCGGAATGGATGACTATTTGAGCAAGCCAGTAAAGAAAGAAAAATTGGCGGCGACCCTAGAGTATTGGGCAAGTGTGATATATCGGGCAAAAGAAACAGATGCTTGGGAGCAGATAGTTTCTACAACAGACGTAGATTCAATTCACCTCCCAATTGATTGGGAACGCTTGCATCAACTGTCAGAAAACAACCCAGAATTTGAATTGGAACTACTGCAAATATTTGTTGAAGATATTCAATCTCGTCTAGAGGTAGTTAAAATAGCGATCGCAGCTGATGACTTTGAGCAAATAGCGCTCCAAGGACATCAAATTAAAGGTTCTAGTGCCAATATGGGATTTACAACCATGTCTCTGGCAGCAGAAAAACTAGAACAACTCGCTTATAAGCAAGAGCGTCGAGGTAGCAGTAACTTAATCTTAGAGTTGGAAGAGTTTGTTAAACGCATCCGAGAGTTTTTAATTAGGAGTTAGGATTTATAAAAATTTTCCTCATTTCCCATTCCTCTCAACGACATATTTAATAATATTTAATAATAAATAAACAGTAACGATTATCTACTGTCGGCTCATAACTCAACTTGTCGGCAATAGTGGACATGATTTTTAAACCACGACCTCGGCCTTGATCATTCTCCTCAAATTCAGTTGTTTGCCGTAATTTTTGTTCTAAGTCAAATGGTTCACCTTGAGAGCAGATGCGAATTTCTATGTATTCATCAAACCGCACAGCTTCTATCTCAATAGGAGTTTCAATAGGTAAATTTATATGAGCGTGTTCAACAATGTTAGTAAAGCCTTCCATCAAAAGTGTTTGACATTGCCACCAAATTTGCTTGTCAGGAATAGGTGGTTGATTCATCTGCTCAAACCAAGACAATACTTGAGGTGATGCTGTTAGGTCTGTGTTAACTTTTAGATAAATTTTTTTATTCACTTTTTAACCAATAAAAGATTTTGCAACCATCATATTCCTTAATTAATTTATTTAATTTGGGTATTTTTACTATACATTGAAAAATTAAATCGCATATAACTTAAATTAAAGCAACTTTTTATCCATCATTTTACTTAATAAAGTGTAATCTATGTTTAAAATTCTGGTTATTGATGATGACCCAACAGTGCGAGCAGTACTGAAAAGTACACTCCAAAGGCAGGGTTATGAGACTACTGTAGCCAGTAATGGGGAAGAAGGAATTATACAAGCAAAACTGTTACATCCTGCCCTGATTATCTGTGACTGGATGATGTCCCACCTAGATGGACTAGAAGTGTGTCGTCGAATTAAAACAGATCCAGAGTTAGCGACTACTTTTTTTATTCTATTGACGGCTAGGGGAGCAGCTCGAGGAGAGGAGGAAGATCGAGTTAGGGGACTTGACGCGGGAGCAGACGAGTTTATCTCTAAACCAATAGAGATGAATGAATTGAAAGCGCGGGTAAGAGCAGGACTAAGGTTACACCAGTTAAATCAGGATTTACAAAGTCGAAAACAAGCTTTAGAGACACTAAATCAGGATTTGGAAGCCCAAAAGCAAATTTTGGAAGCAGAATTGTCTGAGGCGGCTGCTTATGTGCGATCGCTTCTACCCTCACCACTTGTAGGATCAGTAACTACAGAAAATCTGTTTATTCCCTCAGCCCAGCTAGGGGGTGATTGCTTCGACCATCATTGGATTGACGAGGATAATTTGGCAATTTATTTGTTAGATGTATCAGGTCATGGCGTGGGTTCAGCCCTCCTATCGGTATCGGTGCTGAATGTTTTGCGATCGCAATCTCTACCTAATACTAACTTTTGTCAACCAAGTGAAGTCCTGAAAGCCCTCAATCACGCTTTCCAAATGAGTAAGCACGGTGATAAGTACTTCACAATCTGGTATGGAGTTTATCACCGCCTTAAACGTCAACTCATTTATGCCAACGCCGGACATCCACCAGCTTTGTTATTTTCTAATACCTCTACCACAAGTATTCAAGTTAAACAGCTAAGTTCTTTAGATTTACCAATTGGCTTTTTACCTGAAGTTCAATTTGAGGATGCTGTTTTTGATATCGAAGAAAATAGTACTTTATACATCTTTAGTGATGGTGCTTATGAAATTAATCAGTCAGATGGTAAAATTTGGGGCATCGATGCTTTCATTGAATTATTAACTAAATATAGTCAAAAAGATCCCTGCAACCTCAATCAAATATTAGCGAAAATCCTCACCTTAAATACTCAAGATAATCTTGACGATGACTTTTCTTTAGTAAAAGTTAACTTTGGTTAAAATCATCTTTTTTTGCCCTGTAAGGGACTGACAAATAAAAAAATGTCCCAAAACTGACCCAAGAACCCTCTCTATTTCTCCTTTCTCTGTGTTCTCCGTGCGGCAGTCGCTCATGGGGGAAACCCCCAGACGCTCTCTACGAGACGCTAAAAGCGTAGCTTGCTTCCCTGTAAGGGTACGCGGACTCGCTTGCCGCCGGCGCTATCGCTCTTAGCGTCTCCCCTTCTCACATTGGGAGAGGCTAGCGCCAAGGGAGAAGACCGCGCTGCCTTGTCTGGAGTGGTTCGTTTATTTGGATATGGAAGTCCCTAATGCCTATCTACTACAGCACAGCGTAAATAAACCATCCATTCCACGCCGTATTCATTTTTAATTTTTAATTCCGCCTTGCGGCACTAGGATTTGAATCTGACTTTTCACGTTATGTGGAAAAGTCCACCAAAAACCTAACCCCCTAACCCCCTTCCCTAGGCTGACTTTTCACGTCATGTGGAAAAGCCTATGAAAGACCTAACCCCCAGCCCCTCTCCCATCTTTGGGAGAGGGGAGACATAATTCTAGTTCTCCTTCTCCCAAAGATGGGAGAAGGGGTTAGGGGATGAGGGCTATCAAGGTTTTTGCACATTTGGGATGCTCCCCTCAACGCAAGCCTACAGATATTATAAGTGTTTAACCTAAACTGATATTATTTCTTCTTTTACTTAGGGGTAAATGTGCGAATCAGGGGTTCTTTATGCTAAGGCTCAAACTAATATGAGGTAAGCTATCTAACAGCTTATTGTGTTGCCAATACTTGGCGATAGAATTCATCTTGGTCAGCAAAGGTTTGAAAAATTCTATCCATTTTTGTCAATTCAAACAACATTTTCACTTGATCGCTGATAGAACAGATAAAAAGTTTACCTTTAGCGTTTCGTACCGCTTGCATCGCTGATACTAAAGCACCTAAACCAGAGCTATCAATAAAGGTTACTTTTTTCATATCGAGTAACAAAATATCGGCTCCCTTTGCCACAACATCGCTAACTTCACGACGTAGCTCATTACCTCTAATCCCATCTAAAATTCCAGATAATTCTAGTACTGTTACATTCAACTTCATGGCTTTAGTTTCCGATTATTTTGTTTGCAAAAGATATATTTATATTTTGGCATTGACATCAGGTAAACTGCAATAGATATATAGGACTAGTATTTGATTTTTGAAATGCACGTAGTGGACTGTCTACGCAAAATAGTGCATTAGACTTTTGTTGGGTGGAGCGGAGCGCAACCCAACTGATTATCAGGATGTTGGCTTTGGCAAAGCCTCCAACGCCACTTGCTACAACGCGGGAAACCCGCGCAACGCAGTGGCTCCCCAACCGACAATTTTTTTGCAATCATTTTAGCCATGACAGTCCATTACAAGACTACCGAGATTTTTTCAGAAATCAAATATGATTCCTATAGAAATACTTTTGTGTTGTTATGCAATTAGTTTTTTTTGATTGCTTGGTGATTACTACTATTTGCGATGGCAGCAAAGAAGCTAGCATCAACCCATTGCCGAGAAATTTCAAAAGCTTCAAAATAGCCATCTTTCTGACCTAATTCTCGCGCCCAGAAACGAGATAAAATCAGGATTGCATCAAGTTGCATAAATGCTTTATTTACCTCTGACTCATAACAACCGATAGCTGCAACTTTTTCTTCAATTACAGAGGTGATGTCCACAAAAAAGTTGGGTTCAAAACCGCGCAAAAAAACAGGCGGTGCTGAATACCATAAAGGGATATTTTTACGGGTAGCAACATTAGAAACTGCGATTGCACACACTTCATGATCTCTATGTCCATATTTTTCAGGTTGTGGTGCGTGAGTAATAATCAGATCCGGTTGCCAACGCCCAAGAGCTTCTTCTGTAACTTTAATCACTGCTTGTGTTGAAAAATTACACTCCTCAAGTGCATAAAACTCGTAACCTGCACCGATGATTTTACCAGCCGCATCTGCTTCTTGATGACGTGTCCCCTTAACAGGCGAACTAGAAAGACTGCCATCAGTCAAAATTAAGCAATGAACATTCCATCCTGCCTTAGACATCAGACTGAGAGTACCAGCAGCAGGTAGAACTTCATCATCAGCATGAGCATAAATTGTTAAGACAGTTCGCTGACCAAAGTTATTTGATTCTGAATAAGTGTTCATAGCTGTTTTGACTGGATTGCATTTATTAATAAGGAGCCATTCAATTTTAGGTTTTATGTTTTCCTTCAATCTAAAATTCAAAATCTAAACTTGGCAAAACTAGGATTCAGTAAACACTAGTTTTTTTCTTTTTAACCCCCCTACCTTTTAGAGGTTGTTTGAAAAGTATTTAGCTATGATTTTAGGCACTTCTAGATCCCCCCTAACCCACGCCAGTCGCTCTACTTGGGGAGACCCCAGACGCTCTCTACGAGACGCTAAAAGCGAACGCGGACTCGCTATCGCTTTTAGCGTCTCCCCTTCTCCCAAAGGGAGAGGCTAGCGCCAAGGGAGAAGACCGTGCTGGCTCCCCTTAAAAAGGGGGGAACCGGAATCAAACTACCAAGAAAAGGACTTTTCAAACAATCTCTTAGACCTCTTTTGGAGGTTGCCAAACAGACGCGCGGATAATAGCCGACAATAGTAATAAGTTATAGATAGCCCAAGCACCATTAATTAGGTGAACTTCAGGATAATTTAGATGGCCTGTAAAAAAGCGGTAAAGGCTCCATAATATTCCCAGGATAGTGAGGGTAAAAACAACCAACTGAGGCCAAACAAGCTTGAGATAAATCCCAGATTGCCGTTGCTTAGGTGTGACTTGAAAATTGAGTTTTTGCCCTGTGAATACACTCCATACGGCTTGGATAAATAAGGGAAATAAAGAGATCGCATATTGTTCAGATCGCCAAAGTTCCCTAGCGGGAATGCCCCAGGTGGCTGCGAGAAAAGTGAGACGGTTGATTATAAAAGCGGGAAAAAAGTGTATAGCAAAGTCACATCCGTAGGTTTTAACTGGAATAATATCTGTAAAAAAATAGATAATTGGACAAGAAATAAAAACCAGGGTTGCAAAACCAGAAAAATAGCTATACATGGTCTTAAAGTAGTGCAACTTTTGCCAAAATGTTAACCCTGATTTTGTGAGAGGATTTTCTCTCAGTAGTACTTGGATAGTTCCTTGTGCCCAACGTAGCCTCTGTTTAAGAGTAGAACTCAAATCATCTGGCGCTAAACCTTCTGCCAAAAGTTCATGGTGATAAATAGATTTCCATCCAGCACCATGCAGACGCATAGCTGTATTCATATCTTCTGTAATACTGTTGCTGGATACGCCACCAATTAATTGAAATTCATCTAAACATTTTTCATCTTTGGCAAACTCATCAGCAAAATGTTGTAGTCCAACACTAATTAGTGCTTCCCGCCTTAAGATTGCATTTGTGCCTGTATAAAAAGCAGCATTCATGCCATCTTTGCCTTGTTGAAGTGGCCCATAAAATAAATTTGCTCGATGTCCAAAGGGATCGCCGGCAGGAATATTGTAGAAATCCTGGCGAGTTTGGACAAAAGCAATTTGATTCTGTTCGTATTTGCCTGTGAAAAGATTATAGGTATAAAAATAAGGTATAATGCGTTTGAGAAATTGGGGTTTGGGAATATGGTCAGCATCTAGGGTAAGAATAAACTGTCCAGAAGTTTCTCCAGAAAAAATGGCATGATTGAGATTCCCGGCTTTAGCGTGGTGGGGTACACCAGCAATTTTGGGACGAGCAATGTAAGAAAAGCGAGTAAATTCAAAAAGTTCTAGTTCTTTCTTGTGAATAGATTCTTCTAAGGCTTTGCGTTCGGTAGTTAGGCGATCGCTAATAGTATAATTTTCTGGAGCTAGCCAAAGAATTAACTGTCGCAGACTTTGCACAAATCCACGAGCAGACTCGTTAACTATCGGTTGTGATGATGCTTGCAGCCATTGTTCAGCAGCTTGAATATTAGGTGTGAGATTTTCCAGTTGCTTTCGGCGCTCCAACAAACAATAGCGTTCTGCATCAATTCGTTCTACTTCTTGTTGTAATTGTGCTGACTGCAAATCCTCAAGATACAATCTTTCTGTCATTGCTCGCATATCAGCTGAGTTACCATCATCCAGCACATAAACCCGTAACTTGGTTGCCGGATAATCCATTGCTAGGGCGGCTTTGGCGGTTTCTTCGACAATTTCTGGCGGTTCGTTATAGCAGGTTATAAACACATCCACTGTTGGCCAGTCGGCTCTAGGTATAGGTGGAGTCATCTGGTCGAGAGACTTAATTTGTCGATCTAAAGGCCGCCATAAGCCAATTACAAACATTACGCCACCCAAATAGCTATAAATCTCTGCTATCAGCAAAGGAATAGAAATCCAGAGGGCATCAAAATTGATGGAATGGGTGATGCGCCATTGCAAATACCAGATGCCAAAAATTAAATTGATTTCTGCTAGATAACGAAATAGCAGCGTTCTTTTTTTGAGTAATGAGCGGCTGTTACCGGAAAAGTTTGTAATAGGAAGTGAAGTCATATTAGTATCGATAGTTAATGTATCTACATCCCCTAAAAATAAGTATTCCCTAGTTTAATTTGTAATTAACAACCTCTTCTCGATCAACCTAAAATTGGCGTTGCTGAATTGAGCCTGGATGTAGAGACGTAGCAATGCTACGTCTCTACAAGAATTTTGGTATTACTAGGACTTATGTAAAACTACACACTGTAGGGGCAATTCATGAATTGCCCCTACGTGAAAACCACGTTTTCGGTTATGTTATTTTGCACCAGTTACTAGGTCAGTCTTTTCACTATCTGAAACCCAATAACTTCCAGAACTATCAGAAATTAACTTGGTTTTTTGTGCGGCGATGTTTGGTAGACCTCGCCCAGAATTTCCCTCGGTAACTGCTTGCCACCAAAGAGATTTCATGGTGGTAGTCGGACGAATTAAAGGTTGTCGATTTGTCACATTGTATAGCAATGATTGCAAAATCACACTGTTGGTACTACTGGTGAAACCAACTGCTGTTTTGCCGGTCGTTTCGTAGAAGCCCTCATAAAATCCTGCTAGTGGATTATATAAGTCAGTCGTCCCTTGGAGTAACTGTTGACTATACTTATTTTCTGGAAGCAGGGCATTATAGGCAAAAGCGATCGCTGTACTTACCAATCGCCCTTTTGGTATGGGTTGACCATCATCTCCTAAAGCTACCCAAGGCTCACCTTGTCCAGTAATTGTACTGTGGACAGTATAAGGTTTACGATCAATCAAGGTGGTGGCTGAGGCTGTAAAGGTGCCGGTGCGACGGTAACGTTCAGCTTGTGCTTGGAAAATTGGCTCAAAGAGCGATCGCATTTGTGGATCTAGTCCAAACTCCAGTGCATAGAGTACAAAAGGATTACTAACTGTGTATTGGTTAACTTTGGAATTAGTATCTGTGCGATGGCGTTGAATTGGGATTTTCAATCCTTCCACTGAGGCAGTTTGATATTCACCCCCAACAGCAGAACGCTCAACATTAAACCCCCATAATTGAAAAGCACGAGCTGCATATTCCTCATAACCCAAGCGGATTTCTGGGTTAACGCGGGTGAGATATTGCCCTTCTTGATTTTTGGTAACGGTGGCACTAGACAGAATACCCTCGCGTACCACACGCAAGTATGACCAATCCAGCACTATTTTATCTACGGCAGCCGTGTATTCTGGATGACAGGTTTTTAAGTTGTAAAGGGCTGCCAGCATTCTACCTAAATCTAAAGCTGACCAACCGGTTCCTTCTGCAACTGGATTTCCACCATAATCTATTGGTTGGAGCGATCGCGTATCATAACTTCGACTCGGCAATTCACCGCCAAATAACGGTAACTTTGTCAAGGCTGCTAACAGATGGCGGGTGCGCCCATCAAATTCTTTGGGGGTAATTATATCGAGCGATCGCGCTGCATGGAGGGCTGCGAGATAATCTCCTAATCCCCAGAGGGTTGCGCCTTGAAAATCACTGCGATCGTCTATCAGCCCACTCTTAGAATGATAATTCGCTTGAAAGTATCGCCAAGCCGCCTCTGCATAGCGCCGTTCAATAACCGTCAGTGGTCGATTTAGTTTCAGGTTAGATGATGACTGGGGACTATCCACTGGTGGAATCGGTGCAACGGTTACTTCTATGACTTTAGAAGTATCCGCAGGGGTTGCAGTAGCAGGTTTAACAGTAGAATTCGGCTGATTTGCGGGTGTTGTCAAAGAGGCATTTTCACTGGGCTTGACAGTAGAATTCGCTTGATTTGCGGGTGTTGCAGGAGAAGCATTTTCACTAGGCTTACCAGTAGATACACTTGCAGAATTGGAAGCAATTAAAGGGTGATTTCCCCTAGATTTGTAGTATAAAATCTCTAAAATTAACCCATTAGTATTACCTGTTAAAGCTTTGTTGGGTTGTTTTGATTCTTCATAGATACCAGCATAGTAACCACCATCATCAGGACTGCGGAGATCCTTGACTGCATCAAAAACTTTTTGGGCATAGGCATTATCTGGAAATAGATAGTGCCAGCCAAAAGCAGCTTTGGTGCTGATGCTGCGAAACTGTGGATAAGGCTGGTTGCCGTCGGTGATTGTTGCCCAGTTTACACCGTTTGCGTAGACGGTGTTGTAGAGAAAATAAGGTGCTTGGTCGATATTATCTTCTGTAACCGCAGTCAACTGACCTGTGGTATCAAAACGCCGTTTTTGCACATCTAAAACCCTGGCAGCAAAATCAGCTAACTTGCCTTGCAAGCCAAATTCAATTCCATCAAGGATATAAGACTCACTCACAACATAATTATTAGCGTTGGTGCTTTGAAAGTCACGGGTATCAACGGGAATTTGGACACCATTAATTTCAACTAACTTAAACGGTTCTAAAGCAATAGCTTTGGTTGCAGAGAAACCCCAAAGTTGATAACCTCTAGCGGCGTATTCTTCGTAGCCGAGTCGTCCTTCTTGCACCAGTAAGGTTTTTTTGTCTGGAAGAACAATAGCGCCAAAAAGTTCTCCATCTTTGAGCGATCGCGCCACCTGCCACTTTGTTACAATCCCTTTGAGCCAATCATTATATTGGGGGTGACAGGTACGGATGACATCAAAGGCAGCCAGTATTCGTCCAACATCCAAAGCAGACCAACCAAGACCCTGCTCCACCGGATTATTACCATAATCAACCATCTGTGCGGTAGCTGCATTATAGACTTTATTTGGCAACGCATCTTCAAATAACTTCAGGGTGTTGAGAGTCGTCAAAAACTTGTTGAGGCGGTTATCAAAGTCTGCTTGATCGGTAAGATTCAACCAGCGTGCAGCATTCAACGCCATCAGGTAGTTACCCATATCCCAGAGTGTACCCGAAGGATAACCCCCAGTGGAATTACTAAATCCCGTTGCTGGCTGATAATTTTTGACAAAATACTGCCAAGCACCACGAGCATAAGTTAGCTCTTCAGGTGTGAGCGGGACTGTAATATTGCTACAGCTATTGGAATTTTGGGATAAGACTGGCGTTGGGATGTAAAACAAAAATTGCAGAAATGTTCCAACTAGGAACAATGCAATCCATCTCAACAGCTTTTGTTGAGGGGGTTTGTATATCATAATGTCAAGAAAGAGTTAGGAGCGTCATAGCCCGTCTGTACAGTTATAATTCATAAATCGAGCTTTGATCAGGTGTATTCTTTTGGTAATGGCTTGATCGATTCATTGGAGTAGCGTCAGCGAACAACATCAAATCGTGTATAGCGTAATCAGGGAAATAATTAGGTCAAATTTCCTCATAAGAGTAGAGGTTAGGTTATGAATTGATGCACATCTTGAACATTGCATAGCGATCGCTACGCCCGCCATACCCCTACTCTGTATTGCAAATAATTTCGACAGAGCGTCATAATTTGGTTGACAATGCGTCATCAATATTGTATGATACTTGTCCTTGTTATGTAAGCAAAGGTAGCTGTCTACTACCCTCTAAGGTTATACCATGCCGCGTCTGAGAAGCTTTTACTTGGTACGCCCCGATGATTGGCTGCTTGAAAAAACTAATCTAAGGGTTCAAAGCCACTCTAAACAATCTATACGCCAGTGGATACTCCGAGAACTGCTTGAAAGCTATAACTATCCAACCAACTGGTTAGGAAATCGAATTAGTCTAGTTGATTCTGAAAGCTCGGAATCAACTGTAAAAGACTTTTTTGGAATTTGCTTATCAACAATGAGCAGAGAAACTTTCTTATGGGTTTCTATCAGTGAGGAAAGTGAATTAGTAAAGGCTGAAAATATCCTAGTTTCAACTCTTACAGGAAGTAATTGTGCCGGGCTAGGAATCGTAACGAATGGAACAGATCAGGGCACTAAATTTTTACGCCGTCGATTTGATAGTGAAAAATGTGAATACATTATTGATATTGAAGCTTACTCTCAACCAGAGTTCTCATCTAATTTAAAGCTAAGTATAGCTATTGATGATGTTGATACTCAGAATAAACTATCAACGTTATCAGAACGTGTTGAGAACGTTTTCTTTGAAATTCATAGTTATATAAGAGATATTGATGGCTTTCATGCAGATGAAGCACTTGATGAGTTATGCAAGATTCTGTATGCAAAGTTATACGATGAGGAAATGACAAAGGCTGGTGAAGCATATCGTTTACAGAAGCTTTTATATGGCTCAACAGAGGAATTTGCAGCAGTTATAAGAGCTTTATATTTTGAAGCAACTGAATACGATACACGAGTCTTTAGTCTTAAAATTCCAGCTTACCAACGTTCGCGTGGAGTATTTAATACAAAATTACGTCTTTCTAGTCCAGCATTAGTCAAAGTTGTAGAAGTTCTTCAAAACTACGACATCGGCCATTCTGATACAGATGTTAAAGGGCGTGCATTTCAAAAAGTTATTAATCCTGTCATCCGTGCAGGTATGGGGCAATACTTCACACCTGATCAAGTAGTAAGGTTCATGGTCAACATAGCCCGTCCTCAGCTTTCTGAGCTAATTCTTGATCCGTTTTGTGGTTCAGCACATTTTTTGACAGCTTGTTTACAGTTTGTCAGAAGTCAAAATCAGTTTGGCGCGGAAAAACTCTTGCATGAATTTGCGTTTGGTAAGCTACATGGTATTGAGAAGAGCGATCGAATGGTCCGCATTGCAATGACTGATATGCGACTTCAAGGTGATGGACACAGTAATATCAGATGCACAGATGCTCTATTAGAATTTTCAAATTATCCTGATCTGCAATCAAGTTCATTTGATCTAATATTGACTAACCCACCATTTGGTTCATTACTCGGATCAGATGCTATTTCACAAATAGGTGAATCCTCTCTTGCTAAGGGGAGAAAAAGTTGCCCCCTAGAAGTTTTAGGGATTGAGCGAAGTATTAAATTTTTAAGACCAGGTGGACGAATTGGAATTATTTTACCTGATGGAATTATCGCTAATCGGAGTTCTAAATATGTCCGAGATTGGCTTCAAGAAGAAACCAAGATACTTGCAGTTATCAGCCTTCCTGTTGAGACTTTTTCACCGTTTGGAGCAAATATAAAAACCAGTATTATTTTTGCTCACAAGTGGCGTAAAGATGAGAAGCGAGATCAAGATTATTCTATTTTCCTAGCTCGAATTGATAATGTTGGTTATGATGCTGCTGGGCGGCTAAAAGATACTTCAGATTTTGACGAAGTAGCTAAAGAGTATGAGTGCTTTATTCAAAAGAAGGGTAGTAAATAATGTGGATTGGAACTGCTTCAATAGCTGACTTTAAACAAAAAACTTGTTGGAAAGTCGAGTTTTTTTGTAACGAAGGAACTAATGCCTCCAATACCGTATTTCAGTTAGTATCACTTCAAGAAATCGTCACTGAGCGTAAGGAAACACTAAATCCTCAAGCCAATCCAGACAAAATTTTGAATTATGTAGGACTTGAAAATATTCAATCTTTGACTGGAGATTTAATTAACTTTTATCCAAAATACGGAAGAGAGATCCGCTCAAGGTCAAAAATTTTTCAGAAGGGAGATATTCTTTATGGTAGGCTTAGACCTTATCTAAACAAGGTTTATTTGGCGGAAGAACCAGCTTCCAATGGAATTTGCTCTGGCGAATTTTATGTTCTAACACCTAATTTGGATAAGGTTTTACCAAATTTTTTAAGGTCTACTCTTGCATCACAATATGTACAACAGTATGTCCAAAATTGGCAAACTGGCTCTGCACTTCCTCGCCTTCAACTTCAAGATTTACTAGAAATAGAAATACCTTTACCTCCCATTGAAATACAGCAAGATTACGAAGAGTTTTTAATTCATAAAAATTCTTATAGACGAAAATTATCAATTGAGCTATCCGAACTTCCTCAGAGAATCGTAGATGCTGTTGTTCATGCTCTTGAATATGGTGAAAACCCTTCTGTAATCTTGCTATAAAATTTCTGAGATTAACCTAAGTCTATCTCGGTAATCAGGGTATCTTTCTCTAATTAAATTGATGATTTCTTTTTTAGCAAGCCCTCCTGTTTGTACTCCTAAATTCTCTGCAAGAATTTTCCACTCCTCTGCTAAATATTGATTTACTTCTTCATTATCAAGTTTTTGAATCAATTCATCAAAGTGCCCCTTAGATTCATCAGCTAGGGCATTCATTGATTTTGCCTCAATTCGTAATAACTCACCGGAGCGCGTATCTGAATTCCATTCAGCATCTTTTAAGACGCAAGCAAAGTCGTTGTAACCATGATCGGAGAACCATCCTAATTCATAGGTGTGTGCTTCAGGATCAACTTTTGATAAAACTTGGTTAGTGGAGAATCCCCAAAGAGCTTCTAAAAGGGAACCCATGCCGCTACCTCTTCTACCTCCTCGCGTTTTCAGGAGGACACGGGACATTCGATTAATTCGTTTACATGCTATGGGAGTCGCATTTATGATGGCAGTGGCAGCATTTTCGGGTGTCAGCATAACTTAATTCTCGCTTAATCTATGATTTTGTTTACCATATTTTTTGCTATTCTTACGGTTATCAGTTGATGCACACCTTGGACATTGCATAGCGGCTCTAATTCATGCTTAAGTTATGCAAAATCTCAGCAAAAATACACCTCAAATACTTTTATCGTAAAGCTTTTGGCTGATTAGCAAGCTATCGAAAAAATTGACAATAAGGGACTTCCAAATAAAAAATACTCAAAAAACTGGCGAAAAAACTCTCTTCTCCTTATTCCTCTGTGTTCTCTGTGTCTCTGTGGTTCGTTTATTTGGATAATTTATTTTTTTGAAGTCCCTAATTATTTAATGCTCGTCGGTGAAACTCGGTTAGGAATTTTGTAGAATGTCAAAACTGACAACAGATGTAGAAGATAGCAGGAACGAGGCGGCTCTTTTTGCTGTGGCTTCAGAAAGCTTAACTTGCTTGAGGGTAACTAGACCTTCATTCACAAAGGAATCTCTCACCAAGGCTTTATCGCCGCTATTGAAAGAAGTTTCATAAAAAATTTCCTTAATTCCTGCGGAGATAATTAATTTCAAACAAGATAGACAAGGTTCTAGGGTGACGTAAATACTTGCACCATCTGTAGAGGTACCATGTTTTGCGGCTTGGGCGATCGCATTTGCTTCGGCGTGTACAGCTCTGGATGGTAAAGTTTTACTAGCATCACAGCTACTTAACCCTGGATAACAGTACCCTTGAGTCGTACAATGAGCCGAACCCGATGGTGAGCCATTGTAACCTGTTGCTACCACCTGCTTGTTTTTCACAATCACAGCACCCACTGGAAATGCTAAACACGTTGAGCGAGTTGCTGCAAGTTTAGCCAACATCAGAAAGTATTCATCCCATGTTGGTCTTTGATGGCGTTCGTCGATTGGGTAAATATCTTGCATAATCTGTCAATTTCAAACTTTATTCTACTGCTTTGCTGACAACGGAAACTATGGATGCTCTAGGTTCCACTTCGCCAAAACTTTTTTAAGCTGATTCAAAGCATCTTCATGATTGTGAAACTGTATTTCAGCAATCACAGTGGGAATGCCGCGTGGAAATCTTGATATTGTTTTTCCTCTTTCGTATAGAAGAATGATAGGAATTTTGTTTGTCTCTGCAAAAGCTAACTCCATTCCAACACCAAAGGATAGTGAACCAAGGTAAGCAATAACTAAGTCTGAATTGCTTACTTGATACTTATCTTGGTCGAAAACTTCACGAGGACTAATATCCGGATTATTTACGGGATCAGTTTGTAAGTGCGGCACATAGGCTTGAAGACCAATTTCTTCGCAAAGCAAGCCAATTTTTTTATAAAGTGCCTTGGATTCTTTTGGATTTTCTACATTAGTCAATGCACCAGATACATATACTTTGTACATTTCTATCACTGTTTGCTCTCGAAGATATAGCTATTTTATTCAAACTCAATACTTGCAAATTACCTTATAGATTTAGCCCCTCAATATCCACCCTAGTATTGCTGTTTATTTATATGAATTACAGTTTTTTCGCTTACTGATCCTGAATGTAAGCCTTGCCATTTTTAATACAGTTACTAGCCTTTTGCAGTTCGATACCTAAATAACCAGTATGTTCAGGCTGAATTGCTGGAGAGGTAGCACAAATCTCTCTTAGTAGGCTGAGGGGGTTTTTCCCACGATAAGACTTAATCACCTCACCACTACCAGGGGTTGTGTGGGTAATGAATATCTCTTTGCCATCAACCTCAATTAGGAAATTGCCGGAGGGGTCATAATAGCTACGCTGATTAAAAATTGCAGCGTATTGATTTGCAATTAGCCTCTCTGCATTGTCCCAGGTATCATCATATATATGAGCAGACTGACTAATAGTAATCAGTGGTCCCATTTTCAAATCATACTCAGAACCCTTAGCAATTTCATCCCTAATATGTCGTTGCAAAGCTACTAATCCCATTGCATTTGCAGGCCATGCAGCAAACATATCATTACTTCTAAGAGTTGCAGTTAGTGATAATTCATTATCAACCACTCTCAACCAAATGTGATTCAGACAAGGGCTACCACCTTTTTCATGGTCTTTGACATCCCATAAATTCATCACTGCACTAGCAGCATCAATTTCTCCGATTAATTTCTGAATCACTTGGTCAATTTGGTCACGCCCAAACCAGGAACGTAAACGTTGACCATAAGTATATTTCAACCCTTCCCGATAAGGTGCGTCATCTAAAATCTGCGAAACGTATTCTTCCAGAAAAGGGCGGTCAATTGGCAAATAATTCGGCTCAGGAAAATAAAAATCAGCCGGCTCATCAGTAACAATTGCTATTAAATCAATTAATTCTTGCCATTGCCCATCATAGCCAGTTGGCCTAATTGTTCCTGTTGTCTTAATCCGATGAATGATTTTTACCCAAGTTTCGGCTATAGTTTTACCTTCTATTCGATGTCCATAGCGTGGCCCTGGTAAAACAGTTGGTTCAATGATCGATATGGGAAATTCTACAGGCCTTCCCCAAGGAGAAAGTGCTTCTAATTGAGCATAAGATTGAACTAGAGTAACTGCCTCAGTAATTGATTTGACTTCTTTGTACTCTATAGAATGTCGCAGCTTTTCTAGCGTATTAATATCAATTTCAATATCAATATAACCAGGAATAGCAGAGCGAATTACCCAGGATTTTCGCCCAGTATCGCTTAAATTTTCTTCAACACCATTACGGAAAAAGTCTAGCAAGCACTCTCCAGCACCAGCGTTCTTGTCTTCTTTTGTAGCGTTGAGGACAACCAAATAGCGGACGTGGGGATTTAACAGCAAATTGCGAATTAGTAAGTTTATGCCTCTTGTGGGCGAGTATAGTTGCCCAATGACAGCATAATCTTCAGGTTGCAGATGTTTAGCGATCGCTTGCTTCACCGTCCACCCTGTAATCACTGCTGTTTGCCCATGTCCATAGATTAGCTGGTTGGGCTTGTGCTGTGCCTGGTAATGAAATTGGGTTACTTGACCCGTTCGTGTCATCGTTGGTTAAAAGTAAAACCTAACTAGTTTACCATCCAATGGAAATTAACACTAGTTTGGCAATTTGTTTCTTGGAATTAACCTGATGTGAGTTCGACAAGTCTTATGTGACCTCTCCCCCAGCCCCTCTCCGACGCGGAGAGGGGAGCCAAAAGCTAAATTTTTCGTTGCTCCTCCCTTTCCGTTTCGGAGAGGGAGGCTGGGAGGGAGAGGTTCATCGAACTCACGTTAACCTCAGATGCAGGAGATACTGCAAGGGATGTCTTTACCAGTGAGTTGAATTTCTCATAAATGTTACGAACACTTTTTCCTCGCTACAGATAGGGTTATGCCTCTCTCTAGTGCTTCCTCCAGAACCAAATCGCTATTCTTGCTTTACAAATATTAATGTCTTTGTTACAGTTGTTTACATAAAGAGAAGACAGGGAAAAATCCATGCGTACAAACACTGCTATAATCGACGACCAAGGCAAACTGAACAACTTTGCGATCGAACCAAAAGTTTATATAGATGAGCAAGGCGATCGCACTGGCTTCACTCCCTACGCAGAACTGCTCAATGGTCGTTTAGCAATGATTGGTTTTGTCTCTCTGATAGCATTAGAAGTATTCACAGGACACGGGATCATCGGTGTTTTGGCAAGTCTGTAAAAGCTAATTTATATAATTCTCAACAGAAGAGGCGGTAAATTTACCGCCTCTTAATTTATGGAAAACTTAGTGGTAGAGTAAAAATATACTGATAGCAAAAGCCGTTAGTTATCAGCGTCAAGTTATCAGGTAAATTATGGCTTTAACAGCTTCAACTATGTTGCCTCTAGGCACTAAAGCGCCAGATTTTCATCTACCGGAAGTGGTATCTGGAAAGGCAACTTCGCTTGCGACCTTTGCAGATAAAAAAGCGCTGTTGGTAATGTTTATTTGTCGGCATTGCCCATTTGTAAAACACGTCCAAAAAGAATTAGTGCAGTTAGGAAAAGATTATTTTACAAGTGATTTAGCGATCGTTGCCATCAGTGCGAATGATGCCAAGAATTATCCAGATGATGCGCCAGAGTCGTTACAAGCATTTTCCACAGAACTAGGGTTTAATTTTACCTTATGTTACGACGAGAGCCAGGAAACGGCAAAAGCTTACACAGCAGCTTGTACACCAGATTTTTTTGTATTTGATAGCGAACGCCAACTTGTTTATCGGGGACAATTAGATGATAGTCGCCCCAGTAATGGTAAACCTGTAACTGGCGCAGATTTACGCGCAGCCATTGAAGCAGTGCTAGCGGGTAAACCTGTCACGAGTGAGCAAAAGCCGAGTGTTGGTTGCAACATTAAATGGAAACCTGGGAACCAACCTAGTTATTTTGGTTGAAAGGAATTGGGCATCCCTTCTCTACGAGACGCTACGCGTAGCTTGCTTCCACGAAGTGGTACGGCTCCGCTTAGGGCAAGTGGGCATTGGTTATTCTCTTTGTCTCCCTCATCTCCCCCACTCTCCACTCCCCACTCCCAACTCCCAACTCCCAACTCCCAACTCCCCCCACCGCTCAGTGTTTAATTTCCAAATTAAGAATGTAGCATCCTAGCTGGACTTTTTCTGCCCACAATTCATATTCCAGACGCAAATGTTCTGGTAAAGGATGTCCGTTGAGAGTTAGGCTACTAGTAAAATTTCGTAAACGAATAGGATTGTGAGGTTGCAATGACTCAGTTGGCAACCAATAGCGACTAATGCCATAAACGCCCTGTTCCCAAAAGTGGCGGTAACTCACTTGACCGTTACCTTGCATAGTCATAATTACCCGGTAAGGGGAAATCTCTAGCCACAAAATTCTGGGACTGTTAGGGGCGTAAGCTTTGCTCTGACTTTGGGGAAGTGTGTCCTCTGGACTTACCACACTTTCTACTTCGCAGCTAATTACAGGCGGTGCGGTCAGCAGCAAATGGAATCTATCAGTATCTTTTTGATACAATGTTCCGGCAGTTTCAACAACAGACCAAATTGGTAAGTCAGTGGAAATAAGTGATAAGCACACGGGCTTGCGGTGATGGGTCAGCATGGGAGCGATAAGGGCTAATAGCTATTGAACAAAATGAAATGAACACTAGGGAGTCTAATAGGTCAGGATAAGAAACTAAATAGTAAAACAGGCTTAATATTAATGAATGCACTGATTTGTTAAGCTGCACAAATCTGGATAGAAACAGGTATAATTTCAGCTTGCACAGCAAAAACGGTACTTTTTGTAGAAAGAGCTAATTTGTAAGTAAAGCTTGTAAATATTCTAAGGCTATAGCCTCAAAACAGTGGGAGTAGTTTTAGATGCTAAGAAACCTTCTTGACGGAGACTTGTCGTAGAGTTGAGTAACTTTCCTACAGCCAAAGGCCATAGGATGCTAGGAACGAAGTCACCATCAGCGATCGACAAAGTAAGTCATTGATGAACTTCTGGTGTACTCAAAAGCCAGTGTATCCTAATGTCGGCTTCTGTTATAACCGTAGAAACTCACGAAGACCTTGGTGACAAGTTTATTATTCAGTGGACTACTTTAGCTCAAGGTTAAATCGAATAACTCTGGCACAATATTTATTGTAATCCAGCATCAAGACATCGCTCATACAGGGGCGATCTCACTCAAGCACTAGATTTAATCTTTACTAAATACAGTTTGCTGCCACTTAGAGGATGTAGAAACCTCTAGTTGGCTTCGCCTGAACTAGAGGTAATTCATTAGCTACTTTCTTTCTGGATGCGCTGCATCCTCTGGTGAAGGAGTACCCATCTGATTAATTGTGGCAATCATCTGATACAAGCGCCCCAAATCGCGTTGATTGAAGTACAAAATCAGGCGAGGTAGTCCAACAGTTTCATCTTGTGCTTCTTGAGGTAATACCTGACTTTTTTCAATCCGTCCTTGAATAATAATGTCGCTAAAATCAGCATTGAGTTGCTCTACAAGAGCGTCTGATATATCTGTCTTCAGGCGGATTACTAACTGATTGGCTACATATCGACAGGAGTGATAAACCTGGTAAAAACGAGTAATGGCATCGCAAGCCACATCTAGGTTATCTGTCACCGTGTAAAGGCTGGGGTCTTCAGGACTGACAAGACCATTTTGCACTAATTGCTTATCAATGTATTCGCTCCAAGAGCGCCAGTAATCACCACCAGGATGGTCAATTAAAACTAGAGGTACTGGGCCAAATTTACCAGTTTGGCTTAATGTCATGCATTCAAATGCTTCATCTTGAGTGCCAAAGCCTCCCGGAAACAAGGCTACAGCATCACTTTCTTTGAGCAGAAACAGCTTGCGGGTAAAGAAATATTTGAAGTGAATTAGCTTGGGATCACCTTCTATAAACGGGTTTGCTTCCTGTTCAAAGGGTAGCTGAATGTTTAATCCAAAGGAATTTTCTCGCCCAGCGCCTTCGTGACCCGCCTGCATGATTCCACCGCCACCACCGGTCATCACCATAAATCCTAATTGAGAAACAGCGCGAGCAAACTCAACGGCCATTTGGTATTCTGGTGTATCTGGAGCTAGACGAGCAGAACCGAAGATGGTGACTTTGCGAACGTGTCGGTAATCATAAAAAAGCTGGAAACCGCGCTCCATATCTGCTAACGCCGCCGACAAGATTTTCCAATCGAGACGCTCAATTTCGGTATCAGCTAGACGAACAATAGTCGCAAGTGCTTGCTGAATAAATTGCCGATTTTTTAATGTCGGTAAACGAACGATCAATTCAGCGATATCCGCCTGTAAAGACTCTAATGTGTCAAACGACGCAGATGAGGTCATGAGAACTGCTGCAACAATGGCACTATATTCTACGTGAACTACTCACACTCTAGCAAGCGGGCGATCGCCCTCTGATGTAGAGTTAGCAAACTCAGAACTGGCTTTGAGTAGTATTAGTCATTATTCAAGCTGAGATTCCCATCTTTTGATATTGGAACTGTTTAAAGTCTCTTCGACTGAGAAGGATTGCCGAAACTTCTGCCAGGTTTGCGATAAACGCTTGTTCATTCGCTGGGACTCTTGTAATTACTGCTTATTTAGAGTCTAGTGTAAAATTTGGGGTTGATGGGATGTATTAAGAATAACGAACCGCAGAGGCGCAGAGGACACGGAGGAAGAGAAAAGGCGATCGCAGCTGTTTCTGTCCCTATCCCCCTGTCTTCTCAATTCAGCCCCAGTTCTTCTTTCAACGCCTCCGGCACATTAACTGCTGTCTCTAATCCCCGCACACCTTCCCACTGCTGCTTTTTACCCCAAGTCATTTCTTGGAGATTCGCATCGCTAAGATCAGCACCACCCAGAATGGCGTAACTGAGATTACTATGACTGAGATCGGCACCATTGAGGATAGCACCACTGAGGTTACTGCCACTGAGGTTAGCACTGTTCAGGTTGGCATAGCTGAGGTCTGTGCCGAAAAGGATCGCGTCGGTGAGGTCGGCACCACTGAGGTCAGCATCACTGAGAATCACCCCACTGAGGTCGGCTTCGTTCAGAATCACCCGACTCAGGTCTACGCCACTGAGGTCGGCACCTAAGAACATTGCACCGTTAAGTCTGGCATTGTTAAGTTTGGCACCGTTAAGTTTGGCGTAGCTGAGGTCTGCGGCAACAAGGATGGCATCACTCAGATTGGTACTGAAAAGAATTGTGTCACTAAGGTTAGTACCATTGAGGATGGCGTGACTCAAATCAGCACCACTGAGGTCGGCGCGGCAAAGGTCGGCATGGCTGAGGCTAACGCTGCTAAGGTTAGCTTCACTTAGATTCGCACCGAAAAGAATGGCGTTGCTGAGGTCTGCATGGCTCAGGTTGGTACTGCTGAGATCAGCGCGGTTGAGGTCAGCGTGGTTGAGGTCGGCGCGGTTGAGGTTGGTACTGCTAAGGTCGGCGCGGTTGAGGTCGGCCCGGCTCAGGTTTGCACAGCTAAGGTTTGCACCCATAAGGTTAGTGCTGCTGAGGTCGGCACCACTCAGGTTAGCACCACTCAGGTTAGCACCACTCAGGTTGGCATCGCCGAGGTTGGCACCGCTCAGGTTGGCATTACTGAAGTTTACGCCAGTTAAGTTGGTATCGCCGAGATAAGCAAGGCTGAGGTCGGCACCGCTAAAGTCTACCCCGGTAAGGTTGGCATCGCCCAGATAAGCACCCGTGAAGTTGCCACCTTTGAGGAATTGCCCGACTATACTGCTAAAGTTGCCAATTTCCAGGGCATCGCTATAATTGATGATCCGTAGCAGTTGGGATGTGAAAAAATTGTCTGTGTCTGGTTGAGCAGATGGATAAAAGGTGATTTTTTGTTTGAGTTCATCTCGCTCTTGGGCGTAACGGTGTAACTCTAACAGTAAAATCAGTACATTCAGTCCTGTATATATATCTACCTGTCTCAACCCGATGGCAATATTTTGTGTCGCTAACTTTAACTTTGTTTTCTGAGGTAGGTTATCATCTGGTGTCCCGTCGATAAATTCTCCCTGACACCAACGATGATAAAAATCTTCTAGCCGCCAGAAAAGCAGTTCTGGGCGAATTTTTTTACTAGTTACAACCAATTCCATTACTTGGTTGACTATTTCTGGTTTCAATGCGCCATTGCCCAGTAAATCATAAATCTCTTCATGCATCTGGCGATCGCACACTCTAAAGCAAAACCCAGAGGGTAAAGTGCCCAATGTGCAATCGTCTATCTGAGAAGTCAAGCTGCTACTTGGTATTGCCCATTTTTCTAAGCTTTTTTGCAGTATTGGAGAGGATAAATATTCCTGTAAATTATCTTGACCAAATTTAACGCTTTTGTCTGGTTCTTTAATACTTTTTCCTAGAGGTAAAACTGCTTCTGTTTCTAAAAATGTGGTCTTTGGCATTTCTTGCAACCTTGTACCTCTCACATAATTTCTCAGCAGCTGCCAGACTTGAGATAAATATGTTGACATTTCTGTGTCCGTTGTTACATTTAAATGACTGTTTTTGATAATCCTGAATTGAAAAATTTACTATGCTAGTTTGCTTTTCATTTCCAAAAATAAATAGTATAAATAAATACTATAGTCAAAAAATCATGAGTTGGCGATGTCTACAGCAGGCTACTTCTTGTGAATTTGCCAACGGCGTTCCTGGAGGGCAGTTTCTCACTCATCTGTAGTCGCCTTAAGCTTCTTCTGGTGATGTCAATCAAGTGTTAGCTTAAAAATTTTCGGACTTATGCAAAGAATAGCCGAAACCCTAATTTCCTTCTTAGAGGCAATACCCTACGGTAAGCCGCTTTGCGTAAGTTCTAAATTCTTTCAAAAATCAAGTAATTTTCATGCTTTGGCTAATTTGTGATACTTTTTTGCCAAGAGATTTACTGGTCTGATGTAAAAATAACACTTCCTGTTTGTCGGACAGCAATTGTTAGGAAAAATCCTACACTAAAACAGCACACCAAAGCTGAAAAATATCAACTAAAATTGAATTCCCAAGTTTGCTGTTTAATATAAAGCAACTTAGAGAATCCGCAGAATTTATGCTGGGTGGCTTTGCAAAAGTTAAAAATTAGCGACGGGATAGTTATCGGGGATGAATGGGATGAACAGATTAACCTTTTATATTATTTTGTTACATGGTTTGTTTTTAGGAGTAGCAACAGCTAGGGCCAATTCACCATCTGTTAACATAGTTGAGCCAGGGTTTTCAGCCAACCAGAGAGTTGTAGAAGGTTTGCTTACAGCCAGAAGTGGAGAGAAATCCAATAGTCAGTTAACGATAGAAACTTCTTCAACTAAAATCTCAGCTTTATCACCAAATAATATCAATATTTCTCAGAAAGAGAGGCTACCTTCAGGGCAAGTTTGGGTAGTTAATCAAAATAAACACGCACAGCCTCAACCGTTTATTTGGGTAGTAAAAGACCTAAAAAAAGCAGGACAGCAGCCATTTTTAGAAGTTGCAAAACCCACAGAAAAACCGACGATCAAGCCTAATACTAGCAAAACACCAACAGCAAAGGATGAGTTACAGCCATTTGATGAAGTAGTCAAAGACACCCAAAAGTTAGGGGGATTATTTACTCTTTATCGGAATAAAGAAAAGAATAAAATTTATCTAGAAATTAAGCCAGAGCAACTTAATAAAAATTACCTAGCCACCACAACCCTGGAATCAGGCATTGGCGAACGGGGTATTTACAGTGGTATGCCCCTGCAAGATTTTTTGTTTTATTTCCAACGGGTGGATGATAAACTACACTTTGTGATCCGCAATGTGAATTTTCGCACTCGTGAGGGAGATCCCCAGGTGCGATCGCTAGCCCGATCTTTTAGTGACTCTGTTCTCTACAGCATTTCCATTAAAAGCATTCATCCACAACGCAAAACTATTCTGATCGACTTGGGCGATTTGTTACTCACAGACTTAGCTGGATTATCTGTAAGTTTAGGAGTAGCAACAAGCACAGATCAGTCCTATTTTGGTACTGCTAAAACTTTTCCTCAAAACTTAGAAGTTGAGTCAGTTTTGAATTTCACTGGTGGCACTGAACCCAACAGTGAAGTACCAGGTTTTGGGTCGCTACCTGACAAGCGGGGCTTTACCCTGCGCGTCCACTACAGTCTCTCCCAACTACCCGATCAAGATTATCGACCGCGCCTTGCAGACGATCGCGTTGGCTATTTCATCACCGCCTACCAAGATTTATCCAAAGACGATCGCGGCGATTCTTTTGTCCGCTACATCAATCGCTGGCATTTAGAAAAAGAAGACCCGAAAGCAGTAATTTCTCGTCCCAAAAAACCAATTGTCTTCTGGATTGATAATGCTGTGCCTTTAGAGTACCGCGATCCTATGAAAGAAGGCGTTCTCATGTGGAACAAAGCCTTTCTGAAAGCGGGATTCAAGGATGCAATTGAAGTCCGCCAAATGCCAGATGATGCCACCTGGGACCCGGCAGATATTCGTTACAACACGATTCGTTGGATTAACACAGTCGATGGTTATTTTGCAATGGGGCCATCCCGTGTTAACCCATTGACAGGGGAAATTTTGGATGCAGACATTCTCGTAGATGCCAGTTTTGTCAGGGCACTCAAAAGTGAATATCACAAAATTGTCCAACCCAGCCAAACAGAAAATAACCGCATTACTTTATCAGCTTTGATGCAAAATCGTCTACTTTGCGCTAATGGTTTAGATGCGAAAGACAATGGTGTTCCCCAGCAAATGCAAGGGCAACAGGGGTTGTTAAATCGTTTATCGAAAATGGCGGGCGAGTACGATTTATGTTACGGGATGGAAGCTGCTAATCAGTTTGCCTTTGGTTCCCTGGCAATGTCACTGCTGCCTGATACTATGGCCACTCCAGACCAGGTGAAAGAATATATCAATCAATATTTACGTTTAATCATCGCTCACGAAGTTGGACATACCCTTGGTTTACGTCATAACTTCCGTGGTAGTACACTGTTAGCACCACAGGATATGAATAATACGGAAATTACCAAAACGAAAGGTTTGACAAGTTCCGTAATGGACTACATTCCCCCAAATATTGCTCCTCAAGGTACAAAACAGGGAGATTATTTTCCCAGTATGGTGGGGCCTTATGATGAATGGGCGATTAAGTACGGCTATATGCCAATTCAGACATCAACTCCCATAGCAGAAAAGCCAATTTTAGAAGAAATTGCTGCCCAATCCTACAAGCCAGAGTTGAGTTATTCCACAGATGAAGATGTGTATGACCTTGATCCAACTGCTGATGCTTGGGATAACAGCAGTAATGTGCTGCTTTATTCTCAGTGGCAGTTGAATAATGCCCGGGTGATGTGGGAACGTATCGATAAACGTTTCCCAATAGCTGGTGATAGTTATACTGATGTGAGCGAACGTTTTAGCACAATATTGGGGAACTATTTCCAGCAAATATTTTACACCACAAAATACATCGGGGGACAATCTTTCTATCGCATTCACCCTAGCGAGATCCCTTCTGGAGTCAGCCAACACCGATTACCATTTGAACCAGTACCCGTTGAAGAACAACGGCAAGCTTTAGAAACGTTGCAAAAGTATGTATTTGCAGAAGATGCTTTGAGCTTTTCACCAGAACTATTGAATAAATTAGCACCTTCCCGTTGGCGACATTGGGGTAGTTCTCCAAAAGTTGGCCGTTTGGATTTTCCAATTCATGACTTGGTGTTACTCATGCAGGGTTCCGTGTTGCGGGATTTACTCTCAGGCGATCGCCTCTCTCGCCTCAAGGATATTGAACTCAAAACTCACGAAGGACAAGCACTGACCCTTCCCGAACTATTTGACACTTTACAATCAGATATTTGGACAGAAATAATCAAACCAAAAGGCAAACCAATAAAGATTGCCAGTTTGCGGCGAGGCTTGCAGCGTCAATATCTGGACATTTTGACGGCTATGGTATTGCGGAAAGAATCTGTCCCAGAAGATGCTCGCACTCTGGCGTGGTATAAACTCAAACAGCTTGATGAGAAACTCAAGGGGGTTAATTCCGAGGATGAATATACCAAAGCGCATTTATTAGAAACGCGCGATCGCATTGAGAAAGTCTTGAATGCCCCGTTGCAGGGGAATTAAAAAAGTTAGGAGTTAGGAGAGACGCGATTAATCGCGTCTGTACGTTAATGTGAGTTCGACAAGTCTTATTTGACCAAACGGAGGAAATTAGCCGATGGCAGATTTAGATAAATATCGAAAGTGTATTCGTCAATTAATTACAGAATATGCTCAACGCGCCTCTTCTAATAATGAAATTGAAGCTCAAACAATTTTTGACGTAGAACAAGACCATTACCAACTGATATATATTGGTTGGCAAAATAGACATAGGGTTTTTCGCATTAAGTTTATGTATAAAAAATTCCAAATGAGGCAGCAGATAATAAAATCTATCTCTGCTACCTCTGCTTTTTCCTAACTACTCAACGCCTTTAAAAACCGTTGCAAACTCTTAAACACACTGGGCTTTCTCGCAGGTGTCCCGTCTGTTGTTGTTTGCGGTTGTCCCTTCATCAGGATGAGATCCAACTCATCACCCGATGGTTTTGTCGGTAATTCGGCAATTCTTTGATATTCACCGTTGGTTTCCAGCCAAACTTCCCACTGTCCTGGGTAGCAGCGATATAGGGCACTTTCATCATCTATAGGGCGCAGGTAATAGGCGGGTTCAATGGTATTGAGAAAGCGATCGCGGATTTTTCTAGCTGTATAACCAATACCCACAACCCCAGAATCTTCTAAACGGGGATTTAACAAGACTAAGGGGCGATCGCCTATTACTTCACACAACTTTTCCAACTGCGGTACTTCTACGGAAGTCGGGGCGATGAATAAGAAAATTTCATCCTCTGGCTGAATTTTTGTCTGCAAGGAAGCAGCCCTACCAGTACCAATATCCAAAATTTGAAATGGTGCATCAGCCCAATTGCGGCGGGCTAAGGCCGCAGCCCCAGCATCAGCAAAGAAAATCTTCAAACGCGAATCATAATCTGTAAACACGGGCAGAAATTGTTCCGCCACCGGCATGAACTTGAGTTCTGGGAACAGGAACTCAACTTGTATGCGAGTACAGCCACCTGCAAGTGCAGCTTGGACGGCTATACGAGATTGGGCGATCGCATCTTCAAGACTATTTGGAAGTTCACTCATAATGTAGGGTGCTGTAGTGTCTACTCCCATTGTTTCAGTATTAGCTCTCAATTAGCAGTTACGCAGAGCAGATCCCCCAACGCTTTCAAAAGCAGGGCTATTTCATTACATCTCTTAGGGATTTTGTCAATAGCATGGGTGAGAAATTTGCTGATCGCCATTGTGCGTTGGCGTAGCCCGTCGTAGACATCGCCACGACCCGTTGAAAAAATATTTTATACCAGTACAATATCTGGTTTTTTATAACTAAAGTTATATATCTATTGATTATGAATAGGGTTTTACTTGAGTATTTCCCTAATATAAATCATCAAATAACTCGATTAAACTCAGTCCCCAGCAGGACGAGACTTAGCCAAATATTTTTTATACTTGTAAATAAACCTTAAAAGATGTTTTAAAAGTCCTCTGGTCGGTAGTAAAAAGTTTTAGATCCCCCTAAATCCACGCCACTTGCTCTACTTGGGGAGACCCCAAGACGGCAGTGGCTCCCCTTAAAAAGGGGGACTTTGATTCTTCCCCCTTAAAAAGGGGGTTAGGGGGGATCAACAAGTGCCTAAAAGTACAGCCAACCAGTTTTAAAACATCCTCTAATAAACAAGTGTAGGAACAGCTTATGCCTCTTCACAAACTCGAACATTTTGACCCAAATTATCGAGAAACTTTTGGCGGAGACGATATTAAAGCCCTGGATGTTTATACTAAGGGAGAAGAGAGAGTTGGCTCAGTGGCTGATGTTTTAGTTGATGATGATAGTCATTTTCGGTATTTAATTATTGAGACAAGCTTAGATTTTGCCAGCAAGAAAATATTACTACCAATTGGTCTTTCTCGAATCAATTATCCGGCAAGACGCGCATATATTGATGGGTTAAGCAAACAGGAAGTAGAGAGTTTACCTGAGTATAAAGAAGACGCGATCGTTGATCAGGATTATGAAGAAAATGTCCGTCGTGTATTTCGTTCTCCAAGCAACGCTGTGACTTATAATCGTGATACATACAATTACCAGGAAGATCCAGATTTATACGGATTGAAAGACCAATCCGATCAAACTTTTAAACTCTATGAAGAACGATTAATTGCCAACAAACACCGCATTAAAACCGGAGAAGTAACGGTTGGTAAGCACATTGAAACAGAAACTGTACGCCTTGCAGTACCTATTCAAAAAGAACGAGTTGTGATTGAGCGCGTTACGCCAACAGAAGCAGGAAAGGTTGTAGATCCCAATGAACTTAAGTTCCAAGAAGGGGAAGTAGCACGCATAGAAGTGTACGAAGAAACCCCTGAGATACATAAAGAAGCCTTTGTGCGTGAAGAAGTGCGGATTAAGAAAGTAGTAGAACGGGACACTGTGGAAGCAGAAGACACCATTCGTCGAGAAGAGTTAGATGTTGATACTGCGGGTAACTTAAATGTCCAAGGAAATGCTACCACTACACATGAAGTTATTTAAGTAGCTGATTAATCAATTTGTTTGGTAGATTTATCGGAAATAATCATACAGGCAAAGTTAATTTTTCTCTCTGCCTGTGTTTCTTTATTCAACAATAATATTCCCGACTTATGGAATATCTCGTTAAAATGACGTAGGCACAATTCATGAATTGTGCCTACTTTAGGCATATTGATAAAAATATCTATAACTTTCGATATTTAACTATGGAAATAATTCATTCGCCAGAAGGAAGTACACAAATAAAAAAATGTCTAACTTAGTTGTTATGAGATGAAAAAAATATTTGAGGTTAAAGATAATGGTTCTTTACAAAATAGAAGATTTTGAGCCTAGCTATCAGGATAATTTTGATGGTCATGACATTAAGGGACTGGGTGTATATACACAAGGAACTGATGAAAAGATCGGCACTGTCAGCGATGTTTTAGTTGATGAAGAAGGTCATTTTCGCTATCTAGTCGTTGACTTAGGCTTCTGGATTTTTGGTAAAAAAGTATTACTACCACTTGGTCGTGCCCGTATCGACTATAACGTTGATCGCGTCTATACAATTGGCTTGACTAGAGAACAAGCAGAAGATTTACCTGAGTTCAATGAACGCCAAACCCTTGATTACGACTATGAAGAACGGGTGCGTGGGGTATATCGCCAACCCACAGACTACGCTCTTCCTCTAGAAGCTTTAGCAGCTACAGACCCTTTAGCACCTATAGACCCTTTACCAACACCTGTAGTACCATTGGATACAAAGCCAACTTACGCGCGTGATAGCTACACTTACGAGAATGAGCCTTCTTTATATGGGTTAAATGATCAAGATCATCAAACTCTAAAATTATATGAAGAACGGCTGATTGCTGGTAAAAAACGCCAAAAAACCGGGGAAGTAACTATTGGCAAGCGTGTTGAAACTGATACTGCACGGGTTGTAGTGCCGGTGGAAAGAGAACGAGTTGTGATTGAACGTGTAACTCCAGCAGATGCCGGTACTGCCGTTTCTGGACGCGAAGCAGACTTCCGTGAAGGCGAAGTTGCTCGCATAGAAATCCACGAAGAAACTGCTGATGTTCGTAAAGAAGCATTTTTGCGTGAAGAAGTCAGAGTTAGAAAAGTGGTAGATCAAGACACAGTTGAAACTCAAGAAACTGTGCGTCGTGAAGAGTTAGATGTGAATTCTGGTAATCTTCCCATCGAAGAACGCTAAGGAAATATAGTCATTAGTTACTGCTAATGACTAATAATTAATTCTACACAGTGCAGGTGAGGCTGTTGAATTAGCTTTACCTGTGCTTGCAATATAGCAATCCTATCTGAGTTGTGATAAATCTGGATGATGACGAATTTCCCTCCGGGTTCACCAGTCGCCTACAGCGTGGGTGAACCAAGTAAGCCAAGGGAAAGAGAACAAAAACAGAATTCACAAATCTCACCAATGATTTAGGAGTGCGATCGCTGATACAACTTTAGATTTAGGATTGCGAATATTGCTCTGGATATGGATTGTATAAATGCAGCGATCGCAAGCATTTTTATAAATGCTATCTAGACCATTAATACATTTAATTTAGCTAAGTAGAAAGCAGTTCATAAACTTTGGAATATGAATAGCCAACGGATGGCAACAAACATTGAATATGCAACCGGTAACTCTCGCACTAGCACCTCATTAGCAGATTTAAGGAAGAAGGTTAACAATTTTGCCGTATTCGATAAACAAGGTCAGTTGGTAGGAGTAGTTCATGATTTAATTGTGGATACTAATCGCCGGCTAAACTTAGTTATATATAACCAGGCAAATCAACAAATAGCCGATAAACATCCTTATTTATTTCGATTGCAGAGCCAGAAAATCAAACAAATTCACAAGCCGACTAAATCTGTTTTCATAGACTTAAACAAATCAGAAATCGAATATATGCCTGAATATTTAGAAACAGAAACACCAGGCGAGGGCAACCCAACTGAGCAACTAGCCAATAATCAAATTACAAATAGCCCAGTTGAGGCAGTAAATTTAGAAAAAGTTACTGAAGAGCAGATTATTAGTCTACTAGAAGAACGACTAGTTATTGAAAACAGTAAGCGTAAAGTTGGCGAGGTAATTGTTCGCAAAGTCATCGAAACCAGGATGATACAAGTTCCTGTCCGGCGTGAAAAGCTGATTGTGGAACAAATTAGCCCAGAACACAAACAACTCGCAGAAATTGATTTAGGACAAGAGGAAATTGCTGGCGTTGACTTGACGGAAGTAGAAAAACTTGAATTTACACGCTTTGACAACGGTTTAACCGTAAGCGGCGAATTTAGCTCACCGAAAATTGCTAGTTTATTGTTGAATGCGATCGCACTAGAGCAAAATCACGGCTGTAAACAGGTGCGTGTTACCATTGCGGTTGAAGCTGAGTCACACCAAAAAAAATACCAGGAGTGGTTTGACCGTTGTTCTAAAGGCGAATCACTAAAGCCATAAAAATAAGTTTCTAGCAGATAAATTAGTAGGGTGGGCATTGCACACCCTATTTTTTTGCTGATTTAAGAAAAGAAACGTGAAGTTTCCCTTCTCTTGCGGGTAAGTAGAATGTCTCCAAAGCAACTTAATTTACAATACTAAGCAGTTGCCGTTCTTTTGGCTACTTGCAATGAAATTTCGACTAAAGAGACTTTCACTGAAGAAACGACAGCGTCTGATCCCACCGATTCAGATTCAAGTTCGGGATGGAAAATTTGAGATTATGGGTATGGGTGTATGGCATTCCTACTGGCGCGATCCCTATCATTTGCTGCTAACGATTCCCTGGATTGGTTTTCTAATCCTGATTTGTACTTTCTACATAACTATTAATGCTCTATTTGCCCTAGCTTACTTGATTGGAGGAGATTGTATTGCCAACGCCCAACCCGGCTCTTTTTTAGATGTCTTTTTCTTTAGCGTGCAAACCCTAGCATCCATCGGCTATGGGGCAATGTATCCTAAAACAACTTACGCCAACATTATTGTCACCATTGAAGCAATGATCGGTTTGATGGGAATTGCTGTGATGACAGGACTAGCCTTTGCGCGATTCTCTCGACCCACAGCCCGTGTGCTATTTAGTCGTGTAGCAGTAATTACATCTCATGAGGCAATGCCAACTCTCATATTTCGCACCGCTAATAAGCGTCGGAATATGATTCTGGAGGCGCAGATGCGAGTTTATTTGATGCGCGACGAAGTAACCGTAGAAGGGCAGTTCATGCGTCGGTTCCACGATCTCAAACTGCTGAGAAACCAAACACCTAGCTTCACCTTAAGCTGGTCAGTGATGCATGTGATTGATGAGTTTAGTCCTCTGTATGGGATGACACCAGAATCGTTAACCCAGACAAATACGATGCTGATCATCTCTTTGAGTGGCATTGATGAAACGGTTGCACAGGTTGTCAATGCTCGCCATAGTTACGCTGCTAATGAGATTTTGTGGAACAATCAATTTGTCGATATCTTTCACCATACACCCGATGGAAATCGCTACATCGATTACAACCGCTTCCACGATGTTTTCCCTTTGGATTAAAGGAGTTAAATTCCTGAAAGTTACTCGGAAGTCTTATTAATTGGTGGTTCTAATGGTTTAACTACAACTCGACCATTTTCAACTACAGTACAACTTTTAACGATGCTCTTGCTGCCGTTAACTGGGACATCTTGGCATTGCTTTTGGTGGCAGAGATTTTGCTCTTGTTGTTGGTTGAGGACGACAACACAACAGGTGGAGGAGGCGAAGGACATATAACATATTTTGATCTCTATATCTATTATCCCCCTACTGATGCTGTTTGGCTGAAAAATTTGCTCCCCATCTGTTTTGATAATTCAGGAGTCAGAAGTCAGGAGCCAGAATGGGCTAAACCCTAGCTATCCGCTAACAGAATTGAATTCTGTGAGACTGGTACACTTAGGCGTGAGCGCTCAGTTGAATTCAGTGCCAGTTATTGCGTATGTGCGAAACTATGAATGCAAGTACTTGCTTTCTTGTACTTGTAATCTGTGTAAACAGGAAAGCGGTTATAAATCCCGCCCCGCTTTCCTCTATGTCCAAACTTTTTTGGCAGGGTTAGACAGTGGGTTTTTCTAATGAAAAAATTTTTGAGATACCTGGGTTTAGGTTTGCTATCTACGTTTTTGACTGCTACTCCCGGATTAGGAGCTGAACGTATTAGCTTTTATTACCCTCCCTTCGGCGAATTCTCCTTGTCGGTGGACTCGCTAGAAACTTTTGCCAAAGTTGGCAAAATCGATGAAGACTTTTCATTTTATGCTAGCCGTGCTACTCCTCTCCAACTCGCTCAACTGCGGGATCTGCTCCAGCAAAGGTTTAATGTGACTCCTACTTTGGTGTCTCAGGTGACATACTCACCGGTTGGAGAGGAGATAGTGCAACAACTGGGAGAATTACTCCTTACTGAGTCTCGAAAGAACGGCTTCTATGCTATACGTGCCTCTTTGATTTTGGCTGCTGCTGATAAAGACGGCTTAACAGTTGTGAATTTGCTGCGGAAATTTCCTAGCAATACTATACGGGTGAATTTTACACAGGTGTTAAAGAGTGTTGATGACTTGTCGCAGTTGATCAAAAAAAAGGATGAAGTTTTTGCCTCTCTTCAAAAAGAAGCGATCGCAGAAGCAGCTACTTCCAAAATTGACTTCTCCAAACAACCAGATTTGCGATCGCCAGGAAAATTTCAATGGCACAAAAAAAGCTTCGAGTTAAATGACACTTCTCGCGATCGCCGTCTCCCGGTAGATGTCTATTTACCGGAAGCAGGTTCACAAAGCCAAGAGAAAGCACCCTTTCCCCTCGTTGTTATTTCTCACGGTCTGGCTTCAGACCGCTTTAGCTTTGTCTATCTGGCAGAACATTTAGCATCTTATGGTTTTGCTGTTGCTGTACTAGAACACCCTGGTAGTAATGCCAAACGCTTTCAGCAATACTTTGCAGGTTTGGCAGGGCCACCACAACCAGCAGAATTTATCAACCGACCTTTGGATATCAAATATTTACTCGATGAACTCCAGCGTCTAGAAAAATCTGATCCCACCCTCCAGGGAAAACTCAATTTTCAGCAAGTTGGGGCGATTGGTCAGTCTTTTGGTGGTTATACTGTTTTGACTCTAGCAGGAGCAAAGATTAACTTTAACCAACTGAGCCAAGACTGTAATCCCAATTATTCATCCTTTAATTTGTCGCTCTTGTTGCAGTGTGAAGCAAGCAAGTTACCCGCAAAAAATTACGAACTCAATGACGATCGCATCAAGGCAATCATTGCGATTAATCCCATTGACAGCTTAGTTTTGGGTCAGAGCGGAATGGGTGAAATTAAAATGCCTGTAATGCTGGTAGCAGGTAGTCAAGATATTTTCGCCCCACCTGTATTTGAGCAAATTCGCCCCTTTACCTGGCTTTCTGATCCCAACAAGTACCTGGCTTTGATTGAAAACGCCACCCACTTCTCAGCGATCGCCGAACCTACTTCTGGAAACGGTGCCTTACCTGTGCCACCTGCTTTGCTAGGCCCCAATAGCGCTCCTGTTTATTCCTATCTCAACGCCCTCAGTGTCGCTTTTTTAGAAACCCATCTTCTCAACCGCCCTGAATACCGTTCCTATTTGCAGCCATCCTACGCCATATTTATCAGTAAAGAGCCGCTTAATCTCAGTATTTTACAGTCGTTGTCGGTAAATGAGTTCAATCAAATTTGGAGTGGGCCAACTCCCCAGGTAAGGAAACCATCAAATCCTCAACCTACTCCTCGTTAGTTCTACGAAGTTAGGAAAATCCAATAGACATCGCCAAAAATTAATTATGTGTTGCCCGAAATCCTTGGTAGGCACAATTCCTGAATTGTGCCTACGTTATTTTCACTCCTATATCTAAATCATTTGCGCCAATATCTATCCTTGCTCTGAGCAAGCAAAACCGTGGGTTAATAATTACTAATTACGTAAATACACGCAGTACGGCTTTAGGCAGAATCCTCAATTAGGAATCATATTAACTGACAGTTAAGATCCCCGACTTCTCTAAGAAGTCGGGGATCTTATTGTTCACAAATGATTAATTTTGCTATAAATGAGGCAAGTCTCAAACATTTCTTTGATGAACTCAAAGCTAAACCTAAACAAATTACTGTTTTTACTAAAGTTTTGGCAGATAATTAAAGACAATGATTTAGCCGTCTTTGATTATTTTTAATCAAGAAAAATCATCAGCCTTGATTTTCAATAAAACAGTAAATATACTGTTGCAATTCTATGAGTTAGTTAGGAGCTTCTAACTATTGCAACCATAAGCAAAAACGCTATATGTCTTTTTTGTTTCTCAGGCATGAATTAGATATAACAATTTCCCAAAATCAGGCTATTTGTCAGGAAAGTGAGATATTTGTACTGAGGGATTTATAAAAACTTATTTAATAAAATCTTTGATATATATATGCTTGTCGTTAAGAACTATTAAGAAATCCTTATTAAAGAATATTGCAATACCTTGATTTAATTGCTAACGTGTGTATGACAACGATGCTGATGACGCTCGGATCTAGGAGAAATAAAATCAATGAGCTACACCCATTCAGCCAAGTGTGTTAGGCTTTGACGAATTAAAAACGAGAAAGTTCTGCCTCGTATAGACAATTATGAGGGATTGCAGATTAACCAAGAAATATCTCGTTGCTAAAGGCTTAGTTTCAGTTTGATTTCAATTGCGATTGATTATTTGTCTTACCTTGTGCCGACAAGCGAGTAGCTCTTGATTGTGTGTATCGGCAATAACGAAGAGTTTAGTAAGACTTAAATTTTAGAGGATAAAACCAATGGAGATTCAAGGTAAAGTTGCCCTAATTACAGGGGCTTCTCGTGGGATTGGACGAGCGATCGCCCTCGAACTAGCGCAACAAGGCATTAAGCGGCTGATATTGGTAGCACGCGATCGCCAAAAGTTAGTGGACGTAGCCAACGAAATTGAGGCGCTGGGCACACAAGCTGCGATCGTGCCATTAGATTTGACTCAGACAATTGAAGTAAATATCGCTGTTGCCCAACTGTGGCGCAATTACGGACAGATTCACCTGCTAGTTAATTGTGCGGGAGTCGCATACCAAAGTTCGTTTTTGCAATCTAAAATGCCTCAAGTTCAAGAAGAACTCTCTGTGAACTTGTTAGGAATGTACAACCTCACTAGTCTGATTGCTCGACGCATGGCCAGCCAAAGACAAGGGACAATTGTCAATGTATCGAGCTTGATGGGGAAAGTTGCAGCACCGACGATGGCGACTTACTCAGCGACCAAATTTGCCATCTTAGGATTTACCCAAGCCTTGCGCCAGGAACTAGCTGAACACAATATCCGAGTCATTGCATTACTGCCTTCCCTCACAGATACAGACATGGTGCGCGACTTCAAATTATTTCGCTGGGTGATCCCTATGACTCCCCAGGAAGTGGCTAAAGCACTCGTCACCGGAATGCAAAATGATTCAGCAGAAATTTTAGTCGGATGGCAAAGTCATTTAGCCGTGTTGTGTCAACGCCTCTCCCCTTGGTTGCTAGATCTAATTTTACGAATCGCAACTCCGCCAGCGACAAGAAAACAACAGCCTGGTGAAAGACTGAACAAGCTGATCCCGAAACTGAATTTTTTGACGAGAATCCATCGTTTCGGTGATTTGTTCTTGTCAAGAACATGATTTTTTGAGTATTCAGTAGACATCTCCAGAAAAGAAAAAAGACCCCTCTCCAAACCTCTCCCCGAAAGGACGAGAGGCTTTAAAACCCCCCTTCCCTCGTAGGGAAGGGGTGTTAGTTCTGGGTGCAAATTTGTGGTATCTAAATCTTTTTCGGAGATGTCTAGTGGTCTGTCAATTTTGATTTTGTGCGTAAGCAGTCCCAGAATATCTTGCTAGCAAACGATTTCAAAAGTTGGTCACACACAATTTTTAGCTTGACAGACCACTAGTATATAAGTCCTAAATTTTTAGAGGGTTTCAAAACACGCCCTAGTCGTAACTTCTTCAATTAATTAGGTACACTCCACCAAGCTAAAGCATAAGGTTGAGTTGCTTCATTTACCTGATGGCGAAAGTGAACCCGAATTTTATAATTCCCTTGAGCCGGGACAGGGCAGAAGATATGTTGTACGTTGTCAACTTGGCTAATTGAGGAACAAACTACACCCACCTCGGAACTCTTAGCATTAGCTTTTACCAAGTATAGGTCGAGATTATTCAAGCCGCGATCGCGAAAATTCTCTCCAACATCATACTGCTGATTGTGATTGAGATCGTTTAATTCTACTAGGCGATCCCAAGCTAGAGTAATGGCAATAAAACTATTCGCCTTTAATGGTTTTGCTAATGTATATTCTACAGATGCTCCAGCGTTAACTGTGCGATAATCCCAGCCAATCGCAGGTACAGCACCAGACGGCTGCCATTGACCGGGACTAAATTGTTGATATGCTCGAAATGCATTTAAATTACCCGCGCCCATTTGAGCATCTAAAGAAATTTTTGGATCTTTATATGCATCAGTTGCCAACCAGTCTTGATTCTGCTTGTCAATTAGCGTTTTCGTCATTCCCAAACGTAAGCCATCACCCTGATCTTTGATTTTGTCTGCTGAGTTAAGCAATACAGCTTTCATGACTTGGTGATGCCGAGAAGCAACGCTCCAATGGGGTTGTTTTTTCCGCAGTTGTCGATCGCCAAATTCTTGTAACAAGGCAACGGTAGCTGTAACATGAGGTGCAGCAAAACTTGTCCCCGAAGACACATTTACCTTGCCATCTGGATTTATTAAAGTAATATTACTACCTGGCGCTACTAAACTGATAGAGTGTCGCCCTGCAATATCAAACTCTTTGCCAATTAAGCGACTACTCACTCCTTTGCCATCACCTGCCAAATTGTCAACAGCTACTTTGTTATAAATCTCTTCCCTTTGGGATGAAAAAGCTACGTTCACTCCGTTGTAGTTGTCGGTGGGGATTGAAATGCCTCCTTTGCCTTGATTCCCCGCAATTACATATAAAGGATCGTGAACGCGACTAGACCAATCAACACATAATGTTAGTAAGGCATTACCATCTAAAACAGCCCCCGGTCGTGGGTCATGCTCCAGGGGTTCACCAAAGCTGAAATTGATGGCGCGAACATCACCACCGTTTTGCAAGGCGATGTATTGTGCCGATAAGCACTCTTCTGGCTGCCCCATTCTTTTGGTATTACCTACGGCGTCTGAATATAGTCGCGCTCCTGGGGCTACTCCCGGCAAGGCTTTATCTGTACTCACCATTATTGCTGCCACATTGTAGGCGTGGGGATCTACATCTTTATTCGATTTAGCCCGTCCATCGCGTAAAAATACTCCAGCTGGTGATATAGCACGATTTTTAGATACGACTTTATCCCAACCAAACATTCCTGGACGCCCAATTTCCACCTGACCTATAGCAATCTTGCGACCGATTAAATTGTACGGCGCTCGATGTAATACAAGAGCATCAATCCCGTTTTTTCCTAAAGAACCTTCTTCTAATGCTGAGGCAAGTACTGGCATCAAACAGGAAGCACTTATTCCCAAAGTCACCCAACAGATCAGTTTTTTGCCCATTTGTACTCCTCAAAGGTTTTGTGTGTGGAACTGTATAAAGAGCAAGCGATAACTACTATCAACAAGGAGAGAGGGCGATCAATAATTTAGCGCATCTTTATACACAAATGGTAAAATTATATCTTTGCCTTTGCTAAATCTGGGATGTTAGCAGATGGTAAACAAACTTTATCAATAAATAGAACCCAAAGATGCGAGTATCTGGGTAGACTGCACCGATGATTACTAGACTTGCCTGAGTTCGCAGTTACTGAAAATCACCAAATTAAAAATGTTATGGCTCAGGGTCTTTATTGGATATGTACTGAGTCCCGTGCTATTAGATACTCGTGCATATATCGTCATACAACTTATTTTGGAGCAACCAGAAATGCTTTCATTCCCCACAACCCTAACTACTTTGCCCGAAATCATTGATGGCTTGCCGAATATTTCTGGTTGGGAAACAGAGGTTCTCTCTGTAGTTAACCACGATGAACCAGTATTTTTACCAACAACGAATATCCGCTTAGAAGACGTAAATGCTGTGTTTGCGATCGCCTTACACATGCACCAGCCAACTATACCTGCTGGACATGATGGTACACTCATCAGCAATCTGCAATATATGTTTGAACATCCCCATGAAGGGGATAACCACAATGCAAATGCTTTTGCCCATTGTTACAGCCGCATGGGAGACTTGATCCCCGAACTTGTAAATCAAGGTTGCAATCCGCGTGTGATGTTGGATTACTCTGGTAATCTTCTGTGGGGACTGCGGCAAATGGGACGCGGTGATGTTCTCGATAATCTGAAACGCATTACTTGCGATGTCTACGACGGGCTACGCCTACGCACCTACCAACCTTATGTAGAATGGCTGGGTAGTATGTGGAGCCATGCGGTTATTCCTTCTACACCCATAGCAGATATTAAATTGCATATCATCGCATGGCAACATAACTTTGCGGCAATTTTTGGCTGGGAGGCACTAGCGCGAGTCAAAGGATTTTCGCCCCCAGAAATGCACCTACCAAATCACCCTGATGCTCTCTTTGAATTTGTGAAAGCGCTGAAAGAATGTGGATATCGCTGGCTACTGGTTCAAGAACATTCTGTAGAAACTCTTACTGGTCAATCTCTCACTCATAAACATTTACCACATCGTCTGATTGCCCGCAATTCTCAAGGTGAAACAATTAGCATCACAGCCTTAATTAAAACCCAAGGTTCGGATACGAAATTAGTTGCCCAAATGCAGCCTTATTATGAAGCTAAAACATTATCCAAACAACAAATTGGCAGTGTTTTTGTGCCACCAATAGTTAGCCAAATTGGTGATGGTGAAAATGGCGGTGTGATGATGAATGAATTTCCTAGCGCTTTTAAACAAGCTTGGGGGGATATGGTAAATAATGGGGGAGGAAAATCAGGTGTTGTTGGGGTGTGTGGTACAGAATATTTAGAATTAATCGAAGCTGCTGGATGCAAATCAGAAGACTATCCAACTTGTCAGCCAGTGGGACAACATCAGATTTGGGAGCGAGTTTCACCAGAAAATAATCAACCGGAAGCTGTAGAGAATGCCATTCAAGAATTAAAGCAAATCAACTCTAATTTTCATCTGGATGGAGCCTCGTGGACAAATCATATCAGTTGGGTAAAAGGATATGAAAATGTGTTGTCTCCCATGTATCAATTAAGCAGTTTATTTCATCAAAAATTTGATCCATTACTGCAAAATGACTCAGCAGAACCGCTCACTAGACAATCTCAATACCGTAACGTTCTTCTACATAACCTTTTGCTACAAACCAGTTGTTTTCGTTATTGGGGACAAGGCGCTTGGACTGATTACGCGCGGGAAATTTACCAACGTGGCGAAAATTTATTGCAGATAAATTAAACTCTCCGAAGCTCAGAGGGGAACCCTTTTAGGGTTGGGGGCTTGCTCTAGCTTGACAAAGTACTATAGCCCTACTTAATCATTCGTGAACAACGAGATCCCCGACTTCTCTAAGAAGTCGGGGATCTGAGTCTTGTGTACCGTCCTGGAGACGGAAAATAAAAAGTCGGGTGAATTGAGATTTCGTTCAAGTAAGTGGGAAATCTAAGTATAGGTTGCTGGGTGCTGATATCCGAATTGGATTAGCTGCCTGGTAATTTAAACTTACGATGAGGTAGTTGTGTTTCGAGTTGTTGTTGGTCATAGTGACGATCCTGATTCTCAAAATGCGATCGCAGAAGTTCTTCAAGAATGTAGTCGTTCTCTTGCCGGCTCACTTCCTCAAGCTGGAATTTTATTCACTGCTATAGACTTTGACCATCTGTTAATTTTGCAACGCATCCAAGATGCTTTTCCCAGAATTGAGTTAATTGGCGGAACTACAAATGGAGAAATCTCTTCAATTCTGGAGTTTCAGCAAGATTCTGTGACCTTAATGCTGTTTGCTACCGATGAAATGGAAATTCACTCAGGTATTGGCCGAGGAGTATCCAAAAATCCAGCCCTTGCAGCCCAAGAAGCGATCGCCCAAGCTAAGGCAAAGGGTGCATCTTTACCAAAATTGTGCCTCACCTTTCCCGATAGTCTAACAAGCAACGGGGTTTTAATTTTACAAGGTTTAAAACAAAGCCTGGGAGAGCATATTCCCATCATTGGGGGAATGACTGCCGATGACTATACCTTTGAAAAAACCTACCAATTCTTCCAGGGTGAAGTATTGAGTGATTCAGTTCCAGTGCTGCTGTTTTCTGGACAACTGCTATTTTCCCACGGAGTTGCTAGTGGTTGGACTCCCATCAGTCAACGTCGGCGTGTAACTAAAGTAGATGGCAACATAGTCTATGAAATTGATGGACAGCGTGCCTTAGATTTCTATCAGCATTATCTCGGTGAAGAAAAATTTGCGTCCAACTATGCCATCCATGCTCTGGCAGTTTTTGAGGATCAAGATCATTTCTATTTGCGGGTACCCAATGGCTACGATCAACAGTCTGGTAGCGTGAAGTTCTTCTTGGATATTCCTGAACAGGCAGTTGTGCAAATTACCGATACGACTCGTGAGAATATTCTGTCAGCTTCTGAGACATCTTTGAAGAATGCTCTTGCCGATTATCCTGGTGTGGAGCCAACAGCAGCATTACTTATTTCCTGTGCAGCCCGTCGGCGAATTCTGGGAACTCTGGCAAGACTTGAATATCAGCTTGTCAAAACTCATTTACCAAAGGCATTACCTTGTTGTGGTTTCTATGCTTATGGTGAAATTGCTCCTTTAGTGGGTGGAGGTCAAACACGATTTCATAATAAAACCTTTGTAACACTGTTAATGGGGACAAAATGAGTAGTGTATGGATAACCAAGACAATTCCATACAGATGCAAGAGTTGGAAAAGACAAACCGCATCTTGCACAAAAAGCTGGAACGCTGCGAAAATGAACGCCGCCAGCTAGAAACTGACATTGCTACAAAGGAATTTTTACTGAAGAAAGTCATTTGTGAGTTAGAAGACTCTCAGACAGACTTGCAGCACAGAGGCCAAGAGTTAGAAAATACCTTAGATAGTTTGCATAAAATGCAAGCTCAAATGATTCAAAGCGAAAAAATGTCTGCCCTCGGTCAAATGGTGGCTGGAATTGCTCACGAAATCAACAATCCCGTTAGCTTTATTTACGGAAATCTCAGCTATATCAGCCAATACACCCATGACTTATTGCGACTAGTCCACCTTTATCACCGTTACTTCCCCAACCCACCTGCTGAAATTCAAACTGAACGCCAAACCATCGATTTAGAGTTTCTAGAAAAAGACGCGATAATGGTATTGCGCTCAATGAATATCGGGGCGGAGCGGATTCGAGATATTGTGCTGTCACTGCGTAACTTCTCCCGCCTGGATGAAAGTGATTTCAAAGCCGTGGATATTCATGAAGGCATTGACAATACTTTGATGATTTTGCAACACCGCCTCAAAGCCACTGATAAAAGTCCAGAGATTCAGATTATCAAAGACTACGGCAATTTATCCAATATAGAATGCTGCGCCGGACAACTCAATCAGGTATTTATGAACATTCTAGTAAATGCCCTTGATGCCCTGGAAGAATTTAATGCCAAACGGACTTATCAAGAAATCCGGGATAATCCCAGTCGCATCACGATTCGTACCTCTGTCGTTGATTCGCTGTGGGTAAAAATTGCGATCGCAGACAATGGCTCTGGGATTCCCGAATCAATTCAAAAACGGATTTTCAATCCCTTTTTTACAACAAAACCTGTTGGTAAGGGAACAGGAATGGGAATGGCTATCAGCTATCAAATCATCACCGAAAAACATAGCGGTAAGTTAGAATTTTTCTCAACACCTGGCAAAGGAACGGAGTTTATGGTTCAAATTCCTATCCAGCAACAACTTGGTGAAGTAATCTAACGTTACGCCATAATTCCTAATTAAATCAAACTAAAGGCAATAAAATTTCAAATTTTGTACCTATACCAGTCTGTGAATGAAAATTAAATTTACCACCATGTCTCACGGTGATAATTCGATAGCTTACGGCTAAACCAGTATTTTTACCAGTCTTTGTTTCCAGAGAAAAAGACTCCATAATTTGCTGTTGTAATTCTTCAGACATTCCCGATCCATTGTCAGCAATGCGAATTAAAATCCAGCGAGAATCTGGTGAATCTGGGTTGCTGGCTTCTTGTGATATAACCTCTGTGGTAATCTCAATTCGAGATTTTTGAACAGTCTTTGTCTCTTCTAGATGTAACTGTTGCCGCACTGCTTCATTGAGTAAAGTATCCACAACTTCGCTTAAAATATTCATCAAAACCTGGTTTAGCTGCCCCATAAAGCAATATACGGGAGGCAATTGACCATAGTATCTGACGATTTCAATTTCTCCTTGAAGACGGCTATTAATTAATAAAATAATACTATCTATACAGGCGTGCAAATCTACTGGTTTAGGATAAAGTTCATCGATATGACAGAAGTTTTGCAAGCTCGTAACAAGTTTTTTTAATCTTTCTGCTCCTGTGCGGATACTCGCAAGTGATCGCGACAAATCTTGTTCTAAAAAATCAAACTCGATATCTTCTTTAATCTGATTAATTGCCTGGGGAACTGATGGTAACTCTTTGTCATAAGCCGCTATCAGCTTGAGTAAGTCTTGGCTGTAGTTTGAAACATAAATTATGTTACCCCAAATAAAACCCACTGGGTCTAAAATTTCGTGTGCTACGCCATCTACCAAACGTCCCAGATTTGCCATTTTATCATTTTGAATCATTTGAGCTTGGCTGCGTTCATACCGCACCAGATTCTCGATTCCCCGAATTTGCCAAGAAATAATATTTAACTCTTGGACATCTAACAATCTATAAGCACCAGATTCTGTTTGGACTACAATTGGTTCTGCTAATAATTCTGGCGATCGCTTCAAGCTAAGTTGCATCGCAGTTAAAATCGATGTTGTATCAGCAATCAGCAACATCGGTGCCCGCGCATAGCTGTAGAGAACGGCTAATGGATGCTCTCCAAATAACTCTTGTCCGAATGGGCGAATCAAAAATTCTAGCAGTCGCCGCCGCGAAATCATCCCAATGAACTCTCCCTGTTCTACCAAAATTACTCCCGGTAGCAGGGGATCTTTTTCCAAAAAACTAGCCACTTCCCTACCGGTATAGTTGATTTCCACCGAGAAGTTGTACATTGGTAGTTCTTGGAGAGTTGAATCTAAACCAAGATCGCGATCGCTACCAAGAGACAAAAATGGCGGTGAGATTTGGGAACTGAATTCTTCTGGCACTAGACACCCTAATTTTTACAAACACAGATCAAACAATAAGTTAACATTTTACCGAAAAATTGGGTTTAGAGCTACGTCGTTCTACGACGGCTTTGCTTTGAATTAATTAGTGTACCAGTACACTATATTAATAATAGTGGAAAGGTAATCAACCACTTAAAAAACCTAGCTATCGAAAGATAAAGCACGCTCACCTTGATAATTGAACGCCAGTTGCTACAACGGGGGGAACCCCCGCAACGCAGTGGCTCATCTATGCGGTTCTACTGCATTGTTCTAGTTTCCTCCTAGCAGTAGGTAAAAGATTCATTATGGGCTAGACTTGTGTTGAGCGAAGTCGAAACGCGACTCAGAATTTTGGAACAAATTGTTTCAAGTAAAACAGGACTTGAAGCACCTGGCGTGGAGAATCCCACCTCTGGTCTAGATGACGCAAGGACACTAGGTTAAGTGGTTTCGTTGAACCAAGAATCCCCGTCGATTTATCGCTGGGAGTGTCAAATTCTGCCACCCTCGAAATTCGGTTTTGGTTTAGGTATCTAGTGGAAGTAGCCCCTTCTACGTGAAAATCGTTCTTAGACCACTGGAAGCAATTGGCGGGCAATTTATCATCTGGGTGGAGAATATTTAGAGAGCGATCGCAAGCTAAACTAAAAACAACCTCTACAAAGAGTGCAAAGGTAACGTTATGACCTGCTACCAGGGGAATCACGATGACAAATAGACCTCCTTACGAACCGGAGTCATCCCAAAAAACGGCCCTTGGCTTTGATGAATTTATAGCCATTCTGGTTGCCTTCACCACTATCGGAGCGATTCTTTTTTGGTCATTGTCCCGCAAAGATTCTAACTGGAACTTAAACGGGCTACTGTCGCCTTCCTCCACTCCGTCTAGAAGTGTTCGACCAAATCAAGTATTGCCCTCCCCTACTGCCAAGGTAGAACCTTATGCAGTACCCAACAGCGTTTTGCCCTATTCTCCACCTGAGGCTGTTGTTGAACCCAAGACACCTTCATTTCCCACTAACAACGCAACTCCTTACCGCGCAATATTGCCATCTGTTCTGGTAATCCCAACTCAATCTCCACAACCACAGACACCTGTATCTTCTTCAACAGGACTTGAGTCATCAATTAAATCATCAGCGTTGCCTTTAGTAACTCCGGCAAAACAAAAATCAATCATTCCGCCGCCAATTGCATTTAACGATGTGCCAGATAACTTTTGGGGGCGGCGTTTTATAGACGTTCTTTCTGCCCGTGGGATTCTCAAAGGGTTTCCTGATTATTCTTTTAGACCAAATCAGCCTGTAAACCGCGCCGAATTTGCTGCCATAATACAAAAAGCCTTTGACCAAGAACCGTCTAAGACTGCGATCGCATTTCAAGATGTACCAACAAAATTCTGGGCAACTCCAGCAATTAACCAAGCCATCAGTGCCGGATTTCTCAAAGGCTACCCGAAAAAAACCTTCAAACCACAACAAAATATTTCACGAGTGCAAGTTTTAGTTGCCCTTGTCAGTGGATTGAATTTGAAAGCACCCACTTCCCCAAATCCGATTATCAGTGTCTATAAAGATGCTAAAGATATTCCAACCTACGCTATCGGCAAAATAGCTGCTGCTACAACCAATGGTCTGGTAGTTAACTATCCAAATCCCCAAGTCCTTGATCCCAACAAAGTAGCTAGTCGGGCAGAAGTAGCGGCGATGATTCATCAAGCTTTAGTAAAACGTGGCAAATTGGAGGCAATTATATCTCCAAATATAGTGCGTAGACCTAGCCCAACTCAGGCATCGCCCAAAACATCTCCATAACTTTCGCAGGCTCTAAAACCGAACCCAAAGGGTAAATTTTCCGCCTGATCTGTGTCTCAACAATAATTCGTAATTCGTAATTAAACCAAGGGTCAAAATAATTCGTAATTATCTGGTCAGAGGAAGCGACCTCTAGAGATCGTAGTGTTATGGGTAGGTATGTTTCCCATCCATAACTTAATCACGAATTACGAATTGTTAATGAACTTCGTAAGGAATTTTAAGATAAGTCTGAACGCCAGAATTCAGCGTTCAGACTTCGCTGAATTGGAATTAAAGCTTACTCCTGCGTAGGAGTAAGGTACGCGTAGCGTCTTGTAGAGAAGCGATAATTAGATATTAAGCTTCTGGAATTTGTTTACCGACAACTTGTGATTTAAGAGTGGTGATTTCACTAGTCAACTCTTTCCTGGTTGAGGCTTTGAGCAAATAGCGGTAAACAAACCAAGCAGAGTAACCAATACCGATCAACTCAAAAGTAGGTGCTACCAACGGGATATCATTCAAAGCATCTAATATTGCCAAGAGTACTTTAACCCCAACAATTGATCCCACAATTAAACCAACTGTTACCAGGGGTTGCTTATATTGATTAAAGAAGCTTCCCAGATATTCTGGTAATGTTGCTAAAAAGGTAGAAATTTGCTCCCCGTATTTTAGCCATTCGTCTTGAGACTGCGCGGGAGGCTGAAGTTTGGTGATGGTTCCGGTTTGGTTATTGATTTCTGCCACTGTAGTCTCTTTGGATGCGGTTTCGGTAAATTCTTGTTCTGGCATTTTCACTCCCATTAATTTGACAGTTGAGTTTTTCTAATCTGGATAATTACAACCAAAAGGCTGTTATTAGGCAATGCACTTGTGCATCAGTTCAATTGGATCAAGGGCACAAAAGGGTTTTAGTGTCCTATAACCATAATTGACCCGTACTATCTACTGCATCAACTACAAGGTAGACAGTCTGTATGAGGATAGAACTCAGAAAGCAGCAGGATGTATTATAATCAACTTCCTGAGTTCTATTTTTTGGAATCAACTGGAATCCTCAGGTTGTGATTATCCCATTCCGTGTCATTTGCTCATAATCGTACTAAATCTAAGTACAAATCATGCAAAAATCAGTCTACCTCTCATTTATATAAGCCTAGAAGCCGATTTTATCTGATATTAAAGCTATCTTAAGCCGCCTTCGTCAATTAACCCATTCGTATTGATATTAATACGTAATAAAAGTTTTTGTGTGTTCACATATACTAGACTTTTAACTTATTTTATGATATGGGTGCCTAGGGATTGAGGACTGGGAAGAAGGAATTATCGAAAAAGTCTCTACCTTGTCTGATCCCAATGCCCAACAAGTGTTTAACCTTTTGTTTTTTTCCTGATTGTATTGATTTTATCAGGAAGCAGTAAGGTAGAGTAATGGCGTACCTCATGGCAAGAACTCATTACTATGAACTGCATATTGAGAAAAGTACTGTGGACACTCTCAGACGGGTCTTTAGTGCAGGAAACCATATCGTTCCTGCTAAAAAAAGCGAATTCTGTTATCCCTTGTAATTATACTTATCAGCATTGCTATAAAAAGAACTCATGTAGTATAAGTTTATGTTAATCATGTAGTAAGCAATAATTTTCTCTTGCGATAAAAGAAGATAATGTAGATGTTGATCACCAATTAAAGTGTTTGAATAAGCTAGACTAATTTGGTAATTTTTGCGGGAAGGCAAGGATGCCAACTCCAAAGCCAACTCCGATTTACAGCAGTTCAGAAAGCAAAAAAGTGTCAGCCGAAGAGCCATCGACAGACGAACTCCCAACCATAGAATTTCCCTCACGAGGGAAACTCAAAGCTAGTTCTTGGCGCATCCACCAAAAAATTGGCTATGGGTACTTTGTAGCGATCGGAATTGGCTTTTTTGGCTCACTGACTGGGTTAGTAATCGCCAACTACTACCGGGGAAGGGAAGTCAGACAATTCAATCAAGCTTATGAGCAAGGACAACTACTGAGTAATTATAAAGATGCAGTAGTTGGGGCGCAATTGCATAGCTTTAACCTAGTTGCTGTATTGGAAGATTCCCAACAACTGCAAAGCAAAAAAGCTGATTTTCTGAAGAATGTTGAAAAAGCCAAGGAGATAGAGTCAAAAATTGGCGGATTTATTGACAGTAAACCTAAAAGACTAGCAGCAACAAGTTCGACTTTACAGACGTTATTGCTGGATTACAAGAATAATTTAAAAACCTACGTTGACCAAATCGAGGTTGTCTTACAGAAAATTGAGTCTCAAAAAGTCCAGCCTCAGAAGATTTCCTCTGCCCGATCGCAGCTATTGTCAATTATGCGTGGTGAAACAGCCGTGCGGCTAGATCAGCTTTCGCAAAACTTGACTAATATTCTGCAAACTGCCCAAGAGCAAGAGCAAGAAAAGCAAAGAGCCGTTGAGCAGGCAAAAATAGTTGAGCGATTTATTGCGATCGCGAGTATGCTGCTTTCGGTTGCGATCGCAGCTATTGTAGCTTGGCGAACCAGTCGCGCCATCGCTGAACCAGTGATCATTGTTACCCAAGTAGCTGAACAAGTGGCGAGGAAACATAATTTTGATTTGCGAGCGCCCGTCACCACCGAAGATGAAATTGGCCTACTCGCCAAATCTCTAAATCATCTGATTGAGCGAGTATCTCAGCGAACAAAAGAACTACAACAAGCTAAAGAATTAGCCGAAGCTGCTAGCAAGGCAAAAAGCATATTTTTGGCCAATGTCAGCCACGAATTACGCACACCGTTAAATGCTGTCATTGGCTTGAGCCAACTTTTAGAAGACGACGCTACCGATCTGGGTTTACCGGGAGACTTTATCACAGACTTAGAAACAATTAACGCTGCTGGTAAACATCTACTCCACTTGATTAACGAAATCCTCGACTTGTCAAAAATTGAAGCGGGGAAAATGACCCTCTATCCAGAGACATTCGAGATTGGGATGCTGATTCATAACGTCGTCCTCACAGTCAAACCAGCTATAGAAAAAAATGCCAATGTTTTAGAAGTGGATTTTGATGAGCAACTCGGGACAATGTACGCCGATCAGACGAGGATGCGGCAGGTGTTGTTAAACTTACTCAGCAACGCCAGTAAATTCACTACAAACGGTAAGGTGACGCTGACAGTCAACAGAGAAAAGGATGAATTTCGACCGGAGGCTCCTTTGGGGAGCATTACTTTCACCGTTACCGACACAGGTATAGGTATGTCTAACCGTCAACAGCAGCAGTTATTTCAACCTTTTACACAAGGTGATACCTCCACTACGAAAAAGTATGGAGGTACAGGACTGGGGTTGGCAATTAGCCGCCACTTTTGCCAGATGATGGGTGGTGAGATTATTGTCAAAAGTGAGCCGGGAATTGGCTCTACTTTCACCATTCGTCTGCCAATGACTGTTCAAGATTGAATGGGGCATGGGGCATCCCTTCTCTACGAGACGCTACGCGTAGCTTGCTTCCACGAAGTGGTACGGCTCCGCTCAGGGCAAGTGGGCATGGGGTATGGGGCATTAGTAATTATTACCCTGCTCCCCTGCTCCTTTGCCCTCATCTGGAAATCCTCTGCCAAATCAAGTAATAATACTTACTCTCCCTGTATCCAAGTCATAACGACCCCCGACAATTTTTAATTTGCCTAACTGCACCTGCTCGGTTAAAAGCTTTGAGTGCTTCAACCGTTCAATTTGATATTGCACATTTGCCACCACAGCATTTTCAACCGCATCACCAGGCTGACTCTTGACTTTTTCCACGGCTGGCTTAATTGCCTTAACAAAAGTACTAATATCACCGAGTAACGACTCGTTTTGTACAGCTGCGGTTACAGCTCCACAACGCTCATGTCCCATCACCATCAGCAGGGGAGAACCTAACAAGACAACCGCATATTCAATACTGCCGATGGCTTCCGGGGTGGCAATATTTCCGGCAATCCGAACATCAAAGATGTCACCAATGCCCTGATCAAAAACAATTTCTGCCGGCACTCGTGAATCCGCACAACTAAGAATAGTTGCAAATGGATGTTGAGCTTGAGCAACCTCCTGCAATCGCAGTGCAGATTGATCGGGGTATTGGGGATGATGATCAATAAATCGCTGATTTCCCTCTATCAGCTTTTGTAAGGCTGCATCGGGACTGAGGGATTCAGGGGAAGTTGAAGGGATTTCGGCAGCTTTCGCCTGTTTAACCTGCCAGAGTAAATCGCTGGCAGTTAACATCATTCCAAATGCCCCGGTCATTCCTAACTTCAAAAAGTCACGACGTTCTATGAAATGTTTCATTGAATTTATAACTCTCTTACAGAGACGCGATACATCTGACAGAGCGAATTTCCATCACATCGGAAACGTAACAAGTACCTCCGAATTTATTCAGGAGTGGTCTGATATTTTCGACAACACGCTTGAGTTGTTCTGGCATACAAAACGCGAGGATGTAAACATTATCAAGCATGGTCATGTCTAAATCTTCTGTCGTTCCTCGTAATCCTTTACCAACAACATTCCTAATGACGGCATGGCTATGTACACCCGACTTGTCTAAACTCTCTAAAATTTTGGCAAGCTCAAAGGAGTTGGCGATAATTTCTATCTTTTTAACTACGTGCATATTATTACCTCCAGAATAGGTTAATTCCGTAGAGATATAACGGAATTCCCACAATAATATTGAACGGGAATGTGACTGCTAGAGCGGTAGAAACATATAGGCTGGGATTTGCTTCAGGAACAGTCATCCGCATCGCTGCTGGCACAGCAATGTAAGAAGCGCTGGCACACAATACAGCGAATAACAGCGAATTTCCCGGAGGCATACCGATGAATTTGGCAATCACCAACCCAATGCCTGCATTGAGTATTGGAATTAGTATGGCAAATAAAATCAGGAAAACTCCGGTTTTTTGCAAGTCTTTAATTCTTCTGGCAGCTACCAGTCCCATGTCCAATAAAAAGAAGGTGAGAATGCCATAAAACAACCCTTGAGCAAAGGGTTCTAATACGTGCCAACCACGTTCTCCTGTCAAGACACCGATTAAGAGGCTACCAACTAGTAGAAAAACTGAACTATTAAGAAATGCTTCTTGCAAAACTTCCGACCAAGCAAACTCTCGCTTTTCATCGGCGGTGAATATACTTACCAAGATCAGACCAACAATGATCGCTGGAGATTCCATCAGGGCAAGAGCTGCTACCATGTAACCATCATACTGAATACCAAGCTCAGTGAGAAAAGCGCCGGCAGTGATGAAAGTGACGGCACTGATAGAACCGTAGGTTGCTGCGATCGCCGCAGCATCGTAAGTATCCAGTTTCCACTTCAGAATAAAAAAGGTGTAAATTGGCACAAAACAAGCCATCAACATTGCTGCCAGGAGTGTTAGAATTACCTCCTGATTCAGCCCGCTTTTGATTAGTTCTACCCCTCCTTTAAAACCAATTGCAAACAGCAAATACAACGAAAGGAGTTTGGGTACTGGTGGGGGAATTTCCAAATCAGACTTGACAAAAACAGCAGTCATGCCTAAAAAGAAAAACAGAATTGGCGGATTCAAAATGTTGGATACAATTAAGCTAAAATCCATATCCACCCCTCTTTATACTGGTAAAACCTGCAATTAAAGAAATTTTTCATCTTTAAAAATTTAACGGTTCAATGATGATGTATCGTGTATTGCTACCTAATGTCAATTGGGTACTCAAGGAGTGAATAGTCCGATTGGTGACTATACTCTCAGTTAGGTATTACAGTGTTTTTCAAGCAAATAAACCACAGGCTAGGGAACATTGCCGTATCCCTACAAAACCTGTAGGGGCAATTCATGAATTGCCCCTACTGTTGACAACAGAACAAGTTAGAGCTTGCCCACCATCTTTTGATGTTTGATTCCCCGTGGCTGATTTTACGACACAACGCGCCGGAATAACTAGTGGCTAACTTATGTACGTAGAAAAGTTAACGTATTGTCGGGACATGAGCCGGAGCAGCCGAGTGCAAAACGGAGCTAGATAAGAATCAAAGCCGCCCGTAGCGCAGCTATTGGGCGGGGCTTGTATCCCATTCTTTTGGTCAAATAAAAGCACAAGAAGCGACTGTGGAAGGGAAAGCACTCGTGAAGTTAATTGGTCAACCCAAGAAAGTAGGTAAAGGAAAACGTTACGAATGCCAATTTGAGGGAGAGATTTATGACACTTGAGCTTCCAGTCATTCCGAAACCTGGAGAAGTATTTTTAGCAGTAGAACTGACTGCTGTGCAAAATATGACTCTTGCACAAACCCTGAAGTTATTGGAAGATATGGGCTACAACCCATCTTTGCGATATCGGCAATCCCCAGATGGTACGGTTTGTGTTTATGCTCTGCTCAGACATGATTTTGTCAATCCAGAAATCTTGCAAAATTCTGATTATCTTGGAGAACAACTAGATGCCTTAGCTGAGGTAATTAAACCTGCCGATGCTATTACATCACCTCGTGGCATTAGTAGCGCCAAAATACCTGCTGTTGTATAGAAGACATCTGGTGATGATTGTAGAAACGTAGCAGTACCATTCTGGTTAAGAATATTGCCACACAATCTTTATTGACCAAGTTTCGTTAGGATGTTGTAATCTGGGCAATAGCGACTTTCTATTGATGTGACCCCAGGCGTAGGCGTAGCCCGTCGGAGACATCGCTTTTTCACATCTATGACAACAACCCTCGACTTTCTCAGTCACCTTAACCCCAGCCAACGTCAAGCTGTCGAACATTACTGCGGCCCGTTGCTAGTTGTTGCTGGTGCAGGTTCCGGTAAAACACGAGCGCTGACTTATCGCATTGCCAATCTGATTCTGAAACACCGTGTAGATCCAGAAAATATCCTGGCGGTTACTTTTACCAACAAAGCCGCGCGGGAGATGAAAGAACGGATTCAACGGCTGTTTGCCGAACAACTGGCGATGAAGCAACACGGACAGCGATTGGATTTATTGACAGAATACCAACAAACGCTACTGCGATCGCAAGTTTACAAAAACACGATCAAAGACTTATGGTGTGGCACTTTTCACAGTTTATTCTCTCGCATTCTCCGTTTTGATATTGAAAAATATGTAGACGAAAAAGGACGCAAGTGGAATCGCAACTTCTCTATCTTTGATGAGTCAGATGTGATGACTCTGATCAAAGAAATCGTTAATAAACAGCTAAATTTAGACGATAAGAAGTTTGACGCCCGCTCTGTCCGCTACGCTATTAGTAACGCTAAAAACCAAGGTTTATCACCCCAAGAATTTGAGCAAGAACAACCCAATTATCGCGGACGGGTAATTGCCCAAGTTTACAATTTATATCAAGATAAGTTAGCAGAAAACAACGCTCTTGACTTTGATGATCTAATTCTTGTACCAACTAGATTATTTCAACAAAATGAGCAGGTATTGGGTTATTGGCATCGCAAGTTTCGTCATGTCCTCGTAGATGAATATCAGGATACTAACCGCACTCAGTATCAACTTATTAATTTATTAGTTACTAATGGCGAAACCAAAAAGAGCGAATGGGAATGGGAAAATCGCTCAGTTTTTGTTGTCGGTGATGCAGACCAATCAATTTACAGCTTTCGGATGGCAGATTTCACCATCTTGCTAGGATTTCAGGAAGACTTTGGTGATGGTTTGGTAGATGATGACACCCGAACGATGGTTAAGCTAGAAGAAAACTATCGTTCTTGTGAAAATATTCTGCAAGCGGCTAATGAACTGATTGAAAATAACACCCAACGGATTGATAAAATCCTGAAAGCGACGCGGGGTCCGGGTGAACAGATTACTTGTCACAAAGCCGATGAAGAACTTGCAGAAGCGGCATTTGTAATTAATCAAATAACCACTTTAGAAAGCCAAAATCCCGAGTTAAACTGGGGTAGTTTTGCTATACTTTATCGGACAAATGCCCAATCTCGTCCCTTTGAAGAATTGTTGGTGAAGTATCAAGTTCCTTACACAGTTGTAGGGGGAATGAGATTTTACGATCGCAAAGAAATTAAAGATGTTATTGCGTATTTAAGAGCGATCGCTAATCCAGCTGATACAGTCAGTTTATTACGAGTTATCAATACTCCCCGCCGGGGAGTTGGCAAAACCACTATTGATGCTTTGATGAACGCCTCCCAGCAATTAGGGACAACCCTGTGGGAAATACTCAGTGATGAAACATCAGTTAATACATTAGCTGGACGGGCGACAAAAGCTGTAAATAACTTTGCCGCAATGATTAGCCGTTGGCAAGCACAAATTGGCACACTTCCCGTAACTGAGGTTTTGCAAGGAATATTAGAAGATTCTGGTTACGTTCAAGACTTGATGAGTCAAGGCACAGATGAAGCCACAGATCGGGTACAAAACGTCCAGGAACTTTACAATGCTGCACTGCAATTTCAAGAAGAAAACGAAGAAGTTTCCCTGCGAGACTTTCTGAGTAGCGCCGCCCTCAGTTCCGATTTGGATAACTTAAAAGAAGGGCAAACAGCCGTTTCATTGATGACTTTGCACGCTTCCAAAGGTTTGGAATTTCCCGTAGTATTTTTGGTGGGATTAGAACAGGGGCTATTTCCCGGCTACCGTTCGCTGAGTGATCCCGCATCTTTGGAAGAAGAACGCCGCTTGTGTTATGTGGGGATTACTCGCGCCCAAGAGCGGTTATTTTTATCACACGCGCGGGAACGTCGTTTGTATGGTTCTCGTGAACCTGCGATGCGATCGCAATTTCTCGATGAATTACCAGAAGAATTAATATCTACAAAACGCGCGAGTCGTCAAAGTTATACCAAAACTGCTTCTACTCCCAATGGAAAACAAGACACAACCCAGAATTGGCAAGTAGGCGATACAGTATTACATAAAACCTTTGGTATTGGTGAAATTACCCATGTTTTCGGAACAGGTAATAAGATGTCTGTAGCAATTAAATTTGCTAGCTTAGGACAAAAAATTGTTGACCCAAGAGTAGCGCAGTTACAAAGAGTAGAGTGATATGGTCGCAGATCCCCGACAACTTTTACGAAGTCGGGGATCTTGTTTTTCATATTTCAATTTCTTCAAAGTGTTCAACAATGGGAGATGGATCATAAAAATGATGTAGAAGTTTTTTCCACTCTTGAAACTCGGCAGAACTTCTAAATCCGACAGTATGAGATTCTAAAGTTTCCCATCTGACAAGTAATAAATATTTACCTTTGACTTCTATACATTTATGCAATTCATGTGATAAATATCCGTCCATTGAAGAAATAATTTTAGAAGCTTTTTTGAAAGTAGCTTCAAAATCAGATTCTAAACCGGGTTTGACATGAAGAATAACTGCCTCAAGAATCATATAATTTTACAGTGGGTATTAAGCTAATGTTATTTAGTATAATGTGATGTCTACAACGGACTACGCCATTAAAACTAATTTTTTAATAAATAGATAATCGCAGCGCAAAACTCTTCGTAATATCCTTTAGAATCAGTTTCACTGAAGCCTAGAATTAAGTCTTGTCTCTCTTCCTCTGTAATCGTATTAATAATTTCCAATATTGGCTCAATAGATTTTGCACGTAAATTTTTCAGCTTGTCAATATTGAGTGCGAGTTTATCAATTGTTGTTTCAGCAGCTAATTGCTTTTCTGAATTATTTGTCGCCAAAATCTGACCGTCGTCAGTGTACTTAAAGAACTCCTCACAATTTGCATTTATGGGTGAAACCATCAAATTCTCATCGTACCAATGAGCTTTCTTGCTTCCACAGTGCAGAGGTTCTTTACGCTCTCTTTCTCTTTGACATGAAGCCAGCATATTTGTGTATTCCAGCGCTAGCTCAGTATTAGGATATCTAGGTTTTAGATGTTCAATATGACTAATTTCTTTGGTAATGCGCCTTGCACAATAGCAACAGATAAAACCTTGCTCTTGCAATAAGGAATCATGTACATCGGTTTTTTGTGGTTTGCTGAAGTTCTCCCAACTTGGTTGCCAATCCTCATTTGCTAGATTTTTCCAAACGGTAAAACTTTCTGGCTCCTCACTTTTTTTGATATATTTCACCGTTTCAAAATCTCTTTGCGTCGAATAGATACACTTGCTTTTACTAATTCTGGTTCATCTTGTCCAATAATATCAGCAATTTCCTGAGATAATTGCCTAGCACCATCAAGATTCCCTTCATCAATGAGTCTAAATAACTCATGTAAACGATCTTTAATTTCTTGTGGACGTGCTGGAACACCCATGAGGTCTTCTAAAATACGATTACTATCTCTCCCAAAGGAACTTTCTGGTCTTTTAGCAACAACACCTTCGTCTGTTTTTTCTAGAATGTAAATTCCTTCCGGCTTGACTTGGCTAATTACTTGAGGCGAATGGGTGGTGACAATAAATTGGCAATTGGGGAATGTTCTTGTCAACGCCGGAATAATTTCTCGTTGCCATTTAGGGTGTAGATGTAGTTCAATTTCATCAATTAAAACAACACCCTCACCTTCGAGTGGTTCTGTTAAACCTGGGTTAGCGATCGCTAATCGTCTTGCTAAATCTCCAACCATAGCCAGCAAGCATTTTTCCCCATCAGATAGCTGATTTACTATCAGTTCCTCACCTTTTTTGATTACAGTCATTCTTAAAGGAGAACGACGAACCCGTAACTTTGAGAAACTAGGTATCAATGAAGATATAGCTTGTCTAACTGCTTCTAACTGTGAATCTTGGTAAGTACGATTGTCTCGTAGTAACTCACTCTCTAAATCTTCTCGGTTTCTAAACCATTGAAAGAAAACCCCAAAGTCATTTCTGCTGCCTGTAAGCGCTTTTTCATAAGCATCTATTTGCTTAAACTGAGTTTTATTTGGAATATCTAGACTAATATCAAGAACTGCACGATTGACGGGATAGTACACTGCTAGAGGTAAATTGTATTGAGGCTCATTTTGCCAATGACGCCAAATTGCATTAGCAGCAGACCTTATCATTTCATGCATTGAATCTTGAGATACTCCATTACGACTTCTAGATATTTCCCAATTATCTTCTCCTCCACCTAATAAAATCGTAATATTCAGTTTTGTTAATATGTCTTTATTAGAAATATCTAGTTCACTAAATGCTCTTACTTCATCTTTCAGAGAAACACCTCCAATCCACTCCATAAAACGCGAAAGTAAGAGGGAAAGAGCATCAAGAATACTGGACTTACCTACACCGTTGATACCAATAAGCACAATAGGTTCCGTTAGATCAAATTCCAGGGTCAAATCGCCGATTCCACGGAAGGATTGCATTTTCAAGCGCTTGACTTTCATAATAATTACGCTGATTTTAACTGAATAATACCTTTATCAAAAACGCGATTATCAGTAGCGATCGCACTTGTTTCTTTTCTATCTTTATACACCTTCATATAGCAGTTATCGTTTACGTGAGGTACACCCGTAGGGGCACGGCAATGCCGTGCCCCTACACCTCGTGATGTAACGTTGTACTGCATCTGAATGGGAACCGCTATACACAAATTTTTGTTGTTAAGAAATGCGATCGCCTATCTTCAAAATCAGTCCGGTGAGAGTAAAGACTACGTTGGTAGACCTTCAGCTTGAAAAATTTGTTCGGCGGTTAAATTTAACTCTGGGAAAGTAGGCGATACGATGTGTTCGCTGCCTCTAAATTGAGTAACTTGGTACTCACCATCGATTAATTGATAGATGGATATAGTCGGCAGTTTGGGATTGCCAATAAACTTTCTAGCGCCACAAGCCGCGTAATCTATAATCCAATATTCAGGAATGCCTATAGCTTCATAATCAGCTAATTTTTTGTAGTAATCATCCCGCCAATTAGTACTAACAACTTCAATAACCAATGGAATAGATGCAGCTTGAGATACAGTCGATTTCTTTTTCCATAAAGGCTCATTCAATAAATTTGGTCGATTGATTATTAATATGTCTGGTGAATAAGCTGATTCACCTTCAAGTGGTTTTACCAATACAGTTTTTGGAATGTAATAAGGTAGATTTAGACGCTTGATATCAAAAGATATTTCTAGTGCCAAAAAACCCACAATATCTTCATGATCTCCGACTGGTTGTGCCATTTCAACAATCACGCCATCATGTAATTCGTATCTTCCGCCATCGGGTCGCCACGCTGCAAAATCTTCAAAAGTTACTAGTTTAGGTATAGCTTGAGTCACGTCGCTTCGCTCCGAATTCAAAATTCAAAATTAATGATCCCCGAACTCCAGGGTCAAATCGCCGATTTCACGGAATGATTGCATTTTCAATTGAATTTCATAATAATTACGCTGATTTCAACTGAATAATACCTTGATCAAAAATGCGATTATCAGTAGCGATCGCACTTATTTCTATTCTATCTTTATATACCTCATAAGAAGCAAAACTTAAGTCACTAGTAGAATACTCTGTCCACTCAGAACGCCCTACAGGACGATGACCTGCACCCGCGCCACAAATTAAATAAGTTGTACCATCAATAGCACGAGTCCGTTCATAATTATGTTCGTGGCCATTGATGTAAAGTTGAACGCCGTATTTTTGAAATAGAGGAGTGAAGGTTTTAATAAAATCTGGATTAGTCCCATACTCACCTGATGAATAAATCGGATGATGCCCGAACACCACCTTCCAAGGAGCTTTACTAATACTTAATTCTTTTTCTAACCAAGATAGCTGGTTTTTCCAATCAGCATTACTATTAGTATCTAAAGCAAAAAATTGCACAGTCCCACGGCTAAATGTATAGTAACGCCCCTTCATATTAAAGCCGACATACTTGACTTGTGGCTCACCATTGGCAGTACGAATATCGTGATTACCTAAACAAGCCTGAAATTTCACACCAAGCTTTAGCAAAGCTTGATAGGGACGCTCAAAAACTTCGCCGATTTTTTCAATTTCGCCGTTGTTGTAAATGTTGTCTCCAGCTAAAACGACTAAATCATAAGGATTTTGTTTGTGATACCCATTCATCGCCCTAGCCACAGCATACTGTCCTTTAGCCCCAGTTCCCGTATCTGCTACAGACACAAAACGTAATAACAAGTCTTTTTTGGCTGGGTTGGCGGCTATAGCTGTTGTTGAATCGCTAATATCAGCACTTTGATGATTTTGATGAGCTAACATCCAGCCTAAAAATCCTGCACCAATGGTGCCCAGGCTACTTAAAAATAAAAATTGACGGCGTTTCAGGTTCATAATTCACCAAATTTAATAAATAGTCAGTTTAGCGGAAACAATGAGCAATGAAGTGATACATTAAGGCAAAAGAGGCAGCACCAGTAATAATGTACGTTGTTTGTCCTTGATTCGCTGCTTTTGGTGAAAGTTCCATGTCACAAGACAATCCAAAACCCACAGATAAGCCGATAAATCAACCTCCCCAAAAACCTTACCAGAGAGTTCAGCCGTTTTGGAAGGCTAAAATTATCCAACTTCTCCAAGGGACGATTGGGGTTTTAGAAACAACGGTGGAGAAACTGGAGACAGCACCCCCACCTGGTACTGAGGAAAAACCAAGTTTTTTCCAGCAGCTTCAGTTGCGATGGGGTGGATTGTTAAGGACAATCCGCTTGTTCTTGCCATCAAATTTGTCAACAAAGTTATCAGATACAGCTTTGACGGGCATTGTAACTGGAATTGCTGTAATTATCCTTTGGACGACTGTGACTGTATTTACTGGTAAACCTACTGAAGTAGCGACTGTTCCCCCGATTGAAGAGGTTCCTACACCGACACCAACGATAACTACTCCACCGGAGTCAGTTGTACCAGAACCACAGCCGCCACAGCCACCAGAAGAAATTACGCCGCCGCCAGAACCCGAAATCGAACCAGAACCAATTCCTACGCCAACGCCAACCCCGACACCAAGTATAGAATTGACACCAGAACAAGCTTTGATTGCGGCTATTGAAAATCAGGTAGCTGAAATTAGCGATCGCATTGCCTCTGGTCTGATAAAGTCAATTCAAGCCAACTTCCGTACAAGTAATCTTACAGTCAAAATTACTGATGATTGGTACACTCTCAAAGAATCTCAGCAAGACAAACTAGCTGCGGAGATATTACAACGCTCTCAAGAACTTGATTTTACCCATTTAGAAATCATCGACTCTCAAAATAGGCTGATAGCGCGTAACCCAGTTGTTGGTACTGAGATAGTGATTTTTAAACGGCAAACAGCAAGTTAAAATAATTCGTAATTCAGACATTTAACTTTAAGTACTTATGTTAGATAACGTTTCGCTATTGCTCAAAGCTTGTGAAAACTTAAACATCAACTATGAAATTATTTATCCGGCTGAAAACTTAGTAAAAATAAAACTCAATAATAAACAACATTATTTTTGTAACTATAGTACTCCGTTGATTAATCAATCAGTATCACACCTTATAAAAGACAAGGAATACACTTATCATGTGTTAAATCAAAAAGTTAAACTTCCTCGGACATTAGGTTTTCTTTCTCCTTTTTGTGACATAGAGTATAAAGTTTACTTAAAATTTCCAACTATTCAAGATATCGTCTTAGAAATCAAAGAAAATTTTGAAATTCCAGTGATAGTTAAAAGGAATTCTGGTGCAAGGGGACATAACGTATTTTTATGTCACAATCTAGATGAGATTGAAACTGCTTTAAAACAAATTTTTAATATCAATTTTAAAAAGTATGATTATGTCGCTCTTGCTCAAGAACTTATTCACATTAAATCTGAATATAGAGCGGTTTTCTTAAATAAAGAGTTAGTTTTGCTCTATGAAAAAGATATAAGTGATGCAAAGTTTGCGGGTAATCTCAGTCCTCTGCACTGGGATGGTGCAAAAGCAAAGTATATCAACGATCCACAAATATTTTCAGAAATTGCTAATTTTGCTAAACCTGTTTTTGAAGAATTAGACCTTGACTATGGTGGTTTAGATATTGTATTAGATCGAGATAATCAATATTGGTTGATTGAAATCAATTCTCACCCAAATTATAGTATTTTCACTAGAGATAATGGAGAGGAGCCTGTGTTGAGAATTTTTGAAAAAATGCTCATTAGCCTAGCCTCAAAATAAAAACTTCAGTATTTTGATTAGCTAATATAGGAATCGTATTTGATTTTTGAAATTATCTACGTAGGCGGGGAGTGGGGAGTAGGGAATAGGGAATTAGGCTTTCCGAGTTGTACTGAGCTTTTTCAGAAATCAAATATTAGTCCTATATAGTGGTTTGCAGTTGAGTTCAATACACACCTAACCCCCAACCCCTTCCCTGCAAGGGAAGGGGAGTAAGACTCCTAACTCCTAATATCATCTCCGCATAATTAGGGCTTGCAAACCACACTCATTACACCCCTCCTCGCTTGCGGGGAGGGGAGACAAAGCGTAGCTTTGGCGGGGGTGGGGTTCTTCGGATTTAATAAGCAATCAAGCGGACATGATATAACTCCTAACTCCTAACTCACCACTCTCATAGCTTGAGTTGGTATCCATACAGTAAAAATTGAGCCAATACTTATAGTTGATTCTACTTCAATTCGACCCCGATGAAGTTCTACAAGTTGTTTAGTTAAAGCTAATCCAATTCCAGTACCTTCGTAGCGGCGGCGATAGGGTGTATCGAGTTGCTGAAATTTCTCAAACAGTAATGGTAATTGTTCTTCGTGTATGCCAATCCCGGTATCTTCTACTTGAAAAATAGCGGTATCATCTTCCACCCAAAGACGTAAGGTAACGCTCCCGCTTTCAGGGGTGAATTTAATCGCATTAGTTAACAGATTCGAGAGAATTTGTGCTACTCGTTCGGCATCGGCGGTAAAGCGATCGCGCCTGGGATTGATTTGCAAATCAAGGTTGAGAGTGATTTGTTCGCTTGTTGCTTTTTTTCGCAGTGATTCTACAGCATTTTCCGCAATATTCACCAAAGAAAATTCCGAAATATTTAAAGCTGTCTTACCAGCCTCGATTTGTGATAAATCGAGGATGTCATTAATCATTTCTAATAAATGTTCTCCACTGTCATGGATTGTTTGCAGATAACCGCGTTGTCGTTGACTCAATTCACCCAAAGGCCAGCGTAACAATGTAGACGACATCCCAATCACATAAGTTAAAGGCGTGAGTAATTCGTGACTGATAGTAGCGAGAAACTCACTTCTGATCCGGCTAGCAGCTTCGGCGGCGAGGAGAGCATCACGTAAGGCCATTGTGCGCTCAATAACTCGTTGTTCGAGAGTTTGTTTTTCTTGAGTGAGGGTTTGCATTAACTCAGCTTGGTGAATGGCGATCGCTAATTGTTCGGCGATCGCCATTAGCAAGTTTTTTTCGCTATCACTCCACTGATGGGGGCGATCGCACTGATGAGCAATCAGCAATCCCCACAGTTTGTCCTCAAACATAATTGGTGCCGCCAACTTAGCCCTAATTTGGCATTCCCTTAAAAAATTTAATAAACACTCTTCTAAGGCATAAGTTTTTTCGACATCATCCACAGCTAAAGTAAAGCCTTGGCGATACTTCTCCCAACACTGAGAGGTTCGGATAAAGCAATTTTTTTCCGTGTAATTCAATACGGATGTAATAGCATCTGTAGCCCGGACTTCATAGACAATATAACCTCCAGATTGCTGATAGTCTTCTAGTAGAGATTGATTATTAGCTGCTCCCAAAGGCGAGTGTTTACCGTTGTTATCGTGTATAGAAAAATAGATTTTGGCAGGTTCCCTAACTGATAGTTCCATACCTGTTGCCAGTGCCCTTTCATTGAGGGGAATAGTGTCAGACTCGTATTGTTGAGTGTTAACTTGGGAACCTGCAAATTTATAAACTACTAATCTGTCTAATTCCAAAAACTCACGCACCTGTGTAATCGCCGTTGCCATAATCACTGGCAAATCCAGGCTTTTACGGATCTGCGTTGTTACCTGATTTAATAGCCGCTCTTGAGAAATCTGTTTTTTTAAAGCATCTTCCACCGGCTGACAGATATAAACTGCCGGCGCAGTTGAGCTTGGAGGTGCTATTATTTCTTGGTTCGGCTGAGTTAAAAGATATTCTAATAACAACAGCGTGAATTGACTTTGGAGCGTAGCATCATTAGGTCTAATAATTTGGCGATAATGTTCGAGATTTTGGTGAGTATAAGAATCGCACTCAAACAAGTCTCTCAATTCGGAGATAAATGTTGCGATCGCCTCTAAATTAAAGGTCAACTGAGCATTGATTCCTGAGTAAATTCCTTCCTCTTCTGCTTCCCTGCTCCCCTGCTCAAAGTTTCCTACCAAAAGGGCACTAAACTGTTCAGAAACCACTAATGTAAACCTTTGCCTTTGCCACTCCACAGGTATGCAAATTCGCACCAACAAAGCTTCTGTCAGTACCAGAGGGGCACTTTCCACGGTTTGAGCCATCTGTTCCAACAACTCCCCAAGCTGATTAAATACAACAATCGGCAAGGTTCGAGAAAAGCTCAAATCAGGAGAACTAAGCATTTTCAATCATTTTGGTGAGAGGGGGCTGAATCCAGGGAAAAAAGTTTGTTTTGATTATGTACTAACCAACACTTTAAAACGGTAAGACAGAATTATGCATCGTATAAGTAGCACACCAGGCGGATGGAATCAGTCAGAGAGCTTAATTTTTTTAGAACAAACTCCAGCGCCTTTTGTCTTGATTACGGCTGCTGATACCGACATTCAAACCTTGGCAGCTGCGGTGACAAAATTACCTGCAAGCTTTCCGGCATTAAGAGTCGCTAACCTGTTGCAGTTACAGCAACAATTAAGTATAGATACTTACGGTGAGCAAGTTTTAGAATTTGCCCAAGTAGTTATTTTGCGCCTATTAGGAGGACGCTCCTACTGGGGTTATGGCTTAGAAGTGGTGCAGGAAATTGTGCAACGTAATGGTAGAAATCTCATTGTCATGCCAGGGGATGACGCTTTTGATCCCGATTTAATTTCTCAGTCTACCGTACCCTTGGGTATTGTTAACCAGATATGGCAGTATTTTAGCGAAGGCGGTGTGGAAAATTTCGTTAATGCTCTGCAATTTATCTCCGATAGTTGCTTGTTAACTGCATATAATCCCCCACTACCTCAGCCGATTCCGCGTGTGGGATTGTATGAATGGGGACACTTCGACAATCCCCAGTCCCCAATCCCCAAAATCGGCATCCTTTTCTACCGTGCCCATTATTTAGCGGGTAATACTAAGGTAATTGATGCTTTATGCGAAGCTTTGGTACAAAAAAATTTACAACCAGTGCCAGTGTTTGTTTCCTCATTGCGTGAACCCGATGTGCAAGTTGAGTTGAGTGAATTTTTCCAACCCAAAGAAGGTGAATCAATAGCTGTGCTGCTGAATACCACTAGTTTTTCTCTAGCACGCTTGGAAAGCGAAACACCCCAAACCGAACTGTGGCAAAAATTAGATGTGCCTGTGTTGCAGGTGATCCTCAGTGGCGGCTCAATTGAGCAGTGGGAGTCACAGTTTCAAGGGCTTTCTCCCCGCGACATTGGGATGAATGTGGCGCTACCAGAAGTAGATGGGCGAATTATTACTCGTGCTGTGTCTTTTAAAGCATTGCAAACTCGTAATCCCCATTTAGAGACAGATGTGGTAATTTATGAACCAGTTAGCGATCGCATCGAGTTCGTTGCTAAACTAGCAGCAAATTGGGCGCGTCTACGTTCCAAACCACCCCAAGAACGGCGAATTGCCCTAATTTTGGCGAACTATCCCAACCGCAATGGCCGCCTCGCCAATGGTGTAGGACTCGATACCCCAGCTAGTTGTGTAGAAATCCTCCAAGCGTTATATCTGGCTGGGTATGAAGTAGAAAACCCCCCTGCTGAAGGAGATGAGTTGATTCAACGGTTAACATCTGGCGTAACCAATGATCCAGAAGGCCGAGAATCACTTCCGGTACATCAAAGTGTTTCTTGGGAAGAGTATCAAGAATATTTTGCTTCATTACCGCCAGCAGTGCAGCAAGGTATTAGTGAACGGTGGGGAGTGGGGAGTGGGGAGTGGGGAGTGGGAGAGCAGAGGAGTAATCAATGCCCAATCCCCGTTCCCGGAATTCAACTCGGCAACATTTTTGTGGGAATTCAGCCAGCAAGGGGTTATGATAATGACCCCAGTTTGAATTATCATGCGCCGGATTTAGAACCAACTCACGCTTATTTAGCTTTCTATTATTGGGTAAGAGAATGTTTTGGTGCTGATGCTGTAGTTCATGTAGGGAAACATGGAAATCTAGAATGGCTACCGGGTAAAAGTCTGGCTTTATCGAGTAACTGTTATCCAGAAGTAGCTTTTGGCGCACTTCCCCACCTGTACCCGTTTATTGTGAATGATCCTGGTGAAGGTTCCCAAGCCAAACGTCGCGCTCAAGCGGTGATTATAGATCATTTAACGCCGCCCATGACTCGCGCGGAACTCTACGGTTCTTTGCAACAGTTAGAAAATTTAATTGATGAGTATTATGAAGCGGATAGTTTAGATCCTTCGCGTTTACCAGTGATTCGCGATCGCATCCACGAACTGGTAATTAAAGAAAATCTCCATCTAGATTTAGGAATCCAAAACGAAACAGAAATTTTTAATTCGGTTAGCGCAGCGTTAGCGAGTCCGCGAGCGTCATCTTTAATTTTGAATTCTATCGGTGGCTACCTTTGTGAATTGAAAGAAGCTCAAATCCGCGATGGCTTGCACATTTTTGGGCAATGTCCCCAAGGACGCCAGCTGCGAGATTTAATAGTAGCGATCGCTCGCATACCCAATCGCCATTCTTCAGGTATTACCCGTGCGATCGCTCAAGATTGGGGACTAGATTTCGACCCCCTCACAGCAGATTTGTCAATGCCTAGTGGTGAATACTCAATAGTCAATGGCACAGAATGCCGTACCCTCGGTGATATCGTCGAAGTCCTAGAAGAACACGCCGCCCTCTTAGTAGAACAACTAATAAATCAGGACTCAGAATTCAGAAATCAGAATTCTTGTAGAGACGCGATTCATCGCGTCTGTGCTGGGGGTGGAGACGCGATGAATCGCGTCTCTACATGGATACGCGATCGCCTCCTTCCCGCTTTACAACAAACCGATCAAGAAATCACCCACTTATTACACGGACTCGATGGCGGATATGTCCCCAGCGCTCCATCTGGCGCACCCACGCGTGGCCGCCCCGAAGTTCTACCAACAGGGAGAAACTTTTATTCTGTCGATATTCGCGCCATTCCCACAGAGACAGCTTGGGATATCGGTAGAAAAGCGGCTGAAACCCTCGTAGAATATTACACTCAAGAGCATGGTGAATATCCCAAAACACTAGGTTTATCATTGTGGGGAACAGCCACCATGAGAACAGGCGGTGATGATATCGCCGAAGCCTTAGCTTTACTCGGAGTCCAACCGGTATGGGATGGTGCAGCGCGGCGAGTAGTAGATTTTGAAATTTTGCCCCTAGCGATTTTGGGGCGTCCCCGTGTCGATGTCACCTTACGAATTTCGGGATTCTTCCGGGATGCTTTTGGCAACTTAATTGACTTATTCGATCAAGCAGTGTCAGCAGTAGCAGACTTAGATGAACCGCCAGAACAAAACCCCCTTGCAAATGCAGTTCGCCAAGAGACTGATTTATGGACAAGCCAAGGATTAAGTTTACAAGAAGCAGTGGTGCGATCGCGCTATCGCATCTTTGGTTCTCGCCCAGGTGCTTACGGCGCCGGACTCCAAGGTTTAATTGAATCCCAAAACTGGACAGACGACGAAGATTTAGCCCGCGCCTACATCAACTGGAGTTCTTACGCCTACTCTTCGGGAACAGAAGCAGGGGAGCAGGGAGCAGGGAGCAGAGGGGCAGAAATTATTCCTAATTCCCAATCCCCACTCCCCACTCCCCACTCCCCACTCCCCAATACCGAAGCCTTCAAACAACGCTTGTCCCAAATGCAAGTAGTCCTGCACAATCAAGATAACCGTGAACATGACCTACTCGATTCTGATGATTATTACCAATTTCAGGGTGGCTTAACAGCTGCGGTGCGTTCTCTACAGGGGAAAAATCCTCAAACTTATTTTGGTGATAATTCCATACCCGCCCAACCACGCGTTCGTCAACTGAAAGAAGAAATTGCCCGGGTGTATCGTTCTCGCGTAGTTAATCCCAAGTGGATTGCAGGAGTCATGCGCCACGGTTATAAAGGAGCCTTTGAAATGGCGGCGACAGTAGATTTTTTATTCGCCTACGATGCAACAGCTAAATGTGTCGAAGATTATATGTATCAAGGCATAGTAGAAGCTTACTTGCTCGATCCAGTTGTCTCGGAATTTATTCAGGAAAAGAACCCTTATGCTCTGCGTGATATTGCTGAAAGATTATTAGAAGCACATAAGCGCAATTTGTGGGAAGATGTCAGCATAGGAACATTAGAAGCTTTGAGGAACCTAGTACATCAAGCCGAAGCAGTTATCGAAGAAAAATCAATGGTGTAGGAAACAAATATGGAAAATCTTGCGTATTTGCACCTAGCTTTCGCCTACGAAGACAGCACACCCAGTGAATTGGTCTCCCTCAGTTCTTTGTTTAACAAAGCAGCTGCCCCAGACTGGAAACGGCTATCTGGTAGGGCTTGGAAGTATATGATGCCCCTTGCTCTGTCTCTGTCCATTCTTAGCGCTGTCAGCAGCGTTATGGCATTGGAAAAAGGCGATCAAGGACCTTCTGTGAGAAATTTACAACAAAACTTGAAAACAGCAGGTTTTTACCAAGCTTCTGTTACCCAAGTATATGACGCATCCACACAACAAGCTGTGCGGCGCTTCCAAAAGGCCGCTGGTTTACCAGTGGACGGCATTGTTGGAGCAAGCACCCTGCAAAAATTAGAAAGCTGGCAAGGCAAAAATCCCAGTACTACGACTACACAAGCTAAAAAGCCCACTGCTGTAAGTACACAAGCCAAAAAGCCCAGCACTACTAGTTCAGCTAGTTCAGCCACCAGTAAGCGCCAAAATCCCAACTACCTGACAAAGGGGGATGAAGGTGAAGATGTGAGGGTTTTACAAGAACGGTTAAGAATCGCAGGCTTTTATTACGGAAACGCCACAGGAATATTTGGCCCAATTACCGAAGAATCTGTCAAGCGGTTCCAAGATTCTTACAAATTAAGTGTTGACGGTGTTGTTGGCCCAGCAACATTGCATAAATTGCCAGGAATTGGCATCGGTGATGGAGAAGAGGCTCCCAAAAAGGTAGTCAATCGAGATAAACTCCGTGTAGGCGATCGCGGTGAGCCAGTTAGAATCGTTCAAGAACAGTTGATCCAGGCAGGATATTTAGAGGGAGAGCCAAATGGCTACTATGGCCCCTATACTGCCGATGCTGTCAAGAGATTTCAGGCAGCTAACTTCTTAACAGCAAGTGGTGTTGCTGGCCCAACTACGCGAGCTAAGTTATATAGCTCAGTTAATACTGCTAGCAAAAGCGAATTTAATACCCTAGAAATCCAAACCCGACTAAGGGAGCGGGGTTTTTATAAAGGCAAGCTGAATGGTGTGATGGCAGATGACACCAAAAAAGCGATTAAACAAGCCCAGGAATTCTACGGCATCAGTCTCAAGGATCTTAAGGGCGGACGCTTTTAGCATCCGCTTTATATTGTTAGTATCAGTCCTCAACTCGTTGCTAGCCTCTAGTAACAGCAAATTACCAACTGCTCAAAATTCCACTTATTTGGTTAATTTGAGTAGTTTCGTCTGATTATTTCCCCAAGTGCTAAAGCGGCATCAGCGCCCGTTGGCACTTGGGACACACTGCATGGATAGTCATTTGACAGTCAAGCAGGTGAAAGCCTTCTTTTTGAGCGGTTTTCGACCCAATTTTTAAGATAGAGTCATTTTTAAACTCAATAGTTGAGTTGCATCTAACACAAATTAAGTGATGGTGATGATGTGGATAGGGCTGGTTGATTTCATAATGTTTATGTCCCTCCCCCAGTTCTAGTTCCCGTAAAATTCCCATCCTTGCCATCAACTTCAAGCTGCGATAAATAGTTGATAGGCTGATCCCTTTGCCATCAATTTCTAACCGATGATAAAGATCCTCCGCACTCAAATGTTCACCTTGCGGAAGTTCTTGAAAAATGTGTAAAATTGTTTCGCGCTGGGGAGTTAAACGCCAGCCTCTTTCGTTCAGTTCTGCCTTGAGTGAAGTAGTTGTGTAGACAGTCATACTAATAGTTCTCAACAAAGCTTGTTAGTTGAGAATATAACAAATCTTGGGAGCAATTTGCAACAATCATTGCCTATTGAGAATTTCTACTAAATATTTAAGAACAATTCATCAAATCTTGATCAAAATTCAAGTAATAAGCTGTAGTGCATTTAATTTGCATACAGCTAATAGTTAGGATACTTGTAAAGATTGCATCCCTTGACTTTGAATTTTGAATGAGTTAATTTTGAATTTCTTAGTTGCTTGCCATATTCAAGATATCTAGGGCAAACTCTTGTAGGATTAAATGCAAATTATTTGCTATAAGCCTTTAAGACACTTTCTACCTGGGATCAAATCAGCCTTTTGTCCCTAGTCATTTGTCAAGTGTAGTTTTCTAATGACAAATGACTAATGACAAATGACTAACTTAGAGATTCCAAATAGTCGCGGATGAGGTTGCGGCGCTTGGGTTGACGGAGCTTTTGCAAAGCCTTGGATTCAATTTGTCGCACTCGTTCGCGCGATAAGTCAAGAGCGCGGCCAATTTCTGCTAAAGAGTAAGGATGACCATCAGCCAAACCAAACCGCATCAAAATTACATCGCGTTCCCGGCTAGTCAAATCTGATAGAAGATGATGCAAATCTCTTTGTAAAGATTCTCGCATTAACATCTCTTCTGGGGTAACACAGTCAGTTTCGAGTAATTCGCCTAACTCAGTGTCTTTATCTTTACCTACTTTGGTTTCCAAAGAAACGGAGCGAGGTACCCGCAGCAAAACTTCTCGGACTTGGGTCGGTGTCATCTCTAACTCAGTTGCTAAATCTTCTAGAGTTGGAGTGCGACCTTTTTCTTGAGCAATTTTGCGTTGAGCCTTTTTGATTTTGTTTAACTTTTCGGTAATATGAACGGGTAGGCGGATCGTGCGACTAGAAGTAGCGATCGCTCGGGTAATTCCCTGACGAATCCACCAGTAAGCATAAGTACTGAAGCGATAACCCTTAGTTGGGTCAAATTTTTCTACAGCCCGCTCCAAACCTAGTGTGCCTTCTTGGACTAAATCCAACAATTCCAAACCACGATTTTGATACTTCTTAGCAACAGACACAACTAAGCGAAGATTCGCCTTAATCATGTGTTCCTTTGCTTGGAGTCCTTGGATTTGAACTTGCTCCAACTCTTCTACAGTCAACTTGGCGATTTCAGCCCAGCGACGTTTGCCATCTGCCAAAGTTGGCCTAAGATCGGATAAAACTATATCAGCAGTAGCAGCCCATCTTTCCAAAGACGGGCGATGTCCCAATTCGGAAGTAAGACGTTCTTGAACTTCAACTAACCGAAGATAGGGCGTAATTACTTCATCCCCAAGCTTGGCAGCGTTAGCAAGTACTATCCGCATCCGCAAGTAACGCTGGACTTTTTGAGCTTCTGAAACCTCTTCATCACGCCCTAACAAGCGAACTCGACCAATTTCTTGAAGATATAGACGTACTAGGTCTGTACTTCGACGGTTAGTATTTGCAGCAAAGTTAGCATTGTCAACAGAAGCCATCTCTAGCTCCTGTAAGTCATCTACAGATAACTCACTGTCATCAACCGTGAGATCCGAGTCCAAAGCCTGGCGGGACTTTCTGGTATTGTGGGGGGCATCTGCATAAAAAGATGTTGCTGGCATAAGATCGTCTCAATGGCTCCAGGTAACAATAGATTACGGTCAGCTTAGATTACGGTCAGCTATTCAACTGTTGCTATTGTTCCCGCAATTTACGGCGAACTAACATGGTTGAAGGTTCCATCACAGTTTTTTTAGAAATTAACTGTGAGGGTTTGATTGGATACAGGATTACTGAACTTAATCGGCTGCTAAATTTTTGATTAAACCAATAGCTATTCAAATCCACAGCTAGGCTTTCAATATTTCAACTACTTAGTTAACATTTCAACCTTGATGGTTTTTGATAGTAACTTTTGTAACACAGTATAAACATCCTTCAGTGAATGTCATCTTTATAATTGGCATAGTCACATTTACATGGCTACAAAAGTCATATCCTGACGATTTACTAATTTTTTCTCAGGATTATTCAGGTATAAGTAGAACTAATGAATATCGGGGAAGTGATTAGTGTTCACGGCAAAAATTCTCTTGACACGGAGATAAAATAGGTAGATATATTATCAAATACTCTCTCCGTGTTTCGCTTTCTCTTGCATGTCAGCCTTAACCTGCCAACTTCAACTTAATGGACTACTAACTAGTAGTCCGTCAAGTTTAAATTGAGGGGTATCAATTTAGTTCGTAGTTGCGCTTTAGCGCTAAAGCGCAACTACGAACCCCTCAAAACTAGCTTGACAGACTACTAACTAGTAGTTGTATTCTGGCTTGATATCTCGCAGCATCAGTTCATCAAGTGCTTGTCGGGGTGTGATTTCGCCTTGAAGTAACCGATAAACTTGCTCGGTAATTGGGACTGCGATGTTTTGTTGCTTGGCTCGTTGCATCAAAACCCGGCAAGTGTTCACTCCTTCAGCAGTTCCTTGTAAATTTGCCAGAGTTTCTGTAAGTGACTTACCACCAGCTAGCTGATAGCCGACTTGGTAATTGCGACTTAAGGGACTATTGCACGTTGCTAACAAATCTCCTAGACCCGATAAACCATAAAATGTTTCGGTCTTTGCACCCCAGTTGTTGCCGATGCGAACCATTTCTGTCAGTCCACGGGTGACTAAAGCAGCTTTGGCATTGGTTCCCAGTTGTAAACCATCGCACACACCAGCTGCGATCGCAATCACATTTTTCAATGTTCCCCCCAATTCCACCCCCAAGGGATCGGGATTGGTATATACCCGGAAACGATGAGAAGAAAATACTAACTGTACTACTTCCGCAGCCGTGGGGATGTTACTGGCTACCACTGTGGCTGCTGGTAATCCCATTTGAATTTCTTTCGATAAATTAGGCCCAGACAAAACAACCACTGGATGGTGAGGGAATATTGTTTGCCAAATTTGTGAAGGCGTACAGGTGGTTTGGGGGTCTAAGCCTTTCGTCGCCGTCACAAAAATTGTCTCTGGAGAAAGGGGGAAAGACTGGACTTGGCAAGCAACATCTCTCACACCAATCATCGAGATAGCAGACAGGACTATTTGAACATCTTTTAAAACTACTTGGAGAGTTTGGGAACCTTGACGCGACCACACACGCACCTGATGACCATTGGCGGCAGCGATATTTGCCAGAGATGCACCCCAAGCACCCGCACCAAGAATTGCTACAGTTTTTGGATTAGTCATTAACCGAGAGTCTCCCCATCACCCTATCCTCTTAGCTCACCAATCTAAAATCTAAAATCTAAAATTGGCTGCGTGGGTAACGTTCCATTAATTCTCTGACTTGTTCTGCATGATATGAACTTCTTGTCAATGGTGAAGAAACAACTTGTAAAAATCCGATTTCTTCGCCGAATGCCTTCCAATCCGCAAATTGTTCTGGGTTGACAAATTCGTTTACTTGCAAGTGTTTTTGACTGGGTTGGAGATATTGCCCAATGGTCAAAATGTCACAATCCACGGTTCGTAAGTCTTGCATGACTTGGCGGATTTCGGCATCAGTTTCACCGAGTCCAACCATGATGCCGGATTTAGTGTATGTGCTAGGAGAAACTTGGCGAGTGCGCTGCAATAATTCTAAAGTGCGATCGTAATTTCCTTGGGGACGCACCCGACGATATAGGCGTGGGACAGTTTCGGTATTGTGGTTTAATACCTCTGGCGCAGCTTGTAGAATCAACTCTAGAGCATTCCAATTACCGCATAAGTCAGGGATTAGCACCTCAATTGTGGTGTTTGGTGAAACAGTGCGAACCGCATCAATACAGGCCACAAACTGAGATGCACCACCATCAAGCAAATCATCTCGGTTTACAGAAGTGATTACTACATGATTGAGTTTCAGGCGGCGAACAGCTTGGGCTAATCGTTCAGGTTCGGTGGAGTCTAATGGTTTGGGTTTTTTCTCAAAATCAATATCGCAGTAGGGACAAGCGCGTGTACAAGCAGGACCCATAATTAAAAACGTAGCAGTCCCAGCGTTGAAGCATTCACCAATATTCGGACAGGACGCTTCCTCGCAAACTGTATTGAGGGCTAAATCCCGCAAAATTTCTTTAACATTACCGATGCGCTCACGCCCAGGTGCTTTCACCCGCAACCAGTCTGGTTTTACAGTCACAATCCGCTTTTACCACTAGAGTTATACAAATTTAATCGTAGCAAGCAAAGCCTTTGATGAAGTGATCATATATAGATGTAATTCTGATATTTGGCACAGATTGTGATATTCTTGTATTTACAATGCCATTTTTATGGCGGGATGTGGCGCAGCTTGGTAGCGCACTTCGTTCGGGACGAAGGGGCCGCTGGTTCGAATCCAGTCATCCCGATTTTTTGTTGTCGAATAACTAATTATTTGTCGTCGTTAACAAATTAATGTCGTGATTAACGAATTAATATCGCTGTTAACAAATTAATGTCATCAAAGTTGCTTTTGTAACCGTTAACAAATTAATGTCGCCGACTGTCTTTTTTGGGGCTGGTTCAAAATAAAGCTTCCCTAAAGTCTAATATAAACTTCATCCAGGTTTAAACCTGTGGTGTTTCCAATATTGCTTGAAAAGCTTATATACCAAAAGCTACATGTATCAACAGGCAGTTTAAAAACCTTAAGTTTTCAAGATGGACATGGTTTAACTGCAAATATTCAGGATAATCCCGAACGAAGTGCGCCTTTCAACCCTCTTAATAAAATTGTAATGATGAAAAATTTTTTCAACCCACCCCTAGCCGGGATGGTTGTTGAAACTGTAGCTGTTTTCAAAGTATCGCAAGGATAAGGTAACTTTCAATCCACCCCTAGCCGGGATGGTTGTTGAGATTGATGAAGTAATTCTGCATTGATAAGCAAATAAGGCTTTTACTAACTTATTCTTAATATCTGCTGTTTTTTCTTCAATAACTTGTTGAGTTCCTTAAACCAAAATAGACACAATGAAACGCCTAAGAGAACAGGCGATGACAGAACTTGATGGGCTACTACCTTCTATCTTAGATAAAGCTTTTAAAGGAGAACTTTGAGGAGAGAACCTGCAATTAACTCACTACTGATTAGGTGGATAAATTTCTATTTCGCAGTTATTAGCCAAAAACTTAGCAATTGAGTTAGTTTTTTTACCTAAAATAACAGCATGAGCATCATTACCCTCAACTGGCTTATGGCAAATTTCTAAACCTTTTTCCATAACCAATTGAGCTTTTATAGATACAACAGCATTTTTACCTATTTTTTTAGCTCTGATATAGCTTTCTTCTATTGTTGTGAGAGAAAGTATATCTACAGACATCTCAAAATATCTAAAAGCTGCTGAAGTTGGTCTATTTTCCTCTGGGTGAATTTGACCTGGATGCAGCCACCTCAGCAGCTTATCAGAGGGCTTTACTTGATAGGGTTCAGCCATTTATTAACAGTCGAATTTAAATAGCCAATCTAGTATAGGATATAACTCCTCTAGATGGAATTCTCCTTCGATGTCTAAATTGCCTTCAGTCTTCAAATATTCAAGTTTATCCTCTGCTGACACGGGAATATAAATTTCTAACTGTCTGAAATGGAAACGTTTACCAGCCCATTCAAATAAAATCATACCATCAGAGCATGGGGCGATAAACGGTTCAACCTTTGAAAAATAAAGTCCTCTATTAATACAGTAAGTACGGAAATTAGAGTAGAGGTTGAGAGCTAAATCAATCTGTTCTTTAGAAAACTTAGGAGCATCATAACCATCCCACTTATCTTCCAAATCTGACAAGTGAATAATTCTTTGATAAGCATTAGTATTTTTCTGCCAGTCAAAAACCTGTTGCTTACGCGTATCGATAAATAAGGAAGAATCTCTTATATCGTAAACACGATTAAAAGTTAAATACCTTAAAATAGCAGCTTTTGAAGCAGATGACACAGGAACAACACATTTCGTGTAGGTTGTAGAAACAGGGTAAATTTGATCTGCTGTTTTATAAATTGAAGTGGTATCCTTCCCTTTAATACCATTGAGACTGGTATCTCCCCAAGCGATTTTCTTCATGTTGTTACCCTTGCTATCACTCTAAAAAAGCTTCTTCTACAAAAGAAATAAAAATCTCAAAATCACTCTTACAATATTGTATAACATTTTTTACATAAGATATTTTTTCCGGGTAACTACCGTTAATTAATTCTCTATGAAAATTGGCTGAAAAGTTAAGTACATTTACTAATTCGTTATTATGATTTTGTTGAATAATTGCTTCTTGTATAGCAATCATTAAGTTAGCACTATCTAATTGATATGTGAATTGAACAACAGCATTTGGTGACTTACCTTGAAAATTTTTCCATTTTCCTTGACTAATTAATTTAGTTAAAACAGTATCTTGATTATCTTCTTTATTTGCTATAAGAAGATGAGCATTTATATTAATTCCCACAGCTCTATAATCGGAAGCAGGAACGATATCAATATACTTACATGAAATTTCTGGGATTTGGAACACTAGATTATCATTATCTAATGCTTCCCAGAAAGTGACTCTATCGGACTGAGCTACTACATTAACTCCATTTTTGAACACAACTTGAGATAGAGCAGGGGTACAAATCGGCGGCATTGCCAACTCCCAGTCAGGCGGTACAATTTGGTTGTACTTCAAAAAGTCAGGATTCAAGATTGATGGATTTTGGTTATCCGCCACCACCACAATCGAAAAATCTCTAACTTCCACATTTTTACTGAGCATTAGACAATTAACCCTCACCAACGGCTAAGATTACACAGGACTGAGTAAAACAACCTCCTCATACGACTGTAATACAACTACACGACTAGCGAGTTGCTTTCCGGCCACTTTGCAATGCTATATATCTATAATCATCCTAAATCATCCTAAAAATGTACCTTTTTATCAGAAAAAGTAAAGAATTTTAAATACATCTTAAACAGACTTTTTATGCTATGCCATCCATCGAAGGGGCAGAAACACATCTATTAAAGGTTTTCAGCCACAGAACAAAGATTTTAGATATCGCTCCTATTAAGATGAAATACGGCTATGAAACACGAAATCCTAACCCTAATAGGCAAAAACTGTATTACACCTGGCGATGGTCAGAAAGTGTATGATTTGGTTCATCCAGAATTATTAGCTCTTAATGAAGTTGAGCTAGACTTTGCAGGAGTAGAAATTTTTGCTTCCCCGTTCTTTAACTTTGCTATTGGACCATCAAATCCTTAAACTGCCACTCGACGCGGTGACAAGGTGACTCCTGATAACAAGCACCACACAATCGAATCGGTCTTGGTTTCATCGTCACACCCAATGGTTGACGAATCAGAATCAACCTCTACCCGCTATGCTCGCTATCTCCCGTTTTGGGCATAAAAGTGTTTTAACGCAAACCGAGATCAGTAACCATCAAAGCCTGAAACCCTTACGGAATAAGTAAAAAAGTGCTTTAACGCAAACAGGGACAAGCCAAAAATACGTCGAAAAATTGCAGACGCAGTTCGCCTACTCCACAAATAGCGATCGCATCTATTTATCTTTGTTGACATATGACCAGTAGCGTCTTCCAGACTAACTAGGGCGGTTATTCACACCGGGAATTTTTAGCATAATTTGTCAAAATTAAAGATAACTGGAGGTTCAAAATATGAAATTTTCAATCCAATCACTTTACACCTGGTATCGCAATTTGCTTCGTAATCCCAAGTACCGTTGGTGGGTAATTTTAGGAACACTAGTCTATTTGGTTAGCCCAATTGATATTGCCCCAGATTTTATACCCGTTGTGGGACAGATTGATGATGTTTTTCTTTTGACCTTGCTAGTTAGTGAGGTGTCTGGGTTAGTGATTGAAGGCTGGAAAGCTCGTAAGGGTGATGTGGATACCGAAGTACCCAATACTACTGAGGGGTCTACCTCCACTGCAAGCACTATTGATGTTGATGCTGTTTCTGTTAAGTAGATTTAATAAAACAGTGGGTAGGCTGGTGACGATAAATTGCACCCTACTACCTATTTTTTATATTAGTCAAGGTGATGAAGAAAAGTTTTGTCAATTTGCAAAAACTGAAGGATTAATTCGGCACTGATTTTTCATCCGATAGCTGCTTTCAATTCCCTTTACGAAGACGATAGTCATTCTGAAACCCGCGCAGGCGGGTTTAGTTTGTATAGCCCAATACTTCTAGTCTGTTCGCCTAGCGTGCGCCTTAGCGCAGGGCAATCCCCCAAAACAGGATGCTCCCAGTTCCAATCTTATTTGTCAATTCCCAAACAGACAAAACAATTCAAAGGTTGTATTCCTTATTAAACAACTATAAAAAATAAAAGACTGAACCGCCTAAACTTATCGGGATTATTAATTTTAAAAGAGGTTTTGCCAATGAACAATTCAGACTTAGAAAGAGTCACAGTTCGCCCAATGGATGAGTATAACCAAAAATTGGTGTCTTATGTCCATCCACCAAATTGGGTTAATCCTCAACCCGCCGATGTTTACGATTTGGTAGTAATTGGTGCTGGTACGGCAGGATTAGTAGTTGCGGCGGGTGCGGCGGGTCTGGATTTGGGTTTAAAAGTGGCGTTGATTGAAAAGCATCTTATGGGTGGAGATTGCTTAAATGTTGGTTGCGTACCATCTAAAACTATTATTCGCTCTGCCCGCGTCGTTGGCGAAATCTTGGATGCTCAAGACTTGGGAGTTAATATCCCCCAACATAATATTGATGTTGATTTTCCGAAAGTTATGGCAAGGATGCGGCGGATAAGGGCTGATATCAGCCATAATGACTCGGTGGAGCGGTTCTCATCGTTGGGTGTCGATGTCTTTTTGGGTAGCGGTCGATTTGCAAGTAAAAATACTGTGGAAGTTGGCGACAAAACCCTCAAGTTTAAAAAAGCTGTAATTGCCACTGGCACAAGAGCTGCACAATTGTCGATTCCAGGAATTGAACAGGCGGGTTATCTAACCAATGAGAGGGTTTTTTCCCTGATTCAACGACCGGAACATTTGGCAGTGATTGGTGGCGGTCCTATTGGTTGCGAATTGGCGCAAGCTTTCCGGCGTTTGGGTTCTGAGGTGGTACTTTTTCATAGCGGTTCTCATCTTCTGAATAAAGAAGATGCTAAGGCGGCTGAAATTCTCCAAAAGGTTTTGATTAGCGAAGGAATTCGCGTGGTACTAAATTCCAAGTTGGAAGAAGTGGTAACAGTTACTGAGGGGAAACGACTTTACTTTTCTGCCAATGGTCATCGAGATTCGGTGACAGTGGATGAAATTTTAGTCGGTGCGGGGCGATCGCCAAATGTGGAAGGTTTGAATTTAGAATCAGTAGGGGTAGAATACGACAAGCGCCAAGGTGTGAAGGTAAATGATTACCTCCAGACAACCAATCCCAAAATTTATGCAGCTGGCGATATCTGCATGAACTGGAAGTTTACTCATGCTGCTGATGCGGCGGCGCGGATTGTAATTAAGAATACCCTGTTTTCTCCCTTTGGCTTGGGACGCTCTAAACTCAGTAATCTGGTGATGCCTTGGGTAACTTATACTGACCCAGAAATTGCCCACGTAGGGATGTATGAACACGAGGCGCAGAAATTGGGTATTGAGGTGACGACAATTAACATACCTTTTAGTAGTGTAGACCGAGCGATCGCAGATGGTGAAGAGTCAGGATTTCTCAAAATCCACCATAAAAAAGGGTCTGATGAAATCATCGGTGCAACTATCGTCGCCAGTCATGCGGGTGAGATGATATCAGTTGTGACTACGGCAATGGTGAATCAGATCGGTTTGAGTAAGTTAAGCAATGTGATTCATCCTTATCCCACTCAAGCCGAAGCTATTAAAAAAGCAGCTGATACTTATCGTCGTACACTCCTGACATCAAATACCAAAAAATTCTTGGGATTTCTGACCAAATTATCTTGACCAAAATTAGTGAACAGTCAGGCAAGGGACTGACAAGAAATAAATTATCCATTTTGTGGGGTGGGCAACATGAGCGCTCTAAATCTGGGACGGGTGGGGACACCCATCCCACAAAAAATATCCCAAAACGGACACAAAACCCTCTCTATTTATCCTCTCTCTGTGTTCTCTGCGTCTGGAGTGGTAGCCTGCGGCAAGCCGATGCAGCGTCTACGTTTATCAAACAGAATTCAGGAGTCAGGAGCCAGAATTCAGAATTGAATTCTGTGCGAGTGGCGGATGAATAAACGGGTTTAAAACCCCATCGTCTGCACGGTGTCTACAATTGGTTGGGGTCTGAATCGAATGGCACTAAGTTAAGATACAGCCCTTGCGCTGACTGGAACAAGCCTCCAGGCTGGGAACCCATTCTGGGGCAGGGCTGATTCATTCCCTAAAAGACCTTAATTTACAAGCGTATCAGTCAAAAAAATCAGGTTTTTAAACACTCTAATTGGGTCAAAAACCAGGCGATCGCACTTAAATTTACCGATTGAAACAGTAATTTTTCGATTACCAACTCACTAAATTTTCTGGTTGATACTCTTGACAAAATTCTGATCTGAACGAATGAAACAGCCCTGCATTCTGGGGGGGCTGCCGCCTCCTCTTTTTTGACCAGAGGCGGAGCCTCTCGGAATACATTCCCAGCCTCCAGGCTGGGAACGAGGCTACACAGGCTTTTGGGCTTTTCTTAGTGCCATTCGGGTCTGAATCCCCATCCAATTGATTCTGACTCCTGGATTCTGACTTCTGACTCCTTCTTCAATTGGATAATTTCTTTCTTGGAAATCCCTAAACAGGTCGGAAGCGATCAATCTCGCCTCCGGTCAAGTTTGCGTAGTACAGATTGCCATCGGGACCAGTCATGATTTTTACGGGCACTCCGAGATTAGGCGTGTCTTTTTGGGAAGCAAACCGCTTAACTGAAACAACTTTGCCCTGACTATCCAATGTCAAAGCATCAATGGTTTGTTGAGTGGAATCAGCAACAAATAAGGCACCTTGATAGATTGAGGGGAAAGTATCGCCTGTATAAAAGTCACCCATGATAATCGAATTAGAAGCACCAAAATGGTTGTATGTGTAAATTGCTGCTGTAACAGTTGTGCCACTATTATAAAAGTCTTGCGCTGCATCTAAGACAGCATATTTTGGTTGTTTCAGGCTGACGACATTACCATTTGCATCAAGGCCACCTTCATAGAATGGCCAGCCAAAGTTAGCTCCTGGTTTTCCGACATTGACCTCTTCCCAAGTAGTGAAGCCAACATCACCAATGTAGGGGGTATTGGTCTTTTGATCAATTGTGAAGCGGAAGGGGTTACGCAGACCTGAGTCATAAACTTTGGAAATATTGCTATTGGCGTCACCGTTGTAGAAAGGATTACTTGATAAGCCTTGACCAGTAATGGCGTTAATCCGCAGAATCTTACCGGACAGACTATTGTTATCCTGGACGCGAATTGCTCGGGGGTCTATGCCATTGTAGGAAGTGCCATCTCCTAAGCTAACAAACAGAGAACCATCAGTACCAAAGCGCACAGAACCAACTGAGTGAGATTCACTATCGTTGGCGATAAAATTCTGGATATTTTGGACTTTATCGAGATTATTCAGATAATCCTGTAAGCTATTAAACGGCTTACCAGTATCTTTGTTGAGAATTCCTGATGGTGCATAGCCAAGTGAGACATCTGTGCTATTTCCATCTGGGTGGCTGATATTATCCCAAGTGCCATTAGTACCCAGCAGCACAACTTCGCTGCCAGCAATAGCAGTAGTGTAATTAGTGTTGGGGTCAGCGGTCACGCGAGTTAGCCGTCCAGTACGATTCCCACTCTGATCGGGATTGTCCAATATGCTATTGGGATTGTTCTTAGCATTGTTTGGATTAGTTTCTGGTGGATCGTATGTATATAACAGGTAAACATAGTTGTTACCGTTTGGATTTTTGCCAAAATCTGGATGTACGGCAATGTCTAACAGACCGCGATCGCGCGTATCATTTACCTCTCCAGAAATATTGATAAATGGTGTTGATAATAATGTGCCGTTTTTCAAGACTCGCACTACCCCATTTTTCTGGGCAATGAACATGGTCGTACCATCAGGTGTCCAGTCAAAAGCTGTGGGTTGAGTCAAACCAGAAGTGACTTTATCTAAAGCAAAGTTACCAGGGTCATTATCAATAATACTGATAGTTGTCTGTTGAGTAGTTAGCTGCACTCCAACTGCGTTACTGAACTTCAAAGTAAATGTTTCATTTGATTCCCCAATGTTGTCATTAATAATGGGGATAGCAATGGTCTTGCTGGTTTGTCCGGCTGCAAAGTTCAAGGTTCCAGATACAGCTTGGTAGTCAGATCCCGCTTTAGCCGTCCCATCCACGGTTATGTAGTCTAGACGAGCAGATCCCAAAGCGTTACCCCGTGTAACTGTCACCGTTGCAGAACCGTCACCCTCATTAACTATTGGCTTACTGAAGTCGAGGGCAGAGCGATCGTTATCTTGAATCGTAAGTCCGAGAGTTCTTTGGAGTCCTAATGTTGCCCCCTGTGGCTGATCAATGACAAAATTAAAGGTTTCATCGGGTTCTGCTAAGGAATCGTCATTGATCGGAATGGATACCTGTATGCTGCTTTGTCCCGGCGCAAAGATAACTGTTCCAGCGCTTTCGACACCTTCACTTCCGTAGTCAACTCCTGCTGTGGCAGTATTAGATAGGGTGGCATACTTGATTGAAGATGTGACGCTTAAATCGCCACTTCTAAATATATTTACTGCAACACTACCAGCGCCTTCGCTCACAGTCGTCGAAGATGATCCTAATGTGATGGTGGTCTGAATCTGTGGTGAATATAGTTGAGACTGAGGAATGATTTCCTTGGTCTGAGAGGAGCTTGACCAAGACAGTTTGGAAACGGCTACGGATAGATTATCGTAGTATTCGAGTTTGATATTGTACTTCTGACCTGCAACCAGTGCGATGGAGCCACTGTATTCTGTGGCAGGTTGATTGATAAACTTATCGATGACTAGTTGATCGTTGACCCACAGGCGTATACCATCATCACTAGTGGTGTAGAACTTGTAATTTTCGCTGTACTCAGCTTCTACCTGACCTGTCCAACGTACCGAGAAGGTATCTGCACCGACGGACGGTGTTGGAGAACCAGTGCCCCAATTAAAGTTCACCGTCGGATCTATGCGAGTTTGCTTCAGATTGGTGAAGTTGATGTTGTCGTAGTACTCTGCTTTGAGTCCGTTGCCATTAGCAGCGATGTTGACATTACTATACAGTTGAGACTGAGGAATGATTTCCTTGGCCTGAGAGGAGCTTGACCAAGACAGTTTGGAAACGGCTACGGATAGATTATCGTAGTATTCGAGTTTGATATTGTACTTCTGACCTGCAACCAGTGCGATGGAGCCACTGTATTCTGTGGCAGGTTGATTGATAAACTTATCGATGACTAGTTGATCGTTGACCCACAGGCGTATACCATCATCACTAGTGGTGTAGAACTTGTAATTTTCGCTGTACTCAGCTTCTACCTGACCTGTCCAACGTACCGAGAAGGTATCTGCACCGACGGACGGTGTTGGAGAACCAGTGCCCCAATTAAAGTTCACCGTTGGATCTATGCGAGTTTGTTTCAGATTGGTGAAGTTGATGTTGTCGTAGTACTCTGCTTTGAGTCCATTTCCCTGAGAAAGCACATTGCTAGCCCGAGCAGAAGTACTGCTGAGTTGTACCTGATTATCTAGAGCAGATGGTTGAGCAGCAATTATTGGACTTGGAGATGTTGATAACGGTTGATTCTGTGATTCACTCATTCAGATAGATCCCTCACAATAGTTCTAAAACTAATGCCGTAATCAATGATTTAGGATTAGTTTTATATTTAATACTTTCAACAAAAATTCGTAATTACATAGACAAGATATATTAATAAAAAAATTATTTCCCTATTAATATATTCATTACTATTGATACTATTTCACTACTCAATTGTTGATAGAAATTATCTGTTATCATGCTCATTTACTCCACTACATTTGCTGTCCCCTTGTATCAACATTAAGATAAAATAGCATGATGAAATGATACGCATTCCTACATCTTCTCTGAAAGCAGATATATAGAAAAGTGCGTATGAGAAAAAATACCAGAGATTAATTTAAGGGCGCATTAGTCCTTATTAATCTTTGTTTGATTTCTACAAATTTCTGGCAGCTTCTAATCTCACTGATATACAGATGCATGAAGTTGAGGTGAAGCAATACCCAATCAGAGTAGATATTTAAGTATCTTAGGTAAGATATTGAACATTTCTATTAAGTATTTTACTGGGATCAATGAATTACACATTTGAAAATATATCACAGTGTTATGTCTATCTTTTTTGTGGAGCTTTGTTTAATTAAAAATTCATATTTATATATCCTTTTTTAAAGGAATATTAAAGTTTTGATGATTTTTAAATAAAAGTTCGCAACGTAAAATTACCAACATAGTGGATAATCTCATACTTTTATCCACATAGTTATTTAATTAGATGAAAATTCTATAAAGAAAGTCTTAAATATTTAAAGATTTGAAAAAGTATTAATTATCTATACTGTATCTTGACTGTAAATTCATATCTTTGTTACAAGAACCAGCAGAGATATAGCGTTTCTCGACCTAGTTAGGTACACCCGTAAGGGCACGGCACTGCCGTGCCCCTATACCTAGCGATATAATGTTGTACCGCATCTGAATGGGAACCGCTATATAGTACTAACCTCAAGTCAGTGGAGTAAAATTCCCGATCGCTCATACTTTTCGAGTAACTTTGTTGTCGGTAGACTATCCAGCGATCGCTAGGCGACAGTTTCTCTTCTCTACGAGACGCTGTGCGATCGCCGAATGCAAGGAATTATCAGTGCCTAAAACCCCTGCTCTTTCCTTCATCTACGAAAGTTTTCAATTTACTCCAAGTCGGAAAAATTACAAGTTTGACGTTGCACATCCCCAGTTTACCCTAGACTAGGCTCACTTTTACACACTTTTACAATTGTGATTCCGTCTCTGGAGCAATAATTTCGCCAGTACCCAATTCCAGTATCAAGTCTTGTTCAGTAATTAATCCACTGAGTTCTTTTACTTGTAAATTCATTTCTTCACAAGCTTTTCTGAGTTCTCGGGCAAATTTGTTGATATCTTCACCATAGCCACACTGATAAGCAGCAGTTTCAATTCCTTGCTTGGCATTTGCTCTAGCACAATCTACTAGTTCTGTGCCATGAAGTGGTGTAGGAGATGCCATAGAGGTAGTTATTATTTCTTAAATGTACGCTGTTAGATAGATTATCAATATTTAAACGTTGACTCATCCCTCCAATGGAAGACAATCAGGGTAGAGTTAAGAATGAATAAGTAAAAATTTATGACTCCAAATTGTAGCCATTTTAGATTTTGAATTTTGGATTGAAAGAAAAATCCAAAATTGAATGGCTCCTAACTATTTAACTTACCCATTGATAACTTCTCCACCATTGACATGTAACACTTGCCCAGAGATATAAGAACCATCATCAGAGGCTAAAAATACGTATAGCGGTTCTCGGTTTAGTGAGGTACAAGAACCCCACCCCCAACCCCCTCCCCGCTCTTCGAGAGGGGGCTAAGATGTACCTCATGTGATTAGGAAACGCTATAGCTAGGTGCAACTTATTCCGGTTGTCCGGCACGTTGCATTGGTACTTGTTTACCAAAATTTTCAACTTGATCTTCGGGAAAAGTTGAGGGAATTAAAGGTGTCCAAATTGGTCCAGGTGCCACAGCTATATTGCTGTAGTTTATCGCTCCCTAGAGGTAAAGTAAGCTGCAATTAGCTCAACCTTAAGACGGAAAAGAAATTAAATAAGTCGCCAATCTGCGGGTTACTAGAGTTTAATTTATCCTTGGGGACTTACTTAATTTTTTTTGCAAAACTATCTGAATTCTGACACGGCGGCTAGACATTTTCCAAAAGCCTTCATGGTGCGCTACATTGAGATCATTAGAGGGCAGGGGTTATGGCAAGACTAAATATTTCTGAGTTAGAACAGGTTGAAAAATTTCGCCACTTACAATTAACCCTGCGCGATCGCTGGAAAACGAGCGAATTATTTGACAATAGTGAAGCGGATATTTTAATTATTCCCTCCCTAAGTCTGGATCAGCACGAACTCCGAAAGATTGAAGGCTGCGAACATTATGAAGAAAGATTACTGTTTTCCTTAATTCGGTTGCGGAATCCCCGGACTCGGCTGGTTTATGTAACATCAGTACCGTTGCATCCTAGTATCATTGATTATTATCTGCAACTGTTGCCAGGAATTCCCTTTTCTCATGCTCGCAATCGCTTACTGTTACTTTCTACTTACGATTCCTCCCTTAAGCCCCTCAGCCAAAAGATTTTAGAACGCCCCCGCCTGCTAGAACGCATTCATCAATCTTTGAGGCTAGATAAATCATTTATGATCTGCTACAACTCTTCGCACTGGGAAGGCGAATTGTCTTTAAAATTGGGTGTACCACTGTATGCTGCTGCACCAGATTTACAGATTTGGGGGACAAAAAGTGGCAGTCGGCAAATCTTCGCCCAAAGTGGAGTACCGCATCCAGATGGCAGCGCCAAAATTTGGAACCACAGAGATTTGGCAGAAGCTACGGCTGATTTGTGGGAAAGACAACCGGCATTACAACGGGTAGTAGTAAAACTCAATGAAGGCATTTCTGGAGAGGGGAATGCATTGCTCGATCTAAGACCGATTCAGAATTTAGCACCAAGCAAAGGTACTCATACTCAAAGGGTAGCGGCAATTAGCGATCGCTTCTCAACAATGCGCTTTCAAGCAAAACAAGAAACTTGGGATAATTTTTCGGGAAGAATCCCGGAATTAGGGGCAATTTCCGAAGCATTTGTGGAAGGGGAAATTAAGCGATCGCCCAGCGTCCAAGGACGGATCACACCCACTGGCGAAGTCGAAATCCTTTCAACCCACGACCAAATTCTCGGAGGTCCAGACGGTCAGATTTATCTTGGTTGTAGCTTTCCTGCTGATGAAAGCTATCGGTTGCAATTACAGCAATTGGGACTACAGGTTGGCAGAAAATTAGCAGAAAAAGGCACTTTAGAGCGATTTGGTGTAGATTTTATCGCCGTTGCTCGGGGTAATAAAGAGTGGGATATTCAGGCGATCGAAATTAACCTCCGTAAAGGCGGTACAACTCATCCATTCATGACCCTAAAATTATTAACCAACGGTCGCTATGACCTTTCCACGGGTTTATTTTATAGTCAACAAGGTCGTCCAAAATACTATATTGCCACTGATAATCTGCAAAAAGAGCGCTATCAGGGATTATTGCCTAATGATTTGATGGATATTGTCGCTGAACACAGACTGCACTTCGACAGTGGTACAGAAACGGGTACAGTATTTCATCTTATGGGTTGCCTTTCGCAGTTTGGTAAGTTGGGATTAACCAGCATCGGTGATTCCCCGCAACAAGCACAAGACACTTATAACAAAGTGGTCAAAGTTCTCGATGAAGAAACCCGCAGTGAAAATCATGATTTCTCCCCGTTTTCAGATTATTCCTTTCCCGTGGTTTGGGATGAACATAGTTAAGAAATGTCGTATCAAGCTAGCTTTTTAGCTGATTAGTTCTGAGTCCGCCCACTATTAGGTAAACCTTGCTGGTTGCTTGGCTCTTTGCGAGATTGCAATTGAGTATATATATAGGTTACTAATGCTAAAGTCAACCCAACAGCCAAGACTATTCCCACGATTCGCAATAAATTGGGAGAGATTCCCGTTGCTATCAGTCCATTTCCCTTTGGTTGGTAAATAGTGTCATCCGTTGGGGCTTGTTGTCCACCTTGATTCGACGCCTGTCGCGGTTGATAGAACGTATGATCTGATGGCGCTTGTTGCACACCTTGATTCGATGCCTGTCGAGGTTGATACAACGTCTTATCTGATGGCGGTTGTTGTCCGCCTTGATTCGAGCCAGGTCGAGGTTGATACAACGTCTTATCTGATGGCGGTTGTTGTCCGCCTTGATTCGAGCCAGGTCGAGGTTGATACAACGTCTTATCTGATGGCGGTTGTTGTCCGCCTTGATTCGAGCCAGGTCGAGGTTGATACAATGTCTTATCTGGTGGCGCTTGTTGCCCGCCTTGATTCGAGCCAGGTCGAGGTTGATACAATGTATTGTCTGGTTTACTGGCGTTCGGATTATTCACAGGATTCTGTTGACTTTGCTCAATTGGGTTAAATGGTCTGGGAACAGTTTCGTGATTTGAACCTTGATTGTACCCAGCATCGAGGGGAGGAACACTTTCCTGTAATTGGTTTTGGTCAATCGGGTTAAACTGTCTGGGAACAGTTTCGTGATTTGAGCCTTGATTGTATGGAGATGGAGGACGAAGAATGGTGTCGTCGTTTGATTGTCTGGGAACAGTTTCGTGATTTGAACCCTGATTGTATGGAGATGGAGGACGAAGAATGGTGTCGTCGTTTGATTGTCTGGGAACAGTTTCGTGATTTGAACCTTGATTGTCAGAAGGTTGGGGTTGCCCAGTAATCTGTTGAGGTCCACTAGTAGTCTCGGCGACCAATTTGGCAGCAGCTTGTAAAGCCTGATTTAGTTCTTCTACTGTGGCAAATCGGTTAGCTGGGTTCTTGTGGAGGCATTTCATCACCACTGCTTCCAATTCTACGGATAAATGCTCACACTCTGGTTGCGATCGCAGTGGTTTTGGTGGCTCATAAGCATGAGCTAACACCCAAGAAGCTTCACTGATATGACTACCCTTAATGCTGATTCCAAATGGATCGGCGGCACTCAGCATTTCATAAAGGATAATCCCTAAGCTGTAAATATCACCCCTGGCATCCAGGTTTTTATCGCTTTGGATTTGTTCAGGAGGTGCGTAACGAAATGTACCAATAAATGTACTAGTAATATTTGTAATATTGGAATTTTCTGAAGATTCACTCCGAATTTTGGCAACACCAAAATCCAAAACCTTTACCCACTCGCCCAAATCGGTAGGTACTAAAAATATATTATCTGGTTTCAGGTCACGATGAACTACCTGAATATGTTCAGTGGTTTTCCCGCCATCTCGTTGCAGAGTCACTCCTTTATGGGCAAGCTCTAGACCCTTGCAAACTTGCGCCATAATCTTCACCGCCCGCTCAACAGACAGGCGCTTTTCGCGCAGCAGTAATTGCCTGAGGGTTTGCCCCCGTAAATATTCCATTACGTAAAATGGAAAACCTTCCGGGGTTACACCACAGTCACTAATTTTAACAATATTGTCACTTTGCAAAGCGGCACAAACTGCCACCTCACGCTCAAAACGCTTTCTCATTTCTTGTGATGCCACTAGCGTATCTTTGAGCAACTTCAACGCTACCTGCTGACCGACACGGGTATCCGTTGCTAGGAAGACTTCTCCCATGCCACCCCCGCCTAACCGTCTGTCTAAACGGTATCGCTGGTTATCACCTACAAAGCGACCATTCCAAGAATTTGAAGAAGGCGGGGATTTCATTTGGGGCAACCCATCCTAGTTACTTCACAGTGTTAACTTTATTCAGAGATAATACTAGTACAACAAGGCAAAAGTAAAAAGTAAAAAGAAAGAATACTTATACCGCAAGCTTTTTACCCATTTAGGATGGTAGGTCTATTTCCGCCGTGATGTACTAGTATGACAAATTTTTTGCTTACTTCGTAACTTCGATGACTATTAGTAATATATACTACTAGTGGTTATCTAATTATACTCAGCTTAACATAAAAGTAATGCTAGAAATTTGATAAAATCTTTAAAATTTAAGACTTATGACACTTGAAAGTTGTTCCTGACGTTAAATTCACGCAAATTCGACAAGGGTCGTCACGTCGCTTCGCTCCGAATTCAAAATTCACGCATTCAAAATTAAAGACATTTCAGACGAAGGCGAGTCGCTCAGTACAAGTGCCCCATGCCCAATGCCCATTAACTTTTGTATGCCGTGCAGATAATCTTCATTACAGAATATTTAAAGTTTTGCAAAATATATTCTGTCAATGTACTCTGGCGTACATGATTAATATGTGCTATTGCCATGAGGAACGAGGATGAGTAATGTGCTCTCTATAGCCGCCGTGACAGCAGTACTAAAAGTCTTGCTGGAAAATGGTTTAGTCAGCGATCCGATCGCTGCTAGTGTTGGTGATGTGATTGTAACTGCCTTACCACCTGATCGAATTTCAGTTGAAGCTGACGAGCGCGCTCAAATCAACCTCTTTCTCTATCAAGTGACGCAAAATCGCAATGTCGATTGGCTATCTCAGGAATTTCGCGGCAGGCACTCACGTATTAATGGAAACCCACGCTCTGTGACTCCACCACTAGCTCTTGATCTCCATTACTTGCTAACAGCTTATGGAGCCAAAGATTTTCAGGCGGAGCTTTTACTGGGTTATGCAATGCATTTATTACACAGAACACCAACTATTACATCTGATATTATTGAAAATACTCTGATAAATGCATCTACCACCAATACCTCAAGTGCTTTTTCGCAAGCTGTAGCAAGTGTGTCTGTATCCGATTTAGCTGAACAAATTGGGCAGATAAAATTAACTCCAGAGTTTTTTAATATGGAAGAAACTTCTAAGTTATGGTCTGTTTTACAAACGCACTATCGACCTTCAGCGAGCTATCTGGCATCAATGGTATTGATTGAGAGTAGCCAATGTGACAAACCTGAAGGTTTCTACATGCTGCCCTTGTCTCAACCGAGTATAGAGCAAGTTATAGCTTCGGCAAAGACCGATCAAATGATTGTTGCAGGTACAACATTAGTAATTCGTGGTAAGCGGTTACGGGGTGAAATCACACGAGTTCGTTTGGGTAATACGGAAACATTAGTAGTACCTCAAGATGTTAAAGAAACCCAAATCAGCCTGTTAGTTCCGCCAGATTTATACGCAAGTGTGCAGGGTATCCAAGTTGTACACCTGACAATGGGCAATGGAGGGCAAACCAATCATCTAGTTGAATCAAATGTTGCGGCTTTTGTCCTACATCCAACAATTACAGCATTCGTCGCTGAAGTGAAAAATAGCGGCGAAAACTTACGCACAGCCGAAATTACCGTTAAATTCCAGCCTAAAGTTGGTAAAGCACAGCGAGTAGTTTTGCTACTTAATGAAGTGTCAGGTGATAGTCCAATAGTTTACTCTTTCTTTGTTGCACCACGCACTGAAGATACTGATGCGATCGCTATTCCTGTCAAAAATGTGAAGCCAGGAAATTATCTTGTCAGGGTGCAGGTAGATGGAGCGGAAAGTCCACTGCACAAGAATCAGTCTGGAGCTGATGATTCGCCACAGGTGACTATGTTATGAATCCGACAACAATTAATCGCAATTGGGATGAGGCAAACTATCGCTATCTATCAGCAGCCCTAGCCGTGGTGCGTGGGATTTTAGAAAATCACACGGCAAAAGAGCAAAATCAACCAGAGGACAAAAACCAAGAGATTTTACAGCAGGCGTTACAGTCAGCCTCTGTTGCTATGCCTACACCATCAGCATTGGAGAGAGTATGCAAAATGTTTAGCCTCTCATCCTTTGAACATGATTTGTTGCTGTTGTGTGCAGGTATGGAATTGAATGGAGATTTTGGGAAATTATGTGCTATAGTTCACGGAGATTCACAACGAGCTTACCCAACCATCAGTTTAGCTCTGGCAGCTTTACCTAACGTCCACTGGGATGCGATCGCTCCAAATGCTCCCTTACGTCATTGGCGGTTAATTCAAATTGGTGATGGTCATGCTCTTACCCTCAGTCCGTTGAAAATTGACGAGCGGATTTTACATTATCTCACAGGCATTCAATACCTTGACGAGCGTCTAGCTGGCATCATTGAACCATTACAAGAGGTTAGTGATTTAGTACCCTCGCACCAAGATTTAGCAGAGCGAGTAGCAGCAGTGTGGTTACAAGCTTACAAGGTTAATAGCTTGCCAATTATCCAGTTATGTAGTAAAGAAACTGCTAGCCAACGCGCCATTGCCGCCACAATTTGCCAACTCCAAGGTTTAAGGCTGTGGGTAATGCCTGCACAAGTAATTCCCTTAGCACCTAGCGAGTTGGATAATCTCATCCGCCTATGGACTCGTGAGACGATTTTAAGTAAATGTGCCTTACTCATAGACTGCAACGAACTGGATACTAATGATACGGCACGGCTGAATGCGATCGCTCGTTTCATCGAACGCACAAAGGGCTTTTTAATAATTACGAGTCGGGAACGGATCGGCTTATCACAACGCCTGGTAGTTAATTTTGACGTACATCAACCAACTACCAAAGAACAAGGTGCAGTTTGGCAAGATGCACTAGGTGCAATGGGGGAGCAAATGAACGGGCAAGTTAAAACCCTAGTGGATCAGTTTAACCTAAGTGCTGCAACCATTCGCGCTGCTTGTGCAGAAGCCGCAGGACAGTTAGCCCAAACACCGGAAACCGATATCAGCGATATTGTCTGGGATGCCTGCCGGGTGCAAGCACGTCCCCGCTTGGATGAACTCGCCCAACGAATTGAGCCATCTGGTGATTGGGAAGATTTGGTATTACCAGAGGCACAGAAACAAATTCTTAGGGAAATTGCGGCTCATGTACGTCAGCGTAGTACTGTATATAATAATTGGGGTTTTGGTGCCAAGAGTGCTAGGGGATTAGGAATCAGCGCTCTATTTGCTGGTGCTAGCGGCACTGGTAAAACCTTGGGGGCGGAAGTGTTGGCACAGAAATTGCGTCTCGATCTCTATCGCATTGATCTATCATCGGTAGTCAGCAAATATATTGGGGAGACAGAGAAGAATTTGCGCCGGGTGTTTGATGCCGCAGAACAAGGCGGGGTGATTTTGTTATTTGATGAAGCTGATGCTTTATTTGGGAAACGAAGTGAAGTCAAAGATGCCCGCGATCGCTATGCCAATATAGAAGTTAGCTACCTATTGCAACGGATGGAAAGCTACCCAGGTTTAGCAGTTCTGACTACGAATCTCAAGAGTGCAATTGATACAGCCTTCCTGCGGCGGATTCGCTTTGTGGTGCAGTTCCCCTTCCCCGATACAACGCAACGAGCGGAGATTTGGCGACGCGTTTTTCCAGATGATACACCAACGGCAGACTTAGATGCTCTACAACTGGCACGGCTGAATGTGGCTGGGGGTAATATTCGTAATATTGCCTTAAATGCAGCTTTTTTAGCTGCCGATGCCGGGGAACCAGTGCAGATGAAACACATATTGCGGGCGGCTCAGACAGAATATAGTAAGTTAGAGAAACCCTTGACTGATGCGGAAATTGGAGGATGGATTTGATTTTAAATCAACTAGCGATCGCCTTTGAGTAGCGCAGGTTAAAATTTTTTCAACTTGTTTCGGTGCTTTGATTTCAGTAAATAGCTGAATCGCTCGATGAAAATTCATTTTACTTTCATCAGGTTTTGCCATCTTTTGATTAGTTAAACCTAATTGAAAATAAGCTTCAGCTAGATCGCACTTTGCACCTATTTTATCCAAAAGTTCGATTGCTTCTGCATGATTAACAAGAGCTAATGCAAAATCTGTTTGTTGTCGATGGATTTCTGCTAAACCATTGAGAGTTTTTGCTTTAACCTGCATATAGTGACTTTCTTCTGCAAAAGTCAAAGTTTGGTGAAATATCTGATTTGCCTGAGATAATTCTCCTAAATTGACGTAGGTTTGACCTAAAATTTGCATGAAATAGACAAATCTCCCAGTTTGTTCCACCAGTTTTTCGTTCGTAATATTTTGATAAGCTACATTTGCTAATGCAAATGAGGCATCATGCAAACCCAAATAAGAATATACCAAAGCTAAACACACTGAAGCTTTCTCTGCCCAGCGATGATGCTCGGTATTTTGAGCCAGATAAATTACTTGCTGAAATAACTTTGCGGCTACCTCTAGTTCCCATAAATCTATCTTGTAAAGACCAATACTTAATAAAGAATCTACCTCTAGCATCCTCAGATAGTAAACTGTATGTTTATTTTCTGGCTGAGGTACAAGTGATTTCAGTGCTTGCGTTGCCAGAGCAATAGTTTTTTCTTGACAGGCGATCGCCTGACTAATATTACCTGTTATCCAATATAAATCACCCAATATATTATAAAGTTCGCTGAGATTTTGGTTGTTTCTTAGATTGTTCACAACCCGATTAATTGCCGTAAGTATCGGTTGAATTAAACCCATCCGATACAACGTACTACCAAGAGGCAAAAACTGCTGCCATTGATTATTTCGGCTTTTTAAAATGACCTTACCTGCCAACTCAAATTCATAAATTTCTATGTAGTGATAATATGCTTCTAGAGCTTGCAAAGCATCTTTAAAGCTTTCAATTTGTTTAACAGTAGTTGTCCAAAATTCTGCGGCTTTGTGGTTGGCAATTTCCCATTCATTGCTGGGGTGTAAACGTGCGATCGCTTCTTTCCGAATCACCGGATGCAGCCAATATTCGCCTTTATCGCACTCCACCAAAGACCGATTTCTCAAAGAGGCGATGATTTGGCGATGTTCGTCGGGTGGGACATCCCAAAGTAAACAAAATAACCCTTGTGATGGGATAGTTGGTATATCTTGGTAACGATAACATCCCAAACGACAAAGTAAGCGATAGGCTTGGGGGTCGAGGGCTTGCAGACGATTTATTTGACTCACCGCTAAATTTTTTAAGTCCGTTGCTGCTAACGGATCGGCATGATTTTCTTGCCAATAAAGAACCATATCACCATCAAAATCCTCCTGAATTGAACCACAGAGAATTCCCATTGCTTTAGCATTACCGGTGTATGTGCGATGCATGATTTGCAAAGTTGGCGAGTCGATGGCTAACCCACGGTTGCTAAAAAACTGTTGCCATGCACTTTGATCCAAACCGGGAAGCCGATAGTGATTCACATTTAGCCCAGGTTCACAAAGGCGATCGCGGCTAGTAATCAGAGTAACAGATTGCACCCTAGCATCAGCCAACACCCGCAATAGTTCCACATAGTTGCGGTGGGAAGCAATCAAGCCACCTTGTTGATCTAATGCAGGTTCGAGATTGTCAATTAACACCCCAATCCGCCGATTGTGGAGTTCGCGCTTGAGTCGTCCTAAAGTTACGCCAAATTCTACCCCAGGTTCTTGATCAAAATCTTGTTTGAGCCATTCTTCTACTACTCGTTCCGCAGGGGTAATATTTTGTGTTTCCTTGGCCATCAGCAGTTCTAAAACCAAGTCAAACCCCTGAGTTTGGAGATATTGCTGCGCTAGAGTAGTTTTACCTAAACCGCCTTCACCTTGGATAACAATCACTTTCGAGCCTTGATTTACCAAAGTATTCAGGTGAGCGATCGCTGCTGTTCGTCCAATAAAATTGGTATCCTCTAATTTTGGGGTGGGATGTGGCGATCGCGAGTAATCAATCAGACTGGATATCGCAGTCGTTTTTCTCAAAACTCGTTCCAAAGTAGCGCGACAATTACTTTTGGTTATCTTTTCTCGCAATACTTTAGAAAGCAACTTCCATAACTGAGAACCAGCATCCTTGGCGTGTCCTTCCGTACAACCGTAAGAATGAGCAATATCTAAGTATTTTCTACCCAACCAAACTTGCACAAGAATCACTTTTTGCAAATCGCTCAACCGTTCCCCAGTCTGAGGGGGAATTATGGCGTCTAACCATGCTAATGCTGCTTCAGCGTCCATTGTGTAACGACAAGGGGAGTTCAGATTTTAGGGACAACTATAAATTACTCTACAGTTATATTGCTGGAGTTTTTGGATAAGATTCTGTAAACCCGACTTTTTTCCAGACTTTTGCAAACTTTATTCAAAATAGGACTTACGCACCAGTTACGGAATAACGAACCGCAGAGGCGCAGAGAAGCCAGCGCGTTGCGGGGGTTCCCCCCGTTGTAGCGACTAGCGCGACACAGAGAAATCAGAGTTTGAGAGATATTTTGCGTAAGTCCTACAAAATTCAGCAGCAAGTTCTTGAAAGGATTGCTGTTATTCCAACGGTAAGTATATCGTCCGCGTCGAATCGTCTAGAATAAAAATCATGAGGTAACATCAGCACCATCATTACTTATGGTGAAATCAGACTCCCGTCAATTGCCTAGTAGTGCTGAACTTCCTTGTTCAGACGATTGTCCCCTAATTCTGTTGTTTCTAGTTCTTTTGTCATCCATTGTTCCATTTGTTGACTTTGGTAGATTTTCCTTCTCGGTTTAGAGAATACACAATTTCTGGTTCTTGTCAAACTTTTTGTTAAGAAAGATGTTTATAATGGATAGCTTAAAAAGGGGGGAACCGGAATCAAAGTCCCCCAATTTATCGGGGAATTTAGGGGGATCTAGAACGTTTTACTACCAAGAAGAGGACTTTTCAAACAACCTCTAACAATTTCGCTACATTCTCTGCAATTCTCTCTTCTAACTTTCTAAAGTCGTCTTAGAAGGGCGAGGTTTGAAACCGAAATTTTCTCTAACCAACTTTTCCCCCGACTTTTGCAACCCTATCACATAAAATTGCCGACTTCAGCCGACTGACAAAAGAAAGTGCGATCGCTTAGGCTATTGAGCATAGAGATAAAAGTCAAGTATAAAAATATGCTTAATACTCTCAGCCCACTGACAGAAGACTTAGCAGGTCAAAGCTATTCCAGTCCTGATTACTTACAAACACAGCGCCGTATTCGTTCACTCATAGACAAATATATTGCAGTCGAAAAACTACATGAGCGTCTGCAAGATTTACCGATACAGTTTGCCAATCCCCAACCACGTCCCTGGAAATCTATTGATTGGCAAACAATTAAGCGCAATCAAATTATCGGTTTAGACGCAGAGGTATTTTTATCTATCTTGATCGGTGCGATGGATACAGAAGCCCCAATTCGCGGCTATACCCAAACCAGTCGCCAGTATTTGGAAAAATTGCATCCTCAAATGGCTCGGTTTGTTGGTGGAACTGTCGGTAAAGATGGCGAACTCCTAGAACTTGGTTTGTGGGAAAAGGAAGAACGTCAGCACACACCTGCATTAATCAAAATCTACACCCAATTAACAGGCGAGAAAATTACCCCAAAACTTCGGACTGTTAGAAGCTATCTCCCCACAGATGACGCCAAGGAAGACTTATATCGCCACGGCTTACACCGCATTGCCACAGAATACGGTGCAACCTGTCTTTATATTTGGTTGATGGCTCACACCACTGGCGCACTCCAGGATGTTTTAGAGGAACTAGCACAGGATGAAATCAACCATACAACCAAATTCTGGGGGTTTGGAGTCTGGACTTTTCCTGATACAGGGTTGATGCGAATTGGACGCACGCTGATCAAAACGCGATCGCCAAACTATCAGCGTAACAACCTCATGCGTACCCTCCGCCGCATGATGGCTACCCTCAACTGCAATGCTTGGTCATTAACCAACAAAACAACTCTCCTCTTCACCTTCACCTACACAATGCATCGTCTGTGGAGTTGGAACAAGACCCTCACACCAGAGTATTTGCAAAATTTATTTGAAATTACTCATTAACGCGATGTGCAACTTATTCTTAGAACCCCTCTCCAAACCTCTCCCCGAAAGGTCGAGAGGCTTTGATTCTTGCTCCCCTTCCCTTGCAGGGAAGGGGCTGGGGGTTAGGTTTGAAAGAAAGATTGCACACAGCGCTCATTAGTAAAAACAAATGACAAATGACAAAGGACAGATGATAAATGACAAATGACAAATCAACATTACCCACCGATTTAAACCCTCAAAAAATCCCCCAACATATCGCCGTCATCATGGATGGTAACGGACGATGGGCAACCAGTCGAGGATTACCGCGCATTGCTGGACATCGCCAAGGAGCAAAGACACTCAAAGAACTATTGCGTTGCTGCAAAGATTGGGGAGTCAAAGCGTTGACAGCCTACGCTTTCTCCACAGAAAATTGGCAGCGTCCTGTTGAAGAAGTAGATTTTCTAATGCATTTGTTTGAGCGATTACTACACCGCGAGTTGGCTCAGATGCATCGAGAAGGTGTACGAATCTCGTTTATTGGAGATTTATCGGCTTTACCCAAGTCTCTACAGACGGAAATGGAACGTTCAATGACAGAGACGTTGAACAATCAAGCAATCCACTTTACTGTTGCAGTCAACTATGGTAGTCGCAACGAAATTACCAAAGTTTGCCGTCAAGTAGCTCAACTCGTGCAACAGGGCAAACTTAATGCGGAACAAGTGAATGAAAGTCTTGTAGAACAACATCTCTACACAGCAGATACTCCAGAACCCGATTTGCTGATTCGTACCAGTGGTGAGATGCGGTTGAGTAATTTTCTCTTGTGGCAAATGGCCTATACAGAGATGTATTTCACCGATATTCTTTGGCCAGATTTTAATAGAGAAGCATTTTATCAGGCTTTGTTGAGCTACCAAAGACGCGATCGCCGTTTTGGTCAAGTTAAAATTTCAGTGTCAGCTTAGTCAACCATTCACCAGACATCGCCTCAAAATTAAACCAGACAGTTTTTCCCATGAGCGATAAAGTAAAAGCACCCACATTACCAGGATGGTATATGAGCGCTCATAAATAAAAACATTATTGAGGATAATCTATCTGCTATGACAGACCGAAGTAACTATAAGAATAGCAGGCACTGGGTAAATAAACTGCAAGGGTAGTTACAAATGTTTTGTTAAAAATATTACTTACCGGAAATTTGATGCTTGACTTAGGGACTGACAAGAAATAAATTATCCAAATAAACGTAGACGCTGCATCGGCTTGCCGCAGGCTACCACAGAGACAAGGCAGCGCGGTCTTCTCCCTTGGCGCTAGCCTCTCCCAATGTGAGAAGGGGAGACGCTAAGAGCGATAGCGCCGGCGGCAAGCGAGTCCGCGTACCCTTACAGGGAAGCAAGCTACGCTTTTAGCGTCTCGTAGAGAGCGTCTGGGGGTTTCCCCCATGAGCGACTGCCGCACAGAGAAGCCAGTGCGTTGGGCGGGTTCCCCGACTTGAAGCAACTGGCGCGACACAGAGAAAGGAGAAATATAGAGGGTTTTGGGTCAGTTTTGGGACATTTTTTATTTGTCAGTCCCTAAGCAAAGCGCTGATAATCTTTCTTCGCTTGCCAAAGGCTTTTTGAGTCTCAGCTAAAGTCATCTGAGGTTCTATTGCCGTTTCTTCAGTATTTGCCAATCGCTCCTGCATAGTCTGAAGCTCAGATTTTAGTTCCTTTATTTCTGTTTGAAAGCTGCAAAATTTGATTCAATATTATGAGTGTCCCTGCTGCCAAAGTTTTTTGTTCTATGCTGCCAGTCATCTATTCCGACGAATTTTTAGATCACAAGACTGGAAAATACCATCCCGAAAGACCAGAACGCTTGATAGCGATCGCTACTGCCCTCAAAGCAGCTACATTCGCAGATAAAATTGTCTGGCGATCGCCTACACCAGTATCAGAACAACCATCACTCATGTCTTCGTTGGTGAAAGCCCATAGCCCAGCCTATATCAAAAAACTTTGGCAAATTGCTTCTAGTGGTGGCGGACCTTTGGATGGAGATACACCAGTTTCCCCACGTAGTTATGATGTGGCATTGTTGGCAGTTAGTGCGTGGTTCGATGGAGTTGAGGCGGTGTTAAAGTCAGCTAATCCAGCTTTTGTACTAGCGCGTCCACCCGGACATCATGCAGAAAGTGATGCAGGGATGGGCTTTTGCCTATTCTCTAATGCTGCGATCGCTGCTTTATTTGCCCTGGAACAACCCGGAGTTAAACGTGTCGCCATCCTCGATTGGGATGTGCATCACGGTAATGGTACTCAGTCGATTGTAGAAACTTATCCACAGATTGCTTATTGTTCGTTACATCAGTACCCATGCTATCCCGGTACTGGAAGATCGACAGAACGCGGCTTTCATAATAATGTATTAAATTTACCAGTACGCCCTGGTAGTGATATTGCAACATATCAGCCACTATTTGAAACAGAGGTAGTACCGTTTTTAGCAAACTTTCAGGCGGATTTACTGATTGTGAGTGCTGGTTATGATGGCAATGCCGCAGATCCTTTGGCAAGTATCAACTTGCAGCCAGAAGACTATGCTTTATTTACTGATTATTGTCTAGGGCTAACTCGGAAAATTCTGTTTGGCTTAGAAGGTGGTTACGATTTTGATACTCTTTCTCAATCAGTTGTAGCGACGATTCAAGCTTGTTTGGTCTAGGTTAGGGACTTCCAGAGAATAAATTACCCAATTTATTGAGATGATATTTTTCTTTTCTCCCTGCTCCCTGCTCCCTGCTCCCTGCTCCCTGCTCCCCTGCCTACACAGCGATTGATTATTTTTTTAACTGGAAGTCCCTTAGGGACTGGGGACACTTCGACAAGCTCAGTGCATCGCTGGGGACTGGGGGCTAGGGAAAGAATGGGGAGTAGGGGTAACTTGGAGTAACTTTTTCCCCAATGCCCACTTGCCCTGAGCGTACCCCTTCGGGGATCTTGCTACGCGTAGCGTCTCGTACAGAAGCCGTTCGCGTAGCGTCTCGTAGAGAAGGGATGCCCAATCCCTATTTTGTAAACTTTATCGAATCTTCAGAAAGAAAAAGTTTGATTAGGGTTCTGAAAGAGCTAAAGTTTTGTTAAGATGCAATTGCTAGCAGTTTCTCAACGAAATTCACCTATCGGGGTGTGGAGAAATAAAAAGTACTAGCAGCACAAAATTCAACAGGTGAAGCAATGACCACCTATATTTTTTTTGATGAAGCCTTACGGATGCTGACCAACGCCTATTTGATATCAGCAGTACTGTTAATAGCAGTTTCTGGCATAGGTTTGGCGGTAATTGAAACAATAGAAAAGACAGGAGAAGGCTAAGTTTACAGATGACAATGTAGTTCCTGCCAAAAACCATTGGGTGCAAGTGTTCGCCGTGAATAAATCTTGGGAACACTAAAGTATAAAAGTCTCATAGCGTTATACTCTTACCTGTAAATCTACCAAACATACGGGTAAGTATAGCGCTATTGGGACTCTAACCAAGGAGCTACTACAATGGGTCTATTCGACGCTGTGTTGGGCACAGAAAGCCAAACCCAAGCAGCACTCAATCCAGCAGAAGCTTTTGCTGTCATCATCTTGACGGCAACAGCCTCAGACGGTTATCTTTCTGTTGAGCAAGCAAATTCTATCACTTCTGTGCTGTCCCGGATGAAACTTTTTAAAAGTTATCCCCATGAGATGATGAACAGGCTATTTGAGAAAATATTGGGCATTCTCCAGGGGGATGGTTTTAATGCTTTGTTTGATGCAGCAAGAGATTCTCTATCTCAAGACTTGCGAGAAGCAGCTTTTGCAGTAGCTACCGATTTAGTCTTAGCTGAAGGTATTGTAGGTGAAGAAGAGAAAAACTTCTTAAATGATTTATATCAAGCTTTAGGAGTTTCTAGTGAGATCGCAATACAAATTGTGCAAGTAATCTTGATTAAAAACCGGGGATAGTACGATAGAACATAACTTTTTATGCCCATTATCCCTACCCCATTAAACTATATAAGTAGCTTATAAATCAAGGGTGGCACGGGAGTTAAGCTTCTTTGCCCCTCTTTTTTGGTGTTATTCTAACTGTGTGTAGATTTATTATTGCTGATACTTTTAACCGAGACATTCTCCGACATTTGAGATATCGTGAACATCTAGTACAACATCACCAACTGAGTCAGTGAAGGTGGTATCCCACATTGCCTTGAGGAAAATCCCCACGGCTCCATTAAAATCTCGTGGTATCTCATAACCACAATTAGGGCAAGAAAAGTTCTTAGAACTACCAAGTTTTCTATGAACGTGACCACATTTAGTACAGGTCTTTGATGTATATTCTTCAGTTATTCTCACCAATTTGGAACCATAGCGGTTACACAAATGCGATAACGTTTGAGAGAACTGATAGAATGCCCAAGTCATCATCGCTCTCGCTGTCTTGTTTTTTAACTTCCGCTTCTTTCTGACAACCCCAAAGGGGTTCGGCGGTCGCTCATGGGGGAAACCCCCAGACGCTCGCGGACTCGCTAACGCTGCGCTATCGCTCTTAGCGTCTCCCCTTCTCCCAAAGGGAGAGGCTAGCGCCAAGGGAGAAGACCGCGCCGCCTCACCATCTGGGAAGTTTCAAAAGTGGGGAGAACAATCACATCATAGTTTTTAGCCAGATATGACCCCACTTGTTTATGGCACTCAGAACGCAGATTCTTAATTCTGGTTCGTAGCTCTTCCATGCTTTGCCTTAACTTGTATCTAAGACGTTTGAATTGATGTCCAACACTTAGGTCAAGTTATCTGATCTAAACAATATTGTGTCATAATTCGATTTTATAATTTTGAACTCTAAATTGTAAATTGCTTATGCGTTGTTCTGCCACCCTAACCCAACTGGTTGAAGTTATTTTGGCCCATCCTGTAAACTTATCTGAAACTGCTTTAACACAACTAAGTAACGGTATCCAAACAGATAGCCGTACCCTGGACCTGGGTGAAGTATTTGTCGCTTTACGAGGCGATAAGTTTGATGGACATGAATTTGTCGCCACTGCGATCGCAAAGGGTGCTTTAGCTGCAATCGTAGATTTTGAATACGAAAATCCTGGATTCCCTGTATTACAGGTAAAAGACACCCTCAAAGCATATCAAAAGATCGCCAGATGGTGGCGCGATCGCTTTAACATTCCGGTAATTGGTGTAACAGGTTCTGTGGGTAAAACTACAACCAAAGAATTGATCGCCGCAGTTTTAGCCACAAAGGGACGAGTTCACAAAACTTATGAAAATTACAACAATGAAATCGGTGTCCCGAAAACTCTCCTAGAACTTGGCGCAGAAAATGACTACGCCGTGATTGAAATGGCGATGCGGGGTAAGGGACAAATTGCCGAACTGACGCAAATAGCGCGTCCAACAATTGGAGTAATTACCAATGTGGGAACGGCGCATATTGAGTTACTGGGTTCGGAAGAAGCGATTGCTCAGGCAAAATGTGAGTTATTAACCGAAATGTCTACTGATAGCGTAGCAATTCTCAACTACGATAATTCCCTATTAATGTCCACAGCAGCAAAAGTTTGGCACGGAGAAGTTGTAACTTTTGGTTTTTCTGGTGGGGATATTCAAGGGCAATTAATTGATCACCAGACTGTGGAAGTCGCAGGAATCCAACTACCTCTACCTCTACCAGGTCGTCACAATGCGACTAATTTCTTGGCAGCTTTAGCGGTGGCAAAGGTGTTGGGAATTGATTGGGCATCCTTAAAAGCAGGTGTGATGGTGGATATGCCCACAGGTAGATCGCAGCGATTTACTTTACCCAATGATGTGGTAATCTTAGATGAGACTTACAATGCTGCACCAGAAGCGATGATAGCAGCATTACAATTATTGGCAGACACACCCGGAAAGCGGAAGATTGCCGTATTGGGTGCAATGAAAGAATTGGGAGAGCGATCGCACCAGTTGCATCAGCGAGTGGGAGAAACAGTGCGAAATTTGAATTTAGACGGCTTGTTGGTTTTGGTAGATGGACAAGATGCCGAAGCGATAGTTAAAAGTGCCGAGGGTATTCCATCGGAATGTTTTGTAACTCATGCTGAGTTGGTGGCTAGGTTAAAGACATTTGTGCAAGCAGGCGATCGTTTATTATTCAAAGCCGCCCATTCCGTGGGACTAGATCGGGTAGTCAATCAATTATGTGCAGAATTTCCCAAATGAATCTACCATTAGAAACCCAACGTCTCAGACTGCGAGACTTTGTAGATTGACACTCCCCACGCCTAAAGGCGGGGGATTCCAGCGTCACTGACGTTCCTTGCTTTTACAGGTCTTGCGACCAATAGAAGTAGAGGAAACATCTCTACTGGCGTTACTTCCCAGATGCCCTCCGGTAGCGCAAGCAATGCTTAAAATTACTTTGGCAGCATTCACATCACGCTGTTCTATATGTCCGCAATGTGGACAAGAATGAGTCCGAGTGCTGAGAGATTTCTGGACTCTGGCACCACAATTACTACATTCCTGGCTGGTGATTTGCGAGAACACCATTGGATTAAGGGAGAATGGCGAGACTCTTGGCTATATGCCATCCTTGAGCATGAATGGAGAGGCGTCTATGGATAATTTTCTGAAAATATCATCCATAGACACCCGATAGACTTCAGTTGGAAAGACTAGGATTGTGACTGTAGCGTCTTTGAAAAAGAATTGCTGCGAAATTAGTCACTAAACAGGTGATTGCTAGCAACAGCAATATATAAGTAGGAGCCATTACCACGCCAAGCATGAACCAAGTATATACGTGCAGTATCATTACAGAAGCAAAAAAGCTGGCAATTCCAGCAGATTGCCATACTTGATGTGATGGGCGACGTAACGCTACCAGGCTCATCGTTAAAATTGTGACAAGCAAGTTCGCTGGTACCAGGAATGCACAAATACTTATGCAGTTGCCACAAGAAAACTCAGCTAAGGTGTTAAAATCGAGCATTAATTTATTGGGATAGATGTTAGCTTTTTAAGAATTTAATTTAATTTGTTTTATTATAACGAAATATACATTAACATAACAGTGAGTAATCACATTGAAAATATAACATAAGTTAAACTATTTAGTTGCGTTTTGATAGTACCAATAGTTATTTAATTATAAAAATTTTGGCTCATTAGGGTGGAAAATACCCACCCTAGCTGAATTAACCTGGTAAAATCACCGTATCGATAACGTGTACCACACCATTATCAGCTTCGATATCTGCTGCTAAAACTGTGGCATTTTTAACTTCAAAACCATCAAAAGAATCAATTTTAATGGGTGAACCTTCCACAGAATTAACCGTACCGAGTTGGGCCAAATCAGCTTTTAGCAGCTTTCCTGGAACGACATGATACTTTAAAATCCGCGTTAGCTGGGGAATATTCTGTAACAGAGTTTGGATAGTTCCCTCTGGTAACTTGGCAAAAGCATCGTCATTTGGTGCAAAGACAGTGAACGGGCCAGGACTTTTTAATGTTTCTACTAAACCAGCAGCTTGTACAGCCGCCACCAGGGTTTTGAAAGACTCAGCCGTAACTGCAATATCAACAATATCAGCCATATATTTTACCTAAATCTCTGCAAAAGATTTTAAAGGATAATAAACCTTTTTCATTAATCCAAAAAGTTTTTCTCAAAGAGCGATAGCTGGGTTAGGCTACAAACCTTGAATTATTCACGCCGCTCTACTTAGTAGAAAATTGTATCCTAGGGTAAATAACAATTCTTAACTTATAGACGCGATAGTGAGTATTAAAATATATCGTATCTCCCAGTCTAATTACAGATTTAAAGCGTTAATCACTCCATAACCCCATTTCTCATCAAATGTGCCTGCGGGTTTTCCGGGAATTGCACTATTTTTATGTAGCAAGTTTTTCACAGCAGCCGGATCAAGTTGAGGATCGCGTTGCAACAGCAGTGCTACTAAACCACTGACGAAGGGTGTCGCCATACTTGTACCAGCCTGAACCACAAACTTGGAATTAATCATCGATGAACGGTCAAAACTGGCATCGGCGGAAAGGGTGGAAACAATCATGGCTCCTGGTGCTGCGACATCGGGCTTATGTCCATCATTGCGTAGAGGACCTTCACTACTGAATTCCGAAATAGTATGCAATTCTAAGCCCATTTCTCGTACTTGGTTATCAATATCTGTGTAGGTGGCTTTAGTAGTATAGGCGGCAACTGTAATCGCACTGCTGGCGGCTCCCGGTGAGCCAATTTTTACCGCATCTTTCACACTTTTACCTGTAAAAAACACTGAGGAACTGTCATCTAGTGTCCACACATCTAAACGTGTTTCAGTTGAAGAAGTGTTGCGGACTCGCAACTGCCAAATACCTCCCATTACTGGCGAGGGATCGATACCACGTATTTGCACAAAGAAATTATGATCGCTGTTGGCTTTATCTGGTCCTGGTGTCGCTAATTGCACTCGTGCATCTGGTAACTGGTAATCTTGGGCGGCATTACCGGCAGTAATTATTTTTTGGAAGGGGGTGACAAAACCGTTAGGACTCCGCACAGACACTTCCAATTCGCTGTCTTTGGAATACCAAGCGTTTAACCAAACTATGCCTATTTGATTCAAAGGAACATTAAAGCGCATACCACGAATGCGTCCACTGGGTATCGTCGCTTGTCCATGAATGTTATCGTTTCCTTCGTTACCCGCAGCACAGCAAACAATTCTTCCAGGGCCAGTTTCGGCATCAATGACTTTGGATAAGGAGTCGCTACCATCATGGGCATCAGCGTGTCCACCCAAGCTGAGATTTACCACTGCTGGGCGTCCCAACTCTCTCGCAACTCGGAAAATATAACGCACGGCATCAGCAATATGGGCATCTTGTAAATCTGATCTGACGATAACTAATTCCGCTTCTGGTGCGACACCGCCGTAGATAGCATCAGCACCGGCGGCAATTCCCGCAACGTGAGTACCATGACCGCCAGTATCCTGAGAAATTGTTAGTTGCGCTCCCGTCAATTCAGCCCCGTAGCCGCCCTCTGTGACTCCTGGACCCGGTAGTGTTTGATCCCAAATATGTAAAATTCGTCCAGCAAAGGCGGGGTGTTTCGGATCAATGCCACTGTCTATAATGCCGATGATTACTCCTTTACCAGTCAATCCGGTTTGGTTCTTGAACTCCGGCAGTTTGACTGTTCCCATTGCACTGTCCATCCTCAAATGAAGTTTGCGTGATGGCTTAATGTGCTGGATTACATCTTCTTGAGATAAGACATCTAAGCTATCTATGGGTAAGAAAGCCGTCCGCACAGTCCCAGAATTTTGATTGACTTCAATATTATATTGTGATAGGTAACTTAAGTCTGCATCATGGTCGCAGTAGATAAAAACGACGCTCTTAGTGGGCTTGACTGGGCTTTTGTGGGCAATAATCCCAAGCGATCGCTTGTGTGTAACTAAAGCTTGATCTCCTTCATTTTGATAGTCTTGAAATGCCAAAAGTAGTCCGGGAGAAAGTTTTTCGTGCCTCATTTTTACCTCAAATTAAATTTATTTGCTGAAAGCAAAGTAGGAATTTTAACAGGATAAGTCGCTCTACTATCGTAGTTTTTTAGCCTTGATTATTTGATGGCACTACCCGAAGGTTTTAGTGCGTTAGCCTACGGCATAACAGACCCTACCTATATTTCAAAAATCAAATATAGCAATCCTATATCAAACTAATCCATTGTCTGCCTAAATAATCACGAACAAAGTGAATAAAAGAAAATTAAGAATAATTAAGTAATAAATAAAAAAGATAAATTTATCGAAGAATAATTTAGGAGTCAGAATGCAATCAGTGGCGAGTCTGTCTTGTTGAACTGTTAAAAACTAAAATAAATTGTAGTCAAAATAGTTAAGACTGATAACATTTGCGTATCAAACAGCAGCAGAAAGGTTAAATCGCTAATGAATACTGACAGATTACAGATTCTCTATCATAAGTAAGAGCCATAAAGAAGCTAAGATTTGCAACGATCGCTTCTGAAGGTACAAAGAGTTATTCATGCAAATTCAAACACCAGACTGGGTAAAACACGCGGTTTTCTACCAAATCTTCCCAGATCGCTTTGCCAGAAGCAAACAGCCGCGCAAACGGCTGTTGCACGAAGCCCGTTGGGAAGATTGGGAAGCTATGCCAACACTTCAAGGTTATAAAGGTGGCGATTTGTGGGGCATCATGGAGCAATTAGACTACATAAAAGATTTGGGGATTAACGCGATTTATTTCACACCCATTTTTCAATCCGCCAGCAATCATCGCTATCATACCCACGATTATTACCAAGTTGACCCGATGTTAGGGGGTAACGAGGCTTTTAAGGAATTGCTCGATGCAGCCCATCAACGGAATATCAAAGTCGTTCTGGATGGAGTGTTTAACCATTCCAGCCGGGGCTTTTTCTTTTTCCACGACGTTTTAGAAAATGGTCCCCATTCACCTTGGGTAAATTGGTTCAAAATTGAAGGCTGGCCTCTGGCGCCCTACAATGGTGATTTACCTGCTAACTACGGGGGTTGGGTGGGAAATCGCGCCTTGCCAGAATTTAACCACGACAATCCAGAAGTGCGGGAATACATTATGGAGATTGCCGAATATTGGATTAAACTTGGCATCGATGGTTGGCGATTGGATGTACCATTTGAAATAAAAACTCCTGGTTTTTGGCAGGAATTCCGCGATCGGGTCAAAGCAATAAATCCCGAAGCTTATATTGTGGGCGAAGTCTGGGGAGATTCCCGCCAGTGGCTAGATGGAACGCAATTTGACGGCGTGATGAACTATCTATTTGCTGGGCCAACAATTGCTTTTGCAGCTGGCGATCGCGTAGTCTTAGAACAAGTCCAAAGCCGCGACTATCAACCCTATCCACCCTTATTTGCCACCGATTACGCCACCAAAATCCAAGAAGTACTGCAACTTTACCCTTGGGAAATTCAGCTAACTCAACTCAATTTGTTAGCAAGTCACGATACAGCCCGATTGATGACCATTGCAGCCGGCGATATCGCCAGTGTAGAATTGTCAACTCTATTGTTACTTACCTTTCCCGGTGCCCCCAGCATCTACTATGGTGATGAAGTTGGTTTACCTGGTGGTATAGATCCCGACTCACGTCGTGGCTTTCCTTTAGAGAGTAACTGGAATCAAGAAATTTTCAATACTCACCGTCAATTAATTGCCCTGCGCCAAAATTACCCAGCCTTGCGTACAGGTGATTACCAAGTTCTCTATGCTCAAGGACAACTTTATATCTTTGCCCGAACTCTGGGGACAGAGGAATTGATAATTGCCGTCAACGCTGGCACAAGTTCCGCAGCAGTCAATGCAGATGTGGTCAGTTTGGGTACTCAACCCAACAAGCAGTTATATGGCACTGCTGAAGTTGAGTGGAACAGTAAAGAAGAAACTCAGCAGCTGTCATTGACTATTCCCGCACGCAGTGGCTGCATTCTGGGGAGTAGGGAGTAGGGAGTAGGGAGATGAGGGAGATGAGGGAGAAATCAATTCAAAATTCAAAATTCAAAATTAAAGAATTTATTCCTGCCTCCTCTTTCCCAATGCCCCATGCCCCATACATTACTTCCCCGCCACCATTGCAGGCATCAACACTGCATCAATAATATGGATCACACCATTGTCTGTTAGAATATCTGTTTTGAGGACATTGGCGTTATTCACCTTGAATTTACCGTTGGCAGATTCAATGGCTACAATTGACCCCTCAAGCGTCTCTGCCTCGTTAATCTGTATCAAATCATCAGAGCGAACATCCCCACTAACGATATGATACGCCACAATTTTTCTGAGCTTGGGAATGTCTTGTAATAACAAATCTAAAGTTCCCTCTGGCAGATTAGCAAAAGCTTCGTCAGTCGGTGCAAAGAGCGTGAAAGAACCAGGACTTTTCAAAGTTTCTATGAAATCTACAGCTTTAGCAGCCTTTATAAGGGTATTGAAATTACCTGCTGCGATCGCAGTTTCCACAAGGTCAGCCATGAGGGTGCGTTACCTAACACTACAAGTTACTTATAAATGACTAAAATACTTTTAGCTTCTATCAATAGAGAGGTTGCCGCGATTAAACAGACAGCAGCAGACTGATTTAGTGCTGTTACACTGGAGAATGACCCCAAAAACCACTGAATTATGCTAAAGCGTTCTAAGTTCGAGACAACTCAGTCTCAGATTATGCACCGTGCTGAGGATCTGATTAGTGCAGCCTCAAATCGTTACCGCATTACGGTTCAGGTGGCAAATCGTGCTAAACGTCGGCGTTACGAAGACTTTGAAAGTAACGAAGATGCGATCATGAAGCCAGTGCTAAGAGCAATTATCGAAATGTCCGATGAATTGACTCAGCCAGAAATTATCGGCGAACTATAAAAACAGTGCTGAGTCGAGAGTGCTGAGGAGCCAGTGCGTTGCGGAGGTTCCCTCCGTTATATAGCGGTTCTCGGTTTAGTGAGGTACAAGAACCCCACCCCCAACCCCCTCCCCGCTCTTCGAGAGGGGGCTAAGATGTACCTCATGTGATTAGGAAACGCTATAGCAACTGGCGTTGCTGAATGAAAACGCAGTGCGATCGCACTCTCATTTCCAAATATCATTCTATGAAAAAGAAAAAACTTCTACCTAGATCAATCCTCTCACAACTCGGAACTCAGCACTGGCTCAACCTTAGCTATCCGCTAACAAAACTACTGCTTGCCTTAATGGTAGTGGGTGTAATTATTTTCGGTTCAGGGGCGAGCAAATCAATACATCCAAATTTACTTGGTATCCAACCTGTATACGCTCAGAGAATCACTCCTAGCGATGTTTGGCAGCTAGTGTATCAGCAACTGCCAGATTTCCCACGGGAAAATAAGTATATCAGCAAAGAAAATGGGAAGGTTGCCGAAAACAACACCTTAGCAAATCGCCTAATTAGATATAACATTTATACCAAAGGGCGGTCCGCAATTTATCGCTTGGATTGGAAGCTGACTTTAGCTGATTACCTGGGTGTGAATGAAATTATGTATGATACTAGCTATCCAGGAAATGATTCACTACGGGAAAATCCGATAGAAGGCGATCGCAAAGCCATCAAGAGTCTCACCCGCAGCCAGCGAGATGCCCTAGTCCAAGTCTTAGTCAATATATTTAATCCTACTTCCCAAAATACACCAGCCCCTAACCCCAACACCACACCCAGTCCGACTACATCAACTACCCCACAGCCACCCCAACGGGGAGGTGCTGAACTACTGAGGTAATGAGAGAGTGATGAGTTGTAAATCAATGACTCCAAACTCCTGTACAGAAGCGATTAATCGCGTCTCTAATCCAAACTTTTTATGGAACGCGTTGTCAAAACCGGATCGGGTTGGCGCATTGGCTGGAACCCTGATACACCTCAGTTTAAAGGTTTAGTCGGTACAGATGATTGGGCAATTGAGTTAACCGAAGCCGAGTTGAATGATTTTTGCCGTCTACTAGCACAGCTAGCAGACACCATGAAGCAACTCGCAACTGAATTAATGGAAGAAGAAAAAATTGCTTGTGAAGCCGAAAGCGATTTATTATGGATGGAAGTGGAAGGCTATCCTCATGATTACAGTCTACGCTTCATCTTGAATACAGGGCGATGTGTAGAAGGTAAATGGGATGCTTCTGCTGTTCCACATTTACTGCAAGCTACTGGGATACTTAAGGTTTTTTAAATTTGCCTCTTGATTATCCTAAAGTTTTGATATAGAATATAAATTCTGAACCGGGGCGTAGCGCAGCTTGGTAGCGTGCCACTTTGGGGTAGTGGAGGTCGTGGGTTCGAATCCCGCCGCTCCGATTGATGATAAGCCATACCTGCTAGTCTTTTCAAAATGACTGGCAGGTTTTTTCATGGTTTGGAATATTTTATGATTTCTAGATTCTTGCAACGACCTATATTAAAATTCCTAAAGAGCTTATTCCATAATACTTTTGACTTTTGACTTTTGACTTTTGACTTTTGACTTCCGCCTTGCGGTACTAGTATCTCGGTTATTTCCTAAAAGATTGTAAAGAGGTCTAGCCAAATAATCACATTTATTATAGCTTGATAGTTATAGAACTATTAATCAGATCGCCCCATTACTCATGGTTAACACTCTACCCAAGCCAGAAATTAAAACCCCCAGCAAAGAAACTGTACTCACCCCCCGGTTTTATACTACAGATTTTGAAACCGCAGCCAAGCTGGATTTGTCTGCCCAGGAAACGGAGTTGCAGGCGATGTTGACAGAAATGCGGACAGACTACAACCGCCACCATTTTGTTCGTGATGAAGCCTTTGAGCAGTCTTGGGAACACATTGGCGGTGAAGCAAGACAGGCGTTTATTGAGTATTTAGAACGCTCTTGTATTTCTGAGTTTTCCGGCTTCTTGCTATTCAAGGAATTATCCCGTAAGCTGAAAAATCGTAGTCCACTGCTAGGGGAAATATTTCAACTGATGGCGCGTGATGAAGCCCGCCACGCCGGATTTCTCAACAAAGCAATGGGCGATTTTAAAGTCTCCCTTGATTTAGGCACTGTTACTAAAACCCGTACTTATACGTTTTTCCCCATTGAGTGGGTACTTTACACAGTTTACCTCTCAGAAAAAATCGGCTACTGGCGCTACATTATTATTTTCAGACATCTAGAAAAGCACCCAGAAAACCAGTTTTATCCCATCTTCCACTACTTTGAAAGTTGGTGTCAGGACGAAAACCGCCACGGAGATATATTCAAGGCGCTTTTACGTTCTCAACCGCAACTATGGAACAACTGGAAAGCTAGGCTGTGGAGTCGTTTTTTCTTGCTATCGGTATTTGCTACCCACACGCTGACAGTTCATGAACGTTCCGGGTTCTACAAATCCCTGGGACTTGATGCCACAGAATTTGATGTCCAAGTTGTCCGCAACACTAATGAGACTGCGGGACGGGCTTTTCCTGTGATGTTGAATACCGAACATCCCCAGTTTTTCCCACGTCTGCAACGCTGTGCAGGTTACAACTTGAAAATTGCCGAGATTGAAGGCAGTTCTGGGCTGAAATTGGTGAAGCTGATTCGTAAACTACCTTTAATTGCAGCAATTGTTTGGAATCTGCTGTTAGTTTACCTGATCAAACCTATTGATACTGAAGCTTTGCGGGGAACGGTTTGTTAGAGGATGTTTCAAAAGTGGTTAGCTGTGATTTGAGGCACTTAATGATCCCCCCTAACCCCCCTTAAAAAAGCAGGGCTGTTTCATTCGATCTCTTAGAGATTTTGTCAATAGTATAAGTCAGAAATTTGCTTGATTTGGTCATTGAAAAGATACCACTTCAACGAGTAAATTTCAGTGCAAACGCGATTTTCTTGCCCAATCAGGTTTTTTATTCACCTGAATTTTCTGCTTGAAGCGCTTGTAAATCAGAGCCTTTTAGGGAATGAAACAGCCCTGCCTTAAAAAAGGGGGGAACTGGAATCAAAATCCCCCGATAAAAAGGGGGATTTAGGGGGATCTAGAACGTTTTGCTACTCACAAAAGGACTTTTCAAACATCCTCTTAGTTATTAGACTATAGAAGTGAAAATGACGTATGCACAATTTATGAATTTTGTCTACCAGGAATTTCGGGTAACGCATATTTAAAAAACTGCTGTTTTGCTCCCAAGAGCTTTTAGGCTGCTGTTGCACGCGCTCACTAATGCGATTTATGGCTTCTCAACTTACAATCAAAGCGATCGCTATTTATATTGATTGTTCATAATTTGATGATGTCTGTAACCAAATGATCAAAAGGTTTGTCAAGTGGTGTGTTGAGTTTCCTTCTTGGTGGAATATTCGCCAAAGCAGAAAGCCTCTTTTGTTTGTCGTTATGCTTACCTTGAGTGTGGCAGCTACGGTGATGCTATCGTTACCCTTGAACGCTCAAATTAATCTGCCGCCAATGCCAGCATCGGAGTTAAGGGGAGTGTGGTTAACAAATATTGATAGTGATGTGTTATTTGAGCGCGATCGCCTCAAGGGATCTTTGCAGCGCCTTGACGAACTCAATTTTAACACCATATATCCGGCGGTGTGGAATTGGGGATATACATTGTATCCTAGCAAAGTTGCCGCCAAAGTTATCGGGCGATCGCTCGATCCCACACCCGGATTACAAGGGCGAGATATCCTCAGAGAAATTGTTGATGTGGGACACCAAAAAGGGCTAACAGTGATTCCCTGGTTTGAATTTGGCTTCATGGCACCAGCAGATTCTCTACTAGCGAAAAATCGTCCCCAATGGCTCACCAGTCGCCGAGATGGGACTCGGATTGTCAAAGATGGGAATGATAATCGCGTTTGGCTAAATCCCTTTCGCCCAGAAGTACAACAGTTCATTCAAGATTTAATCGTTGAAATTGTGAGAAACTACAATATTGACGGCATTCAATTTGACGATCATTTTGGCTTACCATCAGAATTAGGATATGATGCCTATACAGTGGGGCTTTACAAAAAAGAACACCGTGGTAAAGCTCCCTCCAAAAACTTTAAAGATCCAGAATGGGTAAGTTGGAGAGCTAATAAAATTACCGAGTTTATGAAACGGGTATTCAAAACCATCAAAGCTACTAAAAAAGATTGTCTGGTTTCCATTGCTCCTAATCCTCAACGTTTTGCCTACAACTTCTTTTTAGCAGACTGGCAGAAGTGGGAACGGCTGGGAATAATTGAAGACTTAGTTTTGCAGATATATCGAGATGATTTGAATATTTTTGTTAGTGAATTAGAATATCCAGAAGTGAAAACAGCCAAGAGCCATATTCCAGTAAGTGTGGGTATTTTGGCTGGGTTGAAAAACAAAACCGTATCGATGCAGCAGATTCAGACACAAGTGCAAAAAATCCGCGATCGCAATTTTGCCGGAGTATCTTTCTTTTTCTATGAAAGCCTCTGGAATATGAGCAAAGAAAAGCCTCAAGAACGGCAAACAGGCTTCCAGAAAATTTTCCCCACACGCGTAGCTTACCCAAATTTATTAGCAGGGTGGAAACCGTTCAGTTAATTTTCCTAAGGGACTGACAAATAAAAAAACATCTCAAATTTTTTGTGGGTGTATCGACAAGTACAACATCTCACGGATGTATTGCGATCGCTAGAAATAGAAGGATTAAGTAGGTAGGCACAATTAAACCGAACTATGTAAACTGATATAAACTGCCCTAAATGCTTTAAAAATAAGCTTTTAAGCGATTTATATTTCTTAATCTAGTTGTGTTTTTTAGCGCCCACCTACTTAATGTGGGTGGAAGCAACGAAAGTCAGTAAACAAACGTTGTCTCAAAGACTCAATAGTTTGCCATCTCATCTATTTGCACTGGTTTTTGAGCAAGTGATAGAGCGTCTGTCAGCTTGGATTTTCTACACTGTTCTGAATGACTTGTGTGCTGATGTAGCCTAGTTTACCGCCGTAGGCATCGCTCTCCGACAGCCTATTGAATGTATTTCCGTAGAAATGGTGTTTCGCAGTTTATATTTTTTTCACCGCGCACTTTTACTTAACCCTGAGTTAAAACTTATTCCTTGGCTTGTCGAACATTATCGTTCGATGGGCTTGGTTAAAGCCGTCCGTCAACGTCACCGACGAACTGCTGCTTGGTCACTTGACATTTGGGCTGATGCCTTAACTTGACACCAATGGCAAGATGCCCACCCCACAATCATATTGAAAAAATATTAGTGCAAATTAAAGGCGCAACAGCTTATCAACTACCTTTCAATTTTGGCGATCGCTTCCTCTGGTGAGAGATTACCATAGATTACAGACAAAATCCCTGGCAGGTATTCATCCATCATCGTGACGTTGGCGTAAACCACCCGTTGAATAAGTGCAAAACTAAGTCTGTCACCTTCTACATCAATGCTGGTTTTGTAGCTAATTTCGCCGTCGGTAAAATCTAGCTCAAAGTTGCCAATCATCATACCATAATTAGCTCTAGTTAAAAGCTCTGCGATCGCCAGCCGCTTGTTTTCTGGTGCGTTGACTGGACAAATTGAGTAAAAAACGAATTGACTTTGTTCACTTCTCGCCCGAGCGTAACAATTCCATTTGCCATTTTCGCCTTGAAACGATATTTGTAAAGCTGGCTTTCCTGGAAGTTGTACGAAAGGCCAATCATCGGTTGTGAAGAAATTGATTATTGCTTCAAAAATACTATCATCTGTAGGAGATGGGCAAAAATTCGCCTCTATTTTTTGTGTTATCTCATCTGGGTTAATATCAGCTAATTCTGTCAAAAATTTATCGATTCCTTCTAGCATTTTGACAGCAGATTTTTGAGTCTTGGCAGATAAATTCGCCTCAGTCCAATCTTTAAAAAAGTTGACAATCCCTTCAGCAATTCCTTCACCAGAAGCGCTTGTTTGAGCCAGATTTTCTGGACTAATATAAGACCAAAGAGTTCGATACCCGATTTCGCCTGACTCCTGTTGTTGTTTAACAGATAAACCCAACCAACTTTCGGTAAAGAGGATTTGGTTATCGGGTTGTTTTTGGCTTAAATTCAGGATATATTTTGCAGTTTCATCAATGTTAACGGCGTGTTCTACTAGTAATGGTAATAAATCGGGTTTCAGGCTGGTAACGATTGTAATATCTGGCTCGCTGAGGAATTTGCCAGATGATAGGGGGTTACGCGCATCTGATTTGAGATTGAATAAGGCGGCGGTGTCGATGCGTTGGTAGAGTTGTGGTGTTACCTCAAAGGAGAGGCGACACGCGATGAGTTCGTTGTCTTGTTTGGTTAGGGTTAGGGCGATCGCGCGAACGGTTAAGGGAGATTGGGAGGAATCGTGTAGGGTTAGTTCGGTGTTAAGTTGATGAGTTTCAGTCTTTGCGATCGCGTACATATATGGTTATTTAACAATTGATAATTTTGCTTGATAATTCAGCACTTAATTAGTAGTATTCATCAGCCAACCTCTCTTAATTTCTGAGAGTTTTGCAAATCCTGAAGTGCTTTATTTGCTATTTCAATTATGTAACTGCTTTCATCTGACAAAGCTTGTTTCCAAACTTCACGCAGCCGAGGACGATTTAGTACTAATAGCGAGTCAGCCGCAAAAATACGCACATAAACATCATCATCTTGGAGCAACAAAATAATCAATGCATCAATTGACCGCTCGTTATTATAGTGCTGTAATTGCTGTGCAACTATTTGTCTGGGCCTTCTTGATTTTTTTTCTTGGTATACCTCATCAATTAGACATTTTAGTATTTCTGGATCTCTATAATTTTCTAAAGCAGATAAAGCTTCACTCCGCACTTGCTCTACAGAATCAATTCTTGCTAACTCAATCAGATGTGGCACACTATCACTATTGACAATATCTCCTAAATTACAAGCTGCGGTGCTACGTACTTTTGGATCGGGATCAGACAGAAATGGGAGTATAATTTCCAGGGCATTATCAGGTTTAAGAGTTCCTATTTTATCTAGTGCTAACTCTCGAATATCAGGGTTTGAGTTTTGCAATTCTATTCTTATTGTCTGTAGTTCATCCATAAAAACACCTATTTCATCAGTTTGACTTTGCCAAAGCTATAAAATCTCCTGGTATTTGTCCTTCAATAAGAATCTCTCCATTTTTATCCATTGCTGCTTTGACATTGTTACCTTGCTTACTGATTTTTTTCTTAGGATTTTCTCGAATCATTTCTGCAACTTGTTCTGGAGTGTATATCCTGATTTTACCGTCAGATGCTAATTGCTGAAGCGCTGACCAAGCAACTTTGAGAATTTTATTCTTTTTGGTAAATCTTCTCGATCCACCACCTCCAGAAATTGTTATGGCGTTTGAAAAAGATACATATCTACTTGTTTGGCCTAATTCTTTATTAAGAACATGATCCAAAGGATTTTGAATATCTGCTATTGTAGCTTCTTCACTGTCTAGCTTTAATCCTACTGGATCGCCCATTTTGTAGTTATCATCAGCACGGAAAAGATAATTTTATTCCTTATTGAACCTTTGAAAATCCGATCCATCAAAGTCTGCAAAAAGCTGAGGCATAATTTTTCTAAAGTTTCTTTCTTCACTTGGAATCGGGGCATCAGGGTTAAAATCTTCAGGCCCAGCAATAGCTAGATGCCAATACCAAAAACCACGTGATTTCAGCAACAGTTCCAAATATCCCTCAAAATCTACACCTAGCGGCCTCATTTTTTCGCCTCGATAATAATAATAGACTTCTGGGTTATCTGAGCCATTTAAATAAAGTGCTGCACAAGCGTTACCAATGAAAAAATCTATGGGATGTAAAGGCTTACAAGGATCTTCTTCATCAAAATAAATAATATTTTCCCAATCCTTAAATACTTCTTGAATAGGCAATATATTAATGTATCCAGCAGCTAATCCACCCCCCGGAATTTCTTTTTCTCCTATTCTGTTCCACACGATATTAATACCATTTACCTGATTATAGAAATCAAGCATTGCTGGTGTAAGTTTAAATTTTATTTTAGTTTCATTTATTTCTACTTCTGTAGCTGGAGGATTAAACTCACATGTAACAATATTAATAGCTGGGTTATCTTTAAGAGCGTCTGCCATTAAATTGAATTCCTGTACAATCATTCTCTTGTTCATAAATTTTATTTTGTCTTAGAAGATTTTTTATATGGGTGGTATCGCTCACTGATATTTAATTTTCTAGAAATTCTAGCCAGTGATACAATATCTTTTTTAACCGTGGAATTATCCTTATTCTCATACCAATTTCCACTCTCGTATGTCTGTAATTCTTTTTTATATTTCTTTAAATTGCCTCTGATCTCTGAATTATCGTTTATACGTTTAATGGCTGCATTCCATATTCCTAGTTTTTTATCTCCTCTTTCATAGTTAAAATCATCAAATCTGTATTCAGGATTTGTTAATATATTAAACGTGATTTCGTTATGTGGATTCTCATCTTTCTGATTTCCAACAACAACCTCCATTGCTTGATTAAGTTCATTAAAATATTGATTCCCTACAACGTCAGTTAAGAGATTATTAATTTCTTCAACATCATTTTTGATTGTTGAATCCACTTCCATCGGAACGGCTCCACCACGTGCCGATAGTTCTACTTTGCTCTTATCAAAAGTAGAGTCTTGTGGTGTTGGATCTTTATCGCTGTATTTATTCTTATCAATTGGATTTGATGTATGACTTCTTACTTGCCCTGCTTGTGAATGTATGGTTACTTTCAAAGCGCCTTTAAAAGCTTTATTCCCATCAGTATCTAGTCTAGCTGCTTCACAAATAAGGTCAGCATTAACTTCTCCCTTGGTAATGTCAACCTTTTTTTCAATAACTTCAACTTTGTAATATACCCAAAAACCCTCATTGTTGACCCAATTCTTAACCACACTTTCTATTTGTGACTCATGTTTTTCATTGGCATCAGCAGTAATAGGATAAAGATTTTGGTATTGTCCCGAACCTCCGAGGTGATCGTTTAGAAGATGACCTCTTATAAATTTATCCTCATTTTTATTACTAGTATCAGTTGGTAAAAACCTCATAAGCTTATCGAGGGAACTATCAGGACCAGATCCTTGTGGGTGATTAGCTCCCAATTTTTTCGCCTCCATCTGTTTTCCAACCTTATATTTACCGTCTATTATGCCCTCTTTAAAAGTAACATCCTGCTTGAATTGGTTACTATGTGTTATGTCTCCTTCGTTCAGTAGTAAGTCAGAGCCAGAAAGATCAATTTTTGCTCTAGGATTGATTTCCATAATCACAGCAGCTGAGGGCGTACCCAACTTGTCCCACTCAAGCTTCTTGAGTCCAAATTCTTTCTTAATAGCAGGAAAATGTCGTTCGACTTCTTTTGTACTTTCAGATTTAGAAATAATTCCCTGTAATGTTTTCTCCGCCGATACTAAATCCTTCTTTTTGACCTCATCAGAGCGTTTATCTTGTGATGTATTCTCCTTACTGTTCTGCTCTTCCTTTCCTTTCTCCTTATCCTTGCCAAATCCAAGCTTATCCTTGACTTTATTCCCAAACTTGTCAAACTTATCCTTGACAGATTTTTTCTTGCCTTCAACCCAATTCTGAGCAGCTTCTTTTTTATCATTAACCCAATTCTGACCAGCTTCTTTCTTATCCTCAACCCACTGCTTACCAGCTTGATATTTCTCCTTCGCTGATTCTGTAACGGCTCCTATCTTCTTACCAAACTTGCTATTTTTAAACTTATTCTTGACACCCTCTTTCTTGCCTTCAACCCACTGTTCGGCAGTTGCTTTCTTATCATTAACCCAATTCTGACCAGCTTCCTTCTTATCCTCAACCCACTGCTTACCGGCTTGATATTTTTCCTTCGCCGAATCTTTCAGTTTTCCAGCCTTCTTACCCAACTTGCTATTCTTAACCTTGTTGCCAACAGCCTTAAACGCCTTCGATCCTTTATCAATTACCCAATCAACTGCTTTTTCCATCGGTTTCCGCAGTTTCTGGAAGATTGCCTGAATCTTGCCGGCAATTCCATCTAAGCCCAAAAGACTTGCTAGGAAACTGATGACAACTGGTAAAGATTTAGCAAGGGCATTTTCAACACCCTTGATTGCTTGATCGATCGCACCACTAGCGATCGCACCAATGGCATCCAGTATCGCATTAATTAAATCGGCAATCTGCTGGGCGCGTTCCATAAAGAATTTGACAATCTCATAAATCCCCTGAGCAGCTTTGATAAAGGCTGAAGCCGGAGTCAACAGGCTGAGAACCCACTCAATCCCGGCTGTAATCACCTTTTCAATGATAAAGTTCTTGATGGGTTCGATTACCAAGGCGTTGAGGTCGCCCATTTTTTCTTGGACAAACTCCCACATCCCAGCCACTCCCTTACTGGCTAGGACTTGAAATATCTCAACAGTTTGTTCCAATCGGCAGACCTTTTCTTCACCCAATCGTTTCACAGCTTGGGCGCGAATTGCTTCATAGGTGAAGCCCAAAAGCTGCATTGCTAGGCTAAAGATCCCTTTGAGGTCTAAGTTTTCTGGCATTTGAATACCAGTTTCTGCCATAGTACCAGTCAGCCAACCAATTAATCCTTGCTGGAGGTGCTTCCCGATATTATTCATGAAGTTCAGGAAGCCTTGCTTCACCGCCTGAATTAAATTAGTCAAGAAACCAATCGGGTTTTTGAGGATTTGCCCAACTACGCCAGCAACTCGCGCTAGCACTTCCAAGAGCATTTTGGTCAGTTCAATGATCGTCTTGATGACTCCCACAATGAAGTCGAAAGCTTTTTGAATAAAACCTTTATTTGCTGCCTTCATCTCTTCAATGCGGGCATCTACTGCATCCAGGTTTTCTTTATACTTCTGCGCCAGGGTGTCAATTAGCTCATTCTGCTTATCGTCAACACTCTGTTGCAATTCTTCAAATTTGCTGTCAATGTCTGCGGCGGCTTGTTGACCAACTCCTTTCAAGTCTTGCGGCAGTTGGTTAACATAATTCTGAATCTCCAACTTCCCACTGGCAATTTCTCCTTTGGCTTGGGTCAGTCCTTTACTGATAATGGCGACGACATTGTTAATTACACCATCCATCTGATTGATGTAAAGCTGACGACCATCTTCATAGAAGGCGTTCACCTCTGAAGGCATACCAAACAATTTGTCTTTGAGCCATTTTGCTGGTCCCCAAAAGCCACTGTAGCGATCGTCTTTATATTCGTCCATTCGCTTGCCAACGTAATCCTCGAAGGCTTTCTTGGCATCAGCAGCACCAGTATCAAAGGCTTGTATAACTTGTCCGTCTAGTTCACTGAGGGTTTTCTCAACTTTGCCTTTGGTACTGTCATAAATCTTATTAATATCACCTGCAACTTTTGCCCGTGCTTGCTCATCTTTGCTCTTGGCACCCACCTGCTGCTCCCCTACCTGACCAAGGTTTTGGGTACGGATACCATGCATTGCTTGCAGATGTTGCTGGGCTGTAGCTTCCGCCGTAGCTTGAGCGGTTGCGAGTATGCCTTGCTCTTGCTGGCGATATTGTGGCGGCGCTTCTTGAGCATTGGTTTGGGCGTCTTTCTTGGCTGTGAGTGCCCCTTGAAACTCCGGTTCATTGGAGTTGGCTAATTGATCGTCGGTAATATCCGCCTCATTCATCTGCTGGTCAAGTTTTTTACTGTCATCTTGCAGTGGTGCCTCAACTTCACCTTGTCCCTTAGATTTGGGTGCGGCTTGATCTGCCCCAATCGCTGCCGGCGGTGCCCCTGGGTCTTTTGATGGCAGTGGTGTTACTTGTTTGGCCTCAATGCCACTGGTATCAGGTTTTTCTTTAGTTTTCTCTTCTACCTGACTCTGAGAGCTTTTCTGCTCTTCTTTGACTTTGCCACTCAAATCGCCCTTAATAGAATCAAGTTTGTTGTTATTTTTAAAGTCGTCCGCCTCTTGCAAGTTTTTGGGAGCCATATCAGCGATGCGCTCCATCAATTTCGCTTTGAAGGCGGCAGCGTCAAATCCTGGTGTTGGGGCTTGTTGCATTTCACCAACTTGATTGGCTTGTGCTTTGCTGTCTACTTCATTCCCTGGGGGTTGGGCTGCTGCTTGGGCTTCTTGGGCTTTGCTATTGGCAGGTGCGTGTTTTTTTTGTTGTCCAGCAACCTCTTTTGCTGTGCCGACTACCGCTTGAAATGCTGGGTCATCGTTAGGGGAAGTTGGAGCTTTTCCACCAACTGCTGCATCAAGTAATTTTACTGCTGTCTTAGTTGTATTTGCTCCCGGTAATACTGCGATCGCTTTCCCCGCATTTCCTCCAGGTAATACTGGATCTGCTCCTGGTAATCCTGTTGAGTTTTTGGTTTGCTGTTGGGAATCGACTTTTTCTGTATTAGCTTTGGTATCTTTTGACTCCGGCTGTTTTGGTTGATTTCCCTCAATCTGTTTCTGAGTTGCTGATGGATTTCCAGAAGATTCTACTGCTGCATCAACCTTTTTTGTTGGGGGTGGATCTGTTGCCCCATTACCTTTATCATCTGGTGGTGTGGGAGTAGCTTGAGATTTTTGTGTCGTCGCCTGATTTTGTTGTTCGCCGTTTTCTATATCAGTTTTGGATTCTACGGCTTCTGAATTTTTTTGGTTATCTTCCTCAGCTGGTTTTTGGGAGTTCTCCCGCAGTTGGATGGGTAGCCGATTCCCCGCAGAGGTTGTCGGTATCAGTTTTGTCTGGAGTTTGTTTCCTTTTGGTGCTGCATGAAGGGATTTAGGCTGTACCGCACTGCCATTCTGTTGGACAACGTGCGTCAACTCATGGGCTAATAATTCCTTGCCTGCATTACTTTCCGGTGAGTATTCGCCCTGACGGAAGAATACATCCTGCCCTGTGGTGAAAGCACGAGCTTGTATAGATTGATTGAGACTGTTAGACTGAGCATCCGTATGAACCCGAACGCTGCCGAAATCAGCCCCAAATGCTTGCTCCATTGGTTGCTTAATATCATCTCCAAGGGGCTGCCCATTTCCACGAGCTTGTTGGATAGAACTTTCTAGCTCTGATGTTGCTGCTATCCCCCCTCTACCTTTACGCTGTACTATAGGAGTAATGGAATCTGCCAGGGATTTCATTTGTAATTGATCTTCTGACTCTGGCAATGCTTCTCGTTGGATAGAGTGGCGATTTCCCGGCTCGCTCATTCTCTGCATTACCTGCCCTGCGACTCTATCAGCTGACTGCTCGTAAATGTCTCCTGGCTGGTTAACTGTGAGTTTGGTTTGTGGACGCCGCAGTGACATTCGACTAATGTCGTGGGTGAGAGGTTTGTTTAAGGGTTGCATCCCATTAACTGCTTGAGGCGAAGCAGTAAGGGATTTCATTTGTAATTCTTCCTCTTCCTCTGGCAATGCTTCTCGTTGCAGGGAAATATTGGAATCTGCCAGGGATTTCATTTGTAATTCTTCCTCTTCCTCTGGCAATGCCTCCCGTTGCAGGAATTGTTGATTTACAGGTTCGCTCATCCTCTGCACCACCTGCCCTGGTACTCTATCAGCTGACTGCTCGTAAACATCTCCTGGCTGGTTAACTGTGAGTTTGGTTTGTGAACGAAGTGATATTCGACTAATGTCGTGGCCTAGAGGTTTGTTGAGGGGTTGCACCAGTGAAACTGTTTGGGACGAAGTACCAGGAGAATCTAAACCAAAACCGCGTCTAGGTTGTTTGAATGCAGGTATTGAGAAGGAACCTGTGGAAGCTTTTTTGGGCTGAGTTACGCGTTCTGTCATTTACTTCTCCTGATGCCCGATCAGTCGGTGAATGAGTATTTGCTGGTTAATATATCTAGGGTACTGCGATCGCACTCATAACACAATTCACCCAAAGTCTATTGCCAAACAAAGGTAACTGTCGTCGGTTATATTGATTCCGCACCTGTTAACGCACCTTACGAGAGCGATTTTTCTTCACACAGTTTGGTTTTCTTGCGCCGACTTACTTACAATATTAGCGATCGCACTGAACAAAAAGTTGGTTTGATTGTAGCATTGCACTAAAAATTAGTTTGAGAGCGAATTTCTTGGAGAATATCTGAAATTTCTGCTTCTGATTGAATATGTTTTGCCAGAACTTGAGCAGTAGCCTCTAGCACGCGGTTAGAAAATAACTTAGCTACATCTTGGCGTAAACCTTGCCCAATATAAAATTTAAGTAATGCATCCCTTGACATATCTCGACTGTCGGCTATTTTTCTGAGCGATTCTAAAGTATCTTTGGGGATTTCCAAAGATACTGTTTCATGTGGACGTGGGTGCAGTTGTAATATAAATTCCTCTTCAGGATTGTTCATAAAGTTTTTTCTCTGTACGAGTTGCAGGACGAGCAGAAATAATGCGGGTTCGTAATCCACGTTCTATATAGACTACAAGCAACAGGCGTTGTTCAAGGCAATACCCAATAATAAAAGTGCGTTGTTCGCGGCTAGAAGTATTGATAGGGAATGCAATGCCAGTTTGGTAGAAGGGGTCAAAGAAAACCTCTGTAGCTTCTTCAAAGGTAACACCATGTTTTTCGATGTTGCTTCGGGCTTTATTGCTATCCCACTCAAATTCAACACCTTGTAGGCGGTAAACAATATCTATGCGTTTATTTTATCGTCAGAGCGATCGCCTTGTTCACAAAAACACGACAGGCGATCGCACCATGATAAACGTAGGGTGTGTTAGCGATCGCGTAACACACCGAATATTAGCAACAATACGGTGCGTTACTTGCCTACGGCACGCTACGCGAACGTTAACGCACCCTACAAGATCGGCGATCACGCTGCGGCGGGCTGCGCCTACGCACTAAAATGTTAAGTAAATCAGAAAAAGTTAACAATGGCAGCTAAAGATAAATTTCATGCTGTGGTTAGAATTGCTTTAGAAAAGGAGCAGTGGAAGATAACCGATGATCCTCTGCGACTAGAAGTTGGCGGAACTAAGTTTGAAATAGATTTAGGTGCAGAGCAACTGTTAGCAGCAGAGCGGGGTGAAGAAAAAATTGCAGTTGAGATTAAAACGTTCCTGAGTGATTCACCACTAATAGATTATCATGCTGCGTTAGGACAGTTTTTGAATTATCGGCTTGCCTTAGAAATCAGCGATCCAAACCGCATTCTCTATTTGGCAGTGCCTATAGGTGTTTATGGAGCTTTTTTCAAGCGGGAATTTGCCCAAATATCTGTAGAGAGATATCAGATTAAACAAATTATTTATGACCCAATTCAAGAGGTAATTTTACAATGGATACCCTAGAGTCTAATCGCCATATCATTCAGTCGTTGTTGACGACTTATGCTGCTATCCCAATAGCCAATGGTCAGATTGATTGTTACACTGTTTTTGATACAGAGCAAGACCATTACATGGTTATGAATGTGGGATGGGATGGTCATCGGCGAGTCTATGGTTGTGTTTTACATTTGGATATTAAACAGGGAAAAATTTCGATTGAGCAGAATATGACGGAAATGAGAGTGGCTCAAGAACTTGTAGAGCGAGGGGTGACAAAAGATGATATCGTTCTCGGATTTCAATCTCCTGAAATGCAGGAATATACGGGCTATGGAGTTTTTTAACGACAACATCGCGATCGCACTTCGCACTTCACACTCTACAAGATTGGCGATCGCACCATGATAAACGTAGGGTGTGTTAGCGATCGCGTAACACACCGAATATTACCAACAATACGGTGCGTTACACTTCGTTAACGCACCCTACAAGATCGGCGATGGCGTAGCCCAGAGCAGGCATCGCACTAGGATAGTTTCCCTATTTCCCGTAGGGTGCGTATGCGGGGAGAGTACGACACCACACCCAATGTATAACGCACTACGTATCCCAAATGGTATTAGGCATTTCTGTAATTTCATTCATTCCCCAATTTGGCGTGGTGCGTTACATTTCATTAACGCACCCTACAAGATCAGCGATCGCACTTAGTTATATTGTATCGCTGAATCAATATGTCTCGTAGGGTGCATTAGGCGTTCGTGTTTGGATATTTGACAACAGATGTGGTGGTTTACGCCGTAACGCACCTGATGATTGGTTCGGTGCGTTACTTCATTAACGCACCCTACAAGATCCGCGATCGCACTACAATAGGAGGCGATCGCACTTTATCCCATCCTCCCTTCCCCGTGTGCGTGGGTTATACGAATTAAGTAGATTCCATTTTCGAGGCGGCAATTGTAAATTATTTGTCCATATAATCTGTTGTTGTTTTCAAATCCATTGCCCAGTAGCATAAATTGCTGATCACCTACTTGGATCTCCTGGTATCTGTTTTGCATAATTGTTTGAAGCTGTTGGGACGTATAATTATGGGCTGTCGCTCTTGGACCAAACGTGAATTGTGCTTGATGAGCGTCTTCCTCTGTGACACGATGTATAGTCGGTTTGACTTCCTTACTAATTTCCATCGTTGGCGACGATGAGGCATCTGTAACCTGCGATCGCTGCACCGCCCCGCCATTTTGCTGCACAACATGGGTCAACTCATGCGCCAATAACTCCTGTCCCCCCCGACTCCCAGGATTATATTCCCCCTGCCGAAAAAACACATCCTGTCCCGTTGTAAAAGCACGCGCCTGAATTGACCGATTTAACTGGTCAGATTGACCATCTGTGTGAACCTTAACCCCACTGAAATCTGCACCAAACGCCACCTCCATCGGTTCGCGGATGTTGTCTGCGATCGTCTGTCCACCACCCCGCGCTTGGTTAATGGAGGTTTCCATATCTGGTGTAGCATCCATCCCAGTCTTAGACTGACGCTGCACCAGAGATTTCATTTGCAATTCTTCCTCTTCCTCTGGCAATGCTTCTCGTTGCAATGTGCTAATGTCCAGAGGCTTCATCTGTAATTCTTCCTCTTCCTCTGGCAATGCCTCCCGTTGCAATGTGCTACTGTCCAGAGATTTCATTTGTAATTCTTCCTCTTCCTCTGGCAATGCTTCTCGTTGCAATGTGCTAATGTCCAGAGGTTTCATTTGTAATTCTTCTTCTTCCTCTGGCAATGCTTCCCGTTGGATAGACTGGCGATTTACAGGTTGCGCCATTCTTTGCATTACCTGCTGTGCGACGCTATCGGCTTCTTGTTCGTAAATGTCTCCAGGCTGGCTAATTGAGAGTTTTGCTTGGGTATGCAGTGGTATGCGACTGATATCGTGAGTAACTGGTTTATGGAGTGGTTGTATTTCAGGAACCGCTTGGCGTGAAATTGCCGATGACCCCGAACCAAAGCCGTGTATTGGGTGTTTCAGGGATGGAATTGAGAAGCCTGTAGTAGTTTTTTTCTCTCGGCTGACGTGTTCTCTCATTTTCTTCTCCAGATGCCAAGCAGTAGCTAGATGAATATTTTGCTGTTACTTACATCTAGGTTACTGCGATCGCACTCATAACACAATTCCTCAAAAGTCTAAAATTTTCGTGAGACCCCTGACAATAATACAAAGTAAGCTGAGAAATGGCGCGTTACACGCACCTTTTCGCACTCTACAAAATCAGGCGATGCCTGCGGCGGGCTGCGCCTACGCACTTTATCAATCATCTTACATGCGCGATTCGCAAGACTTCTAAGACAGTTGCTACAAGATCAGCGATGGCTACGCCCGCCGCAGGCATCACACTTTGCGGATCTCTTACAGATCGCACTACGCATTCTAAATCATTAACAAAGTTGCCAGTTCTGGATATTGACGGAAAAACCCATCAATGCTGGCTAATCTGGCTTGATATTCAATGGCTGTGGCGATAATAATTCTGTCAAAAGGATCTCGATGAATGGGTGATAAATTAACAGCACAAGACGCAATCGCCGGAGTCAAGGGTAAAAGCGATATTCCTGAAGGTGATAAGGCTTCTTGAAACCATTGCTCTAAAGGACAAGGTAATAATAAACGTCCTCTTTGTTGGGCTAAAGCTACTTCATAACAGGATACTGGCGAAATTCCCACCTGATTGGCTGTTTCTATTATTTCTAACCATGAAGTTGGAAATTGATCTAATTCTCGATTAATATACCAAATCCAGATATGAGTATCTAGGATAATTATTTCAGACATTCCCAATCTTGGTCATTAACAAGGGGATTTACCAAGTCTCCTAATGTTTTTCCCTTACCAGCAATCAAGGGTGAAGGTTGACGGCGTTTTTGGGTTGGGGGTGGGATCTCTTCTAGAATTGAGATCATAATTCGAGCAGACTTAAGAGGGGGTTTTTCGGTTAACCACGTTATTTGACCATTTTCATAGAGGGCTTCGTATTGCATGGGTTGAGTGATTGATCAATCTTTGCAATATTATAACGGTGATTTGTTAGGTTTCGTTCCTCAAACCAAGCGACAAGAACGCTATGGCTACTCCCGCCGCAGGCATCGCACTCATAACACAATTACTCCAAAGTCTAAATCCAGGCAAAAACTAAGTTCGACTTTTGGCTACTTTTGATTCTGATGCACTACCTTTAGCCTGGATTTAGGGAGAGTTTTTTTATTTATGGACTCAAATCAGCAAAAAACTTTTTTCACTTTTGATGGAGATGTTGGCGGGACTGCTGGCTACGCTGGGGTTTCGGCGATGTCTGACGCTAACAAGACGGCTAAAACGGCAAGTAAATACCTCAACAACTCAATGCTGATGAACCAGCTTACAGAACGCGTGTATAAACTTTTGCTTGAAGATTTGCGATCGCAGCGAGAAAGGACAGGTAATTATAGTTCTCAGAGGTGGTTGTAATGAGTGAAAATGGCAACATTACTCACGAATTAAATTATGTCACTACTAATCGTTTCTACGTAGAGATAGACAGTTCTATTGCTGCATCTTTCGCGGAATGTTCAGGATTAAGTGTTCAAATTAAGAAAAATGTTTTTCAGGAAGGTGGTGTCAACGATCAGCAAAGAATTTATTTAGGCCATACAGAATTTGCAGACGTAACTCTTAAACGTGGAGTTACCGATCATCCTGGTTTTTGGAACTGGATCAATGCAGTTTTTGATGAACAAAAGAAAACATCTCGACGCAATGTAAATATTTTGATTTTCAATCAAGCTGGCGAAACCATGATGAGTTGGACTTTGATTGGTGCTATTCCTATAACCTGGAAAACACCTGCACTCCAAGCAGATGGAAAGGCCGTTGCCATTGAAGAATTAACTTTAGCTTATGAAGGTTTACAAGTTGCAAGAGCTACAGGAGGAGGCATTTCTGTACAACGAAATCAAAAAACAGGGTATTTTGTTTCTAGCTAATTGGTGATTATTCAACTATAATTATGCAAATTATTCAACCTTTATTAGGAAACAATATTCATCCCTTGGGAATTAGATCATCTTTATCTAATTCTCACAATATGGTATTGAGAAAAGAATCTAAATTTCTGAATTCACCTTTTATCCCAAATAAAATACCATTAGCCACATCCTCAAAATTTTTCTTGTCTCGTAAATATGAAGCATCAATTCAACCCTTAATAGGTTGGGATACTCAGGATATAAATATAAACAGTGAGTTTCCATTATTTGAGTTTGATTCTTTTGAAGTTCCAGGAGAAAATAGTAATATTAATAAATCAGTAAAAGACAGTACTCCAGAGATAATGCCAACTCCCATTGAGAACAATAGGAGTAACGATACATCATCAGAACTAAATATTAAAGGTAAATCTAAATCAAAAAAAACAAATAAATCTCAACAGCCAACAGAAAAAAAGTCAAAGCCGAAATCTAAGACTAAAAAAGCAGTCAAATCATCAGCAGTTAAGAATGTTGATAAATTTGTTGATGAAAGCAATGTTAATATTAATTTAAATGGAGATAGCTTATTAGCATCAGATGAGCCTATGTCTGTTGAAGCTAGTTTAGAAAATCCCGATTTACAACTTGATATTGCTTCAGATAATCCTCTAATTACTGATGATTCTATTAGTATTAGAACACCTAGGATGACAACATCAACGTTGCCTATTGTTGAAGATGAATCGACTTTGTTCAGGAATATTGCTAACGATGAACTAGCAGAACCTGAATTACCATCTAGTTTGCCTAGTGTAGAGTCGTCTGGAAGAGAAAGTATTTCGCAATTAAAAGAAGAAAATAAATTAGATGAAAACACAAGTGAATTGCCAGAAACCTCACTTGTAGAATTTACTGAGCCTAATAATGAGGAAATATTTACCCAGTCAATTATTCCCAATAATGAACAACAATTAGTTGCTGAAATATTAGAATCATTTAATATATCAGATATCCCAGTCAGCCCAACACCATCAAAACAGAATATCGAAACTTCTCTTGCTCCTTCCATAGTTGATAATCAAACTACTGCTTCGCCAACAAATTTCATCCAAGCTAAAGAGGCATCGCCAAGCTTTAACTCTCCATCGCCGACAGAAAAGTTATCACAGACAAATAGTAGTTTTGAGGCAATTAAAAATGTTGATGCAAACTTAATATTAGAAAGCACCACAAATAATTTCGTCACAGATAATGCTGTCGCTGATAATTCTCTAGAAAATGCAGGTTTTCCCTCAGTATTTACCTTACCCGATGTTGATGAAGCACCTACAATATTCCATCCTTTAGCAGATGATGAAAATACCGTAGAGGCGGACGTTACTGTACGTAATTCTGAGTCTTCAGTTGCAAAAAGCGCTATTACAATACAACAAGAAATTGCCTCCAGTGTCACGAGTGAGCCTCCAGCCATTGCGCCTGTTCAGTTAACACCTACCTCAGTTGATGTTACCGCCACATCATCTGAGATTGATGAAGCGCCAGTTCCTACCACATCACCTGAGATTGATGAATTACCAATAGTTAGAGCGATATCACCTGAAATTGATGAATTACCATTTCCCACGACATCGCCTGAGATTGATGAATTACCAGTAGTTAGAGCGATATCACCTGAGATTGATGAATTACCAGTAGTTAGAGCCACATCATCTGAGATTATTGAAGAACCACTTCCCACGACATCACCTGAGATTGATGAATTACCAGTAGTTAGAGCCACGTCACCTGAGATTATTGAAGAACCACTTCCCACGACATCACCTGAGATTGATGAATTACCAGTAGTTAGAGCCACGTCACCTGAGATTATTGAAGAACCACTTCCCAGCACATCGCCTGAGATTGATGAATTACCAATAATTAGAGCCACGTCACCTGAGATTGATGAATTACCAGTAGTTAGAGCCACATCATCTGAGATTGTTGAAGCGCCAGTTCCCACTACATCACCTGAGATTGATGAATTACCAATAGTTAGGGCGATATCACCTGAGATTGATGAATTACCAATAGTTAGAGCGATATCATCTGAGATTATTGAAGAACCACTTCCTACCACATCATCTGAGATTGATGAATTACCAATAGTTAGAGCCACATCATCTGAGATTGATGAATTACCAGTAGTTAGAGCCACATCATCTGAGATTATTGAAGAACCACTTCCCACCACATCACCTGAGATTGATGAATTACCAATAGTTAGAGCGATATCACCTGAGATTGATGAATTACCAGTAGTTAGAGCCACATCATCTGAGATTATTGAAGAACCACTTCCTACCACATCGCCTGAGATTAATGAAGCCCCACTTCCCAGCCCATCACCTGAGATTGGTGAAACTGCAAGTATTTTCAGGAAAATTATTGACAATGAACCAACAGTAGCATCAGAATTTTCCACCGCGCTAACAAATCCTGAAATGTCAACCTTTGTTGATACTTCAGAAAATCCAACTTCCCCACAAAATGAGGTAAGCACACCGCCTGAAGTTGAGCAAAATGCGATCGCAGAAAATTTGCCAGCACTTAAAGGTTATGCTACTGGTGGTCAAGTAACAGACTCCCGCGTTGAAAATAGCCAGCAGATAGCACCCTCGGATACAGTACCAGCAATGCTTACGCCTGGAGAGTTTGTGATTAATACTAGGGATGCACAGAAGCATTTACCTCTATTACATCACATCAACACTGGTGGTATACCCCAGGATATTATCCTTCCAAGTTTACAGACACCCAATCCCACAGAACCAGAAGAAACAACTTCTCCAGAAACTCCGACTAAAGTCGATTCTTTTCCAGACACTTCATTGCAGCTAAAAAGCGCTGAGACTGGCTCACCTCAGATATCTATATCTAATTCTTTAATTCCTTCTTCCTTGGGGTTGAATATTAGTAGACAAAAGCTTTCGATACTCAATTCTCCACAGCTTAATCCTCTTCAAAATGAAACGATTGGTGTGGATGAACCCTCACCTCAATACTCATCGCCTCCGATGATTTTCCGAAAAGCAAATCCCACCACTAATACATCTTCACAATGGTCAAATACACCTTCCCAATGGTCAAGTGTGGAAGATTTACTAAATGGAAATAATGATGAATTCACTAACTTTAACTTTAGTGGTGGGGAATCTAACAGCCAAAATTCTGAGTTTTATCACGCTTCCGAATCGCCACAATTTTTTGCTAAACACCTTCCTTCATTTAGAGGCTTTGCTGATGGAGGAGAAGTTACCCCACCGGATATATCTAGAGCAATACAACCGATAACTGAGACAATAGAAAATACTTCTTTATCTTCTCAAGGAAATGACAAAGATGATCCGGCTGACCTGGAAGCTCTAGCTCGTGAAATTTATCATAGATTACGACAACGGATAGAAATTGAGCGAGAACGTCATGGCGGTCACTCAGGTCGATTACCTTGGTAAACTTCCATTAAATAATTAATTTTTAGGAGAAATACTCAAATGGCAACTCCAGCAATTATTGTTATCGAAAAGCGTCAACCACAACTTGAAAAAGCCAAACTTGTAGCTTATAACGGTGAAGCGCCAGATATTGAATTAATGTTTAATCCTACAGATATTAGTTTCGCTCGAACTGTTAATTGGAAAAGTCAGGAAGGTAATAGAGGAACGACTCTACTTCCTAAGGTCAATTTTTCTGGTGTTGAGCCTTACAAGTTTACACTTAAACAGTTACTATATGATACTTATGAAACTAAAGAATCGGTGATAAAAAAGTATATAGACAACATTAAAAAAGGTGTAGAAACTATCAATACAACAACTGATAAACGTCCACCAGTTTATATATTTACATGGGGAAGTGAGTATTTTTTTTGTGTAATTACGAGTTTAACTTATACTTTAAATATGTTTATGAGTGATGGTACACCAGTCAGGGCACTGGTAGATATAGCCTTGCAAGAAGTAGATAAAAATAACCTTCCTGGAGGAAGTGAATCTGCATCTACAGGCGATGCTCGTCAGGAAGATAAAAGGCTGTAAAAAAAACTTAAATTTTTAGTGAGCTATTCATCCCTGCAAGGAAGGATTATTAGGACTAAAGTCCTGACTACAAACTTTAATTTAAATTCCTAGATTAGTAACTTATGACTAAAAAAAGCCTTTATTTAAGCGAACCTAAAATCCAGATAGAAGGAAAACCGGCTTCTCCTGAATTAATCAAAGATTTGTTGCAAATCACAATCGAAGAAAGCCTTCATTTGCCAGCAATGTTTACGCTAGTAATACATAATAGCTATATTCCCACATCTGCTCGATCAGAAAACCAGCCTTGGCGACATGAGCCGTTGTTTAAGATTGGTAAAAAAGTTAAGTTGGGTTTTACTTCCAGTACTACTCTAGATAATAATTTTCAAGATGAGGTAGGAGATTTCCTGATTGAAGGCGAAATTACAGCGATGGAAGTTCACTTTAATGAAAAATCGGAAGCTGATATCATTGTTCGCGGTTATGATATTTCCCATCGTCTTCACAGAGGTCGTTATAATCGCTCTTTTTTGAATGAAACTGATAGCGATATAGTTAAAAAAATAGTTCAAGAAGTAGGCATACGAACTGGTGATATCGACTCAACAGGCGAAGTTAATAAGTATGTCTTCCAAGAAAACCAAACTAATATGGAGTTTTTGCGGGAAAGGGCAGCCCGTAATGGTTTTGAACTATTTATTACAGAGGATAAAATCAATTTTTGCAAACCCAAAATTCAGAAATCTCTAGCATTAGAATGGCTAGATGATATTAGTAAATTTAGTAGCCGTGTCACCAGTGCTGAACAGGTGAGTTCTGTAGAAGTACGTGCTTGGGACTATACCCAGAAAAGATTGATTAGCCAAACAGCTAATCAAGAGAAGCAAGTAACCGAGACAGGTAATCGACTAGGAAGTAGTAGCAGTACTGCATTTTCTAATCTTAAGTCTCCCAAAATGATTGTTGTAGATAAACCTGTTGCCAGTGAAAATCAAGCAAAGGCGATGGCTCAGGCTTTGTGCGATGAATTGGGAGGAGAATTTGTTTATGCAGATGCCAAAGCAGTAGGGAATCCTGAGATTCGTCCAGGAAAAGTTGTGACTCTTAAGGGTATGGGCGATCGCTATAATGGTAAGTATTATGTTACAGAAACACGCCATTTCTTCAGTGGGCGTGTTTATGAAACTGATTTCAGCGTCCGGGGACTACGTTCTGGTAACTTATTCACAACTCTATCTCCAGAAAAGCGCCTACAGCCATCTGAGACTTTATTAGTGGGAATTGTGACTAATAACAAAGACCCTGAGAAAATGGGCAGAGTGAAGGTCAAGTTTCCCACAATGACAGAAGATCATGAAAGTGATTGGGCGAGAGTTGTCGCTTTGGGAGCAGGGTCAAACAGAGGTTTTGACTGTTTACCAGAGGTAAACGATGAAGTTTTGGTAGGTTTTGAGCATGGCGATATCCACCGTCCCTACATCATTGGCGGGGTATGGAACGGTAAAGATGCACCACCGGAAAGCGTGGAGGACTCAGTTACAAGTGGTGTCAGATTACGCACCATTAAGACTCGTGTTGGTCATACTCTCCAGTTTGTCGAAGAGGATAAAGGAAGTAGTAAAACAGGTATTCGCGTAGAAACTACAGGCGGCCACAAAATATATCTTAATGATAGCGATCGCTGTATAGAAATTGAAACCACAGGCGGTCATAAAATCAAAATGGACGATATGGGTCAATCTGTTTCAGTCAAATCAACAGGTAATATGTCATTAGATGCTGCCGGCAATATAGATATTACAGCCAACGGCGTGATTACAGTTAAAGGTGCAATGATTCGCCTTAATTAGGCTTTTTTCAAGTTTGGTAATTAAAAACACTATCGGAGGTTGTCATGGGTAAAGCAGCAGCAAGAATTACCGACAATGTAGCGCATCCCTTACCCCCAGTTTTAACAGGAGGCCCGGGTAGTCCCAATGTGTTGATTGGGTCTTTACCTGCGTGGCGAGGTGTGCTTGCAGCCGCAGTACCAGCTTTGCAGTCAGCCAAACAAGTTTCTGATATAGCTATCCAAGCAGCTGAGGCTGCTACCCTAGCGGCGGCGGGTACACCAGGGGCACCTGCTGCCTTAGCCGCCGAACAAACTACAAAGGCCACATCAGCAGCTACTATGGGTAGTGCGATCGCTGCTGCTGCTCTCGGTGCTGATATTCATAATTGCGCCACACCTTTACCCATACCTCCCCACGGCCCTGGGGTTGTGATTGACGGTAGTCAGACTGTGCTGATTAACAACCTACCTGCTTCTCGGATGGGCGACACCATTTTAGAAGCATTGGGACCACCGAATAAAATTATCAAAGGTGATTTTACCGTTTTGATTGGCGGCTGATTGGAGAGGCGGGAGGCAGAGCAAATACTTGTCCGCGAGTATCAAAGACTCATTCACTAAGCCTTATGAATAAGAATTAAATAACATACAATTTATGTCCCTGGCTTACCTCACCCTCAATCCCTCTCCTTATAAAGCAATACACTTCAGTTAAGCATTTCTTTCTTTCTTCTCTTTGCGTCCTTGGCGTCCTTGGCGGTTCGTTAAAAAAATTGACTTTGACAAAAAGTTTTAGCCTTAAGTGAACCGTATTGCCTTATAAAGGAGAGTGAGGCTAGGTATTTTTTCTCTCCCCCTGCACCCCGCCCCCCGCCTTTTCAACCTCGACCTTTGGCGAATAGGCTTAAACCCTCTGTGCCGATATCTTTGAAGATATCCATGTAAAAACTGTCTAAGTGCCAGATATGGTTTATGGTCGTGAACGAGCCTATTTGGGAAAAGGTTGGGCTTATCCACTGCATTTAAGTGTGCAAGGTGGGATACAACTTAGCCATGAAGATCAAAAAGTTAAAGAATCTATTTGGATTATCCTCCGCACAGGAGTAGGTGAGCGGGTTTATCGACCTACCTTTGGTTCACGCTTGTCGGAACTGGCGTTTGCACCTTTGAATAGCGATACCCTACTGCGAATCCGTCTTTATGTCTTGGAAGCTTTAGAAGTTTGGGAACCACGCATTACAATCGATGAAATTATTACTGATGCTGACCCTGTGCGTGGCAGAGTAGACATCATCATCAATTATCGACTCAAAGATAGTCCCAATATTTATAGTTTTGTTTATCCTTATTATTTGGTTTCAGCTGGGGAGGAATCGTGAACTTTGATTTTTTACCGAAATTACCTTCTTCCAACTTAGACGATCGCGCCTTCGATGATTTAGTGGAAGAATGTATTATGCGTATTCCTCGCTACTGTCCAGAATGGACAGACCACAACCTCAGCGACCCAGGAATTACGCTAATTGAGTTATTTGCTTGGTTAACTGACCAGATGTTGCTCAGATTTAACCAAGTACCTCGAAAAAATTATGTCGCTTTCCTAGAATTACTGGGTATTCGTCTCCAGCCTCCCGCCCCAGCCCGGACGGAATTAACTTTTTATTTAAGCGCCGCACTACCTGAAGCCTATACGATTCCAGCCGGATTAGAAGCCTCAACTATCCGCACTGAAACTACAGAAGCGATTACCTTTAGTACAGATTCTCCGCTAATTATCGGCAAACCCCGCATCCAACACTTATTAACTGCCCAAACTACCGAAGATATTCCCCAATCTCTGCGCGAAAGAGTCACAACTTCATGGACTCGTCAATCTAACGGTTACTGGACAGGTAATGAACAACCGATATTTGAAGAGGAACCCCAGCCCGGTAACTGCTTTTATTTAGCAATTAATTCTGATGATCCTTTAGATGGTAATGTTTTAGAAATTATTTTCCAAGGGGCTACGGCTACCCCTGCTGGGATTAACCCCAATCAACCGCCGCGGAAGTGGGAAGCCTGGGATGGAGAAAATTGGCAACGAGTTTTATTACAAGAGTCAGATGATAAGACTCGTGGCTTCAGTTTTTATGAAATCGCCCAACAGGGTGGAAACCCATCTCAAGGTGCAGAGGTACGTTTGCATCTGCCTCAAGTTTGGCCTGTGGCTAACTTTACCTCATACCGGGGTCGCTGGTTGCGCTGTAGTTTTATTTCTACACAAGCCAATGAATCTGGTTACAATCGTCCGCCACGAATTATTGGTTTAGCAGTGCGTTCAATTGGCGGTACTGTTAGGGCTAGTCATAGTACCCTGATTCAAGATGAGCGATTGGGAATTAGTGATGGTACACCCGGTCAGAGTTTCCAATTACAAACTTCCCCAATTTTAGAACGCCGAGAAAATGAGTATATTTTAGTTACTCCCAGTGGTGGATTGCCTCAAAAGTGGATTGAGGTGAGAGATTTTGCTGATTCTGGGCCGCATAACTTTCATTACACCATCGATTCCATCACTGGTACGATCCAATTTGGGCCGCTGATTCGGGAACCTAGCCAACTTAAACAGCATACCCAAATGCGATCGCGAATTCAGCAACCATCATTAGATGACACATCTGTACAATTTAATACCCTAGAAAATAACCAGTCTGAACACCAGTATGGGGCAATTCCTCCCCGTGGTTCCGAGATAAAAATGGTTGCTTATCGTACAGGCGGTGGTAGACAAGGGAATGTTCAAACTGGGGCAATCCAGTTTTTGAAGTCTGCATATCCATACATTGCGAGTGTGATCAATCGGGTATCAGCAATCAATGGTGCCGATGCCGAATCGCTGGAACAGGCTGTGATGAAGGCTCCCCGCATCCTCCGCACGCGCGATCGCGCCGTCACTGCTGAAGATTTTGAAGTTTTAGCTCAACAGGCTGGTGCTGGTGCGATCGCTCGCGTCCGATGTTTACCAGCAAATTCTCGTAGACAAGCTGGTATAGTTAGTTTAGTGGTAGTACCCTTCGCAAACACAGATGCCATCGCTCAAGGCGATGGCATGGCACCAGAACAATTTGCCCTCAGTAATGCACTGCAAGAGCAAATATTGAGTTATTTAGATGAAAGACGCTTATTAGGAGTACAAGTAGACTTACAAGAACCGAATTATGTCGGTGTATCTGTGCAGACAGAAGTTGCTTTAGAGCCAGCATACAACAACCCTTTTGCCAGAGAAGAAATCCGCCGGAATTTAAGGGTATTACTGTATAAATACTTGAATCCCTTAACTGGAGGAATCGAGGGCAAAGGTTGGCCATTTGGGCGACCCGTTTATACATCCGATATTGTAGCCTTACTGCAACAAACCCCAGGCGTGCGTCATTTAGGCCCCGTCCTGCTATTTCCCATCCGCAAGCAAGGAGAAAATTGGCGACGACAACCATCACCAGAACAATTGATTGACCCAGGATCGGAAGGTTTAATATGTTCTTGGGCTGATACAAATCTGCGTTCAAGTCACGACATCCAGATCATTAATCGCTGATTAGTCATTAGGGACTTCCAAATAAAAAATATCCCAAAACCGACACAAAACCCTCTCTATTTATCCTCTCTCTGTGTTCTCTGCGTCTCCGTGGTTCGTTTATTTGGATAATTTATTTCTTGGAAATCCCTTAGTTATTCTCCCCCCAGTCCCCAATCCCCAATCCTCAATCCTATGGTTCAAAGTCGCTCTAGTCCGGCTGTAAGCATTCAATTAACGCCAATGCAAATTCCCGAAGCTTTACCTGTGGCAGGTTTAGCATTTGCAAACGCGGGTATGGATGTAGCAGGACGTACTTTACTCTTGCATCCTGGACACCCAAGCGAGATGATTGTGCAAGTGCAAAACTTAGAACAACATCCTTTGCGGGTAAGCTTAAGCGTTGAAGGAAACTTCCCGCCCCAGTGGTGTCAGATTGGCACAGAAGGCAGTGAGATACCGCCTCGCGGACAAATGGATGCTGTTCTCTACTTCTCAATTCCCGACACATTTTTTGAAGACCAAGAAGAAATTTCCCCTGAAAAGAAAGATAGATTAACGCTCAATTTTCGTAGCTTAGTTACTCTACATATAGACACAGGCACAGACAACGAGCAAATCCACAGAAGCGAGTATTTCGATTTATATATCCGTCCCTACACTGCCTATATGCAATTCTTGCCAATTTTATATCGGGAAGTAGACTTTATTGGTCGCTTCATGAAGATATTTGAGCAAGCATTTCAACCAATAGTTGATAGTTATAACGTCATGTGGGCAAACCTCGATCCCTTGACAGCACCCCAAGCACTACTACCCTTTATGGCTCATTGGGTTGCTTGGCAAGTAGATTCCGTTTGGGATCTCCAGCAACAACGGCGTTTAATTCGTCGAGCCGTAGAACTTTATCGCTGGCGGGGAACTCGTAAAGGATTGCGTCTCTACTTACATCTTTATACTGGTTTACCGCTAGATGAGGATTTAACTAATGAAGCTGATAAACATATTAGTATCACAGAGCCTTTTGGCCCAAGTTTCATTATCGGAGACGCACAAATTGGAAATGCCGTTTTAGCAGGTGGACAACCATATCATTTTATCGTGCGTTTGCGTTCAAACATTTCTAGTGGCATCATCAACGAACAACTTATCCAAAGAATCATCGAACAAGAAAAACCTGCTTTTTGCACTTATGAATTATCTATCGAGAATCCCACTAATTAAATAATTCGTAATTAAGTAAAATTAAATTGTAGGGTGTGTTATCGCTTTAGCGTAACGCACCATCAATAATTAAAGGTGCGTTAGCCTTTGGCATAACACACCCTACATCTAATCCAAAATCTAAAATTCCAAATCAAAAATTCCTATGTCCCATCCTTTCCCACCCCCACCAATCAAATCTCTTGAACGCCTACAAGCCGCAGACGGGTTACTAATTAATGCGGAACGCTGGCGCACAGCCCATGATTACCACCGTAATCGGCAAAATACTCAATATCAAAGTTTAAACCAACCAGGGATAGTCTGCGGTTTAGGCGTTAGAGATGTGACTGCGCCAAGCCAAGTTGAAGCTAGATATCGAGATGGACGTTGGGTACAAATTCAACCAGGTATTGCAATTGATTTAGCAGGTAATCTAATTGTTATACCGACTGCTTATGATTTTCCCATTGATCTAGAAGTAGCAAGTTCTGAACCTCTGATCATCTACTTAGTAGTTAGCTATGTAGACCCTGATGAATTGCGGCGCGGACAGCAAAGAGATATTGTTCAAGAAACTTATCGAATTGACCAAATAAACTCTACACCAGGTAGTTCAGAAATAGAAATATGCCGGATACTTCTGCAACCGGGACATACTGAAATTACCCAACCTGCGGATGCTTTCTTTCCTGGATATAACAATATTGATTTGCGTTATCGCCGTCAAGCACAAATGCGTCCTCAAGCACTTGTATGTATGGCGCAGGCCAATCATAGCGATCCTGAATGTGCGCGGAATTTTTTCAGCCTTTCCTATTTGTTACAAGCAGTGGAACCCCTATATCCCAGTTTGCGAGGGGCTGACGAACCAGGTCAGGTTTCTTTAGGAGAAAATATCCAAGACTATGACATACTTTATCTAACAGGTGGACAAGCAATTTCTTTAAATAGTCTCGAATTTGAATCCCTAAAAAATTACTTAAATTTAGGTGGTGTGCTTCTAGTTGATGCGCCAACAAATGCTAATGCTTTAATTGAGAGCACTCAAGCATTGGCACAACAGTTAGAGAGTCCTTTAAGACCTTTAGAAGAATTGCAACGAAGTCATCCTTTAAGGACAAAACCTTTCTTATTTGCTGCCTTGCCAATGGTTAATCAACAGCAGATTAAAGTGTTAATTGGTGGAGGAGTTATTTTAGCAATTGGAGATTTAGCAACTGCTTGGGGACTGGATAGAGATTTGAATTTACCCAGATTGACTATTCGTACAGCTCAAGAATTAGGAATTAATATTCTTCACTATGCTTGGAAGCGGCGACAGTTGATAGGTTTGCAACAAGAGGATAATTCCGGGCAGTGGTGAATGTGCTATTTTAGACACAAAGTATCGGGAGGCGATCGCACCATCAGCACTATAATTAAATTATATGATGTCCGTTTGATTGCTTATTAAACCCGAAGAACCCCACCCCCGCCAAAGCTATGCTTTGTCTCTCCTCCCCGCAAGCTCTTAGGGGCTGGGGGTGGGGTGTATTGACTGTGGTTAGCATAACTAATTAACCGGACATGATATTAGCTCTCAATTTGTGCGATCGCTTCTGCTGCGGATGAGTCAGCTTTTTTGTGGATTTGTAGCCGTTTTTTCATCGCTAGTTTCAAAAGTCAATAGTGGGTAATTCATATATTATGTCACTTAAAGATTGCTTGATTATTTATACTTAAGTCTAATACTGTTAAAACCCCTCATCTACTTTGTCTAGTTAGGCAGTAATGAAGGGTTTATATAGGAATCATATTTGATTTCTGAAAAAATCTCAGTAGTCTTGTAATGGACTGTCTAGGCTTTAATGATTGCAAAAAAATTGCTTTGTTGGGGAGCCACTGCGTTGCGCGGGTTTCCCGCGTTGTAGCAAGTGGCGTTGGAGGCTTTGCCAAAGCCAACATCCTGATAAGCTAATCGGCATTCAAGTTGCATAATCAGGGCGGGCAAGATGCCCACCCCACAAGATATTGAGAAAATTTTAATATGCAAATTAGATGTGTTTTAGCTTATATGTTGGGTTGCGCTCCGCTCCACCCAACCTACGTCTAATGCACTATTTTGCGTAGACAGTCCACTACGTGCATTTCAAAAATCAAATACTAGTCCTATAGTCAGGACTTTAATCCTTAGAAAATAAGGACTAAAGTCCTTACTACGAACTTAATTACACATCAATTTACACTTGATATACTACTAGTATCCACTGGGTTAAGAACGCCGCACATTCAAGCAACACCATTCTTTGCGTTTCCACAGGGTAGCGACGACCCAACCATTTTCTTCTAAAGCGTCAGCAACAGCTTTAGATTGTTCTAGTAAAATACCACTGAAGATTGCCCAAGTTTCAGGTTTAGCGATCGCACTCATTTCTGGAACCAATTCAATAATTACATTCGCCAAAATATTGCAGACGATACCATCTACTGGATTCTCAACTAGTTTCGTCAAAACGTCTACACTTCCCCGTGCAGATAGTAAACGTTCTGGGCTAATGTCGTTTAGGGCAGCATTACTAATGGTTGATTGAATCGCCAAAGGGTCAGTATCCACTGCATAGACTTTCTCGGCTCCCAGTAGCAGCGCCCCAATAGAAAGGATACCAGAACCACAGCCAATATCGGCAATTATCAGATGCTCATGTTTGCCACTACTACCGACAAAAGACTGAGGAACTCCACTTAGCCGCATTTCCAGGGATTCCAAACATAGCTGAGTGGTGGCATGGTTGCCCGTGCCAAATGCTACACCAGGATCAAGACGAATCACTAACCGTTCTGTTTTTTCTGGTAATGGTAGCCACGCGGGGTTAATTAGGAAGCGATCGCCTATTTCTTGCGGATGCCAATATTGTTTCCAGCTAGTCGCCCAATCTTCCTCATCAATTAACTGCCATTGCAGGGAGGGAGATGAAACACCTATACAGAGGGCATCTTGACGCAGCCACAGCGACAGCGCTGCCAAATCTAGTAGCTGTATTTCAATTGTCGGCAAATAAGCTCTGATTAAAGATGAATTTCCTTTGTTTTCACTAGCTGTACCACGACAGCCAAAATCTTCCAGTCGCCAAAAGATCGATTCTTCTAGGTCTGGCTCACATAAAATTTGTAGTTCCCACCAGGTGTTTGCCATAAAAAAGTAAAAAGTAAAAAGGTAAAAGGCAAAAGAAAAAGTATTTCTTTTTACTTTTGCCTTTTTACTTTTGCCTTTATAGTGTTACTGTATACGCGTCCCGAATCCCAGGGACTTTGATAATTTCATCCAAAATGCCCTCTGGTAAAGGGTCATCTATACTCAGAGCCATTACCGCATCACCACGGACGATTTTACGACCTACTTGCATACTGGCAATATTCACATTAAAACTGCCGAGTAGAGAACCAAGTTTGCCGATAATCCCTGGCATATCCCGGTGTAGGGTAAACAACATATATTTGCTGGGTGGGACGTTAATCGGGAAACCATCAACGTCGGTGAGGTGGATTTCCCGCTCACCCAACAAAGCACCTGTTACCGAATGAGTACCTAAAGTACCGGTGGCTTCGAGATGCAATGTGCCGGCATAGTCTCGAATGGAAGCATCGCGGGTTTCAATTACCCGGATTCCCCGTTCTTTGGCTTCGATGCTGGCATTTACGTAATTTACTCGTTCCCGCAAAGCTTGATAAAGTAGTCCTTTCAAGGCCGCAACGATCAAAGGCTGACTTTTGTTGGTTGCGAGTTCCCCTTGCAGTCGAATATTCAGTACTTCCACCCGTCCGCCAGCTAGCTGTCCCACCAGATTACCGAGAGTTTCTGCTAGTTGCATATAGGGTTTGAGTTCTTCCAACACATCGGGGCCGAGTCCGGGAATGTTGACGGCTGAACGGGCCGGTAGTCCTAAAAGTACGTCCCGAATTTGTTCAGCAACATCAATGGCCACATTCACTTGAGCTTCGGCGGTAGAGGCTCCCAAGTGGGGAGTGAGGATGACTTCTTTGCCTAGCGATCGCAATTCCGATTCACCCAGTGGTTCAGACTCGAACACATCTAAGGCTGCACCCCCGATTGTACCCGCTTTCAGAGCTGCTGCTAAAGCCACTTCATCAATGATCCCACCACGAGCGCAGTTGATAATCCGGGCTGTGGGTTTCATCTTTGCCAGAGTTGTGGCATTGATTAAGTGGGTAGTTTCTGGGGTTTTGGGGATGTGTAGGGTAATATAGTCTGCTTGCTGGAAGAGTAAATCTAGCTCAACTAACTGACAGCCAAGTTGTTCGGCTCGGTCTGTAGAAATAAAAGGGTCATAAGCTAGGAGTTTCATCCCCATTGTTCTCGCTACAGAGGCAACATGGGAGCCAATTTTACCCAAACCGACAACGCCGAGAGTTTTTTTGTAGACTTCCGCGCCGACAAAGCTATTGCGATCCCACGCACCGCGTTTCACCGAAGCGTTAGCATCGGGGATGTGGCGAGATAAAGCCAAAATCATCGCTAGGGCGTGTTCTGCGGCGGCAATTGTATTTCCCTCTGGAGAATTGACTACCACAATTCCCCGGCGTGTGGCTGCGGGAACATCCACATTATCCACACCCACACCAGCACGACCGATGATTTTTAGCTGGGTGCCGGCTTCAATAATTTCTTGAGTGACGCGCGTACCAGAGCGAATCATCAGCGCGTCATACTCACCAATAATTTCGATCAGTTCTGCTGGTTTTAGACCTAGTTTGATATCAACGGTCGCAACTTGCGAAAGAATATCAATTCCAGCTTGGTCAATAGAATCGGAGACAAGAACCTTAGACATGATTATTTCATTTAAAGCTACAGGCTTTGCTGCACAAGACTTTTTAGTTTAGTCTTTATCTGTCGCAATTCAGCAAAAATTATTCGTTTGAATATCGACTTAACCTTAACTTACACTATCTGGTGGTAGTATCAAAGCATGATTTGCTTCCGGTGGGTACTGCCTCCTAAGTATTTGAACATGAGTGGCTGTTTGTACCACCCTGTCGCTAAATATAGAGCATGAATAGCACTAAGCACCTATTATATTTATTAATAGTTAAGAGTTACCAAAATTTTATCGGCTGAAGTAACTTCCTTAATGAGGTAGAAACCTCTGTATTCTTGACTGGGCTGCAACTTTAGGGAGATCCAAGAAATGAGATGACCCTAGTTAGCTTGCTTTATTTGGTCAGTTAGGGCGTAGTTGCAAGTTATTGGTGGGGCAGCTAATGTTGAACAAGCATTAGCCACAGATGTTAAAAGATTCGTGCGATGTCACATCTTCAGTTAATCTGGCTTTCAAGTGCGATCGCATTACTGGGTACGGCAATGTTGACGCTCACGGCAGTTTTCGGCAATCTTCTCACTTCACATAAAAATCAGAAGTTTCAGCTGGCGCGGCGGCAGACATTCACATATCACCGTCTGATCTCAATCTTGGGAGTTGTTCTTATTCTGATTCATCCAATTCCCTTAGTTTTTGCCCAATCAACAACTGGTGTGAGCGTCGCATCTATCTTTGTGCCATTTCTGGCAGAGAAAAAAATCACTATTATCGCAGTCGGTGTAATAGCTTTATATGTCTTGTTAGTTATTCTGATTTCATCGCTGTGCATGAAATATCTGAAGCAGAAAGTATGGCGTGTGCTGCATTACGGCAGCTATTTGTTTTTTGGATTAGGAATTTGGCACGGGTTGTCAATTTCTGATAATTTTGAGCCAAATGCCGAAGTAAATTTGTTAGACCCGAAGAAAATACTTTTAGAAGTAGAAATTATAATTTTACTTCTGCTTCTGATGTGGCGCGTTATGCTGTATCGAAATCAGCGAAAGTCAATGTGATAAAGCAAAGCACTAATGACATCGCTAGCAGATAAATCGCTATAATTCTGATGAGCCAAATATCCTTTGAGTTTTGGGGAAACCAGCCATGTTAGAGTACAACTTGCCAAGGTACTTGCCCTCAGCCGAGGAATTACCAGACTCTGATGAAATGCCTGTGGATAATGAACTGCAAGAATTAATACCAGGCTTGCTGAAGGCGATCCTGCTGATACTTTGGGCAGAACGTATGGACTGGCTCTTTGCCATAGATATGGGTATTTATTATCACCCAGATAAACCAGCCATTGTTCCAGATGGCTTTTTGAGCTTAGGGGTAGAGCGGTTTTATGATGAGGAACTGCGTCCCAGTTATGTGCTGTGGGATGAAAATGTTGTACCGATTTTCGTACTAGAAGTAGTTTCCCAAAATTATCGCAAGGAATACACTACTAAATTGGCTGAATATGAGGCTTTGGGTGTACTTTATTACGTGATTTATTCCTCTCGTCGCCGCCGCAAACCGCATTTGGAAGTTCATAAGTTAGTTAATGGTAAGTATGAATTGCAAGAGGGAAACCCCCTTTGGCTACCAGAAATTGGCTTAGGAATTGGTTGCGAAAGGGGAAATTATTGCGGTGTAACGCGGGAATGGATGTATTGGTATGATGAGCAAGGACAACGCTATCTCACGCCCGCAGAACAAATAAAACAAGAGACATTACGCGCTCAACAAGAGACACTACGCGCCCAACAAGAGACACTACGCGCCCAACAAGAGACACTACGCGCCCAAGAAGAAGCACAACGCGCCCAACAAGAGACACTACGCGCCCAACAAGAAGCACAACGCGCTGAAGTTGCAGAACAACGGGTGCAACAATTGACAGAACAATTAAGAGCGCTAGGAATAGATCCAGATAATCAGGGTTAACTGAAATATTGTGTAATATTTTTAACAAGACCAAAAAAACTGGTTTTTCAGATTTATGTATTTGTCATAAGTCCAGTTTTTCTACCAAAAGCTGTCAGTAAAGAAAAACTATTGCTTTTTAGGAATAACGTTCCTGATTCCACTTTTTGCGCCAAAAGCATCACCTTTGTAACGAGGGATGATATGAATACTGGCATGCATAATATTTTGACCGGCGGCTCGATTGATATTCATTCCTATATTAAAACCATCAGGTTCAAATTCTGCTTTGAGAATTTCTTGTACTTTGTTCACCATAAACCAGCAAGCAGATTGCTCTTTAAGTGGTAGTTCAAAATAATTGCTAACATGACGTTTGGGAATAATCAAAACATGTCCTTTACTTATAGGATAGCCATCAAAAATAGCGTAAGCAGTTGCTGATTCAGTTAATAGATTGAGATTCTTATGGGGATTACAGAATATACAATAATTAGATGAATTTCGCTGATGATTATAATGAACATACTCATACAACTCCCGATTTTCATCTAAAAAAACCGAAGTAAAGGGAAGTTTGGCAATACACTGATAGGTAGGTTTTTTGTGGACATAATGTTCTCTAAAACCTTCTTTTTTGATATCCCTTCTTACAGCATAATAAGCTTTGCCTCCTGGTTTCAACAAGTGTGATACTTCCATCAAAACATTAGTTTGTTCTTCCTTAAATAAAACGTTTAAAACATAAAAGCAAATTATTGTATCGAATTTATTATCAGGATATTCTGGAAAATAATAAGGATCATAGCCTGTAATATCACAACCTTTTTGGCGCAGTATTTTAACATCATTACCAAAGCCACAACCAAAGTCTAGTATTTTGCCTTGGAGAAGGTTTTGATTTAATAAAAACTGTGCCGGAAATGATAGATAACTTCTGTCGATCGCAGTAAGATGGCTGAACTGATTTTTTTGCTGTTTCATGGAATGAATTTTGGTGCTGATGTCCCAAATTTATTATTCCCAGCATTCCTTGAGGTTATGCGATGTCTACGACGGGCTATGACGCTCTCTACGAGACGCTGCGCGTAGCTTGCTTCCCTGTAACGCGGACTCGCTACCGCTACGCTATCGGCGTTACATCAGGGTCAATACCTAGCTCACGTAACTTAGCTGCTAATATATCAGCACGTTGGCGTTCCTGTTCAGCACGTTGGCGTTCCTGTTCAGCACGTTGGCGTTCTTGTTCAGCACGTTGGCGTTCTTGTTGGGCTTGTTCGCTGCTCCACAACAGCAAATTTCCTTCTCTATCCCACCAGCGCAGCCAATTCATTGTTTGACATAATCTTTCACCTTGCCAAATTCCCAGAAATAACTCTAACTCAGGAATCCAAAAGCGTCCATTGGTATCTGCTTGCGGCAAAATATATTCTCCATTTTGCAAACACCTTAGTTCTAAACTAGGCTCATAGGGATCGTAGGTTACGTAGGTTGGAACTTGGAGAATCTTTTCGTAATAATAGAGTTTACCGTAGGGTGGAGTTGAGCGGACTGATAGTTCTCCCCCTTCTGTGTCTGAGAGAAATTCCATCACCACAGCCACAGCAGCGCCTTCTAAATTCGGGGTATAGCTGCGACGAACTACATTTGTTCCTACAGATTGTACTTGAGGTACGTAAAACCAATCAGGGGCTTTGACAACGATTTTTTTGTTGACTGTGGCTACAAGTCCAAAATTAGAGCCAATGAGCATCTGGGGTTGGATGCGTTCTGTGCTTCCCAAAGCATCGGTAAGCGCAGCCGCGATCGCAGGTTGTTGAATATTTTCTACTGGATCGTCAGGTAAAATGAAGTCGGCTGGAAGTGCTTCCCAAGTAACAGTTGGTTCTTTTTGGATCGGGTTAACTTGTAGAACCATAAAACTATTCCCAAATGCACAGTATATTAGTTATTCTAAACAAATCTTCAGTCGTGATTGCTTGTAACTTAGAAGACTCAGATGGAGACTGGGAATTTTGTTGTTGGTGTTAACCATATTTTTGTGCGATCGCTTGTCAGAAATCCAAATAATCTTAAGTTTTGGATGAATATAGCGGTTCTCGCTTGGATGTAATAATACATTTTGACCTCTCTCCAAACCTCTCTCCTAAGAGGAGAGAGGCTTTGATCTTACTCCCCAACGCTAGTAGGGAAGGGGCTGGGGGTTAGGTCTGTGTTGCACTCAACACAGAAGCGCTATAGACTCGCACTCACTAAAAACCCAGTAATCTGGAAAGATTTCTCTGACAGGTGTATATACTCGTAGTCAAGCACTTAGCACTCGTGAGTATTATGCTGGAATGGTTAATTGGCTGGATAGCAAGCAATGCCTTTCTGCATCGGAAATTTTTAGAATATTTCTGTGCTTGGGAGTTTGTCTGGCAGTTTGAGAAGGAAGGCAGTATTTCAATTGAGGATCTCAAAACTGAAGTTTTTGGCAAACACTGGCATGATGAAACTTGGCATGAGGTATTGCGGCTAATTGCGGGAATGATTGATGCGAAATTTGTTGGTGAAATTCTTGATTACTTAATGGTGCAAGATGGTGAAGAGGAAAAATTTATTAATTTGTTTTTAGCGGCTAAGTGTCTTGCAGAAGTGAGAAATCGCTCGGTAATTGCGCCAGTGGCTAATAAATTATTTGGCAAGCTAAAAGATTTAACTAAATATGACCCCTGGTACTATTACAGACCCCATAACCTAAATGGAGAAGAAATGAAACTAGTTCTGAAAGTTCGCATTCAAGCAGTTGCAACAATTGCCGCAATTTGGAAAGATAACCGTGATACCTTACACTGCCTCAAAGATCGCGCCACTGCTGATGATCATGAGTTTGTGCAACGTGCAGCCATCCAAGCATTAGCCAGTAATTTCCCAGATGACCCGGACACCAGCTTGTTTCTCAAAGACCGCGCCACTGCTGATAATTCTGGGTATGTGCGAGATGTAGCCATCAAAGCATTAGCCAGCAATTTCAAAGATGACCCGGACACCCACTCGTTTCTCAAAGAACGTGCCACTGCTGATGATACATGGGATGTGCGAGGTGCAGCCATCCAAGCATTAGCCAGCAATTTCCCAGATGACCCAGACACCCGCTCGATTCTCAAAGAACGTGCCACTGCTGATGATACATGGGTCGTGCGAGTTCGAGCCATCCAAGCATTAGCCAGCAATTTCCCAGATGACCCGGACACCCGCTTGTTTCTCAAAGAACGCGTCACTGCTGATAATCATAGGGATGTGCCACGTGCAGCCATCGAAGCATTAGCCAGCAATTTCAAAGAGGACTCGGACACCCGCCTGTTTCTCAAAGACCGTGCCACTGCTGATAATCGGTGGGATGTGCAACGTGCAGCCATCAAAGTATTAGCCAGCAATTTCAAAGATGACCCGGACACCTGCTTGATTCTCAAAGAACGCACCACTGCTGATAATCATGAGGATGTGCGAGTTGCAGCCATCAAAGTATTAGCCAGCAATTTCAAAGATGACCCAGACACCCGCTCGATTCTCAAACAACGCGCCACTGCTGATGATGAAGGGGATGTGCGAGTTGCAGCCATCCAAGCATTAGCCAGCAATTTCAAAGAAGACCCAGACACTCACTCGATTCTCAAACAACGCGCCACTGGTGATGAATGGTATGTGCGACGTGCAGCCATCGAAGCATTAGCCAGCAATTTCTCAGATGACCCGGACACCCGCTCGATTCTCCAAGACCATGCCACTGCTGATGATTATGGGGATGTGAGACGTGCAGCCATCGAAGCATTAGTCAGCAATTTCCCAGATGACCCGGACACCCACTCGATTCTCAAAGACCGCGCCACTGCTGATGATAAAGGGTATGTGCGACGTGCAGCTATCCAAGCATTAGCCAGCAATTTCAAAGATGACCCGGACACCCGCTCGATTCTCCAAGACCGCGCCACTGCTGATGATGATGAGGATGTGCGATATGCAGCCATCCAAGCATTAGCTAGCAATTTCAAAGATGACCCGGACACCCACTCGATTTTCAAAGACCGCGCCACGGCTGATAATTCTGGGTATGTGCGATGTGCAGCCATTCAAGTATTATCCAAACACTTCAGAAATCAGCCTGAGTTGTTTGAAATTTACTACAACTGCGCCGTAAATGACTCCTTTGAGGGTAGATATGATCCCCCATTTCATCCCAACCCTCGGCGCGTTGCACTGGAGATAATTATCAAGCAATTTCCTCAATATCCCCAGACTTTACCACTTTTGCGCGACAAAGCAGAGAATGACCCACATGAAGAAGTGCGAAAATTTGCTCAACAGAAGTTGGCAGAATTAAACAACTAAAAGAGTTTCAATTAGGACAATTGATTGCTCCTTGAGGGAAATGACCTTGTAAAGCTTGTAAAATATTTTGAGATGCCTCTAGAGCAATGTCACGTCGTAAATCATCCACCGCCGATCCTAAATGGGGAGTAAAAAAGGTTTGGTCTTGTTTCTCTAACAGAGATGGAGGAATTTGTGAGGGGCGATCGCTACGGGCCCAATCTTCTAGTTCAAAGACATCGGCTGCATAACCTGCTAAATGTCCAGAGGCTAAAGCATCACTAACCGCAATTTCATCAACTACTGAGCCGCGACACGGATTGATTAAGAAACTCCCTGGTTTCATCCGTGCTAAAGATGTCTGATTGATCAAATGAAAGGTTTCCGGTTGCAGAGGAACCATTAGCACGACAAAATCACTGGTTGCCAATAGCGTATCTAGAGAAACCTGTAACAAACACCAAGCTGCTGCTTTTTCCTTGGATAAAGGCATCGCATCGGTGTAAATCAAGTTCATTTCAAAACTGGAAAGCCTTTGAGCCAGGGCTTGCCCCAAACTGCCCATACCAACAATTCCTAGTGTCCGGTTTGCTAATCCCATACCGTATAGATGCGATCGCCAACCTGCAAAGGTGCCTTGACGAATCAAGCGATCGCCTGGTAGCATTTGGCGGGCTAACCCGATGATCAGTCCAATGGTTAACTCAGCCGTTGGTACAGCTAATAAGCTAGGGACGATAGTGAACCAAACACCTTGACGGGTGCAAGCATCAACATCAAAATTATCGTAACCCTTCAATGCTCCGGCGATAATCTTCAATTTTGGACAAGCTTTCAGAAACGCCCCATCGATTTTATCTGGCATAAAAACCATCAAAGCTTCAGCATTCTGTGCCAACTTGAGAATTTCTTCACGCGGTAAAGTCTCTCTAGTTGGATTTGCAACTACTTCACAATACTCACTTAAGTTTGCAATAATTTCCGGGTGAACCCAGTGCGTAATTACAACTTTGGGCTTCATCAGCAACCTCCTACACTAAACGTTTCCTGAGATAACTACTAAAACCATCAACCAAAATTACCATCAGCAAAATTACTAGCAGCACTGCTGAAACTTCCCGATAATTGATTAGGCGAAGTGCGCCAATTAGCTCAAACCCAATGCCACCAGCCCCTACCGCTCCCATCACCGTAGAGGCACGAAAATTATATTCCCATCGATAAAGGGTCAGATCCATCATTTGCGGTAACACCTGCGGCAAAATTCCGTGGTAGATCACTTGTACCTTGTTGGCTCCCGCCGCTCGTGCTGCTTCTAGTGGAGCTTCGTTGACCAGTTCGATGTATTCTGCAAAGAATTTGCCAACCATGCCGATGGAGTGAAATCCCACCGCCAATGTTCCTGGTAGTGCGCCAAAGCCAACGGCTGCTACAAAGATAATGCCCATAATTAGCTCTGGCACCGAACGTAAACCGTTGAGAATCAGCCGTGAAACTTGAAATAACAACGGATGGGGAGTTGTATTGCGAGCCGCTAATAAAGATAGAGGTATGGAGAAGACAATAGCGATCGCGGTACCTGCAATACTCATAGCCAGGGTATCAAACAAAGGTTTGATCCAGTTTCGGGCATCGCTGAAATCTGGAGGCAGCATTTGATGCAGCAAGTTGAAGATACTGGGAATCCCATCCCAAAGGCGTTTCTTGTCCCAAAGTCCAACCAGGAAGCAACACACACTGATGGCCAAAAGTGCGATCGCCCAGGTTATTATCGTTCGATACCATTGCTGCCGTTGTTGCTTTAGTAGCTGCTCGAAGGCTGGTTGAGAATTAGGAAGTGTCACACAATTTTGGATTTTAGATTTTAGAATAAATTACTTTTGCAACTTGGCGATATCAATATTCAGAATTTTTGCTAAATCTCTGATACTATCATAATCTTTATCTTGTGCTGCTCCAAAACCATCAGCTTTGAAGGGTTTAAGAATCTCTTTATCCTTCAATTCCAAAAAGGCTGCACGAATTTTTTCTTTTAATGCCGGTGCTAAATCAGAACGCATTGTCCACGGATATTCAGGATATTCTTTGGACTCTGCAATCACCCTGACTTTACTAGAATCAATTACTTTGCGTTCAATTAAGGATTCAAAGATGGGTTTACTCAAGCCACCAACTTGAGCATTACCATTTTGAACTGCCAGTGCTACAGCATCATGTGAACCTGTGAACGCCTCTTGGTAGTCTTTTCCGCCGGGTTGCAATCCGCTATTTGCCAGCATTGATTTCGGAATCAAATGACTGGACGTGGACGCTTGATCTCCAAAGGCTACGGTTTTACCCTTGACTTCTGCCAGTGACTTGATACCGCTAGCTGTGTTAGCGATGATCACAGATTGATAAGTAGTTTTGCCGTTTTTCTTCAAAGCTGCAAATGGCTCAATATCACTCTTTGTTTTCGCCAAAACGTAAGATAGTGGCCCAAAATAGGCTAAATCAACCCGCTTGTTGCTTGCGGCTTCAATCATCGAGGAATAGTCAGTTGTCACGACGAGTTCAATATTTTTTTGGAGCTTTGTCTCAAGATACTTTTTAAATCCGTCATTTTTTTTAATTACAGTCGAAGGGGATTCATCAGGTAATAAAGCTACTTTCAGAGTTTGAGGGTCAGCCGACTCTGATGCAACTACTGGATTATTCCCAGAAGTTGGTTGCTGATTTGCGGATTGGTTGTTGGGAGTTTGACAACCGATTAAGGTAGCCATGATTAGCGTCATTGAGACAAGCGATCGCTTGTTTAGTAAAATAGTCATTGAGGTTATCCTAAATTAATGTCAAAACAGTAAAGTTAGCCGTTAGGAATTAAGGTTTCCCGAAAGCTTTCATTGTTAGTACTTTCTTTGTCACTATAGAGTTGGTTCAATTCGTAACCACTGATATCTTCTGGCTTGCCATCTAGAATAACCTTTCCCTGAGATAGCCCAATAATTCGATCTGCGTAAGTTCTAGCGAGATCAATCTGGTGTAGACTGAGAATTGCGGAAATTCCATCTTCTTGACAAGTTTGACGCAGAAATGAGAGAACTTTGTGAGCGCTAGCGGGATCAAGACTAGCAACAGGCTCATCTGCCAAAATCAATTGTGGCTTTTGTGCTAAGGCGCGTGCAATACCAACCCGTTGCTGTTGACCTCCGCTCAGGGCATCCACTCGTGTTAGAGCCTTGTGCAAAAGCCCAACCCGATCTAAACATTCTAAGGCAATATACTGATCTGCTTTGGGTAAAGGAAAGAAACTTCGCAGTGTTGAATGGTAGGCTAAACGACCCACCAATACATTCGCAAAAGCCGTTTCCCGACTAATAAGTTGATGTTGCTGAAAAATCATTCCTGTGCGCTTGCGATGTTCATACAACACATTCCGGTTATGTAAATTTCCCAATCCTTCAACTACCACAGTCCCAGTTGTGGGGCGATTAAGATAGTTAAGACAGCGCAGTAAGGTTGATTTACCAGAACCCGATGCCCCCAAAATAACAGTGAATTGCCCTTTGATAAAACTAAGAGAAATAGGTTGAAGCCCTACTACTCCCCCTTTATAAGTCAAACTTAAGTGGTCAAGTTGAATCATATTTATTAGCCATTTTAGGGACAAAACCCAAACTTCATAGTCAACTATTGTCAGAGAAAATTGGTTTAAGTTTTGAGTTTGGCTGTAGCCACCATCAATCCCCACACAACACCAAAGCGAATTTTGGTCGCACGACAAACCGCAAAATTTTCATCCTCAAGGAAGCTGTGAAACTCATTTTGGGTATAACACTGCTTATGAGCCGGATCAAAAACCTGAAGTACTAAATCACAGATTTTACAAACTAAATAATCTTTACACCAATCTAGAATAATGACTTTACCATCAGGTTTCAAGACACGTCTCATCTCTTTTAATGCAGCAAGTGGCTCATCAAAGTAATGAAACGAATTAGCAGAAACAATCACATCAAAACTATTACTGTCAAATGGCAACCTTAATGCACTTGCCGTTTGAAATGATACTAGAGGATAAGCACTACATTTGAGTTTAGCGATAGCCAGCATTTTCTCTGAAATATCTATACCGACAATTTGTTGCCCTGGGTATTCAGTTAGTAGTAAACGTTCAAACTCACCAGTACCACACGCAATATCAAGTACACTATCTGTTGGTGATATCTCTACCCAGGTTTTAAGGAAAGACAGTGTGTTACCTATATAATCTCTCCAGCGTAGATCGTAAACGGCAGCTAATTGGTTGTACTGTTTGCGAACTGTGGTTTCGCTCATGCTGGTTTGTCTAATAAGGGTTTTAAGTTAGCTGATACTTTTCAGGTATTATAGTATACATTATATTTGCTTGACACAAGTAATTCCTTTGGCGCTGCGTCGCTACCGTAGGGATGATGCTGTTGCCGTTGCACCTACGGAGAGGGACTTTTCCTTGGAATCACCCTTATGGTTATTCAGTTATCATCTGAGAGAGATTGAAGACTCGCGTAGCTTGCCCTTGCCACAGTAGCTCGCAGTTACTTAAAGAGCGGGTTCTCCAAAGAAGTACAAGTCAGCGCTTTATATTTGTTGCCTGACTTTGCCTTTCATATTAAAATTTTGGAGTAATGCTTCATGGTTAATGCAGTCAAACGTTCAATTCGGATATTTAAAGATTCGCCCCTGTATGTCTGATTTTTTATCACCCTACAAAATTTATCTTCTTCTATTTCCAACCCTTTTTTGCGCTGGGCTGTACTTAGGGTAGGTTGGGGCGGGCGATCGCTTAGGTGCGATCGCATCACTGGTTAACTATCTGTTAACTATCTACTGGATGCAGAGAGTTGGCTCGTATGTCATCCTATGATTAGGAGAGTTAATTCAGTGATGTCTTTGATTTTAGTATTGAAAGGCTTTTTCCTTTTAGTATTTACAGACTTCTCAGAGAAATTAAAATCTCTACACAGTGATGATTTTGGAGAGAATCGATGTCAATTTATGTAGGTAACCTCTCTTATGATGTTACACAAGAGGATTTAAGCGGTATTTTTGCAGAATACGGTACTGTAAAGCGAGTTCAAGTACCTACCGACCGTGAAACAGGTCGTCCGCGAGGCTTTGCTTTTGTGGAAATGGGAACTGAAGCTGAAGAAGCAGCTGCCATTGAAGCTCTCGACGGTGCTGAGTGGATGGGTCGTGACCTGAAAGTGAATAAGGCTAAACCCAAGGAAGATAGAGGTGATAGAGGTTCCTTTGGTGGTAACAGAGGAGGATACGGTGGCGGTGGCGGCGGCGGACGCAACCGCTACTAACCTTGGAAACAAAAAAAATTTACCTAGAGTCTTAAGGTCAGACAAGGAGTCTGTCTTTTTTTTGTAATGTTACCGAAGCAGTGCTGAGTGCCCGTCCTTATTTCAATCCCCTAGATTTATCTATTGGGCTACTCAGCACTCCTGAATGCCTCCATAGCCATTGATGAAGTCAACTTAGTAGGAGAGATAATGACCCAAGTAATTGTAGGTGACAATGAACATATTGAGTCAGCCTTACGACGATTTAAGCGAGAAGTTTCCAAGGCTGGAATTTTTCCAGACATGAGAAAGCATCGTCATTTTGAAACGCCCTTAGAAAAACGCAAGCGCAAAGAAGTTGCCAAGCATAGGCAGAGTAAGAGAAGTTTTCGTAATTAAGGACTGATTTGAGATATAAAGGAAAACCCTCATAAAAGCTATGAGGGTTTTCCTTTTGCCTATTTTAAAATCAGGAAACCTAAAGAAACGCTAAAATCAAGTCAGCCTTTGTATTGTAGCGGTTGTGTCCCACATCACTCAGAGGGCGGTTCACTGCATCAATCCTGATTGTCAACGTCCTTATCCTCAGCCTTGGGGAAACAAATTTTGCAACAGCTGTGGCGCACCGCTAGAGCTGTTAGACCGCTATGTTCCACTTCAGCCATTGGGATCGGGAGGATTTGCTCAAATTTACACGGTTTGGGATGAAAAAACTCAAACCGAGAAAGTACTGAAAGTGTTGGTAGAAGATTCGCCAAAGGCACTGGAATTATTTACCCAAGAGGCGGCGGTTTTATCTAGCTTGCAGCATCCGGGTGTCCCTACAGTCGATGGCGATGGATATTTTCACGTCAACCTGTTTAATCCCAAAGCGCACCAACTGCCTTGTCTGGTAATGGAAAAAATCAATGGGCGGACTTTGGAGGAGATATTAAAAAAGTTTCCCCAAGGTTGTCCAGAGAATTTAGTTTTAAACTGGTTTGCCCAAGCTGTACAGATTTTACAGGAATTACATAAACGTCAGATTATTCACCGGGATATCAAACCTTCTAATTTAATGCTGGGTACATCTTTGCCATCTGTAACGCCACCTCAAGGGCAGACAGAGGGCGATCGCCTGGTACTAATTGATTTTGGCGGGGCAAAACAATTTAGCCCCTCTAAGTTGCGTTCTCAGTCTAGTTCCACCCGCTTATTTTCTTCTGGCTACAGTCCACCAGAACAAGTGATTGGAAGTATTGTCAGGCCAAGTGCCGATTTTTACGCCCTTGGTCGAACGGTGATTGAACTACTAACAGGCAAATACCCGCTAGAGTTGGAAGATCAGCAAACTGGGAAATTGCGCTGGCGAACTGCGGTGAAGGTCAACCCGCAACTAGCAGATTTGCTGGATGAGATGGTGCAGGAGGATGTGCGATCGCGTCCAGCAAATGCAGCGATCATTCAAAAACGTTTGGCGAAGATTTCTCAACCATTACCGCCACCAGGATTATTTGCCCAACTGCGAGACAAGATTAAGCAAGTCTCAACGCAAGCTTCCCAGAGATTTACACTGCTAACACAAGCGATTGAACAAGCTTTCGCTAACTTTAGCCAAGCTGTCATTAAAACGGTTATTTTCATCGCTCAGACAATCATCAAAATTTTCAGCGCTTGTTTGGCGACGATTTGGGCGATGATCCTGAGTAGTATCGGCGCTTGTTTTGGTGCGATCGCTGGTTTTATTTTGGCCTATCACACCAGTTTCGGGCGGCGGGTTGTGGAATTTATTTTCAGTCAGCTAAACCAATTAGTGCCAAATACTCAACCCGTCTTCGGGGCAGATATTTTGATATTCATTGCAGCAGGCTGGGGAACCGCATGGGGACTGACAGTATCCGGGTGTTTTGGTCAACGACGGCGGTTTTTAGTAGCATCCCTCATGGGCGTGATTAGCTATGGTTTCGGCTGGTTGATTTTGCAATTAATCACACCAAAAGATAGCGGCGAGGGCTTAGTGGCAGTGATTTTAGTGGCAGCTTGCCTACTCACCTTGAGCTTAGGACTTCGCAGCCATCATATAGTGTACGCTGTGTTCGCTGCCTTTGGTAGTGCGATCGCCTATGCAGTTTTGATTCTTTTGAAGTTAGCACCTCCGATCTTCCAATTTACTAGTCAGCCAGGTTGGTCAGAGTTATACAAGCCTCTGATTTTTTTTGGTTCTGTGGGCTTCTTTATTAGCTTCTGGTTAGGAGTGAGTTATTACTTAATTGTCCCTGGATTGCGCCTTTTAGGATGGCGGTGAAGAAGGTAGGGAGCGGGGAGCAGCGAGCAGGGGGAGATGTGGGAGACGAATTAATAACCAATGCCCACTTGCCCTGAGCGGAGCCGTACCACTTCGTGGAAGCAAGCTACGCGTAGCGTCTCGTAGAGAAGGGATGCCCAATGCCAATACCTAAAAACAAGATCCCCCTAGTCGTATTTTTCATCGAGCTAGGGGGATCACATATATGGTAGTCTATAATTGGTTCGGTATAGTTCCTAACAACTCGATTCTATAGCCTATATTTTAGTTTGAGTAGTCTTACCATTAGAATTTATAGTATTTTTACAGCTTCTTAATCAATGCTTCATCCCTGTTGTTCCTGAGAGAAGCAGTATATGTAAGTATGACAGTATGCGATGTGCGTAAATTGTCATTTTTGTAAATATCAGTAAAAAATATGAAACTTCAGATTGCTGCTACCATAGCCCTTTTAGCTTGTTTCGGGTTTGCAGACCAAGCCTTTGCATTAAATCAGCTAGACTTCGATCAGTTGAAGACAACAAGTGCCTGTCCCCGGTGTAATTTAAGTGGTGCTGACCTAAGTAAACTGAATCTAACTGGAGCAAATTTGCGAGGGGCTGATTTGAGTGGTGCTACATTATCTCAAGCTAATCTCACGAACGCCGATTTCACAGGTGCAAATTTAGAAGGTGCGGTTTTAAATTCGGCGAATCTCACTGATGCCTCCTTTACAGGAACAAATTTGAAATCAGCATCCCTGGAAAATGCCGATCTGTCTTATGCCGGTTTCATCAGCGCCAATTTAGAAGCAGCAAACTTCAAAGATGCCAAATTACAGTTTACTAATTTTCGGGGGGCTAATTTCCGACTAACAACTCTGGCTAATGGTGTTGTCACTTCTGATATGCTTTATAACTGGTCGTCAGAGCGTCAAAAGACCAGAGAATGTAACCACTTCAAACCCGAAAATACTCCAGGCACAACCTGTTATTCAAAATAAACTGGGGCACTTGTACTGAGCGTACCCCTCCGGGGAAGCAAGCTACGCGTAGCGTCTCGTAGAGAAGCCGAAGTATTGGGCATTGAAAAGAGGCAGAGGGGCGGGGTGCTGCTCTTGCAGAGGGGAAAACTCATCTCCCTGCTCCCCCCATCTCCCTCATCTCCCTCATCTCCCCCTGCCCCCTGCTTGTTCTTAACTATCCTTGTATAGCAAAAGCATTTTGTTTGTTAACAGTTCTTTATCATGGGAAAAAAGCCTATAGATTAATTGAATTGATGCTTACCCGTATTAAAGACTTAGCAGCAAAACTAGCGCCCCGCTTAATTGAAATTCGCCGCCACATCCACTCTCACCCAGAACTGAGCGGTCAAGAGTACCAAACAGCAGCCTTTGTAGCTGGTGTTTTGTCTTCCAGTGGTCTGCACGTACAAGAAGGAGTTGGCAAAACGGGCGTTATTGGAGAACTCCAAGGCACTAGCCAAAATGACCGTTTATTAGCAATTCGTACCGATATGGATGCCTTGCCAATTCAAGAAGGCACTAATTTGGAATATGCCTCTCGCGCAGATGGTGTTATGCACGCTTGCGGTCATGACGTACACACCACAGTGGGGTTAGGAACGGCAATGCTGCTGTCCCAACTGGCAGAGGAATTGGGGGGGAAAGTGCGGTTTTTATTTCAGCCAGCCGAAGAAATTGCTCAAGGGGCAAGCTGGATGGTGAAAGATGGGGCGATGAAAAATGTCTCAGCTTTATTAGGGGTTCATGTTTTCCCTTCTATACCCGCAGGCTCTATTGGCGTGCGTTACGGGGCATTGACAGCCGCAGCTGATGATTTAGAAATTCTGATTATGGGAGAATCTGGGCACGGGGCGCGTCCCCATGAGGCTATTGATGCAATTTGGATTGCTTGCCAAGTCATTACGACATTGCAACAAGCCATCAGCCGGACGCAAAATCCCTTGCGCCCGGTAGTATTGAGCATAGGAAAGATTAATGGTGGGAGAGCGCCGAATATAATTGCAGATAAAGTGCAGTTGTTGGGAACCGTGCGATCGCTCCATCCCGAAACCCGCGCTCATCTCCCGAACTGGATTGAAAACATTGTATCTAATGTTTGCCATACCTACGGAGCAAACTGTCAAGTCAATTATCGCCAGGGTGTACCCAGCGTCCAAAATGATTACGCCTTGACGCAATTGTTACAATCAGCCGCCGAAGAAGCTTGGAGTAGCGATCGCGTTCAAGTCTTACCCGAACCCTCCCTTGGTGCTGAAGATTTTTCGATGTATTTGGAACACGCCCCCGGTTCGATGTTTCGCTTGGGTGTAGGCTACAAAGAAAGAATCATTAATCACCCATTACACCATCCCCAATTTGAAGTTGATGAATCTGCAATTATCACTGGGGTTGTAACTATGGCTTATGCGGCTTATAAATACTGTCAGCAAAATTTATAAACAAAAACTCCCAGCACTGATGTGCTGGGAGTTTTTGTTTAACTAATCTTTTTTAGGGGATATAAAAAGCCCGAAAGCATCCTACACATTCGATTCAGTAACAACACCTAGTTTTCGTTGAATTCGAGTCTTAGCAGCTTTGAATTCAGTAGCAAGTTGTTCACTTTGCTCAGTAGTCAAGTTGTTGCGAATGGCAGCAAACATTGTGGTTTCTTCTTGACGAATATGATCGCCGAGAGCTTCCAATAGCTGTTTCACTTTCTCTTTGAATAGGGGTGAAGATGGGCTGAGAGCCTTAATTTCTTCTAAGGCCAGCTTTGCATGAGCTTGTTCATCAAACAGTTCTTGAGTGTTAGCTTGACCGTAGAAAGGACGTACTCTTGGGTAGACTACTTCTTCTTCAGCTTCAGAATGGGCAGTTAAATCCTTGTAAATTTGACCGAAGTACTCTTGGATCTTCTGGGGATCATTGCTTTGTAGCAGTTGAGTAAACAGGGTATTTACCTTGCCATGATCGAGACGGATAGCATCTTGGATATTTAGATCCTTTTTGTCGGTGTTTTGAGTGACAGCACTACCTACCACACCACTGACTGCGGCCATAGCGTCTTGAACACGCGCCCAAATTCCTTGATCTGCATCTTGTCCAGTGAGTTCGCGGACACCGAGAATTTCCAGAATACCTTTGAGTTGCTCTTGATGAGCGCGGTTCTCAAAGTTAATGGTATTCAAAGGTGCGATCGCAAGCAAAACGTCAGCACCAACTTTTTGAGCAGCCTTATGAACTATCAAGCCACTCATTACTAGTTGATGTTTCAGTAATTCATGCTGAGATACTTTTTCATACAGGCTCAATTCAGAACCTTTGAACAATTCACGGGCTTTTTCAATGAATTGTGTAACAGTTTTTTTGGGTTCAGCCTGAATGCCATACTGACCAATTACAGTTTCGAGAATGCCAAGGTTTTTTTCGTCATCATTGAGGAAATTCCGAATGCGATCGGCAATTTCGGCATCAAGTCCTTCTTTCAAAAGCGATTTTTCATTTTCGATGACTAACTGTTGAAGTGCTTTTATGCTTGCCAATTTTACGGCAATAGCATTGCGTTTCGTATCATCTAAAGTAGTTACCATCCGTGTTCTCCTCGGCAGTGTTCATAATTCTTAACTTATATAACCTTGACATAGAAGTTAGGTATATTGCCTCTTTCTTTTGAGCGATCGCTCTCACAACTCTGGGTAGAGAAACAAAACTTTTCGTTACATTTTATGTTTGTATACTTTTAGATAGATAATATTTAAATCTGCATTCTATCCCCAGGCGGATAAAATTTTAATGCTAGTTTTATAAAGTCATATATTTTGATATGGCGCTTCTCTGTTGAGTGCAATACAGACCTAACCCCCAGCCCCTTCCCTACTAGCGTTGGGGAGCAATATACTTTGACCTCTCTCCTTTTAGGAGAGAGGTCAAAGTATATTGCATCCATTCGAGAACCGCTATAGGTAGGGATAATTAAACATAAAATAAAATCCTAGTTCGTAGTGAGCGATTCATCGCTCAAAACAACAATTATCAGGACTTTAGCCCTGACTACAAACTTTAATTTATTTACGCCTAGCTACTTAAATCTAAAAATTAAAATATCAATAATCTAAGATTTCCTTAACAAAGCTCTTTAAATCCACCTCAGTCGGGCGTTTTTCAAATTGCTCGTGGCTATAAATCCACACAAGCTTGATTAAACAATCATTTGTATTGACTAAATACATTAATCTAATTTGTCCAGAAGCGCCTTTGGATACCTTCAACTCTAGTTTGTGAAATGACCATCCTTGAGGTAATTCAATCTTTCTAGGTAAAGGCTCATTACGAGAATTGAGAGGATATTGATCTTCAATTAAATCTTCCAAAACTTCTGCGACACACTCAACAAAATCTGATCTGTAAGCTTTTGCGAGTTTTTTGAAAGAACGGTTGAAATTATCAGATTTTTCAATCGAGAAGGGAGTTGAGCCAGTCACGCACTTCTCCTTTACGAATACGAGTTGATGATTCCTAAGTAGAAGCGTCCTTCAAAATTTCCTGCATTACAAATTGATACGCAGGATGATCGCGCTCTATTTGGTCTAGTTTCAGATGTCCCAATGCTTTCAAGTCTTCAAGAAGAATTGGATTAGTTGAGCTAGCCTCAGGTAGCAAACCTTTACGCGCCTTTTTCCAAGGAAACTCCAAGTGTGTCATACCACTAAGTTGATAAGCATGGTAGCCACCAAAATATTCCCATACTTCTTCTAGAAGCCGTCTCTTATCCTCAGGGATCTCTAACAGGAATTCTTGACTAGGAATAGGTAATTGTTTAGCTTCAAATTCACTGTAAAATCTGTAAGCCGGAGGACAAACAGGACCATAGCGCCATGCTTGTATTTGTTCTTCAAACAATGGCTCATCATACATCGCCAAATGTAAGCTTTGCGAGTAATACAGAAGCTTTTGAACCTTCATATTGGTCATTTCTGCTTCTATACTGTCTTCGTAAGCTCTGACGGTGAAGTAGCGAGCCACATTTAGACAATCAATCATAATCAGACTCGCAAATTAAGACTGGTTAACTATCTTAGCTATTTTTAATGGTCACTTACAATTACTATTTTAGTTGAAATCTATTAAATTAGTACACTTTTACTATTAAAAATCTACTAATATAGCATGGCGTAAATCCAGCTACCATCTAAATTAACTACATAAGTTCCTCAGATCAACTGGTTAAAGGTAGGCAAACTTCCCCATCAAGTCTCAATATTCCGAACTTCTTTTACGGTGAAGTGTACTCAGGCGATCGCAACGCAGCCTTGACAAACCTCACCGCAATTGTGACGATTACGCTAGAATTATTAAAGGTTCTTTACAGAGTTCTGCTAATCATACCCAATTCTGTTAAAAAAGCCTAGTATTCAAATGTAAATCTTAAAACCCCCTCTAGAGTTCACCAAAAGCTTCTATGACGCTCCCAATTCGCAACGTCGCAATTATCGCCCACGTTGACCACGGCAAAACCACCCTGGTTGACGCACTCCTCAAACAATCCGGCATTTTCCGCGAAGGCGAAGACGTTCCGGATTGCGTTATGGACTCCAACGCCCTAGAACGGGAACGGGGTATTACTATCCTGTCTAAAAATACAGCCGTTCGCTACAAAGATACGCTAATTAATATTGTTGATACTCCTGGACACGCTGACTTTGGTGGCGAAGTTGAACGCGTACTCGGCATGGTTGACGGATGTCTTCTGATTGTCGATGCCAATGAAGGCCCCATGCCCCAAACGCGCTTTGTCCTGAAAAAAGCTTTGGAAAAAGGGCTGCGCCCCATCGTTATTATCAACAAAATTGATCGTGGACAAACTGACCCCCACGTTGCTGTTGATAAAGTTTTGGATCTGTTCTTGGAATTAGGGGCAGATGAAGACCAGTGTGATTTTACCTATCTGTTTGCCTCCGGTATGGCAGGTTTCGCCAAGGACAGCTTGGAAGCAGAATCAATAGATATGCAACCCCTGTTTAACGCGATTCTGAAACACGTTCCATCACCAGTGGGCGACAGCACTAAGCCTCTGCAATTACAAGTCACAACCCTAGATTATTCTGAATATCTGGGACGGATTGTGATTGGCAGAATTCACAACGGTACAATCCGCTCAGGACAACAAGCAGCTTTAATTACAGAAGATGGTACCATTGTCAAGGGTAAAATTACCAAGTTAATGGGCTTTGAAGGACTAAAGCGCATAGACATGGAAGAAGCAACCGCAGGTTATATTGTGGCGGTGGCTGGTTTCGCTGATGCTTATATTGGGGAAACCATTACTGATCCCAACGAACCGCAAGCTTTACCACTAATTAAAGTGGATGAACCAACCTTGCAAATGGCGTTCTGGGTGAACGATTCGCCCTTTGCTGGTCAAGAAGGTAAGTTGGTGACATCAAGACAAATACGCGATCGCCTATTCCGCGAACTCGAAACCAACGTTGCTTTGCGTGTCGAAGAAACCGATTCTCCCGATAAATTCCTCGTTTCCGGTCGTGGAGAACTCCACTTAGGTATCTTAATTGAAACCATGCGGCGGGAAGGTTTCGAGTTTCAGGTATCTCAGCCACAGGTAATTTACCGCGAAGTCAACGGTCAACCTTGCGAACCTTACGAACTTTTGGTGTTAGATATTCCTGCTGATGGTGTGGGTAGCTGTATCGAACGCCTGGGACAACGCAAAGGCGAAATGCAAGATATGCAACCAGGTAGTGGCGATCGCACCCAGCTAGAGTTTGTCATTCCCGCCCGTGGATTGATTGGTTTCCGGGGTGAATTCATGCGGATGACTCGTGGTGAAGGCATCATGAACCACAGCTTCTTAGATTACCGTCAACTGAGTGGCGATATTGAAGCCCGTAACAAAGGCGTTTTAATCTCCTTTGAAGAAGGCGTTTCTACCTTCTACGCCATGAGAAATGCCGAAGATAGAGGAGCATTCTTTATTACTCCCGGCACAAAGGTTTACAGAGGCATGATTGTGGGAGAACACACTCGTTCCCAAGATTTGGAATTGAATATCTGTAAGACCAAGCAGTTAACCAACCACCGCGCTGCTGGTGGTGATGAATTGGTGCAACTGCAAGCACCGATAGACATGAGCCTAGAGCGTGCTTTGGAATACATCGCCGCCGATGAATTGGTGGAAGTTACACCCCAATCAATTCGTCTGCGGAAGATGTCGAAGAAGTTGGCAAAACGGTAAGTTTAGTTAGTTGATTCATTTAAAAAGCCCGCAGATGCGGGCTTTTTAATTTGTTAGTTATAGCTTTTTTAAATTAACTAGTCATATCATGTCCGCATAATTAGTTATGATTCCCACAGTCATTGCACCCCACCCCTTAATCCCCTCCCCGCTTGCGGGGAGGGGAGACGAAGCATAGCTTTGGCGGGGTGGGGTTCTTCGGGTTTAATAAGTAATCAAGCGGACATGATATCAGGCTTAATTGCTGGCATCCAAAGGAGTAAAGTTATGGGAATGTACGGTAATTTCAAAGCTGTTACCCCTGAAGAATTGGATAAGTTTCTCTCCTGCTCTACCACAGAATAAATTTCAGCATTGTTATATATTGATCAAGAACTTGATACATCAGGTGATTACTTAGAAATTGAGAAGAAGTGGCAAGGATTACACTTTTTATTAACAGGTAGTGCTGATGGCGGAACACCTCCTTTATCCTGGTGTGTGTTTGGAAATCACTCCATCGGTGGCGATGAAAAACCAATCTTCTTTGGTTGGATTGGAATTCGGTATCTTTTACCTAATGAGGTTCGTCAAGTTACCCAAGCACTATCTGAAACTTCGCATGAAGTTCTAGCATCTCGTTACTCACCGCGTGACATGGATCAACAAGAAGTTTACCCAATCGGTATCTGGGAACGGGATGGCGATAGTGGGCTTGATTACATTTTGTGGTGTTACCCAGCAGTTGTTAGTTTTTACCAAAAGGCTGCATTTCAAAACAAGGCGATGTTAATGTATATCACGTCCTAGCTGCCTTCCTTAACAATAGATAAACATTCGCCTGTTGGGATTATTGGGCGTTTCGCAAGCAACGGAGGATGAACGAAAATGGTCAGTTCTAATAGTGCATTGAATATGCCACAAACTTCCTTAGATGTTAGAGTTTCAGAGCAAGAAGTCAGTAAACAAGAGTTGCAACCTTTAACACAAGGATTTCAACTGCAATACACACATCCTCATGGACAACTTTATCAAGGTAATTCAATTGATTGGCTTACATCGCTTGATACTGAAAGCGTTGATCTAGTTTTTGCTGACCCACCTTATAACATTAAGAAAGCTGATTGGGACAACTTTGAGAACCAAGAGAAATATATTGAGTGGTCAATTCAATGGATTAGTCAAGCTTCACGTATTCTAAAGTCAACTGGCTCTTTTTATATTTGTGGTTTTTCCGAAATCTTGGCTGATTTAAAGCATCCAGCATCAAAATATTTCAAAAATTGTCGTTGGTTAATTTGGCACTATAAAAACAAGGCTAACTTAGGTAGTGATTGGGGACGTTCTCATGAAAGCATCATTCATTTTCGTAAATCTGATGCCGTTAAACTAAGTATTGACGATGTGCGAATTCCTTATGGCGCACATACATTAAAATATCCATCTCACCCGCAAGCAGAGACAAGCGCCTACGGAAAGGGAGCAATCAATAAACACAATAACTGGACACCTAATCCAAAAGGTGCCAAGCCTAAAGATGTCATAGAGATTCCTACTACTTGTAATGGGATGGGTGAGACAACACCCCATCCAACTCAAAAACCAGAAGAATTATTGAGAAAATTTGTTCTTGCATCATCCAAAGAAGGAGATTTGGTCGTTGACCCATTTTCAGGTTCAGGAACAACTCTTGTGGTTGCAGAACAGCTTAAGCGTCGCTGGATGGGATGCGATCTAAATATTGAGTACAACTGTTGGGCAACTAAACGATTAGAAAATGTCCGTCGTATGACAAAGGAAGAATGGATAGCCTTTGATCGTAAAAATGCAGAACGAAGAGAGTCTATCCGATGAGTCTAGAATATTTGGTAAATCACGCAGTAGATAAACAACGTTTTCAGACTATTCCAAACTATATTACCTTTTGTAGAAATTATCTACAATTTATAGCGACGGGCTTACAAGCCAGAATTGTTTCACAAAATGAAAATCATTACCAGTTTTATCAATATGGCATTAATGCAACGTTTTTGCCAGGACACTTCAAAGCTTACACTATCAAACTAAATCCACTTGATGGTATATATTACTGCGATATTCGTCCGAATATGATTACGGATGGATTGCTTTCACAACACATCCAGACCATTGACAATCTATTTTATCGTGATATTTGGCAGTTACTCAGTAGTAATGGGCAGTCTCTGGAAGAAGTTGAAATTGAGGAAGGTGAGAACGAGGAAAGCGAATAATAATGAAGTCACTGAAGCTCAAGGCTAGCCGTATGTATGGATATAGATGCGAGTATTGCCAAGGAACTGTTCAACCCCGAACTGTCAAGCGCGAGGCATTTAAACATAGAGATGGATTTGTCATCCTTGAAGATGTGACAATTGGTGTTTGTGATACCTGTGGCACAGATAAGACTGATATATTTAAGGTAAATTATTATCATCTAAGTAATTTTGAAAGAGTGTAAGAACATTTTTCTAGAAAATCGGACTAGGTTTAGGCTGGTTTTTCAAGCAAGTGATATAATGGTAGTTAATTATTATTTATCAACTAGAATATGCTAAAATACCTAACAATTACAGAAGCACAAGAGCAACTTCTAGATTTACCAGACGATTTAAAAGAAGATCCAATAATTATTACCAAACATGGTAAACCAGTAATAGCTGCAATTAGTTTTGAGAAATATGAATCTTTACTAGAAACTCTGGAAATTTTATCTGATAAAGAATTTACCCAAGAATTACAAGAAAGTATAGCTCAAGGTGAGAGAGGAGAAACTATTAGTTGGAATGATGCCAAACTCAAACTCGGACTCTGATATACCACAGTCTGATAATATTGAATTTGAAATTCAGTTAACACCTCTAGCATTAGAGATGTTAGAAAATATTAAAGATAAACGTCACCAGAAAGTTTTAAGTTCACGTATTGATAAGTTAAAAACAGATCCAGAAAAATAGGGAAAACCTTTAACTGGAAAGCTTATCAATTATCGTAGTGTTAGGGCTGTTGGTCAGCGCTATCGTATACTTTACAAAGTAGAAATTGATAAAGTGGTAGTATTGGTTGTTGGTGTAGGCTTACGAAAAGAAGGTGATAAAGGGGATATTTATAATCTATTGCAGAAATTAATATAAAAATTTATCTAATTGTCACTGTTTGTGAAGTCACTGAAGCTTAAGGCTAGCCGTATGTATGGATATAGATGCGAGTATTGCGAAGGAGCTGTTCAACCTCGAATTGTCAAGCGCGAGGCATTTAAACATAGAGATGGATTTGTCATCCTCGAAGATGTGACGATTAGTGTTTGTGATACCTGTGGCAATCGGTACTATTCTGCCGATATTATTCATGCGGTTCATGCTGTTGCAACTGGAGCGAAACCCCCTGAAAGAACCGAACAAATTCCGGTCACTCATCTAGAATCAGCATAATCAACGCTGTGTAACGTTAGATCCTCAAGTTGTTGGTAAAGACAGATCGCTAGTCAGCAGGGATTATTGCAGAAAGCGATCGCTAAAGCACAGCATATATTTACGGTGCGATCGCGATCGCTCATTAATTCCATCATAATAATATATAGTGCGTCACCGAACAGCCCGTCTTAGACATAGCTCCTCGCCGTCGGTATTCTGATGAGTTTTTTCACTTAAAATGGTGAATAATCTAAATAGAGGTTTTCTATGAGCATCAGCCTCACACCCGACCAAGAACGATTTATTCAAACCAAGCTCCAGGCTGGGAAATATCGCTCCGCAGAAGAAGCCCTTGAAATTGCTTTAAGATTACTGGATGAATACGATCGCGCTGATGCTGAATGGGTGGAAGATGTGCGAGAAAAAATTGATGCGGCGATTTTCGCTTCAGACCAAACACCATCTATTGATGGGGAGACATTCGTAAACCAAATTCTAAAGCGGTTTCGACAAGGACATCAGGTGCAAGCATGAGTCGCTACATCATCAACATTCTTGCTAGTCGAGATATCAATGAAAATTATTTAAGGTAAATAATTTTCATCTAATAATTGTACAAGAGTGTAAGGACACTTTTCTAGAAAAATAGTTAAATCGGTTGGGAGGGGGTAAACACAGTTTATTGCAAAAACGTTTAGTTGCAGTGATTGATACATTGGAAAGTGACTACGAAGCTTTTCCTGAATTACGCTGTACCTGCGGTAATCGTTCAGTAGTTCCTGATGTGGTTGTTATCTCCACCAATCAAGTACCACTGGATGAAAGCGGTGAAATTATTAGCAGTGATGTTGATTTTGCACCCCCTTGGGTAATAGAAATTCTTTGCCCTACTCAAAGCCAAACTAAAGTAACTGGCAATATTTTGCACTGTTTGAGAAATGGCAGTCAGCTAGGATGGTTGATTGATCCAAGTGAACGCTCTATTTTAGTTTATCAGCCTAATTCTTTACCAGATTTGCTAGCAGGAAAAGATATATTACCAGTGTTAGAAGATTTGAATTTTACCCTCTCTGTCGATGAAGTTTTTGCTTGGTTACAGCGAAAAATTTGACATCATTACCTAAGTGTACTGTAAAATTTGTGGGATGATTTATGTAAATAATTTTAGTTTATTCCACTGTAAATCAACAAAAGCCTGTTGGGATTGTTCAGATAAAGCGATCGCTCGGATGATTTCAGTTGGCTAATGGTGCGATCGCTCATTCACTACAAATACTACAAATACTTCTGCAACAATAACCGTAACTTTTCCTTGGTCGCTGCGGGTGCTTTATCCAACTGAGTCAAAATCGCATACTGCAACGCCGAATGCGCCTCACTGGTTGGCGGATTTTCACTCAACCGGCGTACAGTTTCTTGAATCACCTTTTGAGCATTCACAGCATTTCGCAGCAAATTGCCAATTACTAACTCTACTGTCACACTATCATGATCTGGATGCCAGCAATCGTAATCTGTCACCAGCGCTAAGGTTGCATAAGCAATTTCTGCTTCCCTGGCCAACTTCGCCTCTGGTAAATTCGTCATCCCAATGATTGTTGCACCCCAACTGCGGTAAAGATGCGATTCTGCCTTAGTGGAAAAAGCCGGGCCTTCCATGCACACATAAGTACCGCCGCGATGGAGAGTGACTTCTGGTAAATTGAGAGATGCGATCGCATCTGCCAACACAGTAGCCAAATTCTGACAAATCGGATCGCCAAAGGCAATGTGAGCAACAATTCCCTCACCGAAAAACGTTGAAATCCGATTTTTTGTCCTGTCAATAAACTGATCTGGCACCACCATGTCCAGTGGTTTGGCCTCTGCTTTCAAGGAACCCACAGCACTAGCTGAGATTAAATACTTCACACCCAATTGCTTCATCGCATAGATATTAGCGCGAAATGGTAACTCAGAGGGTAAAAGCGTGTGATTGCGTCCATGACGCGCCAAAAAAGCTACCTTTGTACCATCTAAAGTCCCCAGAATCAAAGCATCAGATGGTGAACCAAAAGGAGTCTCAACTTGCACCTCTTCGACATCTTTGAGCGCGTCCATTTTATAAAGACCGCTACCACCAATAATTCCAATACTAGCTTGAGCCATGATTCTGAACCTGTTTCTTGCTGATCTGCTAAGTTATTTTATCGTGGATGTCTTGTATTCTTGACTCAACGCTTAGAAGTGAGGAAAACATATTGATTCTGTTAATTCGCGCTCGTGCTACTCCTGAACAAATAGAGCAGATGCTCCAAGAACACAAGTTCTACATCAAACTTGCAGTTGATATCGAGCGTCGGGTAATAGTTGGAGGTGGTGATATGCACGCTGACTGTAAAGAAGTTTTGTTGAATGAGGGCAGTAGGCAACAAAATATTTGGGCTGCCAGTTTTATGCCTGTAACTGGGAAAGTTATTTATGAGTCAATGGTAAATCTTCGCCCTCGCCAAAACCGATCAATGGAGATACTTGACTCTAATATTAAAGAAAGGATGGCTCAAATCATCAAGGAGTTTTTCGGTAACTTATGACAGACTTTACCTTGAAGCAACAAAGCTTTGTGCAGAATGATATCCCCACTCGTTTGGGTCACTTAGCAGCAAATTTATCTCAAATTAAAACCTTGTGGCTTGAAGGGTCGCATCAGGACTCGATTATACAACTTGTTAAAGAGAGTAGGTATTTTATTGAGTGGATTGTCCCAGATATGGTAAAAGCAGACGACATCGACCGAGCAGCAGAGTTAGTTGACTTAGTTCGGGTTTTGACGCGCTGGCTGTTTAAGTGGGATACAATCTGGTCGGATGCTACAGAAAAGCTATCTGCTGCTCAACAAACAGAAAATTGGTTGAAGCGCGTTGTAGAAATATCGGGTAGACAACCGGAATCACTGAGCGCTTGACTTCCGAATTTTAGTTTTGGGCAAACTCTCGAATCTCCTGAACCTCCCACCGGATCTTGCATCCAAACGAAAACTGCTATATTAATTTTTCGCAATCAAATTTCCGATAATTTTTGGACATGAATGGTTACGATTAGCCCTTAAATTAATCGTCACCATAGCGTGCGATCGCAGCTTCATGTATACAAATATTAAGTAAATGCACTCCTCAGCAGCGAGAGAAAGTAAGGGTTATACTTTTGGGAAAAGGCTTATTTTAACCCCTGCTTTTAACATTTTCATAAATCAATGACTCTCAATTTTCGTTTCGCGGTAGTCAGCGACTTACACCTGGCACTTCCCCATACAATTTGGGATCATCCCAGCCGGTTTCATTTGGTGGAAGTCAGTATCTCAGCATTTAAAAGTGTACTAGAACATTTAATACAACTCGATTTAGATTTCCTGTTGTTACCAGGAGATTTAACCCAGCACGGCGAACCAGAAAACCACGCCTGGTTACAACAATGTTTAGCCCAGCTACCTTTTCCGGTGTATGTTGTTCCTGGGAATCATGACGTTCCTGTGCTGTTGGCTGATCAGCAATCAATTGCTTTTGCGGATTTTCCCTACTATTACACGAAGTTTGGCTATGAAGATCCACGGCAGATTTACTACATTCGTCAGTTGCTACCTGGAGTTAAGCTGATTGGACTGAATTCTAACTCCTTTAATGACCAGGGGGAGCAAGTGGGGTATTTGGATGCCAAACAGCTACGGTGGTTAGAAGAAGTGCTAGCGGCATCTGGTGATGAATTAGTTCTGGTGATGGTGCATCATAATGTGGTCGAGCATTTGCCCAATCAATCGAACCATCCACTAGCAAATCGCTATATGTTGTCCAATTCAGCAGAACTGTTAGAGTTGCTGAGGCGCTACGGAGTCAAGCTAGTGTTTACGGGGCATTTGCACGTTCAGGATATTGCTTACTCAGATGGAATATATGATATTACCACTGGCTCTTTAGTTAGCTATCCTCACCCTTACCGCGTGCTAGAGTTTCATCGGGATAATCAAGGTAAAGAATGGTTGCAAATTTTATCCCATCGCGTTGAGTCAGTCCCTGAGTTCCCCGACTTGCAACAGTCGTCAAGGCAGTGGATGGGCGATCGCTCTTTCCCCTTCCTAATCAAGTTACTAACTCACTCTCCATTAAACTTACCATTATCACAGGCAAAAAAATTAGCTCCTGGTTTGCGCGACTTCTGGGCAACTATTGCCGATGGAGATGCAGTATTAGATTACCCTGATTTTCCCCTAGAAGTGCAGCGCTACATTGAGACTTATGGTGCATCACAGTCTAACCCTGGCATTGCCACTAGTGGAAATTCGACTCTGATTGATAATAACACCACACTTTTGCTTGATAGGAGTTAGGAGTTTGGAGTTAGAACCTGATTCATTACTCAGCACTCATCACTCAGTACTCATTTTGGCGACAAATTCCAAATGCTGAAGTGTAGGCGTGTAAGAAGGTTCTGCCACCAACAGGACCAATTTCACCGCCACAGAAAAAGCCACCTACGGGAATATCGTTAAGGTAGCGCTGAAATAGTTCAGAATCGAAGTTGGGTTTACCATAAAGTCCTTCACCTCGTCCCAAACAGGCAAACATTAAAGCAGCTACGGCAGAGGGTTCAGATTCTCGTTGGTGTTGATAACTTTGGAGGAGTAATTCTAGGTCGTCAGCAGAGGCTTGGGCATCGCGGAGGTGGAATTGCAGCCTTTGACCAGGACGGACGCGATCGCCAATTGCGATCGCCCCAGCAGTTGGATCGACCCCAAGAATAGCACGAATTAAAAAGTCCCCTTGTTGCAAAGCTAGCTTAAATTCATCCATTGCCACACCAACAAACAGAGAATGCTGTGCTAACATCCGTTCTTGTTCGCTGAGACTGGCAATCAAATCTCGCAATACCACCAGAGGCACTTTCTCATCTAACTCTAGAATAATATTGCGATCGGCTTTTGTGACTTGCAATGGTTTACCAATCGGTCGGCATCCTTGGGCTACAATCGTTTCCAAAACAATATTGCCAGTCAAAGCTATACCAACAGTGCCCTCTCGATACAGATTTTGGTGTTCCTCACCGCTAGCATCGTTACAAAATAGGGCAACACGACCACCCATACCCCCACCACTAGCCTGTCCCCCCACAATCACCGATCCTGGATAAGCAAAATCTAGTCCCTGCAACAAATCGTTGATTCCAGAGGCGAAAGAACTAGACAGCAAAATAAACTGGGGTGTTGGTGATGCTGGCACACCGATCAAATCAAGCCAAGCATCTGGTGAACTGTCTAAGTCAGGTAATTCTTCAGCAACAACATGAAAAACTTGAACCTTAACTCCTGGAAGGTGTGCTAAAGTCAAGCTAATAGCTGGTTCGGATTCTAACTCTTGGGTATCTCCGCTAACTGTCGTCCCAATCACACCTCCACCACTACAGCCAATTAGCACAGGCACAGAAAGTTTCTCAGCTAACAAAGGTAACAGTCGGGAATACTCACTCGTAAAAGCAGACGAAATGAATACCAGTCCTAGATCCGCAGGTGCTGTTAACGATGAAACAGCCCGTTCCACCACATCTGTAACAGCCGCTTCCAAAGAATGACGGGTTGATAGGGCGTTGGCCCACTGCATTTGGTCTGCCATGAGTTTTGAGCTTCTTTCTCTTTTTGGGCTAATAGGTTTTGATTTTTTATTTTGGGAAGAATTGCATCTTATAAGAATTGACGCCAGCCCTTTGTCTCCTCCATCCCAAGAAGTTGGGGTTGTCATTCCCTAATATAGGCATCTAAATATATTGTATGATTATTTATCTATCCTACAGATTCCATAAAATCTTAAAAAATAAAGGTAAACTCACATCTTGCACCTAGCCCTGGCGATTAGAAATCGCGGCTATACAAACGAAGTCCGCCTGCGCGGACTAACGCAAAATCAATGTTTTCAACCCGCGCAGGCGGGTTTTGCCTGTGTAGCCGCGACTTCCAGTCGCCTGGTGCAAGATATAAGTAAATGCATTGTAAGTGCGCCAGTTTGCTGTATTGGTTATAAATCAATAGCCTAAAATACTAACTTAATGATCAGCTAAATGGTTAGAATGGTTAGTAATCAACCCAAAAAATGCTATTTCTGAACTTTTTCTATACTAGTATTAACAACACACAACGAGATTAAAGCAATGACCAACATCCAAGAAACAGCAAAAAGCGACATCCAAGAGAAAATCCAAGAAGAAGTAGAACAAGCGCGTGCTGTCTGTGATATTAACGGTGGCAACTCACCAGAGTGTGCAGCTGCTTGGGATGCAGTAGAAGAGTTGCAAGCCGAAGCTTCCCACAAGCGTCAAAGCAAGCCAAAAAATTCTCTAGAACAGTATTGTGATGACAACCCAGATGCAATTGAATGCCGGGTTTACGACGACTAGGAATTGAGGTAACTGAATTTTCTGTTGTTTGGTCAGCAAGCAACCAGGATTGACCAAAAAAGACGCCGAGAGTGGGGGACGCGGAGACTCAAAAGAAAATCGCCGAACGGCACGGAAGCCACTTGGCTTGAGACAGTGGAGGAAGTGCCAACGGCGAATTTATTCGCCTTCAATATTTATCCGTGATCCGGGTATTCAATATATCTTTTAATGACAATTAATTATGGCTGCCAACAAGTTTTAATTAGTCCAAACAGTGAATTAAAGGCTGTTTTGGAATATGTGTGTTCTGTTGCTAATAATCTAACAAATTGCGGGATTTACTATAGCCATCAACTAGATTTTAAAACTGGGAAGTTTCCATCATCAGCAGACTTGCACAAACAGTTAGGTACAAGAGAGCAAAATAAACATTACCAAGCTTTATACTCAGATACCGCACAGCAAATATTAACTACTGTGGCTGAGTCTTTTAAGTCTTATGTTGGACTATTGAAAGGTATCGCAAAGGGGACAACATCGCCAAAACCTAGATTACCTAACTACCGTCAACCTGGAGGTCTAGCACTAGCTACTTTTACCGCACGTTCCATTAAATTAAAAGATGGGATGCTTCGTTTTCCTTTAGGAACCAGGGTAAAAGCTTGGTTTGGAATAGATGCGTTTCATCTCCCAATACCGTCAAACCTTGATTTTCCAGCTATCAGAGAGATTAGAATACTACCAAGAAACCGCCAATTTTATGCAGAATTTGTTTATCAACTATCAGCAGTTAGTGTTGATGTTGATCAAAGTAAAGTACTAGGAATTGACCACGGCTTAGATAACTGGTTGACTTGTGTCTCTAACCTTGGTACATCCTTTATCGTTGATGGATTACACCTGAAAAGCATTAATCAGTGGTATAACAAGTCAATCGCTAAAATCAAGGAGGGTAAGCCCCAAGGCTTTTGGTCAAAAAAACTTAGCTTCATTATAGAAAAGCGCAATCGTCAGATGCGTAGCGCCATAAATAAAGCAGCAAGAATTGTAATCGACCATTGTATAGATAATCAAATCGGTACTGTTGTCTTTGGTTGGAATAACGGACAAAAAGACAGTCCTAATATGGGTAAAAAGAATAATCAAAAGTTTGTTCAAATACCTACTGCAAAACTCAAAGACCGCATTGCCCAATTGTGTGAACAACACAGCATTGATTTTATTGAGACAGAAGAAAGCTATACCTCTAAGACATCATTTCTAGATCATGATGTTCTACCTAAATATGGTGAAAAACCCGTGGGGTGGAAGGCTAGCGGCAGAAGATTAACTCGCGGTATTTATCAATCCTTGAGTGGGATCAAAATAAACGCTGATTGCAATGGGGCGGCAAATATACTTAGAAAAGTAGCTGCAATGTTTAAGTTTGACTTAAGCGGAGTAAGTAGAGGTGCTTTAAGTGCGCCTAAGAAAGTTCTTTTGTGGACTCTTCAGAAATCCTCGTACCTTCAGGTCGGGGAAGCTTAACCCCACAGTTTAGTCAAATAGTATGAGTTGGCAAACCACTTGCTTGTACAAAGAAGTCAAAGTACTGCTTTGAGGTAGCCACTGGGCTTTGATTAAACTATTATCAAGAAGAATTCAGGATGAATTGGAGTCCGACTGACTCCTGAATAAAAATTAGGTAGTAGTATAAAAAGCTACTTGATTAATTACGACTTCTGACTTCTTTTTGATCTATTGTTTGAGAAAATTATGGACTATAACATTTGGTTTCGCCCTTTCGTCTGGATTGATTACCGACTGACAGTATTATTCCTGGTAGTTATGCCGCTAATTCTTCTAATTTGGGCATTTGTGCAAAAAACGGAAGCCATACAACGCTTGTTGACTATATATTGGCGAATATCAATCCTGGTGGTAATTACGATTTACTTAATGATTGCCCAGTATCCGGTTAGCTTTATCTCTGGGTTGATGGCTCGGATTTTGATCCCGCTTTCGCTGTGGTTCTGGGTGGATCTCAACGATGAAATTGAGTATCAAACCAGTGGATCTTTGAAATTTATTTTTGCCTCTTGGCGCTGGGCAACAACTGTTTATTGTTTTTTGGGCACACTCGCCTTTATCCCTTTTTTGGGTTGTGCTTTTTCTGGCAATGTGCTGAAAACTTCCTACTGTCAGGTCTGGTTCGAGGTTCCGTTGCTATTCAAAGAATATTTCCATGCTAATAGCAAGGCTGAGTTCTTAGGTTTTCTTGGCATAACTGCTTTAGTAATTTATGTGCTTTACTTAAGCTACTTTATTTTGATTAAGCTCGGCAAACAGGGACGTTCAGCTACACCACAGTAACCGTTGCTGCGTTACCGTACCCCATACTCTTAAAAAAATGAATTCCATAGGCAAGCGACTGGAACAATACACTGCTAAATGCACCAAAGAAGTCCTAATTGTAACGGTGGAAATTGCTGATGAGCAAGATACAATTGCTATTTTCAAAGGCTTTTCCAGTTCTTTGATGCGTCCTACAGCATTTGATGCAGATGTACCAGTTATGCCAGATGGGGCAAACATTCTCAATATTGACCGAGTAGCGAGTCCTTACAATCCTGAAGCACCTCGTTATATTCAACAAGGACTCTCTTGGTCAGCTATGGAAGCTCTATTATCAGAAGTGGGAGTCTAAGTAATTCGTAATTTGTAACATACATCAGTATGACGATAATTAGTCAAGCAAAACTGGATGATACTGAAGACATTAAAGTTTTTTATAGTCTTTGTGGTTATGGAGGTGGTCTGAGCAAGGAAGATTTGATACTGATTGCTCAATTAGAGGAAAAAATTGTTGGTGCAGTACGTTTGTGTCCAGATGCTGGGTTCTTTGTGCTTCGAGGGATGCAGGTTCTAGCTCAGTTTCAGCAGCAAGGGATTGGTAGACAGCTACTTCAGGCATGTACTGAGCAACTTGTTGATCAAGTCTGTTACTGTATTCCGTGGCAGCATCTGCGATCCTTCTATCAAGAAGTAGGGTTTCAAGAAGTTGCACCCGTCGGAGTTCCAGACCTCTTGCGTGAACGATTTGATAACTATATTTCCAAAGGAATGAACGTCGTTCTAATGGTACGACACCAGAAGAGATTCTATGAAGAGGGAAGTTGAAAATGAATTACCACGACATTATTACGATTGAACCTGGAAAACGCAGTGGTAAACCCTGTATCCGGGGAATGCGAATCACTGTTTATGATATTTTGGAGTATCTTGCTGGTGGAATGACTGAAGCAGAAATCCTAGAGGATTTTTCTGAATTAACTTCTGAAGACATCAAAGCGTGTCTAGCTTTTGCTGCCGATCGTGAGAAGAAGTTGTTTGTGGTAAGCTAATCGGCATTTAAGTTGCATAATCAAGGCGCTCATGTTGCCCACCCCACAAGATATTGAGAAAATTTGAATATGCAAATTAGTGGATATCATGCCAAATTGGGCAATTAAACTTAAGTAGAATTAAGCGCAAGCATTAGCAGGGAAAACTCAACTGTGGTCATTTTTGTTGATGTCGATGACACTCTTGTTCGATCGGTTGGAACCAAACGAATTCCAATACCCAGTGTCATTGAAGTAGTTCGACAGTTAAAGGCGCAAGGAGCAGTACTGTACTGCTGGAGCAGTGGAGGCAGTAATTACGCTCGTGCTTCAGCAAAGGAGTTTGGATTAGAGGATTGCTTCGTCGGTTATCTCCCAAAGCCAGAAGCAATGATTGACGATCAACCATTTCCGGCTTGGCGAAGTTTACGCCATGTGTATCCATTGCAAGCTAACAGTTTGCTCAGTGAGTAGGACTCTTGACGACTGTGATAGAGCGATCGCCCAGTTTGATAAGATGGTTGGCATAGTTGGAGCTTGAACGCAGCCGAACAACTGCGCTGCAATTGGTTCTCGCTATGTTCGTCGATTCGGTGGACGCACGAAAAGAGCCGCACGATCGCCGGAATCGTCAACGGGGATTTTGAACCTCAGATATGATTTAGACATGGAGTTTGAGTGGGATAAATCAAAAGCAACAGCTAACCTAACAAAACACGGTGTCAGCTTTGAAGAAGCTAAGACCGTTTTTGATAATGTACTGGCAGTTATTTTTGATGATGAAGCTCACTCAGTGGGTGAGAAGCGAGAGATTATTATTGGGCACTCCCGAAACAATCGCTTGCTATTAATTTCTTTCACCGAACGTTCTAATGCCATTCGCATTATCAGTGCCCGTTTAGCCACTCGAAGGGAGTGTGAAGATTATGAACAAAACGCCTTTTGAGGAGTCATACAATTCAAATGACGAGTTTCTAGCTGAGTACCACTTTGATTATAAAAAGGCGAAGCCCAACCGCTTTGCCGCTCAAAGTAGAAGAAAGCAACTGCTAAAAGTTGTGGTTCTAGATGAAGATGTAGCTCAAGTTTTTACAACACCAGAATCGGTCAATAAGGTGCTAAGGGCACTAATTGAGTCAATGCCACAAGTTACAGACGGCGACACAGTCTAACCGCAAGCCTTTAACCATAGCGTTGGTATATAGGACTAGTATTTGATTTTTGAAATGCACGTAGTGGACTGTCTACGCAAAATAGTGCATTAGATGTAGGTTGGGTGAAGCGGAGCGCAACCCAATATATATCAGGATGTTGGCTTTGGCAAAGCCTCCACCCAACCTACAATTTTTTTGCTAATTGAGTCAATGCCACAAGTCACAGACGGCGACACAGTATAACCGCAAGCCTTTAAGCATAGCATTGGTATATCTATTAGCTTACGCCATGTGTATCCATTGCAGGCTGACAGTTTGCTCAGTGAGTAGGATTCTGGACGACTGTGATAGTGCGATCGCCCAGTTTGATAAGATGCTTGGCATAGTTGGAGAAGTTCATAAGTCGTTCACCCTATGACAACCAAGAAATGCGGTGTGTAGTTCGGCAAGTCTGCTTAGTCGGGACTCAACATGGGATAGCGATATTTGTTAGTAACCCAATCTTTGCTTTGCTATTTCGATAAACTCTTTGGCACTACTTTTTGTCCCATTTCGTTGAAGTCTTAATACCGCTTCGTGTATTGCATCTTCATCAGTACGATGATTTAGAATATATTCTTTAAGTTTTTTATGCGTCATTTCTTGAAAGTTTTCTTTGCTCATAAATACCTCACTTTGCCGTTGCGGTCTATTAAAATCTCGAATTCATCGCCAGCTATAATGTAAACTTCTTTAGTTCGGATATCGAAAGTAATCAAGTCTATAGATACTAGCATTTTAGTTAACTCACAGCTGATCCTCTAGCACTGTTTTAACTGTTCTGAGCTTGGTTATCTGGAGGACACCAAGTAACAACAGTAGAATAAGGCGTTGCAACGGAATGTACCAATCTGGTCTGCTCAGATGCAAAGGTAATCTCCATCCAGTTAGCTCAGTCGTTACCCTGAAGGAAGCAAGCTACAGTTAGGGTCTAAATTACCGTCTGAAACTGTCTTCTCTACGAGACGGTGCGCGTAGCTTGCTTCCCTGCAAGGGTACAATTTTGAAGAATTCTTTTGACTTTTAAATTTAAAAAATGTCCCGTTCTGGATACACACTACCAGTATTTGCCTGTGCTGCTGCTGTTGCAGCTTTACATTGGTTACGCGATCGCCAACCTCTAACTTTAGCATCTATAGATTTAATTGAACCCGCTCAAATCGCAGAAATCCCCATTGAACAGGTAGCAGGACTATCTGAGAACACAGCTTTGGCGATCGCTCGCAGCGATCCTGGTGATAATCTTGACCTGACTAAAAATACACCAATTTGGGTATTGGTGGAATGGAGGGAAGTTGGGGAAGCAATAATTATTAAAGGTGGCGAAGGGATTGGTAGGCAATTAAATGCTGATGACAAGCCAGCTATTTATGCTTATGCTCAAAAGCTGTTGCAAGAGAATTTGCAACGAATGCTAGCACCTGGGCAAAAAATCACGGTGACGATTATTCTACCTGAAGGGCGATCGCTAGCTGTTAGGACTTCCAATTCTGCCTTTGGTGTGGTTGAAGGACTTTCCCTTTTAGGGACAACCGGCATTTCTCAACCCTTAAGTACACCAGATCAGCTTGCAGTTTTTCGGGCCCAATTACAAAATAAAGCCAGTCGTTTTGAGAGTTTAGTATTCTGTATCGGGGAAAATGGCCTAGATTTGGCGCGTAAACTAGGGATTAATCCTGAGCAATTGGTCAAAACTGCTAACTGGCTTGGCCCAATGTTAGTAGAAGCTGATGTGCTAGGCGTGAAAGAAATCTTATTATTTGGCTATCACGGTAAGCTGATGAAACTGGCTGGAGGGATTTTTCACACCCATCACTACTTAGCTGATGGACGCCGGGAAATTTTGGCAGCGCAGTGTGCGATCGCAGGTTTAAAATTACGAGATATCCAAGCTGTATTTAATAGTGCAACCGCCGAAGCAGCACTAATATACCTAAAATCCCTAGATGCTGAAACTGGTAGTGATTGGGTAAACCAAGTTTACAATGCGATCGCAGAAACTATTGATGTCCGTTCCCAAGAATACATTCAAAGTCATACTGAAAGAGGCACAGCAGTTACAGTGTGTGGCTCGATTCTTTTTGATCGCGATCGCAAAATTATCGTGAAGAGTAAAACTGCTGCTCTGTTGATCGAAAAATTATGTTAATTTATTATGAATAATCGTAAACAATCCAAATAAATAATCCCTTCAGTAACCACTCTAGGGTAGATTTATCCTTTTAATACCATCTCCCACTCCGATACTTGACAAACGCACATAAACTCGCGTTTGTCAACGCTTTCTACACCATTATCAGCCTATCCAGGCTGAATAATAGCATCACCATAGACCACAAAGCATCTATTTATCCTTAACAGAGATAACTCTCCCGTCATGAATACAGCGGTGACTCTACCAACAGAACAAGCGCCCCAAATATTGGAAAATTTTGGGAGACTTGATCGCCAATTGATTGTAATTCTGGATTTTGGCTCTCAATATTCCGAGCTGATTGCCCGTCGCATCCGCGAGACTCAAGTATACTCGGAAGTTTTATCCTATCGCACTACTTCTGCACATTTGCGCCAACTCAATCCTAAGGGAATCATCCTCTCTGGTGGTCCGAGTTCGGTTTATGGTGATAACGCTCCCCATTGTGACCCAGAAATCTGGAATTTGGGAATACCCATCTTGGGTGTTTGTTATGGGATGCAGCTGATGGTGAACCAACTCGGTGGGGAAGTGGCAAAGGCCGATCGAGCTGAGTATGGCAAAGCCTCATTATATATTGATGATCCCACAGATTTGCTCACTAATGTCGAAGATGGCACCACCATGTGGATGAGTCATGGAGACTCAGTTACCCAAATGCCATCAGGGTTTGAATTGCTGGCACATACAGAAAATACTCCCTGTGCTGCCATTGCCGACCACGAAAGGAAACTTTACGGCGTTCAATTCCATCCAGAGGTGGTGCATTCTGTTGGCGGTATAGCACTAATTCGTAATTTTGTCTATCACATCTGCGATTGCGAACCCACTTGGACAACAGCCGCTTTTGTCGAAGATGCAATTCGGGAAATTCGCGCCAGAGTTGGTGAAAAGCGGGTGCTATTGGCGCTGTCTGGGGGAGTGGATTCTTCTACCCTGGCCTTCTTGCTGTATAAAGCGATTGGCGATCAACTGACTTGTGTATTTATCGATCAAGGTTTTATGCGAAAGTATGAGCCAGAGCGATTGGTAAAGCTGTTTCAAGAGCAGTTTCACATTCCTGTAGAGTATGTGAATGCTCGCGATCGCTTTTTAGCTAGAGTTGCTGATGTCACAGATCCTGAAGAAAAACGCCGCCGCATCGGACACGAATTTATCAGTGTATTTGAGGAAACATCCAAGCGCCTCGGTCAGTTTGACTATCTAGCTCAAGGAACTCTTTATCCAGATGTCATCGAATCTGCTGACACCAACGTTGATCCCCAAACTGGTGAGCGGGTAGCGGTGAAAATTAAGAGTCATCATAATGTTGGCGGTTTGCCCAAAGACCTCAGATTTAAATTGGTAGAACCACTGCGGAAGCTATTTAAAGATGAAGTCCGCAAGGTTGGGCGTTCCATTGGTTTACCAGAAGAAATTGTTCAACGGCAACCTTTTCCTGGTCCTGGTTTGGCAATTCGCATTCTAGGGGAAGTCACATCTGAGCGGTTAAACATCTTACGCGATGCCGATTTGATTGTCCGGCAAGAAATTAATCAACGCGGTATGTATCATGATTTCTGGCAAGCATTTGCTGTATTGCTACCAATTCGTAGTGTTGGCGTTATGGGGGATCAACGTACTTACGCTTACCCGATTGTTTTGCGGATTGTTACCAGTGAAGATGGTATGACTGCTGATTGGGCAAGAGTGCCTTACGATGTCCTGGAAGTGATTTCCACTCGGATTGTGAATGAGGTGAAAGGGGTGAACCGGGTGGTTTATGACATCACCTCTAAGCCGCCTGGAACCATTGAGTGGGAATAATCAAGTTTTGAGTATTTACTCTTGATTCCTGATTTCTGATGTATTTAAAAATGGCAATGCCGACCTAATTTGTTTTAAGCTTCGGTATTGTCTATTTTTTTTGACTTTCGTGGATATCTAAATTTAATCAAAGTCTTGTGGCGCAAGCAGGATTCGACTGAGCGCTTACGCCGAAGTCTTGCCCGCCATAATTATGCAAGTTCAAAGTGGAACAGCTTATTACTACTTTTAATTTTTAAAGCCTTCACCAAAATCCAAACCTGTTAGTAATAAAGCAGTCAGTAATTAGCAAGATTATTCTGTAATTCCAACTATTCGTTACAGTTAATTTTTTAAACGTAAATAGATCTAAACACTAACATAATTTTATCAAGTCAATTATAAATGCCAGCGAACAATTAGCCGCAAATTGGATGATGGCTGCACAAATTGAGTTATTGTCTAGGAAAGTAGGCGCGATCGCAGTAAAATTACCAATGGTATGGTTACTGATAAAAAACAAGCAGCTCGTTAGAAATAACTTTTATTTGATCAACATTAATGGAGATGTTATGGAACCTGCTCTTCCCCTTGCTGGCTTAAACATCCTCGTAGTTGATGATGATGACGATAGCCGCTTTTACATTACTACGGTGTTAGAAGCTGATGGAGCCACCATCATGGCAGTTGCATCGGCGGCGGTAGCATTGAAAGTACTACCTGAGTTGCAACCAGATGTCTTAATTTGTGATATTGCTATGCCTGGTGAAGATGGCTACACCCTCATCCGCAAAATCCGAGCGTTGAAGCCTGATATTTGGGGAAAACTCCCCGCGATCGCCTTAACTGCTTATGGCGATAGCGAATATCGTAGCCGTGCCCTGGAAGCGGGCTTTCAAACTCATGTCGCTAAACCAGTTGATCCAGGAGAACTAGTTGCGATCGTTGCTAACTTGGTTGCTTCTTGTAATAGTTAATATCAGTATAAAACAGGCATCTCCATAAATTAGATACCAGCCCAAGCTACATAAGGGTTTTAGATTGTTTCTCGGAGATGTTTAATAATTTGTTATTGTTCAAGCATCAAAAGAGAGTTATTATCTCCACAGTTCTACTACCCCATCACGCTTCTAAGGATTTAATTTACATGAATAAGGAAACTTTTGCACATCCCTCTGTAAACTACAAATTTGATGAAGAGAATTTTGCTGTAGAAGATGAGTCCCTCTCCCTTAAATACTTCGAGCAACAAATCATCGATTCGCAAAAGTACTGGCGGCGCTTCGGTGGCCGTCCCGACTTCTCCGGTAAAGTCGTCCTTGAGATCGGCTGTGGACATGGCGCTTTATCCATTGATGCAGCCATTTCGGGAGCGCAGCAGGTGATTGGTATTGATCTCATTAGCGATCGCATCAGATTTGCCCGCCGGATCGTAGCGGAACGCTTCCCAAATATCGCCAACAAAATAGAGTTTCATCAGTTGGACATTGACAAGATGACGACGCTTGACGGCAAGGTTGATGTCATAATTTCCAAAGACACTTTTGAACACATCATGGGTATAGATAGAGTTCTTCTCTCAATCAGAAGGCTTCTAAAGGAAGGGGGCTTGCTGATAACTGGTTTTAGTCCACTCTACTACAGCCCTTTTGGGGATCATGGACTTCACGCAATCGGACAGCCCATCAAGCTACCGTGGGCGCATCTGATTATTGGCGATGCGCGTGTTGTCACAGCCTACAATAAACACCATCCCGGAGTCGAATGCCATTCGGTCTATGAGCTTGGACTCAATAAACTCAAGCGCCGCGAGTTTCTGCAAGCCTTTGATCAAGCCGGATTTGCGATTGTTAGCGAGACCGTAAATGCTCTTCAAGGAGCTTCCAAATTGATGCCATTGCTTCGCCTTCTGAATAAAGTTCCTGGACTTGAAGACTACACAACTGTCAATATGTACGTTATAGCCCGTAAAATGTAGTAGCTCGTCCAAGGATATTAAATACGAGACGCAAGCGCGAACAATCAGTGGCGAGTCAGAATCCCCCACTGATAGCGCCGGCGGCAAGCGAGCGAGTCCGCGTACCCTTACAGGGAAGCAAGCTACGCTTTTAGCGTCTCGTAGAGAGCGTCTTGATTCTGAATTCTTCTTCAATGAGTACGTGCAACTAAGCTTGTTTGATATTTCTAGGGCAACTGAGGCGCCCCCACTGTACCTGTACTCAGGTCAGTGGTGGGTAGTTTACTCTTTATTGTTAAAAAATTGGTAATTCGTAATCCGCTACAGGTATAAGGTTTTCGAGCTTCAGAACAGGGCGTGATTTGGAATTGATCAGACTACTTTGCTCCAGTTTCAAAGCTAATTTGCTCAGACTTATATCCTGGTGGCTCGACGTGAATTAAAATTCTCACCGGACGGAACCGTTCTTCTAATCGGCTTTCTACTTCTTCGGTGATGTGGTGAGCGGTTTCTACGTCTGGTGCATCTACTATTAAATGCATTTCAATGAACACTTGACGACCAAGAACACCGCGAGAAGCAATATCATGACAGTTAATTACACCTGGAACAGAAGTAGCGATCGCATGAATTACTTCTGGTGCGATCGCCATTTGATCTACAAGCCAAGGCAAATTCTCTTTTAAAACTGACCAGCCACTCCAAAATACCAACAAGGCCACGGGAAAAGCTAACACCAAATCCATCCATTGATAACCTAGCCAAACTCCGATCAATCCCGCAATTACAGAGATTGTCACCCAAATATCGCTCATGGTATGTGTAGCATCGGCTATGAGAATTGAGCTACCTACCCGCTTACCCACAGCACGTTCATAAAACGCCACAAAAATATTCACGCCCAGCACAATTAGTAATAACCACAACTCAGGTGGCGATATTCTCACAGGTTCACCACCACCTTTGAGAATTCGCTCAATTGCTCCTTGCAAAATTTCAAAACAGGCTATTCCTAAAAATGAGGCAATTCCTAGAGCGCCTACTGCTTCAAATTTGTGGTGTCCGTAGGGATGCTCACGATCGGGTTGTGGAGAAGAAAATTTACTCGCAATTAATCCTAAAACGTTGTTGGCGCTATCTGTCACACTATGCAAGGCATCAGCTAGCAAACTCAAGGAACCTGTCCAGTGGCCTACAAGTGCTTTCAATCCTAGTACAAACAGGTTAAGCAGTAGCGTAATAATTAAAACCTTTCGGACTTCGGCGCGGTTATCGTAAGTCATAGATAATTTATCACATCAAGTTCTATGACTTCTAATGTATAACTCTAAACACAAATAAATACAAATAAAGTGTATCAAAGTCTTACACAGTAAGAATTAAGTATCTCTATAGTCTCTAGATTTTATACCGATTTATTGAGATTCTTTTTAACTAACAGCAGCTACAAACTGGACAGGTATTAGTAATAGCTTTACAGATAACAGCATATTTTTAGCATTAATTACAGGAATATTTTAATTAATTTTGTTATTTATATATCCACTTAGGTCATACCGAATTGTTTCAAAGATATGATGACGACCATCAGTGATATGTACAGGACTTACGCAAACAATAGCCAAAAAGAATGATTTTCAGGTAGGGGCAATTCATGAATTGCCCCTACCGCGTGTAGTTTTGCGTAGGTCTTAATGTACTTACTCCGAATAACTGAGCAGCTTAATGAGTTTTATTTACACTCAGAAGATAAGTAAGTCGGTGAGAAAAATTCAATGTATATGAAGAAATATAAATTAGCTGTAGGGTGTGTTATGCCTTATAGCAACGCACCTGAGATTGTTGACGGTGCGGCGCTTGGCGACAACACACCCTACATGAAAATTCCTTAACATAGCTGGAAATCTTAGCACCGACTTACTTACCTGAGTTTTCACATTATTAGGACTTACGCACAGGTAACGGAAAACGAACCACAGAGGACACAGAGGTCACGGAGGAATGAGAGTTTAAGAGGGTTTTTGCGTAAGTCCTAATTATGTAGAAAAGTCCATCAAAAACCTAACCCCTTCCCGCGTCGGGAAGGGGGAAAATTCAAAGTCTTTCTCCTTTTAGGAGAGAGATTTTCCAGATGCAGTGAAAAGTCAGAGAAGACACGGGGAACTATCAGAGTGCAATTAAGACCCCTTCTTCCGGTAATATTAGTACTTATCAAGAAGCTTTAATAAAAAACCTAATGTCTTCAACTCCTCTAACATTGAACCTTCTAGAAGGTTCTGTCTCCTTCAGCTTTTCACCCCAAGCAGCACGAGAATTAAAAACAGCGACGGATCAATTAATGGAGCGCCTGAAAGCTGTCGCCGCTAAACCCACTCCTGGCGGCGGTAAAGTCACTCCCCAGCCTCCCCTGGAATATCGTTATACGGGTGAAGTATTTTTAGAAATTTTCTGTAATCCTAATATCTGGCCAACGCCCTTCGCAGCCAAAGTTTTGCTGACTGTCCGCAACCTCAACATCCGCTTGACTACAGAAGCTGAACTTACTCGCATCATTGAAGACATTAATCAGTATTTAGAGCAAGTAGGATAATAATATAATTTTTCGATGGTTTTCGAGATTTTTTCAGAAAAAATACTATACAAATTTTAGATTTTGCCGAGGTTCTCGACGCTTGGTAGCGCGACTTAGCAACCTTTTCAAGACGGATTTTGAATTTGAACAGCAAACAGACTTTTTGCTTGAGAATTGCGAGTCAAAAGTGAAGTTCCTACACTTATCTATTCGGTTGACACTACCCGGCGTGAACGCACGGGGATTCTGTAATCTCCGTCAGAATTTGCTCTAACAGGCTTGCGCCAGCTAGCGTAGAGATTCCAACTCCTACAGCGTTAC
>NZ_JBALEK010000064.1:0-50193 GCF_036917815.1 Nostoc sp. | reverse complement strand
CAAGCCAAGAACATCGGGAGCCGTGTGCGGTGAAAGTCGCACGCACGGATCTAACTGAGAGGTGCGGGAGATAATACTCCCCATCGACTCAACCAAAGGGATGTCGAATGTTTTTAGATGCCCAACCTTCTGTTGCTTCTCCGGTAGCGGAGTTTGTGCGGAGTTATCCCATCCACTCAACCCATGTCATAGCCCATATCCGCAAAGCTACTCAGGGTGAAATTGCCCTACACAACTGTCATCCTTTCCGCAGAGAATTGTGGGGTCAATATTGGGTGTTTGCCCACAACGGTAATTTGCCAGATTTTGAACCAGAAAATTTGGGCTTTTATCAAGCCGTTGGTGACACCGACAGCGAAAAAGCATTCTGTACGATCCTAGAAACATTGCGATCGCGCTTTCCTGGGAGTAAGCCTGAAATCGAGGAATTGTACCCTGTACTGCAAGAAATTACTGCTGTAATTGCAAAATTGGGTATATTTAATTACTTATTATCAGATGGAGTACACTTTTTTGCTTATTGCTCAACTAAACTCAGCTACATTGTCCGCCAAGCGCCCTTTGCGGCAGCCCATTTAATTGACCAAGATATGACCGTAGATTTTCGGGAAGTGACTACAGAACGCGATCGCGTCGCTGTCATTGCTACCACACCACTCACTGACAACGAAGTTTGGACACACATTCAACCGGGAGAATTACTAGTTTTTCAGGATGGGTTGCCCCGGAAATATGCGTTCAGTTAAGAATTAAGTATTTGCCCGATTTTTCCCATTTAGATAATTTCTAGATGGGTTTTATTTTTCATGCTTTTCATGTATCTAAAAAACCTCTCTAAATCAATACGGTTCAGTTAAGGCTAGTACTCTTTGTCAAAGTCATTGTAAAAATATGTAAAATATCTCACTACTGCTTCAGTTGATAAATTTTGTTCGCACTTATGCATTAGTAAGAAATAATTGAGGGTTTAGGCTTTAGAGATTAGGGAACAGAGAATATGCAGTAAGTATTTTCCCTCCGCCCCTGGAGCCTCTTATGCCTAGCTTTCAGTTACCTAGCAAGTTGCTTGATATACTAAGTAGCTCAATTCAAGATTTGAAATAAAAGTATTTGTAATTCCTCACAAAACTGCTAAAATCACCATGTTCTTGATAAAGAACATGGGGTATTTTGGTGTTTGTAACTAGATACATATAGTCATCCAGTATGATAAATACTATATAACTGTATTCCCATCAATTATTTGTAGATTTAGTGGAGGAAATGGAATGAGTTTGTGGCAACGCCCACTGAAAAGATTACAAGCGATGTCTGACGACAAGCTGCTTCTCTGCGAGACGCTCCGCGAACGCATCTACGCGTTCAATAGAACGTATCGGTTCAGACTAAATTCGCTCAAAGGCTTTGTATCACTCTTTTTGGTAGGTACCGTATTGAGTGTGGCGCTTGCCGCCTGCTCTGGTGGAACTGGGAGTAATTCTTCCACGGAAACCCCTGCTGCTAGTCCCGTTGCTGCAAAAAAAGATAATATTGAACTAACTCTTGTGTCGTTTGCAGTTACCAAAGCGGCTCACGAAGCCATCATTCCTAAGTTTGTCGAACAGTGGAAGAAAGATCATAATCAAACTGTTGTTTTCAAGCAAAGCTATGGCGGATCTGGTTCCCAAACTCGCGCCGTTATTGATGGTTTGGAAGCAGATGTTGTTCACTTAGCCCTAGCTGGAGACACCTCAAAGATTGAGAAGGCTGGATTGATTCAACCAGGATGGGAGAAAGAAGTTCCCAACAATGGTATTGTTTCTAAATCGGTGGCAGCATTAGTCACACGTCCAGGAAATCCGAAAAACATCAAGACCTGGGAAGATTTATCTAAAGACGGTATAAAACTAATTACCGCCGATCCGAAAACATCAGGAGTTGCTCGCTGGAATTTCTTAGCTCTTTGGAATTCGGTGATTAAAACTGGTGGAGATGATGCTAAAGCCACTGAGTTTGTTAGCAAAGTGTACAAAAATGTACCCTTGCTGACCAAAGATGCCCGTGAAGCTACTGATGCCTTTTTCAAGCAGGGTCAAGGTGATGCCCTGATTAACTATGAAAATGAGATTATCTTGGCAGAACAAAAGGGTGAAAAGTTGACTGCGATCATCCCTGATGTCAATATCTCCATCGACAATCCCATCGCAGTGGTAGACAAAAACGTTGATAAGCACGGTAATCGTGAAGTTGCCGAAGGTTTTGTCAAGTATCTATATACTCCAGAAGCACAGCAGGAGTTTGCCAAATTCGGATTCCGACCGGTGGATGAGACTTTGACCCTAAGTAAAGAAGTTGCAGATAAATTTCCCAAGGTGAAAACTTTGGGTACAGTTGCAGACTTCGGTGGTTGGGATGGAATCAATAAGAAGTTCTTCGCAGATGGAGCGATTTTTGACCAGATTCAAGCCAAGAAAAAGTAATTCGTCAAAATAATTCGTAATTGAAGGACAGACCAACTAACTTGTTTACGGCAAGCTGCGCGAATAGTTGCGAGGTAATAATTATGAATTACGAATACTGACAAAAAAATTTTTTTGAATTTTGAATTCGGAGCGAGGCGACGTGACTGTATCTCCTTCTGTGGAAGTTGAACGCAAAACACCATTCTGGAAAAAATTAGGGCGGGTTCCTTGGACTTGGCGAATCACCATTGCATACTTGACGGTGATGTTGTTTATCCCCATCGCTGCCATGTTCTTGAAAGCAAGTACAGAAACTCCGGCGAAATTTTGGGCGATCGCAACTAGTGATATCGCATTATCCACTTACAACGTCACTTTTTTTACAGCAATCTTTGCTGCCTTACTCAATGGCGTATTTGGGACTCTGATTGCTTGGGTTCTGGTTCGCTACGACTTTCCCTTAAAACGCTTGATTGATGCCACAGTAGATTTACCCTTTGCACTACCAACTTCCGTAGCAGGGCTAACCCTGGCAACAGTTTACAGCGATAATGGCTGGATCGGTTCCCTACTAGCACCACTGGGAATTAAAGTATCTTTTACCCGCACCGGAGTAGCGGTGGCAATGATATTTATCTCACTACCTTTTATTGTGAGAACTGTGCAACCCGTACTTCAGGAAATGGAACATGAAATTGAAGAAGCCTCTTGGTGTCTGGGTGCTTCTCAATGGCAGACTTTTTGGAAAGTAATTTTGCCGCCTTTATTCCCCACGATTTTGACTGGTGTTGCCTTGGGTTTCTCCCGTGCAGTTGGCGAGTATGGTTCGACTGTAATTATCTCTTCCAATACGCCCTATAAAGATTTGATCGCACCTGTGCTGATTTTCCAACGGTTAGAACAGTATGACTATTCTGGTGCAACAGTAATTGGCATAGTTTTACTATCCATTTCGTTGGTATTGCTATTGGCAATTAATTTCTTACAAGGATGGGCAAGGCGATATGACACTAGATAAGCCAAGTTTTAACTCATCTGTATCTGTATCAGATGCAAGCAAGCCGAAAGAGCAGAAGAGTTGGGTACCAATAGTTTTAATTGGGATAGCGATCGCCTATTTAGCCCTAGTTCAATACATCCCGGCAATTAACGTTTTTGTGCAAGCCTTCAGCAAAGGAGTTGGGCCATTTCTGTCCAACCTAACGCGTCCAGCTTTTCTCCATGCAGCTTGGCTGACACTGTTGTTGGCTTTGATTTCCCTACCTGTGAATACAGTATTTGGACTATGTGCAGCTTGGGCGATCGCTCGTCACAAGTTCCCTGGACGCGCCGTAGTTTTGAGCATTATTGACTTGCCCTTTTCGATTTCGCCCGTAGTCGCCGGATTGATGATTGTGCTACTTTACGGGCGCAATGGGTGGTTTGGCCCTTGGCTACAGGCACATGATATCAAAATTGTCTTTGCCTTCCCCGGTATGGTGCTGGCTACAGCGTTTGTGAGTATGCCCTTTGTGGCGCGGGAAGTGATTCCTGTTTTAGAAGAGTTTGGTAAGGATCAAGAAGAAGCTGCTAGAACTCTAGGTGCGAAAGATTGGCAGATATTTTGGCGCGTCACCCTACCTAGTATCCGTTGGGGCTTACTTTACGGTTTAATTTTGACCAATGCCAGAGCAATGGGTGAATTCGGAGCAGTTTCGGTAGTATCTGGCAACATTGCTGACCAAACCCAGAGTTTACCACTGTTTGTAGAAGAGGCTTACAAACAATACGAAACTGAAGCTGCTTTTTCTGCGGCTGTACTGTTAGGGTTGCTAGCAGTAGTAACCTTAGTACTAAAGGAGATTCTGGAACGGAAAACCCGCATTAAAGATGTTGAATAAGTAAGTAGGCACAATAAAACCAAACTGTGTGAAGAAAAGTAAACAAGGCTCAAACTCTTTTTCCCCCTGCTCCCTGCCTTATCCCAACGATAATTATTTACGCCGACCTACTTAATTAGATATGGGGCATTGGTTATTTATTTCTCCCTCATCTCCCTCATCTCCCCCACTCCCCACTCCCCACTCCCTTCTACTGCTAGTAACAATTATGACTAGTGATAATACGCTAAACCACAAACGAATTCGACTCAGAATTCCCAAAGACTATCATCAGGAACCTGTCATTTCTCGCCTGGTGTCTGACTATGGATTGACTGTGAATATCACGGCAGCGATTTTGGGAGCCAATGCTGTCGGTGATGGTTGGTTTGATCTGGAATTACAAGGAACAGATGCACAAATTCAGAGCGGGTTAACCTATCTCCATGACTTGGAGTTGGAAGTCTGGGATGAAACTAAAGCAACTGATTGGTAAGGGACTTCCAACAAATAAATTACCCAATATTGTGGGGTGGGCAACATGAGCGCCTTAGCTTAGGGGCGGGCGAGACACCTGCGGTTTAAAAGTAATTTATCTAACCTTATTAGGCGCAGAGAACACAGAGTAAAGAAGGATTCTTTGACCAAAATTTTTACCCGCCTTCAAAGGGCTAGTCCTGGAATCAAACCGGATTCGTATAGTAAGCACTTCAGTAGTTAAGATCAGGACTAAAGTCCTTACTACGAACTTATTTATTCAGCAAAGTTACCTTAATTTAAACAACGCTAATTCACTACCTCTATCTAATAAAAAATTATTGGATAGAGGTAATTGTAAATTTAGCTAAACTCATTACTAACGTTGATAGTGACCGCGAATCCATACCTTGTGGTGATGTACTCTCTGCCAATGTCCAGGAATCCACCTTTGATGATGATGCCCACCAAGATCGATGACTAATGCTGATGCCTGTTTTGGCATAGCAGTAATAAATAGTGGTAAAGCAACTAATACACCTGCAAGCATCCGTTTCATAACTACTTTTCCTTTGTTCAACTATCTGGGATTAAGTCAGTTAAATTCTTTGTGAGTTCATTTTCAGTAATTTAACTGATTTATAAATTTAGACTGCTGGTTTTTCCAAAAGGTTTAATTTAGTTGATGTCAAGTTTGTGTTGCTGATATGTCAAATTTATGTATTACAGCTTTAACCTCAAGTTAGTTTACGTAAAGTGAGGATAATTTACGTGAATTTACCAATTGTGTTTTTGCGGTCTTTGTGCGAATCTCCTTTAGATAACAATTAAATGCATTAAATCGATAGATTTACCGTATTTTAATAAAAGCTAAAAATATGAAAATCTCTATGAGGCTGAAATCCAACCAGGCACGGCATCAGCAAGATTTTCTGCCTAACCCAAAGATTGCGTAGGCGCAGCCCACTGTAGGTATCGCTATTGGGAATTAATCTGATGTCTCAGAGTAAATCTGTAGAACCTGCTTCAGTCCACAGTCGAATTCTCGTGCCTCAGAGTTATCAGAGGCAACCTGTAATTTCCCGACTGATATCTCGTTATGGTTTAACCGTCAATATCAAAGCTGCATCCCTGACATCAGACAGTGACAGCGATGGCTGGTTTGATTTGGAACTTTCAGGAAATCCCCAAAAACTGACAAATAGCCTATCTTACTTGCAGGGATTGGGAGTGAATTTACTGGAATTAGCGATCGCTAACCAGATTCAATCCAAGCACCACCCTCTAACTTTCCCTAATCCAGCTAGCAAACTGGGTCCCCAAGACTCTGCATGGCTGACAAATCAATGGCAAGAACAATTCCAGCAGTGGATTTCTCTCGGTCAAACCAATCGATTGCGCTTGCAACTGTGCATCTTAAAATCCTATTACCAAGAACCGGTGATTTCCGAGTTAGTTTCTGGTTATGGGTTAACAGTCAATATCACCAGTGCTAGACTTCAACCCGATACGGAAGATGACGGCTGGTTTGACTTGGATTTGTGGGGGAGAACAAAGCAACTCTACTCCAGCCTGAGTTATTTAGAAAAACTGGGGCTACCAATTTGGCTGGATTTGTCTGGCGTTTATAGCGATGTCTACGACGGGCTACGCCTACGCTAATTAATAAAATTGTTCCTACCCAATGGCAGCACTAAATAACCAAAAAAACAATTCCCAAACCAGATTATCACTGCTTTCTTCAGTCTCTGAAAAAAGCCAAGTCACTCAGATTCGTGTGCGGATACATATTCCCAAATGCTATCTACAAGCGCCTGTGATTTCGCAGTTAATTTCTGCTTACGGTTTGGTAGTTAATATTACTAAGGCTATGCTACAACCAAATACAGATGGCGAAGGATGCTTTGACATTGAACTGTGGGGAACAGTGTCACAAATTTCTAGCGGTTTAGCTTACCTAGAATCGCTGAATCTGAGAATTGTGGGCAAGCCGAATGCTGACGGCGATAGCTGGTTTTACTGAAATCATCTAAATTTCGTAGTACCAAATTTCTTCTTCTCGCAGCACAATTCGATGCAGGGAAAGACGATTAATCAAACCCTCTTGCTCAAACTGCCCAAGAACACGAGTGATGGTTACACGAGTTGAACCGACCATTTCCGCCAAGTCTTCATGAGTCAGACGCATATCGATTAAACGTCCTTTCTCAACTTCCGAACCAAACTTTTTGGATAACCATGCCAACAGCTTGATGAGCATAGTATCCACTTTTTTATGGCTACGAATCACCATCAATTCTTGAGCCTGTTGGATATGGGCAAGTAGAGTTTCTGTTAGTTGAGTCCACTCCTCTAGAGGTAAGACTGTCGCCTCCACTTTAGTTAGGCATTCCATCTGATAAGGTTCTAATTTTGACAAAGCCTTCCCAACGACATCTCCAGGTCCCCACAATCCTAGGGCGACGGTTGTACCATCTTCCAGATAGGTAAAAGTCCTAACAAAACCCTTTTCAATCTTCCAAAGTCCGTTTTTATGCTCTGGCAGAAATGACCTACGGGCAAAAATTTGATTAGTATTGTTACTGTTTAAGCTGGGTAAGCTTGTGTACAAAGACACCATATTTTATAAGGCTCTTATCCGATAAATTAACCGTAGTATTATATTTATATCAGTTTCTAAGAGCATCTGAATATTTTAAATAGAGGAGTTAGGAGTTAGGGGTTAGGAGTGGGGAGTTAGGAGTTAGGAGTTAGGAGTTAGGAGTTATTATTTCTCCCCTGCCAATGCCCAATACTTCTCTTCTTAGGCTGCGCCAACGGCAACTCTTGGAGACGCTACGCGTAGCAAGATCCCCGGAGGGTTACGCTCAGTACAAGTGCCCCATGCCCCATGCCCCATGCCCCATGCCCAAAATTAAATTCCCGCACCATCCAGAAAATCTTCAATCATCCCATCAGAATTTTTGCTCTTAGGTTTGTTGGTTCGTTCGTCGCCAAGCTCAGTTGGAGACAAACTTGATTGCTCTTGCAACTGCTCGAACTGTTTCTCTAGAGCTTTGACGCGTTCAAATAACGCGCGGATGACTTCAGCTTCTACGTCGCGTACTTTATCATGATCTAGAACGTTGGTAGACAAGTTGTTCTGACGAGTCACGCGCCCTGGAATCCCAACTACAGTAGTGTTACTAGGTACATCTCGCAGCACTACAGAACCGGCTCCAATACGGACGCGATCGCCAATTTGAATATTTCCCAATACCTTTGCACCCGCTCCCACAACTACATGAGAGCCTAAAGTGGGATGGCGTTTGCCGCTTTCTTTCCCAGTGCCACCAAGGGTGACACCTTGATAAATCAGGGCATAATCGCCCACGATCGCAGTTTCACCAATCACTACTCCCATACCGTGATCAATAAACACTCCCTGACCAATTAATGCCCCAGGATGAATTTCAATTCCGGTTAAAAACCTACTAATATGAGAGATGAATCTGGGTATAAAGGGAATTCCAATTTTATACAGCCAGTGCGCCAATCGATGAGACACTAGAGCTTGGAGTCCAGGGTAACAGAACAATACTTCTAGCCAGTTACGGGCTGCTGGGTCACGCTCAAAAATGGTTCGCAAATCAGTTAGTAGCATACTCTGTTAAGATTTTTGTTGGTAAGCGAGGCTCTGAAAACAGAAACTCAGGATAATTCCCACCAAAAGATCAGGCCATTTATGGGAATTTTATCAGACAGTAATCTACGGTAAGTCGATCGAGTATAGTGTTTTTGTGGGTAGTAAGTGGGATGCTATCACATTCCACTATTGGAAAAAATTAATTTCGCATAAACTGCGATAAGTCCCTCAATTCACCGTAGTATATTGAGTACTGTCTTGAATAGCCAAAACTACGCTCTCTTGGATCTGTCTTCCAAAGTGGAATACGCGCTGCTGGCACTCTTAGAACTGGCAATGCACCACGGAAAAAAACTTCCTCTAACTATGAGCGAGATCACTGCCAAGCAACCCATACCTGAACGCTATCTGGAACAAATTTTGACCAACCTCCGGCGTGCTGGTGTGGTGCAGAGTCAACGCGGCTCTAAAGGAGGTTTCGTTTTAGTTCGTGAACCTTGGCAGATTACAATACTTGAAATTGTCACTTTGGTAGAAGGTGAGCGGAAAGAGAAAGATACCTCTGACTCTCCGACTCTGGAAAAAACTCTGGTTTATGAAGTTTGGGATCAAGCTAACGCTGCCTCAGTTGAAATTTTGGCTCGTTATACACTCCAAGACTTGTGCCAGGAAAGAGAAACTCGCGCCCAGCAGAGTCCGATGTATTATATTTAGTTACGAGGAAGCACTCACATGCGAATAGCGAAAGATATCACAGAGTTAATCGGAAGGACTCCTTTAGTTCAATTAAACAAGATTCCCCAAGCTTCAGGAGCGGTTGCTCGGATTGTGGTGAAGCTAGAAAGCATGAATCCATCATCTTCGGTGAAAGATCGGATTGGCGCGAGTATGGTGGAAGCGGCGGAAGAAGCAGGTTTGATTCACCCAGGGAAAACCGTTTTAGTAGAGCCGACTTCAGGAAATACAGGAATTGCGCTGGCGATGGTGGCAGCCGCCAAGGGTTATCATCTCATTCTAACGATGCCTGACACAATGAGCCAGGAAAGACGATCCATGCTCAAAGCTTATGGCGCTCAATTAGAGTTAACGCCAGGGGTAGAAGGGATGCGAGGAGCGATCGCTCATGCAGAGCAGATTGTAGCTCAAACACCCAATGCTTATATGTTGCAGCAGTTCAAAAACCCCGCAAACCCGAAAGTTCACGCCGAAACCACGGCAGAAGAAATCTGGAATGATACTGATGGAGAGGTGGATATTCTGGTGGCGGGAGTGGGTACTGGTGGGACGATTACAGGGGTTTCAGAAGTTATTAAAGGACGGAAGCCGAGTTTTCAAGCGATCGCAGTTGAACCCAGCAGCAGCCCAGTATTGACAGGCGGTAAATCAGGGCCTCATAAAATTCAGGGTATTGGCGCGGGATTTGTCCCAGCAATTTACCGTGCGGATCTGGTAGATGAAGTGATTCAGGTAGCAGATGAGCAAGCGATCGCTTACAGCCGTCGTCTCGCAAAAGAAGAAGGATTGCTATCGGGGATTTCTACTGGCGCGGCTTTATACGCGGCTATTCAAGTAGCACAACGGCCAGAAAATGCAGGTCGCCTAATCGTGATGATACAGCCTAGCTTCGGCGAACGCTACCTCAGCACCTCACTGTTCAAAGACCCAGAGGAAAATGAGTGGTTGAGTAAAGTTTGATTCCCCATACCAATTTTAATTCAGAAGGCAGAAGGCAGGAGGCAGGAGGCAGGAGGCAGAAGGCAGAAGGGAACCCACGTTTAAAAACGTGGGATTGAAGTAAGGACGACGCCAGATGCTCCACTTGGGATGCATCCCAAGACCGCACTGGCTCCCTTGTGTCTCGTGCTACGCGTCTCGACACCAATCTTTTTATACTAGTGCGGCTCTAGACCCACAACTAAAGTTTTTATTAATACTTCTTTCCTTCTGCCCTCTGCCTTTCTTTGTAAGTATGCAAGAATAAATCAAACTATGTTATACCAATTCTCTTTAAGAAGTAAAAAGTAAAAAGATAATCCCCATAAATAAATTGAGGGGATTTAATAATGACACCTTATTTCTCTCTACGAGACGCAATCATGCGAACGCGCTGCGCCACGAGGCTCGATGACTCGCTAACGCTACGCTATCGTTATAAATGTTTTTATTTCAAAGTCTTAGATCCCCCCCAATCCCCCTTAAAAAAGGGGGGGCTAAAAATCTCTTAAAGTCCCCCCAAACTGTTATTCATTATTCGGAATTAGGAACACTCAAAATCTGAATTTTGGTGTCATCTAAAGGACTTGTGTAACGGGAGCATCCCAAATGTCCAAAAGATAGCCCTCATCCCCTAACCCCTTCTCCTAAAGATGGGAGAAGGGGAACTAGAATTATGTCTCCCCTCTCCCATCTTTGGGAGAGGGGCTGGGGGTGAGGGAAAAGATTTAAGCAAAATTAGGATGCTCTCTGTGTAACAGTCATAGTCGGGATAAAACTGCATTTACCTATTTTAGAAATAAAACAAAAATGTCACATAATTCACCAAACAAATGACTAGTTTTAGTAGTTAAATATAGAAATATTAATTTTGATAAAAATAAAATCACTGATAAATTACTTGCTTTATTGTTAAACATAAGATACAGATGGTGAAAAAATACCATCAGCAATGCCACTTTAATATAAGTTAAAAAAAGACTATGTTTAACAAAAACTTAGCAACAACTGTCGCAACAGTTGGATTAATGATGACTGTTTCAATTTCTGCGGCTCAAGCCAACCCTAATGCAATGACCTGGACAGTGTTAGGAAGCCCTTTACAGCTTGGTGGCAAAACCTATGTTTTGTTCGGTGCAGATTATAGTCCATCTGGCATCACTAATCCTTATGTAGGCGACACTAGTATTAACGAATATCGCTCACTGCTCTGCATTAAAAAGAACCCTCTGCTACCAGCACCAGTAGGTCTTCCTCCATCCTACTTAACACCTGGTGGTGCCACTGCTGGGTCTTGGTCTGGCGGTACAGTGTTGGTGATTCCCAATATTCAAGGAACCCAATTAACATCTTTAGCAGTTGCAAACAGGATATGCAACCAGGTAGGACAAATTGTTCGTGGTACTCCTGGATATCGGATGGCAGAATTCCATGATGGTACTGGTATTTACTCTGGATGGAGTTTCTGGACCGAAGCCTATGACTACATAAACGGTTTAGCGCAGTCTCCGCCTACGCGCTATTGGGTTTACATTAATGACCAACCTGCTGCCAATCCTTGGTAGGATATATAGTCTTAAAAGGGGGTAGGGAAACTAGGGGAAGATGAGGTAACGGGAGAAAGCAATGCCCAATACTTCTCTTCTTAGGCTGCGCCAACGGCAACTCTTGGAGACGCTACGCGTAGCAAGATCCCCGGAGGGGTATGCTCAGTACAAGTGCCCAATGCCCACTTGCCCTGAGCGGAGCCGTACCACTTCGTGGAAGCAAGCTACGCGTAGCGTCTCGTAGAGAAGGGATGCCCCATACCCCACGGTTATAATCGACTAATATCTTTTGTCACTAACTTCCAACCTTCAGCTTCGTCAACTAGCATCATCGACTCTAGTTCAAGATTGTTGAAAGCAGATGCATGAAGCAGGAAGTATGGTTGGCCGTTGTAGTGCCAATAATATTCCAGTTCACCAACAGAAGCGGGAATGATGGTGCGATCGCTATAATAATCCAACGAGGGACGATGGTAGGGAAAAGATGTGTAAATCTTCCTCGTAGCTGGATTTGCCCGCACAATCATGGCGGCCACTGGTTTAACTGGATAGGCTTCAGATAATTCCCAAACCCAATAGTTAGATTTCATTAACAGCAGCAGCGAAATATAGCTTCCCCAAAACAAAATCTTCAGAAATTGCCCGTCGCCTCGTTCTGCCAAAATAGCTGCTAAGGTCATAGTTAAAGCGACTGCGGCGAAAATCAGTTGTAAGTCTGTTTTGGGTATTGCACCCCAACTGAAATAAATGCTACCAGCAGAAGCAACTATCGCAAGTATCGCCAAACCAGCAACCCAAGCACGGGGATAAGATGAGAGTAAAGGCGAATTTTCCGTTTCTGATAACTGGATACCAAAAGCTAAGGCTAAACTAGGGTAAATCGGGAATAGATACCAGGGGACTTTGGTAATCATGAAAGAAATTACCAGTAGATAAACACCACTCCACGCCAGTACTAGTTTTGCCCAACTAAGATTACGATTTTCCCAGGTTAAGCGGACAGTTTGCGGTAAGAATAATAACCACGGCCATGTGTACTTCAGAAGTTCAAGCACATAGTACCAAGGTGGTTCAGGATTCCCGTCTACAATAGAGCCAATTCGACCTAGTGATGGGTTTGCAAGGCCAATTTGGGCGAAAGTATAACCATAGTGAATTAGTTGGGCACTATACCAACCAGCTACAGGCAGAATGCCAATTAAGATTGCGATCCAGAGATAGTAACAGGTGAGTAGTCGTGGCGTATCCCAGAATAAAAATACAAGTGCGATCGCACCTAGTAATACGCCTAGCAGTCCTTGAGTTAGGCAAATCAACCCAAAACTAATGCCAACACCAAGACAATAACGTAAATCCCGGCGCGATCGCAACACGCACAACATCATCACCATCAAAAAACTTACCATCGCCCCATCCAACATTGCCAACCGCCCATGACGCACCACGGGTAACATTGTGAGGTAAATCAAGGCGCTATAAATCGCTGCCCAACGCTGGCGAAATATCTCTCGAGCAATGCAATACAGTAAAGGTACAGATGTCGCTGTTAAAATTGCTCCGGGTAGACGTGTTGTGCATTCATTTTCACCTCCTAGAGAATAAGCCCAAGCAATTAACAAATGCATCAAAGGCGGCTTGTCATGATATGGTTCGCCTCCTAGTGTTGGGTAAAGCCAAGGCATTGAACCTGCTGGTGCGTGCCAAATTTCACGAGCAACCTGTGCCACAGTACCTTCATCCCAATCTCGCAACGGCAATCCTCCCAGATTGATGCTAAACAGTAACACTGCTGCCAACAGCAACACTATTAGCCATACCCAATCAACCCATTTGCCAACCGTGCGATGCTGTTTTTCCAGATGACTCCAAATAAAGCTTCCTTCTTGCATATTCTCTGGTAATCATTTTACTTGCTGGTTTGATTACATAGAGACATCTAGCGAATCTCCAATGTTGCCACCCAGTAACAACGTATGTTATTAACAATTGCTAGTTTCCAAGATTAACTCAACTTTTTATAATTAGCGCTATTTTTGGAAAAATTTATCTTAGTTAGTTAAAGAACATTTAAACCGATAAATGATAAAAATAATACAGCCAATACATTATTTATTACCTACTGAGTAGTCCGTAAATTAACTTGTATTTTATTTTGAATGTGACCCTTAGTTTAATCGCTACGAGAAAAATAAAGCAGCCCTTTTTATCTTATTTATGAAACATTAATAAAGCACCATAGAACCTAATGCATGACCACTAGGAAAACTAAAAGATTTTTCAGAAATCAACTGATGCCACAGTTCAGGGTCTGACTTTTCACGGTATCTGGAAAACCTCACTTCTATTTCTCTCTTCCTTTAAGGAGAGAGACTTTGAATTTTCCCCCTTCCCTTGTAGGGAAGGGGGTTAGGGGGTTAGGTCAATCGTTAGCTTTTCCACATAACGTGAAAAGTCAGAGTTTAGGGCGAGGTTTAGAAAAAAACAACTTTAGCCCTGTATTTAACATTAACCCTCCCAAGCAAGCAAGTACAAAAACTTTCGCTTCTTCTCGGTAACGTTGCCACCAAAGTAACAAGACATTAACGCCTGCAACTATAACCACTGTACTAGGATTGCCCAGATTTGTAATAAACAGCATTAAATAATCTAAATTTGGATTGGCGAACTGATGTATCCATAACAAAAAATTAGTATCAAATGCAAAAGCTTCTCGCTCCAAAACCTCTTCAGCTAGTTTTGCTAAAACAAAAAGGATGAGCAGACAACTAGCAAGTCCAAGAATACCAATTGTGGCAATTAAGGGAGTCAAATGAGGATGTATATAACGCAACCATAAATTAGAAATTTATCGGAGCATACTTTAATATCATTCATCATTAGAAGGTCTAGCTACGGCTAGTTTTTTATGCTTTAGAGTTGTGAACAAGATACAAACTCCAAGTATTGACACAAGGACTATCGATGAGCCAATAGTACCAAAATCGAGGCCACCTTTAGCGTGTGGTTTTGTCAGAATATCCCCCAGTGTGGCACCAAATGGTCTGGTTAGGACAAAGGCAATCCAAAACAACATAACTTGGGAAATTTTGGTATAGTAATGCGCTGCCAATACTAGGGCAAGCAAACCAGCAATTAGCAGCGCTCCTCCTGCAAATCCGAGGCCGGAACTATCAGCTAAGAAATCGCCCAAGGCAGTACCCAAAGTATTTGAAAATAGAATTGCAGTCCAATAAAGCAGTTCAACTTTAAGCGTTTTGATATTGTTAACAGATAGAGACCCAACACTGAATCGCCAGAATGCCAAAATAGCGAAGAGAATGGTAACTAAAATTGTACTCCCCGCAGCGTAGCCCAGCCCTAAAGTACGATCCATGAAATCTGACATTGTGGTGCCAGCCGTGCTAGTTGAAAGGATAACTGTCCAATAAAGTAATGGGTTATAGCTTTTTGAGATCAATTGAGTCGTAAGAGTTGCTAAAAACACTGCAATCAATATCAGAGAACTAACCGCATAGCCCACATTTAGCGTCATCGATAAAAGGTCTCCTGCCGTTTCTCCCAGAGTAGTTGCACATATCTTCATGATCCAAAAGAACGCGGTGATTTGTGGAAGTTTATTCATGATTGCTCATAGTTGATCTGAATTTGTGATTTGATCGTAGAGATAAAAAGTCAAGAAATAGTCAAGATTTGATTTAAAGCGAAATTTACTCCTGATAAATAGACGAAAAATAGCTGAAGTTTTTAATTAAAAGTTAATTTCACTATTTGATATTTAATTTATTGAACTCAAACTAATCTTGACTATTTCTTGACTTTTATTGCCTACTATGAAAATACAAACCCAGACTTTAAGGGATTTTACAAGTATGCAAACTTCAACAAAAATCATTTTGGCAGCAGCTTTTGTTGGTACTTTAGGACTGGCTGGATTGTCAAGAGTTGTATCTGCAAAACAACCACAATCTTTTGTAGTAATTGCACGTCAGCATCATAGCGCTACCCAAGTTACTGAAGCCAGTGATGGCGACGGTGAAACAAACGATGATTCACAAGAAGCGGCAAAACTGCAACCGCTAGCTAAAATTACAGCACAACAAGCACAGCAAGCAGTTGAAACATCTGTGGGAGGTAAGGCGAAAAGTGTCAAGCTCGAAAATGAAGATGGCAACTTAATTTATGCTGTAGAAATTGGTCAGCAAGAAGTTACAGTAGATGCTGGTAATGGCAAAGTTCTCTATGCGGAGAATGCCAATCAACAAGATGAGAAGAATGAAGCCACTCGCCCCAAGAGTAGTATTCAGGTTCACGAAACTAGTGATAGCGATCGCAAAACCAATGATGATGCTAAGTAAGTAGGGAACTTAAAATCATATTGTCAAGAAGTTGGTAAACGCACAGTAAAACAACTACCAACACCTAATTGACTGGTAAGACTAATTAATCCACCGTGATTTTGGGCGATCGCTTGAGCGATCGCTAGCCCTAAACCAGAACCACCTGACCAATAGGAACGAGACTGATCTGCTCGCCAAAAACGCTCAAAAGCCTTGTGAATATGCTCTGGTGCAATTCCCACACCTGTATCTTGGACGTTGACATAAAGCTGGGAACCAACACGACTGGTTTTAATTTCAACTACACCTCCTGATGGTGTATAATGGAGCGCGTTTTCAACTAAATTAGTAAACAGTCGCGTTAATTGAACTGAATCACCTATTAGCTGAAGATTAGCAATTAGTTGAATTTTCAAGTTAATTTGTTTGGCTTCAGCTTGAGGCTTATAGAGTTGTATTAGGTTCTCTAATATTGACGTTAAATTGAGAGTATCTCTATTTTGATTGTCAACTCTATCAGTGCGTGCCAACAACAGTAAGTCTTCTGTGAGGCGAGTCATCTGGTTAGTAGCGCTGGCGATCGCCTGAAACTTTTCTGCATCTTTTGACCCGATTTCATCTGGATATTCTAGCGCTAACTCAGCATTAATTTTGATCGCCATCAATGGACTACGTAGTTCGTGGGAAGCATCAGCAGTAAACTGTTTGAGTCTTTGAAAACTCTCTTCAATGGGTTGCATTGCTTGGCGAGTTAGGAAAATTCCGCCAATACTACTCAGAACCAAAGTTATAATAATCCCACCGCCTAATCCCCAGTCCAGTTTTTGCAGGGTTTCATCAAATTCTTCTAAAGATTGACTCACCCTCACATACCCAACTACCTCACCATTATCGCTAGCAATAATTGGTACAGTCACTCCTTGGATAGGAACTTTATCTTTCTGAATTTGGACTATTTTATTTGGTAAAAAAGGTAAAGTTAAAACAGTTTTGCCTTGTTGGGTAATTAAATTTCCCTGAGTATCAAACCACTGTAATGCTTGATGATAAGCAATTAAGTCTTGGGGACGAAAGTCACTTTCAATAGTCAGGCGACCTTTTTCAAACTCCACATTTGCAGCCGCACCTTTCCCTATGGCCGTGAGTTTATCTGTGATTTGTTCAGTTAAGCTGCGAGTGAAAGCAAATCGGACTGCGATCGCAAATATTCCCAGCAGCGATGCGAACACCACTAAATAAGACAACAATAAACGATATCTGATTCTTTGAAACACATTATCTAATCTTGTAGGGTGGGCATCTTGCCATTGGTGTCAAGTTAACGTGAAAGCCAGCCTAGAACAAGCTTTTAGAGATGATCTCGTTCCCAGTCAGAGACTGGGAATGCCCGTCGTTGGGGCTGCCGCCTCAAGACTGGCCGCAGAGCCGCAATGAGCAGCATTTCCAGCCTCTGGCTGGAAACGAGATTTTCAAATGGTTTTGGCTTAACTTGACACCAATGGCGATATGAGCGCCTCTAACTACGAATTATTTTACTTCTGTCCTAGACGATAACCAATGCCATAGATATTCTCAATCAAGTCTTCTGAACTTCCAGATGCTCTAAGTTTATTCCGCAAATTTGTAATATGAGTTTTAATACTTCCTTCTCCCGAAGATTTATCAAAATTCCACAGTTTATCAAGAATCGCCGAACGAGTGACAACTTGATTTGGATTGCTCAAAAAATATTCTAATATCATATATTCTTTAGGAGTTAATGATATGATATTTCCTGCATAAGTAACCTGTTGAGTTGCTGGGTCTAGTTGCAAATCACCGTAGATTAAAATCTGGGGACGAATCTCTGGAGTTCTTCGAGCTAAAGCCCTGATGCGTGCTGCTAACTCTTTTAAGTCAAATGGCTTAATCAAGTAATCATCAGCACCAGCATCGAGTCCGATAATTTTATCGCCTGTTGTATCTCGTGCCGTCAGCATTAAAATCAGAACATTAGATGAAGCAGCGCGTAAACGCTTACATAGAGTAATTCCATCTAATTTAGGAAGCATTAAATCTAATAGAATTAGTTCATACAATGCTGATTGCGACCATTCCCAAGCTGCCAATCCATCGGTTGTGATATCGACGATATGGTGTTGTCGTCTTAAAAACTCGGCTAATGGCTTCGCAATGCGATCGTCATCTTCAACTATCAAAATTCTCATCATGCTCTACCTCTAAATTATTAAAGCAACTAAGAGGATGTTTTAAAAGTATTGGGCGAATAGAATTCGCCAGGGCTTTTCAAACATTCTCTAAGTTAAGCGTTGAAGACTAGCTCGTAAAATCTGTTTTTTTCTCTGTTATCTCTGCGACTCTGCGGTTTAAAAGTAATTTATTTAACCACTGAAACGCCGAGAAGACAGAGAGAAATCTTCCTTTAACTCCTAACTTGATGATAAAGAGTATCCCGTTGTTGGTAAGGTCTTTCTAAAGAAGCGATCGCAGTTTCCAAAGTTTCCACTTCCATACAGGTACCGCCCAAGGCACCCGCCATTGTGGTAATATGCTCTTCCATCAAGGTGCCGCCGATATCGTTGCAACCCCAAACTAAGGCTTCTGTCGCCCCTGCAAGCCCCAGTTTTACCCAACTCTGCTGATGGTTGGGAATCCAATTACCTAAGAAAATCCGCGCTACAGCCCCTAACAGCAGCGCATCACTCAAAACTGGTTGATCGCGTCCGACACGGCGACGTAAGGATTTGGGTGCTTCTTGCCCAACGAAGGGTAATAAAATAAACTCTGTGATTCGTGCTGGATATCCCTGGTTGATGGCAGTTTTTTGGAGCGATCGCAATTTTTCTAAATGCCCAATTTGCTGTTCGTGGGTTTCAATATGCCCAGATAACATCGTGCTGGTGGTATGCAAGCCTAATTTATGAGCTGTGCTGACAATTTCTAGCCAAGTGGCTGTGTTAATCTTCTCTGGACAGAGTATCCGTCTAACTTCATCATCTAACACTTCGGCTGCTGTTCCCGGCATTGAACCAACACCAGCATCGCGCAAAGCAGTAATCACATCAGTATATTCAAGTCCATCAAGTCTGGCGATAAATTCCACTTCTTGGGGTGAGAAAGCGTGTAAATGTATCTGGGGAAATTCCTGTTTGATGGTTTCCACTACCTTGAGATAGTAGGGCAAAGATTTACCATTTATCTGCGCCTGTGGATTTAATCCCCCCTGCATGCAGATTTCCGTCGCCCCCCGTCGCACTGCATCTGTCGCTTTTTCCAAAATTTGCGCCGAATCTAACCAGTATGCATCGGCATCACCATCATCTCGGCGGAAAGCACAAAAACTACAGTGTTGCTCACAAATATTAGTAAAGTTGATATTACGGTTAATTATGTAGGTGACAGTATCGCCTACTTGAGTGTGGCGGAGTGTATCGGATGTAGCACGTATTGCGGCGATCGCTTCCGGCTCAGTTTGTTGTAACAACACCACTCCCTCTTCGAGAGATAAATCGTACCCCATCAAGGCACGTTCCAGAATTTTTTCAACAGCGATTTTTGTCTGCATTATTTTCTTAATTTTTAAGTAAATTTTAATTTTATAATCTGGGAAATAGTAAGATTTAGCTGCTTTTATGTTCTAGCCGCCACAGCCTACTATACTCGAAAACATCGACCAATTTGTATTTCTTCTCAAGCTCATATCTAAATATTTTAGAAGGATTATACAAAAATACATCACTGAAACTATCAGGAATATTTGGTATAGTTGGTTCAATTACCAATTGCATCTGCACTTTCTCATCTAAAACATGAATTAGAGACATTAGATCGCCAATATTGAAAGAATAATTACTACTAATTAATAGCGGGTGATTAGCCTGATTGATGATGCGAACTATTATAGGGTTAAAATGGCTGCCTTTATTCCACCATGTCTCGGCTTGAGAACTGACGGCACATGATATAACTCCACTGGAAATTACTACTATCATTACTAATTGCCAAAATTTTCGGGCTATTAACTTAGAAGAAATAATTTGAGTCGCCAGCAAGTAAGCAACAGATAGCTGAATGCCGACATAACATGGAATGACATATCTAGGTCGCAGACTGAGCTTACCTCCAATAATTAAATCAGACAATATGATAGCTAAAGCAGGTAATCCACTTAAAATAAAAATAAATAACCAAACTCGTTTTCCCCCTTGACGATAAAGAAATAAGAAGGAATATACTACCAAGATTAGTATTAAGGGAATTAAAAATCGACCCCAGCGCAAAACTGGCAAATTCAAATCTGGAAAAAATGGTTCGTAGCGCCAAAAATCAGCAAATAAATAGCTAATATTACTAATCCAACCAGAAACCAAAACTGACACAGATTGTCTGCTTTGAGCAGTGGTTGTTGTGCTTTCAATTTCAGATAAGCTATGAATAACAGTTAAAATCCAAGGAACGAAAGCTAAAAAACCGGCACTAGTTGCTATTAGATAAGCTTTAACGCTTTTGGTAAATCGAAAGCGTTCAATTGTAAATACATAAATACCGTAGGCGATCGCAAGAAATCCAGAAAACAAAAAGGTGTACAATGATAATGCCACTGTTACTGCATAAACCCCCCAAAGCTGCTTGCTACCCAGCCTTATTGCTCGCAGCAGTGCAGCACTCCCTAGCAAAATAGTCACCATCCACAAACCGAACTCCCTTGCCTCTTGAGCGTACAGGACATAGAAGGGTGAAATACTTAGAAGAGCTACACTTATCCATGCCGTTATGGATGACTGAAATAATTCTAAGCACAGCCAATAAATGCCAGGAAAGGCTAGGAGGCTAATTATGGCTGATAAGCTTCTCGTAGTCGCTACTGAATTGCCAAAACATTGCATCCAGAATCTAACCATCACGTAATAAAGTGGAGGATGTTGAGCATCCTCCACCGCCAAAGAATTGATTGTATCGATTAAACCTTTTTCAGAATTAGGCTGTTGATATTTTTGTATATCTCTAGCAGCAACCACGCACCCATTAAACACTTTTTGAACAAATTCTGTTTTAGTGTAACCAGAAATTCGTAATGAGGTATAAGCTTCATCGTGGGAGTAGAGTTTTCGATCCAGATAGGCGAAGCGAAAAAATATCCCTAATATTAACAAAATAATGATTAAAAATCGTAGCCAAATCGGAGGAAAATATTTTGCAAGTACTGATTGTCTATTGATCATAAATATCGAACTATAGATAAAATTATTGTACAAAAAACCATATTCTAAGATACATTTTTGAGAAATTTGTTGAGAAATTCAAGATAAGTAAAACTAATAAAAAACTCCACGCCACTTGCGGGTTGGAGTTTTTAGTCATTAGTCAAAAGTCATTAGTACCAATGACCAATGACTTTTGACTAATGACTAAAGCGGCGGGGCGGCTATCCCTCTACAGACACCTGGGGTGGAGTTTCCCGCCGCTTTTTATAAATTAGCGAAAAAGGTAAGGGTAACTCTCCCACCATCCGTGAGGAGCAAGTGACACGACTAGTACAGTTCGGCGGAAATAGAGCAACCATTTAAAATTCCTAAAGAGCTTATTCCATAATACTTTTGACTTTTGACTTCCGCCTTGCGGTACTAGTCACACTTAGGATATGAGATTGCAATGCCTCTGTCATTTAGATAGGTTTTACTAAACCTTACGTCAGTGTTAATATAGGTAATCTTCATGAATGAAAACGAAATAGCTGGCTCAGTATGCTAGTACGGCTCATACAGAGTCTTATTCATCTGTTTTCAGTGATTTACTGCTGACTGCTCCCTGTAGAAGTCAGAATACCTGCCGAATCAATCATTAATATCGTTTTATCTACGAGGTACAAAATGACAGTTCAATCTTCCAGTTCGATTCAGCAACAAGTCGCCCGTCGCGTTCTATCAGTGCCTGTACAATCAGCGCTCTATGTCGCACTGTGTTCTTTGACTCTGTGGACAATTTATTTCACTACATACCCCGCTATCCATGACACGACTCATACTCTGCGTCACCACACACTGATGGTGAGTTGCCATTAGTTGATTGAGTCGATGATTAGCAGGAGGAGAGAAATCAAATGACTTTACTTAAGTGGTCTAAGCTGATCGGTGCGATTTGCATGATCGGAATTATCCTGTATGCTTCGATCGGACTTGGACAATCCCCTCAACCATCGGTGCGGCTAACAACCAATCCACCGATTAATCAGGTTCAACCCCTTGAGGCTGAAGCCACCACAGTTTTGGGATCAGGGCACTACAATCCGCCAGTGCAGCTGATGCTGCAAGCCTTCGATGCTCAAGGGCAATCTTTAAAGGATGCCAAAATCCACTTGCAATTGTTCACCCGTCCTAAAAACCCGTGGTTCACAACAGATTTTCCGATCGTCGAGGGGACAAAGTTGCTGGATATTGAGGGCAATGCACCAACAGGTCTGTTGCAGGTTCAACAAACCTTGCCGATCCGGGGAACGTATCAACTCCAGGTAGCAGTTACTCCGCTCATTGCCAATGCCTTTGAGCCGATAAAGCAAACGCTGACGCTGACGCTGCCTGAAAATCCCTTAAAGTTCCGCTACTTTGGCATCCTGGTTGTGATTTTGCTGGCGGTTGGGCTACTAGGAGGTTGGGTGATTGGGGGCAGACAACCAATTCAACCGGGAGAAATTGCCCCGCAACAGGTGCGATTGTTGTTGAGTGGATTGATTGTAGTAGCGATCGCCGCGCTCCTCTGGGTGAATATCAGCGCTGAACTTGCCGAATCGCACCATACTATGTCGATGCCAGGTATGGGAGAAGAAGTTCCGCCCTCTGGTAAGCCCGCTAAATTGCAGTCTCAAGGACTTTATATGCAACTATCGGGTGACCAGAGTGCAACGGTGGGTCAACCTGCCAGATTGCAGGTTAGCGTCAGTGATCCCAAAACCAGCCAACCCGTGACAGATGTAGTGTTGAAGGTAACAACCACCCAACTCGAAAATAATTGGGTGGCGTTTGCTTATGAAGGTACTCCAGATAGCAACGGAAAATTGGTGTGGGAGCAGGAATTCTTTGACGGTGCCCCCCATAGCGTTGTTGTCGAGGTTGCGCCGCAAGCAAACGCAACCCGGCAATTTCAGCCATTCCAAGTTGCAGAGAATATTCCAGTCGAAGGTGTCGCTCCGCCGATGCATGTGCGGTTGATTTCGTTGACTTACTTCACTGGAGTTGTGGTAATTGGTTTGCTGCTGGGACTGTGGCTGCGACAACGACAGACTCCGCGTAGTGGGATGACTTGGAAGCGTAGTGTTTCATAAGTCAGTGTCAACTAGCGTTATTGCTATGTCATTCGGTTGTAAATATAGGAATCCTGCTTGAATCTTACTTAGTATACTGAGAAGTCAAGCTTTGTATGTCAAGCTTCTAGGCAGCTTGATTGTTCAAAAATCAAATAGGAGTCCTATACATTTGCCCTTAGTTTGTTCGCCCAATGACTGGACAGGCTGATTGCCTAAAATCCATGTCGGATACCATTGAGTGTTCGATATGGATTTTTATAGACACAGCATGAGAAATTGAACCCTGCAATTTATAAGGGAAATGCTGAAAACCCCTGAGAAACAGCAACGCAGTTGCGTATTTCGTACTTCAGACTCTTGATGAAAGCTAGTTGAGTCCTTTAGGACTCCGTGAAGTTTTGTTTTGCCTTGATTGTCAGTTTATGCCAAGCATGATAACAGAAATATGTAGTTGGTTAGGTCGAACCGATGATAATTTACGAGTTCAAAGTCCTGACAATTCAGCAGCATCTGGAAAACCTCACTTCTATTTCTCTCTTCCTTTAAGGAGAGAGACTTTGAATTTTCCCCCTTCCCTAGGAGGGAAGGGGGTTAGGGGGTTAGGTTTTTGGTGGACTTTTCCACATAACGTGAAAAGTCAGGTTCAAAGTCAAGGGAAAAGACAGGCAATATCGTGCAATAGATGATGCTATTCGTACTAGTCAGTTCATCCAGAATAAATCTTTGAGATATTGGATGGAAAACAAAAATGTCACTAAGTACGATCTTAATAAATATTGCGCTGTGCTTGCTGCTGAGTTTCCCTTTGCCGATGAACTCAACTCAATGGCTAGACAGTCTGCTGCTGAACGTGCATGGTCAGCGATATCACGGTTTTACGACAACTGTAAAAAGAAATTTATTGGTAAAAAGGGGTTCCCTAAGTTTAAAAAGCATTGTCGCTCAGTTGAATATAAAACTACTGGGTTCAAACTTTCCACTAATCGGAAAGCGATTACTTTCTCTGACAAGAAAGGCATTGGAACTTTGAAACTAAAGGGAACCTACGATCTCAACTTTATACTTTTTATTTAAGTAAAAATACTATTGAAAGGAGAAAAATTGCCTAGAGTTTTGCAAGACAGCTAATCACGGTAAAATCCCACAACCAAGAACGAAGAAGGAATACCCTACTCCCTATTTTCAAGACAGATTATAGCTCGACCTGAATCTAATAACTTCAGTAGCAGTTTTCAAGCACTATAAAATTATTGACAATAATTATTAATTCCTCTAATATTTAAAAGCAATTGCAAATCTTTTGCAATTCTTTTTTGACGCTAACTGTAACTAAATGTCATGCCCAACAACTTCGCTCTGGGTAACGAAAAACCGTGGAGCCGCCGTCAATTACTGAAGCTGGGCCTAGTAGGTGCTGGAGTGACTGGCGCAGCTGGACTATGGCAGATGTTAAATCTACAAGGTAAGTCAATCGTCAAAGTGCCACCACTCGATAGGTCAGCACCAGACGACGTTAGTAACCCAATGAAGATGGTAAGGGATTTTGATTATGGGACGGTGAAGCAAGAAAATGGGCGGACTATCCGGGAATTTCAGTTAACTGCGGGTACTTCCATCATCAAGCTCAATAGTGCTGTCTCTTACAACATCTGGGATTTAAACGGTCGCATACCAGGGCCAACGCTACGGGCAAAACAGGGCGATCGCATCCGGGTATTATTTCTCAATAATGCGGGACATTCTCACTCTTTGCATTTTCATGGCGTTCATCCGGCGGAAATGGACGGTGTTCGCCCAATCAGCAATGGAAATGCCACAATTTATGAATTTGATGCTGAACCCTATGGTGTTCACTTATACCACTGTCATATTGAACCAGTCACCCGTCACATCGCCAAGGGACTGTACGGGATGTTCATCATCGATCCACCTACCCCCCGTCCCCCGGCTGATGAAATCGTACTAGTGATGGGTGGGTATGACGTGAATGATGATAGCCATAACGATTATTACGCCTTTAACGGTCTGCCCCACTATTATATGCATCATCCGATTCGCATTTACAAAGATCAGTTGATTCGGCTGTATGTTCTTAACATCATTGAATACGATCCGGCAGTAACGTTTCATCTCCACGCCAACTTTTTTGATGTCTATCGCTATGGCATGAGTATGACTCCTAGCGAGAAAGCAGATGTGATTACGATGGGTGTCGCAGAAAGACATATCTTAGAATTTGCTTTTGGCTATCCAGGTAAGTATATGTTCCATCCCCATCAGGATGCGATCGCCGAAAACGGTTGCATGGGTCAATTTGAAGTACTTGCTGAAAGCAACTCTCAAAGTACCGTTAAAAATTCCTGACAATATTATTAGTAATTTGTAATTAATTCATTAAAGTTTAGATAAATAGTTGATAAAAAATGTCATTATGTGCGACAGTAAAATCTATGACAATGTGTAAAACAAACTAGTTTTTAGTAATAGTTTGAAATGTTTCAATGAATACCTTTTAAGTTGTGTGAGGAGCAAAGATGATAAAACTTCGTTATATCTGTTTAGCAGCAGCAACAGCCATAATAGTTACTTTGAGTTCTTGTAGTAGTACGCCAACCGCAGAAAATCCATCAGCACCAGTTGCTAGTCCTCCGGCTACAGAGGCAGTAAGTAATAACAGTCATAGTGGTCACGCTAGCAAAGAAAAAATTAACATTAACACTGCTATATTGTCAGAATTAGATAAGTTTGAAGGCAAGCTAGGTGTCCCAGCTTTATCCAACAAAATCCAGGCAAATCGTCCCTATGGTAGCCCAGAAGATTTAGTTACTAAAAAAGTAATTACTCAAGAGCAGTTCGACCAAATTAAAGACCAGGTTGGTGTTCAAGAAGTGGTACTCACAGGTGAGGCAAAAGATGTTGATTATATGTCTAAATTAGGCTTAATGAAAGGGCATCTTTTGGTAGCACGAGAACTTCTGGATCAGAATCAGTCAAAACAGGCAGAACCTCATATTGGACATCCAGTTGAGGAAATTTATATTGATGTAGAAGATCAATTGAATGAGCGGAAAGTTAAAGAATTTAAGACAACATTGGTAAGTTTACAAGATTTAGTGAAATCTAGTCCAAAAGATAGCAAAGTTAAAACTAATTTTGCCTCATCAGTGCAAGCAGTTGATGGAGCGATCGCCGCTTTACCAGCAGATCAGCGCTCAAAACCAGGATTTGCGCTACAGGTAATTAATGAATTGCTAGATTCAGCCAACTCAGAATATAGCGCTGCGATCGCAAATGGTAAAATAACCGCGCCAATTGAGTATCAAGACTCCCGTGGTTTTGTCTTTTACGCCAATGAATTATACAAAGGAATTTCTAGCCAAGTAGCTCAAGCAGATCCCGAAGCACACAAAGCGATCGATACTAGTTTCGCTGAACTAATAAAAGTTTGGCCTGCCGCCATCCCACCAGCAAAAGCAGTCAAAATACCTAATGATGTTACCAAGTTGGTAAAAACCATTGAGGAAAACTCTCAAAAAGTGGTTGACAAATCTAATGCCTAAGCACAGCAATCACACTTTGATTTAATGGAAAGCATAGAATAAGGAGTTTAAAATAGTTAGGAGTTATGAATTATGAGTTATGAATCCCGAACTCCTAACTCCTAACTAATTACACTCCATTCGTTACTTTAACTAACAACTGATGCAAGAACTTGACCATAAAAAGACCATTGACCTGTTGAACGCCATCATGGAATTTGAACTAGCAGGAGTAGTGCGCTACACACATTATTCTTTGATGGTAACAGGCCCTAACCGCATTCCAATTGTGGCTTTTTTCAAAGCACAGGCAAGTGAGTCTTTACTTCATGCCGAACAAGTGGGAGAAATTCTCACCGGTTTAGATGGGCATCCCTCCCTGAAAATTGCCCCAATGGAAGAAACCTACCAGCATAAAGTCAAGGATATCTTGGAAGAAAGTTTATCCCATGAAAAGAAGGCATTGGATCTGTACAAAAATTTGCTCGATACTGTCACCAATGCCAGCATTTACCTTGAAGAATTCGCTCGCGGTATGATTGGACAAGAAGAGATGCATAATCTCGAACTGAAAAAGATGCTGCGTGATTTTAGTTAATAGTCATTAGTGCTGTAGGGGCAATTCATGAATTGCCCCTACGTGAATAAAGAGCAGCTTCACGTAGAATTGGTATTAGTCATTAGACATCTGGTGAAAATGAAGGACAAAAAATGAATTTTAGTACTGCTCTACCTACTTTTGTAATAACACTCCGAGAAGGAGTGGAAGCTGCCCTTGTTGTTGGCATTGTGCTAGCTTTGCTGAAAAAAGCTAAACAATCCCGACTCAACTCTTGGGTATATGCTGGTGTCGGCGTTGGTATTGTCGTCAGTGCCTTAATAGGTGTGCTATTCAGTTCGGTAATTCAAATACTGGGAGCCGCAAATCCTCAATACACCACCGTAGTTGAGCCAGCGCTGGAGGGTGTGTTTAGTGTATTAGCGATCGCAATGCTCAGTTGGATGCTAATCTGGATGACGAAACAAGCCAGATTCATGAAAGCTACAGTTGAGGGAGCAGTAACAGAAGCGCTGACACAAAACTCAAATGCTGGTTGGGGTGTTTTTACCTTAATTTTAGTTGCCGTTGTGCGCGAAGGCTTTGAAACTGTTCTGTTTGTCGCAGCTAATTTTCAACAGGGATTAATGCCAGCCTTGGGTGCTATTGCTGGTTTAGTAGCCGCATCTGCTATTGGGGTATTGCTATTTAAATGGGGTGTCAAAATTAACATCCGCCAGTTTTTCCAGGTAATGGGCGTTTTCTTAGTGTTAATTGTCGCTGGGTTAGTAGTTTCAGGCTTGAAGCATTTTGACGAAGCTGTAGCTAACCTTGCCCTTAGCAGTCGCGCCACAGAAAGCCTTTGTTTCTATTACGAACGTTTTACAAAAATCCACTCCTGTATTTTGGGGCCAATGGTTTCAAATACTTCCACAATCTTGCCTGATGAACAATTTCCTGGCATTATTCTCAAATCTTTATTTGGTTATAGAGACAATCTCTATCTTGTGCAAGCAGTGGGATATGTGACGTTTTTGCTCACCATTGGAGGACTGTATTTCCGCAGCCTTGGAGGTGCTTCTCCTGAAGTTAAAAAGAATATCCCCTTTGGTCAAAAACCAATTAGTTCTGCAAAAGATTAAGATTTTTGTCTCATTCCCAGTCTGAGACTGGGAATGGCTCTTAGGAGGCTCTGCCTCCCCTATTCATCAATGATACTGGTGCAAACAACGCTTTCTTAAGCTGCTGACAAGCCTTTTCAATTGCATCTATACTACCTGGATTCACGAGACCAAAATAATCAAAAACATAGACTCGGTTATTTTTAGTTGCTTGTAGTTGCTGCCAAAAAGCTTCCTTTTTCAAAGAATCTAAAAGCGCTGCTTCCGAATTTCCTTGTGGAGGATTAACTAAAATTATCACCTCTGGATTTGCTTCTAAAACTTTCTCAGCCGAAAGTGTTACATAGCCACCAATTGGGCTTTTTCCTTGTAAATCTGCTGCTATATTTTTCGCCTGGAATTTCGCCAGCAAATCCCCCGCCCAACTGTTTTTATTCGGCGCTAAAATTGGTTGACGACTAACCAGCACTAGAGTAGAAGGACTCTGAGTTAGCTTATCTGGCAAGAAAGTTTTATAACGGTTTAACAAAGACTGAGGATCAGCATTAATTAACCCAGCCAGTTTTTTAGTAAGTTCTTCTAGAGATTCCCAGCTATTTATCTTAGTGAGCAAAGTCGGAATTCCTAGCTGCTGAAGTTTTTGAATTGGAATGTTAGAAAAGCCTTCAGCACCAATAACTAAATCTGGTTTTAGTGCTACCACTTTCTCTAAATTTGGCGGATTTTGACCTTCACTAACGCGGGGAATATCCTTAAATCTTGAGTCATTCTTAAATAGTTTACTCCCAGTGATACCAACAATTTTTGTTTGATCGAGTCGAGAGATAATATCAGCAGAAAGAGAAGAAAGAGCAACAACTCTTTTTGCTGATCCTTTTGGTAATTGTTGAGAGTTTGTGTTAGTCGTCTCAGTGGTATTTTCCACTTTCGTTTGTGGTTGCTGAGTATTTGCAGTGGTGCAAGCGGCTAAAACTATACTCAACAAAATTGCTAAAGCAGATAAGAGCCAACGACGATGCATATTAAAATTCCTTCTGAGGTAAGAATGGTATAAGAGGGTGTTTGAAAAGTCCTCTTGTTAGTAGCAAACATTATAGATCCCCCTAAATCCCCCTTAAAAAGGGGGACTTTGATTCCGGTTCCCCCCTTTTTTAAGGGGGGTTAGGGGGGATCTATAAGTGCCTAAAATTACAGCCAACCACTTTTCAAACAACCTCTAAGATTGATATGGAGTAGGGCTGTTGTAACTGCTAAAACAGATGTACGCCCATCCCAATGTAATTGTTCCAATCTCCAGTTAAACTTACTTCGTCTCCATCCAATTTTCACCGACACGCGCCTCTACCAGCAACGGCACACTCAACTGGACTGCATTTTCCATCACCGACTTAATTTGCACTCGTAATTCTTCCCACTCATGAGGAGGGATTTCAAAGACTAATTCATCGTGAACTTGCAACAACAAACGCGCCTGATAGCTCTTTAAAACCTCATGCAATCTCACCATTGCAATTTTGATAATATCAGCGTTAGAACCTTGAATTGGTGCATTAGCCGCAGAGCGTAGTAAACCCGCATCGTAAGCACCCAAATTCTTCAATTTACTCAGATCAATATCTTCTGGGTTACTGCCTTTTAATTTACGTAAACTATTATTAGTAAAGTCAAAATAACGACGACGACCGAAAATAGTTTCTACATAACCAAGAGCGATCGCTTCTTTTTTAACTCGCTCCAAATATGCAAAAACTTTCGGATATCGTTCATTAAACCGCTTAATGAACTCGTTGGCAATAGTCTTATCTATCCCAGTTGAGCGCGAAAACCTGAGAGAACCCATTCCATAAATCACGCCAAAATTGATAGTTTTTGCCATCCCTCGTTCTTCTGAGGTGATATTTTCTTTTTCAAAAACTAACCGCGCCGTAACAGTATGAACATCTTCATTTTGCTGATATGCTTGCACCAATATCGGCTCTTGACTCAAATGAGCCAAAATCCGCAATTCAATTTGTGAGTAATCAGCAGCCACCATTAACCAACCAGATTCTGGTAAAAACGCCTTCCGAATTTGGCGACTAAATGCTGTGCGAATGGGGATATTTTGCAAATTCGGATTAGAAGAAGATAACCTACCTGTTGATGTTGCTGCTTGATTAAAATCAGTATGCACCCTTTGGGTATCTGGACGCACCAATGCAGGTAATGCATCAACATAAGTAGACTTTAATTTAGATAGGGTGCGATATTCAATAATCGCCTCAACAAACCCAGTTTTATCATCTTCTTGGAGTCTTTCTAGTGTTGCTGCATCTGTAGAGAATCCTGTTTGAATTTTACGAGAATGTCTAGTACTTAACCCCAACTTTTCAAACAATATTTGGCTCAACTGTTTAGGAGAACCCAAGTTAAAATTTTCTCCAGCTATTTCAGTTGCTTCCTCTTTTAACCTAGCTAACTCTGTTTCTAAATGCTGCGAAAGTTCTTGTAAATAAGCTGAATTAATCCGAACACCTGTGTATTCCATTTGGGCTAAAACTGCTTCTAGTGGCTGTTCGACTTCCGCTAACAGCTTAGACAAAGATGGAAATTTATCCAGTTCCTCACGCAATTTCGACACTAAACCAAAGGTAGAATAAGCATCCATCCCACAGTAATCTGCGACGGCGGGAATATCTATATCAGCGATAGTTTTGCCTTTAGGAACTAAATCTAAGTAACTTTTAGCTATCAATCCCAAATATCGCTGCGACAAATCCATCAAATTATGACTTGAATCGGGATTTAAAATGTAACTTGCCAGCATGGGATCAAACACTACTCCCGCCAAGTTAATTCCTTGACATCTTAGAACTAAGCGGTCAAATTTGGCATTTTGTAAAGCTTTGGGATAATCAGCACTTTCGAGAATTGGACGTAATGCTTCTAGCACCAAATCTTTATGCAAATTTTCCCCAGTTTTGTGCCCCACAGGAATATAGGCTACTTCATCTGCTTTCGTTCCCCAACAGCAACCAATTCCTACTAATTCAGCATCTCTCGGTTCTAAATCGGTGGTTTCAGTGTCCCAAGCAACGGGTGTTTCTGGATTAGTAAATTTTTGCAAAAGTTCCACTAACTCAGTTAATTTCGCTTCGGTATTGATGGTGCGTGGTGTAATTGGTGAAGTAGATTTTTGTGGAACTGCTGCTGTATCACTAGCACTGAAAAACCACAAATCATTATCTTCATCAGCGTTGAATTCTGAGTTAGTAGAGTTGGAATTACTTACATCTTTTTTGGCTTCTTGATTTTCTTCAATTTGTCCACCAAAACGTTGCTGTAGGTCGTTGATTCTGCCTAAAAAAGACTTGAATTCTAATTTTTCTAAAATTGGTGATAAGACGCTTGTATCAAACCCTTTTAATTTGCAATCTTCTAAATCAAATTCTATAGGAACATCCAAAACTATGGTTGCCAAATAGCGAGACTTTTCAGCATCTTCTTTACCTGCTGCCAGTCTTTTCTGAGTTGCGCCTTTAATTTCATCTAACGCAGCATAAACATGATCAAGTGAACCATAGGTATTGAGCAGTTGCACTGCTGTTTTTTCCCCAATTCCCTTGACACCAGGAATATTATCTGATTTATCACCACAAAGAGCTTTGAAATCAACAATTTGTGAAGGTAAAACGCCCATCTTCTCTTTGACTTCTTCTGCTTCAAATTCCGTGATGCTATTTGTAGAGCGCTTTAGGGCATCTGGACTAAAATTTAAAACAGTGATTTCTTTGTCAGAGTCGATTAGTTGAAATAAATCGCGATCGCCAGTGAGAATCTTCACCCTATACCCAGCAGCAGTTACTCGTTGTGCTAAGGTTCCCAAAACATCATCAGCCTCATAACCAGGGGCAGTAAAAAATGGCAGATTGAAGCCATTCAGCAACTCATGGAGGTTTGCTAAATCGGGAATGAAGTCTTCTGGCGTTTCCGGGCGATCGGCTTTATAAGTTTCGTCAGCTTCGTGGCGAAAAGTTGCCTCAGCCAAATCAAAAGCGATCGCCATTGCTTGAGGCTGTTGTGTTGCCATTACCTCCAACAGGCACTTCACAAAACCAAAACATATACTGGTCGGAATTCCCGTTTTGGTACGCAGTCCTCCATCTCGCCCTTTGGCGAAAGCAAAATATGAACGATAAGCCAGGGAGTGCCCATCTACAAGGATGAACGTGGGGCGTGTTGCAGTTGCAGAAGTGAAAGTTTCAGACATAGCCCTATTTTAGCCAGAAGCTTTGTCACATAGTTAGGGACTGACAAATAAAAAATGTCCCAAAACTGACCCAAAAACCCTCTATATTTCTCCTTTCTCTGTGTCGCGCCAGTTGCTTCTCCCAGGGGGAGACGCTACGCGTAGCAAGTCTCTTAACCGCAAGGGCGCACTGGCAACTCTATTGTCTCTGTGGTAGCCTGCGGCAAGCCGCTTTGCGTCTACGTTTATTTGAATAATTTATTTCTTGTCAGTCCCTTAGCAATTTCTGATGCTCGCTCAGGTTTGCTTTAGCGACAATAGAAATTCATTCCCCCAGAAGTCACTAGTACGACACGGCGGAAATAAAGCAACCATTTTAAATAGCCAGAAAGCCTACAAAATAAGCATTCTTTCTTTTTACTTTTGCCTTTTTACTTTTGCCTTCTTGTACTAGAGCCTGTTAACCTCTTACTGGAAGTTAAAATCTAGGAAATTATGCAGAAGGCATCTACCGATCATCAGGCTGCTGCAAAAGACATTAAACTACTAGTTTTGGATATAGATGGCACCATCGCCGGACAGTCTAACACCCTCAACCCAGCTGTAAAGCAAGCAATCTTTGCAGCGCAAGCACGAGGAATTCAAGTAGCGATCGCAACAGGTCGAATGTATAGTTCAGCCTTGCGCTTTCACCAAGATATCGGCTCTACCCTACCATTAATGGCTTATCAAGGAGCCTGGATTCAAGACCCAATCACCCAAAAAATTCATCGCCATTGGGTTGTTTCCAGGGAAATCGCCCACCAACTAATCGACTATTTTGAACAACCTGAGTTGCGATCGCTCCTATCTGTCCACTTTTATATCAATGATCAGCTATACGTCCGTGAATTAACTAAAGAAACCCAAATTTATGCAGAACGTTCTGGTGTTATCGCGATTCCCGTGGGTGATTTGCGTCAAGTTTTAATGAATGAACCGACAAAAATTCTTGCTTTGTGTGATGACACTGATGTAATCGACAAGCTATTGGGAAATTTGCGCCGCCAATACACACCGGCTGAACTTTATCTAACAAAATCCGTTGCTACCTTTTTTGAAGCAACTAACGCCTCTGTGAATAAGGGGACTGCTGTCCGTTACCTAGCCGAAGAATTGTTGGGATTACAATTAGCCAACGTTATGGCCATTGGCGATAATTTCAATGATGTGGAAATGCTGGAGTATGTTGGACTTGGTGTAGCTATGGGCAACGCACCAACAGCAGTACAAGCGATCGCACAGTGGGTGGCTCCTAGTGTAGAAGAAGACGGAGCAGCAGTAGCAATTGAAAAGTTTTTGCTGTAATTAGGGACTTCCAAATAAAAAAATATCCGAAAACTGAGGCAAAAACCCTCTCTATTTCTCCTCTCTCTGTGTTCTCTGTGTCTCTGTGGTTCGTTTCTTTGGATAATTTATTTCTTGGAAGTCCCTTAGAGCGTTTTTTCAACATTTAACCCATACAAATCAGAAAGGACACCGACGACTGGCCGTGTTTCGTCTCGGTGCCCTAGCTGGTTCGCTCCTCACACACCTGCTAATGTATCCGAGGTGGTGCATTGAGTCAATAGCTATATAAAAAGTTTTTATTTTTGCCTAAGCGACATTACCCATTTATAACTCCAAGGGCGCAAAAACCCGCAAGTTTTCTTCTAGGAAAAATCTTAATACTGATTGAGTAGCCATCAGCAATCCCAGTCTAGCTTGGGCTAGCTCTGGTGATGTAATTTTCACCTCACCCCAAATCCGGCAATTACACCAAAACTTTTCAAAAGCTTGGCTCAAATTCAGCGCTACTTTTTCCCATTTCACAGAACCGCCAACATCAGGGCACTGTATATTGTCTACCACTTGTATTAACTCGCCAATTAGACGGCGCTCATCTGGGTGATTTAGCCGCAGTGTTCCGTCACAATTAAGCCAAGGTACAGGGTTGGGAGAGATCACATCCCAAAAAGCTGGACTAGTATTTGGAACTGGTTCTCTAAGTTTAATCAATCCCTCTCGATGAGCCAGAAGTACTAGCGAACAGCAGCGTGCATGAGCATATTGAACAGTAAACAGCGAATTGGGCATTGGGCATTGGGCATTGGGCACAAAAGGCAGAGGGGCAGGGGGCAGGGGGCAAGGGTGAGAATTAAAAATTACCTCTTTTCCCCCTGCTCCCTGCTCCCTGCTCCCCTCCTCCACTGCTTCCCCCAAACTCCCAACTGCAATACCTTGTAACCAAGTCGCTAAGGTTGAGTGAGTTAATTCAAAATGTATCCAACCAGGAGGAACTACTTGGATGCTAAAAACGTCCTCACCAATCCCTGATAAATCAGAGGCGATCGCCCTGGCAAGCTCCATCGCTTTTCGATTCTGAGATTTTGATAGTCCCAGGCACACACTTGATATATATAAAACTTTATTGTCATCTCTATCTTTATATAGAGGTATTTTTTCATCCCCTATGCATACATTTTCTGCTTTACAAGTATCAATGCTTAGTGATTTTATTAAATAACTGTATAATAGCTGTTTTATTGACGTATATTTGCTAACTGGTAATCTATAATGCACGTAATATTATTTATATAATCATGTAAGATATATTTGTTACTTTTCTGTCATCTCTCTTGCGGTATAAATTTAATTTAGATGAAGAAAAATGAGAAGAGGATAAAATTTGATGAATAATTGATGAATAGTAAGTAAACTTTACTACCATCATTGTACAGTAGGAAGTATAACAAAGATTAGAGAGTAATTTACTTTCTATTCTTTGGATTGGCTGGCGCTGTTAGGCGTTAAGCCTGCCTTGCCAACACAAAGACACTCCTTGCACCTTTTTATTTACGTCTTTGTCTTCAGCCGAACGCTCTTTGTTACCTATGCAATCTCCATCCTCCTTTTCTGAGGCATCACGGCCTTTTTTGACTTGGCAACGAATTCTTGACTGGGCTCAAGAACACTACCGCTGCCGTACCTTTAGCAAAGATGAGCGCATTCCAGCTAGACCTGGATTGCTGTATTTGGTGCAAAGGGGTGCGATCCGCATGGTAGGAACCGCACAGGTTAGTGCTACTGCTAGTCAGCTAACGTCTCGACGAATCAATAGAACTCCAGAAGAAGCGTTCTTGGGTTTTGTGGGAGCGGGGCAGCCATTTGAAATTGTTGCTCAATCACCATTCACACTCCAGGCTTACGCCCATGTTGACCAAACTGCGGTGCTGTGGATGTACTGGCACGATTTAGACAATTGGCCTCATTTCCGGCGCGAAGTTATGGATGCCTTTAGGTATCAGCACCAGCGTAAGCTGCTGTGGCTGAGTGCCTTGGGACAACGCCGCACAATTGACCGACTCTTAGGATTTCTCACATTGTTAATTGAGGAATATGGAGAGCCAGCAATGAGCGACACTGATCCTGATGTGATTCGCGGTTATTGTCTGCCCTTCCCCCTCACCCATGCCCAAATTGGTAGCGCGATCGGTTCCACTCGTGTCACCGTCACCCGCTTAATGGGTAAGCTACGTCAACGTGGCTTAATTCTGACTCAAGGCGATAATCTCATTTGCTTGCCAGCAGAGTCGATTAATAGAGCTGGTTAAAGCACAGTTCAGAGCGGCGATTTGGGCCACTCTGTCTTGAGCGCGAGTGGCTCTGCCCCAACTGAGGCGATCGCAATTGTCAGCGAATTTTCACAAATCCAGCTTGGCTAATCAATTCCTGTCCCTGTTCAGTCAGCAGTAAGTTGGCGTAAGCGACACCTGCTTGCTGCTCAGTCTGACCATTCTGTTTGACCACCACAAACAGATTCCGGGTAATTGGGTATTTTCCAGATTGGAAAGCCTCAATGTTCAACTTGTTCCGTTTACCAGGACATTCAGACGGGAGGACAGAAGGTTCTTGGTATGGAGCAATGTATTGTCCTTGCGTCCGCCCCAACGGTAAGGCTTTGATTGAGCATTGAGGTATCACCTCTGGGGCAGAAGCGTAGTAGATGCTACCAGCACTACCAGCCAATTTTTTCAAGGCTTGGGTGGTTGTGGAGATATATTCCACATTGGGGCTGAAAGCTTGGCCACCCAAAATGTCTTGGACAAAAAGTTCAACCGTACCGCCATCAGCAATGCGGCGCGAATAGGGCTGAATCGGGATATTGGGGCCACCCACCTGGCTCCAATTATTAATTTTGCCTGTGTAAATTAACTTTAACTGGTCTATCGTTAGTCCTGGGATATTGAGGTTGGGGTTAACTGCGATCGCTAAACCATCAATTGCCACAGGAATTTGTTTTAAAGTGAACCCACGCTGCTGGGCATGACTTAATTCCTGATCTAGAACTGGTCGGGAGGACTGGGCAACGGCTAGTTGACCGTCTATCAGGGATTGGATACCAGTACCAGAACCAGGAGAGGCATTACTGGGTTCTACATAGCGCAGCCGAAACTCTGGTCGCGCGGTTTGAATTACTGGATCAACTACTAGTCGAATCGGTGCCCAAGATGTACTGCCCCCGTAATTAAATAATCCTTTAGGAACATCCTGTACTGAGGTAAAAGTCTTACCACTAGGCTGTTCTGATGCCGATTGGGGCGTTTTGGTGTTACCAGAATTAATTGTATTTAGGTTAAGACCAGACTTTCTGCTGAACCACCAAAAACCACCAGCTATTAGCCCGACGGTGATTAGGATGGATAAGACAAGAATAGGTATTTCATTTTTTTGGGACATATTAAATTAACCGCGCGTCCATTCAAAATAAGTGCTTGCTACTTGAGATTGTATTTGGAGGACGGGTGTTTATGTGACATCTCCCACCACTAAATCGGAGTACCGATTATAGTGGGGGCTTCCAAGACAATCCGGCTACTGCTTAGGAGGCTCTTGGCTTTAAAGACGGAATGACCTGCCGCCTTATTTAATATGTTCAATGCTGCATTATGATCGCGATCCAAATTACATCCACAACTGCAAATATGTTGGCGGATATGCAACGCTTTTGGAACTTTCACCCCACATCTAGAACAATCTTGTGATGCTTGGTTGAAATTACTCGAGGAATGGACTCAGAAAAAGTCCTCCCCGGAAATGGTTCGCATTTAATCCGCGATCGAGCTTGAGTGGGGAGCCTTTCCCTAAATGGCGATCAAAGATGTCGCCGTAGTTACCTACAGATCCAAGAACGCGGCGCTGCCAATCCTTGTCGAGACCAAGTTCTGGTGCGGATATCGGCATCACCCCAGCACCGCCTGCATACCAGCTTGTTTCCGGTCTATCTGCGTTGATCAATGTATGGATTGTCCACCCGACGATCGCCGACCACTCGCCGTCCTGGGTTCCAGTGGCGGCGATCACCGGAAAGGTAGTCAACGACTCCGGGAGAATGCGGCTTGATAATCGGTTCACCCCAGGGTCAAGGCGAATATTTGCAAGGGTTGTGATCTCACCGGCGATGGCGTGGCAATTTTGCACGTTGTATGTATCGATCATCTCCCCATCCTCAGAGAAAGGCCGCCGGAACCAGTTTTTGTGGAGCGCACCGAAGTAAGCTGTGAGGCTCCGCTCAACCGAACTGCCAATCATGAAACAGATGCTTTCTCCGGCCAGGTCGCTGACGTGTTGTGCGGCTGAGTTGGACGCTACCATCACCGCATTGGATTCTACGAAGACAGTCGGACCAGGCAGCACCTTACCAGCCAACTTCTGCTCCTCAATCTCCGATCCGGTGAGAAAGTATACGTCGTCCTGCTGGTTACGCACGGCATCGAAGGACTTCGATGTTTCATACTCATGATATTCAATGCGGTCAGAAGATCCCAACACGGCGGCGGCGATCGCACGGCAAATATCGACGTTAACACCACTCCAGCCACCTGGCTCGGCTTGAGTTGCCAGACCTGTCCGCTCGACGCTGCCACAGCGAACCAGATTGTGTTCCTTCACCCGTTTAATAACCGAACCTGCCTGAGCTTCGGAAATCGAGCAGCAAACACCAAACAGAGTCAGGAAGACTAACACAAAACGCATGAATTCTCCTCAGGAATGTCGAAAAACGGGGGTATAAAGATTGCTGAGTGGGGAATCTCACTTCTTTACTGACAATAAATAAATTATCCATCTTGTGGGGTGGGCATCCTGCCCGCCCTGAATATGGGACGGGTGTTCGCATAGCGGCAGGTAGTGCGGACACCCATCCCACAAGAAAATTTGGGATGTTTTTTATTTGTCAGTCCCTCACTCAGCACTCAGTGCAATCAAAAGGTGTCTTAGGCTGAAGAATAGATGGGGTGTGCCCCATCCATCTATCTCTTTAAGGGTTAGCGGCTGGATAAGTGCTTGGTAGCGAGTTGAAGCCCTTGGGGATGTTGTTGACAATTCCCTGGCGCTTGTCCTCCGGTGTGATTCCGATCGCTCGGCAGCCTTCACCGCCGTAGTGCGGTAGTGTATTCACAACACTATCTGGAATTTTCGCAAAGGAGGCTGGCAGTGGTGCCGAGACTCCGAGCAGGCGCTTGGGATCGAAGCCGGATAGCAAGCTGTCGGTGATCGGCGAATTGATGTCCCGTGGGCCGAGATACCTCTGCTGGAATCCTGGCGGTCCGAACTTGTTGAACTCTGGGGAGTTGCCAGCAGCGAGTGCCTGTGCTTCATCGGGCAAGCTGGCAAGGGCGGGCAAACCAAAGATCGTATTAATTGTTTCGATCACCGAGTTGTGATCGCCCTCGACGTGGGAGACGGCGTGCGTCCGGGCGTAGGGTGAGATCAGGATCAGGGGTACACGGACACCACGGGAGAGCGGTAGCCCATCCGGGCCATAGGACAAAATCCTGGGTGGTACATGGTCGTAGAACCCATCGGACTCGTCGTAGGTAATGATGATGGCACTCTGCTGCCAGATTTTCGGATTTGAGGCGATCGCATTAATTGCCCTGGCCGCCATCCCCTCGCTGAGTTGGCGATCGCTGTAGGCTGGATGGTCGTCATCACCTGACTTCGCGGCATTAATGGCGGCGATCTCATCTGCCGGCGTGTTGGGGTTGGTGATCGGCGGCTTTAGACCCTGCTGGTTCGTATAGCCACCACGAATGTAGAACACCCCGCTTTTCGGTAGGGTATTGTTGGCTATGTCGCTAAAAAAGTCATTCAGTCCCCGAAGATTTTTGCTCACCTGTGGCGTGTTGGCAATATAGCCGAAATACTGTGCGCCGTTGTGATGGCTGACATAGGCATTGTGGGAAGCGATGCCATTGGTATCGGTTGGTTCGAGATCGTAGCCTTCTTGATACCAGCGCCAATTGACCGGCTCAGTCTGGAGTTGGTGGATATAGGGGATATCCTTTTGGATGTCGGCTAGATCGAATAAAGGATTCCTGTTGCTAGCCAAGACCGATCGAATATCGCGCCCCTGAAAGGTGAGTGGCAGACTGGCGAAGGTCAGGTTCGAGGAGATGTTGCCATCAGCGTAGCTCTCTTTCGCACCAGCAGGTTGCTTGTTATTCGTGGTTGTGTCGAACTGGGAGCCATAGAAGGGCTGTGGATCGTTGACTAGGGGTACACCCTGGGTCGTACCAGTGTGGCTGCCTACAGTGTAGGATTGGCCACTCGCACCGTGCTTGACCCACTGCGTTTCACCCCCCTGCCCCGCGATCATCGCCACTGCATTCGGGGTTGAGGGTGTATCTTCAGTTGCAAAGATGTTGTCGAAGACAGTGAAGCGACTAGCCCACTTCCAGAAGAACGGAATAGTGTCGCAATCGATGTGCGACATCACAAGACGCGCGAACTGCTTGCCCTCAGCAATGTTGGCGGCTCCACCCTTGGATGCGAAGCGCGTGTACTCGTCGTTGACGAACTGATCCATCTGTGGCTTGCCGTCCACAACGTGGATCTTGGTTGCTAGTCCGGTGTGCGAGTGGTCAACGCTGTCAACGGCGCTGGCGTTCTGTTCAGATCCGATTCGGAATGGCTGAACCGTCACGGTTGCGCCGTTAGCATCCGTGTAGGTCTGGGTGAAGCCCGGTGTTTTCTTTGGATCGCGAGGCTTTTGTCCATCTGAGTAGAGTCCGTTAACACCGGGTAATGTGCCATACTCGTTGTCAAAGGAGTGGTTCTCGTTAAAGATGACGAAGACGTACTTGATCCGCTCCTGAAGCAGTCTTTTGAGTACTTTCGGTGGTAGCTGGGGTTCCTTACCTGGATCAGTTAAGTATCGCGCCACGTCTGGCGTTGCATCTGGCTGAGTCGTAATGGTTGAGTTTTGTGGAGAAGAATCCTCTGCGATCGCTGGGACAATAGAGGAGGGAAGTAGCAAAAGTGCTAGAACAAAATAGAACTTTGTAAATCGTCTCAAAGCACATCTCCTTAGTAATTTCTATCCAGTTAATATCGCTACACGGAATTTAGAATTCGTATTCACATACCGCAAGCATTTCATCGATTTAGAATAGGTATTTTGGTTACGCCGTGCTTTATTGGTTCCGAAATTTAGAAAAAATTAACACCGTTGATTAGAAGCAAAGTTATGCCGCTATTTAAGCTTTTTGCTTTCTTTTCAGCGACAAACCGATAGTAGTGACAACTACTATTCCAGCAAAAGTTTGAGGTTCAGGAACAGGCTCACTTTTAACGAAAGTAACGGCAGTAAGTCCCGAACTTTTGACACTTCCAAGGTCGCTGTTGTCCAAAAGTTTCCCATCATTGCTACTACCCGTACCTGTGAAATTGCTGTCAAAATCCAGTTCCAAACTGTACAAGTTATTGTTTTGCTTTGTCAATAAACCTGCGTCGGAAAAAGCAAGTATGTTCTCTTGAATGTAAGCTGTATTGCCAGCCAAGCTGTTGGATAATGTTCGTAAAACAGTATTATTTTTGACTAAGTTGACTGTCCAACTTTTCAAATCTACAAAAGAACTAGAAGCAGGTAATTGATCTACATCTACTGTGTAAGTCCCATTAAAAAAAGCATTTGCTAAATTAACAGGTAGTCCTACTGAACCATCAAGAGCCGCAGGAGCAAAATCTCCTGAAATATTAAATGTTTTCAAATTGACAGCCTGGGCAGGATCTGTGCCAGTAGCTGCAAGCATAGCAAAACCAACTACTGCGGTAGCAGTTGCTGGCGATAACCTTTTTAAAGGTGTTGCACTCAGCATAAGTTTGGTCTTAATATTTTTGCCCATAGTTCTAGTTAAGTGCGCTTTTTGCACACCGAAAATAATGCCAAAGTGAAGAGACTGCGATCGCTAGGCTTGAAGGTATAAAGAAAAATCCAGAAGTCAGAAATGACTGCACCTATAACCTGATGCGATTTCCATCGCATCAAATTATTCTTAATTTTCCCCACAAGGAACAAGGTATTAAACCAGTTGTCCATTCGCCCTCTGGGTTTGGTAGTTACTTCTACCTCACCAGTTGCTAAAAATCTCTACTTCTGTATTTTGTTACCTGAAAATTAATGACAAGTTAAGAAAAAGCAAAGTTTATCGTAAATTGAAGGGTTTAAGCCACCTCTCTTGCCAGGGCTGTTTCATTCCCTAAAACAGGTAAACACGTACCTACTCAAAGAGATTTGGGATGTTTCTCGCTCCATGAATTACTCTGACCGAAAAAATGGGACTCAAGCCCCGTCCTTCTAGGACGGCTTTTCCTGGTTTCTAATATACTGCTTAAGAACTTCTAGCGGCGCTCCACCTACTGAAATCGCAAAATAACTAGGACTCCACAAAGCGATAAAATATTAAATAATTGCTTACCGGGAAACTGCGGACAAGAGGCGCAATATCTATACGTTCTCTGCCCATCCCTGGATTAGCTAGAAGTTCGTCAAATTTCCCTGTAATTTTGTTAATGAGGACATCTGCTGCGCTTTCATTGTTTTGGGAGACATATAACCAAATCTCAATCAGGTCGGCTTTGGCTTCATTGGTAACTCGTAACTGCCTCATTTTCTAGTGCTTGTGTTCTGTATTATTCTGCCGCAGCCGTCCCGTCGCCTTAATTTCATCCGCAAGTTGATTTGAAGAAGTGTAAGTAGTAAATTCTCCTTGCGATATCTGATCTATTCCTCGTTGAACTTCACGGCGCAACTCCTCAAGTCTGAGCTTACGTATATCTTCACGTTCCTTCAGAAGCCTTAATCCGTCACGGATGACCTCACTTTGCGATTGATATAGTCCGGCTTCTATGAGTTCAGCGACAAATTTATCAAATGTCTGACCCAGATGTACGTTCATAAGCAATCTCTAGAAACTGTTTTCTCTACAGCTATGCTGGCAATCTTAGCAACAATTGTCAATTTATGTTAATCAGGTTTGAATTGTTAATGGTGATTATCTTACTGGTTCAAAGTCATAACCAGTGCGCGAGCGAGAACCAGGAACAATTTTTACAAGTTGGACTGGCGCATTGCGATCGCCTGATGCTAAAAACCGAATTGTGCCAGAAGCGCCAGTGGCAGAAAAGTCAGAGGAGGTTAATGCTTCTTGGACTCCAAATCGCGTGGGATTGCGTTCTAATGCCGCAATTAGAGCGACAGTGGCATCATAGCTGAGGGCGGTTCGCCAACTCACATCACCCCCCCATAGCTGCCGCGATTTCTGACGAAAATCTGACTGGCGATCGCCATCAATATGCCAGGGAACTGCCAATACCATCCCCACAGCTTGCTCTCTGCCAATTTCTAAAGTTTTAACGGTGTAAACATCATCTCCCCCTAGCAGAGTTAACCGCTTCTGGTTAATTTGAATTACTTGCAGCGCTTTATCCAGAGTTTCAGTATTAGCAGCTAACATCAACACTTCTGCACCTTGCTTTGTTGCTTGTTCGAGACTTTTAGCCGCACTAAAATCTGCCTTGGATAAGTCAAATTCGCTGGATACTTGTCCACCCTCTAGGGAAACAGATGAAACAAACTCCGACTTTAAAGACTGGCTATAGTTACTCTGAGAATTAAAAAAAACCACTGCATTTTTTTTCTGCAAGGTTCTCGCCATATAGTTGGCTAAACTTCTAGCAGCCATAAAATCACTGGGAACCGTGCGAAAAACGTAGCGGCTAAAGTTAGAAATTTTTACAGATGTGCTGGTAGGAGAAATTGCTACAAGTTGTCCAGAAGTATAGATAGTACCTGCGGCTAAGGTGGAATCGCTAGTAATCGGCCCAACTACACCTAATACTTCGGAATTGCTGACTAGGCTAGAAGCGATTTGCTTGGCTATTTCTGGATTGTCGTCGTCACTAGCTATCCCTACTTTTAAAGGTACTCCCTTGACTCCTCCAGAGCGATTAACTTGATTTTGGGCTTGAGCTATGCCACGTAAAACTTCTAAAGAAGCATTGGGATCAGTGCCGAATGGTACAGAAGCGACAATGGTGTAGCTCTTGGAAGAACCGATACGGGCATTGTTAAGAAAAATTAATGTTTCTGGATCGTTAGGGTTGAGTTTTAGGGCGGCTGTGAAATTAGCGATCGCTTTATCATAACTTTTAGCTGCGATCGCCTGTACTCCTTCTTGTTTAACTGGAGACACGTCACCCGGAGTCAAGGATTTTTCGCCAAAACTAATGCGATCTTGTAAGGATGGATTGCTAACTGCTCCCTGATTTCCAGTATTACCAATTTTGACTCCAGAGTTGTTAGTAAACCACCAAAAACCACCGCAAACTATGCCAACTGTCAGCAACAGAGCCAAGGCTAAAATTTTGGTTTCATTCTTTTGGGACATGAATTCAATAAAGAAAAAATGTTTATTATTTGATTATTTTGTGAAATCTAAGTACTTTGATCATTTAATTCTGACAAATCCAGCTTTTTGGATCAGTTCTTGAGCTTGAGGTGTCAGCAGCCAATTTGCATAAGCTTCCCCCGCTTGCTGATCTGTCTGACCATTCTGTTTAACAATTACAAATAAGTTGCGGGTAATTGCGTAGTCACCACTACGAAAAACCTTACTATTCAACTGATTACGCTTGTTAGGACATTGAGATTGAGGTATAACTGGTTCCTGGTAAGGAGGCAGAAATTGACCACTTATCCGCCCTATTGGTAGGGACTTAATCGTACATTGGGGTACAACTTCTGAGGCAGAAGCATAGTAAATTGCGCCAGTGTTCATTGCTACTTTTCGTACTGCTTCTGTGGTGGTGTCAACATAACTAACATTGGCAGCAAAATTCTCTTTATTTAGAACATTTTCCACAAAGAAGTCCACTGTCCCCCCAGCTTCTTTGGTGCGAGAGTAGACTGTAATTGGTAAATTGGGACCACCCACCTGTTGCCAATTAGTCATCTTGCCCGTGTAGATATTTTTGAGTTGGGCGATAGTTAAACCAGGGATATTGAGATTGTGGTTAACTGCGATTGCAATACCATCAATCGCCACCGGAATTTCTTTCAAACTAAATCCTTTTTGTTTAGCTTCTGTATTTTCTTCAGCTTTAACTGAGCGAGAAGATTGAGAAAAAGCTAGTTGATTATCTATCAACATCCGAATCCCAGTTCCAGATCCTGGTTCAGCCGAAGGGGATTGAGTGTAGCGTAAAATAAATTGAGGGCACTGGTTTTGCAGTACCGAGTCTGCCTCTTTACGGATGGGTGCCCAAGTTGTACTACCACCATAGTTAAATGTCCCTTCTGGGAGATTTGGCACGTTACATCTATTGTTGTTGACAAACTGGTTTATGGGATTATCTGTGTTGCTACTCTCCGAAGCTTTAGGAACAGTTCCACTTAATTGCGCCCACCTTTCCATAAGGAACCATAAACCACCAAAGATTAAACCAATGGTGATAACGACGGCTAAGAAAAGACTAAGTGTTTCGTTTTTTTGAGACATTATATATAGTAGCTGTTAGCACCAGGAGTTTTTTAAAGTATCAGAGATAATAATTTATAAATAAGTCGAAATACGGCTGTTAGTGAAATAGCTACTAAGCCTGCTGCAACTGCTAAAATAACCACTGTCTGAATGTCAAGTCCCCCTCGTAAAAAGGGGAGAAAAAAAATAATGGCAAAAGTAATTGTGGGAATAATTAATAAATCGAACTTTTCAATCCACCGCCTGGTTTGAGTGAAAATTAGTATACCTAAAATTACAGATGCAATAATGAAAGTAACTATTGGAGATTTTACTAGATTGAAGAGCGCGATCGCGATTAATGCACCTTCAAATCCACTAAATCCCGCCCCACCCAATAATTCCAATGTAGAAAACGCTGGTTGAGTCGGTGAATGGCGGGGGACGACGGGACTAGAACTATTTGGTTGTGGGGGGAGGGTTAAAGAGGGTGAATTAAGTTGTGTAGCGGCTTGAGCCGCTTGTGAGTTAAGCGCGCGTAGAACCTCCTGGGCTGACTGAAAGCGTTGATTAGCAGCAGGTAGCAGCATCTTATCCAAAATATCAGCAAGGTGAGGGGTGACACTTACTTGGTTTCGCCATTTCCACTGGTTGCTATAGGCATCAAATAGTTGAATTGCCTCCTGATTTGTTAACAAGGTAATAAGAGTTACAGCCAAGGCGTATAAATCTGTAGATGGAAATACTTGCCCCCCAGCCATTTGCTCAGGCGGTGCAAATCCCATAGAATAAATTCCTGTGGAAGAAGCCGCAGAACCAGATGCAGCGTTTGTTACTTGCTTGACTGCACCAAAATCTAGTAAGAAGAGTTTACCATCACGCCGACGCATGATGTTAGAAGGTTTGATGTCTCTGTGGATAATGCCTCTGTCATGGACAAACTCTAGTACCCTCAGGATTGCTTGCAATATCTCTAAGACTTGCTGTTCAGAAAATTTGCCTTGTTGAACTAATTCTTCTTCTAAGTTTTTTCCGTCAATGTATTCTTGCACCAAGTAAAAAAATTGGTCTTGCTGTCCTGGTTGCAAACTATTAACTATGACTGGAAAGAAGGCAAACAAGTCAGGAATTTGCTCGTGATCGTTACCAAGTTGTGCTAGAACTTCTGCTTCTCTCTCAAACATTAACTGCGCTTGTTGCAATTGAGTTAAGCTTAAATTCCCGGCTGGTTGAAACTGCTTCACCACGCATTGACGCATTCCTGGTATTCGGCGATCGCGTGCTAAAAAAGCGGCTCCAAACCCGCCTCTTCCCAGCAGTTTTGTTGTCACGTATCGACCATCTAGCATCAGTGGCATACCACAGGTGGTACAGTACTTTTGCTGCATTGTTTTCAGCGTCGTAATATCATCTAAATCGGCAAAATAGTTTTGTGGGCGTGGGCAATGTGGACGGGTACAGTAAACTTCCATTTTCGTGATTAGTCAAAATAATTCGTGATGACGCTCTTTACGAGACGCTAAAAGCGAATGCGGACTCGCTACGCAAACGAGCGTTATTACGAATTACGAATTATTTGGTTATTTACAAAAAAACAAAGGACAAATTACAAGGCACTAATAACCTGATTTTAGTCTTCGCCGGATGAGGTGGGTGTTGCTACCTCCAATGTAGTTAACACTATGTTTTTTTGTGCTAATTTTAACACATTTTGATTCCATCCTGGGTTAGCAAACTCGGGCAAAATTTCTTGACTAAAGGCTTCTGCGGCCTTGGATCTATAACGATTGGGATTACAAATCAGCCACAGCGTCCGTTTGACAACGACACCTTCAATGGGAGTACGGTGTAGAACGCCCATTTGTAACTCTTTAGCGATCGCACTAGTTGAAACAAAGGCAGCCCCTAAACCAGATTGCACAGCATTCTTAATCGCCTCAATGGAATTCAATTCCATTTCAACTTTAAAACGTCTGGTATCAATTTCACAGCGTCCTAGCACTTGGTCAATTACTTTGCGGATAGTCGATTGGGAATCTAGGGCAATGAATTGTAATTTATATAGGTCGTCTTTCTGGATTTTTTCAAGTTTGGCAAAGGGATGAAAGACAGGTAGAATCAGCGCTAGTTCGTCCTCAGCATAAGGAATAACTTCTAAAGATTCTGAGAGTTCACCGGGAATTTCACCACCGATAATCGCCAGATCAACTTGTCCATTAGCGACACTCCAAGCAGTCCGGCGGGTAGAGTGGACGTGCAATTGCACAGCCACATCTGGATATTTTTGTCGGAACATCCCGATCATTCTGGGCAAAAGATAAGTGCCGGTGGTTTGAGAAGCACCAACAATTAAAGTCCCGCCTTGGAGATTTTGTAAATCCTCGATGGCGCGGCAGGTTTCCTGACACAGACTGAGGATTTTTTCACCGTAGCTTAAAAGTAGATGCCCGGCTTCGGTTAATTGGGCGCGTCGTCCTCCACGATCGAATAAGGGGACATCGAGCTGTCGTTCGAGATTTTGGACTTGCAAGCTGACGGCGGGCTGGGAGACGTAAAGACTATCAGCCGCACGCTTGAAGCTTCCTTCTTGAGCGATCGCTTTCAGGATACGTAACTGATCTAAAGTGAAAGGAAGGTCAGACATAAGGCTCAACCCACAAACTTTGAAAGGAGCGGATGCACACAACAAATCAGCTTTGGCAGCAATCAGCTAGGCGTGATTTGTTGCATATTAAACTTGAAGGCTTGACTCGAAAAAGATAGCGGCACAACATCTTGACTAAAGTCTCCTTTTGAATACTTTGTGGTATTGGTTGTACTGAATTCAATTTTCTTTAAATTACTTCACCCGTTTATATGTTGCTGATTTCTTGGTTTACATCCAGTCATTTTGTCATACTGGGGTTACAAATAGTTTTTGCGATCGCTCACAGTGGAGGCGCTGCTTTACGCCCAAGGGCCGAAAAATACATTGGCCCAAGGCTTTATCGCATTTTCTTTGCATTAGTCAGCCTACCGTTGGCTGTGATCTTAATTATTTACTTTTTTGGACACCGCTATGATGGTTTGCAACTTTGGCAGGTACAAGGAGTGCCAGGAGTACAAGAAGTTGTTTGGCTGTTGTCAGCGATTTCGTTTTTGTTTTTATATCCTGCTACCTTCAATCTACTAGAAATTGCTGCCATTCAAAAGCCCCAAGTTCATCTCTACGAAACAGGAATTATGCGGATTACGCGTCATCCCCAGATGGTAGGACAAATAATTTGGTGTGTTGCTCATACTCTCTGGCTGGGCACTACCTTTACCCTTGTGACTTCCATTGGATTGGTGTTGCATCATTTGTTTGGGGTTTGGCACGGGGATCGCCGTCTCTTGCATCGCTACGGAGAAGCCTTTGAAATTGCCAAACAGAGGACTTCAATTATTCCCTTCAAAGCGATCGTTGACGGACGTCAATCTATCTTATGGCAGGAATTTATTCGCCCCGCCTATTTGGGAGTTGCCATTTTTATAGCTTTGCTTTGGTGGTCACACCCTCTCTTGCTAGAAGCAACTAGTAGGATAACATGGTAAATTTAGGTGATCCCCAGTGTCAGGAAAAATCCCGAATAGATGAAAATTTCCGCTGATCAATTGACCCAAATCAATGTAGGATAAATTCAAACATCTATCAGCGAGGGTGCGTTCAGTCAACTTGAGATTTTATATTGCTAGTCATTGGTCAGTTGCCTTTCCTTGCGAGAAAATGGCAGGTTCAGTCAAATCCCAGGCGGCCACAGCAATCAGGAGTTTAATATCCAAAAAAGCCAGCGCGAATTCCACAGTGGCTTTTTGGTTAGAGACAGATTATCGCATGGCAATTAGTCCCAAGCCCGGGCTTGACTCTCAAAGCAAAAGAGACGAGTTGCTTCTCATTCAATGCCCTAACATTTAGTTATTGACTTTTACTCAGCACTGGCTCAACGCGCCGCTAGCGCTAACAGGACTGGCTCAACGCCCCGCTACCGCTAACGGAACTCAGCACTACTGAATTCAGTGCTGATAGCTAGTTTGATATAAAAACCTTATAATCCAAGAGGCATCATGGTGTTTTTGGTTAGTGAGCGGACATTTACTCAAGAAGTTTTAGAATCTCCTATTCCTGTTTTAGTTAATTTTGAAGCCCCTTGGTGTGGCTTGTGTCGGATTATCCACCCACTGTTGTTGCAATTTCAAGCCCAATGCGGGGAAGAAATTAAATTAGTTGGGGTTAACGCCGATCAAAATTTTAAATTGTCTACTACTTATAAGCTAAAATCACTACCCACTTTACTATTGATTGAAAATGGCACTGTTCGCCATCGCTTGGAATGCTTTCGCGGCAGAGAAGATTTACGTCTAGCTTTAGAAGAGATTAAAGCCAACTACAGCAGTTGCCCCAAAATCTACAAAAGTTCAAAAACAGTGGACTTAGAATATCGGTCAGCTTGATGGGTATTGGCATTGGGTATGGTGTATGTGGCATTGGACTAATGGCAAATGACCAATGACTAATGACAAATGACCAATGACCAATGACCAATGATCAATGACAAATGACCAGTGACCAAATCTAAAACCATGCTTAACACCCCACCCAAAGACCTTTGGGTGGGTTATTTTATCCTA
>NZ_JBALEK010000063.1:0-20499 GCF_036917815.1 Nostoc sp. | reverse complement strand
ACCAAGCAATGGCGGTTGCTGTCAATTACATTACCGAAGATGATGCCCTCGGTTGGTTCAATCACTGTGGTCTATTTACCTGAAAATTGCTGTAACTTGCATAATGAGGGCGGGCAAGATGCAATTGGTGTCAACTTAAGCCAAAACCCTTTTAAAACCTCGTTCCCAGCCAGAGACTGGGAACGAGACAATCTCTAAAAGCTGTTTATAGACTGACTTTGTTCTTGTGGTTGTCCTATCTGTGCCGTCAACTTTTCTTTATCTTGCCTGCGTTTTTTGGCATAAAGTTGAATAGTTACTGCCATAAAAACAATCATGGCGAAAATAGCCCAGGCTGCGATATCTGTAGGTAAATTATTCTTAAACACAGCTAGCAGAACGATCGCTACTAACATAACTGTGGGTGCTTCATTTAAAGCGCGTAATTGCTGACTATTCCAGCCACATTCATCTACTGCTAATTTCTTCATCAGTCGAGCGCAGTAATGATGATAGCCAATTAAAATGGCAACAAACAGCAGTTTGATATGTAACCAGCCCTCTTTTAAAATATCCGGTTCAGTACTTACTAAACCGATGGCCATTGCGATCGTTACGTACATTCCTGGATTAGTGATGATATGATAGAGCCGCTTTTCCATAATTTGATACTGGTTTTTCAGTATGGTTCGCGCTGGTTCCGGTTCAAGGTTCGCTTCAACGTGATAGATAAAAAGGCGTACTAGGTAAAACAAACCAGCGAACCAAACTACAAATCCGACAATATGAAATGCTTTAAACCATGAATAAGCCATGAATACTAATCTCCATAAGTGTGGTTGTGATCCCATCCATTTTTAGTGGTAACAAAAAGTTCACAAATGCAGACAGGGATAACATTTATAAGAATACAATTCAGAAGTCAGCAGTCAGAATTCAGCATAAATTCTGTATGACTGACGAATGAATAAACGGGCTTAATACGCCACTAAATCACAGATTTAGTGGTCTAGACTCACCACTAATTAATTCTGACTCCTGAATTATTCTTCAAGTGTGGGTTCATTTTTATAATATCGATTTTTGCCAGAGGTATATTGTCAATGAGTATCTTTACGACGCACAAAGGGTAAAAGGTCTTCTAAAATCGCCTCATGGTAATGTTCTTGAGGATAATGTCCGACGTTATTAAGTTTTATTAATTCGCTATTTGGTACGGAATTGACAAAATTTTGGGCAATGTCTACAGGTAACCAAGGGTCAATCATCCCCCATTGAATCAGAATTGGCTGTTGCCATTCTTTAAAGCCAGATTGGATTTCTGTCATTGCTGAATCAAGCTGTAAATTACGAATACTTGATAAGAGACTGCGACCAGATGCAGAAGTTTTCAAAAATGGTTTTCGATAAATATCTAAATCTTTATCTCCTATGCGATAACGGCTTCCACCTTCTAGTGTCCGATCAACTAATAGGGGATCTTGGGTCATGACTTCACCTGCTAAAGGTAAACCCATTTGCTTAATTTTCCAAGGTAATTTGGCAGCAGTTGAAATTGGTGTATTTAAAATAGCTAAATTGGCAATTTGTTCTGGATGACGCAAGGCATATTGTAGTCCTACAGAACCTAAAAAGCCTTGGACAACTAAAGAAAAATGTTCAAGTTCTAAAGCTTTGACAAATCCTTCTAAAGCTGTGATAAAAGCATCGGGAGTGTAAGCAAAATCTCGTTTTTCTGGTTTTGCAGAAAAGCCGTAACCAATCCAATCTGGTGCGATCGCTCTTGTCCCCTGATTTGCTAAAGCAGGTATAATATTACGCCAACTGTAACTTTGTGAAACTAAGCCGTGTAGCAACAACACAGGCGCTAAGTCAGTTCTACCGATTGGTAAAGATTCCCGATAAAACCATTCCAGTGAATCTACATTTATTTTATGTTCTGTTATTGACACGCTATTTTTTGATGGATTGGGCATTGGGCATTGGGCATTGGGCATGGGGCATTGGGCATTGGGCATTGGGTATTGGGCATTGGGCATTGGGCATTGGGTATTGGGCATTGGGCATTGGGCATTGTTTGTTATTCTTCTCCTGCTCCTCTCTCTGCTCCCCCTGCCTCGCCTGCCTCCCCTGCTCCCCCTGCTTCCCCTACTCCCTCATCCCCCCATTCCCTGAGCAATAATCATCTCACGAATTGCATAAGCTGTGGCGGGTGCTAATAAAACGCCGTTGCGATAGTGTCCGGTAGCTAGGAGGATGTTACTAAACCCTGGCAGCTTACCAATAACTGGGGCTGGTCGTCCTTCGGGGCGGGGACGTAACCCTGACCAAGTGCGGACAATGGTTGCTGTGGCTAATTCTGGGCAAAATGCGATCGCTTGTTCTCTAACAGATTCCAGTAGTTCTTGATTTGGCGGTATCTCATCGCCATTGCTGGGAAATTCTACTGTTGCGCCTACCCAATAATCTCCACCACCCACAGGAACAATATGGACATCGTTACCCGTTATCGCTGGCTGGAAGTCGGGATTACCTAATGGATGCCCTACACGCATTTGCAACGCTTGTCCAAGTACGGGGCGGATATCAATTATCTGATTTAATTTTGCCGTCAGTGGTGTTGAACCTAGCCCTGCTGCGATTACAAACCAATCTGCGGCTATTTTTCCTTCTGTAGTCTCAAGTTGATTGCAAAATTCAGGCGTTGAGGTTTGGGCATCCAAAACAGTCACGCCAAATTTGAAAGTTACACCATTTTGCTGGGCAGCCTCAACTAAAGCTAAGGTTAGGGCAATTGGATCAAGTTGACGGTCTTGGGGAGAATAGACAGCGCCAAGAATTTTTTCGTTATTAATTTGAGGGCAGATATTTTTGAGTTTAGCTGTGTCCCAAATTTCTAAATGCCAGCCTTGAGAGTGGCGAATTTCTACAAGTTTTTCCCATGCTGCTAAATTCTCCTCTTCCAAACCAAGACTGAGAATTCCCTGGCGATTAAAAGGAATTTTGCGACCTGTTAAAGCTTCTAGTTCAGGAATCAAAGTTTCATAGCGTTGGATGCTAGTTTGTCGCATCTGCCAAGCTTTGCCCTTGATTTTTTGGCTGATTACACCCATTAAAACGCCAAGTGCAGCGCCCGTGGAAGCTTGTGCTGGTGGTTGGCGATCGCAAACTGTGATTTTTAGCCCTTTTACTAAACTCAGTTGGTATGCGATCGCAGCCCCAACCACACCACAACCGATAATAACTACATGACTCATTGTTGTTTTGAAGCGGAGATGGAGGAGATGGGGGAGCAAGTGAACAATTTTTACTCTTCTTCATCCCCCTCAGCCCATCTTACCTCGCGCTTAACTTGCCTCTGTGCTGGTCTTAGGAAGCAGATCGAGGAATTTGTCAATGTCTGCGAAAGCAGCTTGGGATTGATTCAAGGCAATTAGAGGATTGCTAGCACTGGTAGCTTTATCAAGTTTAACCAGGTGGTTAAACAAATCTCGCGTTATTTGACGTGCTGTAGGTTGGTCTTTGGGTAGAAGGTTGGGAGTGACATAAGTCAAATTCAGCCTTGCTTCTGTTATGGGGCCATGTATAAAGTTACGCACATTGATCCAATCACCTTTTTTAATCAGGGTTTTCAACTCCTCTGAGCGATCGCGCACAGCCTGAATATCAGGAATGTATGCCTGAATTTTTTCAAGTTGTACTGCTGTGTAAGTTGGAGGTGCGATCGCAACACCAGGACTACCACAACTAATGAGGAATGTGGCCAATAATACTAGAAAAAATGAAAAAATTGAGCGTTGACGCACCATATATTCAACTATTTGTTTACCGATTCACAGTGTCATTTTAGATCGCCAGCGCAATTTATCGTTGTTGTCAGCTAAGGATTTTGCACAAAATCTTGATATTTTCTTCAAAGGGCAGAGTTTCATCTGCTTTTGAGGAATTTTTAAGTACAATTACTTAATAGGTGTTAGCCAGTCCCAACAAGAAGCAATTTTTGGCATCTGCTTAGTTACCTGGATTGTTAGTTCGATGAACCCGAAACGGAGAGGGAGGAGCAACGAAAAATTCAGCTTTTTGCTCCCCTCTCCGACACGGAGAGGGGCTGGGGGAGAGGTCAAATAAAACTTGTCGAACTCACGTTAACTGATATTGTTAGAAAAGCCTGATTTAGAGTTGCTAAATCTCAAAGGTCTTGATAAGCTGAAACACCAATGATAGAAGCCTTCTGGCGGTTGTTCTGTCTTCACATCCCCGAAGATGCCGACGCGATATAGGAGTGTTTTTTAGTGAACGCAGCTGAACAGGCAACGAACCTTGAACTCGCCAGCAACATTGCTACGGTAGTTAATTTGTTCAAATTCGAGTTTCCTGATGCCAAATCTGATCTCAAACCCTGGAAGAATGACCCGGAAACTAGGGAGTTAGTCGATCCAGATTCTATAGATATTGGCTTTCACTTTCCTGGTATCAGCAAATCTTGGCGAAGTCGTAGTATTTTAATTCAAATCCGATTTTATCAAGATCCCATCAATAATTACCGCCGGGCGATCGGTGTGGAGGTCGCTGGATTCGATCATCGCGGTGAAGCGTGGCGACTTTCTACGGTAGAAAACTGGAGTGTTGTCGGCGCATCTTCGCCTTCTGATGAAATTGAGAATAAGCTCAAACAGATTTGCCGGCAGATTTTAGAAGTTTTTAATAAACAAAGCGATTGAAGAAGAATTCACAAGTCAGGAATCAGAATCAAGAACGTGGGATATTCAGACCTGCCCTGATTGTTTTGCACCAAATCTACGATCTGATGGTGGTCTAAAAAGCAATACGCTTGGGTTAGCGCCAAAAACCTCTCACGGATGAGGTTGGGGAGCCAGCGCGGTCTTCTCCCAGAGGGAGAGGCTAGCGCCAAGGGAGAAGCATCTGGCGTTTGAGGAACGAAACTCAACATTTTCGGGGCTTTGTTGGGTTGCGCTTTGCTTAACCCAACCTACAATTTTCCTTAATTAAACTGTATTGGTCTAAAAAGAGTCTATAGCGGTTCTCGCTTGGGTGCAGTACAGTTTTGACCTCTCTCCTTTTAGGAGAGAGGCTTTAAGTCTTACTCCCCTTCCCTTGCAGGGAAGGGGCTGGGGGTTAGCTCTGTATTTCATGCAATTGAGAACTGCTATATTTCGTGAAACAACGCCACTGGTGGTTTGATGACATTATCACATTATTTAAACATTAATAAAACCTTAACTTTACTAATAATTTAAAAAACTAGACAGAAAATTATTTCCTAAATTTGAAATTCCATAACTCTGAAAGCCTTATAACAAGAGAGATTAACAATTATTGATAATCTGAATGATTGCTAAAACTGGGTAAAATCGTTCTGAATTTATTTTTGCTACATCAAAAGTGATTATAAAGATTTGATGAAGCAAGATTCAGTCTACTTGCGTTGCTTACGTTGTTATTGATTTAATCAAATTTGTGCTTCTTAATAAGCAGCGAAATCACGTAAAACCCACTCCAAGCATTTAATACCCGCGCATATTTGTAATCAATATCTGTGAATATATTTCCCTTCTGTCTCTTCAATGCTCTCAATGGGTTGATTCTTGGAGTCTTTGATAAATGCTAGGCGAGAGCCATTGCCAAAAGAAGTAGCCCTTGAATTCAGAATTTTTGCAGATTGCTGAAATTATAAGCCATTTTTCCAATTTAGTTACACACAATGAAGAAAACACTTTTTGGGGTATTGACGACGGCGATTGTTAGCAACACCCTGATTCCTGGTGTCCAAGCAATCAGTCTCGGAAATACAACTGCCCGCTTTAGTCATGTTCTGATTATTTCGATTGATGGATTGCACAACTCCGATCTATCAGTTGCTAATCTGCAATCTTCTTTGAAAAATATCAAGCGGTTGCAGATAGAAGGTGTGACATACACCAATGCTTTCACTTCTGCACCATCAGATTCATATCCTGGGGAGTTAAACTATATCACTGGTGCTAACCCCGGCACGACTGGTGTATTTTATGATCTTTCCTACAGTCGCGCTTTGTATGCCCCAGGCACGACTGCTGCCCAAATCGCCGCAGGAACCGCCAAACCAGGTACTGTAGTAACATTTGATGAAACCGTTGACGCTTCTTGGAATAATGGTAAGGGTGGCACCTTAGATGGCGGTCAGGGATTTGATAAAACCCAATTGCCAGTCGATCGCAATGGCAACCCTGTTTACCCCAACCAGTACCTGAAGGTAAACACCATTTTTGACGTAGCTAGTGCGGCAGGACTCCGTACTGCTTGGTCTGACAAGCATCCCGCCGCTTACACCATCCTCGCTGGAAATACACAAGACCCAACGAAGTTTAATTTGGCAACGGGTCGAGTCGGTAGCATTAGCGATTACTCTTCACTAGAAATTAACGCAGCAGTGGCGATTGATCCAACTAAGCCAGGACTTCTCCCCAGCACCCTTGGGGCTTTAGTCGATCAATCTACAGGTACTCCTTACTCCAACACCAACTCTAAAATCACATCCACTTTCTTTAGTGACGCGACAAAGGGTAATCCGGCTCTGTTTAAGGCTCCACCTGCTGGTTTTAGCGCCAGCCAGTTTACGAGTGTAGCAACAACCTCAACCTACGACGATATCAAGGTTAAACAGATATTAAACGAGATTGATGGATTGAACGATTCCGGCACTATAAAAGTAGGCACTCCGGCAATTTTTGGCTTGAATTTCCAAGCTGTGAGCGTCGGCGAGAAAGAGACTGCCTCTCAATTTAATGGTGGCGGAATTGACTCTAATGGCAATGCCCGTCCTGACCTCGTAAGTGCAGTAGCCCATACTGATGCCAGCATCGGTCTGATTTTAGATGAACTGAAAAAGAAAGGATTAGACAGTTCAACTTTAGTGATTTTGACCGCCAAACACGGGCAAAATCCCGTCCAAGACCCAACTGTTGGTTTGAGCAGTACATTTGATAGTGTTACTGGTGCTGCTGGTGGCGATGGAAACCTGACTGCTGTTGCCGCTCTCTTAGTAAGAAACGGCATCCAGGTTGCTTCTGAGCGAGGTCAGGATACTTCCTCACTGATCTTCTTGAAAAATCCGTCTGATGTCCGAAAAGCAGTAGCCCTGCTGAATTCCAAAAATTACTCATTTGATAATACGATTGATCCAAATACTGGGGTGGCGTTTTCAACTGAGGATGCTACTGCTCAGGGTCAGGTATTGTATGGTCAGAGCATCATTAATGCCGGATTGGGAGATCCAAGGACAAGCGAGCGCACCCCTGACATTATTGTTCCACTCAAAACTGGCTATTTCTTTGGTAACGCTACCAAGAAGCGTGCAGAGCATGGTGGATTTACTGATGCTGACACCCACGTAGCCCTGATTGTAGGTAGCACTGGATTTTCCCGCAATCTGCAAGGTAAAACTATCAGTCGAACTGTTTCTACCACCCAAATTGCTCCAACTACATTACAGGTTCTAGGTTTAAATCCTCAACGACTGCAAGGTGTTCAGATTGATAGAACCCAGACATTACCACTTAACGGTAGGTAGGGACTTGCAAATTGAAAAATACCGAATAGATCGAGAGCGCAGGGAGTACGAGGAATAAAAAACCACTAAATCAAGAAATTGATGTGGTATTTAACACATCAATTTATATTCAGGAGGCAGGAGGAACCCATCTTTAAAAACCTGACTTTTCACGTTATGTGGAAAAGTCCACCAAAAACCTAACCCCCTAACCTCCAACTCGTCGCGGGAAGGGGGAAAATTCAAAGTCTCTCTCCTAAAAGGAGAGAGAAATAGAAGTGAGGTTTTCCAGATGCCGTTCTTTTTTTGACTGGGCAATGATCCAGAACTAAAGTTTTCTTCCAACTGAGCCTCCTGCCTTTCTTTCTAATTCCCGCAGTTAGAGCGAATCGGTGTACCGCAAAGATCACAAAACTTGTATCTCCTCAATACTTCGGGATAAGCAATTATTCTGGTCGCCACGATCTACCGAAGGGGTGAAGAGAAGATTTGTCGCGGATACATAGTTGCAAAAAAAAGGATGATTCGAGTCTCAGAAAATCTGTTTACACAGCATATACAAACATCATGATACCAATTCAATACTTACAGTCTCCAGCAATTATATCTGACTACTCCTCGCCCATAGTTAAAATAGCTGATAATTTGAACGAGGATGATAAATGTTCTAATGCAAATCACCTGATTATCTCTGGCAGTACTTATGCGGGCACAGCTAAGACCGTAACTGTTGGTCAGACACTTCCGGGTGGGGGTATGGCGATCGCAAACGGCACTTATCCAGACGTTTTCAACAATGATACAGTTGATGGCAGCTTTGGCATCACTTCGCCAATTTTCCTCCAGGAGATTACTACTTGTGGCACAGATATCCGTACAATGTACGTTGATCCTAGTGTCATTACTACCAGTTTTCCGTCCAAATCGGAATTAGCCTTAAATCTCACACCCGACGGCAAAGGGCTGACTTTCATGGGTTACGTTAGCCCAATCAATCAGCTCGACGTGTCAAACTCTAACACGCCGGGAATTACCGAACCGGGCAACCCTGTGACAACGACTCCCACCTATAGGGCAGTAGCGCAAATCAACTTTGATGATGCACACTTTATCTCTCACGGTTTTTTCACCCCCAAGGTAACTACAACCAACGCATATCCTGGGAACAATGGTCGTGCAGGGATACTAGGTTCAAACGGCTTGTACTACACTGTAGGTAATGCTGGTAATGGCAACGGATCGCCATCCGTCACAGCTGCGGCAGGTGTGCAGATTGTCATTCCTGGTCAGAACGCGACTCCATCAACTCCTGGCACTAATCAGGTAGGATCGTTCAACATTACTCAATATGGCTACACAGCCGACAAGACTGCCAAAGACAATAATTTCCGAGGCGAGACTATTTTCAATAACACTTTGTATGTAACCAAAGGTAGTGGTAGCAACGGAATTAATACTGTATACCAGGTCGGTAACGCAGGTAGCTTACCAACCCTCGCCAATGCAGCTACTGCACCAATCACCATCCTGCCTGGCTTCCCCACAAACCTCGCTAAGACTGGCAAGAACGTGAATGGAACTGTCCAACCCATCTACTATCCTTTTGGTATTTGGTTTGCTAATCCAACCACGCTGTATGTTGCCGATGAGGGCGACGGTGTTGCTGCTGATGCCGCAACCAGCACTACCGCAGGTCTTCAGAAGTGGAGTTTGGTAAACGGCACCTGGAAATTGGACTACGTTTTGCAAAAAGGCTTGAATCTTGGTCAGCAATATCCCGTAGCTGGTTTACCTGCTGCTGACAATCCCGCAACAGATGGTCTTCGCAATCTTACGGGTCAAGTCAATCCTGATGGCACCGTCACATTGTATGCAGTAACTTCGACCATTAGCAGTAGCGGCGATCAAGGAGCAGATCCGAACGAAGTGGTTGCCATCACTGATAAACTTTCCTACACAACACCTGTGCAGTCTGCGTCTGAGCAGTTCCGCGCCATCCGTTCCCCTATCTCTGGTCAAGTGCTACGAGGTATATCTTTCGCCCCAACTAACAAGGAGAAATAGGAGTCTGGGGACTCCTTTAAAGGAGAACATTAACCTAACCTTGAGTATCGAAAAAAGGAAGGGATGGGTTGTATTCTCATCCCTTATGTAACTGTTTTCATTTATTAGATCCCCGACTTCTTCAAGAAGTCGGGGATCTAAATCTAGTTTCAGTACGTAACCCATCATCTAGGTTTTCGGTGCGTTAGCCTACGGCATAACACACCCTACGAAATTAAGAGGCTACCAATTACCTACAGGTTGAGCATTATGAGAAAACATTGAGGGATCAATTGAAATGCCTAACCCATCAGCTACACGCATACCATAGGAAACATCTGCCCTAAAAAAGTGGCAAAGTTGGCGCATTTGGATGTCCTGGCTTGCTTGAGAGAGACTACCGACAATATTTTTTGCCAGACGCTCTTGCTGTTCAGGAGTCAGTAATCGATACAGATCGCCCGCTTGCGTGTAATCATCGTTTCCTTCACGATGACTGTAACGATCAACTGTCACATCGCCCAAGTGGGTGGGTGGCTCTTTGTATGCTGGATTTTCTTTGGGCGTACCCTCAGCACTATTGGGTTCATAATTAGGAGCGCTACCGCCATTGTTGCCCAACGCCATGAAACCATCTCGCTGATTATGCATCACTGGACATTTGGGCTGGTTAACAGGTAGTTGCTGATAGTTACCACCCAAGCGATACCGTTGAGCATCTGGGTAAGAAAATAGGCGAGCTTGCAAAACTTTGTCGGGAGAGAAACTAACCCCAGGTACTACCGCACTAGGACTAAAAGCCGCTTGCTCAACTTCGGCGAAATAATTCTCAGGGTTCCGATTTAGCTCTAATATCCCAACTTCGATTAAGGGATATTCCCCTTGTTTCCAAACTTTTGTCAAGTCAAAGGGATTATCTCGATGTTTTGCTGCTTGTTCGTCAGTCATCACCTGAATACACAGCCGCCATTTAGGATAATCTTTTTTAGCGATCGCTTCAAACAAATCATGAGTCGCATGATCGGGATCTTCACCCTTAATCTTAGCCGATTCTTCCTCTGTCAAGGTTTGATGCCCTTGGAGAGTCTTAAAGTGAAATTTACACCAGACGCGATCGCCTTCAGCATTAATTAAACTAAAGGTGTGGCTACCAAAGCCATCCATGTGACGATAGGTTTTGGGAATTCCCCTGTCTGAAAACAGGATCGTCACTTGATGGAGCGATTCAGGACTGAGTGACCAGAAATCCCACTTTGCATTCTGATCTTTGCAATTAGTTTGGGGATTGCGCTTTTGGGTATGGATAAAATCAGGAAACTTGAGCGGGTCGCGGATGAAGAAAATAGGAGTATTATTACCTACGACATCCCAGTTACCCTCCTCAGTATAAAACTTCAGGGAAAAACCTCTAGGGTCACGCTCGGCATCTGCTGAACCCTTTTCTCCCCCGACTGTAGAAAAGCGCAGGAGAACTTCTGTTTTCTTGCCAATTTCAGAAAAAAGTTTAGCTTTAGTATAGCGGCTGATGTCATTGGTGACAGTAAAAGTGCCGTGAGCCGCAGCACCTTTAGCGTGGACAACTCTTTCAGGAATACGTTCTCTGTTGAAATGAGCCAACTTTTCTATGAGGTGGAAATCCTGTATTAATACAGGCCCACGCGCTCCTGCGGTGAGTGAGTTCTGGTTATCCGCAACAGGAATACCGTCAGCAGTTGTCAAGTTTTGGGGTTCAGTCATGGGTAAAGAAGCTCTCCATTAAGTTACTCAGATTGCCCACAGTACATTTTAGTCAGTAAATAGACAGATGCCAGAGGCAAATAATTCATAGTCATAACGAGTTCATATACAAAGCATACTCGATATGACTATGAATTACCACCAAGTTGTTTGATATTTTTGGGAGATATATGTATGCACATTTATGTATTTGTGTCAACTTAACTAGAATTATTCATCGGGTTTTTCAGTCAGAATATCCAACTGAATTCTGACGACTTTAGGGACTTCTAAGAAATAAATTATCCAAATAAACGAACCACAGAGACAATAGAGTTGCCAGTGCGCCCTTGCGGTTAAGAGACTTGTACCCCTCCGGGGATCTTGCTACGCGCAGCGTCTCCCCTTCTCCCAAAGGGAGAGGCTAGCGCCAAGGGAGAAGCAACTGGCGCAACACAGAGGAATAAGGAGGAGAGAGTTTTTTCGCCAGTTTTTTGAGTATTTTTTATTTGGAAGTCCCTTATTCTGTTTCGATAAAAATTCCTTTTCCCCACTCCCTACTCCTGATTCAAATGTTTGAGAATTAACGAGCAAACATCTGTCGCCTGAATTCGATTTTCATCAACTAGGTGAGTTTGATGGGTGATAAATAGAGGTCCTTCATCAACAGAAGTGGTAATGTTACCGTGAGAGCCACGCACCAGAGAACTATCCAGAGGAATCACATCCATGAGGTAGCGGAAACCTAGTTGTTTCTTAAGTAACTTGAGAGCAATTTTCCCTTGAGGAAATTTTATTTGCGGATCGAGGAAAAGTTCTACAGGATCGTAACCAGGTTTGCGGTGAATATCTACAGTTTTGGCAAAATCAGGGGCTTTCGCATCATCGAGCCAATAATAATAGGTAAACCAAGCGTCAGATTGAGCGATCGCTACCAAGTCTCCCGATCTAGGATGATCAAGGTGGTGGGCTTGCTTACCCTGTTCATCCAATACCTGGGCTACACCTTCAGTCGCTTCTAAAAGCGATCGCACTTTCGGGATATACGTCGGATCGTTCACATAAACATGAGCAATTTGGTGATCGGCAACAGCAAAGGCAATGCTAGCACCAAAATCGAGTAGTTCTCGCCCCAATTCTTCTCGCACAGCAATTAAACTATTTTCCCGTAATACACGGTTCAAATCCACAGCTTTAGAAACTGGAGTAATGCCATACTCAGAAAGAATAACTATCTGAATATTACGTGCTTGATAATATTCAATTAAATCGCCACAAACAGCATCAATTTCTCGCAAATCGGCTTGAATCTGTGTTTCGTTGTTACCAAATTTTTGCAGACAGTAATCTAAATGTGGCAGATAAATTAGTGATAATGTAGGGCTATAACGTTCCTCAATCCATTTTGCGGAATTGGCAATCCATTGGCTAGAACTAATGGAAGTTTTTGGCCCCCAGAAATCGAAGAGAGGGAAATTTCCTAAATCAGATTGAATTTGCGATCGCACATCAGCAGGATGGGTATAAATATCAGGTAACTTTCTCCCATCTGCGGGATACATTGGGCGCGGCGTAATGCTATAATCTGCTGTAGAGTACATATTGTACCACCAAAAAAGGTTGGCACAAGTGAAGTTTGGATCAATTGATTTAGCTATTTCCCAAACTTTGGGGGCCTGTACTAGTTTATTAGATTGCCGCCAAAATTTCACTTCGCATTCATCACGGAAGTACCAACCATTAGCGACAATTCCATGTTCATCAGGCAATTTTCCTGTTAAATAAGTAGCTTGAACTGAACAAGTTACAGCAGGTAGAACTTTTTGAATGGGAACCACTTGTCCAATAGCCGCCCAAGAAGATAAAAACGGCGTATTTTCTCCTAGTAAGCTAGGGGTTAATCCCACAACATTTAGAATAACTGTTTTTTTCATAAACTTAGTTCGTTCTTAATTGGCGGCTAATTCTTTTAATACCCACTCATATTCCCTCTGAATAGAAGTCAGCAAATCTATCTTCATTTCTGATGGCAGTACATCCCAAGTGTAAGTCTCAATTTCTAAATATTGGCAAGCATTGTTTGTCTGAAGTAGATGTAAAACAGTAGCAATATCATCTTGCGTAGACTGCAAAATTTGATAATCATGAATAAAAATTGGTACATGAAAATGAGTTCGCCATTCTTCAGCTAAAGATTGCTCTAAATGTGGTAATGCAGTTATTAAGTCAGGATAGTGATGAAGTGTACCATCGCTACGACGTTCTATTACTTGGTGAAGATAGGTAGATTCTGCAAAAGGACGTAAGCGTTCAACAATCAAACTACGTTTTTCAACTTCAGCAGGTATTTTTACTTGAATGGCGGCGCTGATTTGAATTTTACCAATCTTAATTCCTGACGATTGCAAACGCGTAAATACAGAATTTGGCTGCTCATATTCAACTGAAAAATGGCAGGTATCATAGCAAACCCGAACGTGTTCTAGCAATTTAATCTCTGCTAAACTCTGCTCAATATTTAATTTTTCTGATAAGTAATTACCACCGATTGGCAATAACCAATTTTGATAGAAATCAATGATTTCTGAGGTATTTTCAATTAAACCATCAGGCTCAGGCTCTAAATCAATATGTAATATCTTTCCTGTCTCTTCGCTGATGCGAATCATTTCTACAACAACCAATGCTATATTCAAACAACTCTTTTTCAAAACTCTCTCGAAAGGTACTTGGTATTTTACCCACCAAGGTTTATAAGATAATGGTAGTGTAGAAATTCCGCCATCAAGTCCTTCTGGTAACAGAGTAGCTAAAATTTCTACCAAGTTTAATGTATAATTGACACGTTCTTGTGTACACCAATCTGGTGCATAAACTTGGTCTTTTACTACCTGTCGATGAAATCCGCCATAGGGGAATCCATTTAAGGTGAAAACATATAAATCTTGTTGAGTTAGCCAATCTTGGAATTGAGCCAAGTTATTATTTTGTAAAAGTTCTTTGGCTGCAACATCTGCTAACCTCAAGCCAATACCAAAAGCTTCTGTAGGCGACAAACGTAATTTGAGTTCGGTAATATACTTTTCTAAATTGGCGAAAACCTCTAACCAACTTTCACCAGGATGAATATTGCTGCAATAAGTTAAGTGAAAATTATTGTTTGTTGTAATTTTCATTTTCTAGCTCTATCACCTGTATATGTAATCTATTTTCTTTGGCTTAAACTATTTCACAAAATACTTATTACACATCCAGTAGGGATGCACAAATTTGCGCCCTTACCGGATTTGTACATTAAAATTTAAGTAACTGCAAATAGTTGTGCTAATTTCATCGAAATTGGTAGCAAAATTAGAACTAATAAGCCGTAATACAAACCAGCAAAACCAGATGCAATGCTTGCATCTAAGACTATTAGAGACAAAACGCCTATTTTCACAGCATTTCGGATATTTTCGGCTATCGGTTCACGCGCAGCTTTGATAAAATTAGGTAAGACTCTGATAGCTAATAAAAGAGCAAATGGTAATGCTGCGATCGCTGTATACTCTCCTAATAATCCTAAAGCTAAAACTGTCGTCAAAACTATTGCAATTAGCAGTAGTGCTAGTACTCCCGTAATCTTGTTACCACCGTGAACTTCACCCTGACTAATTGCGGTGATCGCAGCAATATAACAAACAGGAATTAGTGCTAAATACCAACGTTCTCCTATTATTGCTGGTACAGCACTTACACCTAATAATAAGTTACTACCACGACACAAACCCATATTTAAAGGGCCAAAAAAAGGATGATGTTTGGCGAGTGAGTCATATAGGAGACATGAAAGAGTGATAAAAATAGCGATCGCACCACTCAACAACGATACTTGAAAAGCAGCTATAATCGCGATTGTAAACAGTATACTCCCCAATAAGGCAGCATTTTGACGAGATACGCGACCACTAGGAATTGCTCTATTTGGTCGCTCTTTTGCGTCTAATTCCGCATCGAAAACATCATTAAAAACTATACCCCCGCCGTATAAACCAGTTGTAGCCAATAACAACCAAGCTAATGGAATTACTATGGCAAAAGTTGCTTCACCATTGATTAATTTAGTAAAAATAATCCCAGAGCCAGAAGCAGCAAAACCAACAAGAATATCCGCCCAAGCAGTAACAATATTAGCAGGACGCATCAATTCCAGATAACCCCGCCAGCCTGGAAAATTTAATCTTGCAACATTCACTTATCTACCTCCGTTCCTAGTAATTTTTGGGATGATATTGACAAGTCCAAGATGAAAATATCTTTTGCAATGCCCAATGCCCAATCCTCAATGTCCCTTGGCAATTTTCTACTCAATCAACACATAATCTGAAACTGATTTGATTCCTGGTTCCTGTCCCCGCAACACAGAATTACCACTGAATAACTGACGTTGATCAACAGATTGGGGATTGAGCCAATCTGATGCTTGCATCTGCCCAGTTTGACTGTAAGCAGCTAGGGCATTTTCATAACAAACTGCTCGGACATGTTCTTCAGGAATCCCCCTATCTAACATCAACTGAGCCGTTTTCGGGACTGCCAAAGGATCGCTAATACCCCAATCAGCACTACTATCTACAATGATGCGAGCGCATCCATATTTGCGGACAACTTCTACCATTCTGGCGTTACCCATCTTCGTTTGTGGGTAAATCGTGAAAGCCGCCCAAAAACCGCGTCCTAATACTTCTTCAACGGTTTCCTCGTTATTGTGATCAATAACTACTTGTGAAGGATCTAAGCCATATTCAATACAGCGATCCATACTCCGACTAGCACCCGCCTTCTTATTACGATGGGGCGTATGAATTAGTACCAACATATCGAGTTCTTTAGCTAATTCTAACTGTTGACAAAAGTACTTATCTTCTACTTCTGTCATATCGTCATAGCCAATTTCACCAATGGCAACAACTCCTTCTTTACAGGCATAAAGTGGTAGCAGTTCCATAACTTCAGCAGCTAGTGCCTCGTTGTTAGCTTCTTTCGGATTTAGTCCGATTGTGCAGTAGTGCTGGATGCCAAACTGACTAGCACGAAACCGTTCCCAGCCAACAAGACTACTGAAGTAGTCTTTAAATGTGCCGGCATTGGTTCGAGGTTGTCCTAACCAAAAGGCTGGTTCAATGACAGCGACAATACCATATTCCCGCATGACTAAGTAATCGTAGGTAGTACGGGAACACATGTGAATGTGAGGATCGATAAACATCATGGTTTTAATGATTGGGCACTTGTACTGAGCGTACCCCTCCGGGGATCTTGCTACGCGTAGCGTCTCCAAGAGAAGCCGAAGTATTGGGAATTGGGCATAGGGCATTGGGCAATAAATAATTAATAGTTCTTCTCCCCCTACCTCCCCTGCTCTCCCTACTCCCCACTCCCTTTATTTGCACCTAAAACTGCTCCAAGTCAGATTACCTTGTTGAATGGATGAGTGTAAATCTGGGTAACGAGAAAGCAATGCTTGTGCTTCGGGTAAAGCTGACTCAGCACAAGCTAACGCTGCTGCTTTTTGCTCGTCTATAGCCCCATTCGCCAGTACTTTTTCCAAATCTGTGATGATTGCGTTATCGGCAAACCGCCCTACACATCGCCAAAGTTCTGGCGTAACTGATCGTTTAGCTGCCCAACGTTCATGGGCATAGTCTACCAACATCTTCGCCAATTCTGGGTTAGCACGCCGATCCAAACCCGAAATTAGATGCAATGGACTGCCGACAAACACAGCCTTCAGCACCATCTGATTCCAAGCAGCATTATCTAAATAATTCGCTGGATATGGGTTACGTAGGGCTATAGCTTGAAATACGTTACTCATATTGCTGCGAATTCCCTCAGCAGTACGGTGGCGATGTAACTCTGGATGTGGTACGAACGGAAAACTTTGATAAAGGACAACTAACTCCCCCATATCGGCAGTGGAGAAGACTTGATCGAGAGTTTTTAAATACTCCTGGGCATCATCGTGGGGCAAAGCTAAAAGCAAGAGTGTGCGGCCTGCTTGATCTACACTCCAATGATCAGGATGCCAACCGGGAATCACATCCTCTGCTGCTTCCAAATCCTGGAATGTTAGCTGCAAATCCTGTTTACCTAGATAACGCGGCACAGCGCTAAAAGCCGTAAAAAACAATCGTTCAGCAGCGCCGCTAGCAATCTGTGTCTGTTTCTGTTCTAGCCAAACAAAAGCTTTCTCAGAAACAGACTTTAACAGCCAGTGATACAGTAACTTATTTACTTTACTCATGATGAATTCAGCAGAAGTTGCCAAACCTTTTTTGTGACAACCAAGTATAAAATCTACCACTAAACTTGATACTTTGGAATTGAAGCAGTTAAATAATCTAATACTGAAATCATAACTTCACTGAATCTATAAAAATCTCCCGACTTTCAACAAGATATTGTAAAGATACTATTTAGATTAGATAAATCCTAAAATTATCTTCCGGAAAATAATTAAGATCCTATGTAATAATGTTCTCTATTGCCGACCTCAGATATAAAGTCTAGGCATCACTAAAAATTTTAATCTCATGTTATTTTGAGCTTTACCAAGTAGATAAAGACACTTTAAAACTATGATTAATTTAGTAGATAGACTTATTTACTAAATCATCTCAATATTGAACTTTTAAATAGATTTATCCTATTCATTTTATTGTCAATTAAACTTGCAATACCGCATCTATTTACAGTTACTTAAAAATCAATAATATTCCAATGGCTATTCAACAAAAAACTGCTCTTAGTCTACAACCAATTAATCAATGTGTCCGTGTGACCTTTAATTATGATGTTCACTTCACTAGAGGTCTGTTTCAGTTAGACAATCCTTTACTCGCCCAAGTGATTGCCGCAGATGGGGAGACAACCCCAAAAAAAGTACTATTAGTGGTAGATGGAGGATTTTTACAATCCCAGAATGGGCTGCTAAAAAAATTATCTATCTATGCCCAATATTATGAAAATGTACTAACACTGAGCGGTGAGGCGATAGTAGTTCCGGGTGGAGAAGCAGTCAAGAACGATTCTCGATTTATAGAGCAAATTCATCAGCAGATCAATGGATCTGGATTGTGCCGTCACTCCTACGTCTTAGCAATTGGAGGTGGAGCCGTTCTAGACATGGCAGGATATGCAGCAACAACGGCTCACCGAGGAATTCGGCTGCTACGAGTACCGACAACAGTATTAGGGCAAAACGATTCGGGTGTAGGGGTAAAAAACGGAATCAATGCCTTCGGCAAGAAAAACTTTTTGGGTACGTTCATGCCACCTTATGCTGTCTTGAATGACTTTGATTTTCTCACTAGTCTTGACGATCGAGATTGGCGATCGGGCATTGCAGAAGCGGTGAAAGTAGCGCTGATTAAAGATGCAGATTTCTTCGATTTCATTATGACTAATGCCGATAAATTAGCTAATCGAGACATGGACATAATGGAAAAGCTGATCTATCGTTGTTCTCAGTTGCACTTAGAGCATATTGCTGGTAGCGGCGATCCCTTTGAAATGGGTTCATCGCGTCCTTTAGATTTTGGACACTGGGCTGCTCACAAACTAGAGCATTTAACTAATTACAGCCTACGTCATGGTGAAGCTGTAGCGATCGGCATTGCTTTAGATACCACCTATTCATATTTAATCGGGCAACTCTTACAATCAGAGTGGCAAAGTGTTCTAAGTACACTTAAAAAAATAGGCTTTAGTTTGTACGTATCAGCACTGACAGAGCAATTAGATCAACTAGACCATCCGCATTGTTTATTTAAGGGGCTTACCGAGTTTCGTGAACACTTGGGAGGAAAATTAACAATTACCCTTCTACAAGGAATTGGAAAAGGAATAGAAGTTAACCACGTGGATTTGTCTTTGTATAGAGATGCTATTTTGATGCTGCAAGATTGGGAAGTTTTGCATTAATTCTCTTTTGGATGCAATCAGTCAGCATAAGTGATGTCTAACGACAAGCCGCTACACTAAAAGGTGCTTGTTAATGCACAAATTTACACTTGGATGATTTATGCACCCAGAAACGCAAGAACTTATTAGTCGGCTTAGAAATTATGCAGAGAATCGTCATCCGTTTGTCTGGAATACAGAGAATAGCGGAGAACTGAATTGCTGGAATTTATTATTGTCAGAAGGCTTTGTTCAAACTACTGATTTAAATCAAGCTATCGCAACATGGAAAGGGATAGCACGTCGGGGGATGCCAACAGACCCAAAAGAGTATCCTGGATATAAGTACGCCTCTTCTCGGCGTGAGCGCAAAGGTGATTCCTGGAGTCCTTATTTGCAATCAGAGCAAAACCAGTACTACAATGCATACTGAACATGGAGATTGGGTTAGTTTGAAGTATTCGAGTTACATGGATTACAACCCTTAATAGCAGCCCAATAACTAAATTTAGTATAGCTTGAGATGAAGTCTGCTAAGTGTCCCATTTCGTGCAGAATGATCGCTAAATTATTTTGATAAAAGTGAGATGTTCTTAAACTACGCCCAATTGCGATTCTTTTATGCAAATATATTGCTTAATTTTTCAGGCGATCGCTACTTCGTGGTTCGGAATTGCAAAATACTTTTTAGTTCCTCTTCTTCTTCCTTGAGAACGTGGTAAAGTTCTCAATTTTTATACTAAATTAAAGTTATCGTGAACTAAAAAAGTTATGATGTCCTCGCTTCCCGTCAACGACGCCCAAAATAATTTGCAACAGATCATAGACCAAGTTGCAGAGCAGGGTAAACCTGTGATCATTCGAGGCGATCGCGGTAATGCAATTCTGCTTGCGGAAAAAGATTGGTCTGCAATTCAGGAGACTCTTTACTTATTATCTATCCCTGGAATGCGAGAATCTATAAAAGAAGGACTAGGAACCCCGATCCAAGAATGTGATGAGGAGTTGGATTGGTGAGTCAACAAGCTTCTGAGGAGCCACTTGCAAACTCCGAAGGAGCGAGTTGGAGGTTGATTTACACAAAACAAGCGCAAAAAGACGCGAAGAAATTAGCTTCTAGTAACTTCAAGGAAAAGGCCGAGGAATTACTCGCAGTCCTTGAAGAAAATCCTTATGAACTACCTCTAGCTAGCTTCGCTTGAGCTAGAGGTTTCTACATCCTCTAGCCTGTCTTTAGCGAAATTACTTTGAGATTTTTGACGCTTCAC
>NZ_JBALEK010000062.1:0-21013 GCF_036917815.1 Nostoc sp. | reverse complement strand
GTGATTGACTTTTTTGCACAAGCACTGCTGGCTAATTCTAATAATTATCTGTCTCGCCCATCTCTGCTTCCTAAATATTAGACCTGAATCCTTACATCGAACCTATCCAAGACTGGTAATTTTTATGCGTGATATGTTGCGACTTAAGTCAGATGATATTTAGTTAAAAACCATTATAAATCAATACAGTTCAGATAAGCCCAAAACACTTGTAGAGACGGCGATTTATCGCGTCTCGAAAACCAAAAATTGTTGCCAGTAGCCCTTAACCCAAGCGTATTGCATTATAAATAAGGGACTTCCAAATAAAAAAACATCCCAAATTTTTTGTGGGATGGGTGTCCCCACCCGTCCCAGATTTAGAGCGCTCATGTTACCCACTCCACAAAATGGATAATTTATTTCTTGTCAGTCCCTAAGTACTAGCGTTTTCGTTTTTTTTAGTGCAGCAATCCTATTTGATTTGCTCTCCACAGACAGGCGCAGATCCCCGACTTCTTCAAAAATTCGGGGATATTTCTGTTCATAACTGATTTAGGATTATTACTTTAACAGCATCACAGCCATTTTCTCTCCACCTTCAGGAGTATATCGCATTAATAAATCCAGACATGAGATATTACTTAAGTCATAATTCAACTAGTTACTTTTATCACTAGTGTATAGCTGTTTTAAATCATATCCTTATAAACATGAGACATCAACCAGATTAAGGTTTACTGAACTTTAATCATGCAGTTTACCAAAGGAGATTTAGTCATGAATATCAAACAAATTCTTGCTGGTGCAGTGCTTCTTTTACCATTTGCTGTTACTTCTATTCCTTCGCAAGCCTCAGCATCACAGGTTATTTTTAATCCCCATAGTCCTAATAGACCTGCTCAAATAATAGCACAAAAGCCATCACCACCTAGGCGTTATACACCACCAGCGAAAAAGAAAGTGTTGGTTCCTGGACATTGGGAAAAAACAAATCATGGGCGCAAGTGGGTTGCCGCTCATTATGTATACAAGTAAAAACGCCTAAAACCACAAGCAATTGTTATATAAGAAGCGAAATCTTCTTATCATCTCCCTACTTCTAGTAGGGAGAGTGTCAAATGCAAGGCAAATAAAAACTTTTTACTCAAGATTAGAGAGATACTCATGAAATTGGCATCATTGACAAATGTTTTGGTTGCAGGTGCGATCGCTCTCGGTGCAACTGCAACCATCAATCAGCCAAGTCAAGCTGAAAGTCCGCGAGGATTTTATTGTGACACATCAGGAAACAAACCTGTAACTGTGTACACAAATCCTAGAGGTGTTTCTGAGCCTTGGATTCGCTGGACTTCTAATTACTTCAAAGATGCTGGCTACAATAAACTGACGCGTTGCCAAGACGTGAGCCACCGCTTGGAAACTTACCGCCGCAACAGAGAACTGAAGTTTATTACTGTCGGCAAAATGAATGGACAAAATGTGGTTTGCACCGCAAATCAAGTTAGTGGACGCTGTGAAAACTTGATATTGACCCTCAAACCCAATGAAGATGGCGTGCAAGCGCTAAATAATCTCCTGGCTTGGCACCAACCCCTAAGTAAAAGCAATAGAACACCTTACGTTGATTTGAGAGAACATCTAGGGATTCCCAAAGAATAAATACAGCTATAGGAATCATATTTGATTTCTGAAAAAATCTCGGTAGCAAAAAAATGTAGGTTGGGTGGAGGCTTTGCGTAACCCAACATCCTGATGATATATGTTGGGTTGCGCTCCGCTCCACCCAACCTACCTACGTCTAATGCACTATTTTAGTCTAGACAGTCCACTACGTGTATTTCAAAAATCAAATACTAGTCCTATATTTCCAGGTAAGTCAACTTAACATGAAAAGGGCGGTTATAAACCGTGTCTACACGAGGCAAAACCCACGGAGGTGGGTTTTAAACACTCAATTTTTCTTTAGTCCGCGGAGGCGGACTTTGTTTGTGTAGCCGCGAATTCCATTCGCCCTGGCTGGCTTTCATTTGACACGCACAAGCAATGCTTGTGTCCCTACCACAGATAGTTTTTCCTGTGCTAAATTTGAACTGGGATAGTCAAAAAGTTACAAAGCTATAGTTTAGGTTCCATAAGCCTAACTGGTGCGCCAAACTTTTGTATAAGCGTATATCGCCGAGTACTTTAAACTATATTGCTTGATTAGCTCAGTTGGTAGAGCGATCGACTCATAATCGATGCGTCACAGGTTCGAGTCCTGTATCAAACCCCAGAAAGTTAGCTCACTGGTAGAGCAATCGACTCATAATCGATGTGTTGTAGGTTCGATTCCTATACTTTCCACCAACCCTGTCCGGGTTAAAAGACAATACCCTTCCAAGGTAGCCAATATGGTACGGATCTTAACAGATTCGAGACCCCTCCTTTTCTCAACTCTGCGGTGCAAGTGTTCTGCTGTCGGTCATCACTCGTAAGGTTGATGTTCGGTAGCCACAGTTAAGGAGCAAGCGCAACTGCATTTTTCCCTAACTTGAGTATGTCCCTTCGTTTCCTACATCTAGTTTTCCTTCAAGATTCTAGATTGGCAATCGAACGGCATATTTGAACGCGGTTCTTTTTCTAAATTGCTATTGAGCAGTTGAAGAAAAGTAACAGCAATCTTAATCCAGCTTTGGAGAAGCTTTTGCCCACACCTAAACTGTAAACACTTGCAGTTGCAGAGTAAAAAAATCTTTTGTATTATGTACAGCAAAAATCTCAGCACTAGCCCATTAGCGACTGAAAGCAATCTAGAAAGGTTGCAGACTGATAATTTAGCACTTTTGCGATCGCATGGTTTAGCTGAATATAATACTCCCGAAGAAATAGCCTTTGCAATGGGCATAGGCTTAGAAAAACTACGCTTTTTGACATCTAGCCGTTCTCAATCCCAAATTACACATTACCTCCGCTTCAAAGTTTCCAAAAAAACAGGTGGAGAAAGAATTATTTCTGCACCAAAACCCAATCTTAAGGCTGCTCAAAGATGGATTTTAGAGAATATTTTAGAAAAATTAGAAGTTCATAATGCAGCACATGGGTTTTGTAAAAATCGTTCGATAGTCACCAATGCTAAACCCCATGTTGGTGCAAATGTAATAGTCAATCTTGATTTACAGGATTTTTTTCAGTCAATTTCCTATAAACGCGTCAAAGAATTATTTTGCGAGTTTGGTTATTCAGAACCTACGACAACAATTTTCGGGTTGATTTGTACAACTGCTGAAATAGAAGTAGATAAGCAAATTAACTATATCGCTTCAGAAAATCGCCACTTACCTCAAGGTTCGCCAGCAAGTCCTGCCATTTCAAATCTAATTTGTCGTTATCTCGATAGTCGTCTCGCTACAATGGCTGACAATCTGGGGTTTTGTTATACGCGTTACGCTGACGATTTAACATTTTCTGCTTCTGAAAATGCATCGCCCAGAATCTCTAATTTAATTAAAAATACTAAATTCATTATTACTAGTGAAGGCTTTACTGTTAATCCTGAGAAAACAAAAATTTCAAGTAAATCGGTGCAACAGCAGGTAACAGGTATTATTGTAAATACGCAATTAAATATATCTAAAAAGACATTAAAAGCTTTTCGTGCAACTCTATATCAAATTGAACAAGAAGGTTTATCAGGCAAACAGTGGGGGAGTTCAACTAATTTAATTGCCGCAATTACCGGGTTTGCAAATTATGTAGCAATGATTAACCCCAACAAAGGCGCAGAACTGCGATCGCGCGTAGAACGCATCAAGCAGAAATATGAATGTAAAGAATAGCAAGGTTTTACCCCACCCTAACCCTCCCCGTATGTATTGGGGAGGGAACTAGATTTCTTTTTTCCCACCTTTCCAAGGGGGGATTAAGGGGGGTAATTTGACTTGTGTGTACACCGTAGCCCACTCCTGAGAGGCTTTGATTCTTGCTCCCCAACGCTAGTAGGGAAGGGCTTAGGTTTCAGAGAAAGTTGCATACAGCGTTTAGATATCCTATTCCAGCAATTTCCCCCTTCCTACTTTTTTCCTGTGCTAGATTTGAACCGGAATAGTAATAAAGTCATAAAGCTGTAGTTTGGGTTCTCTTTACCCGACTGGTGCGCCAACCTCTGGTGATAGCGTATACCGCCTATTGATTTCAACTATTTCCCCATGAAAGTTAGCTCATTTGGTAGAGCGATCGGTGTATCGCCGATTGGTTGTAGGTTCGATTCCTATACTTTCGGGCAAAAACCCTCGCCCTGGGTACGGGCACCTTGTTAGGGACAAGGTAGCCGTGAGGCTACACAAATGTATTGGGTATTGAAAAAGACCCAATCAAAAAAACTTCTTGTTTTTTCTACTCTGTCATGCAGGTGTTCATAACAGTAAAAGAGCTAGCGCAACTGTATCTCTCCCTAACTTGAGTATGTCCCTTCGTTTCCTACATCTAGTTTCCTTTGGGATTCTAGATTGACAAAGCGAACGGCATATTTGAGCGTGGTTCTTTTATAAATTGCCATTGAGTAGTTTAGAAAAAGTAACAGCAATCTTAATCCAGCTTTGGAGAAGCTTTTGCCCGCACCGGAACTGTAAAAACCTGCACTGGCAGAGTAAATAAATATTTTGTAGTATATAGTAGTACAAGAAGCTAAAACCAATCCTTTAGCCTTTGTCTACTTCAGTACTTGATCTGTGAGACATAGGTGGTATTTGAGTTCAAGCAAGGTTATAAATGTTTTTATCAAATCTTCTTAACTGGTTGCGATCGCTACGCCCAATCCAGGCATCCCATAGCTTACCTAAAATATCAAGTAAATTCTTTATGCAAATCACTATGTGGCAAACATTTTATATCAAACTTAACGAAATCGGCATCTTATATCACCGCGGCGACTTTAAGAAAATTTTGCAGCCGGGTACACATACATATTTTGGTCGGCATTGGCAAGTCAAAATTTATGACCTCAATCAGCCACAAGCTCAGATTGAAAATCTAGAACTGTTGTTGCGAAGTCATGAAGCCGAACTGCAAGAACATTTATTGATTATCAGAACTGCATTCAACCAAGCTGCTTTAGTCCGTTGTGGTCAGAATTGGGTAAGTGTTGCACCAAATAAATTACTAGCTTTTTGGCGTGGTTTTATTGAGGTAGAATCTTATCTCTTCAACTTAGAAGAAAGCTGGGAATTGCCTAGTTCCTTTGTGCAGCAATTGCGCTCAGTTACCTTGAATGGACTGAAGAAGTTGCAAATCTCCGAGTATGAGATTGGTTTGCTTTATCTGCAAAATAATTTTGTGCGACCTCTAGAACCAGGAGAATATGCTTTTTGGTCGGTAGATAGAGATGTTACTGTCAGAACTCTCAGCCGGATTATCCCTAACCCAGACTTTCCCCTGGAAGATGTACTCATTGAAAAACATCCCGACTTTATTGCTGCTTACTGTCAAACCGTGCAATTACTGACTTCGCAAGTTGCAATTGTGCGATACCGAGGTAAAGTGATTTCTATTTTGCCACCCACCAGCCGCAAACTATTTTGGCAGGGTGTTGAAGTGGAAATTCTCGATATCAGCACTGATGCTCAGTTACAGCCTGCTTTAGTGGCTGAGTTGGTTGAAGGTTCAACAGAAGTGAAATTGCTCAGTCGTAACTGTTTGCATATTTGCCAAGTTCCCGCCCAGCACGTTGGACTAGTATACATTAATCAGGAGTTTCAAGGACAGCGATCGCCAGGAGTACACGCTTGGTGGTTATTTGGACGCTCTTTTCAAACCGAAACCATTGACTTGAGACTACAAAATATGGAAGTATCCGGTCAAGACATCCTCTCTAAAGATAAAGTACCTCTGCGGTTAAATTTGACCGCAGGCTTCCGCATCCAAGACCCATTGAGAGCAAAAAACGGGTTATCAGATATTTCTGGTTTCTTATACAAAGAATTACAATTTGCTTTGCGTGGTGCTGTTGGCGAACGCAACTTAGATGGTTTATTAGAAGATAAAGGTGCAATTGATCGAAGTATCTCTGAATACATTCGCCAAAAAGCCGCAGACTATGGAATTGAAGTAGATTCTGTAGGGGTCAAAGATATTATTTTACCTGGTGAGATTAAGGCTATCTTGAGCAAAGTAGTGGAGGCAGAAAAAACCGCTCAAGCCAACGTAGTCAGACGTAGAGAAGAAACTGCTGCTACCCGCAGTATGCTAAACACTGCCAGAGTGATGGAGGATAACCCCGTGGCATTGCGTCTGAAGGAACTCGAAGTATTAGAGCGCATTGCAGAGAAGATCGATCGGATTCAAGTTAACGGTAGTTTAGATAGTATTTTAACAGACTTGATTAGTATTAATCGACAGTGATTTGGTTATTGAAGCTTAAGTGTTGGGTTAGGTTGCGTATTGGTAAATTGAATTGTAAGCAAAGGTTTGCGATCGCGCCTAATCCAACCTGTAAAAGTTGCTTGTCTCTGGTTGCGTGAAACCTTAAAGTAGAAATATATAGATAGACACAGTGACTTTTTGTAAAGTTTGGGCTAATCATATATATACACCCTAAAATTTAGAACTATACTAACTTGACTAGTCAATTCTCTAGGAACATTCATCTGTGGTCAGCCTAGCAAGTGTCTCCAATACCGTGTCCAATGTAGAAAGTGATGATTTAGGTGAAATTGACAACCTTGATAGGCAACTGCATCAGCGCTTCCAGAATAAATTTTTGGTTCATCCTTCATTGACGCGACCTATAGTTAGTTTTCAAGCTAATAAAACTAGACCTATCTATAGGTGGTATAAATATAAAGAAGCTTTTTCTGCATCTCTTATAGAATATTTATTGCAACAATATAAAATTACTAAAGGCAAAGTTTTAGACCCATTTGCAGGCAGTGGAACTGCGCTATTTGCTGCTAGTAAAACTGGGATTGATGCTGACGGCATTGAATTACTGCCCATTGGTCAACAAATAATTAATGCTAAAAAACTTTTAGATTATGAATTGACTCCTGAAGATTTCGAGAGGATAAAAGATTGGTCGAAGTTACAGCTTTGGAAGCAGTGCGATCTGAAAAAAGACTTGCCAGAATTGAGAATCACAAAAGGAGCTTATCCTGAACTAACTAGAAATGCAATTGAGCAATATGTTGAAGCTTGTAAAGGAGAAAATCATAGAGTCCAAGCAGTTTTCAACTTTGTCTTACTGTGCATCTTAGAATCCATAAGTTATACACGTAAAGATGGACAGTACCTCCGTTGGGATTATCGTTCCGGTCGTGGACAGAGCAAAAAACCTTTCAATAAAGGCGAAATTCTAGAGTTCGATAATGCGATCGCCAATAAAATAAGTGAAATTATTGATGATTTACTACCTTCTACACAACAAATTGAGCTTTTCCCAATTAAAAATTCTCAAGGTCAAATTCATCTTTTTAGAGGATCTTGTCTTGAGATTATGCCGCGCCTAGCCAATGGCGGATATGATGCAATTATCACATCTCCACCCTATTGCAATCGATACGACTATACTCGCACCTATGCACTAGAACTAGCTCTACTTGGTATTTCTGAAAAGGAGTTAATTAACCTTCGTCAGGAAATGCTAAGTTGTACAGTTGAAAATCGCCCCAAAGACTTATTGACAATCAACTCAGACTGGAAAACAGCCTTAAATATTGCTGATTCACAGAATTTGTTGCAGTCTATCTTGAAATATCTAGATAATGAAAAAGCAAAGGGTGTATTGAATAACAATGGCATACTAAGAATGATCAGAGGATATTTTTATGAGATGGCGTGTGTAATACAAGAATGTTTTCGTGTTCTTAAACCAGGGGCACTTTTATTCATGGTTAACGACAATGTTCGCTATGCAGGTGCAAGCATTTCAGTAGATATGATTCTCTCTGATTTCGCCGAACAGCTAGGTTTTGTTATTGAAAATATCCTGGTTTTGCCAAGTGATAAAGGTAACAGTAGCCAGCAAATGGGAAATCATGGACGCGACCCATTACGAAAGTGCGTTTATGTGTGGAAAAAGCCATAACTCAAATTACTATGTGTTCCTATCGTAATCATCTTCAATCCATTGATGATCTGATAAAAACTTATGAAGCAATTCGTGCAGGTTTTGTGGCTCTTGCACTGGAGAAAAATCGACGTGCTACGCCATTCGTTGCAGAAGCAAGGGCGCTTAAAGAAGCTGCTGCTCAAGCTGAGAATCCTATTGAATTACTAAAGATTAAGGGCATTGAAATGGGACTGTTAACTGCGGCAGGCTTATCTGATAAATCTCTAGCACACCTAATGTCAGAAGATAAGATAGAAGCTATAAATGGTTTAATCAAAAACTTTCTTGAACCAGCAGGTGCAAATTTTCCAGAGGAATTGGTTTTTAGATTTTTGTTAACTCGTGGTGATACACTTGGTGGATCAATGCGAAATGTTGGAGGCGCATTGGCACAAAGAAAGCTGACTCGTGCAATTCTCTCCACTCTCACGATCACAGGTACGAGATACCACTGGCAACACTCAAAGAGTAAAAAGTGGATAGCCATGACAAATAATGACTCAGAAATTGAGTTATCTTTACGAGGAATAAGCTGGGAAAGCGAGATTGGTAATCGCACACTAATTTATAACCTGACTGTCCCACTAGTTAGAAGTAATGTGGATCTATGTTTGTTTAATCTAGCCCCAGCAGAGTTAGCAGCCAACAAATCTAGCGCCATTGAACCATCTGTAGTTGCACCATACGTTATCGCCCTTGGTGAACTGAAAGGAGGTATAGATCCCGCAGGCGCAGATGAGCATTGGAAAACTGCACAAGCAGCACTAAATCGTATACGTGAAGCATTTTCTAGAGTAGGGCATTCACCTCTTACTTTCTTCGTAGGATCAGCGATCGCCAAAAGAATGGCAGGCGAAATCTGGAATCAATTGGAAAATGGCACTCTTAGTAATGCTGCTAACCTCAACCAAGAGAACCAAGTCGCATCTATTTCTCGTTGGTTGTGCAGTCTATAAAAGCGTACCTGAGTATGTTGATTGTGTTTCCGCATCATGCGTAGGCGAACGCGAAGAGCGTCTCGTAGAGAAGCCCGTCGCAGACATCGCTATGACAGACTACTTTTTGTGCATTTCACAGATAATCTTTAAATGTTGTCGAGTTAGGGTGGATTTTCCAGGTTATCGGGTAGAACAGGCTTTTCCAAGCAGTTGAAAGATGAATTAATCAAGAAATATGGCTGTAAGTGCTTTATCTATTTGGAGGAAGTTGATAAGCGCGAATTGCAAATCGATCGCCGCGTTCCTTAAAATATATACTTGATAGATAAACTCTAATTATGCCGATTCAATGGCATGGGGTAACAGCAATGTCAATTGATGAAGTTGAAAACCAGCAAAATAATGATCTAGTTCAAACCGCTACAGACTTAGTAGAGAAGCTAGTAAAGGCAAAAGACAAGAAAAAATATAAAAAATCCAAACGTATTTTTGATGGTAGCACAGAAGCTTTTGCTAAGAAAATTCCCAAAAAGACTTTTGAAACTGAACTAGAGCAACTCCAGATTGAGCTAGTCAAAATGCAATACTGGATTAAGCACGTCGGCTATCGGGTTGTCGTCATATTTGAAGGGCGCGATGCTGCCGGCAAAGGAGGAGTAATTAAACGCATTGCCGATCCACTCAATCCTCGTGGCTGTCGTGTAGTGGCTTTGGGAACCCCCTCCGATCGCGAGAAAACTCAGTGGTACTTTCAGCGTTACGTGCAACATCTGCCCACAGCAGGCGAAATAGTCCTCTTCGATCGCAGTTGGTACAATCGAGCCGGAGTTGAACGGGTGATGGGTTTTTGTACTGAAGCAGAATATCAAGAATTCATGCAATCTTGCCCGGAATTTGAACGAATGCTGGTGCGATCGGGCATTGTTTTAATCAAGTACTGGTTCTCTGTCAGCGATGAAGAACAAGAGGAACGCTTTCTTTCTCGCAGTCACGATCCAGCAAGGCGCTGGAAACTCAGCCCAATGGATTTGGAATCACGCGATCGCTGGGTAGAATATTCCAAAGCCAAAGATACCATGTTTGCTTACACAAATATTCCTGAAGCCCCTTGGTTTACCATTGAAGCGGATGATAAAAAACGGGCGCGGCTCAACTGCATTCATCATTTGTTGAGCAAAGTTCCTTACGAAGATATGACACCTCCTCCCTTAGAGCTTCCGTCTAGACCTGTGGCTGAGGATTATCTTCGCGCCCCTCGCAATGAGCAGTTTTTTGTTCCTCAAGTCTATTAAGCAACCTGAGTCAAAACTATGGCGTACAGCGACTTTACTCTAGAAAAAGTTTCGACTATTTTGGGAATCACCACCCAAGAAGCCGATCTTTTTCCCAAGCTTGTACCTCTTTCTATTCCTTCGTGGTTAAATGAAACTTTAGGAAAGCGAACCCAATTAGCTCTGATTAGTGAAAAGGCTCGGAGCGAATTTATTATTGTACCGATTTTACTTGCCTGTCGGGATCTGAGCCAAGATAGTTTGGCTATTTTCTCTGGACAAAGACTTGACGTTGATCCTGCACAGGGCTTGATTGGGGAATGTGATTTTATTTTAGCAATGGCTCCACCTTTACCACCGTTGCGTAGCCCAATTATCACTGTTGTAGAAGCGAAGAAAAATGATGTTGAAGCTGGGTTAGGACAATCAACGGCTTCTCCCAATCCATTGACAAGAGTATTATTGATTTTACGAAACTCCATGATACTTGCACAATCATGCTTAATGCCAGAGCGCCATTTTATTTGTGATTGCTTATCATATAGCTTTTGTAGTTTTTCAAATGTGACTACATCTCGGACAAGTATATTATTCCAATAACCTATGCGATAGGAATCAGAACTTTCAAGGCTGCTGAATACATCACAAAAATAGTTTTGTGAATTTGATTCAAAGTTACAAAACAATAAACAAGCTTCAACAGTAGCATCAAAATAGTGTTTGGCATCTATTTTATAATAGACATCTCCAGAAAATAAAAAAGACCCCTCTCCAAACCTCTCCCTGAAAGGTCGAGAGGCTTTAAAACCCCCCTTCCCTCGTAGGGAAGGGGGGAAGGGGTGTTAGGTCTGGGTGCAAATTTGTGGTATCTAAATCTTTTTCGGAGATGTCTAATGGAAGTTATTGGTGTTTTAATTGAAAACTACGAAACTGAACACATTCCTGAGTTAGAGGCGATCGCTTAACTTCACCCAGTTATGAATATACAGTGGCGTGTTGTCGAACTGGGGCGATCGCACTATCTCGTAAATTAGTTTTATTAAGACGCAATCATCGGGATTTCAGTAAAGTAGCCGGATTGTTAATAGAGGATTGGATGGTTTAATGCGACACCGAACAGCCCGTCGCAGACATCGCCTAGTTTATTGTCGAGTGAGGGCGACTCCGAATAGCCCGTCGCAGACATCGCTACCTCAAATGACCTATGTAGTCACATTACAGTTTTCATATTAATTGTCAGAATTCGATAAAATAAGTATATGAAGTTTGAATGGGATCAGCAAAAGAATGAGGTTAACATTGTAAAACATGAACTGGATTTTGCGGATGCGTATCGGATTTTCAGACTACCACTTCGGATTTCTCTGGATAACCGTCAAGATTATGGAGAAGATCGATTAATTGGGCTGGGAATGCTTGATGGACGCATTGTAGTTGTAGTTTTCACAGAACTAGACGAAGAAACAATCCGAATTATCTCACTTCGTAAAGCTTTACCTTATGAACGAAAACACTATGAACAATACCTCAAAAACGAACTGGGAGAAATTTGATTCGCTCACAGAAGAAGAAATTGATACATCCGATATTCCTCCTTTAACTGAGGAGTTTTTTAGCAACTCTCGATGGTGGAAGCCTGTTGCGTCGTTGAATGTTCTTGTTCAGATAGAACCTGAAACATTGGCTTGGTTCCAGTCTCAGGGTGAAGATTATGAAAAAAGAATGGCCGCAGCACTGCGAATCTATGCAGAAGCTCACCAAATGGGGCAAAAGTAAAAACTTACTAGTACATCACGGCGGAAATAGACCTACCATCCTAAATGGGTAAAAAGCTTGCGGTATAAGTATTCTTTCTTTTTACTTTTTACTTTTTACTTTTGCCTTGTTGTACTAGATAAACGCGATGTCTACGACGGGCTGCGCCTACGCACCATTTAATCTAAAAAATCGTCATTGAAAATAGTCTTTTATTTTACAGTTATTCTTTGATCAAAATGCAAGCAAAATCTAAAAACTAGACTGCATAAGAGTTATAATCTCTAAAGAATAAAAACAGATTGTTACTATATAACCCTGCAACTTGGATTTAGGCTAGAAATAGGCTCTTTATTCTCCCGCCGCTAAAAAAGCTTACATTATATAATGTTGAGGAGCGTTGGCGTAGCCCGCCGAAGACATCGCTCTTAACCTTGTTCTTATAAATCCTCTGGCATAATCACAGAAATTAGTTGATTACGATTCTTTCGATAAATTCTAAAATCGCTATCAAATGTTAGCAACTCACTTTCAGGATAGAGTTGTGTCATTCTCACCAAACACGCATCTGCTAAGGACATTGGAACTGACTGATATTGTCGCAGCAATTCTTTAATCACTGCTACTTCTTCACTTAAGCACATCGAAATTAATATCTTTCCTTCGTCCAGTAAAGACATTACCGTATCCTGACCACCGTAGATATTTCGCAACAAAAAACAAGTCTCTACAATCACAGCCTCACAAGTAAAGGCTACTCAATTGTAGCTAAGGTGTTAATTACCCAGGTATGAAGATGCTCTCTGCGATTAATAAAGGCTACTAATGGACCTGTATCGATGATGACTCGCTGCTTCATTCAGTTCCTAAACCTTCAAGATATTGTTTGTTCGTCGCCAAATCACCGGGGCCACCATCAACACAACCAGCAAATTGTTGAGCTGCTTCCAAAAATGAAATAGGCTCAATTTGTTCAATCTTTGTATGATTTTGTCCTAGCTGACTTTGCAGAAACTCAATAAAATCTAAGACCTCTTGTTGCTTCTCTGGCGGCAGCGATCGCATTTTTTCAGTGGCAGCTTGTATAATACTCAAGAGAACCTCCAGACGTTATTCATTCGTCTTTTCTGCATCCAATTGCTTCAGTCTAGCAGGCTAACACTTTGTAGATCAAATGGACAAAAGATCCTTCCTGGTGTATACGCAAGTCTCTTGCAGAAGAAACAGTTCTTCAGATAGGCATGATTACGCACTATCTCGTAAATTAGTTTTATTCACGCGCAACCATCGGGATTTGGGCAAAGTACCTGGATTGTTAATAGAGGATTGGACGGTTTAATGCGACACCGAACAGCCCGTCGTAGACATCGCCTAGTTTATTGTCGAGTGAGGGCGCTCGCAGTTATAAAATCCCTAAATATACAGTTTTTTTTTATGGGGTCAGAGTGATAAGAGTTAAACTTAATAGTAAGATTTAAGGTATTTGCTTGAGGATATCAGCAATGACGGCGAAAGAGCAACTTCTTCGGGAAATTGAGCAAGCACCAGAGGAACTGATTGAGGCAATTTTGAACCTTTTGCAGTCTGTAAAGGCGCAATCTAACTTGCAGTCTTCTCATCAAGATAGTATTCAGAAAGCAGATAGCACCCAAGTAATAGCTTCTCCTCTTGAAGCAGATAACTCCTTACAAAATCTCTTCAACGAGTTCGAGCAATTTGCTCAGAGTATTCCTTCTGAAGAACTGGTTAACTTGCACACAGATAGCGCAGAGCAGCACGACCAGTATCTCTACGGAACTCCTAAAACATCAGCATGAATCCTGTTTTCGTAGACACGTTTTACTGGATAGCGCTTGCTAACCCACGAGATGCATGGCACGTCCGCACTCAAGAAATACACAAATCGCTGATGCAAACAAAACTGATTACAACCGATGAGGTGCTGACTGAGTTTGTAAATTATTTCTCAACTGCTGGTAGATACACCCGAAGCGGAATATATCAACTAGCACAAAGCATTCTGCAAAATGATCGGGTTCAAGTTATTCCACAAACACGCGAATCCTTTCTAGCTGGTCTAGCTCTTTATTCTGAACGCTTCGATAAAGGCTATAGTTTGACAGATTGCATTTCTATGCAAACTATGCGCCAACTAAAGATCATAGAGGTACTGACACACGATAAACACTTCACCCAAGAAGGCTTTGCGATCTTGTTGTCTGATTGAGTGTCGCAAGTAAGCAAAACGTTATTTAACTAGCGATGTCTACGACGGGCTTCTCTACGAGACGCCTACGCAACAATAGTCTACTTCTTTTACTGCGATGTCTACGACGGGCTATTCAGCGTCGCACTATCTCGTAAATTAGTTTTATTAACGCGCAATCACTGGGATTTGGGCAAAGTACCCGGATTGTTAATAGAGATAGTAACAGTTTAATACGGTAGGTTAGCCCATAATAATGATCGCCTATACTTGCTCATAAGAAACTTTGTAACTACAATGTATGTATGAGTGAGATAGAATTTGAGTGGAATCTCTCCAAGGCTAAAAGCAATGGGCGTAAGCATGGTGTATCATTTGAAGAGGCTCAAACTGTCTTTTCTGACGAAAATGCGCGTTTAATTTACGATCCAGAGCATTCAGTTGAGGAAGATCGGTTTCTTCTGCTGGGTATGAGTGATGAGTTTCGATTGTTAGTGGTATCTCATCTGTATAAAGATAGCGATCGCCTAATTCGTATTATCTCTGCTCGTACAGCTACAAGACACGAACGTAAGCAATATGAGGAGTTTTTGCCATGAAAGATGAATATGATTTTTCTGAGTCTGTTCGTAATCCCTATGTGAAAAATCTGAAAAAGCAAATTACAATCCGCTTAGAAGAAGATGTGATTGAATACTTTAAGTCTCTTGCAGAAGAAACAGACATTCCCTATCAAACTTTAATTAATCTCTACTTACAGGATTGTGCCAAGTCTAAGCGTAAACCTTCTCTCGACTGGGCATAATGTCTAAATAGTTTAGTGAAGTTGAGCAAAAGCATGGATGTGCGGATGAAAGCGTTGGCGCAGCCCGCCTTCGGCATCGCACTATCCCGTCAATTAGTTTTATTAACGCGCAATCATCGGGATTTGGGCAAAGTAGTTGGGTTGTTAATTGAGGATTGGATAGTTTAATGCGACACCGAATAGCCCGTCGTAGACATCGCCTAGTTTATTGTCGAGTGAGAGCGTAGGCGAAGCCCGTCGCAGACATCGCTATTATTAAGACATCAGGGGTTTTTAGATGTTAACGCCTTTAGAATACGATCAAGGAAAATGGAAGGAATAATGCAAAGTTTCAACCTAAATCAAACCATCACTGCTTGGTCATCCATTGCCGAAAACGTCTTTGTTCCTCACACAGAAGAGGAATATGAACGCTTGGTTGAGATCCTTGACTGTCTCATCGATCAAGTTGGTGAAGATGAGACGCATCCAGTCGCGTCTCTAATGGAAGTTATCGGTGTTTTAATTGAAAACTACGAAACTGAACATATTCCTGAGTTAGAGGCGATCGCTTAACTTCACCCAGTTATGAATATACAGTGGCGTGTTGTCGAGTTGGGGCGATCGCACTATCCCGTAAATTAGTTTTATTAACACGCAATCATCGGGATTTCAGCAAAGTACCCGGATTGTTAATTGAGAATTGGACGGCTTAATGCGACACCGAACAGCCCGTCGCAGACATCGCCTAGTTTATTGTCGAGTGAGGGCGATCGCAACAACACTCTACTTCTTTTACTGCGATGTCTACGATGGGTTATTCGGCATCACACTCTCTAGTAAATTAGTTTTATTAACGCGCAATCATCGGGATTTCAGTAAAGTACCTGGATTGTTAATTCAGGATTAGATGGTTTAATGCGACACCGAACAGCCCGTCGTAGACATCGCCTAGTTTATTGTCGAGTCAGGGCGACACCGAACAGCCCGTCGCAGACATCGCTAAAACGATCTACTTCTTGTCTATCTCACAGATAATCCCTATCATGCGAGCGCAGTTGAACTTACTCTACGAAACTGAGTATTATTAAGCGCGATCGCCCGGAAAAATCCTGGATAACTACCCCAAATTAGGTAATTAGACGTAGAGTTTCAGCCTAATAACTATCGCACCATTTAATCTAAAAAATCTTCATTTTAAATAGTCTTTCACTTTACAGTTTTTCTTTAAGCAAAATGCAAACAAAATCTAAAAACGAGACTGCATAAGAGTTATATTGTCTGGAGCATCAAAAAAGATTATTATCGGATAGCCCTAAAACTCGCATTTAGGCTAGAAATAGACTCTTTTTTCTACCACCGCTAAAAAACCTTGCATTATATGATGTTGAGGAGCGTTGGCGCGTAGCCCGCCGGAGGCATCGCTAGGTTCGGAGTAATCCCAAGAGTGCATTTGACGGAAAGGAAGACCCATCTTTTGGAAGACGTACTTCTCTTTCACACCAGAAGCTACAAGGTCAGGCTTGAGGGCTTTGATAAATTCCTCGAATTCGTAAGCGGTAACGTCGTCATAAACGATGGTGCCGTTTTCGATGTAGCCAGCAGTACGTTTGTAGTCATCATTATGAGCGAACTCATAACCAGTACCTATCATCTTCATGCCCAAATCTTGGAAAGCTGGCACAACGTGGCGAGGACGTAGACCACCAACCATGATGGCAACAGTCTTACCATCCAAGCGGGGGCGATACTTCTCAAGAATCGTATCCATTGTGGGCTGATACTTGGCGATGACTTTCTCTGCGTTTGCTTGGATTGTCTCGTCAAACTTAGAAGCAATTTCCCGTAAAGATTCAGCAATCTTGGTGGGGCCGAAGAAATTATACTCAAGCCAGGGGATTCCATAAGCTTCTTCCATGTGACGGCTGATGTAGTTCATCGACCGGTAACAGTGGATGAGGTTCATCTTCACATTGGGGGTCATCAACATTTCGTTGATGGTGCCATCACCTGACCACTGAGCGACTACGCGCAAGCCGAGTTCTTCTAACAGGATGCGGCTAGCCCAAGCATCACCACCGATGTTGTAGTCACCAATGATGGCTACATCATAAGGAGTACCTTCAAACTGAAGTGTACCGTCTTTCTTAGCTTGATCGGATCTGGTGAAAACCCAGTCACGAACCATGTCGTTAGCAATGTGGTGTCCCAAAGATTGGGAAACACCCCGGAAGCCTTCGCAACGAACGGGTACAACTGGCTTGCCAATTTCTTTCGATGTCTTCCGAGCAACAGCTTCGATGTCATCCCCAATTAGACCGATGGGGCATTCAGATTGAATGGAAACACCACGGTTGAGGGGGAAAAGTACATCAAGTTCTTGGATGAGCTTGGTAAGTTTTTTGTCACCGCCGAAAACGATATCTCTTTCTTGGAAGTCGGAGGTGAAGTTCATCGTACCAAAGGAGTCAATACCTGTGGTGCCGATGTAGTAGTTACGACGACCAGACCAAGACCAGTAACCGCAACCTACAGGCCCGTGGCTGATGTGGATCATGTCCTTAATAGGACCCCAAACCACACCTTTAGAACCGGCGTAAGCACAACCACGAGCGGTCATTACCCCAGGCAGGGATTTGATGTTAGACTTAACGCCGCAATCGGACTTACCTTCTTCGTATACGTTTAAATGCTTTTCGCGCTTTTTAGCAGCTTTTTCAGGATAAGCACTGAGAACTTCTTTAATTAGCTCTTTTCTTTCTTCGATGATGTTTTTGTTTTCTGGAGGAGTCATACTTAGCCTCTGTGACTTGTAAGGATGGGGGCATAGGGGGACTAGGAGTCCCCTCTAAGGTTAGGGGGGAGATGCAAGGGAGAGGGTAAAAGGGAAGATATGAAACTCTTCCTCTTTCTTTGTGCTAAAGCGTTATTTCTTAGCAGCGAATTATACTACGGGAGCTTCAGCAGCACTCTTACCAACTAGCATTGCGGTATTTTCGTCGCTTTCGAGGATACCGAATTCAATCAACAATTCTTCTAGTTCTTCCATTTCGATGGGTGTAGGAATAGCTAGATTCTTGTTGTCGATAATTTTCTGAGCCAATGTCCGGTATTCGTTAGCTTGGTTGCTTTCTGGTGCGTACTCGTTAACAGTCATCCGGCGCAATTCTGCGTGTTGAACGATGTTGTCACGGGGTACGAAGTGAATCATTTGGGTGTTCAACCGTTTTGCCAAGGTTTCGATTAGTTCGATTTCCCGGTCAGTGTTACGGCTGTTACAAATCAAACCACCCAAACGCACACCGCCAGTGTGAGCATACTTAAGAACACCACGAGCAATGTTGTTAGCAGCATACATCGCCATCATTTCACCTGATGTGACGATGTAGATTTCTTGTGCCTTGCCTTCACGGATAGGCATTGCGAAACCACCGCACACAACGTCACCTAATACGTCGTAAGATACGAAATCTAGGTTTTGGTAAGCACCATTTTCTTCTAAGAAGTTGATGGCGGTGATAATACCACGACCGGCGCAACCTACACCGGGTTCTGGTCCACCAGATTCTACGCAACGAACGTCACGGAAACCGGTTAACATTACTTCTTCGAGTTCGATATCTTCTACTGCACCACGTTCTGCGGCGAGGTGAAGAACGGTTGTTTGAGCTTTGCTGTGCAGCATCAAACGGGTGGAGTCAGCTTTAGGGTCGCAACCGACGATGAGGATGCGTTGACCCATTTCTGCCATAGCTGCCAAGGTGTTTTGGGAGGTGGTAGATTTACCAATACCGCCCTTACCGTAGAAAGCTATCTGTCTAATCTTTTCTTCTGTCATTGTTCGTGTTTCCCTGCAATTGGTTGGTTGGTGGGTCTGTGCGTTTGTCAGTTGCGTTCACGCCAGTTGAGCGACAGTAGTGAGCGCGTGTAGAGCATCGTTGGTACAGTTGGCATAAATGCCTGCTGGGGGCGATCGCTCCACAGCTAAAATAATTGACAGTAAGTACATATATTTCCTGGCTAAATTTCTTTTCTTTTTGTCCTTTGTCCTTTGTCATTTGTTTTGACAAAGAACAAAGAAAATTACGCAATTTACAAATACGTCATAATGTGTTTCAGCTTGCAAGATTCAATAGGACTTGATGTTGTTATTTGTCAACAATCAATGCATAAGTCCTATTACTTGTTCAAAATAGCGCCTTTCATGTTTGTGACACGCTCTAGTGCAGCTTTGGTGTCTTCTGCTGACTCTCCACGCACAGCCATTGCTTCACCGAGATGCTTGGCGATCGCATCGAAGTGTGGTTGCTGTAGGTTCATTCCCGCGTGGGTTTTGTCCATTGGACGACCGGCGTATTGCTTTGGCCCCTCAAAAATTTGAGATAAGAAAGCAACAAGATGATTACGTTGCTTCGGCATATCTGTACCAGCAAAAATGGGATTGAGAAGGCTGTCTGTGGCAATGCGTTTGTGGAGTTCATCTACTATTTGTTCAATAGCTGGTTGTCCGCCAAGTTTGTCGTACAATGTACTCATATTCTGTTCCTTTGAAGCGAGTTGGATGATGAAATTCGCAAGTAGGCGCTTAATCTGTGGCCTATATGCTGTTAGCCGTCATAGTGGTAGGACTGAGACCAATTCGTAATTCGTAATACCTTGGGGGGAGCAATCCTTCGGGTGTCTACGTAATTCTTAAAAAAGATAAGTTAGATTTCAATCTGTATCTTTCTTTTGGCGAATTGGGATGAAGCATTGAGTGGAGATAATGATTAAATTCAAATCCTACTTTCTGTTCCTAGCTGAATGCATATTAGGGCGTATTTGTAGAATACGTTAAGTCCTACAGCAATTCCTAAACTGCTTCGACTACAAGGCTCTTGCTGACACGATCTTGTAATCTGGCTTCGATCGCAATTTTCAGAGTTGCTGTACTACTAGAACAGGAACCGCAAGCACCTTGCAGTACAACTTTAACGCGATCGCCTTCGACATCATAGAGTTCTACATCTCCCCCGTCTGCAATGAGTACGGGTCTGACTTCTTCATCAAGAACCTTTTGAATTAGAGCAATCTTTTGAACGTTAGTTAGCGCTCGTTCCTTAGATGTAACAATTTCTGTGGCAACTTTTACGCCGTAATTGTTGAGAGCAGGTGAGGCGTATTCCTGTTGAACTGATCTTATTATATCATCGATGTTCGCCAGACAGGAACCGCATCCGCCACCAGCTTTTACATAATTTGTTACTTGTTCGGCATCCGTAAGATGATTTTCTAGAATGACGCGACGAATTTTAGACTCGCTGATGCCAAAGCAACTGCAAACTAATGCACCTTCATCATCATCATCGTGGGTAGCTAGAGGTATGCCACGATAATTGTAGATAGCGGCTTCTAGGGCTTCTTGTCCCATGACAGAGCAATGCATCTTTGCTTCTGGTAAACCACCGAGGTAATCTGCAATGTCTTTATTGGACACTTTCAGAGCTTCATCTAAGGTTAAACCTTTGATCATTTCGGTTAATGCACTAGAAGATGCGATCGCACTAGTACAACCAAAGGTTTGAAAGCGAGCATCTAGAATCTTATCAGATTCTACTTCTACTTTCAGGTGCAATCTCAGAGCATCGCCGCAAGCAATGCTACCGATTTCGCCCGTTGCAACCCTAACCCCAACTTCGTCCGTTTCTTCGATTGCTCCCTGATTTTTGGGATCGTAAAACAGTTCTAATACTTTATCGGTGTAGTCCCACATATTTAGTGCTGAGTAATGAGTGGTGAGTGCTGAGTGGGGAGTGGGCAGTAGGGAGTGGGGAGTGGGCAGTAGGGAGTGGGGAGTGGGCAGTAGGGAGTAGTAAATTCTCTATTCCCTATTCCCTATTCTCTATTCTCTATTCTCTATTCTCTATTCCCTATTCCCTATTCCCTATTCCCTATTCCCTATTCCCTATTCCCTATTCCCTATTCCCTATTCCCTATTCCCTATTCCCTATTCCCTAT
>NZ_JBALEK010000061.1:0-306145 GCF_036917815.1 Nostoc sp. | reverse complement strand
GCGATCAATCGCCGTCTTTTTGAGACGCGATCAATCGCCGTCTTTTTGAGACGCGATCAATCGCCGTCTTTTTGAGACGCGATCAATCGCCGTCTTTTTGAGACGCGATCAATCGCCGTCTCTACAAGTGTTTTTGGCTTGATAGATTTACGCCTCAAGGTTTAATTGACAATTCCTCTTGCCATTATTGCTGCCAATAACGGAATCAAGCTAAAAAGTGACCAATAATTCAGATTTTCATTGACTACGAACCCAAAATCATTAGTAGGGGTTGCTACTGCATTCCCTGGTGATTCCAGCTTTAACTCGGAAGAATTGGCTGGTATCAGCTTTGTTGTGGCCAACGTTAAAAAGTTTGATGGTTGTAGATGAACATAGGAATAATCGAGTCTTACAATAGCGGATTTTTAGACGTTGTACCAGAGGGTGAAGACAGCGACTATTGGCAGATTGCAGCTATACACATCAATGGCCAAGCCTATTGCCCTACTCCTCGGCTTTATCGTTCAGAAAAAGTGGCATTAGCAAAAGCTGCACAAATTTATGATTGGCTAGCTGACCACGAACATCAAATCAGTAATGGCGCTTGCAACTGCTCTGAATTGAAACTCATCCTATGGCAGCAACCAAAAGTATTTTAGTTTACCTCAGCGTAGATGCTTGCTTAAACTGAGTCCACAGAAGTATTTACTGCTGTTGAAGATGCACATCAGAGCCATGATAAAAAGCACCTTTTTTCAAGGTGCTTTTATTTAAAAATAAATAACATTTGATTTGTCAAACAATTATTTAAGGATTGTAATTGTTAGTCCGGGGATTGCGAGTACCAGCTACGGCTCCCATCATGGCGGCTACTAAACCCAATAAGGAACCAAATACAAACCACCATAATCCTGAACGTAAATTTGTGGCAATGTCACGAGCTTGTTGAGCAGTTACATTTGTTCGCGTAATATTGGGGACACCACCTTGCTGTTGTACCTGGTTTATGACTTCCCCAGCGTTGGAAGCAGCAACACCAAAAGCACCCGATACTCCACTTGCAAATAGCCACGAGCTAACTGCCAAAGTCGTTGCCCAAAGAATTGCACCGTTGAGAAGAGCTGTATTGCGGCTCATCGGCCCAGAAGCACGGGCTGTAATCCAACCACCAATAAATAGGGAAATTAACAAAGCGATAGTTGACCAAAGCCCTGCATTCCCTGCAACGTTAGGGGCGATTGTTCTGGGTGCGCCGGAACCTTCAACTGTACCAGCTGCGATCGCACCAATTATAGAACTGAAAATTAATTGTGTAGCTAAAGAAACCAACAAACCAGCAATAATCGGCCCCCAGCGAACACGATCGTGATATTCAGCTACTCGAACTGGTACCACTGGCTCAGTAGAAATAACCTCATTGTTTGCGCGATTTACGTATGACATACTTTATGTTCTCCAGTGCCGTTTCAGCAAAGCTTATATTCATGTTTATGCTTAGAATTAAACAACTAAATACTCTACTTTAATCTCTATCAATAGAAAGAGTTAATAGGTCTATCTTTAGTGAGAATAAACAGAGTTAATTTAATAAATTTTAATACAATTTAGTTTTTATTAATGTCTGAATAATTATTTATAAATTCTCAATGTGAAAGCTTTTAAATGGAAATTAACTTATTAACTTTCACGAGAAATCAGGTTTAATAGTGTGTGCAATTAAACTTAAGACAAAACTCAATTGCGAATTACGTTAGCAGTCTGTGTACCCTTATAGGGAAGCAAGCTAGCAAGAGCGTCTCGTAGAGAGCCTCATTACGAATTACAAATTATTTGAACGCATCCTCACAGCCGTTCCTGTGGCAGTAATCAGCAAAAGAACTCCTGACTGGTCAAGATTGATTGTGCCGGTATCGATTTCAATCCCGATTACAGCATTTGCTCCTAAACGTTGTGCGCGTTGTTCTAATTCTTCTAGTGCCTTGCGTTGACCCTGCTCAAATAGACGCTCATAGCTACCAGTGCGTCCACCGATAATATCTCGAATACCAGCCAAAAAATCCCGCAAGAAATTGCTACCGTAGACTACTTCTGCTGTCACAATGCCTAAATATGACTCAATGACGGCTCCTTGAATTACATCAGTGGTAGTTATAATCACAAATTAACCTCCTAGATATAGGAATCATATTTGATTTCTGAAAAAATCTCGGTAGCAAAAAAAATATATGTTGGGTTGCGCTCCGCTCCACCCAACCAACCAACCAACCAACCTACCTACGTCTAATGCACTATTTTAGCCTAGACAGTCCACTACGTGTATTTCAAAAATCAAATACTAGTCCTATAGGATATATTATGTTGATATTTATTATTAAATTGTTTATCAAAATACTTGATAAATTGTAACTTTGATTACAGAATACAGTTTTGATAAACATCCTGTCACACAATTCTAGATTGGGCTTTGAGCTTTAGTATTTTCTCCAACGGTAAACAGGAATTAAAGGAACATTTTAATTATAAAATTTATCTTACCGTGAATGACCAGAAAAAGATGTGAATCCCTGGGTGATGACTTCTGAAAAGGTAGTATCAAGGACTAAAAATTGCATCCAGAGTTAGCAAATTATTAAATGAAATAAAAAACAGGAATGAATGTCAAACCCTGTAACCTCGGCGCATCAGCATCTAGGATTTATTCAGATACCTGTTGTGATTCTCCGATTAACACGTATAACTACTGATTAAAAAATGTGTTATTTTGCTATTCTAGTGGTTTATATGTAGAGTAAGTTCATCTGAACCTAGATAGCTGACACTTCATTTCTCAGTAAAAACTCTGTCATGTAGTGTTGATTGTAAAGGAAAGGCAATGAAGTATTAACATCTTAATGAATACGAATAAATACAGTTTCCAAAAGTCCATATTTTTGTTTTAATGTACAAGAAAAAAGTTCTCTAAAATTTCAGGAAATTTACTGTGTACAAGCCAACATCATTCGTGTTTAGTGTGGTGTTACTAGGATGTTTTGCCTTTACCATACCTTCAGTAGCTCAGGCTCAGGTATTAGTGGCACAAGGCAAAAACCCAGAGTTAAAGCAACTACTGGAGCAAGGACGGAGGTTAGTGGATGCTGGTGATTATGGTGGTGCGATCGCAGTTTATCAGCAAGCAGCTAGTTTAGACCCCAAAAATGCTAAAATTCATTCAGGTATTGGGTATTTATACGCTCAACAGGGAAATTATCAGGCAGCATTAACAGCTTATCGTCGAGCGATCGCTATCAACCCTAACAACAGTGATTTTTATTACGCTGTAGGTTATATTAAAGCAAATTTAGGTGACACAGCTGGGGCAAAAGAAGGTTATCGTCGTGCCATACAGTTGAACCGTAACAACGTTAACGCCTATTTAGGATTGGCTGTAACACAATCCCGTCTGGGAGACTATAGTGCAGCTACCTGGGCTTATGAGCAAGCAATCGAGTTGGATAAGAACAACGCCCAGACTTATGAATTAATGGGTTCGATGTATAAACAGCGACAACAAACCAAACAAGCGAACAGCTTGCTTCAGAAAGCCCGTGACTTGTACAAGCGCCGCAATGACTCACAAGGTGTGGATAGAGTAGAAGCCATGCTCCGACAGTTAGGAGGATGAGGTTAATCTAACTTGCGTCCCGTTAATTCCACAAAAATATCTTCCAGATTAGAGGGACGCACCATCATTCCGGTTTTATCAGGCTGTTCATTCAAGTAGATATTTGCTGCTTCCAAGGATGGGAAAAACAAATATTCCCAACTAGGAGCGCCATCACTTCCGACATCAGACACACCTAATTGTTTCATTACCAAACCTTCAGCGTGAGCAGAACGCAGCTGTTATAAAGTTCCCAAAGAAATCAGCTTTACCGCTATCCATAATACCAATACGTCCTGGCTTGGTAGAGCCGAAAGCATCGCACAAAAATTCGACCTCATCCATATAATTGGTCGTCAGTAGCATCGTCATCCCTTGTTTATTCAAATCTCGAATAATTTCCCAGAGGCGTCGCCTGGTTTGGGGGTCTAGTCCTACCGTTGGTTCATCCAAAAACAAAATTTGCGGTTGATGCAATAAAGCTCTCGCAATCTGCAACCGTGGTTTCATACCCCCAGACAGGGTTTTTACCAAATCATCACGTTTTTCTGCTAGCTCAACATACTCTAGCCATTTTTTAAAGGTGTATTAAACTCTGCGATTTGCACTCTAAGTTATTATCAAGAGTATTAGGAATATAATTTTAGCATTTTTGGAGTTGGTCATGCTTAAGCAACTCATCTTAGAAAATTGGAAAAGTTTCCGTTATGCAGAGCTTCCACTTGATCCCTTGACGGTTCTAATTGGTACAAATGCAAGTGGTAAGTCTAATGTAGTTGAAGCTTTGGAATTTTTACAAAGAATAGCACGAGGGGAGAATATTGAAGCAGCTTTAGCTGGAGATAAAATACTTCCATCTATTCGCGGTGGTGTGGAATGGGCTGCAAAAAATGGTGAAAATGAGTTTACATTAAAGGTGCTAGTTGCAGATAATGATGGTAAATTAGATTATCTTTACAGAATCACATTACAAACAAGACCAACTATTCATAATTTAACAGAAAAAATAACGATTCTTCAAGACGATCATGAATATTTTCCCATAGAATTTGGATTATCAGGTGATAATTTTTCTGCAAGAAGTTCCTTGCTTAATCGTAGTGATTTCTCTGGACTACCCTTATATTTTATTGAATCTAATTTTCTTTCTGAACCATCCAAAAAAGAATCATATCAGTTAAATTATTTCCAAAAGAATAGCGTCAACATAATTAATAATATAATTTTGCCAACAATTGAAAATATTTTAGTTCTCAATCCAGTTCCTTATAAAATGCGGGATTATTCACGTCTCTCTGATAATTTAGAAAGCGATGGTTCTAATATTGCTGGTGTACTAGCAGCATTGGATGATCAACAAAAAGCCGAAGTCGAATCGACTCTATCTGCTTACATCAAAGATTTACCAGAAGGTGATATTAAAAGAGTATTTGCAGAGCCAGTTGGTAGACTGAAAACTGATGCAATGCTCTACTGTGAAGAAGAATGGAAACCTGGAGAGATGACACTAATAGATGCTAAAACTATGTCAGATGGAACTCTCCGTTTTATAGCAATTATTACAGCATTACTTACTCGACCAGAAGGTAGCCAACTAGTAATTGAAGAAATAGATAATGGTCTTCATCCATCGCGTGCAGAATTACTTGTAAGAATACTGCGAGAGATTGGCAGCAAAAGGAAAATTGATATTTTAATTACTACCCATAACCCAGCTTTGCTTGATGCTTTAGGCCCAGAGATAGTTCCTTTTGTGGTTGTCGCACACCGCGATAAAGAAACTGGAGAAAGCAAGCTTACACTCTTAGAAGATATTGATAATTTCTCTAAGTTATTTGCATCATATTCTTTAGGTGATATGACAACTAAAGGTGCAATTGAAAGAAGCCTTTCTCATAATGAATAATTACTAATATGAGAAAGGTGCTACTAATCGATACATCGCTTTTATGCGTTTGGTTACAAGTTCCAGGTAGAGAAACTGCTGGTAATAATGAATGGAATTTTGAGCGTGTAAATCAGAAAATTCAGGCAGAAATCGCCAAATCAACAACACTGGTACTTCCTTTAGCTGCTGTTATAGAAACAGGTAATCACATTGCACAGGCTAAAACAGCAAATTCAGAAAGTAAACGTATAGCAGCTCAAAAATTTGCCGAAATTATGACTTATGCAGCTGATGAAACTACACCTTGGGCTAAGTTCCGTGAGCAAATTGTTCTTTGGGAAGAGGAAGAATTGAAAAACTTAGCCGCTAAATTCCCCAATCAAGCTGTAGAAAAGACTTCTATGGGTGATGCAAGTATTGTCATCTTGGGTTGGCATTATCACCAAAAGGGTTTTCATGTAGAATTTTTGACTGATGATGACAAGCTAAAATCTCAAGAACCACCGCCACCACAGCCACCTACGCGTCGAAGCAGCCGAACAAAAGGGTAAAATATCCTTGAGAGATTACTATTTGCCCAAAATAGAGGTTTTTTCACTAACTTGTCAGGAATTAAGTTGGACAGGAATTGTAATAATAAACTCCGTTCCTTCTTTTACAGTAGATATACATTGGAGTTGACCACAATGTTTTTCTACAACGATTTGATAGCTGATAGATAACCCTAATCCAGTGCCTTTACCGACGGGTTTAGTGGTGAAAAAGGGATCAAATAATCGTTTTTGTATATCCTTGGGAATTCCTGTACCATTATCAGCAATGCGAATAACTACTTGCTGATTATCTGTGGCTTCAGTACGAATACTAATTAATGGTGATTTGAGAGTTGAATAACCTGATTCCAAACTCTCGAAGATAGCATCAATCGCATTTGTTATTATATTCATAAATACTTGATTAATTAACCCAGCGTAGCATTCTACTAAGGGTATATTTCCATATTCTTTAATAATAGTAATTGTTTGACCTGTTTGCTGATTTGTTAGACGGCTTTGTAATATTATTAGAGTACTATCAATACCTTCATGAATATCAACTATTTTTTTGTCAGATTCATCGAGGCGAGAGAAGTTGCGTAAAGAAAGAACTATCTCTTGGATACGCTTAGTACCAAACTTCATAGAATCAAGAAGCTTGAGGAAATCAGCAGTTAAAAATTCTAGTTCCATTTCAGCGATCGCAGTTTTAATTTCTGCCACTGGCACCGGATAATGATGTTGGTATAAACTAACTAATTTTAGTAAATCTTGAGCGTAATTGAGCGCATAACCAAGGTTGCCAGCGATAAAGTTTACAGGGTTATTGATTTCGTGTGCAATTCCAGCAACGAGCTGTCCCAAAGCAGCCATTTTTTCATTCTGAATTAATCGGGTATAGTTATTCTTCAGGTTACGAAAACCCGCTTTGGCAATTCTAGATTGCTCTTCTACTTGCTCTAGTTGAGCTAATGTTAAAATATTAATTTGGGAGTAAGCTAAAAGTAACTGATGGAAATCGAGTAGTTTATAGCTGCCTAAGTGAGTTTCTATTAAAATCGGCTCATATACAAATTGAGGTACTCGCTGCAAGGCTACCTGAGTTGCTTCTACAATCATCGTATCCTCAGAAATTATACACACCTCTGGTTGAAGAAAATTAATCAAATTTATCGCAGGTCGTTTAGAAAATAGTGGGAAACTATAGGGACGGCTCATGTGTTCAAAAAATTTTTGCCGCGAAATCATCCCCAGATAGTCATGATTTTTCACTAGGATAATTCCTGGTAGTAAAGGCTCTTGCTTAAAGAGTGTATTCAAATCATTTGCTGGACTATCTGCCTCGACGTAAACAGACCAAAGTGGTAATTCTTGTAAAGTAGACTCTAATCGCAAGTTCAAATTATTAGCATTTGTCATGCTATGTATAGCCAGCATACTTTCAATCCTTAAAGTTGAGTTAATATTTCTGGTAACACCCCAAACAAGCATTGCGATAATTGCAAAGTTAATCAAACTTATATTTCCCTGATTACTGCTTAAAATCACAGTTATGCTGCAAAACTCTTTGTGTTAGTTAATGTATGATTTTCCATACTATATATCTAGTGAAAATGACGTATACACAATTCATGAATTGTGCATATCAATAATTTAGGGCAACACATAATTAAATTCAGTCGATGCCTACTGGACAATTGATACCAATTAAGAATTACGGAAAAATTGCCAAAAAGCTGAATTTATCAATTCGTAGAGTGTGCTTAAGTCCTAGCCCTACTAATGTTAGACAAATACCACAGCACCATTTTGCCGACAAAGGTAAAATATCCTTGAGTGTAGGTGTAGCCTGCCGCAGGCATCGCCTTTTGCCTGTAACATCACGTATAATTCAATGTTATAAAATCTCCGTGCGTAATTACTACAGGACTCCGATTTCATTTTTGAAAACATACTGAGACTGAAAAGCTTGTTTTATCAGGGTTTCATTTGAAATATTGTTCTGAAATCAGACAGGAGTGCCATAGTATCTATGATATTTATAAAATATAGATAAATAGGAAAATTGAATGGAAGGTAAAAGATTTATCCGCACTCTGCGATTAGAAAACTTCCTTTCCTATGGAAGTGAAGGTGAAGAAATTGAACTGCAACCGCTCAATGTCTTAATTGGGGCTAACATTTCGGGTAAATCAAATTTAATTGAAGCAATTGGAATTTTAAAGGCAACACCCACAGACTTACCTGCCCCATTTCGGCAAGGGGGAGGGATTAGTGAGTTTTTGTGGAAGGGTGGACAGGAAAATCCAGTAGCAAAAATAGAAGTTACTTTAGATTATCCTCAAAGATCCCAGCCTTTACGCTACTACGTGAACTTGACTTCGATTGGTCAAAGACTAGAGTTGGTAGACGAAGCTGTAGAAAATGAACAAAGATATCAAAATGAAAGTGATGTCTATTTTTACTATCGTTACCAAAGAGGTCGTCCAGTTTTAAATATCAACAAAATAGAGAATATATGAGAAAAGAACTAAAAGGACACACGCTCCGAAGCTTTTAGCGTTGTTGAATGTAAGTAGGGTTCGCCAAGTTTCGCCATACTGCGATCGCCTGTTCACTACACTAACTGCAATAATGGGTGTATCAACCTACAACTCCAGTCAAGAGTAAAAAAATCTTCAGCGATCGCCATTAACCTCTAACATCAAGCTATCATCGGATATTGTGGAATTTCCGCGCGTAACTCAATAGCATCTATGACCGCTTCTCCCTCTGAAACTCCATCTACCAAGCCCGACGCGAGTACTTTTATTTCTGACCATCGACAGGTAGACCGCAGCAAGCTAAGTCAAATGTACCTGCACTATGTCGAAACGAAGGATAAATATCCTCACGCAATGTTGCTGTATCGGGTAGGAGATTTCTTTGAATGCTATTTCCAAGATGCTGTCAAACTAGCCCAAGAATTGGAATTAGTTCTTACTAGTAAGCAAGCTGGAGACCAAGGGCGAGTGGCGATGTCTGGTGTTCCCCACCACGCTTGGGAACGCTACACCACGATGTTGGTAGAAAAAGGCTATGCAGTGGTAATTTGCGACCAAGTGGAAGATTCTTCGGAAGCTGCTGGGAGATTGGTGCGCCGAGAGGTAACGCGCATTCTTACCCCTGGGACTTTGCTGGAAGAGGGAATGCTCAAATCCAGTCGCAATAATTACTTAGCAGCAGTAGTAATTGCCGCAAATCATTGGGGTTTAGCTTATGCAGACATCTCTACAGGGGAATTTCTGACCACTCAAGGTAGTGATTTAGAACATTTGACACAAGAATTAATGCGCTTACAACCTTCAGAGGTGTTAGTTCCCACAAATGCGCCTGATTTGGGTAGTTTGCTGCGTCCGGGAGAAACTTCGCCCCATCTTCCCCAGTGTTTACCACCATCATTTTGTTATAGTTTGCGATCGCAAGTACCATTTTCCCAAGGTGAAGCCAGACCTAGATTATTGCAGAAATTTAAGGTGCGATCGCTCGAAGGGCTTGGTTGCGATCATCTTCCCCTCGCTGTCCGTGCGGCTGGCGGTCTTCTAGAATACTTGGAAGATACTCAAAAAGAAAACCCTGTTACCCTCCAGAGACTCCGCAGCTACACTGTCACCGATTACTTAATTGTTGACAATCAAACCCGCCGTAACCTGGAAATTACCCAAACCGTTCGGGATGGGACTTTTCACGGTTCCCTACTTTGGGCGTTAGATAAAACTAGTACAGCAATGGGTGGGCGGGCTCTGCGACGGTGGTTGTTGCAACCGCTAATCGATATTAAAGGCATTCGGGCACGTCTTGATACCATCCAAGAATTGATGGAAAATACGCCCCTACGTCAAGATTTGCGGCAGTTGTTACGCCAAATTTATGATTTGGAACGACTTACAGGAAGGGCGGGTTCTGGTACAGCTAGTGCTAGAGATTTAGTAGCTTTGGCAGATTCCCTCTCACGCTTACCGGAATTATCCAACTTAGTAACCCAAGCGCGTTCTCCCTTCCTCAAAGCTTTGCAAAAAGTCCCAAGTGTGTTGGAAGAATTGGCACAAAAGCTACACGCCCATCTAGTAGAATCACCACCCATTCAAATCAAGGAAGGCGGATTGATTCGCCCTAGCGTGAATTCCCTGTTGGATGAGAGAAAGGCGACTGTAGAAGCAGACCAGCAATGGATTGCCAACTTAGAAGTTGATGAGAGAGCTAAGACGGGAATTTCAACATTGAAGGTAGGATTTAACAAAACCTTTGGTTATTATATCAGTATTTCCCGCACCAAAGCTGACCAAGTACCCGCTAATTATATCCGCAAGCAAACCCTAACCAATGAGGAACGTTACATCACCCCAGATTTGAAGGAACGAGAAGCCCGGATTCTCACGGCGCGAGATGATTTAAATCAGTTGGAATATGAGATTTTTACAGCATTGCGGGAAGAGGTAGCACAAGAAGCGGAAATAATTCGCAATCTGTCTCGGGCAGTGGCGGCGGCGGATGTATTGTGTGGTTTGGCTGAGTTGGCGGTGCATCAAGGTTACTGTCGTCCAGAAATGTTGCCAGGAAGGGAGATAAACATTGTTGATGGTCGTCATCCGGTGGTGGAACAGTCTTTACCTGCGGGGTTCTTTGTACCGAATTCGACGCAATTGGGAAGAGAGGAAACGAACCGCAGAGGCGCAGAGGACGCAGAGGAGAAGGAGAAGAGTTTTCCCTCTCCTGCTCCTGACTTAATTATTCTGACTGGGCCAAATGCGAGTGGCAAAAGTTGTTATTTGCGTCAGGTGGGATTAATTCAGTTAATGGCGCAAATTGGTAGTTTTGTACCAGCTAAGTTTGCCAGATTGGGGATATGCGATCGCATTTTCACCCGTGTCGGTGCAGTAGATGATTTGGCAACTGGTCAATCTACCTTCATGGTAGAGATGAATGAAACCGCAAATATTCTCAATCATGCCACATCTAGGTCGCTGGTGCTATTAGATGAAATTGGTCGTGGGACAGCAACATTTGATGGTCTTTCCATAGCTTGGGCGGTGGCGGAATATATAGCCGTGGATATTCGGTCACGCACAATTTTTGCCACCCATTATCATGAGTTAAATGAACTGGCTAGCATTATACCGAATGTGGCTAACTATCAAGTGACAGTGAAAGAATTACCCGACCAAATTATCTTTTTGCACCAAGTCCAACCAGGAGGTGCTGATAAATCTTATGGAATTGAAGCGGGAAGATTGGCGGGTTTACCAGCCGTAGTTATTCAACGGGCAAAACAAGTCATGGGGCAAATTGAAAAACACAGCAAGATTGCGATGGGGCTGCAAAATCTCGATGGATAAGCAAGTTCGTAGTCAGGACTTTATAGCGGTTCCCATTCAGATGCGGTACAACATAACATCACGAGGTGTAGGGGCACGGCAGTGCCGTGCCCCTACGGGTGTACCTCACGTAAACGAGAACCGCTATAGTCCTTATTTTCTAAGAGGATGTTTGTAAAGTCTCAATTCATACTAGCCCTGGCGACTAGAAGTCGCGGCTACACAGACAAAACCTGCCTACGCAGGTTAAAAACCCTTAATTTTTCTTAGTCCACGGAGGTGGACTTTGTTTGTGTAGTAGCGAATTCTATTCGCCCAATACTTTTAAAACATCCTCTAAGCACTAAAGTCCTTACTACAAACCGAGGTGTTAATTACTGCCGAAAAATTTCTACTTTTTGCAACACCACTTCTTGATTCGGACGATCTCTAGTTGTAGGCACATTAGCAATCTTGCTAACTATATCGATACCTTCAACAACTTCACCAAAAACACTGTGTTTGTTGTCAAGGTGAGGTGTTGCTGCTTCTGTAATGAACCATTGCGAACCATTAGTACCGCGTCCGGCATTAGCCATCGACAGGATGCCTGCGCCAGTGTGTCTCAATTCAGGATGAAATTCATCCTCAAATTGATATCCCGGACCACCAGTACCCCATCGGCTGGCGGTATCCAAATAACGACTCAAGGGATCGCCACACTGAATCATAAAATCAGGAATGACTCGGTGAAAGCGAATCCCATCGTAGGCTGGAGTCCCCTTACTAGATTCACCAGTTTTAGGGTCTTTCCAGTCGATTGTTCCAGTTGCTAGACCGACAAAATTTTTCACGGTATTAGGAGTTCGTTCTTCCTCCAAACGAACTACAATTTCACCCAAGGAAGTAATTAAACGAGCGTGCAGCTTGCCATCACCGGGAATATTAATTTCTGGAAAACTCATGAGGTATCCTATTTTGAAAACTGCAAGTATTTGACCTATGATAAGCTTATCAGCATTCAAGTTACAGGTTCACAGATTACGAAAAAACTGAACCAAGGAAACTTTAAAAAACGAATATTTTACTCTGGCAAATTGATCGCGGGATTACGGCTAAAGAATCCTCTAGGGACTAGCTTAAATCCTACTCGGTGAACAGGCATCACAGGCCAATCTTCCGATCGCGGAATATGAGTTACACCCATTGTGTACCACAGTACGATATCTTCACCCATCAAAGACTCATTATCTGAGATATATTTTGGTAAGCCCTGTCCTGGTTGAGTTTGGTTGGGATAATCGCCGCCAGCATAAAGTTCAGTAGGTTTATATTTTGTTACCCAGACGTGATGAGTCGCAAATTCTGCCCGTTGCCGGATTTTTGAGCCTTCTACAGGGAAAAATATGGAATTCCCTCCAGGCATCAGCATATACCCAGGTGCAGCACCGAGAGGATTCTTTTTGTCTGCACTAACAATCATCCATTCTCGACTGCTTTTCAGATCCAAATCGCGCACAGCCGCCGTTTCTTTGGCTAGTGAAGTTTCTGTAACTGCGATCGCATTTCCTAAAGGATTTTTCTCATCCATCGGCAAAGCTTTCACATTCATTTCCATCACAGAATTAGCTTGCCCATCGACATCGAAATCTAGGCGATAGTTGAAAAAGTGCTGATGATTTACTCCAAAGATATTCTGAGCAATTAACCTCCCGTGGGAATCATCCTCAGATTGTTTTTTAGCAGCCGTTCCCTGGGACAGTACGATACCTGTTAATTCATTTTGGACTTCCAAAGTCCCATCCTGGTGAAAGATCCAATTGATGCTGTAATCATAGTTGTCAACGGCTACCGTCATCGTCATCACTAATTCTCGACTGCGACGGACATCATTACGCTGAGTATTATACTCATAGTGCTTCCACAACATTCCATTATCGCGCTCGTAGATCCCGATAACTGCTGGTATTTTATAAGGTTCTCCCTGCTCACTAGCAAATACAGCATTTAGCAACAAGCCATTTTCGGGAATTTCCTTACCTAATTCCATTGTATTTGCTAGTAAACCAAGGTTATATTCTCCAACATCAAAGGCATTTCTAAATGACCAAGTAGGTTCAGGATCGCCATAAGGTACTACCATTTCTGAGAGGCTAGCGCGGTATAAAACTGGTCGAATATTTTCCCCATCATTGTACGTCACTTGGTACAGCATTAATCCATTACGAGGATGCATTGAATAGCGAAATTTCCAACCTTGCCAGCTAATTTCATTGTCTTTAATCTGGAAATTTGCACCATTAGGTTGGAGAATATTCAATGCTTTCAGTGGTGAAAGTAATTTGCCCAAGGACTTGACATCGTAGTTCCAATTTTCTTTAGAGAAAGGTACATTTCCTTTATCAATAAAACTGGCGATTTTACCCGTGTTCAAATTGACCGTTGCTACAACTCCTTCAATGGGACTACCGTAATAGTTCCAGGCTTTGCCTTTGTAGTAAGATAATCCCCGACAAAGGCGATTACCTGTTGCTTCTTCTGGTTGACTCAGGATTCCTGGTGCCCACCAACTAATTTTGACTTGCTCGAAATCAGTAATTCCCCGCCTTTGCATTGCTTTTTGCCATCGAGGATCGGCTTTAACTACCTGGCTTGCTAGTTCATATTCCGAATTGACGATCGCAGGTTGGACAGAGGGTATTTCTTTCCAAGAACTTAAGGTTTTGCTTCTCAGATCAACGATACCCTCATAGGTTTTATTTAGCGAACGTTCATAAATTACCAAAAAAGCTTTTCTCCCAAAGGCTTTCCCAGGTGTAAAATTCAGGACTTCTTCTTTATCTGGTTCTTGTAAAGCAATCAGTGGAAAAACTGCCATTTCGCTCAAAGTTTTTTCTCTTTTGATGACCGAAACAGCTGTACTAATTTCTACCTCTGTTAGCGAAGTCAGAGGATGGGAAATTGAAGGCTGTTGAGCCGTCAATATTCCGATTAATCCCAGTGAGATAGAAATGAACACAGTGATAGCTATACAAAAAAAACCTAGCCTCTTAATCATCCCTTTACATTCTTCCAACAAACGTATAGTTATTTATTTCTAAGCAATAGCTCAGAAACCGATAGATTAAGAAACTAAGGCCAAATTAATTTGCTAAGGGACTGACAAATAAAAAAATATCCCAAAACTGACGCCAAAATCCTTTCTATTTCTCTTCTCTCTGTGTTCTCTGCGCGGCAGTCGCTCATGGGGGAAACCACGCCAGATGCTCCACTTAGTGAGGCAGCCCGGTCTTGTTGCCCCAAGAAAGAGGGACTGCCGAACCCGGAGGGGGAGACCCCAGACGCTCTCTACGAGACGCTAAAAGCGTAGCTTGCTTCCCTGTAAGGGTACGCGGACTCGCTAACGCTTTTAGCGTCTCCCCTTCTCCCAACGTGAGAAGACCGCGCTGCCTTGTCTCTGTGGTAGCCTGCGGCAAGCCGCTATTGCGTCTACGTTTCTTTGGATAATTTATTTCTTGGAAATCCCTAACAGTATCCCCAATTATAAAACCCATCAGTCTAATCAATTGTTAGCTTTACATTCAAACCTGGGAATACTGTATACAGGTATTCATGGGAAATTGGAGTACACTGTCATGCAGCAAGCAAATTCAAGTGTCGCATACCTTCTTTGGTGTTTGTGCTTCTTTGGTATCTGTGGTGGGCAAAGATTATACACCGGACAGGTTACTAGTGGTTTGATATATTTCTTCACAATTGGTTTTTTTGGGATTGGTCAACTAATCGATTTGGCTCTGATTCCTGGTATGGTTGACCAGCGAAATCTTTATCTGCGTGGGTTACAGGGTACTGGAACCCCCAGTGTTAATCAATCAATTACATTGAACATTGGTGATATTCCCCAACTTCAACAATTACAAGGGGTACAGCCACAAGCTTTATCGACAGGTAGTCCAATGCAGAAGTTGCTCAAGGCTGCAAAGGAACATAATGGGCAACTTTCCATTGCTCAAGCGGCTATGTATACTGAGCTAGAATCAGAGCATCTGAAAGAGTTGCTTCAAGAGGCAACAAAGATAGGGTACGCTGAGATCAACAATGATCCAAATACTGGAGCTATCCGTTATCACTTTGATGTGTAAACAGGACTTACGCAAACAATAGCTAAAACCCTGATTTTTAGGTAGGGGCAATTCATGAATTGCCCCTACAGCGTGCAGTTTTGCGTAAGTCCTAGTAAATATTGATATGCTATAAGCTATTCCATATTTAATTTATATAGACTCAAACTAATTTATAATTCATTCTTACTTTTTGTCGGCATCTCCTGTAATCTGAACAAGTTGATGGAGATTATCACCACTGATTTGATACGCTCCCCCAAAACCAATTACAAAACGACCTTCACTCGGAGTTAGTTGGAAAATCCGAAAGTCAGACAAGCCTCGCAAAACCTCGATAAATTGACCAAAGTGCCCTTTAAATTGCTCAACAATTTGATTCCACTTGTCAGTTTCACGCTCGATCAAAGTTGCCGTACAATCAAAACTCAAACGACGACGGGCAAAAATTAGATTACTCTTAGCTTCATCCTCGATAAACAAGACACTAACATGAGGATTGGCATCAAGATTTTTGGTATGAGTCGAAAGACCACTGACATAAATGTAGATATTCTTACAATCATCCATTACAAAGGGAGCATAACTAGCATTGGGTATTGCCTGGGCGCTCACGGTGCTAATGATTACACTCTCAAATGCTTCAGGAAATTTTTCGTACTCAGCTTGAATGTTTTCAAGTTGACTCATAAGTAAATTGCCGCTCGATTAGGAAGACCTAATTAAGTATCGTAACGTGATTGAGCGATGTCTACGCCCCATAGAATGCTCAAAAATAAAAGCGTAGGCGCAGCCCGCCTACGCTAATTGTTAGATTACAAATCCAATTTAAGCAGCAACAGGTTCTAACAATTTGATGTCAGAGAAGATAAATTCCTGAGTAGAAATTTGTCCTGCTGTTTCGGTGCGAATCTCCCGACGATTTAGGATGAAATAGTCACCCACTTTTTCATACTCATCAATAAATTCGCTTCTACCGCCCTTTTGTTCCCCAGTTTTCGGGTCATGGTACACAGAGTCATAGCTGTGTGACAGGTAGCCTTCCCCAGTGTCATGACTGGTGAAGGTGTCAATGGTCACGAAAGTACCGTGGATTAGACGGTGAACATGACATACTTCATTATTGCGGACTTTGTATTTATCGCCCTCAGCCTTACCACCCATTAAAAGCTCAACTGCGCCAGTTTCGTCAGTTTTGCCATAGCTAAAGGTATTGGCGCTGTGAGTGTCTTCAAAGCTGCGGCGGATGCGATGAATTGCTATTTCCCATGCTTGACCATGAATTGCTTTCTGGGCTGACTCATCATCTACATCCAAAACTTCGGCTTTGAGATTGGCGTTGATGATAACGTTGCCTGTAAACACTTTATCGTCATGCTTAAAGGTAATATTTGCGGTATAACCGGGAAAATTCTTGTCCCAAGTATAGCGGTTTTCATAAGCAGCCCGGAAAAGTTCCTGAGCAGAGAGTTGTGTAACTGTCATGTGCTTCTCCTAGTCGCTATTGTAAATTAGCGTTTTAGTTTTATTGGTACTAGCATAGAAGTAATTGTTGAGGCTTGGATAGTCCCCAACTGGGTACACTTATGGCTAATTCTCTCCACGCCGTATTTCATGCGATCGCCAATGTCCAAAATGAGCAAGAATTAAGACTAGCTCTCACGGATCAAATTGGCGAACATTTTCGCGTGCAAAATTGGGGTATTTATCTCATAGATGACGAGCCAAGCACTGATATTAATGTTCCAGGCATTCCCGCAGTATGCTTAGAGAGCAATCCAGTGGGGCGCTACGTGGTTGAGCGTCATGCTCCCGCCCATGAGCAATTATTATTATCACCAGGAGACTGGAAGCATTTTTGCTCGCGTTCGGATCACGAACACGTAATGACTGGACCAATTGTTTGCGATGGTCATCTTGTCGGAACGCTTAACTTGGCTCGTGACAAGGGAAATCCGGCCTTTAATGGCAACGATTTAGCTGATCTCAGTGCCTTATGCATTCATTTGTCAGCAAAAATGGCGACTCTACGGGCAAGACCAAAAATATCCAATACCCTTTTAGTAAGTCCTTTAACAGCCCGTGAGTTAGAAATTGCCGAGTTGGTGGCGCAGGGGTTAACGAATGCAGAAATTGGGGAAAAACTTTGGATTACGCAAAATTCCGTCAAACAAGCTTTGAAGAGGATGTTTCGCAAGTTGAAGGTTTCGGCGCGTGCAGAAATGGTGGCAAGGCTACAAGATATACAAGTTTCTTGACACTCCCCGACCTGAAGGTGCGGGGATTCTTGATTCAACGAGTCCACTTAGATTAGACCCCTTGCGGTATCTAACCCAGAGGTGGTTCTCTCCTCAAGCGTTAACTTTCCGAGTGCCCCTCGGTAGTTGGATGATTCCAAAATTTATTTGATTGAAATTCTGATCGCCTAGTCCCCATGAAGATTTTACCTATTCCTGGGCAGGAACTAGAACTATGGAATAGAACCCCATATCTTCAATTGTCAAGGTACAGATTGCCGTTAGGCATTTAGGTTTTTATACAGGTTGATTACCGTTCCTGTTGAACCTAACTTTACCAGAACGTGACTGAGGCGTAAACACCTCAAACCGTTTTCATCCCTTGCCTAAAGTACGTAATACGGCACGTAGCGCCTGTTACTCAAGGGTTTTCAACGAGTGTTTTTATAAGATTTTGGACTAAATTAAATAAAAACTTTAGTTTTTGACAGTTTTCTTTTTTGGAAAATAGTAATATAAATCGTGAATAAAGTCTTTGACAATTAAGACTTGGTTATGATTTAAGTAAGTTCTAGAGAACTTAGTTAGTTTTTTAACAGGAGAAGTAGGGTGCTTAACAACCTTCATCAGTTATTATCCCCCCGTAAGTGGGCAATTTCCCTCGCGGGCTTAGGCTTACTTCTCGGTTTGGGCTTTCTAGCCAAGCAAACTCAAGTAGTATCAGTTACAGACTCTCGATTATCATCGGCTCAGATTCACAAAACCTCCGAAAACTCTCTTTTGTCGCAACTCAGAAAAGTTCGAGAGCAAAGAAGTCAACTTAATGCGGCTTCTGGAGATAGAGAGATTTTTTCCCATAAGAACGGAAAAACAATATCTACAACCACAGCACTGGTTCCAGGTGATCAGGGAGCAACAATTGGCGCAGAAGTTTTACCAAAAGCAAGTTTTCCTGTAAAAGATGGGATTTACCTCTATGGTCAATCGCCAAAACCAAACCAGCTTGGTCAAGGTTATATCATATTTCAAAAGCGGCAGGATAAGGTAACGGGTGCGTTGTATATGCCCCAATCAGAGTTGAATTGTTTTCAGGGTACAATCAACCCATCAGGAGAGTTGGCAATGACGGTTAATACTTCGTCAAATGAAGCCAGTTCTGAGCAGTCGAATCAGGTAGCTACAACCAATAGACTGCCCAAGGTTAATGATGATGAGTCAAATTCTTATGCTTACTCACTGGCTCTGCAAGACTTTTATCGGTTAAATTCTATCGCTGCTAGCGATCGCCGCACGTTGCAAATGTGCAAATAATCTGCAACATCTTGATGAATAAAGAATTTTTGACAGGAACCTGAAATGGTACAGATACCTGCTAAATCCCTGACTCTAAATGAATTCCTGGATTTGCCAGAGACAGAACCAGCCAGTGAATACATTGATGGGCATATCATCCAAAAACCGATGCCGCAAGGAGAACACAGCGCCATTCAGACCGAGTTAGCACCTGCAATTAACTTGGTTGTAAAACCTAAACAGATTGCACGGGCTTTCTGTGAGCTTCGCTGTACCTTTGGCGATCGTTCTATTGTGCCTGATATTTCTGTGTTTACGTGGGATAGAATTCCCCGTAAAGAAAATGGTGGGATTGCTAACGTTTTCTCAATTGCCCCAGATTGGACAATTGAAATTTTATCTCCCGATCAAAGTCAAACTAAAGTTACCAAAAATATTTTGCATTGCCTGAAATATGGCACTCAGATGGGATGGCTGATTGATCCTAAAGAACAATCTGTGTTTGTCCACTTGCCAGATCAACCAACCACTTTTTACGAAGAACTAGGAACACAGTTACCAGTACCAGAGTTTGCTAAAGATTTCAGCCTGACAGTAGAAGGTTTATTTAGCTGGTTACTGGATTAATTGTTTTTGCGATCGCTAGCCCGCGCCGCGATCGCCACTGTTTTGAATGTAACGGCGCAAAACTGAGTTAATCAGTGTTTTGTACTCTGCACCTTGTTTACGAAACCACGTTATTACTTCCGAATCTAACTCAATCAAGTCACTGGCTCGTGTTGCCGGAATTCTCAGCGTGGCATTTTCAAAAAACTCATCACTCAAGGGTGGAATGTCTGAGTAATCAATGTCTTCATCCATCATCGCCTCTAATGCAGCCCAATCAGTATGTGAGGTATTGTTCAAGTCGTTGGCGCTCATATCGGTTTGCCCTTCGTGCTGAGATAATGCGGACTATGTTGTTCTGTCGTTCTGTCCAAACGACAACCGCCACACCGTTGCCTAAAAAGCCGATTCCGATCCAGCGATCTTCGCCATAATCAAAACGCTCATCAAGCTCAATCAGCATGGAATTATCAAACATTCCGGGGACATCTGCAAAATCAATTCGATATTTACGAATATTTTCAAGATTTTTTGTTTCGTCCCACTCAAACTGCATGAAGGCTTAGGGACTTCCAAGAAATAAATTATCCAAATAAACGAACCACAGAGACACGGAGAACACAGAGAAAGGAGAAATAGAGAGGGTTTTTGGGTCAGTTTTGGGACATTTTTTTATTTGGAAGTCCCTTAATGAACAATACATAAACAGTTAAGTCCATTATCGCTTATTTCAGATAAATCTTGCGTAGGCGTAGCCCGTCGTAGACATAGCCCTATCCAGAATTGAGGCAGAAGTTGCAAGTGTTGAATTGCTGCCAAATTTGTGATTGCCGACGTATCGCTGATAATAATCACAGCCTTCCAAGCTCTCGCAGATTTTTCAAATCTAATTCAAAGTCCTCAACGTCGTAGGAGTAGAGAGGGATGTTTCGCTGCTTGAGGAGTTGGCGAAAGGTATTAGGTTGTATATCCGCTAGCTGACTGGCGTAGCCTATCGTTAAGCGTCCTGTCTGGAATAGGAACAGCGCAATTTCTTGACAAAACTCACTTGGGGTAAGCTGAGATGCTTGTAGAATTTCGTCTGAGATTACAACACTCATAGCAAGGCTAGTTTTCCGATTATATCTTTAGGGTAGCCCAAGAAACCTCAACACAACAGATTGACTAGGTTACAGTGCAGTAGGTTTGTTAAACTGCGATCGCTTTGGTTAGCCTCCACCGCTAATCACCTCTGATTTCGACTAACGCTTCACCAGATTGCAAAAGCTCTAATGCTTCCGGCAATGTTGAATTCAGAATCTCTTTCAATCGGTCATTTGACGTATTGCCACACGTCAACCAGATAACTTGTGGCGGTGTTCCAAAACGATCAACTAAGTCAGCAAAGTCACTGTCTTTGGTGATAAAGATGACTCCTGTAGCCCTCGCTGCCTCGAAAATCTCAGTATCTTCGGCATCTCTCAGCCCAACATCACGCAAAGCTAATGCTGTTATACCAAATGTGATGGTGATCCAAGTTGCAATTGCAGGTGAGAAATGTGCATCTATCCAGATCGTCATGCGACCAAAACGGGATGATTGAGCTTACGTGAAGCGTACACAAGTGCTGCTTTAAGATCATCCGCTTCTAGATCGGGCATTTCTTCTAGGATTTGTTCCGCATTCAGTCCAGCCGCAAACAAGTCGAGTACATCTGATACCCGAATTCTCATGCCCCGGATACAGGGACGACCACCACACTGTTTGGGATTAATTGTAATTCTTCCAAGTAAGTCTGACATAGGGTTTCACTCGGAGATAGTCTTTAACCCAGTATATGTAAAGTAGGCGCTCCTTACATCACTTCTGATAAATTAACGTGATGCTTCTTCCCATTGTGAGCATCAAGAAAACGGAGCGATCGCACTATCCATCTTAGTAGAGATGTCTATTACTTACTCAAAACTGGTAATCAGACAATTTGAAGCGTGCTAGGTTCAGGAATAGATTCACCTTCTACTTCCCAAGCTTCCAAGTACATTAAAATCACTTCTTCGCCATTACGAATAGCTTCTTCACGAGTTTTACCGTGAGTGCAAGGCATAATAACGCGATCGGCAAACTCTGGAATCGTGATTAGAAAAAGTTGATCTTCATCAGACCATTGAAGAATCATACTGTATCGATTTATCATTACTCATCTGCTAACCACTTTTCGTAGTTGCAACTCATCAGCTTTTGCTTAACGGAATCAATGACCTCATCTGAAAAAGTCGTCATTGACCCAACTCGATAGACATCATTTAGGACAATGTGGTAATCTTTGCCCGTATAATCAGCAATAACTTGAGCTAAACTGCGATCGGACATATTTGTGTAGAGTATTGAAAGCATGAACCAAAAATCACCGTTCCTATATTTTGGTGTGATGTGATTGTCCCATAAGTGGTTGTGCTATCGAACCAAATTCTAGCTAAAGAATGAACATGACTACCCTATTACCTGGAATAGCGGAAGTGGTTAAGATTGTGAGTAGAGGAAAATGTTGGGTTTCCTAGCGTCAACCCAACCTACAAGATTAGCGATCGCACTATTTCACGTGCATCGCTAGCGGATGAATAACCGGGTTTAAGACCCCCACCAAATCATAGATTTGGTGGTCTTCAATCAGTGGCGGGTCTGAATCCCCGACTGATTGATTCTGAATTCTGAATTCTGCATTCTGCATTCTTCTTCAAGCATATTAAAGCTGCTGGAGCAGATGGGCGATACACTTTAACTAAATTATTAATGGTATGAGGGAATTTCCTTATCCTACACCCCTATACCAAGCAACAACGACATTGCAACGCTTGCTTAAGTAAAGTTTGATATTCTTCATCCTCAACCCGATAAGCACCAAATCTTTCCAAATGAGGATTCATCAATTGGGCATCAAAAAACACAAATTCCCTCTGACGCAATCTTTCTACCAACTTTACCATCGCCACCTTCGAGCCTTCGGGAATGCGGTAAAACATCGACTCGCCAATGAAAGCGCCACCAATGACAATCCCTAAAATTCCCCCAGCTAATTCGTCACCCTGCCAAGTTTCAAAACTATAAGCATAACCATTCTGGTAAAGTAGCAAATAAATCTCTCGTAATTCCGGTGAAATCCAAGTTGTCTCTCTGTCAGCACAGCCAGCCACCACAGCCTCAAAATCCCGATTAATCGCCACAGCAAACCGCTCTTGATTGATCACGCGCTGCAAAGACTTGGGGTAGCGAAACCGCTCATCCAAAGGAATAAAAGTCCGATCGCGACTTCCGTACCAACTCAGGCGATCGCGCTCATCAGCCATGAGAAAATAGCCTTGTGCATAGCCCTCAATAATAGCGGCGATATCATATTGCATAGATAAATATAAAAAAACACTAGAGAAACGCAATTTGATACTAACAGTCAACCTCAGCGTTCCTCTGCGTTTCCCTCCGCGTCCCTCTGCGTTAAAAAAAATGACTCAACCAATTCCACCCATCACCCTACCACCGCCTGAAAATCCGTTGCTCGAAGGTGAATGGTTACGAGAGCGTTTACAACGGTGGCTAGATACAGAATTTATCCCCGAAGCAGTCAACCAAAATATTGCTCAACGAGCCGCACAGATTTTTGTGCGTCAACGGATGGAAGGAGAAAACGACCTTGGTTCTTTGGTAATTGCCATTGTCACAGAAATGCAGTCCTATGATTTTTCCAACAGCTTTTATGGAGAGTTTGCGATCGCTAACGCCGTCAGCGATCTACTCTTAGAAAGTCTGGGAATTGATAAATGTTGTGGTCAATAATTTTGTCATTAGTCCTTTGTTATTTACCAATGACTAATGACTAATGACTCTTGATTACCAACTAGACTTAACAACTCCAGGTAAAAGACCTTCATGTGCCCATTCCCGTAGGACGTTCCGAGACAACCCAAAATCGCGGTAAACACCTCTAGAACGACCAGTCAACCAGCAACGGTTACGGTGGCGGGTGGGCGCACTATTCCGGGGTAGCTGTTGAATCTTCCGGTGAATTTCCAGTTTATCCAGAGGAGATGCTGCACTTCTGAACTCTTCTAAAAGAGCTTCCCGCTTGTCAGCATACTTTTCTATCAACCTGGTGCGCTTTTTCTCGCGCTCAATCAAGCTCTTTTTTGCCATATATTCTCTAACTTATTTAAAGACACCATCCCCTATTCTACAGTCTCCCCATAAATTATGGGCTTACTTGTGTCGCATAGGTGTCAACTTACAGCCAGGGCGAATAGAATTCGCGGCTACACAAACGAAGTCCACCTCTGTGGACTAATACAAAATCAAGGACTCTTAACCCACGTTCGCGTAGCGTTCCGCAAGGAAAGGTGGGTAAAGCCTCGTGTAGACGCGGTTTATAACCGCCCTTTTAGCTTGATCTGACACGCATACTCATGTCGCTTATCCTACAACCACTGGCTGATTAGCAGCAGGACATAAATCGGCAAGCTCACAAGCAACGCAGACGGGAGAGCGGGCTTTACAAATAGCACGACCATGATAAATCAGCCGAATTGACCAATTTTCCCAATCAGGCTGAGGCAATAAACCCATTAAATCTTGCTCAATCCGAACGGGTTCTTTTGCTTCAGTTAAACCCAAACGTTGGCACAAACGCTTGACGTGAGTATCTACTGTCACGCCGGCATTAATGCCATAAGCATGAGCCAAGACTACATTTGCTGTCTTCCGCGCCACCCCTGGAAGCTTTAACAACTGTTCCATTTGGTTGGGGACAACAGAGTTAAATTCAGTGACAATCATCCGACAGGCGGCTTGAATGTTCTTGGCTTTATTGCGATAAAATCCTGTGGAATGCACCAAACTTTCTAATTCTACTAAGTCAGCGATCGCTAAACTCTCAGCATCAGGAAACTTACCAAATAAAGCTGGTGTTACCTTATTCACCCGCTCATCAGTACATTGAGCAGAGAGAATTGTTGCCACCAACAATTGTACAGGCGTTGAGTAGTTCAAAGAGCAAGTAGCATCTGGATAAAGACGCTTCAGACGAGCTAAAATTTCTAGCGATCGCTTCCTTAAAGGTAAAAGTTTCTTTTCCCTACTCGCTATTTTCACTGGAACAATCTTTGCACCCATTCCAATTGGCTAGTTAATTGAGTAGTTTCTTTGACAATCAGAAAAATTCCTAACCCTAAGAGTAACACCAAACCGGTTTGCATTACACCTTCTTGAATCCGTGCAGGTACAGGCTTACCGCGTAAACCTTCAATCAGCAGAAAAGCGAGTTGTCCGCCATCCAAAGCTGGTAAAGGCAAAATGTTGATCACAGCCAAGTTAATGCTGATAATTGCGGCAAAAGACAACAGATTTACACTATTATCCTCAGCTAATTTTGCACCTATTTTGACAATATTAACTGGCCCAGAAACCTGTCCAGCAGTTTGTTGAAAATTGGTAATTAACTGTCCGAACCCGCTCAGAGTCCCAACAAATAATTGTTGAAATCTATTAGCAGCAATGCCGAAAATTTCCAAAGGACTATTAGGACGGCGATAAACTGCTGTAGCATTTGGAGTGAGTGCCACACCAACTACACCTTTGCCATCGGCTCCTAGTTTTGGTGTTAATTTCAGGGTTTGTTGTTGGTTTTCACGCAGAATTTTCACTTCGATTTGCTGATTAGGATGAGTTTGAATTTCTTTTGTCAGCAAAGGAGTTGACTTTTCAGAAGCCGGGAGTTCTTGACCGTTCACAGCCAGAATAATATCTCCTTCCCGAATTCCGGCTTGATAGGCAACAGATTCTTGATTAACAGGCTGTACAAGGACACCAGCTTGATAGTTTAATTCCTTGGGAATACCAACGATACCCAATTGCAGAGCCAACACCAAGTAGGCAAATATTAAATTTGCGATTACTCCAGCACTGATAACGATCGCCCTGTCTAAAACTGGACGGTTACGCAGTAGATTTGGGTCATTGGGTGGAATATCGCTATCGGGGTCATCATCCGGGAAGCCGACAAAACCGCCCAAGGGAAAAGCGCGGATAGCATATTCGGTTTGTGAACCTTGGTACTTAAGAAGAACTGGGCCAAAACCCAAAGAAAAACGGTTAACGAGAATGCCTTGAGAACGGGCTGCAACAAAATGTCCCAACTCGTGTACCAAGATCAAAACAGCCAAAACTGCGATCGCTGCTAAAACTGACATAGACTAAATTAGTGAAGATATTAAGATATGGTTATCTCCATTCTAATTGGGCATTGAGTATTGGGCATTGGGCATTGGGCATTGGGCATTGGGCATTAGTAAAAGACCAAGGACTAAAGACTAAGGAACTTCCAAATTAAAAAACATCCAAAAATCTCATCCAAAAATCCTCTCTCTTCCTCATCTATCTCTTCTTCATCTCTCTGTGCCGCGCCAGTTGCTACAACGGGGGGAACCCCCGCAACGCACTGGCTTCTCTGCGCCTCTGTGGTTCGTTTTCCTGGAAATCCCTAATGACAAATTACAAAATTTCACGTCCCAAATAAGGTTGCAACACTTCTGGTATCCTCACTGTTCCATCAGGTTGTTGATAATTCTCCAAAATTGCTGCCATTGTCCGTCCCACCGCCAAACCCGAACCATTCAGAGTATGTACGAACTGAGTACCTTTCTTCCCCGCTTCTTTGAAGCGAATATCACCGCGTCGCGCTTGGAAATCTATAGTATTAGAACAGCTAGAAATTTCGCGGTATTTACCAGAAGAAGGCAACCAAACCTCTAAATCATAAGTTTTGGTAGAGGCAAATCCCAAATCCCCAGTACTTAAATTTACTACTCTATAAGGCAACTGCAACGCCTGTAAAATTGCTTCTGCATTCCCCACCAATTTCTCCAATTCATCAAAAGACGTACTGGGTTCGACAAACTTCACCATTTCCACCTTGTTGAATTGATGCAGGCGAATTAATCCCCGCATATCACGCCCATAACTACCAGCTTCGCGGCGAAAACAGGGAGTAAAAGCACAGTGGTAGATAGGCAAATCTTCAGCAGCAAGAATTTCACCCCGATAGAGATTTGTCAGTGGAACTTCCGCTGTAGGAATTAGCCACAAGTCATCATCGGCGCATTTAAAGCTTTCTTCTGCAAACTTGGGTAACTGACCGGTCGCCGTCAAAGACTCAGTATTAACTAACAGCGGCGGACTGACTTCCACATACCCCGCTTCAGTATGGAGAGTCAGCATAAATTGAATTAATGCCCTCTCCAGTGCCGCACCAGCGCCTATCAATGTCACAAAGCGACTTTGGGCAACTTTTACAGCCCGCTCAACATTGAGAATACCCAGCTTTTCGCCAATTTCCCAGTGAGGGAGAATATTTGGATTTTGGGGAATGTATTCATCACCCCAACGGCGCACTTCTACGTTATCTTCCTCATTCTTACCAAGGGGTGTAGAGTCGCTTGGTAAATTGGGAAGTGCCAACACAAGTTGGATAATTTCAGCTTTGAGTTCTTTTTCCTGGGGTTCCAGTTCACTCAACGTAGCTTTGACAGAGTTACCTTCATCCCGCAAAGCTTGAATTTCTGGGTCTTGAGGATTGATCCCAGATTTAATCTTTTGCCCAACTAATTTACCGATTTCGTTGCTACGGGCTTGGAGTTGACTACGCCTTCCCTCAAGTTCCCGTTGTTGCCGATCTAACTGTAATATCGGTTCAATGTCGTATTTACCACTACGACTATCCAATCGTTCTTGAACTAATTGCGGATTTTCCCGTATTTGCTTGATATCCAGCACAGATTTTTCTCAGTTTTTAGCCTATTATCTTCTTGTCAAGACAGTTAACACACAAGCATCCAGCATATATTAATTTCGGTTTCCTGTGACTGCAAAAACAAAGTTTGTTTGAAAAATCAGTCTCAATTTTAATTTTTAATTGCTTATTGTGGTTTGTTGATGCGATTGAGTAGCCAAAGTGACGCCACAAGCCCTGCAAAGTGGGCTGAGACAGTGTTGGTGTTTGCCTGTACTACAAGCATATCTAGACCGCTAATAATTCGGGTGGGGTCAAAAAATTGGGTAGTTATCGCTTGAGGCGATATGGATCTTGCTACCAGCGTTCCAACGATCGCTTGCGCCCCTAAAAGAGTCACCAGCGTTCCCCCTAAATTCACCCACACCCCTAAGCGTAATACTTGTACAGTCTCGCTTTTCCGAGGGCGGTTGCTGGCATTAGAGGATTCCAATTGCTTGCCAATTCGAGTGTAACGGTAAGCTAAATAAATGCCCCCACCCAAAACAACCAGTCCGCAAATTGCTAAAAACACGCCAAAGCCAGTCCCCGGATTATTACTAGGACTGCCAGTTTTTTGATTAAAGACGGCGAACAGCAGCACAATTATGCTAGAAACAACGCCTAGTACTAGCTGAATCCAGAAGCTAATCCAACCTGTCAGGCGAAAAGTTTGGGCAATTGCCCTAAGAGTTGAGGAAGATGATGGGGCATCGGGAGTTTGTGACATAGTTATTATCAATATGCTGGGCGCTTAATTAAGGGAAGCGGGGAAACGGGGATATGGAGAATTCTTTACCCGCGTCACCGCGTCTCCCCCTTTCCCCGTCTTTTTTGCCCCGCCTTTGGGTCTTCTTTGATAAATTTACTATCACACTTGCCATAACAGACAAGAAATTCTCTTGTCGAGGAAATCAGTAATAGTTACTACTTAAGTGTTTACACTGGCGTAGGAGCTTTAACCCAGACATATCCCATAGCCTAAGCTTGGAGAATTTGCATTGGGAAAATCACTGTAAAAAAAGTGTTTATTAACATTTACAGACAAAATAGCATTTTACCTGTAAAATTTCTTCGATGGCATTTTATTGCTTAAGCGGTTCTAATCAGTTCGGCATCACTTGACACCAAGATAGTGAGTTCGCCACTGTCTGTTCGCTCCTCACCACACCGTATCGAGCTTGAGTCGGGGTACACTGTTTTGTGCCCCGAAAACTCCCAAACTCGTCCCACAACTTTATCGGCGTGGGTAATTATTTGGTGTTTACGCAATGGATATCTAGTCTAAGTAGCTTTATCTGTATTACTGACTTACCAGTAGCACTGTATACTGACTAAAAGGATTGTAGACCTTACCCTAAGGCATTTTTTTAGCCATTCATTAACCATGAAACTTGAGGATATATATCAATTTTTTGAGAATCCTCCGCCAACTTACCTTTGTCAGGAACTAGCAGTTTGTTACATACTGTCTGTTTTATTACAAGGTGAATCCTACGGAACCGAGTTGATCGAGCAATTAGAAACTGAATATCCCATCTATCGGCTTTCAGATACCGTACTTTACAGTGCAATCAAATTTCTGGAAGACCAAAGGGCAATCACTGGATATTGGAAGAAACTCGAAGGACGGGGACGCCCCAGGCGGATGTACCAAGTTTCTCCCGAATGGCAAGTTCAAGGACAGGATTTAGCTTTTCTTTGGCAAGACTACATTAATGGGAGGACAAAGTAATACCATTTTGGATTTTGGATGAGTCCCTGGTAATCGCTTTTTGGCACTCCATTTGTCGCAATCATTGTTCAAATTGGTATAACGAATAATTGATAATGAATAAGTCTCCTCCAGTCAAACACTAACAATTAGTTATGGATACTGCTATTCTGCCATCTACATTCCTGCTAACCTTGTTGTTATCGGTTGGGCTGTTTTTCTTTATTCGTGCCTCGACTAAAGACCGCACAGAAATAGCGCAACTGGTATCTGAGCAAGATGAAGCTGCTTTAATGTCTCAATTAAGAGAGTATTTTCGATCGCGGTCTTACCGAGTGGCAGCGGTAAACCGAGAACAAAACCAGGTGACTTTTGAAGGTAATGTTCGCCCCAGCTGGTTCTTAGCTATATTTCTAACTTTACTGGCAGCGACTGGGATTGTTTGTCTATCTCTGGTTGTATCCCTGCTTTTTCCTAGCCTTAGTACCCTTGTTCTGGCTATGGTAGTGCTGTCACCTTTAAGTGGTCTATTTTATTGGCAAAAATCTGGAAGACTTGAGAAGGTGTCGCTCAAAGTAGAAACAACTCAGAGCGAACAAACCTCCTCAAGTAAGATCACTGTAGCTGCCCATCGAGATGAACTCAGTGAGTTACAGAGGACTCTACAGCTAAAGCCTGGGAAATAATTGTTGCTTTTTATGACCATCTTTTAACTATGATATGCAGACTTCTGACCTAACCTACTCTTTAGGCAATGGAAAGTAGGAAGGAGGAAATCAAGACTGCTGCTTTGTCAATCTTCCCCACGACTTGTATCGTGGGGAAAAAATTTAAATTCATTAACTTAAATCTGTTGACAGAGCTTGCCTAACAATCTACGGCATCAGAGCGCAACTTCACTAGCGCTTTTAAAGGCGCTTGGCTCTATACCCAATCCCTTCTGCATCATCAAAATAGCATCAACCCATGCAATCTAGCGTGGTTTGAGACAAGTTTACTTTCCAACTACCTGGACTAGATTTACTGGCAATCAGCTACAAACTAAAAAAAAATTAAATTTTGCATAAACTTAGCAATTTTGCCAGTTAATTATAGTCAGGAGCCACATTCAATGCCTAAGATGACCATTTATGGTTCACCGACTAGCTAAGGCAAGAGGTTCTTGACCTGGTGAAGGTTCTAACACCCTCAAACTAGGAAACAAGAAATGGTTTTCCTCTACGTATTGAGCACCAAACAGTCCCTTTTCTGCCCAGAAATAACGATCTGTTGTGTGTTCGTTTCGCTTTACGAGTAGCAACGCCGGTGGCAAAATACCTTCAGCTTGAATGAATCTTCTCGCTGCTGTCACAGGCTTTTCTTCGCCACTCTCGATGCTATATTGAGGCACATGTTCCAAAATGCGCCGTCCCTCTTGACGACGGCGACTCTTCCTTTTGCGTCTCCTTGCCAATCTATTGTCCTCCTCTTTCAAGCTATAGATTGTAGTAATAGCTACAAAATCCGTCGTCATTATATAGGTTCTAGTTCAAAATATCAATAGTTTTTAACCTTTTAATATAAGAAAGTTAATATCTTTGAAGATAGACAAAACAAAATCACCTAAGAACATAATCCCCTGGTAGAAACCATCTCTAAGAAAATTTTAGTTAAGCTTTATTGAATGAGTGAGGTAAAAATTAAGTATCCTCTCTTACATCATGCCTCAAAATCTATAATCTTGAGCAAAAGCTAAAAAATGTTAATGTCTGCCAGTTCCGATTTTCTTGCTCTGTGTCGAGAGCAAATAGCGCTGCTAACCCAAGGGCTGGGAGCAACTTTAAGTATTGTGTACTTAACACAAGAGTTGGTAGAAACTGCTTCCGGCGATGCAAAACTTATTCCTGTGGTGATTTACCCAGAAACAGCATTATTACCGCCAGGGGATGAAACTGCTGAGGTGACAACATACAAGCAACTTCAAATTGGAAACGCCTTTATATTACCCAACGATCAGAGAAGATTATTAACAGCAGGGTCAGAATCTCCAACCTCGCCACGGGAGTCGGAAATACCAGATGCTTCTCAACCTCATCTAAAAGAGGAATACCTAGTTAGTGGCAACCAAATTGTTTTACCTCTGGTCTATGAAGGTGTGATGATGGGGTTACTGGTGACGGGTAGGAAAGACCGGGCATGGAATGAACATGAGGAAAGTCAGATTCAACGGATAGCCCAAACACTGGCGATCGCTTGTATTTTAGATCAGCGCCGAGCATGGTTTGAACAGCAGTTGCGTGAGCAACAAATTCTCCAAGAAAAACAGCGTGACTTGCTAGATAACCTGTTGCATCAGTTTCGTAACCCCTTAACGGCGTTGCGGACTTTTGGTAAACTGCTATTGAAGCGACTACGACCAGCAGACGCTAACCGAGATGTGGCAAGTAGTATTGTCAGGGAAAGCGATCGCCTCCAAGAATTGCTGCAACAATTTGAGCAAGTAATTGACTTGACAGAGGCAGATTTAGCACCACTACATCTGGCGGAAGATGAAGTATTTGTCGAAGCAACTATTCAAAAATCCGCTAAACCGCCACTATTATTGCCAGGAACGGGAGATAAAGCAGTTGACTGCTCCCTAGCAGATATATTAGAACCATTATTAATATCAGCCAAAGCGATCGCCCAAGAGCGAAAGCTAAAACTAATAACTGAAATTCAACACAATTCACCCCTAGTACGTGCCAACGTCAAAGCATTACGAGAGGTGTTGACTAATATTATTGATAATGCATTGAAATATACTCCCACTGGGGGCAAAATTTTGATCCAGGCGGGGACAGAAAAAGCTAATTTTCAGGGAATTATCATCAGTGACAACGGGCCTGGTGTTCCACCCCAGGATTTAGAACATCTTGGGGAACGGCATTATCGGGGTGTACAAGCGCAAACAGAAATCCCCGGCACAGGTTTGGGGTTAGCGATCGCTAAACAATTAATAGAACTTATGCAGGGCGAAATCGAGATTTTCAGCCCTGCAATCAACTCCAAGCTAACTTCAGCCGATGCGCCGGGGACTACCTTTATTATTTGGTTGCCGGAAGTTGGAAAATAGTCATTAGTCATTAGTCATTAGTCATTAGTCATTAGTTACCAATGATTAAATTCAATATGGCGAGTTAATTGCTGAAGTTTGACACGACATAAGGCGAGTTAATTGCTGAGGCTTGATTAGAACTAACCAATGCTTGGTAGATAAAAGCTGCTACCTGGGCGCGAGTAGCATTTGCGGTTGGATTCAGTAACTTTACATTAGGATAGTTCACCACAATTTGCTTTTCAGTTGCTGCGGCGATCGGGCTACGGGCATAGCTAGCGATATTAGAGGCATCGTTAAAGTGTTGCAGAGTGCTTTTGGTATTGCTGCCAGGAGTATATCCCAAACCGTTGGCTAGGGAAACCAAAACCTGCTCGCGGGGAATAGCCTGATTAGGCTCAAAGCGATTACCAGGATAACCAGATAAGAAACCAATGCTATAGGCTTGCCCAATGGCACTCGATGCCCAATAGTTGCTGGGCACATCACTAAAATTGATCGCCTGCCGTTGCTGTGCTTTTTGGAAAGCTTTGTTTACCATCGCGGCAAATTGAGCGCGTGTCACCGGTTCTTCAGGACGGAAGCTACCATCAGGAAATCCAACAATTACACCTAGCTGTGACAATTGTTGAATAAATTGTGCCGCCCAATAGTTAGATGAAACATCAGAGAAAGTAGTTTGAGTAGTTTGAGCCGTTTGAGCGGTTTGAGCTACAGATTGCTGAGAGCATCCCACTTTGATGAGTTCCTCTTGCAAAGTATAACTCACTGTCCCACAAGCAAAAGCTGCCAATTTAGGCTCTACATAAGTCCGCCTTGGTGGATTTTGTTTATCTAGACGCGTCCAATCGTCAGATATTTTTTGTAGAGTGGGATGCTTACTTAAAAACTCTGAGTCCGCAACAATATCGTGAGGACCCTTAACACTTATCTTAGAAGTATTCATGTAGATATTATAATCATAAGTAACGTTTTGGTTTCTACTGCTATCATTAACATCCTTACCAGGAAAAGCATAGAGAATATTGTTTAGAATTCTCACGTCAGATGACATCCGAGCAAATATTTGCCCTCCTGGAATTTCTGGACTCTGATTATTTAAAACGGCTGTGTTATTTACAATATCAACATGATCGCTTATAAATGCATGAATACCCGATCCACCATTATTAAACGTCAGATTGTTTTTAACTAAAGTCCGTCCTTTATATGCACCCAATTCGGGGTTGTTCTGATTTCTTGAACTATCGATAATAATCCCATTCCCGTCTGTGATCTTTCCAACTGCAATCCAAGGGATGTACATCCGATTGTTGTAGGTCTTGTTGTTGGTGACAAACATCTTATATCCCTGGTTGTTGTCAAAATTCCAATTGCTCAACATCGAAATGCCACTACAACCATAAACGCTGTACCAAGCATTATTGAACACCACGTTATTATCTACTGTCACATAGTCCGATTGAATCGCTGAAATGCCTCCACCTCCACAATCGTGTACCTTGTTGTTGAGAATACGTATGTGGTGACTATGACCATTTTTTCGTCCATCCAGGCTGATGCAGTTTCCGCTCGTCAGGGGGTTTAGTTTGTTAGTCTTCTGACTCATGGCATAATCAAGGGTTATATTGGCATTGTTTCCCATAACCTCCAGCCCGTTGATCTCGATATATGAAGCTCCATTGGAAATCTCGATGCCGTTCCATGTATTATGCTGAATTTTTGGGGAATTCCCAGGATATGCTTTATACCTAATCCATGCATTTGCAGTTCCAGAACGTTTAATACTTACTACACTCCCAGCTTTGGGTGAGTTTGTGTATAATCCGTTCATAATCAATACTGTATCGCCAGGGCTGGTAAGGTCTGCTGCCTTTTGAATTGTCCTAAAAGCGGATGAAGTAGAGAGTCCGCTATTACTATCGTTTCCAGTACCACTAACATAGTATGTTTTCGGTGTTGAATTGGCACTGATTAGCTCGCGGCTAGATAGGATCATTTCTTTGTTAGTGGATACCTGACGGGCGTTTTCAACTACCGATATTTTTACTTTTTCTCCCTGAGCTAAAAGACTTAATACTACGGGAATTGCAAGATATGCGCTTAAACCGAAACCTTGAATTAACACAAGAAAAGGCTCCTTGATCGCCACTACTTCATAAAAGTATCAGGATATTACGTAATTTTGAATACTCTTTTGGATAGAGAATACAATAGAATGGACTTTTCTAACTCCCCCCAGAGCGCAATTAAATAATTATTCCAATAAATAATATCGATACCAAGTAAGACGATACAGAGATAGAACAGTTGCTGGAAAATAGATTTTTCATGGTTAAAATGAAGGCGATCGCACACTATAGTGAAAGTAGCGATCGCCTGTCATGGGTGATTTTAATCACAACTTGAATAGAGTTAAATCTAGTAGCGGGATGATGGTACTAAATTCAAATTAGAACTCAGTGTGAGCTTTAAATCCTGTGCAGGTCTGAGGACAAAGACATTTGCTTCTTTTTTCCGCAACAGGACACTGGCACCCGCACCCGCAGCAGCACCGAGAACAGGTTTTAAATCGTCAATTCTGCGATTACCAGTAAGTAGTGAACCTAAAAGACCAGCACCCCCACCAATAGCTGCATCAGTTAAAACCTGATTTGTGCTGGGTCCCTGTGTAACTTTTTGAGTTGTGGTATATGTCCGAGAACTTGCATTAATTGACTGACGCTGACCATTAGAAAATTCTAACTCTTGGGCTACAAACCGCACGCCTTTTCCTTGGTTCTGATCTGTATTTCTGGAATAATTATCTAAATCAACAGATTCTAGCCGTCCATTTACTTTCGTACCAGCAGGAATCAAGACATTTCTATTTCTGTCGATAATATCGTTGGCTATTCTCAAGGTTAGAGATTTACTTTCTCCAGGAGCAATAGTAATTGTCTCCTTTTCGTAGGTAACAGGAAAAGCAACCCCAGAAGGAATAGTAACGTTTCCGTATTGCCCAGTTCGGTCTTGCCCAATTCTATATTGGGCATTAGCAGGAGCCAAGGCCAATAGAGGGCTAATGACGCTTGTAGTAATGGCGATTGCCATAAGTGCAGAAGTTCCAGATTTCCATTGATGTAGGCGTGTCATCAGAGGGTCGTCCTTTGTGTATGTGATGTATTTAATGACGGCGATTCACTGAGTTTGTTTCTGACCGTTTTTGAACCTGTCTATAAGCGTATTCCGAAGATAAAAGTATTGATTATAGGACTACTATTTGATTTTTAAAAAGATACGTAGGGTGTCTTAGCCACAGCGTAACGCACCATTCGTAAGGATTTGGTGCGTTACAGATTTCATCCTAACGCACCCTACAGTTTTATAGCTTTTACTGAGATGGCAAAGTTCTTAGTAATAAAGTAATTTAGGCAATTTTGATTCTAGGCATATTGGAGCCTTTTGCTTAAGCATTATCTACTATTGTCTAGAGCATTCAAAATAGTTTTAATGCTGATTTTATTTTTTGGAAGTCCCTTATTTCAAGCGATCGCTCGTACTAATGGTGTCTTAAGTATTTTTACTCTGTGAAAGTTAATAAAGGACTTTATTGTTTGCGTAGACACTTATATACAACAAGAATATAGTTGGATACTCAGAGTGGCTAAAAGCGCTGATTTTCCGTTTGATATCGAACAGGCTTGAAAAAATAAAGTTGGAAACTCTAATCCAATTTGTCTTCTATAGCGGTTCTCAGTTGACTGCAATACAGACCTAACCCCCAGCCCCTTCCCTTCTAGCGTTGGGGAGTAATATTCAAAGCCTCTCTCCTTTTAGGAGAGAGGTCAAACTGTATTGCATCCAAGCGAGAACCGCTATATCTGGCCTTCGCTGCAAATATTGAAAACCAACCTAATTTTTTACATTTGCTGAATTAACTGCGGTTTTTTTGAGTCTTTCTATCCGGCGTTGGAGAACATCTGCACGTCCTGAATCCCCAAGGAAAATATAGCCTACTCTTGCTTGGCTATAATATTCCAACGCTTGCTTAGGGTAATTAATCGCTGCATATATTTGCCCTAAACTATACTGAGCTAGTGTCCAATCTTCTATATCTTCTAATCCCTGAACTGAGTCGATCGCTTTGAGATAATTGGCTTGTGCTAAATGGACAAGCCCAGTTTGCCAGTAGAGATCCCCTAGAGTACGGTAAATTAGAGGGTATTGCTTTCCTTGTTGAATTAAAGATTCTAGAATCGCGATCGCTTCACCAGTTAAACTATATGTCTCGAAAGTATTGGCAGGCAATTTATAGGCTGAAATAACAGATTGAGGTAAGACGTAGTTACCGTAAAAATTCGCCAAACTTAAAGCAGATGCTTCGCTACTCAAAGGAGTAGGAGAAACTTTAGCAGCTTGCGCTTTTACTAAAGCGGCTTCAGATTGACGTAAGATAAGAAACTCTAGGTTAGATGCCTTTTGCTGACGATTGGGGGCAATATCCTCCTGAGAAGATTTTCCCGTATTGGTACGTACAATCAGAGAATAAGATAGTCCAGCCTCTAAAGGTTTACCAGCATAGATTACCTGATTTGCCTTGGTTTTAGTTTTCCACATTAAGCCTTTTATCCCTGTTACCTCAACACTGTATTCTGTAACTCCAGATACAGGGTTCCAGCGGAGTAGGGGAGTAACACTCAGCAATAGAGCATGGCGGGGAGTAATTAGATAGGGAATAGAAGCATCAACTCCACCCAATGTTTCCGCAGCTTGAGAACCTCTGGACTCTGCATTTGCCCAGTTAATACAAAGGGAACCCATACCTGATACTACTCCTGCTCTTACCACTACAGGGTTACTGACTCCGGGACATTGGAGAGCAACTCTAACTCCAATGTCTGGAAAAATTTGATCGCCTTGATATAACTCCGTTGCAGGGCGAACAGGAAGCCAATCTGTTCGTTTTTCGCGTTGGACTCTCACCTTACCTTTGCCAGCAATAGATTGGATGCGGGCAGTTTGGGCAATTGCAGATAATGGCAGGGTGATGATTGCCAATGCTAGTGCCAAGACTGTGAATTTTGAAGTTTTCCCGTTATGCATCATTTATCTGTCTCCTGGGGTGTTAAGCGCTTTTGAGCGATCGCAGCCCATTCATCTTGTTCAGGAATAGTAATATTGGCATACTGATTGCAAGTTTTCCATTGTGCCAACGCGCCTTTTTGATCTTTCTGAGCTTCCATAACTTGTGCTAAGAGGCAATGAGGAGCAGCAATTTCATAATTTTCTAGCTTTGTAGGAGATTTTAAGTCGATTGCTTGTAATAAATTTGCTTCTGCATCTGGGTAGTTTCCTTGCTTGAATCTTGCCCAACCAAGATTTTTGAGAACTGCATATTTAGTTTCCGTATCCAAGGGTTGTTTTTTATCTGTATCTAATGCTTTGAGTAATAAAGAAACCGCAGCAGTATATTCTTTTTTCATAATGTTGAGTCGTGCCAAATTATTGGTAGCCGCAGGAATACCCCCTTGGATAGCTAGTTGATATTGGGGACGAGCTTGATCTATAAGTTGTAAGTCTTCGTAAAGTAAACCTAATTGAAAATGTGCTTGAGCATCATCGGCATTGAGTTGAATTGCTCGTTTAAATTGTGATTCAGCACTACTCCAATCACCGTTTCTACGGCTTTCAATTCCGGGATTTGTATAAAAATGTGTGCCAATTTGTGGTAAAGATTGGCGAAGACTAAAGAAGATACATACTACTATTAAAGAACCGAATGCACCTAGCTCATGCCAATACTTTTCTGGGATATTAATAGCTTTGAGAAAGCTTTTGAGGGCTTCTTGTCCAGCTTTTGTCAGTGCGCCGCCTGCTACTAAAAGGGTGAGAACGCTTTGGGCGCTGACTGTAAAGGCTCCAAAGGAATCGGGGCTACCTGTGAGGAAGCGGGGGGCAATATCACCCATTAAGCCGAGGGAAACAGTGAGGAAGGTAACAGAAACAGCACTCCATAGCCAATCGAGGCGATCGCTCCACGGTGTTGTGGGAGCTTTGAGAAACTACCACCAATAGGTTTCTTTGGGGCTAAAGCTGGCTCGCCAATCAGCAGATTGAGTAAAAGGTGCGATCGCTCCTGCTTGTTTTCTCAAGGTTTCATCAAGGTGGCTAAGTTTTTCTAAGCTTTCGCCAGAGGGAGGGGCTAATTCTGGTGAGGTTTTGATGATTTCTAGTACAGCTTGTAGGCGATCGCGCTTAGTCAGTACTTCCAAAACAAGAGCAGGAATAGATTGATTCTCAGCGACAGTTATATTTACAGGTGTTATTGAGGATACCACATCTGATGAATTACCTGTGTTTGGTGTCTTAGCTTCTACAGTGGAATGTAACTTGGTATCAGCAGGCTGTTCGGTATTCTCAGATTTAGGCGGAGTGACAGCAGATGGTGTTGCTGGCTTTGTCGCTTGCAGCAATTTTTGTAAAACAGTAGCATATTGTTCAATTGCCTGTTCTAGGGTTGTTGGAGAGATGTTTGATTCGGGCATAATCTACAACCCATTACCAATGAGGATGAACGGTGCCCAGTAGTAGGGATGGCTGAGATTGCGAGAAATGGGTGCAGATTGTCCGCTATTTCCTGGTGTCAATCTCACACTACTTCGGTCTTTGCCATCGCTGCTTTGGTTTTTACCTGTAATTAGGGCAATCTGTGCCTCGCGGATGGCTTCAGCTTTAGTTATTGTGCCTGTTTTAAGCAGCGCATATAAAATATCCATCAAAGTTTGAGTACCACCATCATTGACTTCCCACAGAGAAGCAATAGAAGCTCTAACTCCTGTACGCTGGAATTGGTAGCCAAACCCCAGTATTTCCACACCATTACCCAATTCCCCACCCAGCGCAGTTTGGCAGGCGCTCAGTACCATCAGGGTAACATCGGGCAATTTCCACTCTTCAATTTCTTTGAGGTTAATTCGATTACCGTCACCCATGAGGATAAAAGAATCTTCCGGCGCACCTTTAACGAAAACAGCATGGGTTGCCATGTGAACAATGCTGTAGTTTTTAATTTGGGATAAGATGGCATCCCGGTTAAAAGCTTTGTCAAACAGTTTGGTAGTGTTAGGAATTGCTGCACCTAATCCCTCAATTTCGCTCTTAGCAAAGCGCAATCCTTGGAAGTCGTAGGTTTGCCCTGCTACCTGAACACTGTAGCTACCTTGTGTAAATGCTCCTGCCAAAACACGAGGAGCGTTAGTAGATTCCGGCTCAAGTTTAGTCAGTGCTAAAGCAGTGAGGTAGTTGATTTGATAGCGTTCGGTCAGCCATTGCTTACCGTCATAGAGTGCAGCCAGGGGAATGTAACGCATTTGACCGTCAGGAGCATAGATAAGTGTCTGCACATCTGCCTGTTTGAGGTCGGTTTCAATTGGCTTAATCAATTGGTGATAAAGCTTTTGGGAAGATTGCTTAACCTCAGAGTCGGGATTTTGTAAATCTTGACGGAAAGTTGCAATCATTTTTTCTAGTTCCATCCGCTTTATTGCCACCGAACGATGGATTGGCGGCTTACCAGGGGGTAACAGCACTAATTCCAGGCGATCGTCTAAAACCAGGGTATAGAATAGGGCGATGCGTTTTCCTAATCGTTGCAATCGGGTTTGCAGGTCTTGATAAGCGGGTAAAGTAAGATTTTGCTGTGGGGCAGTTTGTTGTATTTGTTGCGATAAAGCTACCACAGCAGGACTTTTGAGAAACTCGCTCATCTTTTGGTTAGTTTGCGCCTGGATTTTTTCAACTTCCTGAATGCGCTGCTGTTGAGTAGGAGTGCGAGTTTGCAGTTGGTGGAGGTCGGCTAATTCAGCATTAAGGTGGATGGCTGGAGTTTGAATCGCTGTGTAATCTTGTAAGATTTTTCGCTCTTGGGGTAATATTTCAATTCCCTTTACAGTTCTTTCGTTACCTTGCACGTTGCGTAGAAAGTCTTGAAGTTCTTGAACTTTAAGCAAATCTAGGACTTGCAAAGCTTCCATTACCCGATTATTTTGAAGTAGGAGTGATGCTAGACTGCGATAGCTGTCAGCAGCAATATTTTTAGTGTAGGATGCCTGCTGTTCGCGGGATAACTTTCGTAAGTCCTGACGGATATCTTCTCGCACATTCACCGATTGTTTGTAGAAGACAATGGCTAATTCTGATTGGTTCTGTTTTTCTAGTGTTGAGCCAATGTTAGCTAGAGTAAGCCCTTCGCTTTCGCGATCGCCGATATCGCGAAAAATGCTTAGAGACTGTTGATAGAAATCTATGGCTTTGGCATATTCCCCTCGCAAACTGTAAGGATCGCCTAGACTCATCAGCGAAAAAGCTTCACCATTGCGATCGCCGATGTCGCGCTGAATCCTCAAAGACTGCTGATAGAACTCAATTGCCTTTGGGTATTGCCCCAGACCAAGGTAAGCATTGCCCAGATTCCCCAGAGAACGGGCTTCACCATTGCGATCGCCGATGTTGCGCTGAATCCTCAAAGACTGTTGATAGAACTCAATTGCCTTTGGGTATTGCCTCATTGACCCATAAGCAATGCCCAGATTCATTAGGGAAAGGGCTTCACCATTGCGATCGCTGATATCGCGTTTAATAATCAGAGACTGCTGGTAGAACTCTATCGCCAAGGCATGTTGCCCTATGGAATCGTAAGCATTGCCCAGATTAGCCAGTGAGTTGGATTCGCCATTGCGATCGCCGATATCGCGTTTAATAACCAGAGATTGCTGCAAGAAGTCTATCGCCAAGGCATATTGCCCTAGTGAATAGTAAGCATTGCCCAGATTATTCAGCAAGGCGGATTTGCCTTGGCGATCGCCGATATCGCGTTTAATAACCAGAGACTGCTGGTAGAACTCTATCGCCTTGGTATGTTGCCCTAGGGAATTGTAAGCACTGCCCAGACCTATCAGCAAGCCGGATTCGCCATTGCGATCGCCGATATCGTGTTTAATAACCAGAGACTGCTGGTAGAACTCTATCGCCAAGGCATATTGCCCTAGTGATTTGTAAGCATTACCCAGATTAGCCAGCGAGGCGGATTCGCCATTGCGATCTCTAAGTTTTTGATAAATCGCTAATGCCTGTTGCAAAGACTGGATCGCATCTCGATATCGGCTGCGTCGCAGTTGCTGAATTCCTTGCTCCAAAAGCCTGTCTGCTTCTACTTTGGGGTCTTGGCTGGTCTGTGCTTGTGCTGTAATAGAGAGAAGCTCACTGTGAATCGGTAGCAGTGAGGGAATCAGCACTAACAACAGCGGTGTGAGCAACCTTACTAGTCTGACTCGCAAGGACATTACAATTTAAACTGGGGAAATTACTGAATATTTTGTTTTTAGCATATCGCAATTAGCAATCATCAGGTTGAGATACTGCTTAATTCTTGACGATGAAAGTAACAGGGCTGCATACTGTAGGTTTTTTGACAATTTTTGCGTAATTTCTGTACAAATCCTTTTAACTTTTGACTTCCGCCTTGTGATACTAGTACCGCAAGGCGGAATTCAAAATTCAAAATTCAAAATGAATACAGCGTAAGAGTTTCGTTGATTTGGAATAGGTGGTTGATTTACGCCGTGTTGTACTAGTCCTTTCAATCGGTTTTGATCGCTGATTAATGAGTATCAAAGACTCGTTCGCGAGTATCAAAGACTCATTAATGAGGATTTTTGGATGTTGGGTTAACCTGCGATAAGCCTTTTTGCATCTACGTTCCTCTTGGATTATTATTTAATTCCTTGGTTTGTCAACGATCGCAAACGTAATAGATAACGCCGCCATCTGTTGAGTATCAAACAGGCGAATATCTGTTTTTGTTTCACCACGAGTCCCTCCAGCAAGATCATCTAGTAAACTAGCGATCGCATCTTCTGCTTTTTCAGCCACCTGACTACTACTTCTTTTTTCGCTCCTTTTTTCCATTATCAATGCCTGTAGCGGTTTCAAAGCTTTGTCAATTGGTGTTATACTGGCCACAATCAACACCTCTACAATCCCCAAGGGTTTACCAAAAGACAGCTTTCCTCCTGTTTTCATTTCTGCTTCACTTGGGATTTGAAGTGTCTCCCCTGCCGAAACAAGTGCAGCATTCTTGCCATCACTCAAGGGAAACAAAATATCAATATCCCCATCAGGACTAAAGATTAATACTCCTATATGCAAATCACGGCTTTCTCGGTTTTCCACAGAGATTTGTACGGGTTTGCCAACCTCAATTTGAGCAATCGACTGAGTTTGAGATTTTACCGTTGGCAGAATTCTTGGAGATCGGCTTTTACCCCCACGGACTGTAAACGACTGTGCTAGCAAAGACTGTGTATTTGCACCCGCAAGACTAGCAACAATGTTTAACCGAGATGAACTGGTATTGAGTGTTAGTTTGATCAGTCGGGCTGCTAACAATAACTTAAATTTCGTCTGTAGCCGATTGACTGCTTCATTAATATTTTCATCTGTTGCTCCAAATGAACCAGGAATTAGCTCAAATCCCACCGAGAATAAACCAACACTATTTACAGGTGGCAAATCTGCGATCGCTCTTTTCTCCAAATCTTGGCGGTAGGCTGGTAGCATTCTACCCAAGATGTAATGTACTTCCTGCTCTAGTAAAGGTACTACTTCAATTCGTGGGAGCGATCGCAATGCCTGTTTTGCAGCTTCACTGTTGAGTGATTTATCTAACCCAATCCGTAATTTGAGATTGCTAGGAACTGCTCGGATTTGTTCTTGCAAGGCAGTTCCCGGAGTAATTTTGACCGTTGAATTAGTTTGAAGTAAACCAGTTGCATTCAGGCGATCGCGTGACTCTATTTTTACAGTCCCTTGTACTTGTCCGCGATCGTCCACAACAGTAAATATTGCTCCCTTACCCAAGGCTTCCAAAACTTGCGGTTCTGCACCAGTTAGCAGCAGTTTCACAGCATTTCCTGTGACTTCTGTAATTACTGCCTCTGCTGCTGGTTTCTGCATCGGGGCAAAATACATCTGCTGCTGATCGTCAGTGCTACCAGACTTTACCTCAATATCTGGATTCTGCACACGCGAATTTTGCACAGTTTTCAGAAATTGCTCAGTTTTCGCGGCAGCAGCTATAACTACTTTACCCATCGCCTGATTGCTCGTTTGCTGCCAAAGCTGTCGAGTCAACGAATATGTAAACACACCTGCATGAACATCAGGAGCAAATGCTGCATCAGCCGCTTGCTGATTGCGCTGGGCGGCGAAAATAGCTGCACCGTTAACAATATTTTTTTTACGTTGCTCAATCCATTCTGCCTGAGACAGCTTCAAGTCAGTCAGCCAGCGCTGCTGATATGCCAATTCTTCTTGACTAGCTGCTAATTGTGTGATTCTGTCGTCGCCTCGCAATTCTACATGACCGGGACGTGACCTAATAATCAAATTCCCACGCACTCCACCACCAGAGTAGCAACTATCCAGAATGAATGTCACATTTTTAGTTTTGCGCCCAAGTGCTTCCCGCAGCAGAAAGATTGTACCTGCTGTAATATCATTAACTTCCCCACCTTTTTGGGGATAGCCATCAGGTAAATCTGCGTCAACTGGGACAATGGTTCCGTTGAGCTTATCTGTGAATACTTGATTCGGGTCAATCACATTCGAGCCATGTCCTGAGTAGTGAAAGACTACTACATCATCTGGGGACTTGACCCATTGAATTAGGTGCTGCTCAAATTTATCTAGAATATTTTGACGCTTTGCTTGGCCATCGCTCAACACTAGAACATCATCTGGATGAAACCCAAAGCGATGAATCAACAGTTCTCGCTGAAGATACACATCATTTACTGCCCCCTTTAACTGATACCACAATCCTTGTGTCTTTAAATCTTGGGCACTAGTTCCAGGGTAGTCATTAATGCCCACTAACAGCGCCCGTTTCCGGTGTGTATCCTGTGCGAGAACCTCGCCGTAATTCCAAGCCGCTTGCTGCATACCCAGTTGATTGATGCCCAGAACTGTTAGGGATGCACCGAGCGATTGTAGAAACTGACGACGCTTAATGGAAGACATACTTCACTCTCTCAAACCTGAATTAAGGATTAAACAGTATCTCAAAATACAGATTGCCATGCTCTTTAGTCTCAAGCCTGGCATGCATTAGGTAAAATCTTCAGTAATCTCCCCAATTTTAACTGTAATGTCCCTGCACCTCAGATTAGTTAGCTGGATCACGCCACCTCTGCTACTGGTGCTTTTTCCCTACCTGCTGCCCATTCCCAGTTACATACTCTCTACCTCAGCACAAGCACAGACTAGCCAAGACCCCAAAGCAGAAGCAGACAAACTTTTAGATCAAGGAATTCAACAGCTTAATACAAGTCAATTTGGGGCAGCGCTTCAGTCTTGGCAACAAGCACTAAAACTTTATCAACAAATCAAAGACCGCCAAGGCGAGGGTAAAGCTCTGGGCAATCTCGGAATTGCTTACTTGTCTTTGGGCAACTATGCCAAAGCCATTGAGTATGAACAACAAGATTTAGCGATCGCGCGAGAAATCAAAGACCGCCAAAGCGAGGGAGCCGCTCTGGGCAATCTGGGAGTTGCTTACAACAGTTTGGGCAACTATGCCAAAGCTATTGAGTATGAACAACAAGATTTAGCGATCGCCCGAGAAATCAAAGACCGCGAAAGCGAGGGTAAAGCTCTGGGCAATCTGGGAAATGCTTACGAAAATTTGGGCAACTATGCTAAAGCTATTGAGTATGAACAGCAATTCTTAGAAATAGCGCGAGAAATCAAAGACCGCGAAAGCGAGGGTATGGCTCTGGGCAGTCTGGGACTTGCTTACAAAAATTTGGGCAACTATGCCAAAGCTATTGAGTATGAACAGCAATTCTTAGAAATAGCGCGAGAAATCAAAGACCGCGAAAGCGAGGGTAAAGCTCTGGGCAATCTGGGAAATGCTTACGAAAATTTGGGCAACTATGCCAAAGCTATTGAGTATGAACAGCAATTCTTAGAAATAGCGCGAGAAATCAAAGACCGCGAAAGCGAGGGTATGGCTCTGGGCAATCTGGGACTTGCTTACAAAAATTTGGGCAACTATGCCAAAGCTATTGAGTATTATCAGCAAGTATTAGAGATCGCTCAAGAAATCAAAGACCGCGAAAGCGAGGGTAAGGCTCTGGGCAGTCTGGGGCTTGCTTACCTATATTTGGGCAACTATGCCAAAGCTATTGAGTATGAACAGCAATGGTTAGCGATCGCCCGAGAAATCAAAGACCGCCAAAGCGAGGGTAAGGCTCTGGGCAGTCTGGGGCTTGCTTACCTATATTTGGGCAACTATGCCAAAGCTATTGAGTATGAACAACAATGGTTAGCGATCGCCCGAGAAATCAAAGACCGTCAAGGCGAGGGAGGCGCTCTGGGCAATCTCGGACTTGCTTACCTATATTTGGGCAACTATACCAAAGCCATTGAGTATCATCAGCAAGACTTAGCGATCGCCCAAGAAATTAAAGACCGCCAAAGCGAGGCTATAGCTCTCAGTAATATTGCCTGGTCACTAGAAAAACAGCAGCAATCAGAATTAGCCATTGTCTTTTACAAGCAATCAGTCAATGTGCGAGAGAGCATCCGCAACGACATTCGCACATTACCCCGTGAGCAACAAGAGTCATATACTCAAACCGTAGCAGATACCTATCGCCGTCTAGCTGACCTGTTGCTCTCCCAAGGAAGACTACTAGAAGCCCAACAAGTTGTAGAACTATTAAAAATTCAAGAATTGCGCGACTTTACCCGCAATGCTAGAGCAGGTGGCGAAACCTCTGGAATTGCTTTAGCCCGCATCGAAGAAGAAATCCTCAACAAATATGGCACCCTCATCGTCTTTGGACAACAGGTTTATGAATGCGAGCAGAAAAAATGTAGCACCCTCAGCCAACTACGAGATCAACTTGATGTCTTAACCCAAAAATTCCAGCAAGACACTAATGCCTTTCGTAAAACCCTGCAAGACCGACTGGCCAAAGACCCCGCACTCCTTGAACCCGAACAACTCCGCAGTACTGCTGCCAAAATTGTCACGGCTGAACCAGGTACAGTCCTAATTTATCCCCTGGTTTTGAAAGACAAAATTCGGATTCTCCTGGCTAGTAGAGCCGGAGAAAAGGGCGTGGTTTTCCGCAGCTTTGAAACATCAGTCAACCAACTGCAACTCTGGAAAACGGTAAACCAATTTAGAACCCAACTGTCCAGCCCTGAAGATTTGACAGAGATCAAAACCACAAGTAAACAATTATATAACTGGCTGCTCCAACCCTTAGAAAAAGAAATTAAAGATAAAAATGTCCACCATTTAGTATTTTCCCTTGACCGTTCCACCCGTTACATCCCAATGGCAGCCCTATTCGATGGGCAACAATATTTAATAGAGCGTTATAGCGTTTCCACAATTCTGAATGCAGGCTTAACAGATGTCAAAGAGCGCTTACCACACAACAAGCAAGAGATTCGCGTCTTAGCAATGGGAGTCTCTAAAGCCTTTCCTGGGTTTAATGCTTTATCAAATGTCCCCAATGAATTAGCCACAATCATTCAGCAGTCGGGAAAAGCACAACAAGGCATTTTTCCCGGCTCAGAGTTCCTCAATGAAAAATTTACTTTTAGTTCTTTGCGCGACAATCTCACAGGTAATAAGATATTGCATCTAGCTACCCACGGGAAATTTGAATCTGGTCGTCCAGAAAATTCTTACCTCCTTTCTGGTAGCGGTGAGCCATTAACCGTTGATAAAATTCAAACATTAGGCAACTATATGTCAGATACCCATTTAGTAGTGCTTTCCGCCTGCGAAACCGCTTTGGGTGGAGAAAATGCTGATGGCTTGGAAATGTCTGGTATGAGTTTTTACTTTCTTACTAACGGTGCGAAGGCGGTGATTGCTTCACTCTGGCTCGTCAACGATGCCAGCACCAGCCAATTAATGCAGCAATTTTACCAGAATCTTTCTACAGGTCAGATGACCAAAACAGAAGCTCTGCGCCAAGCGCAACTCACTATGCTCAAAAGCAACAGCCAAGGCAGCGACAGCAACCGGAGTAGCGTTAATTATAAATTGGGACATGGTGAACAATCTATTTCCCGTAATCTTAGCCACCCCTACTACTGGGCACCGTTCATCCTCATTGGTAATGGATGGTAGAGTAAACAATTCAAAATTCAAAATTCAAAATTCAAAATTAAAGACATTTCAGACGGGGATTTAAACCCCGACTGAAATGGGCGCTACATCTAGTAGGGGTCTTAAACCCTTTAAGTTACGATCAAATTGTTGCGGTCAAAATTCCCAAAGAACAGGGGGCAAAAAATGAAGACCTTGCCGAGGGTTCAGCATTGGTGGGTGCAGAAACTCATCCCAACGTTATTAAAGTGTTTTGGATGGGACGAATTCCGCCAGAGCGCGAATGGTATGCCATTGAAATGGAGTATTTCCCCAGCCTGACTCTTTCTCAACTGCTTGATCAAGGAAAACAAGGATTTGTCGCTAGTTACAAGCGAGTCCTTGATATTTACCAGCAAGTTTTAATGGGAGTACAGCATCTTCACCAACTCGGAATGTCCCACGGTGACATTAAACCCCAAAATATTCTTGTTTCTGGCGACCAGGTAAAATTGACTGATTTTGGGGACTTACTGCAACGCTCTCCGATTCTCGATGGTAGCTGTGGTAATTGTTGCCAAAAGCCTTCCCACTGCTTGCAGAAATCATCCACGTCACAGAAGATTTGCGTGATGTCGAGGCGAGATACAATGGTAGACATAGCCGAGACGTTGATTTTTCTAAGATATTTTTAGTCTCGGTGTTTTTTTGTGGCTTTTTTGCTGATTCTCAATCAATCTTAGCGATCGCCTCCGGCAGGCGCTTCGCGCCATCGCAATACCTGCTCAGTTTCTTATGCTTCATATCTAGCAAGCTTTTTGCCTTTTTTTAACCGTCGAACTGACGTTAATTTATTGGGCATAGGTAGAGTGGGTAATTAATTGTTATTCAATAATAGCTACTAAGTAAGTGTGTGGGAGAATTCTAAGTATGTAACGAAATATAAATTTAGGCAATACCTTAGAAATTCCTTATTTCACAGTTTTGACAAAACTAAACATATATCGGTTTTATCGTGCCTACCTATTTACTTGAAATCAGAATTTTACATAAGTTCTAAAATTCTGATTTCTTGAGCCAAGTTCCCATCTGTGCCAGTTGGTTTCCAACTTTATTCTCTAGTTTCCACATTTATTATTCAGTTTCCAACTTTATTCTCTTTTTACAACTTAAAGCTGATAAGAAGCGGTCAAAGCCACCGCCAAAGCATCCGCAGCGTCATCTGGCTTAGGAATATCATCTAAATCCAACTCCCGCGCCACCGCCTCTTGCACTTCCGACTTATCGGCATTGCCATACCCTGTTAAAGCTTGTTTAATTTGAGCAGGAGTAAACTCTACATAAGGAAGACGACGCTGACCCAACACTAAAATAACTATACCCCGCGCCTGTGCGACCAGGATTGTACTTGACATACGATAGAAGAATAGTTTCTCGATCGCAACCAAATCTGGTTGAAATTCTTCCATCAGGGTGTGTAAATCATCGAATAGGGTACATAGGCGCTGTGCCATTTCTACATCTGCCGACGTTTTAATTACCCCGAAATCCAGCATATTTACTGTAGTCTCTGACACCTTGTTAGGAGTTTGTATACAGCTAATTGCCCCAAATCCTAAAATTGCCAGTCCTGGATCTAATCCTAAAATTCGTTTTTCCATTAAATTCACTTTTACCAAGCCAGAATATTGTTTAACTAGGAATACTGGCAATTTTGACCACTTGCTTAATGGGATTGAAAAATATAATAGTTTCACGCCTCGTGTTTTAAACCAAGTGGTGTAGATTTTCAGTTAATTATTCTTTGTAGCACTGCTCCGAATCAGGTATGTCAATTGGTTTTCTCAGACAAGCCCTCAACGCCCTGCAAAAGCAGTCGCGCTCTCGTACTTCCCATCGGGTTAACCAGTGGTTCAAATGGTTATCGCCGGGAATATCGGTAAAACGTTGGTTGTTGATCAGCGTTGGGGGTGTACTACTGGCAAGTTTGGGGTTAGCTATCTGGATTAAGCTAACCCCCATTTTTTGGATAATCGAGTTGCTTAGGGGTTTCCTAGGAGTAATTACCGATATCTTACCCAACTATATCAGCGGCCCTTTGGTATTGCTCGGCGGTTTGCTGTTAGTGCTTTGGGGGCAAACTCGCACCGTCGGCTCAATTACTAAGGTACTAAGAGCAGAAGGCGGAGAAGAACTCATTGATGTCTTGCTGGCCTATCGTCGATTGTATCGAGGCCCGAAAATAGTGGTAATTGGTGGTGGTACAGGACTTTCTACGTTGTTGAGGGGACTGAAAACCTACAGCGCTAATATTACCGCCATCGTCACTGTTGCCGATGATGGCGGATCTTCTGGGCGGTTGCGTCAAGAGTTTGGAGTGCTACCACCAGGGGATATTCGCAATTGTTTGGCTGCACTAGCCGATGAAGAAAAATTATTAACAGAATTGTTTCAATACCGTTTTCGGGCTGGAGATGGGTTAACGGGTCATAGCTTTGGCAATTTGTTTTTAACGGCAATGAGTGATATTACTGGAGATTTAGAACAAGCAGTTGCAGCGAGTTCCAAAGTGCTAGCGGTACGGGGACAAGTACTACCAGCAACTCTCAGTGATGTTCGCCTCTGGGCAGAATTGGCTGATGGCCGCCGCATTGATGGGGAGTCTAGCATTCCCAAAGCTGGCGGTAAAATTGTCAAAATTGGCTGCATTCCAGCTAATCCTCCGGCGGTGCCAGCAGCTATTAAGGCACTTAAAGAAGCTGATTACATTATTATTGGCCCAGGTAGCCTTTATACCAGCCTGATTCCTAATTTATTAGTACCAGAAATTGCCGATGCGATCGCTCAAACAGATGTGCCTCGTATTTATATCTGCAATATAATGACTCAACCAGGAGAAACTGAAGGCTACACTGTTGCCGACCACATTAGAGCAATTGATGCTGCTTGTGGACAAAGACGGCTATTCGATGCTGTACTAATACACAAAAAATCTCCCTCCGAGCAATCACTCATCCGCTACGCCCAACAAAATTCCCATCCCGTTTTCCTGGATAGAGAAGCCGTAACTCAGCTAGGGCGAAGGATTGTTCCAGCTAATGTTTTGTATGAAGATGAAACGGGTTTTGTGCGTCATAATCCGCAGAAACTAGCACGAGTGTTATTGCGGTGGTACGGTAGAGGTCAGCCCCTTCGGGGAATTCAAAATTCAAAATTCAAAATTAAGGAAAATGAAAATTAGTCATTTGTCCTTTGTTTTGACTAATGACCAATGACTAATGATTAATTATGAAAATTTTTCTTGCAGATACAGAGGCGACGCTACGCTTAGGTATTACTCTTGGTGAATCTCTGACCCCTGGCAGTGTAATTTTACTAGAAGGTGATTTAGGCGCTGGTAAAACTACCCTCGTTCAAGGCATTGGCAAAGGTTTGGCAATTGCTGAACCCATTGTCAGTCCAACTTTCACGCTGATTAATGAGTACACGGAAGGACGCCTCCCCCTTTACCATCTAGATTTATATCGCTTAGAACCACAAGAAGTTGCAGCCCTGAATTTAGAAAGTTACTGGGAAGCTGTTGAAGTCATACCAGGAATTGTGGCAGTTGAATGGGCAGAACGTTTACCCTACAAGCCAGATAGTTATCTGAGTGTGAGTTTGACTTATGGGCATGAGGGCACTCGTCAAGTCGAACTCATACCATTCAATTGCGTCATTAGCAAAGTCATTACCGCGATTTCAGCTCATCTCCCGACTGAAGTACAAGGGATTTCACTTTTCCCGTCGCAACATTAAAAAATTTCTGCAAATAGCCGAGGGAGAACTCCACGCTCGTCCTATCTGCCACTACCACGCTCGCCACTATAAGTCACTAACATTGTTATCTCAGCCAAAAATAAACGAAAGAACTGTTCAACAGCAGATATATTGCAATAGGGTTCAGTTAAAGCTAAAAACAGAGGCACAAATAGGTTGAGTTTTGCCTTCACCCCTCTTAAAAAAAGAGACAAAGGGACAACGGGAGAAATCAGATGGGGATTAATACCCCACCTAAAACACAAGCCAGATGCACGAGATTTAGAGAGAGGTTTTCCAGATACCGTGAAAAGCCAGTATTGAGACAACTTCCCCTTGTCTCCCCATACCCTTATCCTTAAAAACTGATTTACAGTCCGAATCAAGCAAATTTAAATAAACTGTTGTTGGGTTAAATGAGAGTTTTTACAAAACTTAGTCAGCTTCGGTGAACCAGATTAGTTTCCTAATATCATTGAGAGAAGCAATTTGGATTATTTAGTAGCGAAAGCTAGTAGAGAAAAGTTAAGCAATAATCAACTTGTGTATATTTTGTCTAACTTTACTTACGCTTAGTATTCCCAAGTTAGGTTCACAATCGATACAAAAAAATAAACTAGTTTATAGTTGGATTAAATTAGTTCTAATAATTTTAACTAGCAACAAATTCTAATATTCACATCTGTAATTAGCACTTAAGTCAAGAATATATTAACTAAAACATCTCGTATTTATACAGAAGTTATCGTAGAAATACGAGATGTTTTATCCGAAATTATAGCGGTTCTCAGTTGAGTGCATGCAATACAGACCTAACCCCCAGCCCCTTCCCTTGTAGCGTTGGGGAGTAATATTCAAAGCCTCTCTCCTTTTAGGAGAGAGGTTTGGAGAGAGGTCAAACTGTATTGCATCCAAGCGAGAACCGCTATAGTTGACCTGAATATGCCTACGTGGATACACTAGGAGGTGAGCATTAAATAAGTGCAAAAACACGCCTACCCTACCGAATGCAATGATGCCTCGGCGAACGCGGCTATACGAGACTTTAGGGATTTCCAAGAAATAAATTATCCAAATAAAGGAACCACAGAGGCAAGGGAGCGCGGTCTTCTCCCTTGGCGCTAGCCTCTCCCAATGTGAGAAGGGGAGACGCTAAAAGCGATAGCGCCGGCGGCAAGCGAGTCCGCGTACCCTTACAGGGAAGCAAGCTACGCTTTTAGCGTCTCGTAGAGAGCGTCTGGGGGTTTCCCCCATGAGCGACTGCCGCGCAGAGAACACAGAGAGAGGAGAAATAAAGAGGGTTTTGTGTCCTTTCTGGGATATTTTTTTGTTTGTCAGTCCCTTACCCACCGAACTGGGTTTCAAATTCTACCCTTCTCTTCGAGAGGCTGCGCCAACGGGTTCTCCAAAGGAGTACGTTTGTGTAGCCGCGATTTCTAATCGCCTAGTATATTTGCTTTCGCTGAGATGCTCCCCACTAGGAGTCTGTTTGATTAATTTTGATGAATTTATAGTCAGCACTTCAGGGCTTAAAATCCAGGACTAACGACTACTAATTATCTCTAACGAAAGAGGCGATCGCATTTTTTACCAGAGGACCGGAGTCGTCTCTGGTATAATATGTACGACCATTATCAATGAATATAGAGGTAGTATCTATTAACTGTTGAAGAATCTCGGAATTAGCGTTATCTATTTCTTGATTTACTTTTTCGCCTGTAAATCGGTTTTTTCGATCTTCTGGAGGTAATACAATGCGAGGATCTTTATAAGTCTCTTTTGGCTTGGGTTTAAATGTCTCATTTAAGTCAAACTGAAGACGTAAATAACGTTTAGAATCGTATCCACCCATGATTTGTCGGCAAATTGTAGTACCAATCTCAGATGTAGGTTCCATAAAGATGTTAGTCAGATTTTTTGCCCAGTCGAAGCCTCTCCACTTCCTTATTTGCTCATATTGATATGGTTCACCAGTTTGACCAGTGCCAATAGAAAGGATAGAAATATCTTCCAATCGCAGATTATCCAGTTTATATTTCTGCTTGATTGCTGGAGAGACTGAAGATTGACTGATCCTCATAACTAGACTCAAAGCGGCGAGAGAGGGGTTGTTAGCAGAAACTCCTCCATCAATATGGGGAAATTGCCAATCACCAAATTTTTCTTTATCTACAGGTTCTAGTTTATATGGTGGAAAAAAAGTGGGTGCTGAAGCAGAAGCGGTACATATTTCCCATAAATAACAATCATCGTACCATTTGTCTCCTACATCGGGATGACAATTTGTAAAAAAGGTTGTGTTGCGATATAGCGTATCGTAAGCAAGAATCAAAATAATGGGTTTTTCAATATCCTTCATTCTTGTGGATTTATACGCATCTTTGAGGACGCTAGTAATTCCATCATGAGAATATTTAGGTGGTGAAAGTACATCCAAAATGGATTTTATGATGGGCGGGAAGTTTTTATAGCGGTCTTTTCTATCGGTTGGAAATATATCTTTACCCCGATCTAGATACATTTTAATTAGTTCATCACTCTCCTTTCCCATAGCAATCCCTCCTGTTAACATTGAACCAGTAGAAGTACCAGCAATTAGGTCAAAGTATTCGTGTAAAAAGTTTCCTTTACCCTGACTTCTAATTTCTTGCTCTACTTTTTGAAGTATTCGTGCTGCAATGATTCCACGAACACCACCACCATCTAAAGCTAAAATTTTGAAGGACATTGTAATTCTCCTTGATTATTTCTATGAGTAGTTATTGAAGATTTGACTTGAAACACTTACAAATAAATTTAGGGTTTCAAGTTGCAATTTCTGATCTAGCGACAAGTCATATCAAGCCCGGATAATTAGTTATGATTCCCACAGTCATTGCACCCCACCCCCAGCCCCGAAGAGCCGGCTCTTAGGGGAGACAAAGCACAGCTTTGGCGGGGTGGGGTTCTTCGGGTTTAGTAAGTATTCAAGCGGACATGATATCAATACTGCATTGGTCTAGTCTTGACCCTGGATAGATGAAAATCTTGCCAGTTAAAGTATGACTTTGATGTAGAATTATCCGTCTACTACGTAATGTTAAATAAATATTTGCTATAAGAAAGTTAAAGCTTGACCCCTGACTTGCGTATTTACCTGGTCTTTGTCATAAACTATCTCACCGCCGACAATAGTTGTTGTAGCCCAGCCGGTGAGGTTCCAGCCCTCAAAGGGACTCCAATGGCATTTAGTTAAAAGTTCCTCCCGCCGCACTGGACGGTATGTGTTTAAATCTACAAGCACTAAATCAGCATCATAACCAGGTGCGATCGCACCCTTATTGGGAATACCATAAGCTACAGCTACAGCTTTAGACATCCAGTTCACAACTTGAGCCACAGTACACTTTCCTTCCATCGCCGCCGTTAGCATCAAAGCTAGGGAAGTTTCTACCCCAGGCATTCCCGAAGGGCTATTGGGATATTCTTGAGCTTTTTCTTCTAAGGTGTGCGGGGCATGATCTGTAGCGATGAAATCAATCACGCCATCGCGCAAAGCTTGCCAGAGAACTTCGTTATCGTGGGGCGATCGCAAAGGTGGATTCATTTGTGCTAATGTGCCAATTGTTTCATAAGCACTAGTATTCAACAACAAATGCTGTGGCGTTACCTCTGCTGTCACCCAACTCGGTTTATCCTGACGCAGTAAATCTGCTTCTTCAGCCGTTGACAAGTGCAGGATATGCAGACGACGTTGATATTTGTGAGAAAGTTTTAATGCCAGTTGAGTTGCCAGCAATGCCGCCTGATTATCTTGAATTTGAGAGTGAACGGCTACATTGTGAATGTTGGCAAATTCTTGGCGACGTTGGTTAATTCTAGCTTGGTCTTCGGCATGAACGGCAATCAAGCGATCGCCTTTAGCAAATATGGCTTCCAGTGCTGTTTCACCATCAATTAGCAACTGACCATGCATCGACCCCATGAAAATCTTAATTCCCGGTGTTGGCTTTGCTAAAAGCAAATCTGGTAAATTTTCTGCCGTTGCCCCAATAAAAAATCCATAATTAACTAAGGACTTATGTGAGGCACGTTCTAGTTTGTCGTCTAAAGCCTGCTGTGTCGTTGTCAGGGGGCGCGTATTGGGCATTTCTAAAAAAGAAGTGACTCCGCCTTTAGCACAGGCACAACTGGCGGTGAATAAATCTTCCTTGTGTTCTAGCCCCGGTTCGCGGAAATGCACCTGCGGATCAATCACTCCTGGCAACAAAGTTAACCCTTCTGCGTCAATTTCAGTGGCTAGTGCTGTTTGGGAGATTTCTGGCGCAACTTCGACTATTTGGCGATCGCGCGTCAACACATCCCCAATCATCAGTTCACCATTGGGTAGAATTATGCGAGCGCGGCGAATCAGTAAATTTTTTGGAGATGACATAGGGATAACTAAAGTTCAGACAGGAAACTATGTATTACAGAGAACCATGCTTTTAGGTTAAACTTATTCGCGATCGGAGTAACCAATTTTTGCCGTGTCTTAAAAAAAAGTTTATTTTTAATTGTATGAAGAACCCCGTCCATCAATTTGGGATTTTAGGTCGCACCTTTGGTGCGCTTCCAGCGCAACTCATTATCCTATAAGGGATATGGCTTGGTGATTTTAGATTGGTTTCGCCCACTAGAAGCGAGTCATAACCCAGAAAAAACACCCCCAATCCAAAACTCAAATCTTCGACTGAGCGCTCACACCGAAGTCCACAATCTAAAATTGGTAGTCAAGAGGCAAACATGACTAGGAAATTAAAGTTTTCCCGTTAAGATTAACAGATCAAGTCTCACTAGGTGAGTTAATTACCTACATTTTTCATTCAGTTAAGTAATTTCATGCATAATCAAGTGTCTGATAACAATTCTAGTCAACAACCCGATAATTCTTGGATCGCAGAGCTAGGTAGAACAATTGTCTTGAGCATTGTTTTAGCTCTGGGAATTCGCACCTTTGTTGCAGAAGCACGCTGGATTCCTTCTGGATCGATGGAACCGACTCTGCATGGTGTCGATAACCAGTGGGAGGCAGATAAAATTATTGTCGATAAGTTGAAGTATAAATTTGCTGAACCACAGAGGGGAGACATTGTAGTATTTTCACCTACACAAGAGTTACAAAAAGAACAATTTAAGGATGCTTTCATTAAGCGTGTAATTGGCTTACCTGGAGAAAAAGTACAACTTAAGGATGGTAAAGTCTATATCAACAACAAACCCCTTCCAGAAGCTAATTACCTCAGTTCTGGGCAAACCACAGTCATTGATGTTTGCCAATCAAGGCCAGATCCACCTTTTTTGACGAAACCTCAGACTATACCGGCTGATTCATATTTAGTACTAGGTGACAATCGTAACAACAGTTATGATGGCCGCTGCTGGGGTGTTGTCCCCCGCCAGAATATTATTGGACGTGCCGTATTTCGCTTCTGGCCTCTAAATCATATTGGTGGCCTTTATAAGTCGCCACTATATCCACAAAAAACTCCATAAAGATGGGTAAACATTTCCACCTTCTCACTTAACTTATTACTACCCTAATTTTTGCGACGAACAAGAATCATGGGTTTGAGAGATAATTAGCTTGATGCTCTTGCCGAAGAATGATTTAGGACTGTTATATTCTTCGCTTGAGCAATCAGCTAGCTTTGAGAAAAAACGAAGGAGGATGTGGTATGCCCAAGATCATCCGTAATATTGTTGTATACAGTAGTGTATTAGTCTCAGGGTTAATTGGTCTCTATATTCTTGTTTATATTAAGTTTGTCGAAGCTCGTTGGATTCCCTCTGGCGCTATGGAACCAACTCTGCATGGTACGCCAAACCAGTGGGAGGCAGACAAAATCATTGTCGATAAGTTGAAGTATAAATTTGCTAACCCGCAGAGGGGAGATATAGTAGTATTTTCACCTACAGAAGAGCTACAAAAGCAACAATTTAAGGATGCTTTTATTAAACGTATAATTGGCTTACCTGGAGAAAAAATACAACTTCAGGATGGCAAAGTCTACATCAACAACAAACCCCTCTCAGAGGGTAATTACCTCAGCTCTGGGCAGACTACAGTCATTGATGTTTGCCAATCAGCGCCACAGGCACCTTTTTTGGCAAAACCCCAGACTATACCAGCCGATTCATACTTAGTACTGGGTGACAATCGTAACAGCAGTTACGATGGACGCTGCTGGGGTGTTGTCCCCCGCCAAAATCTTATTGGACTTGCTGTAGTTCGCTTCTGGCCTCTAAGTCATATTGGAGGAATAGATAAATCGCCACTATATCCCTAATTAACAATCATCGATCAATTGAATTAATTTACAAAGGAATTTTATATTTTAGATGGGGGAGTGGTAAGAAGTAAAAAGTAAAAAGTAAAAAGATAATCCCCATAAATAAATTGAGGGGATTTAATAATGACACCTTATTTCTCTCTACGAGACGCAATCATGCGAACGCGCTGCGCCACGACGCTCGATGACTCGCTTGCCGCCGGCGCTATCGTTATAAATGTTTTTATTTCATTCCATAAATAAATTTAGTTGCTCTCAAACCATTTTTCTTTTTCTTGATGAGTGCCTTTTTACTTTTTACTTTTGCCTTGTTCGGTAAGTAAGTGGACAAGAATAAATCAGGCTATGTTAAGCAATGTAAAATTCATTAAATTGGCTCGTAAGCTGTTCCATATTTAACTTGCATAATTTGAGCGAGCAAGATGCCTACCCTACAAGAGTTATACAAATTTTAGATATGGCGGAACAATTAGACATCTCCAGAAAAGAAAAAAGACCCCTCTCCAAACCTCTCCCCGAAAGGTCGAGAGGCTTTAAAACCCCCCTTCCCTCGTAGGGAAGGGGGGAAGGGGGGTTAGGTCTGGGTGGAAATTTGTGGTATCTAAATCTTTTTCGGAGATGTCTACTTAGTACAAACCTTTAATTATTCATACCCACTTACTTAAATCACCAATGTTTAATCCCAAATCCCAAATCTCAAATCCAAAATTGCTATGATGCCTTATCTAGCAAAGATTTTGCTGTATCCAGTTAAGTCACTGGATGGTGTTGAAGTTGAGAACGCTAGAGTCCTTGCCAGTGGCGCACTACAATATGACCGCGAGTTTGCAATTTTTGACGAACAGGGTAGATTTGTCAATGGCAAGCGTCATCCTAAAATCCATTTATTAAGGGCGCAATTTGCCGTCTTAAATAGAATTATTTCTTTGCAAATCCCAGGTGGTGACTCACAACAAATTTTTCATCTGGATGAGGAACGGCAAGCATTAGAAGCAATTTTAAGTGATTTTTTTGAGTTTGCTGTCACATTGAAGCAAAACTCTCTGATGGGTTTTCCTGACGATACACACTCACTTGGCCCAACGGTAATTAGTACGGCAACTTTGGTAGAAGTAGCTTCTTGGTTTCCCGGTTTAAGTGTAGATGAAATGCGCCGTCGGATGCGTGCCAACATCGAGATTGGGGGTATCCCAGCATTTTGGGAAGATCGGCTATTTAGTGAACAAGGTGATTTAGTCTCCTTTCAAGTAGGAGATGTGCAATTTTTTGGGGTTAACCCATGTCAGCGTTGTATAGTCCCAACACGCGATTCTTGCTTAGGGGAAGCTTACCCAAACTTTCAAAAAATCTTTGCAACCCAGCGACAAGCAACTATGCCAAATTGGGTTGCTTCATCGCCTTTTAATCACTTTTACAGATTGAGTGTCAATACCCAATTACCTCCATCATCAGCCGAAAAAGTTTTACAACTTGGCGATGAGGTTGACATACTTCCACAATAAAATTAATATTTATTTAGAATAAAAAATCCTAAGTAAATTTTTGGGGATTTTTTTTGTTTTTACTGTGTATTTGTATGACAATTTTAAAATTGTTGTAGTTAAAGATAAGTTTTTGTACAAGTCCAGAGGTTTTCAGACCGGATAATTAAGACATCAGCAATTAAAAATTCAATTTAGGCTTGGGTGCTAATGGCGACCGGGGTTTTATAATGCCATACTGGAGCTTATCGGTTAAATTTCAGTTCATTCAGAGAAAATCTGTTGACATATTGGCAGATAAAACTAAGCAAATTCAGCTGCGATGGCTTACTCCCCCGATATAGGCGATGTTTACAACCGGCTACGCCTAAGCAAAGTTTGAAAGTTAAGCATTGGAGGAACTTAGCCAGTTAAACAGGTATACAATGAACTCATGGTTCTTTTTTTATACAAAATATATCACGACCCAAGCGAATTTATTCCGTAATTATATAGAGATCGAGTGTAGCTGATAGGGCAAAAATACACCTACTATATGCTGGTGAAGAATTAAACAACAATGTTATCCAAACTTCAGCCCGCCAAATCTATTAATCAGTTAGTTGGCAAAGTTTATGCCAAGATGCCCCTGAAATATGTTCTGATCGTGCCCTTTATATTGCAAATTTGTGGGGCGATGGGGCTTGTGGGCTATCTTTCGTATCAAAACGGCCAAAAAGCGGTAAATAAGCTTGCTAGTCAATTAGAAAGTGAAATCTGCGATCGCATTGAGCAGCATCTTGATGACTATTTAACAAACCCAAAGCAAATCAATCAAATCAATTTAGATGCGATTGAGTTAGGTTTACTCAACCTTTCAGACTTTAAAACCACCGGAAATTACTTTTGGAAACAAATGCAGGTTTTTGATGTTGGCTATAACAACTTTGCCAACCCCAAAGGTGAATTTATCGGCATTGAACGTTTAGATAATGGCACGCTCTTAATTAATGAAGTTACCGAAAAGCATGGCATCGGAAAACTTTATGTTTACAATACAGACCAGAAAGGCAATCGCCGCCAGTTACAGCAAGTCAAAAATTATAATCCTCGTGCAGAAGCGTGGTATGCAGATGCAATCAAAATAGGCAAACCCGTCTGGAGTCAAATTTATCAATGGGAAGATAAACCAGAAATTTTATCCATATCTTCCAGCTATCCTGTTTACGATAAAACTCACAAACTTGTTGGGGTGATTGGTATCGATTTGATATTGTCACAAATCAGCAACTTTTTAGCTAAATTAAATGTCGAGCGTTCGGGTAAAACTTTTATTTTAGAGCGTTCTGGGTTAATAGTGGCTTCTTCTACTAGCAATCCACCATATACCATCGTTAATGGCAAAGGAAAACGTCGATCAGCATTAGATAGTCAAAATTCTTTAATTAGACTCACAACACAGTCTTTAATCAAACACTTTGGCAGTCTTCAGTCTGTTGTGGGGAAGAAACAGCTAATTTTTACCGCCGATGGAATGCGTTATTTTGTGCAGGTAAAAAGCTGGAAGGACGAACTGGGTTTAGATTGGCTAATTGTGGCGGTGATTCCCGAAGGCGAATTTATGGAGCAAATTAACGCCAACACCCGCATTACTATTTTGCTTTGCATAATTGCTTTTTTAGTAGCTACAAGAATTGGGATTTTGACGGCTCGTTGGGTAATTAAGCCGATTTTACAATTAAACGCATCAGCGAAGAAAATTGCTCAAGGTGAATGGGAGCAAACACCAGAAATTCAGCGTTCCGATGAACTGGGAGAACTAGCCAAGTCATTTGAAACTATGGCAAAGCAACTCCAAGCATCCTTCAGTGTTTTGTCAGCAAAGAATGGCGAGATGCAAGTCTTAAATGAGGCGCTATCTCACAATCAGAGTCAGCTTACTCAGTTTTTAGAAGCCATGCCGGTAGGTGTATTGATCGTCGATGCGGCAGGTAAACCTTATTATACAAATCAAATTGGGCAGGAAATTCTTGGTCAAGGAGCAATGGCAGAAGTTTGCACCAAAAAATTATCAGAGGTATATCAAGCTTACCTGGCCGGGACAGATCAACTTTACCCTAGCGATCGCCTGCCGATTTTGAGAGCATTGCAAGGGGAAAACACCAGGGTTGATGATATGGAAATTCGCTGTTGTGGCAAGATTACTCCCATTGAGGTTTTAGGAAAGCCAATTGATGATGAATCGGGAAATCTGGCTTTTGCGATTGCCACATTTTTTGATATCAGCCAACGCAAACAAACAGAAAATTTATTAGCAGAATACAATCGCACCTTAGAGGCTAAAGTAAAAAAACGTACTGAAGAATTCCAGCAAGTGATCGAGGAACTGCAAACCACCCAAGAAGAACTGATTAAATCGCAAGAAATCGCTGCACAGGAACAACAAGCAGCTGTTCGGGAAGCCGCACGCAGCGCCGCCGCCAACCGCGCCAAAAGCGAATTCCTCGCTAATATGAGCCACGAACTACGTACCCCACTGAATGCAATTCTTGGTTTTAGCCAAATGATGAGCCGAGATTATTCACTATCCAACGAACATCAAGAAAACTTGGCAATTATTAATCGTGCTGGCGAACATCTACTCAACTTAATTAACGACATTCTAGAAATGTCCAAAATCGAAGCTGGCAGAATCACATTAAATCGCAGTAGCTTTGACTTAATTCATCTTTTGAAGAACTTAGAAGAGATGTTGCACTTGCGTGCCGCATCAAGAAATTTAGAATTGCTGTTTGAATATACACAAGACATTCCTAATTACATAGAAACAGACGAACATAAACTGTATCAAGTCTTGATCAACCTCTTGGAAAATGCCATCAAATTTACTGATACGGGGAGCGTGACGTTACGGGTGAGACTGGGGACACTTCGACAAGCTCAGTGCATCGCTGGGGACACTTCGACAAGCTCAGTGCATCGCTGGGGATTGGGGAGCAGGGGCGAAAGAGGCAATTATTCATTCTCCCCCTTACCCCCTGCTCCCTGCCCTTCTGCCTCTTCAACCCAATCTCCAATCCCTAATTCCCAATCCCTAATCTTCGAGGTACAAGACACCGGCTGTGGTATTGCCCCACAAGAAATTGACTTGCTATTTGACGCTTTTGAGCAAACTGAAATCGGCAGAAAATCACAACAAGGCACGGGATTGGGTTTAGCCATTAGCCGCAAATACGTGCAACTGATGGGAGGAGATATTACTGTCAGCAGTATGCCTGGTGTTGGTAGCACATTTGCCTTTGATGTTCAGATTGCTCTAACTTGTCCTATAGAAATGCCGACAAACAAAATTAAATCCCAAATTAGAGGTTTAGCACCGATTGAGAAAGTATACCGTATCTTAGTAGTTGACGACTCTAAAGAAAGCCGTCTGTTGCTAGTCAAAATTCTCACATCTCTAGGCTTTGAAGTCATGGAAGCTACTGATGGTAGTGAAGCGATCGCTAATTGGGAATCTTGGCAACCACACTTGATTTTTATGGATATGCGAATGCCGGTTATGGATGGCTACGAAGCCACAAGAATGATTAAAGCTAAACAAATAGGGTATGGGGCAGCCAATACGTTGTGCAGGTTCCCAAAATTGAAACAACTAGCGTCATCGCCGAGCCAGAACCTTACTCAAGGATTACCCGATTCAGGCGACTGCGAGGTTCTTAAAGTTCTACGCAAAGCTTCTCCCTCACTAGAAGCAACTGGTGTCATGGGAAATGATGCTTCTGGTGCATCCGCCTTTGCAAAGTGGATACCAACAGCCTTGGCTCCCCCTTGCGAATTGTCTGGAGCAACGCCAGATTGCTCCAATACACACACGATCATTATTGCCCTAACTGCTAGCGCCTTTGAGGAAGAACGCCAGAAAATTTTATCCATTGGCTGCGATGATTTTATTCGCAAGCCATTCACACAGGAAGTATTATTGGAAAAACTCAGCCAACATCTGGATTTAAAGTATACCAACCAAGTAGAAACTACAAAAGGTGCAGTTGTCGATCAACCTACAACACAGATGTTTATCAGTGTTGCCGAACTCGTGAGCCTTTTATCACAAATGTCACCTCCGTGGCTCGAAAAGATCCACTATGCCGCAGCCAGCTGTAGCGATGAATTGATTTTAGAGTTACTCAAGCAAATTCCATCAGATAATGGTCAAGTTTTCCAAGCTCTCAGGAATTTAGCAAATAACTACCAGTTTGAGAAAATCATGGAATTGACTAAAACAAACGTAAAATGAATTACGAGCATTTAGACCCTGATAAAAAAGATATTTTGATTATTGACGATATGGCCGACAACCTCCGGGTTCTATCGTCCATATTAACAAGGGAAGGGTATAACGTTCGTAAAGCCTTAAACTGGCAAATGGCGCTGACAGCAACTCAGACAGTATTACCGGATTTGATTCTACTCGATATTATGATGCCAGAAGTAGATGGCTATGGAATTTGTCAGACCTTTAAAGCTTGGGAGCTAACAGCCGATATTCCGGTGATTTTTATTAGCGCTTTAGATGATGTTTTGGACAAGGTTAAAGCCTTTAAGGTGGGTGGTGTAGACTACATCACCAAACCTTTTGAGTTTCAAGAAGTTTTAGTGCGCGTGAAAAATCAACTGGCATTGAGATCGGCACAATTAGAAATATTGAAACTAAATGTTGAACTAGAAGATCGGGTAAAAGAGCGAACTTTGGATCTAGAAAAAGCTCTAGAGGAACTCCAAGAAGAAATCAATTCCCGCCAGAAATTGCAAAGTAAACTACTAGATATAGCGCTGCATGATTCACTGACTGGATTGCCAAACCGAGTTTTGTTTATCAGGCGACTAGAATATGCTCTCAATCGGGCTAAACAAGAATCTAGTTATCAGTTTGCGGTACTTTTTTTGGACTGCGATCGCTTCAAAGTTGTCAATGATTCCCTTGGTCATTCGGTGGGAGATGAATTGCTGATAGCCATCGGTCGTCGCCTGCAATCATGTCTTGTACCTATTGATACTCTAGCACGATTAGGCGGTGACGAATTTGGAATTCTCATAGAAAATATTACAGATATCAACATAGCAATTGAAGTTGCTCAACAGATTATACAACAGCTATCAGTTACTTTTAAACTGTCAAGATATGAAGTATTTATGAATGCCAGTATTGGTATTAGTTGGGGGAATAAAGATTACGAACGCCCAGAGTATTTGCTGCGGGATGCTGATACGGCAATGTATCGGGCTAAGGCTCAAGGAAGAGGCAAATATCACGTTTTTAATCCGGCGATGCATCAGGAAGCTATTCAGCTTTTAGAGTTAGAAAATGACTTGCGAAGGGCTATTCAAAGGCGAGAATTCCTTGTTTACTATCAGCCAATTATTTCGCTGACTACAGGCAGAATTTGTGGATTTGAAGCCTTGGTGCGTTGGCGACATCCAATTCGTGGTCTAGTTTCTCCCATAGAATTTATTCCGATCGCCGAAGAAACAGGTTTGATTAATGCCATTAATACTTGGGTATTACAGTCAGCTTGTCATCAATTAAGCGTCTGGCAACATCATCCAGTGACACCAGAACCTCTAACTATTAGTGTCAATTTGAGTGCTAGGTTATTTTTACAGACCAATTTGGTAGAACAAATTGACCAAATAATTTATGAAAATAAAATAAATCCTGAGTACTTAGAATTAGAGATTACAGAAAGTGTAATTATGGAAAATATTTATGCAATTAAAATAATTCTTGAACAACTAAAGCAGCGAAAAATCAAGTTGATTATGGATGATTTTGGTACAGGATATTCATCATTGAGTTATCTGCATAGTTTTCCTTTCGATGCCCTGAAAATTGATCAATCTTTCGTCAAGCGAATGCAGGAGAACAAAGAGAATATGGGGTTAGTACCAGCAATGATTAGCATTGCCAACTCAATGGGCATGAGTGCGATCGCTGAAGGTGTCGAAACAGAAGAACAGTTAGCCCAATTAAGAAGTTTAAACTGTAATTTTGCTCAGGGATATCTGTTTTCTCAACCTATAGAACAACAACTGGTTCTTAAGTTGCTTGCCGCAGCACCTCAATGGTAGCTATCAAATAACACCTGGTAAAAATTTCATTAGGAATTTAGTAAAAATGACCTATGCACAATTTTTAAATAAATGAGTAATGAGTAATACCCATGACTCATTACTTATTACTCATTACTTCAAAATTAAAGACAGTTGGAGTCGGGGATTTAAACCCCAACTCAACTGATACTACGTGTAATGGTTGGGGTCTTAAACCCTTGAATTGACGATAAATTGTGCATGCCAAGGATTTTTGACAACGTATAATTAATTTTTGGAGATGTCTATACCCATAGCTCTTGATAATAATGCATTTTAACCAAACTAACCATCATAAAAGAAATGTTTTGGTGGTCGATGACACCCCAGATAATTTGCGGCTTTTATCGGCGATGCTGACTGCACAAGGTTTTGAAGTTCGCAAAGCCCTAAACGGTAAAATGGCGCTAACTGCATGTAAAATGGTTTTGCCCGATGTGATTTTGCTGGATATCAATATGCCAGGGATGGATGGCTATGAAGTTTGCCAACAACTGAAAGCTGACGATAGAACTTGTGAAATCCCAGTAATTTTTATTAGTGCCCTAGATGATGTTCTAGATAAGGTAAAAGCCTTTGATGTTGGTGGTGTAGATTATATTGCAAAACCTTTTCATGGGGCAGAGGTGGTGTTGCGAATTGAAAATCAGATTAATTTACGTTTGCTTCAAGTTCAACTCGAAGAAAAAAACTTTCTACTCCAACAGGCACTTTACAACTTGCAAGCCTCTCAAGTTCAACAAATTCAGAATGAAAAGATGGTGGCGCTGGGACAGTTAGTGGCTGGGCTGGCTCATGAGATTAATAACCCGATCAGTTTTATTTATGGGAATCTCCAATATGCTGGTCAATATGTCCAAGACCTAGTGAATATGATTAAGGTCTATCAACAGGAATATCCCAAACCCACACCGAAAATTCAGGAAATAGCCCAAGATATAGACCTGAATTTTATGATTGAGGATCTACAAAACCTGATAAGTGCAATGTATAGGGGATCTGATCGCATTCGGGAAATTGTACTGGCGCTACAACACTTCTCTCGGCATGATGAAGCAGAGATGAAACAGGTAAATATCCATGAAGACATTGAAAATACTTTGGTGATGTTACAACATCGACTCAGGGAAGCAGTCGATCGTCCGGCAATTGTTGTAGTGAAAGATTATGGGAACTTGCCCCTAGTCACTTGTTATGCGAGTGAACTAAATCAAGTATTTATGCATCTGTTGAATAATGCTATTGATGCAATAGAAGAGAGAGTGGGGAGTGTGGGGTCCCCTCTGGAGATCAGGGGTAATGGCGAGTGGGGAGTAGAGAATCAATTTTCTACTCCCCACTCCCTACTCCCTACTCCCCAAATTCAGATTCATACAGAAGTGATAAACTTAGATATGGTCAAAATTGCGATCGCTGATAATGGTCTTGGTATTGAAGAGTCGTTGCGATCGCGTTTATTTGACCCATTTTTTACCACAAAACCTGTAGGCAAAGGTAGTGGACTAGGATTATCCATTAGCTATCAGATTGTTGTCCAAAAACACCGAGGCAATATTACTTATACCTCATCTGTTGGCAAAGGAGCAGAGTTTGCGATCGAAATTCCCATAGAACAACCTGATATCTCACCGCAATTTTCAAAATCGTAAAAGGGACTGGGGACTGGGTTTTCAAACGAACAATTATTGTAAAAAATCTTGATATTATTTTGTAGTCAGGATTTTAGTCCTCTCTGCGAGACGCTACGCCTAGCAAGATCCCCAAAGGGGTACACTACAAACCTTTAATTATTTACGCCTCTCTACTTAGAGCAAATATTGGCGAGCCGATATTAAGGTTTATCCTATGTCTTAATTACTAATTACTAATTACTAAGCTAAAACACATCTAATTTGCATATTAAAAATTTTTCAACATCTTGTGGGGTGGGCAACATGAGCGCCTTGATTATGCAAATTAAATGCCCATTAGCTTATCACTTGTTATACCAGGTTTTTCGCCACTGCTGCATTTGCTTAATCTCTGTATTTTGTGCGTTAATAATTTCTTGGGCTAATCGCTTGATTTCAGGGCGCTTAGACTTACTTAACACATCTTTTGCCATTGTTACAGCCCCTTCATGGTGAGGAATCATCGCATTGATAAAACGTAAATCAAAGTTAGGATCGGCTGCACCTAAGTTTTGACTCATCATCATGGCTTGCATTTGCTCAGATGACATTTCCATCGTATGCCCCATTTGACTATCATAAGCCATTGGTTTATCTCCCGCCTTGGGATACCAAGCTTGTCGCCACTGTTTCATCTGAGTGATTTCTTGGTTCTGCGATTTGATGATATTGTCTGCTAGGTTTTTGATTTCAGGACGTTTTGATTTCTGCTGCGCTTCTTTAGCCATTTCCACAGCCCCTTGATGGTGCGGTATCATAGCATCGATAAACCGTAAATCAAAGTTAACATCGGCTGGGCCTAAATCCATTCCCATACTGTGATTCATACCACTACGGTGGTTCATCTGTTGGTTATCCCTAGTATTGGTAGCGGTTGTGTTTGGGGCTTGGCTTTGGTTTTGGGAAGCAGTATTGGTACAGGCTGTGATTAACCCACCGGCTGAAGCCGCACTCAGGGTTAACGCCAAAAAACCATTCCTCAAAGATAGCAGTTGCATAAATTTCACCTAACAGTTTCTTAATTCTATAGGACTCATATTTGATTATTGAAATATACGTAGGGTGCGTTACGCCAAAGGCTAACGCACCACCTTCAAGTTTTGGGTGCGTTAGGCTACGCCATAACACACCCTACATACTACTTAGATTTTTTCAGAAATCAAATCATATTCCTATATATTTACTTCTTAGCTTTACAGCCAGAAATGAAATTAGGATGAAATCTCAAGATCCCCGATTATTTGAAAAGTTGGGGATATGATTGTTCATTTATCACTCAAAATTGTGTAAGCTTCATTAATTAAGTGCATTTTTTCTTGTGCTTGTTTTAGCAGTTGTGGCTGATTCACAAACAAATCTGGATGCCATTTTTTTACTAAAGTTCGATAAGCTTGCTTTACCTCAGCCAAAGAAGCATTAGTTTGCAATCCTAAAATGCTGTAGGCGCGAGTGATTTTATCTTTTTCCGTCTGGATTTTGGGTTGACTGGGTGCTTTATTGCTTTGAGTTGTATTTTGCTGTTTACCAGTTTGAGAACCAGGCGATGTCTGACGACAAGCCTTAGGGCTACGCATCTCTGCTTTCATTCGCGCTATTTCCTCATTGAGTTCCCAATCACGAAATTTCGCCTCCACCTCTTCTTTCCGTGGAGAGGGAGAAGCTTTTGGTGGTGGTGCAGAAACAGATTCTACCCTTGTCCCAGTATTCTTAGCAGTATTTTCCTGTTGTCGCTTAACACCAGTATCTTTTTCAGGGGAAGTTTGAACTCTCTTTGGCTGTGGCGAATATTTTCTATTAGTGTTGTTAGATTTGGGTATTTCTTGATAATATTGATGATTTGAGACGATTTTGACTTTTTCTAACTGTCGTAGCAACTGATTAAAAGCGTTTTGTAATTGCTGCAAATGTTCACGTTTATTAGTAATTTCTAGCGGTTCTTGACTAAATTCAAAGCAAATTACTTTCTCAGCTTTCTGTTCATATTCATTCAAAATGGATAACCCTTGACTGCTGAAGCAAGATAAATAATCTTCAATTGCAGTTATACAAAGTTTAGCAACTTCCTGATGATAAGATTCCTTTGCTAATTGATCGTCTTGTTTTTGGATATTCTTATTTAACAGATAAGAAATACTCCCGACGACAGCAGCACCTACTGGTCCGGCTAACAACCAACCAATACCACCACCAACAGCGATGGAACCCGGTTCACTCAAATCATCAGTATTACTGGGCTTTGAGGGTAGTATTACTTGTGGTTCGCTAGGAAAGGGAATTAATAAATCTTGTGGTCGTTCTTCTTGAAAAAATTCGTAAGCTTGATAAAGCCATTTCACCACCGCAAACTGCAATTGAGTCAGGTCTTTTTTAAGAGTATTTATTTGCCAATTTTTAAAGTTATTTTCTGCCAATGCAACTGCCGCGTCAGCTTGATATTTTGTGAGTAACTTGGGTAATGTTAGCCAATCACGTAACTCTCCCACACTAGTACTAAAACCTTTATAAATTAAATTGGCTGCTTTTTGTTTAATTTCAATTTTACTATTTTCTTTATCATCAAAGGATTTTATTTCAATAGCAATGGAGTAAATTTTAGCTTTTAATGAGAATTGGGTTTGAGAAGCGATCGCTTGCACTCTTGGCAAACGCACACTACCACGATTTGGTTGCAAAATCCCGACAATATTTTGCAAAGCAGTTTCAAAAGCTACTAAACCGCTACTATTGGCAGCCGCAACATCGCCTTTTAATCTGGCTCTTAAGGCAGGTAAGGCATCAACGCGATATAAATTACTAAAACCTGGAGGTAATTCGGCTCGAAAGCTTTCTGCAACAAATACCAGGCGATTTTGAATTTGTTTTTGTTCGTCGGGTTCGAGTAAGTTAATAAAATTGGCAACAAAAATAACTGTTTTAATCCCGCGATCTAATAGCCAATCTCGTAAATTTTCCCGTTCACCTAAAGTCATTAACTTGCGTGCATCTAATAATTGGATAACTAAATCTGCACTTAAAAGTTTTTCTCTGACTAAATTATCTTGTTCATCTCGATCATTTGTTCCCGGTAAGTCTAGAAATTCTACACCCGTTTCCAAAAATGGATGGGGACAAAAAACTTCCACAAATGCGACATCCTTTCGCATTTGTCTATTGCCATCAAGAATGGCAAATTGCTGTAAAACTTCTGTACCACTGCGATAGATTTCTGTACCATCTACCAACATGATACGAGTTCGCACATCAGAGCCATACTTAACAGTAATTGCTGCGCCTGTGGTGGGAATTAAATCAATCGGTAAGGTACGATTCCCCAACATGGCATTCAATAGGGTAGACTTTCCATGATTAAAAGGGCCAAATACCGCAATCCGAAAGCTAGGATTAAGGAGATGATTGCAGATGGCAATTATATCTTGATGTAGTTGCGATTTGCGCTCTAAATGTAGTAATGCAGATGCAGACTTCAGAGAATCTGCTAAATCCTTATAACCTTCATACTGTTGTTGCATAGTTCTCCTATCTTCCTCGGTTCCCAGGCTACAGGCTGGGAATGCAAATCATTGAGGCTCCGCCTCACTTTCTTATGGTTATGGGAGGCGGCAGCCCTCCAAGTAGGCATTCCCAGCTATAAGCTGGGAACGAGAATAACGAGATTTATCAACTATAGTAAGCTAATAAATTGCTATATGCTGCCTCAATTTTTTGCAACTGAGCTATTACATCTTCCTGTAATTTTTTTAATCGATTGAACTCACCCTCACGATTTATTTCGCGGGTTTGTTTCTGTTTGACTAGATTATCTAATTCAGATTTACGAGATACAATATCATCGTTAATTCGTTTGCTCACTTCTCTTTCATAAGAATCAAAACACTCTTTCACAGCACTATATACAACCTGAGATTGCTCATGGGCGATTTGGGGTAGATGTTTAACTAACTCTTTTTTAGCAGTTTTAACTAACTCTTTACGAGCTTGATCTGCTTGCAAAAACCCTACTCCCAAACCGAGCAGTGCAAACCCGATAGGTCCAAGTAAAATACCTGTCACTGCTGAAATTATCCCACCAATGCCGATTACAGTGAAGTAGTTTAACAAGATATTTTTCCAATCAAATCCAGCCCCGGCTAGTGCGAAACCAGCAAGATTTCCCTTAGACAGTGATAACAATCCCATAGCCCATTTTGCCCAGCTAGGAGAGTTATCTTCTTCAGCAGTCGTAGTCGTATTTACCTTTACATCTTGTCCTGTGAGCTTTTCTGTTATTTGATCTGTGACTTGACTATAAGACGCGCCATATTGTGCAGCACTACGAGAAAGTTCTTTAAAAGCTGCATTGATATCTTTTTCAGCAGTTAATGTCCAAGCAGCAGATTTGTCAGTGATATATTGCTCAAAGGCTTTTTGCAGTGCGGTGTTAAATGCTTCTCGTTTACCACTACTGAGAAAATCAAACAAATTTAATTCTGGCTGATAGCGTAAGAAGTCGTTTTCAAAGGTATTACCTAAGTTTAAAACGTAGCTGCGAAAAGATTCGGAAATCGTTCTTGCTTGAGTGTCTCTGGTATTGATAATTTCTTTTTGAAATTCATCTCGAATACCCGTGAGTTTATTAAACTCTGGTTCTACTGAATCAATCCGTTTTTTTAATTCATCTACATCTTGATCAAGTAATGGTATGCGTCTAGCTACTGCTTCGCGGGTATGATTGCAGGCAAGTCTTGCTAAAGTTCTGACTTGACGGAGTTCTGCGATCGCACGTTCTCTGGTAAGAAAAGTATTAAGGGCTTCCATAAATTTCGGAAAGCCAGTCCCCTCTAAATCAGCTTGGGGATTTTTCAATCGTCTTCTGAGTGCTTGAATTGACGAAAGCTCAAACACCCGTTCGTCATAAATATTTTGACCCTCTACAGAACAATATTCTGCTAAATTCGCGTTAAATACTTGCCGTAATCTATTCTCAGATGCTTTTAATTCTTCGACATCATCAGGATCAATCAATGATTCCCGTACCTGATCCCAAGCATTAACTAAGAAGAAAACCGTCAATCCTCGACCTTTGATATAATTTTCTAGGTAGCGACGCTCACCCAAGGTACAAGGTTGAGAAGCTCTCATCACAAACAAAATTGCATGGCAATTATTTACATAACCCAAAGATAATTCGTTTCGCGCTTCTGTATCATTTAACCCTGGACTATCGACAATTTCTATTCCCTTTTCTAGTAGCGTTAAGGGATATTCAACTACTGCATAATCCACATCGGGAAATGCTTGTTTTTTCTCCTGCTCTAGTTTTTTTGCTTCAGCCGGATCAATGGTATATTTATATTTAAATTTCTGAAAATCTAGCTGTTGTGGACTTTTACCATCATTAAAATGAATGGTAACTTTCTTTTCTGCTCCATAGCGTAAAACTGTTAAGACTGCGGTACAAGGGTTAACATCGCTCGGTAATAAGTTTTCACCAATTAAGGCATTGAGAAACGTACTTTTTCCCCGTTTCATGTCGCCCAAAACTAAAAGGCGAAATACACCTTGACGGAGGTTTTTACTAGCTACAGTAATATCTTCAATATCTCGCTCTAAACTTAGTTTCCCTGATGAAGAATCTCCAACCAACTCAGCTTGATTAATTGTTTCAGCAAGTTTACTTAAACAGACAGAAATCTCCGATCGCACTTGAGCAACACGCTCTAAATCTTGGATAAATCTGTCATTTACTACTTGATCAGTCGTCATAGTTATACCTTTATTAAAGATTGGGTTTTTTAGATTCCAAAAATAATTTGTAAGACATCCACCCCAGCGCCGCAACAATCATAAACCCAGCCAGCACTGAAGCTATTTTCACTGCAACCAGCGCTGCCACACCAAGAACAAACAGCTTCCCACCCAGAATCACTTTTTTCATCCAAGGTTTCGGGGAATTTTCTGGCTGATGCTTGACAGTTTGATGAAAAGCTGCATCGGTAGTATGGATGTTAGTTTCCATTTCCCGGAGTCGCAATTCAACTTCTCGTTCTCGTAGTAAACGTTCCCGGCGATCAAGTTCTTTTTGGCGATTGCTTTCAGATGTCATCGGTGTCCACCCCATCTAAGACAATGAAATGATGTCAGCATTCACTCGTTCGTCATGCAGTATACTAACTTACATCAATATTTTTTAACCCCAGTAAAATTACTATCTTAATTTTCATCCCCTGCAAAACTGAAGCCGGAAGTCAGATACCATAAAATGCACTCGTTTTCCAGAAATTTGTAACAAAAACGACTATTACCGCTATTATCTTTAAATCTCAAGAGCTATTCTGTGGAAAAGCCACGAAAAACCTAACCCCCTAACCCCCTTCCCTACGTTCGCGCAGCGTCTCGAAGAGAGGGAAGGGGGAAAATTCAAAGTCTCTCTCCTAAAAGGAGAGAGATTTAGAGAGAGGGTTTTCTATATACCGTGAAAAGTCAGAGCAGCTATTTAGTTAGTGAGTTGCGTCAAAATAAGAAATACAAGCCAGTCGGGTAGACAGCAAAACCTAGAGGAAATCATCATGTTTTCATCCCCTTTAGTTGTGCAAATTCCTCCCTCAATGCAAATGACAGACGAGCAGTTTTTTGACTTTTGCCAGGTGAATCGTGACTTACGCATTGAGCGGAATCAATTTGGAGAAATATCAATTATGTCCCCCACTGGTTCAGAGACGGGTAATCGTAATTTTAACCTAGCTGGTCAGTTGTATGTTTGGACAGAAAAAGACGGGACAGGTATTTGTTTTGACTCCAGCACAGGATTTAAGCTATCAACAGGTGCAGAGCGCTCGCCAGATGCTTGCTGGATTAAACTAGAACGGTGGAATGCTCTCTCGCCAGAACAACAGCAAAGGTTTGCCCCCATTTGTCCAGATTTTGTAGTTGAACTGCGATCGCCTTCTGATAACGTCAAACCCTTAAAGGAGAAAATGGAAGAATATATGAAAGAGCCAGGAGTACAGCTAGGCTTGTTAATTGATCGCAAGCATCGCCGAGTCTATATTTATCGTCCTGGTGTATTAGAGGAATGTCTGGAAAATCCCGCGACTGTTAGCGGTGAATCGGTATTATCTGGGTTTGTGCTGAATATGAGTAAAGTTTGGTAGAAGCAAATGAATATCTAATATCTAAGTCTTAAATCATCTGTAGAATCCCCAGTTAATGCTTGCTGAATTAAACAGCAACAATGATTTGGGAGAGAATAAGAAATATAGCGTTTCTCGACCTAGTTAGGTACACCCGTAAGGGCACGGCACTGCCGTGCCCCTACACCTAGCGATATAATGTTGTACCGCATCTGAATGGGAACCGCTATACAAGCCAGTCGGGTAGACAGCAAAACCTAGAGGAAATCATCATGCTTTCATCCCCTTTAGTTGTGCAAATTCCTCCCTCAATGCAAATGACAGACGAGCAGTTTTTTGACTTTTGCCAGGTGAATCATGACTTACGCATTGAGCGGAATCAATTTGGAGAAATATCAATTATGTCCCCTACTGGTTCAGAGACAGGTAATCGTAACTTCAACGTTGCCTTACAGCTAGGAGTTTGGGCAGAAAAAGATAGTACAGGTATTTGTTTTGACTCCAGCACAGGATTTAAGCTATCAACAGGTGCAGAGCGATCGCCAGATGCTTGCTGGATTAAACTAGAACGGTGGAATGCTCTCTCACCAAAACAACAGCAAAGGTTTGCCCCCATTTGTCCAGATTTTGTAGTTGAACTGCGCTCGCCTTCTGATAACCTCAAACCTTTGAAGGAGAAAATGGAAGAATATATGAGGGAGCCAGGAGTACAGCTAGGCTTGTTAATTGATCGCAAGCATCGCCGAGTCTATATTTATCGTCCTGGTGTATTAGAGGAATGTCTAGAAAATCCCGCGACTGTTAGCGGTGAATCGGTATTATCTGGGTTTGTGCTGAATTTGAATAAAGTGTGGTGATAACAAATGAAATGGCGTGTAATTCTTGAACCAGATTCAGAAACAGGTGACTGGGCTGTTTGGTGCCCAGAGTTACCAGGTTGTGTCTCAGCAGGAGAAACAGAGCAAGAAGCCTTAGAAAATATTCGTGAAGCGATCGCACTTTACCTTGAGCCTGAGAGGTTGTTTGAAAAGTATTTTTCGTCACATCAAAGCCTCGGAAACCTAACCCCCCTAGCCCCCCTTCCCTACGAGGGAATGGGGGTTTCAAAGCCTCTCGACCCTTGTCTGACGACAGGCTGACGCCAACGGGGAGAGGTTTGGAGAGGGGTTTCTAGTATACTTTACGACTTTTCAAACAACCTCTGACGCCATCATAAAATTTTAAGCAAATTATCTGTAAATCATGCCACCGCTATAAGCCAAAATTTTTATATATACTCACACAGGTAAAATCAAAATGGATATTAAAAACGGCTTCGTTGGCGCTATTGGCAACACACCCCTGATTCGCTTAAACAGCTTCAGTGAAGAAACAGGGTGCGAAATCCTTGGTAAAGCAGAATTCCTCAATCCTGGCGGTTCCGTCAAAGACCGCGCCGCACTTTACATTATCGAAGACGCAGAAGAGAAAGGTCTACTCAAACCTGGTGGTACCGTTGTCGAGGGAACGGCTGGTAATACTGGCATTGGACTAGCACATATTTGCAACGCCAAAGGCTACAAATGCCTAATTATTATTCCCGATACTCAGTCACAAGAAAAAATAGATGCACTGACAGCACTAGGGGCAGAAGTTCGTCCCATCCCTGCTGTACCCTACAAAGACCCGAACAACTATGTCAAACTATCTGGCAGAGTGGCTGCTGAATTAGAAAATGCTATTTGGGCGAATCAGTTTGATAACTTAGCCAACCGCCGCGCCCACTACGAAACCACAGGGCCAGAAATTTGGACGCAGACAGATGGTAAAATAGATGCATGGACAGCTGCAATTGGTACTGGTGGTACTTTTGCTGGCGTGGCATTGTACTTAAAAGAACAAAATCCGGCGATTAAATGTGTTGTTGCCGATCCTCTGGGTAGTGGACTTTATAGCTATGTCAAAACCGGTAAAATTAACATACAAGGAAATTCCATCACCGAAGGCATAGGTAATAGTCGTGTCACAGCCAATATGGAAGGCGCACCTGCTGATGATGCTATCCAAATAGATGACAAAGAAGCTTTGCGGGTAGTTTACCAACTGCTGAGGAAAGATGGGCTATTAATGGGCGGTTCAACGGGTATTAATGTTGGGGCTGCTGTTGCCCTAGCGAAGCAGTTGGGACCAGGACATACCATTGTCACCATCTTATGTGATAGTGGTTCTCGTTATCAGTCGCGCATATTCAACCCGGAATGGCTAGCCTCAAAAGGACTTTCAATAGATTAGTTATGGGGAATTGGGCATCTCCAGAAAAGATTTAGAGACCACACAATTATACGCAGACCTAACCCCAATACAGTTCAGTTAAGCAATTTTTTCCTTCTCCCTCTTCTCTCTCTGTGTCGCGCCAGTTGCTTCAAGTCGGGGAACCCGCCCAACGCACTGGCTTCTCTGCGCCTCTGTGGTTCGTAAAAAAAACGACTTTGACAAAGAGTGCTAGCCTTAACTGAACCGTATTGGACCTAACCCACCTTCCCTACCAGGGAAACGTGAGTTCGATGAACCTCTCCCTCCCAGCCTCCCTCTGGGAAACGGAAAGGGAGGAGCAACGAAAAATTCAGCTTTTTGCTCCCCTCTCCGTGTCGGAGAGGGGCTGGGGGAGAGGTCAGCCCCAACTCTTGGAGACGCTACGCGAACGGGGAAGTCAAAAGTCAAAATTAAAAGGGAACAGGGAACGGGCAACAGGGAACAGGGAAATCCCCATAATTAAAATTAGGGGATTTGTACAAGGACGTATTTTTTCTTGCGCTACGCGTCCCCTTAAAAAATGTTTTTATTTCTTTCATAAATAAATTTAGTTGCTCTGTACCCTAAATCTTCTCCTGGCAAAGACGCTGCGCGAACGGAGCTAATTCTTGCACTGTTAAGAGTTCCCTCTTCCCTGTTCCCGCCCCTTCGGGGCTTGGTCAAATAAGACTTGTCGAACTCACGTCAGGGAAGGGGGGTTTTAAAGCTTCTCGACCCTAGCCTAACGGCAGGCTAACGCCAACGGGGAGAGGAATGGAAGCGGGATCTTTAACCTTTTATTTGTGGCATCTAGCTGGGACGTAGATATATATACTTTTTCTGTTGGCTTATCTTCTAGGAGGAAGCGCAAGAAGGAAAAAATCAGGGTTTGCTGAGGGAGTTCGTTGCAAAAACAGAAACCAGAACCGTAAACTTTGACCGCACCCATAAAATAAACTTAAAGTTTCAGCAAAGTTTCAGCAATATCCCTGATGACAATTAAATAATTTATTAATATTAGGGACTGGGTTCGGCAGGAATAGGGTTGTTAATAATCACAGATTGAGGCTAAACAATGATGGGGAGTGTAAAGTCTCAGTGGGTTTTTTGGTGCTTGCTAACAAAATTTACCCGTAACAGTTTAACTTTGCTGTTGAGTATGGTTTTGCTATCTGATGCAGTGGGGGCAACATCGAGAGGTACACCGTTGCAGATAGCACAACAGCCAGGAACAACGTCACAAGATGCAACTCGCGCTGCTGCGGAACGGGTTTATCAAGAGGGGATGCAGCTTGCTCAACAAGGTACAGCAGAATCACTGCGACAGGCGATCGCAAAATGGCAAGAAGCGCTGAAGCTTTGGCAACAAGTTGATGATAAAGGCTGGGAAGCCAGAACCCTCAACTATATTGGTAGAGTCTACGACGATTTAGGAGAAAAGCAAGAAGCGCTCAAATACTACAACCAAGCTTTACCCATAAGCCATGCAGTAGGGGACAGGGAAGGGGAAGCCACAAATCTCCACAATATTGGCAGAGTCTATGCTGATTTAGGAGAAAAGCAAGAAGCGCTCAAATACGACAACCAAGCTTTACTCATAAGCCGTGCAGTGGGGGACAGAAGAGGGGAAGCTATCACCCTCAACAATATTGGCACTGTCTATGCTGATTTAGGAGAAAAGCAAGAAGCGCTCAAATACTTCAACCAAGCTTTACCCATAAGCCATGCAGTGGGGGACAGAAGAGTGGAAGCTATCACCCTCAACAATATTGGCACTGTCTACAACGATTTAGGAGAAAAGCAAGAAGCGCTCAAATACTACAACCAAGCTTTACCCATACATCATGCAGTGGGAGACAGGAGAGAGGAAGCCAGAACCCTCAGCAATATTGGCGCTGTCTACAACGATTTAGGAGAAAAGCAAGAAGCGCTCAAATACTACAACCAAGCTTTACCCATACGTCATGCGGTGGGGGACAGAACAGGGGAAGCCGACACTCTCAACAATATTGGCGCTGTCTACAACGATTTAGGAGAAAAGCAAGAAGCACTCAAATACTTCAACCAAGCTTTACCCATACATCATGCAGTGGGAGACAGAACAGGGGAAGCTGTCACACTCAACAATATTGGCGCTGTCTACAACGATTTAGGAGAAAAGCAAGAAGCGCTCAAATACTTCAACCAAGCTTTACCCATACGCCGTGCAGTGGGTGACAAGGGAGGGGAAGCCGCCACACTCAATAATCTTGCCTTAGTCTACTCCTCATTAGGAGAAAAGCAAGAAGCGCTCAAATACTACAACCAAGCTTTACTCATAAGCCGTGCAGTGGGGGACAGGGGAGGAGAAGCTGTCACCCTCAGCAATATTGGCGCTGTCTACAACGATTTAGGAGAAAAGCAAGAAGCGCTCAAATACTACAACCAAGCTTTACCCATAAGCCGTGCAGTGGGGGACAGGAGAGGGGAAGCCACCACCCTCTATAACATGGCTTTCGTAGAACGCGATCGCGGCAACCTCCAACAAGCTCAAACATATATTCAAGCAGCTATTGAAATCGTTGAAGATTTACGCACCAAAATTGATAGTCAAGAACTGCGTACTTCCTATTTTGCCACTGTACAGGATTATTATCAGTTGTACATCGACCTGCTGATGCAGTTGCACAAAAAAGACCCATCTAAAGGATACGACGCTTTGGCACTGCACATTAGCGAGCGATCGCGTGCCAGGGTTCTTTTAGAACTCTTAACAGAAGCCAATGCCAAAATCCGTAAAGGCGTTGACCCCCAATTACTAGCAGAAGAACAAAACTTAGAGCAGCAACTTGATGCTAGAGATCAACTGCGTCAAGAGTTACTGAATAAAAAAGCACCCACAACCGCAATCCAAAACCTCGATAAGGAAATTGCCGACCTCCGTAGCCAATACCAAGAACTGCAAACCAAAATCCGTACAAGTAGCCCGAAATATGCAGCACTGAAATATCCCGAACCTCTGAAATTACCTCAAATTCAGCAACAACTCGATTCCGACACCCTGCTATTGCAATATTCTTTGGGTAAAGAACGCAGCTATCTTTGGGCTGTCACTCCTAATTCCATCAATAGCTACGAACTCCCTGGACGTGAAGCCATAGAAACATCGGCAGGAAAGTTCAAGGAAGTATTGAGAAAATGTCAAAAACCAGGTATTGACTGCCAGAACTTACCCCCAGAGCAAAAAGCCAAAGATTTTCAAGAAACTAGCCAAGCTGCAACTGAACTTAGCCAGCTGATCCTTGCGCCCGTTTCCGGAAAGTTGGGGAAAAAGCGTTTGGTAATTGTCGCAGATGGTGCATTGGAAGAAATTCCCTTTACAGCATTATCAGAACCAAATCAAATCTCTCAACTTGAAAAGTCGCCGCAGACGGGGAAATCTAATTATCAACCCCTTCTAGTTAACCACGAAATTGTAAATCTACCCTCCGTCACCGCGATCGCCACCCATAGGGAAGACTTGAACAAACGCCAAGCTGCACCCGAAATCCTAGCTGTTCTTGCTGACCCGGTATTTGCGGTTGATGACGACCGATTCACAGGTAAACCCCCAACTCTTGGCCCCGAACTCAACCTCGAACAGTCTAGTCTCCAACAATCCGCGAGAAATCTTAACCGTGCAGGATGGGGACGGCTACCAGGTACGCGCACAGAAGCCGAACAAATATTAAAACTTGTACCAGTCTCGGAAAGCTTACACGCTTTTGATTTTGATGCCAATTACAATCTAGCAACTAGTTCAAAACTCAAACAATATAGATTCATCCTCTTTGCAACACACGGTTTTGCTGACCCAATCAACCCAGAATCCTCAGGAATCGTACTTTCTCAGATAAACAAACAAGGCAAACCTAATCTTCCAAGTATCTTACGGCTGCGTGACATTTTTAACTTGGATTTGGGTGCAGATTTAGTTGTGCTGAGTGCTTGCGAAACGGGTTTAGGTAAAGATGTCCAAGGTGAAGGATTAGTAGGCTTGACACGAGGATTGATGTATGCAGGGGCAAAAAGTGCTGTGGTGTCTTTGTGGCAAGTCAATGACACCGCAACATCACAATTGATGCCCCAGTTTTACACAGCGATGTTGCAGCAAAAAGCATCTCCCATAACTGCCCTGCGTCAAGCACAACTCAAATTGTGGCAGCAATCAAACTGGCGAAACCCATACTATTGGGCAGCTTTCACGTTGCAAGGCGAGTGGAGATGAGCCGGGGAGTAGCAATCCCCATAGGACTTACGCAAAACTACACACGGTAGGGGCAATTCATGAACATTGGTGTCAACTTAAGCCTTGGCGAATGGAATTCGCGGCTACACAAACAAAGTCCACCTCCGTGGACTAATACAAAATCAAGAGTTCTTAACCCACGGAGGTGGGTTTTGCCTGTGTAGACAAGCCAGTGCGTTGGGCGGCTCCGCCGACTTGAAGCACCTGGCGCGCGGTTTCTAACCGCCCTTTTAACGTTATTACGGAGTCTTAATAGCAATGAATAGAAAATTTTTTGCCCTGTTGTTGACCGGATTTCTGATTTTCACAACTTTTAGCTATTGGTCATCAGTTCAAGCAGAAACACAGGTAAAACCACACCAAAGCATTACACCCAAATTCATCAGTTCCCAAAAACTCAAGCTAGAAGGTGATGGCAAACCTTTTATCCCTCCTGGTTTGGGACGGGGTGCCAAACCTGAGGAAAGCGACTCTAGAGGCATTCCTACAGGAATAGATAACCGTACCCCGATGTTGAGCCATAAATATCCTTGGTCGGCAATTGGTCGAATCAAAGGAACTACAGGCGATGGCAGTGGTTATTACTGCACGGGAACGTTAATTGCTGCTAATCTGGTTTTGACTAATGCTCACTGTGCTATTGACCCCGAAACAGGCAAATTAAGCACAAAAATCGAGTTTATGCCTAACGTCATCGATGGCCATTACCAAGACATAGCGGAAACCAAAGAAGTTTATTATGGAACAGATTTCAAGGAAAGTAAGGATCTTAGTCCTAATGATTGGGCAATTCTGAAAATTAACCAGCCTCTAGGTCGCAAATATGGTTATTTGGGATGGAAATCGATACCTTCTGCTACGCTGGTTCGCAAGGAAAAAGATTTCTTTTTCGTTGGCTATTCTGGAGATTTTCCTAACGACAATTATCAAAAATATTTCAGTGCCGGGCCGGGATGGACGGCAAGTTATCAGGCAGGATGCAGTATTGTCGGAGAAAAAGATGGTTTTTTATTACATGATTGCGCCACTGCTGCGGGTTCTTCCGGTAGCCCCATTGTTGGCGTAATTGGTGGCGACCCTTATATTGTGGCTCTGAATAATGGTGAAGCAAAAAATCTCCAGACTGGACAAGATATCATCAACTTTGCGGTGAAAATTTCTACCATTGAGGAGGCTACGCGGGGAAATTAGATTCGTAGATTCGTTGGTTGGGTTGAACAATAGCGAAACCCAACCTACACATTTATATTTTTTAGCCAAAACCTATAGCAGTTATCGTTTACGTGAGGTACACCCGTAGGGGCATGGCAATGCCGTGCCCCTACACCTCGTTATGTAACGTTGTACTGCATCTGAATGGGAACCGCTATACGCAGACTAAATTTCCTATATTATAAATAGTCAAAAATTTGACATTTCATGTATTTAGACCACAATTATGAGACCTAACACCCAGCCCCTTCCCTACAAGGGAAGGGGAGAAAATCAAAGCCTCTCTCCGCACTTCGTGCCGCTACGCGAACGTAGGAGAGAGGTCTATTTGTGGTTCATTTACCTGAAAATAGCTGTAAAAGCAGAGGAGCGCAAAGTTTGTCTGATTATTTCACTACGAACTTAGGCAAAGCTGTACTTAGTCATGGGTTAGTACTTACAAGCAACAAATGTCAAACATTACTCAACCATCAAACTTCCCGATAATAGACCAACCCTCTTCTGCTAAATGTGTGAGGGTTTGTCAAAATCGCACCTGTAAAAAGCAAGGTGCAGTCAAGGTTTTAGCAGCTTTTGCAGCTTTGCCAATCCCTGGCGTAACGGTAATGGCTAGCAGCTGTTTGGGACAATGTGGCAATGGACCGATGGTGCTGGTATTACCCGATATGGTTTGGTATAGTAGCGTTCAACCCGATGAGGTATCTCTACTGATAGAAAATCATTTGCTAGGTGGTCAAAGAGTCCAACAGATGCTCTATTATCGGTTTCATCCCCAGAAATCAAACTAAATTTTCAATGTCAATGTCTGCAATCTTGTTGACTGAAGCGAGGCATCCAATGAATATCCAACTGCTGCGTCAATCCTTGAAACACAAGTGGCTGAGTTACTACGAGCAAAATATTCCCTGGCTGGTAAAAATGCGAATTTGGGGCACTTATGATGGTTTGCGCCGTCCTTTGTCCGGTTTTATTTTGGCAACACTGTCTGTTTTGGAACCCCAGTTTGATGAAACACTTTCTTTTATGCTGGATCTGAATAACAATCCAGATAAAATAGTCGCCGCTTTAGGCCTCAACTTCAATCCTGATGAAGAGTTACGTTTAATAAAATCAGAGCATTCTATGGCTGCAAGCGAGTCGGCATATCAGAAGCATTGTGAGGATAAACTTATGTCATCGTTTGTAACTGCTAGCAAGATTGCACCTCACTCGAACTTGCCAGACTCTGACCAATCAGTGCCATCATTTACGGCAACTACTGAGGTAGCTCAGACACAGAAACCTAAGCTGTTAGTTGTATTTGGCACTAAAATTGCTCCAGATACTCCCGTAATAACTTCACACTCAGCCAAGATACCCTCCAGTTTACTAAGGGAACACAAACCAGTACAAACGCCCCTTGAACGCCTCTCTTCAGGAACATTACTGACAATGACCACTGAAGTTAACAGCAAAGCCAAAACTAAAACTATGCCATCTCTAGCATTAGCTACTGAGGTTTCTAGCAACAGCAAACCAATGCAATCGCCATCTGCGCGACTCCCTTTAGGCGCATTGTTGGCAATTACCACCGAGATTAACAGCAACGGCAAACCAGTGCGATCGCTAGCAATTACTACTGAGGTTAAAAGCAACGGCAAACATCCGAATATTCAACCACAAGACGTTAAAAGCAAAGTGAATTTACCAACCAGTAATGCCCGTAGTCTAGCTTCTTGGGTAGATGAATTTTGTTACGGCATGCGGGATAAAGAGGAAGATATTTTGATTTGAATTGCTTATGGGTAATCGTGAGAAACAAAGGGGATTTCGACTATTTCACCTTCAGTTTCTCCCACTTGGACTTTTAAGCCTACACCACCAGCTTTGGTGCGGATGTAACCTAGTCCAAAGTAACCATCAGCCGTTTCTGTATAACTGGTAAGTTTGCCGATCTTTTCATCTCCAAGAGCGATCGCACTTCCCACTTCCACAGGCGCACTGAGGCGAATACCCAAAAGGTGTTGTTTTACACCTTTATATGTATTTAACCGAGCAATGGTTTCTTGCCCAATATAGCAACCTTTAGTAAAAGAAATTGTTTGCCACAAACCAACTTCCAGAGGATTGTAATCATCTGTAAGTTCCGCATCTGGGGCGGGGCGGCCTTGTAAGATTCGCAAAGCATCCCAAGCGCGATCGCTCATCTCTACCGCCCCAGCTTCTAACAATTTATTCCACACCGTTTCTTTGTCAGTATAAGGGAAAGTAAAAGTGTATCCGGGAGCCGCTAACCCACTACCCACAGCAATCCGCACTCCTTCAGCCGGAGCGATTGTATATACTTTGTGACTACCGTAAGGTTGGCCGATGAGTTCGCCAATACCCAACTTTTCTAAAACAGCGTCACTTTCTGGGCCAATGAGGCTGAAGGTGTTGGTGTATTGGGTAATATCAGATAATTTCACCTTGTCGGCAGAAAAAATATATTTATCCAGCCATTCCATGAGAAACTGGCGGCGGTTAGGTGAAACCAGCAGAATTACCGCATCTTCTCGAACGTAGGCGGTTGCTAAATCAATTGTTCTGGCTGTGGAAGTCACAAAAACTGTATCACAACCTTGTCCTGGCTTGAGTATTTGGAAGTTGTTAGTACTTTGGTTGTGTAAGAAATTGAGGCGATCGTCGCCAGATACTTTGATGCGTCCCCAGGCGGTGCGATCGCATATTGCAACCCCAACTCTGGCGGCTTCGATAGCTGCTGCGTCTTGATCGTCAAGTGTAGATGTTGGCATGGTGATCAGAAGTTGCCCTGTTTCAATGTTGTCGCACTGAAAATCTTAGCAAATAAGGGTTTGCGGCTTCAATGCATCTCCGATTTTCTTCTAGCGTATAATCAAATCAAAAGAAAGCACCGAACAATAAAAACTTATGAAACGAACTTTTACTGCAAGTGTATGGCAGGAAGGTAACTGGTTTGTGGCACAGTGCTTGGAAATTGATATTGCTAGCCAGGGTGAGACTGAAACTGAGGCATTGGCTAATCTTGAGGAAGCTTTGTCACTACATTTTGAACCACCACTAGCTACTGTTCTTCCTCAAATTAAGACACTTCAGGTAGAAATAGGTGCCGCTTAAACGCCGTAGGCATCACTCTTTTTCCACCCCAGCTTGTTTACATCACTTAATCATGAAATCAGCGATCATTATAATGGTATCGAGCCTGAAGAAAATCAATTCGATTATCACTAACCATATAAACAATGCGGTCAGCTTCAGTTAGTCGGCGCGACCATAGGTTTGCATCCTGATATTTCAATTTTTCAGGTTTTCCAGTTCCAATGAAAGGATTGCGCCTGATTTCCTCAACTAGAGATAGTAGGCGGGTTGCAATTTTTTTATTTGTCTCTACCCAGTAGGTAAGGTCTTCGAGAAATTGGGAGTCGAATACCAGGTCACGTTCTGAAATCTCGTCTTGGGAAGATTCAGACTGTGGATTGTCCGAGTTGGATTTTTTACTCTTCTTCGACAAGACCAAACTCCTGGCGCAAATCGTCTATGGTTCGAGGCTGAAATGTACGGTCTTTCGCACGTTCTATGGCTGCTAAAAGACGTGCTGCATTTTCAGTTGATTGAAACAAATACGCTGTCTCTATGATGCTATTAAGTTCCGCAGTAGGAATTACGGCTACACTTTCAGCACCTTCACGATTAATAACTATAGGTTCACGGCTTTGAATTGCCTCTTCGTAAATTTTGTCAAAATTGTTGCAAGCTTCGCTGTAGTTTATCTGATGAGGCATTTTTTGTTCTTCAATTTATCTATTCTTCCATTTTGCTGTTTTTTCAACTTTAATGTGTTTGTGGCTAAAGGTATAAGGTGCGATCGCCTTTAGTGTGGCAGTGTAATCACTGAAGCAAATTTTTTCATTAGTAGTTTAAGCTGTACGTGCTTTAGCTAATCTTTTTCTCACATAATTATGTCCTCTGAACAGTTTCAAGCAGCGCATGACAGCATTTATAATGCTGGTACAGGTCTTTTACAGTATCTTCAGGAAATTCGCCAAGGCCGTCTCAGCGAAGGAGACGATACAAAAAGTTTGCAGAATGTTGAGGATGAGATCAACAAAGCCCTACACGCATTGAAAGAGCAGAAGTATCAAGTGGCTGTAATTGCAGCGATGAAAGCTGGTAAAAGTACCTTTTTGAATGCCGTGATTGGTGCTGATGTTCTGGCAAGTGAGACAGCAGCATGTACAATATGCCGTACAGATGTCCGACATATTCCATCCGGGCAAATTCCCAGACTTCTGGAATATCGAGATGGACAAAGACTACCTCTTGTTATTACTGAGGGTGAAGCTGGAGAGATTCAGCAAAAATTTCTGATGCGTACCCGTGAGATTCGAGAGAAAGGCAATCCTGATAAAACTATACGCTTTGAGATAGAACATTCTATTGAAGCTATTAGCAAACTTTCTTCCTTAGCTGGTTTCACTTTGGTTGACACTCCTGGCCCGAATGAATGGGAGTCTGGCAATTTCAACACAGCACTGAAACAAACTGCTCTGGAGGCGCTGCGAACTTGCAATGCAATTCTATTTGTTTTAAATTATGCCTCTTACAAAGATAATGCTATTTCAGATTTGTTTAAGGACATTATAGAAAATCGTAAAGAAATTTTATCCGAGAATACAGGTAAAATTTACTTCATACTTAACAAAGTAGATCAGAAAACAGAAAAAGACAGAGAAATTTCTGATGTTATAGAAGACTTGAAACGAGAGTTAACTAGCTTTGGTTTCTCAAATCCAATTATCTATCCTGCGAGTTCTAGACAAGGAGTTTTGGCGAAATTAATTCAACAAGGTAAGGCAACAGACAGTCAAATAAAAGACTTCAAAAAGTTTTTCAGTGCCAGGTATGCTATAGAAGATGAAGAAGGTAATCAAATTATACCTGCACCACATAAAATTGCGCCGCAAGCATTAAAAGATAGTGGCTTACTTACTATTCAAGAAACAGTGATTCAAACCATTACTCAAAATGCAGGTTGGAATCTTTTGAGTGATGTTTTGCTAAAAATTGAGAAAATGGCTAAAGCATCGGAAGATTCTCTTAATTTGCAGATTAATGGTTGGGAACTTGAAATGCATTCACTTAAAAATAAGGTAGAAGAATATCATATTAGAGCTGAATCAGCTAAAAAAAAGGTGAGAAATGTAAATGAATCAGTAAAGACACAAGAAAAGATATTAACCACTCAATTTAGCGAAGCGATGATCTCATTTGCTAGTGGTGCTAAGAACAAGATACAAGAGGAAATTGATCAAATTGCAAAGTCTAGTTCTGCCGAATACTCTAAATCTAACACTCCAGATATCACTGAACTGCTTCCACAGGCAAACATTCCCAGTAATAATATAAGTATGGGTATGACAGTACCTAATGCTATTCCTATCTTTGGTGGTTTTGCATTCTCTTTTGGAGTGCAGCGTCCTTTAGTAGAAGTATTAAGTAAAGTTAATCCAGCACAATTTAATAGCCACCGTTCTACTCAGTTTAAAATTGCTGATCCATACAAAATTAGAGTAGATACTGAAAAAGAGGCTCAAGAGATTGGTCGTACTATCAATGAGTTTTGTAGTCCACTTATTCAAAATTGGTGGATAGATACACAAGATCAGCTTGTCAGAAATGGAACTTTAATTAGAGAACAGTTAGTTAGGGAAATCCAAACAGATATTCAACAAATATCTAATGAACTATCTAAATATATTGGAGAATCCTTACAGGTTAAACTAAATATCAATTCTATTCAGTTTCCCACGTTTGAATTTAAAGGAATAGATGCACAAGTTAAACATCAGGTAGAAGTCTTTACAAGGACTGAAACGGAAACCAAGTACCGATCAGAACCTAAAACCGAAAAATCAGGTAGCCTATGTAAAGGTGATAAAACTTCCACAGAGGAAGTTCCATATCAAGCTACTATTCAAGTTGAAGATAAACGTTCTTTTTACGAAGTTGATTTGCGCGAAACAACCAAGCTAATCAAGCAGAAAATAGACACTCAGGTATCAGGAAGTCAAGTAGTTCTACAACGAATCATTCACAAGCAAGTTTTAGACGACTTTAAGAATGCGGAGCAACAGATCAATGACTACATCAAAAGATTTCAAGATGAGTTTGACCGCTTGTTGAAAGAACGGGAGACGAGAGAAGCCGAAGCTGAACAAATTCGTGAAACTCTTAATGTTCAAAAAGTCAAGCTGAATGAATACTTGAATGAAGTAACTGCTATTCGAGCATCCTTGGATAATTGGAAACCATTGCAAAGAATCAGATAGGCGATAGACCACTGCCCCATTCCAGATAGGCTGAAAATGCTTCATGTTACCTCATTAGCCCAAGCCGTTGGGTTTTGTTCGTATAGCCCCAGAATTCTATTCTGAGGGCTTCAACTTTCTGGTAATTTAGCAAACGCCTCTTCAACCAACTCCTTTGCCTTAGCATCCAAACCCAGCCAATCGACTTCACCGACTTCATCAATTAAACTAGTATCAATATCAGCAGCCTCCACCTGTGGGGTGTATTCAAGAAAACACACTTGATAACACAGTTCCCACAAATCGATACTCGCTTCTTGCTGTTGACGCTGCAAACGTAGATGATATCCTGGATGGGGCATCGGCAGACGAGCCAGAGTTCCTCTGATTTCATCTGCTTCTTGGGGCGTTGCAGTTTCCATTGCTTGCAATAGCTCAGTCACCAATGCTTTGATTTCATCAGTGGTGCTAGGCGGCCAAATCAGGACATCGTGATAAGTTCCCGTCCAAGAAGATTCATCAAGGGACTTGCGGATATTATCGATAACGCGAATGAAAGCAGGTTGCATGAGGATTTCAGCCTGCTGCCATGCAACTGAGTTGGTTATTTTAGGTGGCATTGGTAATAAACAGGGGCACTAAAAGAAAAATAAACAGTCTGCGTTTATTAAAAAGCTGCGTTTTTAATCTAAATCTTTTCTCAAGATAGCGGATTTCATTGAAGAAAATTTGGAGATATTTATTACCAGCTGGAAAATTAGGTAATAACTCTGGGGAGAGAATATGATAGGCAAGCTACTAGACCATCGTTACCAAGTAATTCGAGTCCTCGCAATGGGAGGATTTGGTCAAACCTACATTGCCCAAGATACTCGGCGTCCCGGCAACCCCATCTGCGTTGTCAAGCATCTTAAACCCGGAACTGACCCCAGAGTTTTTGATACTGCTAAACGTCTGTTCAACAGCGAAGCCGAAACTTTAGAAAAACTAGGCAACCATGACCAAATACCCAGGCTGCTAGCGTACTTTGACGAAAACCAAGAATTCTATTTAGTACAAGAATATATTGAAGGACATACCCTAGCTGAGGAACTTATACCTGGTAAGCGCTGGAATGAAAGCCAAGTAATTCAACTATTACAGGAAGTTCTAGAGATTCTCGAATTTGTCCATTGCCAAGGCGTGATTCACCGCGACATCAAACCGGATAATATCATCCGCCGCGCCTCAGATAATAAGTTAGTTTTAGTGGATTTTGGGGCAGTGAAGCAACTGCGTACACAGATGGTAACAGTGGGCGGACAACCCTCTGCTACAGTAGTTATTGGCACTCCTGGGTATATGCCCACAGAACAAGGGCAAGGTAAACCCCGTCCCAACAGCGATATCTATTCCCTTGGCATCATCGCCATTCAAGCATTAACAGGATTACAGCCAACAGAATTGCAAGAAGATCCCGAAACGGGGGAAATCATCTGGCGGCATTCAGTAACCGTGAACCCTCGATTGGCGGCAGTGTTGACGAAGATGGTGCGTTATCACTTCAAAGACCGTTACCAAAACGCCACAGAAGCACTGCAAGCGTGTAAAGACGCGATTAATCCTGTACCTGCACTTTCCACACCTCAAGAATCTGCCAAAAATTCCAGCTACCAAGCAACCAAATCCCAGCCTCAAGTATCTCGGCTGCAAACGGTTGCAGTTGCACCAGCAAATCCTGTCCCCGCTAAACCTGCGCCTAAAGACTCTAGTAAATCTGACCCATGGCCGCTATTAATTGCCATATTATTGGCGGGTGGTGCGGCTGCTTTGGTAGCAAATGTATATCCAAATGTCAAAAATTTAGCTGCTAATCTTACAGGTAAGGATACGTCCTTAGCAAACAAATGCTCGGCTGTTGTTGTCGGAAATTCTAATATTCGTTCTGAACCTAGTTCGATAAATTCTGATAATGTTTTGCAAACAGTTACCGATAACACCAATTTCGAGGTGACTGGCAAGCGGACAAAACGAGGTTGGATAGAAGTTAAACTTAAATCTGGTCGTTTGGCTTGGGCATCCTCAGATGTGATAATTAATAATCCAGAATGGGGTTCTTGCCTGCGCGAAAAGGGTATTGCAACTAAGATTGTAGATGATAGTAGCTTGATTGCGACTCGACCGACTCCCAAGCCACAACCAAAATTGAGGAATGTCACAACTCCATTACCAGAAAAGCCAAAGGGGTCAACTGACGATGCGGGGAAATCAGAGCGATCGCAACCTAGTGACAACAGTGCCAGTATTATAGAAAAAGCAAAAAAGAAGTATGATTCTGGGGATATAGTGGGAGCGATCGCACTTTTAAAATCAATTCCGGCAAATGCTGCTTCTGGTATTCAAGAGACAGGCAAAATGATTAACCAGTGGCAGCAAGATTGGGCTAAGGCGGAGGTGTTATCTAATGAGATCAACAAAGCAATAGATGATGGTAAATGGGATAAAGTTTTAGATTATAAAAACCATCCAGAAAAGTTGCCTAATACTCAATATTGGCGAAATAAAATAGAACCTTTATTTAAACAAGCAGCCGAAAATCTCGCAAAACAAGCACTAACTCAACTAGAAAATCAAGGTAATCAGAAGAGTACCCAACAGAAACTTCCTGATACTAAGCAACGTGCTACCAAAGAGAGTCCTAATGCCATAGAAACTCCTAAAAGCGGGTTTTAACAGTTACAGTTACGAGTTTAAAGGGCGCTTAGAAACCGCGTCTACACAGACAAAACCCACCTCCGTAGGTTTCAAACACTCAATTTTTCCTTAGTCCGTGGAGGCGGACGAGAGTTTGTGTAGCCGCAAATTCTATTCGCCCTGGCTCTAAGCTGATAATCATCTAAATTGAAATTAAATAAATAAACCTTGCAAAAAGCTTTGTTGATCATTGTGAAGTACTCCGGCTTGCTTCGCTGAAGCCGGAGCTTCAAAGATAACAACCATCATCGTTTCGCGTCTCATTCGTCGTTGCCACGTTGGGTATATCACTCTTGATATTCGGGACTAAACCCGATAATGGTCTTACACAGCGTTTCTGGTATTGCTACCTTTATCTTCTCAGGAAGAACCCGCGCAGCCGTCCGCCTTCGGCAGACAGTTTTATTACTTTTTCGTACACCCCTGTGTGGCTTATTTTTTACCGCAGGGCGTAACCATACGAACCAGTGACCGAGGTCTTTCCCCCTTTCTCTCGCTCTTAGTCTAGGCAAGCGTATTACCGCTACTGTGGCCGTTTGTTATATGAGTCGAGTGGGTGGGTCAACAACCATTTATATATTCCCATAGATATATCCACACTATAGACATATTTATGAAAACAAAGGAAGTACATATTCGTATATCAGAAAAGCGTTTCAACGAAGAGGCAGGGGGCAGGGGGCAGGGAGCGGGGGGGAATGACCCCTGACTCCTGCCGTGTAGCGGAGCGGAACATGGGTCTGAGTCCCCCACTTCTATTAAGTGGTTCTCGTTCAGGTGGGGTCGAATCCCCCTTTCTGTTCCTTCTCCCCTGCTAAGAGCTCCCTGCTCCCCTGCCTCTTTTTCAACAAACTAAAAAACCATGCCACTTTCAAGGAAAAAACAGTGACTCAAATGATTGAAGATTACATTGACAAATTGCCTAGCCACAAGATTGACGACTCCTTATCCCCACCCTATGAGTACATTGAGGGTGGGGACTTCCGCGATACGTTAAACCACAGATGCACACTGACGAATTATCTGTGTGCATCTGTGTTTATCTGTGGTTTGATTTCCCTATCCGTGCATTTCGTCGTATTCTTGGGCTTCAACTCGTCTTGCTTCCATCCGCGAAGCAGGCAGAAACTCAGCGCGACGGACTGGAACCAAGGGCGGCGTATTTCCTTGGTAAGGATGAATAACTTGTACAGTCCGGGCTGGACGCTGCCGTGGTGAGAATAAAGCCAATACCCCAGCGACGACAACACCACCACCAATGGTGAGAGTTGCGCCTCCCACAGCCCAAAGCATGGGTGAAGACCACCAAGAAGGATTTTGCGGTTGGAATGCTGCTGCTTTTTGTTGGTTATACTGCTGGGCTTGTTGCCACTGCTGCTGAGTATTGAAATTTTGGACTTGACCTTGGAGCTGTTGATTTTGCAACTTCAGTTGTTCGTTGTCGCTTTTTAAACGTTCCAACTGCATTTGCGTGTTCAGCTTCTCTACCTCTAAGCGCTGGTCAGTATTTGGGGCAGTCGGTGGCTGAATCTGACCGGGATACATTGGTTGCCCATAAGGCCCGTAAGGATACATTTGTGGCTGCATTCCTTGGGGCGCTACTACACCTGGGATTTGCGAAGCAACAGCAAAGTTAGGTTGTAGAGGGGTATTTGTTCCTTTGAGCAATACGAGAGCCGCCAGCCCAGCTACGGCGACCCCGCCGATAAACGCCATACTCTCACTCATCGCCTTTGCTCCTCAATTGCGACGTAACTATAATCATTTGTGACTGACTCACTCTCACACTCACATTCATAAATTTTGCCTACTTGATTTCACATAATACTCAAACTATAAGCGACTGTATCAGCTAGTTTTTTTACACCATGATATCTGATGTTAATATTCAAGACCATAATGGTCAAATTGTCTACCAAGGAAGGATGGAAAAACTACACTATTATACTTTTTTAATCTAGTTTACCCTTCTAATCAAGAGGAGTATCTGTGCTGGTCTTGGTAGTTTTGATGGCTGTCTTGAGACTTTGGCAAAATTGGGCGATCGCATTTAGTCCTTCTTCTGGGGTGCCTTGGGCTAATCGGTTCACAAAAGCACTACCCACGATTACTGCATCTGCGCCCCATTCCCTTACCTGACGGGCTTGTGCTGCTTCGGAGATGCCAAAGCCGACACCGATAGGTTTATCAGTAACACCACGAATTTGTTTGAGTAAATTGGACACGCGATTTTCCACTTGCGATCGCATTCCTGTTACCCCTGTCACAGTGATTAAATAAATAAATCCTTGGGAAGAACGAGCGATCGCTTCTATTCGTTCATCTGAACTGGTGGGAGCTACGAACAAGGTGAGATCAATTCCGATGGCGCTAGCTGGTTGCAGCAAGCTTGCTGCTTCTTCTAACGGTAAGTCTGGTACTACCAATCCCGCTACGCCCGCCGCCGCAATTTCCTGGAGAAATTTGTCAATTCCCCGGTGCAAAATTGGGTTGTAATAAGTAAATAGGACAATGGGCGATCGCAATTGGGGAGTAATCTCTTGCAGCATTTCTAGCACCTGCCCCAATTTGGTACCCCTTTGCAAGGCACGGGTAGCAGACGCTTGAATCACTGGCCCATCGGCCAAAGGATCGGAGTAGGGTATGCCCAGTTCTATAATGTCGGCTCCACTACGATCTAGAACCTGCAAAGCTTTTGCCGTTGTTTCTAAATCTGGATCGCCAGCAGTGATAAAAGGAATCAGAGCGCACTCACCATTGCGCCCAAGAGTTTCAAAGCAATCAGAAATCGCAGTCATTAGCATTAATCATTAATCATTGGTCATTGGTCATTAGTCGTTGGTAATTCGTAACTAACAAAGGACAAACGACAACTGACCAATGATAACTTTACACCTGAGATTGCTCTTCTTGTTCTATTTGGGCTTGAATTCGTGCCAATTCTTCGGGAGTAAGCTCATCTAGCCGCTTTTGCAGAAAGTCTTGCTCATACTGTTCCCTCTGTTCGTGGTAGGTCGTTTTTTTTCCCACCGCACGGAAAAAATAGGTGGCTAACCAGCCAACTAACCCACTGACTAGTAAGACTTGGCTCCATATACCAGCTTTCTGATTATCCAAACCGACTAGCTGCAATCCTATGTATGCCAAGCCACCGGCAGTAAAAACACCCAAGCCAATTCCAATAGCGTCAATCCGTCGCATGAGAGTTATGACCTACCAATATCGTTAAACTTGAATTTGTCGCCGTTGGGGTCGAAAATTTACAAACGGCGATAGAACCAACAAACCCGGAAAGAAGAAAAACACCAAAAAGTACATCAACATCCGCTCAATGGAGCTAGCGACATACCAACGCTGCTTCAGGTACAGCAAGATAGCAATGGGGATTACCAGAAGGTAAGCTCCAGCCAAAATCAGATACAGCAGGGCGACAATCATAAGTTTCAAGTCTTAAGCATCTGTTTTCCATCATAGGCTGAAGAGCCAAACTCAGAGAACTATAGTCATAATGCCTTCAACATAACCGCCCCAGAATTCCTCAGAACCCCTCACCACAAGCGGGGAAGGCCAGCTTTGGCGGGCTGGAGTACTTCTATTGTGGGGGTAATTCAACGGACATCATAAAAAAAGCTAATGTCATGCTATTATAAAAAGTCTACTAGCAATCAAATGCTCTAGTCAGACAAGATCGAAAACTTATCCAGATTGATTACGAGAAAACAAAAAAACTTCCAAATTTAGGAAGCGATCGCACAATCTAGAAAAATATTTTCAATCTAGTTGGACAAAAGACACAATTGATGGTGGAATAGATGAGGGGGGTATTTGCTACCTCTACAAAATAACTAGTTATAACTAGTTGCCAAACACCTGCGGGGGTGTGGCGGAATGGTAGACGCTACGGACTTAGATAACTGAGCCTTGAAGGAGAAATCCCTCAAGTGGAAGCTCTCAAACTCAGGGAAACCTAAATCTGGTGACAGACATGGCAATCCTGAGCCAAGCCGAAGAAAGTTCTGAGTGCTGAGTACTGAGTAAATTTAAAACTCTCAACTCCTAACTCATAACTCATAACTATTCGGAAGGTGCAGAGACCCGACGGGAGCTACCCTAACGTTAAGTCGAGGGTAAAGGGAGAGTCCAATTCTCAAAACCTGATCTGGTTATTATCATCAGGTAGCAGTGAAAGCTGCGGGAGAATGAAAATCCGTTGACCGTAAAAGGTCGTGTGGGTTCAAGTCCCTCCACCCCCACTAAAATTTGAAATACCGAAAGGTTTACAGATGTGACTTTACCCATAACTTTGCCGCAACGGTAAGCTTATGCTTCCAATAAAGGATGACAAGGTTATGGTTCCAAACGAATTTATTTTCGCGCTGCCCTTAAAGCAGCGCGAACTTGTTTGTCAGGAAAACATCCTGGTTTAGCCAATAGCCTTGAAGGGTAAAGTCTTTTTGCCAGAGTTCCAAGATCGCTCTTTAGTTAATTCAATGGTTCTCATACCTGGTGAATCTCTGAATGCAACTAATCAAGCTGCTTTAGCGGTCATGGATGCCCTGAAAAGCGATCGCCGTTTTGAAGTCATGATTATGATTAACTTGCCACTGGCATTAATTGGTGGGGTTATCTCTGTGGCGTTGAGTGGTGGTATTATTTCCGTTGCTTCGATGGTTGGTTTTATTACTTTATTTGGTGTAGCTACTCGCAACGGATTGCTGTTAGTCGATAACTATAATCATCGCCTCGCTGAGGGAATACCACAGTTCAATACAGTTCAGTTAATTTTTTCCTTCTCTCTCTTCTCTCTCTGTGTCGCGCCAGTTGCTTCAAGTCGGGGAACCCGCCCAACGCACTGGCTTCTCTGCGCCTCTGTGGTTCGTAAAAAAAAAACGACTTTGACAAAGAGTGCTAGCCTTAACTGAACCGTATTGCACTATAGTCAACGAAATTTCAATTGTTTAAACCCCTTATGATTTCGATAACTGAACCGAACTGTAATATAGATAGTTTGTCTATATTTATCTGTGGTTTGACAATCAGTGCATGAATTGTTGAATGAACAACAAAGAAAAATAAAAGTAGGTAAAGTTTATTATTACCTCACTACTGGACTTCTACCACACCACGAAACATATTCATTCCACAGGTGAATTGATATTGACCTGGTTGGGGAGGTGTAAATTCAATGGGAGTAACATGATTGAGAGCCAAATCTTGAGCAATATGAAAATCAGGTAACAACACTTTTTCCAAACAGCTACTAGGGTCGCTACGAAAGAAATTTAGCCGTACAGGTAGACCAGATTTCACAATTACACGAGCAGGTTCATAACCGCCATCTACATTAATTGTTAACTCCTGTATCCCTTGACCAAGATTAGCTTTTGCAGCTTTATTTTTACTCAATAGAAACCACCACAGTTCTAATCCAATTAATCCTAAACCGCCCAAAGTAACACCAATTTTTAATGCTAGTGGTTGCTCAATGCGGCGAAATTGATTGGTCTGCTCTGATGAATGTGTTGGCATTTCTGCTATTGCTACATTTGACGCAATACCAAACAGAAGCGCTAAAGCTGCAATGCTCCCAAAAATACTACTTTTGTTGAACATTTGCTAAATTCCTCCACGATTACTTGAGATATGTTTGGGTTTAAAGTTACGCAAGCGTAAGGCATTAGTCACAACAGAAACGGAACTAAAAGCCATCGCCCCACCTGCAATCATTGGGTTGAGTAACCAGCCAAAGATCGGAAACAAAACTCCAGCAGCAATGGGAATCCCAGCAACGTTGTAAATCAAGGCAAAGAAGAGATTTTGGCGGATATTCTGCATGGTGGCACGGCTCAATTGAATTGCAGTAACAATACCTTGCAAGTCTCCAGAGATCAGGGTAATATCGCTGGCTGCGATCGCCACATCTGTCCCTGTACCAATGGCAATACCCACGTTGGCTTGAGCCAGTGCTGGCGCATCATTGATGCCATCACCCACCATTGCGACAATTTTCCCCTCTGCTTGCAATGCCTGTATTTGAGACGCTTTTTGGTCTGGTCGAACTTCTGCAAAGACTCGTGTGATCCCAACTTCGCTAGCGATCGCTTCTGCTGTTTGGCGATTATCCCCTGTGAGCATAACTACCTCTAAACCTAACTTTTGTAACGTTCTCACAACTGCTACTGAAGAGGGTTTGAGTGCATCAGCAATTCCCATCAAGCCTTGAATTTGCCCATCCACAGCAATTAAAATAGCTGTCTTACCCGCAGCTTCCAGAGAGGCTTTACCCTCTTGGAGATTGTGAGTGTCGATATTTAATTCTGCCATCCAACGCTGAGTACCAATTTGTACCAAGTGGTCGGAAACAATGCCTTGAACACCACTTCCAGCGTTAGCCACGAAGTGGCTTGCCGTAGGCATCGCTGCAAATTTCTTAGCCTCTGTCAGTTCCACTTGCTGAGATTGGGCATACCTAACCACCGCTTCAGCAAGTGGATGTTCTGAATTTCTTTCTAGAGATGCTGCCAATTGCAAAAGTTTTAACTCGTTGCCATTAGCTGTGCCGTTAACTGTAACAAAGTCAGTAACAGTGGGTTTTCCCTGTGTTAAAGTTCCAGTTTTATCCAGTACAATGGTCTGGATTTTATGAGCGAGTTCTAAACTTTCAGCACCTTTAATTAAAATACCATTTTCTGCTCCCTTGCCGGTTCCTACCATGACTGAAGTTGGAGTAGCTAAACCCAAAGCACAGGGACAAGCGATAATTAGCACTCCGACTGTGGTGATTAGGGCTAACGTCAAGTTGCCCATGACGTTGAACCAAATAACGAAGGCTGCGATCGCAATCGCCATAACTACTGGTACAAACCATCCCGTTACTTGATCTGCTAAACGTTGAATTGGTGCTTTAGAGCCTTGAGCTTGTTGCACCATTTTGACGATTTGAGACAAAAAAGTGTCTTTACCAACGCGGGTTGCTCGGAATTGAAAGCTACCTGTTTTGTTAATTGTGGCTCCAATTACTTCATCCCCCGGTTGCTTTTTGACTGGCAAACTCTCACCAGTCACCATCGCTTCATCAACGTTAGAAGCACCCTCTATCACTTCTCCGTCAACCGGAATTTTTTCACCTGGGCGCACCAAAATTACATCACCAATTTGAACTTCCTGGATAGGAACATTAACTTCTTTCCCATCTCGGATTACTTTGGCATCTCTGGCTTGCAAACCGATGAGTTTACGGATAGCTTCAGAAGTTTGTCCCTTGGCGCGATTCTCAAATAGCCTGCCTAGCAGAATTAAGGTGGTAATTACTGCTGCTGCTTCATAATACACATCAGGCATCAATCCAGCAGACGTAAAAAATCCGGGAAAAACAGTAGCAAAGAGTGAATAAAAATACGCTGCACCAGTACCCATCGCAACCAAGGTATCCATCGTTGCTGTATGACGTTTAAAGGCTTTCCAGGCATTTTTGAAGAAGTCTGCACCGCACCAGAACAAAACAGCGCTTGCTAGTACCAATTGTACCCACGGATTATCTAACCATAATGCGCGAATCCCAGGCGGGTTTAGCCCTGTCATGGCAGAAATTGACCCTAGTAGAATCAAAGTGCTGAGGATTGCTCCTACAACAATTTTACGGGTAAGTCTGCGTAATTCTGCTTCACGGGCGTTTTTTTCAGCATCATCTTCTCCCGTAATCATTTCTTGTTCTTGGAGTGGGTAAGATGAGTATCCAGCAGCATCTATGGCGGCTTGGATTGTTTCTAGATTGGTGCGCTGGCGATCGTATTGAATAGTAGCCTGTTCAACGCCAAAGTTGACGTTACAATCATTCACCCCCGGAACAGAGCTAATTGCTTCTTCGATGTTGTTGGCACAGGAGGCACAACTCATGCCCCGAAGTTTAAGACTTAGAGTATCCATAGTTAAAATAATGGGATATGCCCCGCTTCTCTACGAGACGCTGCGCCTAGCTTGCTTAAGAGGAGGGGTAGGGACTAGTAGTCTGTCAAGCTAGTTTTGAGGGGTTCGTAGTTGCGCTTTAGCGCTAAAGCGCAACTACGAACTAAATTAATACCCCTCAATTTAAACTTGACGGACTACTAGTACGACACGGCGTAAAGAAAGCAACCATTTTAAATAGCCAGAAAGCCTACAAAATAAGCATTCTTTCTTTTTACTTTTGCCTTTTTACTTTTGCCTTCTTGTACTAGCCTAAAAATAAAGTACCAGTCAGATAATTGATATCAAGCAGAAAATCATAAATGATTGGTACATTATTAAATTCCCAGTCCCTTATCTGTTTGCAAGGGTTTCAGATGTTTAAAATGGTTGGCTTAGGCTATATCTTGCTCTACTTTTATTTGTCGATAGCTTTTAAGTAACAGAATAGCCAGCAGTAGTAATTGCTTCTTTAATAACTGTTTCAGAAGCATTTGTATCTACTAAGACGATTTTTGTTTTTGGATCTGCTTGAACTGTAGCAGTAGGATCAACTGTCTTAACTGCTTTAGTAATGGTGTCTCCACAAGCAGAACAAGCCATATTAGGAACTGTTATTTGGAGTGTCATAACGTTAGAAACCTTGAACTTAGATAAGAAAAAAATGGATTTAAGAAAATCAGCATTTGAAGGCTCAAATGCTTTACGGCTTTAACTAGCACGCTTCTTTGATTGCTGTTTCAGACGGCATAACTGTAAGTACACGAACCGCTACAGCTTGAGATTGTCTGAAATCTCTGACTTCATGAATTTATCATAGACTCTCTAGCTGGCTAGAGAGTCAAGGGATTTTGCAAAATTCTTTTTAATGAAGTCAAAAGTATCGCACTTTCAGCCATACCAGCCATCATTGTCGCCATTCGGTGATGGCGAGTCATTTGACGGAGGAATTCCTGATCATTTTCTAATTTAATTGTCAATGCAATACAATATACACCTAGAGGTGGGGAAGTAACAGTTTTCTTAGACTGCAACGACTATAATGCTGTAATTAAAGTTCAAGATACAGGCATTGGTATCCCGAAACACGAACTGACTCGAATTTTTGATCGCTTTTATCGGGTGAGTAGCGATCGCTCTCGTAACACTGGTGGTTATGGTTTGGGACTAGCCATTGTTCAAGCTATTGTTCAAGCATATCAAGGCAAATTAAATGTACAAAGTGAATTAGGTAAAGGCAGCACTTTTACAGTTCAATTACCTTTGGATGTTACTCCGTTTATGAAAGAAACAAACGCAGATGATTAGAGTTGGCTGTATTAAAGCGGTATTTTTAAGTATTAAGTATTATACGCACTGTATTAATACTGCATGTACAGCGCTTCCGGCTATTATGCAATACAGTTTTTCTCCTTGCCCTCTCCTATCAAAGCTTTCAGATTTGAGGATGTACCTCATAGCTGCCGGAAGTGCTGTATCTATCTTTAGACATAGAAAAATTTCATTCTGATTTCATTTTTTTGTGAAACGCTATGAATAGGGTGAACGGTAAGACATTTCAGACATTTATATACCTTCATTAATGACAAGTGATTGCTAAAAATATGTTAGCCAAGGGTAAAATTCTCTGGTTGAGGCTTTCCCGTCAGATGCTTCGACCCAGACGCTTGGCTTTCGTAGAAGCTTGCCTGATTGGTCTAGTTTCTGGGCTAGTGGCAGTTCTGTTAGGACAGGCAGTGGATTGGGCAGGCGCATTGCGAGTGCGTGTTTCTTACCTTTGGCCTGCCTACTTGGTGCTACCAGGTATTGGACTAGTAGGGGGACTTTTAGCTGGTTGGCTAGTAGAGCGTTTTGCACCGGAAGCATCAGGTAGTGGGATGTCTGAAGTGAAAGCGGTATTGGCTCGCGTACCAATGCCGTTAAATCTGCGAATTGCTTTGGTGAAGTTGATCAGCGCTACGTTAGTGTTGGGTTCGGGAATGCCTTTGGGACGGGAAGGGCCAACTGTCCAAATTGGGGCAGCTTTGGCAAATCAACTTAGTAACTGGGTACCGACTTCACCAGAGCATCGTCGCCAACTGATCGCCGCTGGAGCCGGGGCTGGTTTAGCTGCGGCTTTTAATGCACCCATTGCCGGTGTCCTTTTTGTAGTGGAAGAATTACTCCAAGATGTGTCAGGTATCACTCTTGGTACTGCGATTTTGGCTTCTTTCATCGCTTCAGTCATCTCCCGGCTCTATGGTAGCCACAACCTGGATCTAAATCATCTAAATTTAGGTCTTCCCGATACAACTTTCTTCGCTCAGGAAATCCCTTTCTACTTGATTTTGGGAGTGCTGGCGGGACTTCTAGGCATTCTATTTAATAAAGGTATTCTTGAGAGTCTAGCAATTAACCGCCGCCTGCTACATGTGAGTTTATCCTGGCGAATTGGAATCGCGGGGTTAGTCAGTGGTGTGGCGATCGCCTTTTTACCTGCTGCCTTTCGCGATCATGCTGGGCTGAGAGAAATTTTGCTTGCGGGTAATACTAACTGGTCGTTTGCCGCGATCGCTCTTTTAGTTCAGTTTACCCTAATTATTTTTACCTATGGCTCTGGAGCGCCAGGGGGTTTACTAGTTCCCACCTTAGTCTTAGGAGCTGCCCTTGGTTACTTAGTGGGTGCTGTCGAACACAGTTTACTGGGAATGAGTGCTGCGACAGTCTATGCTCATGTCGGCATGGCTGCCTTTTTTAGCGCCGTCTCCAAAGTACCAATTACAGCAGTTGTCATTGTATTTGAGATGACCACAGATTTCAATCTGGTGCTACCGCTAATGATTGCGTCTGTGGTTGCCTATTTAGTAGCAGAAAAAATTGACCATCGATCGCTCTACGACCTTCTACTAGAGTGGAAAGGGATTCACATCACCAAGGAGCCTAGCACAGAGGGACTTCTAGCACAACTGAGTGCCGTAGATGTGATGCAACGGCGTGTGGAAACTCTCTCTAGCCAAATGAGTACTGATGAAGCAGTACAGGCATTTTCCGACTCTCACCATCGCAACTTCCCAGTTTTAGAGAATGGTAAAGTTGTTGGTATTATCACTCAGAAAGATTTAGTTAATATTGCTTCGCAACAGTTAGGTGGAGATACGAGTATTAGCGAGATTATGACACCAGAGCCAGTGACAGTAACTCCCATAGCGACACTGGCTCATGTACTGCATATACTCAATCGTTATCACCTCAGCTGCTTGCCTGTTATAGAAGGTCGCAAGCTTATAGGAATTATTACTCGTAGTGATATTATCCGTGTAGAAGCAGAGCGACTGAGTGGTAATAGCGAACAAATAGAACGTAAATCAGCACCTTCTTATGTGGTTTACCAAACTCGCGCTCCAGCTACAGGCAAAGGAAGGTTGTTAGTACCACTTTCACATCCACAGACAGCCGAGACTTTACTAGAAATGGCAGTTGCGATCGCCAAAGATCGCAATTACGAACTAGAATGCCTACAAGTGATTATCGTTCCGTCTGGCCGTATCCCATCTGAAACACCAGTGGAAACTGCTAAAAGCCATCATCTTTTCCACATGGCAAGACTGTTAGGAGAGAATTGGCGGATTCCCGTTCACACCCAAATCCGAGTTGCCCATAATATTGCAGGGGCAATTTTGGAGACTGTCAAAGAACGACACATTGACTTGGTGCTGATGGGCTGGAAAGGCAGTACATCAACTCCTGGTAGAGTTTTTAGCCGAGTGGTGGATACCATAATTCGACAGGCAGGTTGTGATGTTATCTTGGCTAAATTAGATGATAAAAGATCCTTTGACCGTTGGTTGTTGCCAATGGCAGGCGGCCCTAACTCCAGCCAAGCAATTAAGTTATTACCTGCTCTGGCTTCTTTAAGTACATCACCTCAAATCAAGCTATGTCAGGTTTTCCAGCCTACTAACTCCATTCCTGACACAACATTACTAGATAAATCTGTTCACTTTCTCCAACGCCGAGTTAGTGGTAAAGTGATCGCTACTCCCGTTCGTGCCAATTCTGTTTCTGATGCTGTCCTGAAGTGCGCAGAACTTGATAATAGTGATGTGATTGTCCTGGGAGCTAGCCGTGAAAGTCTACTGCAACAAGCGATTCAAGGAAATATTGCCGAGAATATTTCTCGCAAGAGTAATTGTACGGTTATCATGGTCAAAACTTAATTACGTAGGCTTGCGCCTACCCGTATCAAATCCGCTTAATCACTTATGATATGTCATTGCGAGTGAAACAGAGTGGCAATCACTTCGGACTCCTCACATCTTGCACCTAGCCCTAGCGATTAGAAATCACGGCTATACAAACTCTCGTCCGCCTACGCGGACTAACGCAAATCAAGGCTTTTCAACCTGCGGAGGCAGGTTTTGTCTCGTGTAGCCGCGACTTCTAGGCGCCTGGTGCAAGATATAAGACTCGGCGATCGCTTCACTCCGCTATCGCTAGGGCTACTGGCAACAATTTTGGGTTTTCGAGACGCGATAAATCGCCGTCTCTACAAGTGTTTTGGTCTTATCTGAACTGTATTGATTTATAATTATCTTTTGTATTAACAGGTATATTTGTGACATCTTCCTCTCGAAATTAATTTGTTAAATATTAAGGATTAAAACCTTATAAACAAGAAAATTTAAGTTTAATCATGACTGCTTAATTTACTCTTGACTATTACTGTTCCTTGTTGGGGAAATTTTATCGTAAAACTTGTTCCACCTCCTACTTCGCTATCTACATAAATTTCTCCATGATGTATTTCTAAGCACTTTTTAACCACAGCAAGTCCTAGTCCACTACCAACAATCTTGCCTACATTATTAGCACGATGAAAAGGCTCAAATAAATGCTCTTTAAATTCGCCAGGAATTCCTATTCCATTATCTTTAACTTGGAAAAATATTGCGGATGATTCACAACTAAGAATTAAGAAAATACTTCCCTCTGGAGGTGAATATTTAATTGCATTTGAGAGTAAGTTACTCAGAACCGAATAAAGTATATTTTCGTCTAATTTGGCATGAGTACAGTTCCCTTGGCTGATAAATTTAATAGTATGCTGTTGTTGATTAGAAAATTGGAGGTCTTCTATCAAATTAATGCAAAATGCTTCCAAATCTATCAGTTCTGGATGAAATTCTAATTTCCCAGCTTCTGCCCTAGTCAAAGTTAAAATATCGGTTAGTAACTGGTTCATTGACCTAGCTGAAGATTGAATCCGATACAGATTTTTAAGTTTCTTCTCTTCCGTCCACTGCTGATTACTTTGAGCCAATAGTTGAGCCGACCCCAATATAATACTCAATGGTGTACGAAATTCATGGGATACCATTGAAAAAAAGCGTAACTTCAATTCGCTAAGTTCTTTTTCTTGAGCTAAAGTCTGTTGAATAGCTTCTGCTTCTTGGCGCTTTACTAATTGCTGATAAAGCAACGCATAAACGCCTAATAAAATGGCAAAACTCAAGAAAGTACTGAGGAATTCAATCAACATCCGGTTGCGGATATTATCTTGGGAATGTCTGACCGAGATTTGTAGTAACTGTTCCTCCCTCGCTTGCATTTGAGTAAGCGTTTCGCGGATTTGATTACGGTTTTGGTTACTTTGAGTAACTAGAGGTGCTTGAATAGCAAAGCTTGATTTACCTGCTTCTTTGAGGTTAATCGACTGTTTAGATAATTGAACTCTTTGAGCAATGAGGAATTTTAGCTTCGTTATTTGCTGCTGTTGATAAGAGTCATCAGCAAGTTGTTGCTGCAACTTTTTGACTTTGGCATCCAGGCTTTGCATTGCCTGATAGTAACGTTTGAGTTCTGATTGCTCTCTATAAAGAATATAACCCCTGCGTCCGGCTTCTCCATCGGTTAGTGTAGCGAAGATGTCAATAACATTTTTCATTACCTCATGTGTGTCCTTCACTTGATTGCTACTTTCAATTAACTGAGTAGCATTTTGGTAAGAAATCAGACTAGCTGTACCCATTAATAATAAGCTCAAGCCAAAGCCAGAGGCAATCCATTTCCTTTCCAGTGACCATTTCATAGAAAAAATTAATTAATCATTAATGGTTCAGAGTCGAATGGCACTAAGTTAAGATACAGCCCTTGCCCCAACTGGTTCCCAGCCTGGAGGCTGGGAAACCATTCTCGGAGGCGGAGCCTCCTCTTTCTTGACAAGAGGCAGAGCCTCTCGGAACTCGTTCCCAGCCTGGAGGCTGGGAACGAGGATACAATAAGTCTTTGGGCTTTTCTTAGTGCCATTCGGTTTAGAGTCCATATCTTATCCAAGACCTTGCATCAAAGTAAAGATTTTTCCAAATATTAAGCTTAGTTCAAAAATTTTATAACTACCCGATTTCTACCATATTTTTGCCTTAAATCTCCACAAATAGGTATTAAAATTCTACTTAAATTCAAGCTCCTTTGCACTAAAATATCTCCAAACAAATAAATTTAATTGTTTGTTTGGAGGATTTTAGTTTTATATATCAGGATTCATATAGGAGTGCGATTTGATTTCTGAAAAAATCTAAGTATCTGTAGGGTGTGTTATGGCGTAGCCTAACGCACCTAAATCGTTAACTGGTGCGTTAGCCTTTGGCGTAACGCACCCTACGTATATTTCAGAAATCAAATATGAGTCCTATATTTGATTTTTGAAAAACTTATTGCCACTCAAAAAGCTTTCTTTTCTATTGACTATGTAAATACCCACTAAACCCAATAAATTCTCTAAATCAAAAGATATTCCTATATTGTCATTAAATAAACTGTGATTGCTCTATTATCTCATCTCTAATTCATGTGAATTATATTGAAAAGCTAGAATTTAATCAATATTCTTGCTTTTACTACCCGATTTTTACCCGAATTCTACCCAACTTTTAGACTTTTAAGGTGTAGCGTTAGGAAAATACAAAATGAGGTATTAAAATATCATTTCCGGCTTTGGTAAATTATCATGCCTCACTGTTCAGTGAATATTGTCAATAAATATCGTTCATCATCATGAGCAAGTAGAGTGAAATTACAGAGTTCACAGAATCCCGCAGTTACAAAGCGAGAGAGTGTTTTTAGACAAGATAAAAAGAAAATAATTACTACCCATACACCAAACCAAATACTAAACACTAGACACAGACTTTTTTTAGTATGGTGTATTTTAATGGCAGCAATTTTAGGATTGGTTATCAACTTGTATAAATTACAAATTGTACAGGGAGCAAAGCTAACAGAGAAAGCACGAAATCAGCAGATGGTAACTTTACAGCCTTTTATACCTCGCCGAATGGTGGTGGATCGTAATGATAATATCTTGGCTTGTGACCGTCTTGTATATACTCTGTACGCTCATCCAAAACTGTTTAAACAATCTGATGAACAAGTAGCACAAAAACTTGCCCCAATCCTTAACAAAAATGCTAATGAATTAGTGAAAATTTTTCAAAGTCAAAAAAGTGGCATTTTACTTGCTTCTGCGCTACCAGAATCAACTGTTACTCATGTAACTGCATTGCACTTCAATGGTTTGGAGTTAACTCAAAAATACCTCCGGTTCTACCCAGAGAACGATTTAGTTGCAGATGTAGTAGGTTACGTAAATACAGACCGTAACGGTCAAGCAGGTGTGGAATACAGCCAAGAAGATTTGCTGAAACGTTCTGTGGAAACTGTACGGCTTAGTCGAACAGGTAACGGCGCATTGATGCCAGATTATGCTCCTGTGGAATTGCTGGATTTTGATGATTTGCAACTACAGCTAACTATTGATAGTCGTCTACAACGAAGCGCCCGTTTAGCTCTGAAGCAACAGATGGAGAAATTTAGGGCGAAACGGGGGGCGGTAATTGTAATGGATGCCTTGGATGGTTCCTTGCTGGCTTTAGTATCTGTGCCAACATATAACTCCAACGAATACTCTAAAGCTGATATTTCACTGTTTAAAAATTGGACAGTAGCAGATACTTATGAACCAGGATCAACATTTAAGCCTTTGAATGTAGCGATCGCTTTAGAAAATGGCGTTATAAAATCAGATGATGTATTTAAAGATCCTGGTTTTATTAAAGTAGCCAACTACACTATTAAAAATGCTGAGGAAAACAATTATCAAAAAATTAGTGTTACTCAAATTCTCCAATACTCTAGCAATGTTGGCATGGTGGAAATTATGCAGCGATTGCGTCCTTCAATCTATTACAACTGGCTACAACGCTTAGGAATAGGGCAAACTGTTGATACAGATTTGCCATTTGCAGTTAGCGGACAGTTGAAAAGTCAAGAAAAATTTGTTGCTTCACCCATTGAACCAGCAACTACCTCTTTTGGCCAAGGCTTTTCCCTCACACCGTTACAAATAGTGCAATTACACGCAGCTTTAGCTAACGGTGGAAAATTAGTTACACCTCATGTAGTCCAGGGACTAATTGATAGTAAAGGACAGATACATTACTCACCCACCTTCCCCACACCACGCCAAATTTTCTCACGCACTACAACAAAAAAGGTGATTAAAATGATGGAAACTGTGGTTGAAGAAGGAACTGGAAAAGCATCACAAATATCTGGTTATCACATAGCTGGTAAAACTGGTACAGCACAAAAAGCAAGTTCCACTGGCGGTTATAAAAAAGGCGCTTACATCACTAGCTTTTTGGGTATATTACCAGTGGAGTCTCCCCGCTATGTAGTTTTGGCAGTGGTAGATGAGCCAAAAGGAGAAAATGTTTATGGTGGTACCGTCGCCGCACCAATTGTTAAATCTGTGATGGAAGCACTTATCCCTCTTGAGGATATTCCACCAAGTCAGGTAATGAATTAAGGGTTGAAGATTATACAGAATAGGAAGAAAATAACTGGATAAAAAGTCAATCTTCTATACATATTTGTAGCTTCTTGGAGTCAAAGATGAGAGTCTTGCAAGATATCCAAAGATTGTAAAAACTAAATAAATTGTAGTTAAATTTATAAATTAGGAAATCCAATTGCCGTGTCTTCATTTAAAACTTTTGAAGAGAAACAATCAAAAATCCAGACTTTACCTAGTTTTGAGTTTTTCAAAAGAGTCGGTCAAGTAACTGGTGGCACACTCTTATCACTTACTATGCTATCAAGTTCCGTGCTAGCTGGAGGACTAGTGGGTTTAGCTATTAGTTTCCGTAATCTACCAGATGTTAGACAACTACGAAACTTTATACCCTCAGAAACAACTTATATCTATGATATTAAAGGCAAGCTTTTAACACGTATACATGGGGAAGCTAATCGCCAAGTAGTGCCTTTAGATCAAATTTCCCCCAATTTAATACGAGCGGTATTAGCTAGTGAAGATAGTCGCTTCTACGAGCATCATGGTATTAATCCCGGTGGTATTGGACGTGCTGCATTAGTCAATTTTGCATCTGGGGAAGTGCGAGAGGGTGGTTCTACAATCACCATGCAGTTAGTAAAAAATATTTTCTTATCTCAAAAACGCGCTTTTACCCGAAAAATAGTAGAAGCAGTATTAGCAATTCGCTTAGAGCAAGTTATCAGTAAAGACCAAATATTAGAGATGTACCTCAATCAAGTTTACTGGGGTCACAATAACTATGGTGTTCAAACAGCAGCACGTACTTACTTTAAAAAATCAGCGCAAAATTTGACTTTGGGCGAATCAGCAATGATGGCCGGTTTGATTCAAGCTCCAGAAGAATTTAGCCCGTTTGTCAGCATGAAGCTGGCAAAAGAAAAACAAAAAGAAGTATTGGGGCGAATGTTGGAATTAAATTGGATTACTCAACAAGAGTATAATGATGCTCTCAAACAACAAATCAAACTTGGTGAAATCAAGTCATTTCAAGGTAGCGCTTTGCCTTACGTTACCAATACTGTAGCCCAGGAATTAATTAAAAAGTTTGGGCGTGAAACGTTGCTCAAAGGAGGAATGCACGTACAAACCACAGTAGATGCAGGCTTCCAAATGATGGCAGAAGAAACTATCAAGAAGTGGCATCAAACTCTTGAAAGTGAGGGATTAAACAATAATCAAATGGCTTTAGTAGCAATTGATCCTCGCACACATTTTGTCAAAGCACTAGTGGGTGGTGTAGATTCAAAAACTAGCGAATTTAACCGAGCAACTCAAGCCCACCGTCAGCCAGGATCTTCTTTTAAACCGTTTGTTTACTATACTGCCTTTGCTAGTGGTAAATTTACACCAAATACAACAATCCTAGATACTCCAGTTAGTTATCGTGATGGCAACGGTTGGTATTATCCCCGAAACTACGATAATACATTTATGGGAGCAATACCAATTCGTACAGCCCTAGCCCAGTCTCGTAATGTCCCCGCAGTCAAAATTGGCAAAGCTGTGGGTATGAATAAAGTAATTGAAACTTGCCGTACTTTGGGAATTATGAGTCCGATGGAACCGGTGAGTTCTTTACCGCTAGGTGCGATCGGTGTGACACCATTAGAAATGGCTAGCGCTTATGCAACTTTTGCTAATTACGGCTGGCAATCACCTCCAACGATTATTGCCCGTGTTACTGACGGTAGTGGCAATGTGTTAATAGATAATACTCCTAAACCTCAGCGAGTTCTTGACCCTTGGGCATCAGCAGCAATTTTAGACGTAATGCAAACGGTAGTTAAAGAAGGAACTGGTAGAGGTGCAGATATAGGTCGTCCAGTTGCGGGAAAGACGGGTACAACTTCCTCAGAGAAAGATATTTGGTTTATTGGTACGGTACCGCAGTTAACAACTGCCATTTGGGTAGGGAGGGACAACAACCGACAATTATCTAGCCACGCGACAGGCGGAGGTATGGTGGCTCCTATCTGGCGTGATTTTATGCAGAAGGCACTCAAAGATGTACCAGTAGAAAACTTCCAGCCACCTTCTAATTTTCCTCGTCCGAAATCAAATTGAAAGTATTAAAGTTAGGTATTGGAATTTATTCTAGTTTTTTAATTTACAAATATTCTGACAATGCGGATTTTGGTAGTTGAAGATGATGTCCAGTTAGCAGAGATGCTGATGGAAGCCCTGACTGACCGGCAATATGTGGTAGATATAGCCCAAGATGGAGAGGAAGCGTGGGATTGCATCAAAGTATTGGAATATGATTTAGTAGTGCTAGATATTACCTTACCCAAACTGGATGGTGTCAGTTTTTGTCAACGCTTGCGATCGCCTACATCAGCGCGTAGCCCATCGCGTAATATCACAATACCTGTACTCATGTTAACAGCACGCGATACCCTTGGTGACAAAATTACCGGGTTGGATGCTGGAGCAGATGATTATATGGTCAAACCTTTTGAAATGCCAGAGTTAATGGCTCGTGTTCGCGCACTGTTGCGCCGCAATAGTGCCGCAACATCTTCTTCAGACTTTGGTTGGGGTAATCTGCGTTTAAATTCTAGCACTTATGAAGCCACATACTCTGACAAGCCTTTACACCTAACACCTAAAGAATTTGCTCTTTTAGAATTAATGGTTTCTAGTGGTCGGCGGGTGCTAAGTCGAGCCGGAATTATTGAGCGCATTTGGTCGCTTGATGACCCTCCGAGCGAGGAAACTGTTAAGTCTCACATTAAGAGTTTACGGTATAAACTTAAAGACGTAGGTGCTGCTGATGATTTTATTGAGACAGTTCATGGATTGGGCTATCGCTTAAAGCAGCTTTAGGAAAATACCCGATTTCTACCCGATATTTACCTCTTATCTTTACAACTGATTGTTAGACTACAATTACTGAAGTTAACCTCTTCTTTTACACTAGAACACTATTATTCTCCAAATCAATTTAATTATTGACTTGGGGAATTTTAATTTTTATCTAAAAGCAATTAGTAAACCAGCTTTTTAAATATTGAGAATTCATTAAGTCGAGAGCAACTGAGATGACTGTATCAACCATTTCTGTTGTAGTTGGAGCAAAACTGCGTAAAAAAGATTTGAGTGTAGTTTTTATTGCTGACTCTCAAGTATCGCTGGCTAAATCAAGCGCTCCCAGAATGTAGATATTTGTATCGATAAATATTGATTTGGGCAAACTAGACTTTGATTTCACCGTCATTTAGCCTTTGCTCTCTTTCTGTGGATATTTCTTGTTTTACATCCTGAATAAGTTCCATAATTTTGTCGGTCGAGTCATAGCCAGATTTGGTAAAAAGTTGATGCGACATAGTTGCAAATCCTTCGTTTGATAGCTGTTCTCGGCGATCGCTAATCCCTATCAAATGTTGAAACATTGCTAAACTTAACAGCACTGCTTTTGGTTGCCCTTCTTGGACTAAGGCGATCGCTTCTCGCTTAGAGTTGGTTTATGTGATTGGCGTCCCAAATTTGGCAGACTTCTTGGACTAAGGCGATCGCTTCTCGCTTAGAGTTGGCTTGTTGGATTAGCTGAGAAAGCTCTTGGTTGTCGCGTATATTTGCTTCTAGCATATAATTTGCCATTTTGAAGTCAGTTATAATTCTATGTTACGCGATCGCCTATTTCCTTGCTCTTAAGTTATCAGCAAAACCTCTAGCAGTTAGATAATTGAGGCGATCGCCTAAAAATTACGACTCACAGTAATAGCGATCGCCTAACTCCTCAAATCGCCAATATAAGCCCCAATTTGTTTAAGTCCCTGCAAAACTTGGATACGTTCTGATGTATTTTCAAGTAACCGATAAGTATTGGATCTAGTATATTGAGGGACATTTTGGTGGCGATCGCATTTCAAAAACAATACTTCTCTTCCGTTTGTAACCATTCCATAATAACTTGACTGTAAGTTGGGAGCGCTCAACAAATAAGTAAGTGCTTGGGGAATTCCCGCCGTAACGTCTAGTCTTGCAGGCTTTGACTCGATTACCAAAATCCAAAAACTATCTTGAATCACCAAAATATCAATCCTGCCTTGAACTGCAATAGCATTAGCTTCGTCTGCAACTTCGATATTGGTACTTACTTCTGCTTTTACCAAAAAAGGAAACTGATAGAAACCTGCTAAATCTAGCAATGGTGATATAACTACAAGCTTAACAATTTCTTCGAGAGGTGGTTCTTCTTGACTGAGATAGGTATAGTTTCGAGTGAGGCGATCTAGTCCTTGTAGTTCCGCTTCGGTTAGAGTCGGCGCATTATTTAACCATTCATCAAAAAAGCGATCGCTAGAGTCGAGTCTCAAGCCAAAAGTTTGACGGAGAGCGCCAAGGGTAAGGCTACTAGCATTTGTAATCACGGTTAAATTCTTGTAGTAATTACATGAAGTTTAAAAGTCTAGACATTTGATCTAGGCTCCAATACCTAATATACGATATATTAAGAGCAAAAGAGAGATCGCCTAAAAATCATGACTCGCCGAACAAGGCAAAAGTAAAAAGTAAAAAGTAAAAATAAAGAGGAATAAAATCGGTTTGAGAGCAACTAAATTTATTTATGGAAAAGGAAATAAAGATTTGTTTCGATACACGTAGTGCAAGAAATAAGGCATCCTTTTTAAATCCCCTAAATTTATTTATGGGGATTCTCTTTTTACTTTTTACTTTTTACTTTTATCTTTTTAAAGGAATAGCGATCGCTGTAGGGTGAGTTAATGAAGCGTAACGCGCCTTATTTTTGTTTGAATGAAAGCATTCTTTTCGGAGCAATTTCTGGTCAGTTATAATGTCAGGCAAGGATCGAGGAAATTCACAATCATGGTATTCCGTCAACCCCGCTATAGCAAAGAAGAATTCGCCCAACGTGGCGATCTAATTTATCAAACGCAAATACGCCCACAAGTCGAAGCAGGTAATCACGGGAAGATTGTGGCGATCGACCTTGAAACTGGAGACTTTGAAGTTGATGCGCGTGAAATATCTGCTTGCACTAGGCTCGAAGCCCGTCATCCAGATGCTCAAATCTGGATTGTTCGAGTTGGTTCTCGCCACGTTCGACGATTTGGTGGACGAATAAAGAGAACTGCATGATCTCAGGAATTGTTAACGCAGATTTTGAGGCGATTATCTCGCTTTCGATACGTGGCTCTGATGGAAAAATTTACACACAAGATGCGATTGTCGATACAGGCTTTAACGGTTGGCTTTCATTGCCGCCAGACCTGATTGATCGGCTAAATCTGAAATGGAAAAGAAGAGGGCGTGCTATTCTTGGTGATGGTTGTGAATGCGTTTTTAATGTTTACGAAGCAGTTGTATTTTGGGATGGACAGTATCTAACAATTCCAATTGATGAAGCTGATTCAGAACCTCTAGTTGGAATGTCATTAATGGAAGGCTATCAACTCATGGTTCAAGTCTTTGAGGACGGCAGGGTAGAAATCAGCAAAGTAAAAGCGGTCTAAAACTTCGCACCGTTAGACTGTGAAATCACAGAACTGTGAATCTTGAGGCTAATATCAACCAATTTTCATCCTTATTTCTGGCTCTCCAGAATTTTCTTCGCCTGTAAAAGTTCTTGATATTGTTCTTCGCTGACCTTTGGATACTTGAGATTCAGTTCCTTTAACTGCGTGTAAATGATACCCGCCACAACCAGACGAGTAAACCATTTGGGATCGGCGGGGATAATGTACCAAGGAGCATATTTTGTACTGGTGTGATTGAAAATATCCTCATAGACACTCATATAGTCATTCCAAAAAGTACGTTCATTGGCATCATTAACAGAGAACTTCCAGTTCTTTTCAGGTCGGTCAATCCGTTCTAAAAAACGTTTTCCCTGTTCTTCTTTAGACACATTCAGAAAAAATTTGAGGATGATAGTTCCGTTGTTGACTAGATATTTCTCAAAGTGAACCAGATTTACAGCGATTTTCAGGTAAATATACCACGCGGTAGGGGCAATTCATGAATTGCCCCTACGACAGATGTGGTTCAAATACATGAAAACTGCTGTAAATTCTTTTTATCCAAAATATAAAGTTTGATAACTTTATCAGTAGACATATTATTTACGCTCAGAGAAACTAGAGTTTTCTGAACAATACAGAATTGGTGAGTTATTCAAGATAATCCGAGAACAGCATTGAAAGTGCAAAACTCCCGATAAACGTCAAGGTAGATAAGTTTGTATCTTGAGTTTGATGGGCTTCAGGAAGAATTTCTTCAACGATCGCTACCATCAAAGTGCCTGTTGTAATCAGTTTGTCCGCGCAATCCCCAATAGCCCAGCGTCGCGCCCAGTCAAACAGGAATCAGAAATGCCGCAACTCACCAAAATCGCTGTGTTCGCGGCATATTTTGACTCCATTGTTGTGGTTACAGTATGCTCAAGTCATTTTTAGAGGACTCCTTTGTTTTGACCGTGGTGGGAGCAAAAGCCGATAAGCGAGAAGTTTCACGCGGTCAGTCACCAGAAACCAGATCACCGCATAGCCCCAGACAAACAGCGCCCACCGCCAACCGAGCGGTGTCATCAGCAGTCCATAAACGGCAATTAATGTCGCTAGTGCCTGCGTGCCGAGTACCGCGACCCACAGAATCCTTGCCGGACGGACAGACCAGAACGGGCCACGTGTACGCGCCTGAAAGATCGTCAGATGTCCTGCCACCGAGAGCATAAGATACATCAGCGTCTGAATATGCGGACGATCAAGGTGGAAAACCTGGTCACCGAGATAGAAGAGGCCAAATGCAGCGATGGGACCGACGACACCCAGCACCGTGGCGATCCCCAGCACCAAGCGCATATTCCATGCCTCGGGCTTATCCCGGTAATGAACATTGTCATAGGCGATGGATAGGATAGCACCGTCGTTGAGCAACGCCACCATTACAATCATCACTGCTGTCAATGGATAAAAGTTAAAGAACAGGATCGACACGGTCATAAACAACAGCACACGCAACGTCTCGGCGATGCGGTAGATCGCGTAGCTGTTCATCCTCTGGAAAATGCGGCGGCTCTCCTTAATCGCGTCAATAATCACCGACAGTCCGGGCGTTGTCAGCACGATGGAAGCCGCCGCCCGCGCCGCGTCTGTTGCGCCTGAAACGGCGATGCCGCAGTCGGCTTTCTTCAGCGCGGGGGCATCATTCACCCCGTCACCCGTCATACCGACGATATGTCCGTGTTTTTGCAGGACATCCACAATGTGGAACTTGTGTTCGGGGAATACCTGGGCAAAACCGTCGGCATTCTCAATGGAATCGGACACTGCTGATGTCTCTTGCTTTTCCGAGTCGCCCAAGCTCCCGGCATCGAGGATATTTGCGCCCATGTCCAACTTTTTGGCGGTTTCCTGAGCGATCGCGAGTGCATCGCCCGTCACCATCTTGACGTTTACGCCCATCTTGGCTGCGCTTGCAATAGTTGCCTTGGCATCTTCCCGTGGCGGATCGAACAGCGGCAACACGCCGAGAAACTGCCATTTTCCATCGCCCTCAGCCCGCGCCACGCCCAACGAACGAAAGCCACGGGTCGCAAATTCGTTGACTGCCTTTTCGACGGCGGACTTCACCTGTCCAGCATTGGTGGATAATGCTAGAATCACTTGGGGCGCACCCTTGGTCACTTTGAACGTTTTTCCGTCTTTGGCTTTAACGGCGGCTTCGGTGCGTTTATGCACCGGGTCGAATGGCGTGAAGTGAACCACCTCGTAAGCCTTTAACAAATCCTTGTCTTTCAGTCCGTCCACAACGGCTATATCAATGGTGTCGTTGTTTTCCGCACGCGACGCCAGCGCCCCGTTGAGGATGATTTGATCGGCAGGAACATTATTCACGCTGAACGGATCGCCCAGCGTCAGCTTGTTCTGGGTCAGCGTGCCGGTCTTGTCCGCACATAGCACATCCACGCCAGCTAGTTCCTCAATAGCGACCAATCGGCTGACAATCGCTTTTTTCTTGGAGAGCAGGCGTGCGCCAACCGCCATCGTTACCGACAACACTGTTGGCATCGCCACGGGAATCGCAGCTACGGTCAACACCAGAGCGAACTGCAACGTAGTGAGGATCGGATCGCCACGGGAGATGGCGACGGTAATAATCAACGTCACCAGAGCCAGCGCGAGAAGGATTAGGTAGTTGCCAATCTTTAAAACCGCCTTTTGAAAATGGCTGACAGTTTGCGCCTTCTGCACCAGTTGCGCCGTCTTGCCAAAGTAGGTGTTCGCACCCGTGGCATAGACCAGTGCGCTGCTCTCACCCCGACGAACGATCGAGCCGGAAAACACCGCATCGCCAGGGTTACACGTGGCAGGTAGGGATTCGCCCGTCAGCGCGGACTGATCCACCGACATGGGATCGCCGTCCAATAAGCGGGCATCTGCTGGCACTATATCGCCAAGCCGCAGTTGGATGACATCACCAGGCACCAACTCACGCGCTGGCGGGGTAATCCACTTCCCATCTCGTTTCACCTGGGTCTTGGTCGCGAGCTTCGCTTTCAGAGCAGTAATGGCGTTGCCCGCAGCACTTTCTTCCCAGAATCCCACCACAGCGTTGGTAACTAGCAGCAGCAGGATGATAAAGAAATCCGGCCAGTGCCGCACCACGCCCGAAAGAATCACCGCCACCTCGATCATCCACGGGATCGGTCCCCAGAAATAAGTGAGGAATTTCAGGAATGGATTGGTCTTCTTTTCCTCGATCTCGTTAGGACCATATTTAGTCAGGCGCTTCTTCGCCTGTGCTTGGCTGAGTCCGTCTGGCGACGACTCCAATTTTTTTTCCACCTCCGGCAGTGGCAGAGTTTTCAGATCGTCTTTCGCATCGGGCTTCGATTTGGAAGCTTTGGGCTGATCGGCAACGGGTTTGATCATGGGTATTCCTTTGGTTTATTTTTTCCTTTTTTCAGCCAAATTTAAGGGTGTGGCAGACCAAGCGGGCAATCATCAGTGCTTCATCTGTGTGAATTACGCGGACAGGAACCCTGCTAGTTACCGCAGAAATCACGTCCTCATTCGCTGCGTTTCGCTTTGCTTCGAGTTCGATGCCAAGGAAACCCAGCCCATCGCAAATCCGGGCGCGGACTGTGGGGGCATTCTCCCCGATGCCCCCTGCGAACACTAATCTGTCCACTCCGCCCAATGCCGCTGCGAATGCGCCGATCCATTTCTTGACCTGGTAGCAAAATAGTGCGATCGCGATCGCCGCCCGCTCGTCCTGCATTTCCCGATCGAGCAAGTCACGCATATCGGAACTGGTTTCAGATATTCCCAGCAACCCGGACTGGAAATTAACCATCTCATTGAATTGCTTCGCGCTCATTTGTTCAGTCCGCGCCAGATACCAAACCAGTCCCGGATCGAGATCGCCAGAACGGGTACTCATCGGCAATCCGGCGGTCGGCGTAAAACTCATACTAGTGTCCACGGGTTTGCCGTCATGTACCGCCGTTTGGGAGACCCAACTAATCGCGCTTTTATAGTCCGCCACATCTAGGGCTGCTTTCTGAGGATCGATAACCTTCCAAAACAGAACTGCATCTACGTCAACCGGCACCGTATCCTTAGTCAGAGTCTTCTCCGCCTGAAAAGAAGCGGTGATCACGCGAGTATCAATCCGGTAAGGTATGGTGTCAATGATCGGAATAATGAAAACGAGTCCAGCTCCCTTGAGAGCGAGGAATTTTCCTAACCGCAATACCACCAATCTTTCCCACTCATTCGCCACCTTAATAGCGCTCGAAAGAATTGAAGCTAACACACATCCAACACCAAGAATTACGATTAAAAGAAGTAATGAGCTAGTAGTGGTTGGATTACTTTCATCCATCGCCAGCAGACCTTTGTAGTCGGCAACCAGCATCCTTGCAGTGTCTATAAGGTCTTGTGCATTCATCTCTGACTCCTCGGAAAATTTATTGACTATTAACTGAGCTAGATAGAGGTGGGTCAGTTCTGTGATTTTCTTGGTGGTGCAGTCGTCCGAGAGTGCTATCGATCAATCTGATCAATTTATCGGCAGCCCCGTCAACGGCTTGGTCTAAGGTCGCTGCCTGATGTGTTACCGCGATGGGCTGGCGGCCTTTGAGTCGGGCTTCTATCATGCAGCGCATATCGTCATCGCCGCCCTTCTTGTCGCTGTTCTCATCGCTCAGGTGAACATCAACGTGAGTGATGCGATCGCTGAATCGGCTCAGGCTCTCTTCCACTACACCACTAACCTGAGTGGCTAGTGCTTCGTGACCTTCGATGTTATGTCCGGTATGGATTTGGATTTGCACGATGTTCTCCTGTTGTAATTGTGATTGGCTTAATGTTCAGATGGAATGACCGAATTATCAATTACGAATTATTCTCGTCCTGTCCCCCACCTCCAATTGCCGATTTCTGGCAAGTCTTCGCCGTGCTTGTCGATGTAATGCTTATGCTCGATCAACTTGTCCTGCATCATCTGCTTGAGATAGTCTCCCTGACTACCCAAATGCAGCAGACGATCCACCACGTCTTGCACCAGATGAAAGCGATTCAGGTCATTTTGCACCCTCATGTCAAAAGCCGTTGTGATCCTGCCCTCTTCCTTGTACCCCCGGACGTGGAGATTGCGATTGGTACGGCGGTAGGTCAACCGATGCACCAACCGGTATCCATGAAAGCCAAAGCCGCCTCCATACTCAGCCATTGCGGGAGGGCGTGTTTGCCAGCAACTACCACTACTTTCAAGGTTCTTCCCTCTTTATTTATCTTTATCAGGATTTGTATCTTTTATGACTAAAACAGAACAATTCGCACGATCAACCACATGATTGCTGACACTACCGACGAAAAATTCTGCGATCGCTTCCAGTGGGGCGTAGCCCATCGCAGGGTGGTCATGCCGACCCAGTACGATCAGATCAGCATTCCACTCTTGAGCAACACTGGAAATCGTTGCCCCTGGCTCACCAAAATTGTGTTGGTATTCAGCAGGAATATTTCGGGCAGTTACCTGATGACAGTATTCTTGTAATCAAGCTTTTGCCTGCTCAATCTCTAACTGTAGTGTTTCGTCGTAGAGTGATTGAGAAAATCCAGCGCTGGACGGATAGAGTCCAAACATCCCACCTGACTCGAATCCTGGATCGATCCCAGTAAAATCTACGAGGCAATCAAGGATCATGAGAATAGCGATCGCGGTTGTCCATCCAGAGCTAACAACTTGCTCATCAATTTCAGGGTCAATAGTTCTCATGTTGATCTCCTTTTGAATCAAATCCTAAATGACCGCAGAGTTCTCGAAGAATTTCTTCACTGTTGCACTCGCTCATCACTTTCTGTTGATTAACTCTCGACCTCCGCAAAATTCCTGATTAGTTCCCTGAAATGCTGACAAAACTATAACCCCTAAATGTACCACATCTCCATATCTAATTTTGATGTGTTTGCCCTGCATTTTGATGAACTTTTTACTCATAAATAAGACTCCTTTGATTCACTGTTGATGCTTGATTTAGACCAGATGCTGCAAGCGACTCAGACGCTTTGAGTAACTTTTCATCACCTCTACAGCAAACATGGGTGTTTCCTGAACAGCAAAGAGAAACTCTTCCTCATTAAGGAAAACCAGTTTGCTATCTACCTTGGCGATCGCTGTATAAGTTCTCTTTTTAACTCCTACAAGTACCCCGACATCAAAAACTTCACCCGTCTCAATGGTTTCTACAACTTTGCTATTGACTAATATATCTACCTCTCCTTCAATAATCCCATACATTTCACCACCAGGCTGTCCTTCTTCAAAGATGACTTGGCCTGCTGAAAATACTTTAGGGTCGGATTGTTTTTGAAAGATACTGACTGTTAACACAGGACTTAGCATTAGAGCAACCCCAAATTCTTTGTTTTTAAACGAAACCTTTATATAGCTTTAGGCGAACCCATAAAAGTACACTACTTTCTGTCGATTAACTATCGAACTTCGCAAATTTCCTGATTAGCTGCCTGACATATCATTAAATCAGAAAGCATCAAATACTTCTTGTATCTTGCTAGGTAAATAATTTAAATTCTATCTACTACTTTTGAATATTTTATGAGGATTTGTATAACTTATACATCAACTAAAACATTTACTAAAACACGATCTTTGACAGCAAAACGTTATACTTTTTCTTGTGAAAATAAGGGGATATCAATCACTATGGTAAAACAATTGCAATTCGCGGCATCGATCTTCAAATCCGCCGTGGCGAATTGTTTAGATTGATTGGGCCTGACGGTGCAGGTAAGACAACCGGGAGCATCCCAATTTGGCAAAAATAAAAGAATCCATATTATTCGCGAGTCTGCATCGCGAATAATATGGGAATTCAGTCTTGTCGCCTAATAAGGTTAAATAAATTACTTTTTAACCGCAGAGGCAATAGAGTTGCCAGTGCGCCCTTGCGGTTAAGAGACTTGTTCGCGTAGCTTCTCCCAGGGGGAGAAGCTACTGGCGCAACACAGAGAGAAAAAACAGATTTTAGGAGTCACCTTGAAAGGGCTAGTCCTACCTTCATATCCTTGCCAAGATATTTATAAACCAGAGAGGCAAGAGCGGTTAAGACCAAAAATGGTATTCACGCAATTATGGAGCTACGTAAGTATTGACAAGAGTGGTAGCCTGCTTTTTAATGGCATCGGGAAGAGGAGCATATCCCCGAGCAATAGCTATGTTGTTCGGGTTGGTTGTGACATTTGCTGGTGCTGGAACAGGTGGTACTCCTAAAGCCCAGTTGATGAATCCTTTAATACCAGCTGCTACCTTAGCATCTGCATATTTTCCATAAAATAGCACGTAAGATGCGCTAACAAGGGGGTAAGCATTTGCAGCTGTTGGATCAGTGACTACAAGTTTAATCCGCCGAGGACTTGCATCTTGGTCAGTCGCACCGACAAAAGCATTTCCAATTGAAGTTGGTGAGATGGGGTTGTAAGTACCTGCCTTGTTCTGTAAGACAGCAGCTTGCAGACCATTAGCTAACCGCGTAGAATTATCCACATAACCAATTGCACCAGCAGTAGTTTTGATCTTGGTGGCTACACCTCCACTTTTTGAGGCAAATTGGAAATTGGCTGGCCAAACAACTGTATTGGCTGGTAGTGGATTGGGTATACCACCAGCTTGAGCAATACTTATTTCACCAACTCCTCTGTTCCATGTAGCACCAAATACTGCCTTTAGATTACTGCTTAAAGTAAAAGTGTTAGCACTATTGTCACTACGACGTACTACAACGATGGGCTTATTTACTGCAATTATTGCGCCGCCATTATCTGCTTTAATTTTGGCATCATTCCAATTTGTGATGGTGCCGTTAAAAATACCAAGGTAAGTAGCTCGTGAAAGTTTAATTCCACCTGCTGGTACATTTAGACCAGTGGGGTTGTAAGCTAACGCAACTCCGTAGGTGATCACAGGCACTTGGATGGGGGTACCAGTATTGGGACCTGCACTAAGTGTTTCTGTTCCTGTTATGGGGTCATCACTATTTGCAAAAGAGACTGGGGGATTGATAGTTGCCCCAGTCGCAGGTGGTGGGGTTTGAGTGAAAAAAGCTGTTACCCCTGCACTACTATTAATCGAAGCATATCTGAATGTAACGAGCGGATTGACTGCTCCTGGAGGATTGAGGGTTTTAGGATTTCCAAGACCGTAGGTGTTAAACCATGAGCCTTGTGGGGCATAAGGAGAGGTAGTTCCTGTACCCACAAACAAAGTATTTATACTGCCTCCACCTGCACCATTTATGGAGGTTACTCCAGCTGGGGCAGGGGTCGTGGCGGTCTGAGCTAGAGATTTATGAGTAGCGGATTGACCTACTACTAAACCAGTTGCTATGGCAAGTACAGAAATTGAACTTGCTAAATAGGTCAATTGACGATCGCGATAAAAAGCCATATCAAGCTCCTTCAAATTAATTTCTGGTTCCACACCTTATCAAATCAAAATCAAGTGTCAAACTAGCGATTAAAAATAACCTTTTATAAGCACAGTAAACTTGCATAAAAAAGCTATTTATTAAACAAAGGTTTGCACAAAACTCTTCAGAATGTAGAGCAGATTAAAGGCAAAGCTTTAAATATGTAGAGGGTGTTAAACTATTGCTAATTTACCCTCTAACATAATTATTTGCTAGTTAAAACTCTACATTCAATGTAAGTTTGTATAAATAAACATTCAGTGGCTTTAGTAGAAGGAAATGGTTAATAGGTACTATTAATCATGCCTAAATTACCATTTTTAGTCTCTCATTCCCTTTTAAAAAGCCATGTTTAATTTTACCTACTTACTTATTTGGGATGGCAAGTTCATCTGAATTATAAAAATTACTTTCTTTAATGTAGATATGCAGCAGTTTACCACAAACTACCGCTAAGTGCGAAGTAAAGAAAGTCAGAATTTCACAGATCATTTAGGACTGCTATATGGTTAATAGCTAGTTAAATTTTGCCAATGAATTTAACATTATAATGTTAAGATTAACAGAAAGTTAAGGCAATATTAAACTTAATTAGATTATAGAATGATTAAAAAGCTTAAATATATTTTGGTAATTTAGAGGTGTTTGAAAGGTGGTTTTTATGGAAAATTTTATTCCTTTTACAGAGAAAAATAAACACCTTTCACTTAATATAGGACTTACGCTGCGCCAGGTGATATCAGCTATCCGACAGATTTGGAGCTACTAAATCAAGCTAGAAAACATACAGAAAAAATTATAGATTTTCTTTATAAAAACTCCATCCCCTTGTGGGTAGAGTTTTTAGTCAAAAGTCATTAGTCATTAGTACCAACGACCAATGACTTTTGACTAATGACTAAAGCGGCGGGGTGGCTATCCCTCTACAGACACCTGGGGTGGAGTTTCCCGCCGCTTTTTATGAACAGATAAAGGGTCAATTAGAGAAAAAACCAAGAACATATCGAAAGGTAGCAACAAAAGACTATTTAGAAGTAGCTAAAAAACGTCGCGTATCCCAAAAAGAAACAAGCATTGGAATCCGAGAGAATTCGTAATTGTATTGAGGGAAAGTTTGGACAGGCTCAAAGAAGATTTACCCTCAATCGGGTGATGGCGAAATTGTCTCATACTTCTGAAACAGCAATCGCTATTACTTTTTTAGTGATGAATCTTTCTACTCACCGAACAAGGCAAAAGTAAAAAGGCAAAAGAAAGAAAGAAAGAAAGAAAGAAAGAAAGAAAGAAAGAAAGAAAGAAAGAAAGAAAAAGAAAAATGGTTTGAGAGCAACTAAATTTATTTATGGAATGAAATAAAAACATTTATAACGATAGCGCCGGCGGCAAGCGAGTCATCGAGCGTCGTGGCGTAGCGCGTTCGCATGATTGCGTCTCGTAGAAAAAAATAAGGTGTCATTATTAAATCCCCTCAATTTATTTATGGGGATTATCTTTTTACTTTTTACTTTTTACTTCTTAACTGTCACGGTTTTTTTGTGCTTTTTTATCTCTATTTTTCCAAAATAGAACTTTCTTACAGTCTAAAATAATTGAAAATTATACCTTTGCTGTTTCTAGACAATGAAAGCTTATATCTGATCTTGCTTGAATAACTAGTCAACCCTTAAGATTGCTTTTCCATTACTTTTTCAGCAACCCCTATCTAAACCCGGATTTCTCACTTCTGAGAAAAAATCATGGGGATGAACAAAGTTTAGGGTGATTTAATTAATACATCATTATTCGTAAATTCAAGGGTTTAAGACCCCAACCATTACACTTAGTATCAGTTGAGTTGGGGTTTAAATCCCCGACTCCAACTGTCTTTAATTTTGAAGTAATAAGTAATAAGTAATGGGTATTACTCATTACTCATTATATCAAGTCCGGATAATTAGTTATGATTCCCACAGTCATTGCACCCCACCCCCAGCCCCTCCCCGCAAGCGGGGAGGGGAGACAAAGCACAGCTTTGGCGGGGTGGGGTTCTTCGGGTTTAGTAAGTATTCAAGCGGACATGATATTACTCATTTATTTAATCGTAATTTGTAGTTTTGCACTTCCTGCTAGTAAGTTTGCGGTTCGGCAAGTGTGCTTAAGAAACGGTACTTGCGGCTAGTTGCGCCGACGTATTGCAGCCGAGGACGAATCAGAACATTGTTGCTTTTCTGCTCTAAGGACTGGGCGATCCATCCGGCAATCCGTCCGGCGACGTACATCGGTACAGCCAGATCATCAGGCAATCCCAGCAGGCGGTAGGTAAGTCCGGCATAGAGGTCTGCGTTTGGTTCAACCCCATGCAGTGAGTAAGGCTCCATCGCCTTAACAATAGCTTCAATGATCGCGAGTCCGTGGGTGTCTCTGTGTTCCCAACTGAGACTGCGGGCAGCTTCACGAAAGTGACGGACGCGCGGATCTTCGGTTCGGTATACCCGATGCCCAAAGCCCATCACAGGCTGATTCCTTTCCAGGCAGTTACGCACATAGGCTTCGGCGTTGTCTGGTGTGCCGACTGCATCAATCAGTTCAAGAGCTCGCTCGGTTGCACCACCATGCAAAGATCCTGAGAAGGCCGCAATGGCTGCGGTGATTGCTGCATAAAGGTTTGCCTTGCATCCGATCGCAACACGAGCGGCAAACGCTGAAGCATTTAAGCCGTGTTCCGCGTGTGCAATGAGATCCTTGTCTACGAAGCGGACTGCACTGGGTGACGGCTCCTCCCCAAACAGCATATAGAGAAAGTTTTTAGCGTGCGACAAGGTTGCATGGGGCGCTATAGGTTCGCGTCCACTGCGGATTGCGTGATGGGTGGCAACCAGCGTTGGGATTTGTGCGATCAGACGAAGCCCAGAGCGCATAGCTGCTGCTTGCGACTCGTCTTGACCATTGCACGCCAGCGCACCCAAGGCAGAGATGCCGGTTCGCAAGACTTCCATCGGATGGGCATGAGCGAGCATCCGTACAAGATCAACGATCGCCGTAGGTAGCTCACGGTGTAATCGCAGCTCCTCTTGAAAGGCTGCGAGGGTGGGGGCATCGGGCAGTTCCCCATTCAGTAACAGCCATGCTGTCTCCTCGAACGAAGACTGTTCGACTAAATCGTGAATATTGTAGCCGCGATGTTCAAGCACGCCTCTTTCGCCATCGATGTTTGTAATTGTGCTGCGCTCAATGTAGACACCTTCTAACCCACGATGCACTGTGATGGTGGTTGGCTTAATCGCAGGGGTGACGGTAGCTGCTGACTTTGCACCCCGATCAACGCGAGTCGTGTGCTTCTGGGCGAACTCTCGAATCGCGCTAACTGAATGGAGCTGTAACATAATCTGGTCAGTAATTTTTATCCTCAGCTCGGTTTCGAGGGCAATCATCAGGGTCACATGGCTCAGTGAGTCCCATTCCCGGATTGATTGATACATTAAGTCGTTGCTGATGCGCTCAACATTGATACCAAGTACGCGGGCGATCAGCGAGTCTACTGCGGTGATGATCTCTACTTCTTCTGGTGCAACCGCCATCTGATCTTGCGATAAGATCAGGTCATGGCGAAGGTGTAAATCTAATTCATTCATCAGTATTCATCCTTGACGATTAGGTTCATGAGTTAAGTGTTCTTTGAGCCATTGTCGCAACGCTTTGCGGTCAACCTTGCCGTTTTCGTTAAGCGGCATATCGTCCCTAATGAAAATTGAGCGTGGCATGATATAGTTCGGCAGATACTGTCCTGCAATAGCACCCAGTTTTGACGAATCAGCAACTCCAGAAACGACGGCAACAATGAAGTCAGGCTGGTGTTCGTCGGGCCACGGCAGCGCCACCGCTTCGATGCAGCCCACACGACGGAGAACTGCCTCGATTTCGCCAAGCTCAATCCGATACCCACTGACCTTTACCTGCTGATCGCTGCGACCGAGGTAAACATAATGATCTGCTCGACGGATGACGAGATCCCCTGTCCGATAGTATCTGCGGGTCGTTACCGCCGATGTTTGTTTTTCAAAGAAGCACCTAGCTGTCAATTCTGGATCGCGCCAGTACTCAGGTGAGGTCTGCGGCCCCGATACACAGAGTTCGCCAACTTTGCCTGGTGCGACCTCACGGAGTGAGGCATCAACCACCAGGGGCGACAAACCGGGGTATACCTCACCAATGGGAACTAGATCGTGTACGCATTCCGCAGGCGAAGTTATGGAATTCCACCTATAAGCTGCACAGGCAATGGTGAGTTCTGTTGGTCCATAGAGATTTTCAATGATTGATTGCGGAGCCGCCGCCTGCCATGCCTCTGCGATCGCGCGGGGTAGTCCTTCGCCACAGAAGAGGCTCCAACGCAAGGTCGGCATACTGCCGGGAGTCAGTGCTACACGTTTAATTAGTAGTGCTGCAACCGAGGGAACCGAGAAGTACACTGTGATCTGATGTTCTTCAAGGAAGCGGAAGGGTGCAAGAAGTTCGATCGGTTGCATCGAACAGACGCAGGCACCACTCTCCCACGCCATGAACAGATCGAACACTGATAGGTCAAAGGTTTGGTCGAAGGTCTGAGTGAGTCGATCAGCAGGTGTTAGCCTGTAACGCGCCAGGTTCACGTTTAAGAAGGCACGAACATTGGCATGGGTGATGGGTACTCCCTTTGGAGTTCCGGTGCTGCCTGAAGTAAAAAGAAGGTATGCTAAATCATCGGGTGCGATCGCTGGCAGGGTCGATAAAGGCGAAGTTTTTGCGAGATCCTGGCGATCAAACACCAGTCCAGGCAGTGTACTTCGCACTTCCTGTCCATTTGTCGCTGGCAGCAGGATCGCTGGCTGGTGCGGCAATCCCCGCAGTAACTCAGGGAGCTGCGGCAACGACTCGTTGTCAACAAGCAGAGCATCCAGGTCAGCCTGCTCGATCATAGCGCGTGTGCGCTCCAAAGGAAACTTGGGGTTCAATGGGACAAACGCCGCACCTGCAAAGAGACTGGCTAGAACTCCCAGATATGAGGTTTCACTGCGGTAGGCGAAGATGCCGACGCGATGAGGGCGACCCTCGGCGGCGGCGACAAGGCACGCAGCCCAGCGACGAGCCGTGTCAGCGACCTCGGCATAGGTATAGATCCGCTTTCCGAGGGTCAAAGCCGCATGGTGGGGGAGGCGATCGGCATGATGAAGGAAGCCGGCACGCAGACTGTGTACATCGGGCAACTGGGTACTACTTGAAGATGAAGAGTCCGCTTGAGCAGCAACTAAAATCAGCTTTCTCGTATCAATTTGAATAGAAAACTCGCTCATAATAACTTGAGTTGGATGTCAGAAAAAGTCTTTAAACTAGGCAGAAACAGGGGTTTATGGATCTTGGGTTAGATGATAGCGATGCCGACCCAAAGGAACACACCAAGGTTTACCCGTTACTGGATCTGGTACAATTCGACAAGCTAATCCAAACACCTCTTGCACCATTTCTTCTGTGATTACATCTGCTGGATTTCCATAACCCATAACAGCGCCATCGCGTAAAGCTACTAAATTGTGAGCATAACGACACGCCTGATTCAGGTCATGCAACACCATGACAATTGTCCGCCCCTCAAGTTGATTCAAATCCCACAGTAATTCCAGCACCTCCACTTGATGCGCTAAATCTAAGAAAGTAGTCGGCTCATCCAATAATAAAATTTGTGTATCTTGTGCTAAAGTCATGGCTATCCAAGCACGTTGCCTCTGTCCACCGGAGAGGGTATCTACGGCTCTATTAGCTAATTCGTTAAGGTCTGTAGTTGTTAATGCTTTGCGGACTTGAAGCTCATCAACAGCCGTCCAAGATTGAAACCAATTATGTTGATATGGATAACGACCTTGGGCTACCAAATCTCGCACAGTCAATCCTTCTGGTGCAGATGGGCCTTGAGGGAGAATACCAAGTTGCTGTGCAACTTTGGTTGTTGACTGTCGAAAGATATCAGCGCCATTGAGATATACAGTACCAATATGGGGTTTGAGTAATCTAGCTAAACCCCGCAGGAGAGTAGATTTACCACAGCCATTGGGGCCGACTAGAGCAGTAATTTGTCCCGTGGGAATCAACAGGTTAAGACCGAATATAACAGGTTTGCCCTCGTAAGCGAGGCTCAGATGTTGAGTTTCAAGGACTGTATTCTCCATAGGGCTTTCTGATTCTTGGATAATGTGTGTAATGGTATGTGTGGGCGCTTTGTGGCTTCTGCTGGCGGATGGCTTTCTTTTTTTAACTGTGGAGTCATCACATACCAAGAGTTTCCTTCAAGTTAGCGATCGCCCTTTAAAATATGTAAATCATATTGCGATGATATATTACCAATAATATTGGGTATTTAGTGCTGCACTTGGTAAAGAAACTCTGACAAAAGACTTGGGTAAACATACATCAGTACTTTCCCAGAGGATTGCGATCGTAGGGCGGGGTAGTGTATGCTCTCCCCACCCTAGTAGTCTGTCAAGCTAGTTTTGAGGGGTTCGTAGTTGCGCTTTAGCGCTAAAGCGCAACTACGAACTAAATTAATACCCCTCAATTTAAACTTGACGGACTACTAGCTATTTAATAGTGATTTTTTAGCAGATTTTAACTGCATCCATTGGTGGTGAATTTGTTTATAAGCTTCTTCTGGAGAAATTTTCCCAGCAGTTTGCAGACTAGATATGTAGTTTACCCGTTGTGAAAACTCTTGCAGATGTGCATTAAATGCCAAATACTCTGTCTTGAATTGTCCATGGGATCATTCTTGCTAGCACATATCATCATGGGCATAGAAACTCCGCCTTTAGGTAACTCCATTAACTTGAAAAGAGAGTGCGAAAGAGGGGATTGTTCTAAATCTCTACATAATACAGCCATTAACTTTTTAGTAGTATTATGGGGTTGTTCGCCAAAGAGATGACGAACACTGCTTGCTAAAACTTGCTCACGACTCATAGTAAATACTTGTCTTTGCAGATAATAGTTGACATGCCAAGTATTAGCCGGTTGAGAAGCTACAGCCAATAAGACCAGAGATTGCACTTTTTGGGGATAGCGACGAGCAAAACTTAAGGCGATTGCACCACCAGCACCATGACCTGCTAAATGTATAGGATGAGAATACTGTCCTAAAAATTCATCCACCAAATCTACAACTTCATCTATAGAACTACCTTCATCTTGGTAGTGGCAATATTCCCATTGAGCCACATTCAGATACTGCGATATGTATCTTAGTAATGGTCGATCAAAACGCTGCAATACGTGACTAGAATTGATCCAAAGAACATCGATATCATCAGACATAAATACTCTCAAACCTCAAAATTTGGGAATAATCAATTTTTCAAGGGTGTCATTCCACTCTTGCGCTGTCAAAACTCCCGTGAAATTATGCCTTGTAGCGTTAATAGTTCACCATAAAAATGCGATCGCGACTTTAGGAAGCTTCGTAGTGTTCACACGAACATCCCTAAGCGAGTTCTAATTAACTTCAGGTTGTTGCAAAGATTCACGTCCAGTTTCATGAGATTGTATCTCTCCGTTAGAAAAAGCTGGAATGGACAAACTGAACTAGCCAGCCTAATAGCAAGCTTTTCTAGTGTTTGCCGTTTTTTTTGTCAGGTATATTAGTTTTTTGACAATTTCACTGATTTCTAGCAAATATATCATACACCTTGCCAATATTTTTAACATTTAGGAATGGGATTTAGCATCAGGGCAGCCCAATTTAGACATCGCCTTTTCATCATTTGCTGACTCACTAGGTGATCATCAAGAGAAAATCGTCAAGTAAAAATGGCACGCTTGTAAGGCGCAAACCCTTTGGGACTGACAAATAAAAAAATATCCCAAAACCGACACAAAACCCTCTCTATTTATCTTCTCTCTGTGTTCTCTGCGCGGCAGTCGCTAGCCCAGTGAGGAGTTGTTCACGTCAAAACTGTAAGATTTAGGATACTTTTTTTTAAAATTTTTATCAGGAATATATTTGATATTTTACTCACAAAGTTGGTAATATTCAGACTAGGTTAACTGACGTACCTGATGCAACAACCCCAATTCAAGGAACACGAATCTTGGGGTGAGGTTGTCATAGGGTTTTAGATCAAGGGTAATATCATGTCCGCTTGATTGCTTATTAAACCCGAAGAACCCCACCCCCAACCCCCTCCCCGCTCTTCGAGAGGGGACTATGATGTACCTCATGTGATTAGGAAATGCTATATAGGAATCCGGTTTGATTTCTGAAAAAAATTAAGTATTTGTAGGGTGCGTTATGACTTTAGTCTAACGCACCAAACCCTTGAAAATGGTGCGTTACTACGTGTTGTTCAAAAATCAAATAGTAATCCTATATCTCTTAAGCAATACAACGAAAAATTTACCGAATAAGGCAAAAGTAAAAAGTTAAAAGGCACTCATATAGCGGTTCCCATTCAGATGAAGTACAACATTATACCGCAAGGTGTAGGGGCACGGCACTGCCGTGCCCCTACGGGTGTACCTTACTAGGTCGGAAAATGCTATAAAGAAAAATGCTTAGAGAGCAACTAAATTTATTTATGGGGATTATCTTTTTACTTTTTACTTATAAAAGTCAGCCTGGCTCAGAAATAAACTTGAGAGCAATCCCATTCATGCAGTAGCGTTGACCAGTAGGGGCAGGGCCGTCGCCAAATACATGACCTAGATGACTACCACAGCGACAACAATGCACTTCAGTTCTGGTCATATTATATGATTTGTCTATAGATGTACCAATTGCCCCTTCTATGGGAGCGAAAAAACTGGGCCAGCCTGTACCACTGCTAAATTTAGTATTAGATGTAAAAAGTGGTGAATTACAAGCTGCACATATATAAGTACCCTCAGTATCTTGCTTATCAAGTGGGCTAGTACAAGCGCGTTCAGTTCCATGTTGACGCATTACTTCATACTGTTCTGGCGTTAAAATTGCACGCCACTCTTCTTCAGTTTTGGTGATTTCAAACTCACTATTTGAAGTTGTCATAACTGCCTCATAAAACTAACATGACTTATTTGATTCCAACTATTTGGTAGTATATCAAAGCAATTAATACTCATCGTTGCCGCCTTTGATACAGTAAATAGATAAAATAAGGCGCTCCCAAGGCAGCAGTGAGCAAACCACAGGGTAATTCTGTCGGAGAAAACAAAGTTCTACCCAGAAAATCTGCTGATGCTACCAATAATCCCCCGATTAAGGCGGCGACTGGTAATAAATTTTGATGTATTGATCCAACAAGTCTGCGTGCTAAATGAGGAGCCATTAATCCAACGAAGCCAATTGTACCGGCAATCGCTACACTTGACCCAGCCAGTGCCACACTCACTAACAATAATTTGCTCCTTTGCCATGTGACTCGGCTACCGAGTCCTTTAGCTACCAAGTCACCCAATTGCAGAGTATCAAGTTCCCGCGCCAGGAGTAAAGCTAAGGGAACGAAGACGACTAGCCAAGGTAGCAGTTGCCAAAGTTGCTCCCAACTTTTACCAGCAACACTACCCGCCAGCCACACCAGCGCTCTACTGACGTTGCTGATTTTACCGAAAGTCAACATCAAAGTAGTAAAAGCTCCCATAATTGCCGCGAGTGCTACTCCCACCAACACTAAACGCAGAGGTGATTTTTCCCCCGTCCCAGCTAGCAAGTAGATGAGACAGGCGACAACAAAAGCACCACCAAAGGCTGCTAGAGGCAAATACATAGTGGGTACAGCCGGGAATAATACAATCAAACTCACTGCTGCTAAGGCTGCACCTGCATTTACGCCAATGATGCCAGGATCAGCTAAAGGATTACGTGTCAATCCTTGTAAAATTGCACCGGCAACTCCCAAGCCTACTCCGATCAACCAAGAGATTAACACTCTAGGTAAACGCAAGGTAACAACAACAAAGGGAGATTCTGGATCTTGAGTTGGTAAACCAAGAACAGCTTTCACTATATCTGCCGGTGGGACAGGGTAATCTCCCAAACTGAGGCTCATTCCCAAGACAGTGAGGGTGATTAATACCACTACCAACAATACTCTAGTTACAGACTGGTTGCCGAGGATTAAATTTTGAATTTTGAGTCGCACCTTTAGTGCGCTTGAAGCGCAACTTGAATTTTGAATTGTTGTCATCTCTTCACCCGCCAACGCACTAAATACAACAAAAAGGGCGCTCCTAACATTGCTGTCATCACGCCAACAGGTAATTCTTGGGGTCTAATTAAGCAACGGGCTGCTAAATCTGCCCATACTAGTAAATCTGCACCAAACACAGCCGCACAAGGCAATACCCAACGATGATCAATACCCACCGCTCCCCGCGCCAGATGGGGAACTACCAGACCGACAAAGCCGACAGGCCCTGCTAATGCTACAGCACTTCCCGCTAGTATGACAACGCTCGATGCTGTTATCAACTTGATCCAACCTGTTTGTTGACCTAAACCTGTAGCTACCGATTCTCCTAAACTGAGAACATTGATCTGTCTACTTAAGGCAAAGGCTGTTAATAGCCCCACTATCATCCAAGGTAGGACAGTCAGAAATAGATTGAAGTTCACTCCTGCGAGAGAACCTGCTAGCCAGAAGCGAACTTCTTCCAGAGTGCGATCGCTCAAAATCAGTACACCTGTAGTAATTGATGATAGTAAGGCGGTGAGGGCTGCACCAGCGATAGTCAACTTCAGTGGTGTTGTACCCCCTTGTCCCAGAGAACCGAGGGCATAAACTGCGATCGCTGCTAACAATGCTCCTAGAAATGCTACAAGGGTAATCAGGGCTGGTGAAGATATACCTAAGCCAAAGACCATTACTACCACTGCTAAGGCTGCACCTGCATTGATCCCCAAGATCCCAGGCGCAGCTAAGGGATTTTGAGTCAGCCCTTGCATTAACGCCCCAGCTATAGCCAAACTAGCACCGACCATACTTGCAATCAGTGTACGCGGTAGGCGGATCGAGCGGATAATTATGTGTTCGGTGGAGTTATCAAAGTTGGTAAAGGCGGTAAGTATTTGGGAGGTAGAAATGTCAGCAGCACCGTAACTAATGCTGGCAAATATGCCCAGTAACAGTAATAAAACTGCTATAGCTAGGCTGAGGATACGAGTATTGTATCTTTGTGGATTGGTAGTGGTTGCGTTCATGGGTAATAAGGAATTGGCGGAGTCCGACTTTTCCAGTTTTTCTGCAATATTAAAACACTAAAAAAATATAAAAAGCTGCTAGGGCAAGGCACTCAGTATATAGCAAGAATATCATACATATAGCAAATTTACTTGCAAAGAGCAAAATTTTTTTGATATGGTGCCCGCTAGAACAACGATTCACTAATAAAACACAAGACTGATAGGCATTGCTGAATTATGGGATGATTTCGCCCAATTTAGAAGGAATTTTCATGGCTTGAACCGCCAATTCATCCCGCATTTATGCAACGCCAACTGATAAACCCTGGACGTTTGTGGGTAAGTATCAGCCAAGACCGAAGCCTTATTAAGAATAGAGTCAATAGCTTCTGCATATATCAACGATTTTATTGACGGGTTTTGCAGTAATTTAGTATACTTTATTTGGCTAATAACTCCAGTACTTATGAGCTTTATGTAGGTATTGCTGAACTGTTCGGTATACAGGTAAAAGCACTAAAAGACTTAAGAATTTTGGATGATTTGCTAATGGAAGAAGAATATAGTTACACAAATTTTGACGGGAAGAAAATTCTCAAATCTGCTGCCTACATCAACTATCATAAGCATGTATTTACCTGCTTGCTATCACAGACTGAATCGACTTGTTGATAATACAGTGAAACTATTCCGGGTAACTGTCTCCACCGACAGAACGGATTTTATCGCTACAAACGATTTATCTCAACGTTCTACGGACGTTGTACAAACAGTGTGTAAGGTTCGATTTAGGTTGAGGAGTTTTATAGAGAATTAAAACAATTGACTGGTATTGAATCGTGTCAATGTCGCAAGGGTCGTATTCAAAGAAATCATGAAAGTCTCGCGCTATTTTAGTTTGGCTTAGACTCAAAGATTTAGCTTATAAAACAGGTATTACAATCTATCAAATTAAGCATGGATTGCTATCAAATTATTTAGTTCAGCAACTTCAACGTCCAGATGTTTCCATGTTTGTCCTCTAGTTGTTTTGCGTGGGAACGAGAGTGCAAGCGCCATTGGTTGTGAAAGTTGCGTAATATCATGTCCGCTTGATTACTTATCAAACCTGAAGAACCCCACCCCGCCAAAGCTACGCTTTGTCTCCCCTCCCGAAGAGCGGGGAGGGGATTAAGTTGGGGTCTCCCCAAGTGGAGCATCTGGCGTGTGGGGTGCAATGACTATGGGAATCATAACTAAATTATGCGGACATGATATAACTCCTGTCGGTGTTCTAGGCAGCCAGGACAAATCCATGTCATCTGTGACTCGTTCCTAAGCCACTCATTTGTCATGAGAACATGATGATTTAAATTATTTAGCCGCATTAGTATTCTGATTGAGTTCTTGATTCTTGACCGTGCAACCCCTACACCCTCTCATCCAGCCATATTAAGGGTTTGCGCCTTATAAGCGTGCCATTCGGATTTGAGAATTCTCTCTTGGTGATGACCAACTTGGTTAGCAAATGATCAAAAAGCGATGCCTAATTTGGGCTGCGCCGACGCTAAATCGCATTCCTCAATGTTAAATATATTGGCTATGTGTATGATATACTTGCTGAAAATCAGCAAAATTCTCAAAACATCAACATGTTTGCCAACAAAAACGGCAAACACTAGAAAACCTTGCTATTGCCCTGGCAGGTTAACGTCTCGGCTCCGCTCGACGTTAAAGCTGAGCGTAGTCGAAGCTTTAACTTTGTCATCTGCGGCCTTTTTTTAATGGAGAGATACATACAACCTCATGAAACCGGACGTGAATCTTTGCAACAATCTGAAGTCAATTAGAACTCGCTTGGGCATGAGCCAGCAAGAATTGGCTAATATCGCAGGTGTCACCCGTCAGACTATTGGTGGTTTGGAATCGGGACAATATGCTCCTTCAGTTACCGTTTCCCTGCGTTTAGCCAAAGCACTTGGCTGCACAGTTGAAGAGTTATTCTGGCTAGAGGGGGATTTACCTGAAATTGAGGCCATTGTTGCCGAATCAGCCTCTAACCAACAGCGATCGCGTGTTAATCTAGCACGAGTTGGGGATCAATGGATAGCTTATCCCCTGGTTGGGAATGATGCTTTTCGCATCGAAATGATTCCATCTGATGGTGAGATGGTTGCAGTGAATCAGCAACCTGTTATTAGCGTCAGCGATCGCCCAGCGTTAGCGCAGTGTCTCGTAGAGAGGAAAGAGCATCACTCGCAGGGTGAAGCAAAGAGCCAGAACGGTACAAATAAAGTCCTGGTTAGGCTGCTGAATGATATAGATAAACTACAAAATACAGTTGTGATTGCTGGTTGTACACCTGTGCTTTCCCTCTTAGCAAGAGCAACTGAATGCTGGCATCCAAAACTGCGAGTTTATTATCGTTTCGCCCACAGCAAGGCGGCATTACGTAGTTTGTGCCGAGGTGAAGTTCACATTGCAGGGATGCACTTATATGATCCCAAAACTGGGGAACATAACATTCCCTTTGTGCGGGAAGCCGCAACAGGTAAGAATTTCGTTTTGATTACCCTTGGAGTTTGGGAAGAAGGATTGTTAGTCCCACCAGGAAACCCAATGGGAGTTAAAACAGTTTCCGACTTAGTAGAATTTGGCGCAACTATTGTCACCCAGCAAGTGGGTTCTGGCAGTCGGATGCTTTTAGAACGGAAACTCCTTGAAGAACGAGTGCCATTCCAGACTGTGAAAGGATTAGACCATATCGCCCACAACCATCAAGATGTTGCCTTATCTGTAGTGTCAGGAATCGCTGATGCAGGCATCAGTACGGCATCTATAGCTGCTGCCTTTGGGTTGGGATTTATTCCCCTACATCAAGCGCGATACGACTTGGTGATTCTCAAAGAATACTTGGAACAATCACCAGTACAGCAGTTTCTCAATATCTTGGGACATCGGCTAGTGCGATCGCAATTAGAGGTTCTCGGTGGCTATGACATCAGCAAGATTGGGGAAGTCGTAGCAAATATTTAAAGTCATTCATCAATGACACGCTTAAAAAGCGGAAATACTTGTGGTTCAAGCAGTTTGTAATTGCTTGCGTAATTCAATTGGGTGTGAGGGTTTGAGGAGTGTATTTACAAAAACAATTTAGCTTTTTTTGGCACAGTTTTGTGCTGTCTAGTTCTTGTTTAGCGATGTCTATACCAGTTTTGGGTCAAGAAATCCCAAATATTAACGCTGGTAAACAGCAGTTCTCATCACAAAAAACTTTAACTACAGCAATACAACCAACGACAGAGATTCCCAGTCTCAGGAAGTTGCAATTTGGCAAGAGCAGTGCCGTATATTTATTAAGGACACCCAGGAATCAGAACTCTGTTTCTCAAATAAGTCAAGCGACAACTCCTGTTGTGTCAGTTACAGATGTGAAGGTGAACAACACAGATAAAGGCATAGAGTTAATTTTAGTTACGCCCAATTCTGAGAAATTGTCCGTTTCTGGGAAAACTGAAGGTAATTCCTACATTGCGAATATACCCAATGCTCAGTTGCAATTAGCAAATGGGCAGAGTTTTCAAGTATCATTGCCAGTAGCAGGAATTGCACTGATTACAGTAGCCAATGGGGATGCTAACACCCTGCGGGTGACAGTAGTTGGGGAAAAGGGTGCGCCTGTGGTGGAGTTATTTGATAGTCAGAGTGAAGGTTTAGTGTTTGGGGTAACTCCTGCTGCATCCACAGCACAGCAGCCAAAACCGACACCAGAGAAACAACCACCCATTGAGTTAAATGTGATTGGGGAGGCTGAAGGAAGTTATAACGTTCCTGACGCGAGTACAGCCACAAAAACACCAACGCCACTACGCGACATTCCTCAATCGATTCAGGTGGTTCCTCGGCAGAGTTGGGAGGATCAAGGAGCCATTAACGCTATTGATGCTTTAAGAAGCGTCGGTGTGATCCAGGCTTTCAATTCGCCGAGCAATGGTGATGTCTTCACCATTAGGGGTTTTCAGACAAGTAACATCCTTCGCAACGGTCTTAAGGACTATATAGGAGGAGCTACAACGGGACAAACTCAACTCAACGACATTGAACAGATAGAGGTTCTCAGAGGACCTGCCTCTGTCCTTTACGGCCAAGGCAATCCAGGTGGCACGATTAATTTTATCACCAAGCAGCCCCTGAGTGAGCCTTACTTTGCTGCCAGTATGACTGTCGGTAGTTATAGTTTGTATCAACCAACTTTAGATATTTCTGGGCCTCTGAATTCTGACAAAACGCTCCTTTATCGTTTAAATGTTTCTTATTTCAATACAGAAAGCTTTGTTGACTTTTTTAACTCCCAGCGTTATCTAATTGCGCCCGTTGTTAGTTGGCAAATAGATCCCAATACAAAAGTCACTTTTGAAACAGAATTCCGATACCAGCAGCAGTTTCCGAGAACAGGACTACCTGCTGTAGGAACTGTTTTGTCGAACCCAAACGGAAAGATTCCGCTCAGTCTTAACACATTGGATGTGAACGCCAAAAACGACACTACCTCTGTTTTGTTGGGCTATAACTTGGAACATCGCTTTAATGATAACTGGTCTTGGGTGAATGCTTTTAAGGTTAGGTTTGTTGGCTTTCTAAGAGATAGTGCCAATTCTGTCACTCTAAAATCTAATGATCAGACTTTGACCCGCTCAGAGCAAACCGATATAGGAGGACCAGGTGTAGATAACGAGTATGCTCTAGACAACCATCTGACAGGTAAATTTCAAATCGGCGGTCTTCAGAATGAATTAACCACAGGCTTTGACTTGTACAGAGAACTCAATATCTACAATCGGACTACGAGTACTATTGGTTCTATAGATGTATTTAACCCCGTCTATGGTCAGCCAGTTGGTGCTGTTATTTCTACACTTAATCAAAAAACGGTAAATGATGACATCGGCCTTTACATTCAAGATTTAGTCAAGCTTGCTTCCAATCTGAAGTTAGTCCTCGGCGGACGAGGAGATTTTGTCCAGAGTAGCGTTACCAACTTTTTAAATTCAAGTCTCAATAATACTCAACCCAATCAGGCATTTAGTCCTCGTGTAGGTCTTGTCTATCAACCTATCCAACCCATCTCACTCTATGCCAGCTACAGTCAATCCTTCTCCCAGAATGTTGGCACCACCTTTGGGGGTAGTTTATTTAAACCCAGTTTTGGTACGCAATACGAAGTGGGAGTCAAAGCTGATGCCCTCCAAAGCAGGCTATCTTCAACCCTTGCTTTCTATCAACTGACTCTATCCAATGTTTTGACGACTGATCCGAATAATCCCACATTTAATGTCCAAACGGGGGAGCAACGTAGCCGAGGGATTGAACTCAATGTTACGGGGGAGATATTGCCGGGCTGGAATGTAATTGCTTCCTATGCTTACACGGATGCACGGATAACAGCGGATAATGTATATGCCATTGGCAATCGACTGCCGAATGTCCCTTTGAATAGCGCGAGTTTATGGACAACTTATACTTTTTCCAAGAGTAAGCTGCAAGGATTAGGGTTTGGCTTGGGTTTATTTTATGTTGACGAACGGGAGGGAGATTTGAACAATGACTTCACTGTCCCCAGTTATATACGTACTGATGCAGCTGTGTACTACAAAAAAGGCCACCTTAGCCTTGCACTCAACTTCAAGAATCTGTTCAATGTTCAGTACTTCACCCCCCGAACTATCCAACTTGTTTATCCTGAAGATCCATTTACGGTGCAGGGGACAGTGAGTTATAAGTTTTGAGGAAAGAAGCTGTATTAGTCTGTCAAATTCATTTTGACGGGTTGATAGTGTGAGCGTCTAGCTCACGACGCGAGCAAGATGCTCACACTACCCATCAATTTAACCTTGTGCGATGACTGTCGTCAAAACTGACGCGATCGCACTTAACCACAATCACTCTCCTACAAACTCTATCTTGTTCACTTTGTCAATATGCCTCAGTTTAAGTTCTACTTGATTGTGCTACTGACGCTCCTAGTGGTTTCTGCTTGCAGTTTCTTGAATCCTCAATTACCAAAGCGCGACATTAGCCTCGTTTCCTCAAGTCAAAGCTCACCTGTAGAAGTCCACCTAGTCCGACATGCAATGGGTCAAACTCTAGTTCCCGTCCATCCTCAACGAGTCGTTGTTATCCAACGATGGCTCGTGCAAATACCTCTAGCTCTGGGGGTCAAGCTGGTGGGCGCTCCAGGTCTGGCTTTAACCCTCCAGGGGCTAGGGTTAGATAATAAGCAACTTGGTATTGAAGACATTGGCGCGGCTTTTGCGCCGACGAACCTAGAGAAGATTATGACTCTTAAACCGGACTTGATCTTAGGCACGGTTGATGAAAACCGGGACAACTACAGTTTATTGTCCCATATTGCACCCACCGTTTTGGTTAAGATGCCAAACAGTGGAGACTGGAAAGAGTCGTTTATGCCGGCAGCAAACGCTTTGGGGAAAACTGAAGCAGCAAAACTTGTAATCGATAAATATAACGCACGCATCGCCGAGTTCAAAGAAAAAATGGGTTCCCGACTCAAAAAGACTCAAGTTTCTGTTGTGCGCCTCTCGCCAAAGCTAATTGACGCGACAACCAAGAGTTCATTCTCTGGAGTCATCTTAGAGGATGCTGGTCTAATTCGTCCTCCCTCGCAAAATCTGGATGCAAAAGGAACTAAAAAGAAAGAGGGTAGCCCTGTTGGCTACAGTGTATTTTCAGAGGTACTCAGCCAGATAGATGGAGATGTCCTATTTATCTTACGCTATGGCTTCAAAGAACCAGCAGAGTCAAACAGCGCTCTCCGTCAACTAATGGCAGAACCTTTGTGGTCAAAGCTGAATGTTGTTAGGCAGGGAAAAATTCATATAGTTGATGAATTTTGTTGGCTCGCTGGCAGCTATCTATCAGCCAATCGAGTTCTTGATGATTTATTTACCTACTTAGTAAAAGAGGCTCAAAGAATTTAATATTTTTACTTATTCTCATAATATTGCCTCCCATGATTTATTCCCTTGAATTTTATACTACACATCAGGAAATAGCTGAGGTTTTGAATATGTCAAGAGTTATTGTAACACGTACATTGCAACAGTTCGAGGCAGAAGGAATATTGTTCCGCCACAAACGCCGATTGATTCTAAAACTGTAAAATCAAGCAGCTATATTTCTCCTAGTACAACACGGCGTAAATAAACCACCCATTCAAAATCAGTGAAATGCTTGCACTGTATTAATTTTGAAAATAATTTGTCAAACGACATCATTGTTGATTTTTTCATCCCAAGGAGCAGGTTTACTAACTTGCTCCCACACAGGACTATACAAGGCTTCATGCAATTTTCGTGCCAGTTCCACCAGCCCTACATAACCAGTGTAGGCATAATGGCGTTCATGGTTAACATCCAAAAAAGGAATTTGTGCTTTTAACGCTGTATATTGATTGCCAGATCCAGCAATCAACACATCAGCTTTTGTATCCTTGAGTACCTGTAGTAATGCCGGGGGAGTTCCATCGGCCAAAACAATGCCATCTTCACCAAGCAATTGTTTAATTTTGGCTTTCTCTTCTTCTGTAGTCTTGGCGCTAGTAGTAGCAATCACTTCCATTCCCAAATCTTTGGCCGCTAAAATAAACGACCAATTTTTTACACCACCACTAGCAAGAATAATCCGCTTGCCTTTCAACTGGGCACGGTAGGGAGCTAGGGCAATATCTAGGGCTGCGTTTTCTTCTCTGATCAATAATTCTGTACGTTCTTGAAGATATTTATCCCCTAATGCTGCGGCAATATTTCGCAAGCAATGGTTTAAGTTTTCCACACCGAAGAAAGATTCTTCAACATAAGGAATTCCATAAAGTTCTTGCATTGTTTGCGCCATTGGTAGCACTAAATTTGAGCAAATGACTACATTCAACTTGGCACGATGAGCATAGCAAACTTCTTTATAGCGTACATCACCCGTAATTTTGGAGAGAACGCGTATACCCAATCTCTTGAACAGTGGTAAAACATTCCACAAATCACCAGCAACGTTGTACTCACCAATAATATTGATATCGAAAGGGGTGGTAAATTCTGGCTCTAATGTTCCGATTACATATTTCAATAAAGCCTGATTGCCGATGCGATTACCTAAATTTTTACTACCAAGAAATCCAGGCGCATTTACATAGATAACTGGAATATCAATTTTCTGTGCAGCCAGTTTACAGACACTATCGATATCATCACCAATCAAAGTGGTAATACAAGTAGCGTAGACAAAAACAGCCGCAGGATTATAGCGTTGAGCAACATCAAGAATAGCTTGGTACAGTTTCTTTCCACCACCAAAAATGACATTACTTTCACCTAAATCAGTAGTAAAAGCAGTTTGGTATAATTGAGAGCCTGATGAGAGGCTACCACGAGTCGCCCAAGGATTATGAGTACAAGCAATAGCACCATGTACCAAATGAACAACATCAGTAATACCTCTGACAGAAACCATCGCTCTCTCTAAAGGACAACCTCCTTGATTTTTACCTGGTTGTGGTGGTTTTGTGCAAGTTACTTTTTTATTGCCACCCAATTTATTTTGGTTATGTTTGCAAGCTGTTTCTTTGAGTGGTTGGTTGATTTTTGTTTGAGTATTTTTCATGCCTTTCCTGGTACTGAAGATTAATACAAAAGAGTCAAGATTTAGAATTTAGAAGGTGCGGTGTCCTTTGCCAAATTATTTGTTAGCACTATTTATTAGCCAAAATTTTCTATAAGAATTAAATAACATACATTACCTCACCCTCAATCCCTCTCCTTTACAAGCAGAGGTAGGCTAAAGACAAGATGAGGTTTTGCATTTTATTTAATCCACGTTCCTAAACAATAGCCAAAATCTTTAATCCGATTAGCGTGCATCTCAATAAGTACAGTCCTTGCTACTAACAGCACGAACGCAAAGATGAATGAAAATCTTTCTCTGGCTCTAGCTAGATTTACACTAATTTGGCAAACGACAATAGCTGATATCAAGAAATACTCTTTGAGCTTTTGTATTCTCAGAATAAAAAATCTTTGAGTTACTTGACTTAAAAATCCTAACAGAAACTTTGATTGATAATAGTAAGATGTATAACAATAGCATGAATAAAAATTGAATCATTAGGCATAAAACCAGCTATTGATAGACAGTTTTGTATAGATTAAAAGCCATAGTTATTCTGAGAAAATAGGGAGCATACCATAATCTAACAAGTAGTGCGAGCATCTTGCTCGCATAATAGATTCAAGTGAGCAAGATGTTTGTCCTTCTGACACGCTACGCGAACGCACTACAAAATAAATCTGCAAAATAGGGATGCACCCAGAAAATAAGATGTTAATTCATGGATATAGACAGACTATCTTAACTGTATATGAGGAGATAAATGATTTAAATTCTATTTCTTTAAGCAGACTTTTTAGTGAGTCAGTTAATTCAATCGACACTATCGCAGTCTCTTAGAGTGTCCAGGACAAATCTTTATTAATACCGTGGTGCGATCGCCGACTACCCCCAGAAGGGGACGAATGATGTGCTTTATCTAACTTCAAGGAGAGAATCGAATAATTTTGGTTTGGTATAAGTATTTACGTACATATACTCATCTTATAATCAGCGAAAGTATTGTTAGAATTGAGCAGAATAGAAATTATTCTTTTCTATACCAGGAGTAAGCTCATGACAACCCAACAAAACCTAGCCAAAACCGATCCACACTACCATACAGCGAAAATCAAAGGTCAGTTGAACGATCTGATAGCACACTTGCGTGAAGATATTAGCAAAATCGAAGAGCCAAAGGCTCAGGCTCTTTTTGAAACTACAGCTGAAGTTCTCAATGGTCTGGTGAATGCTTACAATGATTACGATAAACACTCAGAGGAAGCCTGGAAATAAATTATTAAGCTTCAATCTAGTGGTCTGTCAAATTCATTTTGGCGGTTAGGGAGACGCGATAAATCGCCGTCTCTACAGGGAATCTATCCGTCAATTATTTCTTGACAGACTACTAGCTGTGGGTAGCTGCAAACATAAAAGCCCAAATTTGTAGGGGTTACAAATGCAGAGGTAAGCGGAGTTAGCGCAGAGGTAAGCAGAGTTTTTCGGAAATTAATTCGTTACAAACTTGTGAAATACTGTACTAAGTGGACTATTTGAAGCAAGAATCTCCTGGAAGATTCCGCCTACAGGGGTCATAGCTTGTACCGAAAATCATTTTTCTCCTCTGCCCCTCTGCTTTCTTGCAAAGATAATTTTTCCCTCTGCTAAAAGGGTCTCAGAGCAACTAAATTTATTTATGAAAATTAAAAAAATGAATAAGGGGTTTATCCCAAAAGCAATTGATGAACTGCAAGCAGACTAAAGTTCCCCCGAACTTAGGAACTGCTACCGATCAACTACTTCCACAATCCTCCAGATACTTGTGGAGCAAGATCATCAGTTCATCAAACTATTGGTGAACTTATGGGATTTGGCTTTTTCACTAGAGCGCAAGTGCTTGGAGATCCTTTGTGCTTTAGCGATTTATATTCCCTATAGATCAAGAATATCATACATCTGGCCAATTTACTTGCGCTGGCCAATTAATTTACAAACAGTATTCGTGGTTACAATTAGTCATCACGAATTTTACAGGACTTACGCAAAATATCTCTCAAACTCTGATTTCTCCGTGTCCTCTGCGCCTCTGCGGTTCGCTATTCCGTAACTTGTGCGTAAGTCCTATTTTATTGTCCTGTAGCGCCAGATTGACAGTTAGTGAACTACAACAATTCCTTTCCCAGCACAAAAAAGCCTCTCTTGCAGATATGCAACTCCACTTTCGTATGGATGGAAATGCTTTACGAGGAATGCTGAGTAAGCTAATCCGTAAAGGTCGAGTCCGCAAAATGGAGGATGGGAAAAAGTGTGGTGGATGTTACAGTTGTGAACCAGAAGCGATTGAATTTTATGAATAGGTTTGTTAAAGTTCCGCTTTACCAACCGCAGATAACAATGTAGTCATTTTGATCAATAAACTCTATATTTAGTAACATCTTGTCAAAGAGTTAACTTTCCACTTTGCAACATTTGAAGTGCCAAAGCACGACAACTAGAGCAATCACAGCCAAATTTAGCAATAGCCACATCCCCAACAGTATCACTATTTGCATCTAGAGAAAACACTCGTGGATTCACTTGTATGTCAACAGTTTTAGTTGTTTGTATAACAGAACTATTTGTTGAAGAAGCAACGGTATCAGCAATTTTGTGCTTTAGGCTATTGTTAGTTGTATGTACAGAACGTGAACTTTCTGCGACAGCAATATGACTCATCAAGACTAACAAAGACAAAACACAAGAACTGCTAATTAGTGTCAGCGTTGTTTTATTAATCACAAAAATTTTACCTTGTCGTTTATCAAATTAGAGTCTAGCATAAGCATAAATATCTGCTATTACTAAACAATTGAAGTTTAGTCAAAATAGCTACAATCAACTTACTGAAAATACGTGCTATGAACAAGAAAGTTTTGACAATACTTGGTTGCTCTAGCTCTGTAGCTACAGCATTCCTAACTCCTTACTCTGCTCAAGCTCTCATGCCAAATAAAATACTAGGTGTAATTGCACCTGCTCCAACTGTCACTCGCACTTCCTCCCAGGAAGATTTTCCTCAAATATCTGGAATTTCAGATAGCATGGTTAAACAGTATGCACAGGTAAAGTTTGGCTGTACTTGTGCAAATTGTATGAACTTAGCACGTCAGATGCTCCAGCAAGGCGGCTCTTCCCCTACTGGCTCAACATTAGGTTCTTGAATTTTGCCTAAATTGATTTTTTCTAGGCAAAGTTAGATGGAGCTAGTCTGTAAAGCTTATATGCCTAAAGCTGCAAGCGATCGCATAAAATTGCTTGCAGTATAAATAAATGTACAAAATGGAAGGGATACGAACGCTAGCCGCAATATTCAAAGCTGGGGGTGGGGTGCAATGACTGTGGGAATCATAACTAATTATGCGGACATGATATTAAGCATTGTGCAATTGATAGCAGATACTCTTGTTAAATGAAACCTGCTTGAATGAGCCATCCAGGTTGATAGTCGTCTCAGCACTACCGAGAAACAGGTAGCCATCTGTTCTTAATTGCTGTTTTACCTTTCTTAGCAAGACTTTCTTGGTCGCTAGATCATAGTAGATTAAAACATTGCGTAAAAAGATCACGTCGATTTCAGGAAGGGATGACCAAGATTGCATCAGGTTGATCTGACGAAACTCTGCCATCTGGCGAATTTCGGACTTTATTTGCCAGTCACTATCTAGGCGATGAAAGTACTTGTCACGGAGATTTTCAGATAGTCCGCGGTTAATTTCAAGTTGGTTATAATGCCCTTTTTGGGCGCGCGCTAATACCTTGGTGGAAAAATCGCTAGCAATTAGCCTTATAGACCAATTGGTAAGTAAGGGAAAATGTTCACGAATTAGCATAGCGATACTGTAGGGTTCTTGTCCATTAGAGCAAGCAGCACACCAAATGTTTAGCGATCGCTCAATGGCTCGTTTTTTGATTAACTCTGGTAGTATGTATTGTCTCAGTGCTTCAAAAGGGTGATGATCTCGAAAGAATGAGGTTTCATTAGTGACTAACGCCTCGATTGTCTGGACATGAAGATTGTTAAAGGGTTGAGTCTTTAGATATGCCACCAGTTCAGCAATTAAAGTGAATCCTGCTGATTCTGCAATTGGCTGTAAATGTAGCTCCGCCAGATAGCTTTTATCAGCAGACAACACAACTGCTGAATGATCGCGAACTAATTGACGAAGATACTCAAAATCATCGGTGCTTACACTCTTAGTCTGTTCCATTACAGACCGGAAATAGGATTTTTATGGTCACGAATTCGGCGCATAATTTCACTTGCCATTTGGTCAAGGGTGACAATTTGATCGGCAAGTCCAGCATTAACCACAAAACTAGGCATCCCCCACACCACACTACTGGCTTTGTCTTGTGCTAGCACTTGTCCACCCGCCTCGCGGATACACTTACAGCCATGTAACCCATCTTGCCCCATACCTGTGAGGATAACTGCGATCGCCCCGGCACCATAAACCTCTGCTACCGAGCGAAACAGAACATCTACTGAAGGACGACAGGAATTTTCGCTTGGTGCTTGATGAGTAGCAAGTCGAACCACACCTTTGTCGCGTTGCACAACCAAATGAAAATCTCCCGGTGCAATCCAAGCTTGTCCAGGTTCTAATACCACTCCGGGAACCGCTTCATTGACTGGGATTTGACATTTAGAAGATAATCGTTCAGCTAATAGTTTCGTAAACATGGGGGGCATGTGTTGCACAATCAAAATGGGAACTGATAAATCGGCTGGAAGCTCTCTAAGCAATACAGTTAGGGCATTAGGTCCTCCAGTAGAAACCCCAATTGCTACAACCTCTACCCGCTTGGGATTGGTGTAAAGGGGAAAAACAACTGGATGAGCAACCGTGCTTGGTGTTGTCAATGTAGTAGTTATTGCACCAAATACTTTGATTTTGGGAATTAAATCCGCTTGAATATGTTGATTTATCGCCTCTACACTTCCTAAGTTACTAGGTTTTGTGGCATAATCTGAAGCCCCTAAAGAGAGAGCTTCGAGTGTTGCGATCGCTCCAGTCCGTGTAGAGGTACTGAACATAATCACTGGTAGGTGGGGATAGATTTGTCGAATCGCACAGAGAGTTTGTAAACCATCCATTTCTGGCATTTCGATATCCAGGATCACAATATCGGGATTGACCTGGGGAATTTTGGCAAGGGCAATGCGACCGTTAGCAGCGACTCCTACCACTTCTAGTTCTGGATCGATAGACAAAATCTTACTGATTCGGCTCCGAACTACTACCGCGTCATCAACAACTAGTACCCGAATTTTGGGCATTGGGGATTGGGGATTAGGGATTGGGGCATGGGGCATGGGGCATTGGGGATCACCCTCTGAAACTCTCTTTCCTCTGTTACCTCTGCGTCCTCTGTGGTTCGTTTTCCATTACCTGCGCGTAAGTCCTAGACTTTTATACACCACCGTAGCTCTGGGGATTAGTGGCAATGGGGGACAGTGAAAAAACTAATATATGAACTGGCTAACGACTTTCTGCAAATCTACTGCCATGCGCGATAATTCTGTGGCTGCCTCTAACGTATTACTCGTGCCAATCGTTGTACTTTGAGTATTCAATGCGACAACTGCGATATTTTTGGCAATATCAGATGTCCCTTTGGCTGCTTCAGCAATATTGCGGCTAATTTCATTTGTCGTTGCTGTTTGCTCTTCAATAGCACTAGCGATCGTGCTTTGAAAGTCGTTGATTTGATTGATAATATCAGTAATCTGAGTGATGGCTTGAACCGCAGCTTTGGTATCTGTCTGAATCGCTTCAATGCGCTGGCTAATATCTTCAGTGGCATTTGCTGTTTGTTTGGCTAATTCTTTCACTTCGTTTGCGACTACAGCAAATCCTCTGCCGGCATCTCCGGCTCTTGCAGCCTCAATTGTAGCATTGAGTGCCAGCAAGTTTGTTTGCCCAGCGATCGCAGTAATAACTTTAATTACTTTGCCAATTTCAATGCTGCTTTGACCAAGTTTATTAATTGTTTCATTGGTGCGATCGGCAGTTTTAACTGCTTGAGTCGTGACTTTTGCCCCTTCCATGACGGTCTTAGCAATTTCTTGAATGCTGGCATTCATCTGCTCTACCGCAGTCAAAATTGTACTGCTATTTTGGCTCACCTGTTCGGCGGAGCTAGATGCAGAGGTTGCCTGTTCAGCAGTTTGTTCGGCATTTTGAGTCATTTCTGTGCTGACTGCGGTCAATTCTTCTGATGAAGACGCAACTGCCGTCGCCACCTCTGCCATCTGTCTGATTGAAGACCTCAAGCTGCTAATCATTTGATTGGCATTATCTGTGAGTTGCTTAAAATCTCCAGCATTGCTTTCCTCAATTTGTTTGGCTAAATTTCCTTGAGCAACGACAAGGGTTACTTCATTAATACTTTTGATCTGCTCTCTTAAATTTGTAGACATTTGGTTGAAGTTATCAAGCAATCCTTGCCAACTCCCCTCTGCTCCTTTGACGACGGCTTGAGAGCCAAGCTTCCCTTCTGTACCAATCTCGGCTGCCAAGTGAGAAACTTCTTGGGCAAAGTTTTGGTTGAAACTTACCAATTCATTAAAAACTAAGACAATTTCACCTAGTTCATTATTCTCGACAGGTAAACGGACGCTAAAATCACCATTTTTTACAGATTTCAGTGCTAATAGTAACGCTTGCAGTTGCTCTTTTGTTACACCGTCATCAGTCGGCGAAGCTACACTATCCTCTGAGGAAGATTTAGAGTTGGCTGTTTTTGCAGCCCGATTCGTAGTCATTGCAAAGCGCTCCTCAATTAGTGGGTAACGTGATTTATCAAATTAACATTTAGAATTTTTTCGGCATCTAAAACTAGCAGAAATCCATCTGGGAGAGGGTAAGCCCCTGCTAGCATCCAACGAATTTTACCTTTTAAGGTTGTCGGTGGGAGTTGAAATGTGCTCTCTGGAAACTCTAAGACATCACCAACATTATCGACGAGCAAACTGACTACTTCATCCTCAAAACGTACAATAATATTAAATCCCTGGGCTTCATCTACAAGTTTTAGATTTAATTGTGTCTGCGGTTCGCTCATCTCTAATCGGCGTTGCAAATCGATTACAGTAATAATTTGTCCACGTAAATTAATTAAGCCACAGATATCTGGTGGGGCTAAAGGTATAGGAGTTATTGCTTGTGGGCGAATCACTTCTTGAACGTGCAGCACATTAATACCAAAATAAACTCCTTTGAGAAAAAATGTACAAATTTGTTTTTCAGCCATTAGTAATCAATTGCAGCAAATGAGGGTTAGCAATGCGAATTACAGCCTCAATGTCAAGTATTTCGGTAATTTTACCCTGAAATACAGCGCAAAAAAGCACACCCGGTCTAGTAGAGACACCTGTAATTGTCAGTGGTTCTTCTACAATGTCAAGAATCCGCTCAACCACTAGCCCAACGCTGAATTCTGAGGAGGGTGAGACAATCACTATCTGGAGAGTCTCTGCAACAGTTGCCTTAGTCCGATCATGGAGGTCATTCTCATAACTCTGGGAAAATACTTTGTTCAGGTCAATTAGTGGCAACACTTTACCATAAGACTGCACTACATACTGATTACCTACTTTCTCTACCGCAGAGCAAAGAATCTCTTCGAGCCGAAAGGCAATGGTCAATGGGATGCCCATACGAGCGCCTTCTGGCCCTTCAAACAATAATATTGTTTGACGAGCGATAACTTGGTCTTGGTCTTTTCTGGCGTTTTCAATCAATAACTGCTGCTTTTGTTTTGCGGTTACACCACATCGGTTTGCCAAACCAATAACATCAATAATTAATGTAACTGTGCCATCCCCTAAAATAGTGGCTCCGGCAAATAAAGATTCCGCCTTTAACTGTTTTCCTAGAGGTTTCACCATAATGTCTTGGATGTCTTCAATTGTGTCCACAACCAAGCCAAATTGATAGTTATCAACTTGCACAATTACCAGACTGAACATTTCCAAGTTGGTATCACTATTGGGGATTTGTAATACTTGATTTAAATAAACTAATGGTACAAGAGTGTCCCGCAAGCGATACACAGGTACATCGTAAAACATCTCAATTTGATTAACTGCCTGTGCTTCTAGGCGTACTAGCTCTTGTATACTTGCTTGGGGAATGGCATAGCGATCGCCACCACTGGTGACAATTAATGCGGGAATAATTGCCAAGGTCAGGGGAATCTTAATTTTGAATGTCGTTCCTTGTCCTTGCTGGCTATAAATTTCAATTGTGCCGTTAATTTTATCAATATTATTCTTGACAATATCCATCCCGACTCCACGCCCAGAAAGGTTTGTCACCTGTTCTGAAGAAGAGAAGCCGGGTAAGAAAATTAAGTTTATGACTTCCAACTCACTCATGGACGCAGCTTCTACGGCACTCACTAAACCCAGTTGCTGCGATCGCTTTTTAAGTTTTTCTACATCGATCCCACGACCATCATCGCCTATTTCAATATTGACTTTGCCGCTTTCATGATAGGCTCTTAAAAATAACCGTCCCACAGATGACTTTCCACAAGCAGTCCGCTCGGCTGGTAACTCAATGCCATGATCTATACAGTTACGTACTAAGTGAGTCAAAGGATCTTTAATCGCTTCAATAATGCTTTTATCCAGTTCAGTATCTATTCCCTCCATGTCAACCTTAACTTGTTTACCGGAAGCGATCGCCAAATCGCGCGTCACGCGAGGAAACTTTTGCCAAATGGTACTAATTGATTGCAGCCGAGTTTTCACGATCTCTTCCTGCAACTGGGATGTCAGAAGACTAAGGTGTTGGCAAGTAGCAGTAAAGCTACTATCCTTAAACTTGGTACTAAATCCAATCACCTGATTACGGGTTAAAACGAGTTCACCCACGAGGTTCATCACCTGATCTAGCAGGTTAACATTGACTCGGATCTGAGAAGATTCTGATGCTGTCAAGGTTGAGATTTCCGGGAATTCGTGATTGAAATACGTAGTATCAATATTTGTCTGTAACCCTTGCGGATTAACAGCAGATGCGATCGTCGCCTGCTCAGTTAACTGCAATTGAGTTAAACTCGTAATCAGTGCTGAATAATCGCGATCGCCCTCATGCCTCGTTGCTTCAATTTGGGACAGAACCTGCCGAATGCTGTCAAGTATTTGCAGTAAGGTATTGATAATCGTTGGGGTAATTGCTAGCTGGCCAGTGCGTAAAGACGAGAGCAAATTTTCTCCAGCATGAGCAAGTGATTCCAATTTGGGAAATGGTAAAAAGCCGCAGTTTCCTTTAATTGTGTGGAGTGACCGATAAATGCGAACTATGGCTTCTCCTTGTTCTGATACTTGATCGATAGAAATAATATCTTGTTCAATTTGATTCAGATTTTCATAGCTCTCAATCAGGAATGCTTCTATATCATCGTTAATTTCAGTTAACTCCATTGCCTTTTCGGTGAAAAAATTAGATCCTTGGTGTTGATGGTAATTTAACTTTAAATCTCAGCAATATACCGCTTTCAAATAATATTTAGATGTCTCATGCTGAAAAGATAATGTTATTTTAATGGTAAAGTAATAAATATGCAATGTCCTTGTTGCTATTCAACTCAAACTTTCAAGAATGGTTTTCGTCAAGGGAGACAATGTTACAAATGTAAACAATGTGGTCGTCAGTTCCTCGAATCTTACCAAGCTCAAGCAATTGTGTCTCCAGATGCATCTTAAAGGCATGAGTCTGCGAGAAATCGAGCGGGCAACAGATATTCACCACACGACAATTTTGCATTGGCTTTGTAAAGCCAGGCTTGACTTAGATGAAATTTCAAATACTTAACTAAAGTTTAGTTACACCCTATACCATTAACCTTTCAGCAGATGAATTTTAAATATTTTTAACTTAAGCAACTAAATTTAAATGATTTTTTATGGTATAAAGGTCATTTGATTAATAATATTAGTTAACTGAGATAAATCAACAATTCTTGAGCTAAAACACAAAAGGGCAGAGATAATGACATTGATTTTGATTATTGATGATGCAGCCTTTTCTCGCCGAATGATCCGGAAGTTTCTGCAAGTTGATGGTTACGAAATTATCGAAGCAACTAATGGCCGTGAGGGATTAGAATTAGTTCACCAGCGCAAACCAAATTGTGTATTAGCGGATCTACTTATGCCAGACATGAATGGGTTTGAATTTCTGCAAGCTTTACAAGATGAAAAATTAAAAATTCCCACAATTATCATCTCAGCCGATATCCAAGAAGGGGCACGCAATCAAAGTTATAGTCTTGGGGCGATTAACTTTATTAATAAACCAGCAAAAGAAAATGAATTGCGAAAAGCAGTCCAGCAAGTTATTAATACTCAGGAATAAGTTTTGATGAATGTAACAGCAGAACAACTGGATGCACTGGAAGAGTTGATTAATATTGGAATTGGTCGAGCCGCAAGTCTACTGAATGAGATGGTAGACTCTCACATTGGTCTCAAAATTCCAATTGTGAAAGTATTAACTACTGCTGAGGCTTATCAGGAATTAGAAACACGATTCCATGATGACAGCTTGGCATCTGTAAGACTAGGCTTTACAGGTTCTTTTTCTGGTGCTGCGGGCTTGATTTTTCCGACTGACAGTGCATCAACACTAGTTGCAGCCCTTACAGGTGAAGAGCGAGGATCGGCTGATCTAGACGCGGTGAAAATTGGCACTCTGAGCGAAATTGGTAACATTGTTATCAACGGGGTAATGGGTTCACTGAGTAATGTGCTCAAGCAGCATGTCAACTATGCATTACCTGTTTACTTAGAAGATACAATTGAAAACTTGTTAGTATCTACTTATGAAAGCGATTCTAAAATCTTGCTAGCACAAGCTCGATTCATAATTGAACAGTTAGAAATTGTTGGGGATATTATTTTAATCTTTCACGTAGGTACATTTGATGCGCTGCTCAATGCAATTAATGATGAAATTGCAGTAATATGATCTAGAAAACTTCCTAACCTAGCTAGATAAACATATTTAAATCTTCTGCTCAAATCCTGACGATGAAACAATGAATATCATAGAAAAAGCTCATGAAAAATTTAGCCTTTTAGATAAAATTCCTTTAGGAGCTTTTGTTCTACAGTCAGATTACATTGTTTTATTCTGGAACTGCTGCTTGGAGGAATGGACAAAAATTTCCCGAAGTCAAATTTTAGGAAATTCTCTTCATGAATATTTTCCTCATTTGAATCAGCCTCGTTATACTAGTCGCTTAGAGCAAATTTTTCAAGGCGGTCCTCCCGCAATCTTTTCTTCTCAATTGCATAAATATGTTATTCCTATACCGCTATCTCAAAATAAATATCGCATTCAGCAGACAACTGTAACTGCTGTGCCTGCAATAGACGGAAATAAGTTTTATGCCCTTTTCTCAATTGAGGATTTCACAGATTTAACTTTTCGAGTTCAGGAATATAAAAACTTACGAGATCAAGCACTAGCAGTAGCGGAAGAACGCCAGAAAGCGCAACAAGCTGCTGAAGTAGCAAACCGCATCAAAGATGAATTTCTGGCAATTGTTTCTCATGAACTTCGTTCCCCTCTTAATCCCATTTTGGGTTGGGCAAAGCTACTAAAAAACCGCTCATTAAACGAAGCTACTACTGTGCGTGCCCTTGAGACAATCGAACGAAATGCCTTACTACAGGCTCAGTTGATTGAAGACCTATTGGATATCTCCCGCATTCTTCGAGGCAAGCTAGCACTTAATTTAGAAACTGTTGATCTTGCTTTTACTATTGAAGCTGCCTTAGACACAGTGCATTTGGCAGCAGAAGCAAAGTCTATTCAAATTAATCTTGATCTCGATATAGAAATTGGACAAGTTAAAGGTGATGGTAGTCGTCTTCAACAAGTTGTTTGGAATTTACTCTCTAACGCCATTAAATTCACTCCATCCGGTGGAAAAGTCGAAGTCTACTTAAAACAGATTGATTCTCAGATAGAACTGAGAGTCTGTGATACGGGTAAAGGTATTAATCCTGATTTTCTGCCACACGTATTCGAGTATTTCCGTCAGGCAGATAGTAGTACAAGCCGAAGTTCTGGCGGATTAGGACTTGGTTTGGCGATTGTACGCCAACTTGTCGAGTTGCATGGTGGTAGAGTTTGGGTACAAAGCCCTGGTGAGGGACAAGGCGCGACATTTACAGTTTGCCTACCAGTTGTTCAACAGGGTCTGGAATTTAAAATTGAAGATCGGAACATCTCTGACGATTCCTATCCATTCTGTATGCTCCATGCTCCACTAGAAGGGGTACGGTTATTAGTTGTGGATGATGATGCTGATACGCGCGAGTTTCTTGTCTTCCTATTGGAACAGCAGGGCGCGATCGTCACGAGCGCAGCATCCGCCAGCGAAGCACTTGTTATAATAGCACAGTCAAAACCCGATTTGCTGTTGAGCGATTTGGGTATGCCAGAAGTTGATGGCTACGCTTTGATCAAAAAATTACGAGCAATGCCTGCTAATCAAGGTGGACAGATTCCCGCCATCGCTCTAACTGCTTACGCCGCAGAAACTACACAAAAACAGGTTTTAACCGCTGGATTTCAACTTCATATCACTAAACCAGCCGACCCCTCAAAACTAGTAGCTGCAATTGCAGCACTTGTTGAGGACTAAGGCGATTTACAGGAATAAATCGCCGCCGTTGGTTTCCACAACTCTTGGAGACGCTACGCGTAGCAAGATCCCCGAAGGGGTACGCTCAACCAACTGAGTGATCGAGAGTTGAGCGAAGCGATGCACTGAGCGTGGTCGAAGTGTCGAAACTCGCCAACACAGGTATTTTCTTTCTCGGAAATCACCTAACTTCTTAATCAAAAGATTTTCTGGATGTATTGTTAAAATACGTAAACAAACTACGACCTCCTAAAAGTGTTGCGAGGTCTATTGATAACCATTCTCATAATGAGAATTGCTGTGGCACTCATCAGACGCTATACCTAAAGATACACGCTTTTTACCAGTAATTTATGTGAATCTCAATTGGGGAAAGTAGTGATCTTGGAATCAAGGATTATGCCGCAATATTTTGGACAACTGCACACAACCGAAGCGCCTTGGTCAATTCTGGGAGCAGTACAAACAATACAACAGAATCAGCGCCATATCCTCTTGGAGTGCGGCGATGCTAGTCTAACAATTAGTGTGCTAGCACCAAACTTAATTCGGGTGCGGATGACCCCAACTGGTGAATTTCTATCCCGGCGTTCGTGGGCAGTGGCACTTGCGGATGAAGAATGGCTGACTGTGCCGTTTGAAGTGCAGGAAAAAGCAGAGGCTATAGAAATTAAAACTGAGCAATTATCTATTGTCGTGTCCCGCTCACCGTGTCGTATCCAGTGCTTCGACTCAGCAGGACAGCCCTTTGCCCAGGATACAGACTTAGGCATGGGGTGGCGAACTGGTACTGTTGCTGGGTGGAAACGGATTGAATCTGACGAACATTTCTATGGTTTTGGTGAACCGACTGGTTTACTCGATCAGCGATCCAAAGTGAGAACCAACTGGACATCTGATGCGATCGATTACGGGATCATGACAGACAGTATGTATCAGGCGATTCCCTTTTTCATGGCGTTGCGTCCGGGATTGGGGTACGGGCTTTTTTTCAACACTACTTATTGGAGCCGATTTGATCTGGGCGCACAGCAACCCGGAGTCTGGCAGATGGAAACTCAGGGGAGTGAACTGGATTACTACATTATTTATGGGCCCGAACCGGCGAAAATTATGCAGACTTACACCCAGTTAACAGGTAGAATGCCCTTGCCACCTCGATGGTCATTAGGTTATCACCAATGTCGCTGGAGTTACGAGTCACAAGATATAGTACGCAAACTAACCCAAGAATTTCGTCAGCGTCGCATTCCCTGTGATGTTATCTATTTAGACATTGACTATATGAACGGCTACCGGGTTTTTACCTGGAGTCCCAAGCGATTTTCTGATCCTCAAGAATTAATCCAAAACCTCAAGGAAGATGGGTTTAAACTAGTGACGATTGTTGATCCGGGGGTCAAATACGAGCCAGAAGCAGATTATAAAGTTTTTGACGAGGGATTAAGCAACAACTATTTTGTCCGAAAAACTAATGGTCAGTTATTTCATGGCTATGTTTGGCCGGATAAAGCTGTCTTTCCTGATTTCCTGCGTCCTGAAGTTAGAGATTGGTGGGGAAATTGTCAAAACAGTCTCACTGATATTGGTGTTGCCGGCATCTGGAACGACATGAATGAACCCGCACTTGATGACCGTCCATTCGGCGACCCTGGTAACAAAATTTCCTTTCCTCTTGATGCACCGCAGGGACCAACTGACGAGAGAACCACCCACAAGGAAATCCATAATCTTTATGGGCTAATGATGGCACGGGCATCTTATCAAGCATCTCAAATATCTCGTCCGACTGAACGCTCTTTTATCTTGACGCGCGCTGGATATGCTGGCATTCAACGTTGGTCGGCGGTATGGACGGGAGACAATCAATCTCTGTGGGAACACTTAGAAATGTCTCTGCCAATGCTTTGTAACCTGGGTCTATCGGGTGTTGCCTTTGTCGGTAGTGATATTGGGGGGTTTGCGGGAAACGCTACACCGGAACTATTTGCTCGGTGGATGCAACTAGGAATGCTTTACCCCCTGATGCGGGGACACTCAGCATTAACTACTGCACAACATGAGCCTTGGGTATTTGGCGATCGCGTCGAAAAAATCTGCCGCCAGTACATTGAACTCCGTTATCAACTACTACCTTACATTTACACTCTTTTTTGGTTAGCTGCAACTACTGGCGCACCAATTCTTCGCCCACTTCTGTATCATTTCCCCAATGACCCAAAAACCTTTTCTCTTGCTGATCAAGTAATGCTTGGTCCCTCCTTACTAGCGGCACCAATTTTCCGTCCCGGCGTTGAACACCGTGCCGTGTACTTACCTGAAGGTTATTGGTACGACTGGTGGAGTGGGGAGACAATTAAGGGACCAACTCACATTCTGGCATCCGCACCATTGGAGATAATGCCGTTATATGTTCGTGCTGGCTCGATTATTCCGATCGCACCAGTAATGCAATATGTCGATGAACATCCCATAGACCAAATGAGACTACGGATTTGGAAGGGCGTTGGTGAATTTACCCTTTATGAAGATGATGGTCATACTTTTGAGTACAAAACAGGAGCCTTTTGCACCACAACTTACCATGTTTATTCCGAACAACAAAAAACCATTGTTAAGATAGCAGCCAGAGAAGGTGAGTTTTCACCCATCAGACGTGAAATGATTGTGGAATTAGTCGGCGTCGGGGAACAGAGCTTTGTAGATGATGGTACAGCACATCAGTTGGAGTTTTCTACTTAGCTATAAAAGATGCATTTCGGGGAGATCCCAGAAACCTGAGTTCGACGGAAGAAAAACTCTGAAAATTGTACTACTTAACGCCTCAAGAAATTCAAAAGTTTCAAAAGATACTCAGATCACTGAATGCAAAGTTAGGAGAATCATTTCAAGAGCAGTTTCCAGCTACCTCGGTCATCTCTGAAATTCGCTCTAAATGAATTTCTGAATCGATAAATTCGCTCTAAAAAATTGAATTTATATTAGTTTAACTCTCAATCAAAAGTTGAATTCAGGAGATTGATTTGTGATTGTCAACGCTACACCTTATGGGTGGGAAATTATTTACCACCGCGCCCATGCTTTGTTAGCCGCTCAACTGGCAGGACAGTGGAGACGTAAAGATGCACCAGCACGGTTATATGAAACACTAGCTGCAATTTCTCATCACGATGATCTAGAAAAAGAGTGGGAAGAGGACAGCCCAGCCGTAGCTTTACCTACCACGCTTGTCAGGTTAGAGCCATGCAATACGATAATTAATGTACCGCCAGACTTAGCGAAGCGAGAAAGTAAATATTGAATCGCCCAGGTGCGATCGCTTGACCCTTAATTTTGTACAATTGCTCCCAAAGTGCCATTGGCTGCACGTAAATAATCATCTGGCGATAGCAGAAGCAGCATACCTCGCATCCCACCAGAAACAGTAATCTGCTCAAATAGGGTTGCTGTTTCATCAAGGTAAACTGGATAGTCTTTTTTACTAGCTAAAGCTGTCACACCGCCACGGATATATCCTGTTAGTGGCTGAACTTCTTTGAGAGGTTGTTTGAAAAGTTTTTTCGTATACGCCTGACCCTTGGAGATCCCCCTAAATCCCCTCAATTTATTTATGGGGATTATCTTTTTACTTTTTACTTTTTACTTCTTAAAATCAGACCTCTTGAATAATTACCTCTAAAACTATTATCAGCAACAGGAGGAAGAATTGCCAATTTCATGAGAAATTATGATTCAAAGCACATTTACTGACTTAGCGTACAAACTTCAGACTTTCGACACTAGAACTAAACATATCTGTAAAGATACTCATCACCGTCCGTTCTCGCAGTTTAATATTACCACTGACTGACATCCCCGATTGCAGAAGTACTTTCCGCCCATTAATCGAAATTGATTGTCGCTCCAGGCGCACCTTAGCAGGGAAACGGTAGAAAGGATAAATCTGATCTGGTGGTAGAGCATCATTTCCAATCCATACCAATTTCCCTTTGACATCACCAAATTCACTAAAAGGAAACGAGTCAACCCTCACATCCACTGTCATCCCCTCTTTAACAAAACCAATATCTTTATTGGTGATATAGACTTTAGCCACCAGAGCATCATCAGGAACAACTTTCAGAATTGGTTCGCTGGATGTCACCACAAATCCTGGTGTATGTGCCTTAAGTTCAAATACTGTACCTGAGACTGGGGAATTGATTGACTGATATTGAAGATTCATTTGAGTTTGGCTCAACTGAGATTCATTTTCCGCAATCTTCTTATTATTTTCGACTATGGCTTTAGTCAACTGAGAGTCAATTTCAGCAAGTTTTTTGTTATTATCTGCAATTTGAGTGAGCCAATCTTTACGAGAAATAGCTACAGTTGATTGCAACTTAGCTTGTGCTTGGTTGATAGCAGATTGTAAACGCAAGCCTTCTTGGGTAAGTTGGTCAATTTCCGATTGAGCGTTTCTAACTTCCTCTTGCTGCTTGAAGTATTGAATTTTAGAAATCGCCCCATCATTCATTAACGGAGTAATATTATCGAGAATTCCTTGATTCATTTTCAGAGTATCTTTTGTACTAGCCAGTTTGATTTGAGTTTGATTGAGTTGACGACTGAATTGGTCAACTTCCAGCTTTGCAGCAGTCACACGCGCATCCAATTCCAAAGAAGTGGATATTAAGCGTTCTTTTTGTTCGATGTCTAGTCCACTGGTAGAACCTGTACCATCTAGTTGAGCGCGATAGACTCGATTCTCTGCTACGATTGCGGCTCGACTTTTGGTGAGATCAAGCATTTCATTTGTCACTGGAACATCGACAGGACTAACTGTATCTGCACCTTTCATTTCAGCTTGATAAAATTTATTTTCTTGAACTAAAGAAGAACGAATTTTCTTTAAGGAATTAAGTTGAGCATTAGCAGTAGTCGGGTCAAGACTGAGAAGATGTTCACCAAATTTAACCTGCTGTCCATCTTCAACGTAAATTTCTTTAACTACGCCACCAACAGGAGCCTGTATTTCCTTAACTGCACCTGTTGGCTCTAACTTTCCAGTAGCAGAAACTGCTTCTTCAATTTTGGCGAAGTTTGCCCAGATAATTGTACCAGTTGTAACAGCCATCAAACCCCAAAGGATAGCTCTTGACCATTTGCGAGACTGTCGGAGAATTACAGGTTGGTCGAATTTAGGAATATAACGGGGTGCGGTGGTGGGTGGTTTTGGCTGAATATCGGATGTCTCAGTTGATAATTGTTCCAATTGTTGAACAGAAGTTATTGCTGCCTTTGGGGAACTACCATTGCCATTGTTTGAGTGCTGACCATTCCCATTGTCATTATTACTATTGCCATTATTAATACTCATAATTATTTAGCTGTTAGCGATTAGCGATTAGTAGTTAGCTTTAAAATAGTAGTTGTTACTACTAAGGATTGAAAAAGTGAAAGATTTTAGAGAATTGAAAGTATGGCTAAGAAGCCATCAGCTAGTACTCAAAGTTTATTTATAATAGTTTTTAGCTATTAGCTTTTTAGGTTTAAGACCCCCGTTAAAATCAAAGATTTTTAACGGTCTTCAATTAATGGCGGGTCACAAGCTAAGAGCTAAGGACTAACCGCTAGAAGCCTCTTGCTGTTGGTATAAGCAATAATAAAGCCCTGTTAAATCCATGAGTTCTGTATGAGTTCCCTGTTCTGCAATTCGTCCTTGGCTCATCATTAAAATCACATCGGCATTTTGAATTGTTCCTAGCCTGTGAGTAATGAAAAATACTGTCCTTCCCTTAAATACTTGTGCTAGATTCAAGCAAACTTGGCGTTCAGTGGCATAGTCAAGTGCGCTGGTAGCTTCATCCAGAATCAACAGTGGTGGATTTTGTAATACAGTCCGAGCGATCGCAATTCGTTGTCTTTGTCCTCCAGATAAAGCCGAACCTCTTTCTCCAACACGAGTTTCATAGCCGTTGGGCAGATTCATAATAAAGTCATGGGCGCAAGCAATCTTAGCTGCCTCCACAATTTCTTCTGCTGTGGCATCAGGCATTGTTAGAGCAATATTTTCTTGTACCGTAGTATCAAATAGCAGAGTGTCTTGCAACACCATACCGATTTGCTGACGCAGGGAGTAGAGTTCTACCTTATTAATGTCATAGCCATCAATTTTGATGCGACCAGAATCTAATTCATAAAGTCGAGGTAAGAGTTTGGTTAATGTACTTTTGCCAGCACCACTTTGTCCCACAACTCCAACAAACATACCAGCTTCGATATCAACGTGAACATTATTAAGTTGTGGGTTAGGGCTTTTAGCGAAGCTGAAAGTAACACTTTCATATTGAACTGCACCAACAATAGCAGGCATCGGGATGTTATTACGCCCAGCAATTTCTGTTTCCTGGGGAGTATCGAGAATATCAGCCAAGCGTTCTAGAGATAAAGCAGTTTCTTGGAAGTTCTGCCACAGTTGAATTAACCTTAACAAAGGACTTGTCACATAACCTGCGATAATACGGAAAGCAATTAACTGTCCCAAAGTTAGTTTTTGCTGCAATACTAAATATGCACCTACCCATAATAAAAGTAAGCTTGATAGTTTATTGAGGAAGTTAGAGAGGGAACTAGCAGTATTGCTTGTCAGAACATTCTCAAAACTCGCACTAATATATTTGCCATAACGAGATTGCCATTGCCAACGAGAATTGAGTTCGATATTTTGGGCTTTGACTGTTTGAATCCCAGAAACCACTTCAACTAAATACGATTGAGTTTCGGCATTGCGTTCGGCTTTGGTTCTAGTTTGACTGCGAATAATCGGAGCAAATACAAAAGTAATGAGTGCAAATAGCGGTACTGTTGCCAGTGCTACTATGGTTAGCAACCAGCTATAAAAAATCATTACTACAATATAAATAACAGAGAAGATAGCATCTAGAACAACAGTCAGGGCAGTACCAGTAAGGAAAGAGCGAATATTCTCTAATTCGTTGATCCGGCTGGATATTTCTCCAACAGGGCGCTTCTCAAAATAACGTAGCGGTAAACGTAATAGGTGGTCAATAACTTCCGAACCCAAACTTAAATCAATCCGGTTGGTGGTATCAACAAACAAGTTGGTACGTAGCCAAGTAATTATGCCCTCTACTATAGCCATTGCTATGAGCAGAAAACCCAGAACGTTGAGAGTATTAATCCCGTTTTGAATGATAACTTTATCAATAATTACTTGGGTGATTAAGGGATTTGCTAGCCCCAATAGTTGTACAAATAATGAGGCAATAAATACTTCAATTAAAACTGTGCGATGTTTTTTAATGGCAGGTAGGAACCAACTTAAACCAAATCGCTTTTGAGGAGTTTCTTTGGTGGGTTGCAGCAAAAGTACTTGCCCCTCTTCCCCCCAAGTCTCAGCAAAATCGGCTGGCTTTTTACGGACAATGCCTTGTTCTGGGATCGCAATAACTAATTCTTTTTCCGTGGCTTTGTAAAGAATTGCATAACTATCTTGCCAGGGAATCAAAACTGGTGTGGGTAGTTTAGAGATAGCGACGGCGGGAACATTCACCAGTTGAGAGGTCAGCCCCATTAGTTCTGCCAAAGCACCACATAATTGAATAGAAATGCTGCCTGTGCGCTGAAAATTACTAACTAAGGCACGGCGTAGGACATCGCGGCGAAATGGCATTCTTAAGTGTTGCGCTAGCATTTGGAAACAAGCAAGAGTTCCATCTACAGGCCCCCGACCGGATATGTGAGGATATTTGATTTGCGATTGCTCAATTTCTTCTGCTGATTCTGGGCTTAGGGGGGCAAATGGTGCATTTGACCAGATTCCAGTGTCTGAGTCAGAGATGAGAGAGTCCGAAAGTTCGGAGCTAAGTGAGAGAGTCGGGTCAGTAAAACCAATTAAGCGAACTGACCCAGTGATATAGGCTTGCGGTTCGGCAGGATTTAGGCGATCGCCTACTGTAAAGTTAGACCCTCTACTACTAACTAACCACAATAAGTTGGGGTCTAATTGCTGGAGTGGTGTTTTGCCTGGAGGCAAGTTAAGGATAGTAGCTTGTTTTGCAGCAGCAGTAGCAAGTTCTTTGAGATTGTCTGGAATTTTACCCCGCCGTTCAAATTCTGCCCCCAATAGGTCAAAAATTTCAATTAGGCTGCAATGCTTGAGAAAAGCGTTAGCGATGGCGGGTTCGAGTTCTATTAGACTTAAGAAATCCGAGGCTTTGAGGGTTAGGCAAAGAGTTTCAACTGACGCGATCGCAGTTTCACACGGTACACTACGCAGCAAGCTTGTCCAACCGATGATTTCTCCTGGTTTTAGTAGTTGCAGGGTATCAGGGGCAGAAGCACCAGGAGCATATCCCAATAAACGGGCTTGCCCTTGGTAAAGAATGGCTAGTCTCGCTGGTAGGGTTTCTCTGACCAAAATTGCTTGCCCCATACGGTAGCGCAAAGGCTCAAGTTTTTCTGCAATCTTCTCAACGCTGGTAATCGAAAGCTGGTCAAATGGATGAATGCTAGCGAGAAATTCTTGAATCGTGGTAGTGCTTTCTATCATCTTGTTACCAAGGCTGGGGAATTAGGAGTGGGGGAATGGGAGAAATTCCCCGCTCTCCCACTCTCCCCCTCCTCTTCATGTATGGTCAATTGCGCTTTGCTGATTTCTTCAGCTAACCAAGTTTCAAACAGATGATTAAGGAGTGTAGAGCGCATTGCATCATCTAATTGAGCCGGAATTAGCTTTTCGAGTCGCACAATCACAAACCACTCGTCCAATTTCATCGGCGGCCATAACTGTCCTGGTTGGGAAATGGTCAGTTTTTGTGCGATTGCTGGGTGGGGTTGACTTATGGTAACAGGCCCCAGCATCCCTTGAGTTTGAGCTTCTGCCCCTTGTGAATACATCGAGGCACAGTCTGCAAATGTTTGTTCCCCGGCTTTGATGCGGAAATACAGTTCTTGGGCAACTTCGGCATCAAATGTACGAATTAGGGAATAAATTACTTTGTCTAGCTGAGGCTTACATTGCAAAAAATAAGATTCTAGCTTTGTACCCCAAGTAGCTTGCTTTAATTTCTCAATTTTCAGTTCTCGCATGGCAACAGCTTCTAGTTGCTCAAGACTCATACTGTAATGTTCTAAGGCTTTTGCTATAGCTTGCGGTGTTGTCAGTTGATTGTTTTGGTAGAATTGCTCAATAACACACTCTCTTTCTGATGGAGTGAGTTCTATTAGGGAGATCGCTGTTTCAATCACCAACAAACGGCATAACTGCGGCAGCATTTGGAAACCAGCCAGCAGATGCGGAATTTTTGCGCTTGTAATTATCTGGTTGCCAATTTTCAGATGAGCCATAGGGTGCTGGAAAGTTAGGGTAGAGGAACCTATGTAATAATTTCCCTATCGCATCATCTATTGTAGGTTCTATTTATGACAATGATAGGTACACTTATATTGGACAAAAGGATAGCTCTTACATATACTTAGAAATACTTAGAAAAACCTTTAGAAATCAAACTGGTAATTAGATTGCCTAGCTATATCAGCTACTTTATCAAAAAAATATACTTAATCTAGTTAGTACTTAAGTAAGTATTGAAGCAATTTTAGGCATAATTTCGCTGGTATAAATCTGAATAACAAGAGTATAAAGTTATAAGTGACCGTAAAAAAACGTGTCCAGTGTTCAGTAATGGATGATGCGCCAAGAGGTTTCAAATCTACGTCACAATCAATTGGTGCAAAAACATAAGGATTTTCAGTAACAGTTATTAGGAAAGCATCATGAGTCAAAGCTTAATCACCCAAGAATTCGGAATTATTATTGCTGCAAAAAATCATAACCCCACGCTTCTCAATTCAGATTTTCTCAAATATAGTGGTATAGTTCCGACAGAATGGGAATTGGCTCGTCAACCAATATCTACCCCTCAGGTATCTCAAATTGCTTTCACCAACGGTGTTCTTATAGTAGCTGAACCGACGCGAGTCATATTTATAGAAGCTATTGAAGGTAAAGCAGTAGCAGAAATCATAGTTGCAGACATTGCTAAAAAATATGTCCAAACACTACCCAACGTAGAATACGAAGCTGTAGGTCTTAATCCCAGAAGCTACATGAGTTTTGACCAACAGCAAGATGCAGCCCGTCAGTATCTAGCTGAAATGCTACTGTCTCCTGGCCCTTGGCAAGAAGTTGGGACTGCACCTGTACGAGCAACACTAAACTTAGTTTATACTTTAGAGCGTTGTCCATTCTATCTCACTGTCAGTGAAGCAGCATTGCGAAATCCAGACGAAACCAGCACTCCTATTGTATTGTTCAATGGTAGTTTTAGTTATCAAGTAATTGGCGAAACCGTACCAGAACGCCTCAAAAATTTGCACCAACTTATTGATAATTGGCAAGCAGATTTATTAACTTATCAAGATATTATCAATAGCAAGTTTATCACTCAAGCTGCGGCTCACACAACTGTAGTTCCAGATGTATTCTCAATGAATGCCAGTGCAGTAGCCTAATCCCAAAGGTAGAGGATAGTTCAACTAGAAGAGCAGAACACCCTCTACTTAGTCCTGACGGTGATAATAACGATTAGCTTAAGGTAACAACAAAGGCGAACACCTAAAGTACTATTGCCAGATTCATCTTTAATATGCATCGCTACATATAGCGGTTCTCGGCCCTTGTGAGGTACAAGAACCCCACCCCCAACCCCCTCCCCGCTCTTCGAGAGGGGGCTATGATGTACCTCATCTGATTAATAAACGCTATATTCAAAAAATATTAATAACAGGCAGAGTAATTCTGCCGATATTGGGATTAGGTCAACTAGTGGATAATGCACTAGTATGACACGGCGTAAATAAAGCAACCATTTTAAATAGCCAGAAAGCCTACAAAATAAGCATTCTTTCTTTTTACTTTTGCCTTCTTGTACTAGTTGACCTAATCCCAAAAATCGGCTGAACCTTTTAAAATACAACTAAAAACAATCAACAATTTACTACTGGCGAGGAGTTAAGTTATGGGTAGTCCTGAAAATGGTGTGACCAACGGTGGTTTAATGCCACCATCTCTACTAGAAAGTGCATCTTTAAGTGCATCCCTAGATGATAATTCTGGTTTAACCGAATTACAAAAGGCACTGAAATCTTCTTCTAGTAGTTCTGATCCCATCAATTCGGAATTAGGAAAACCCTCCTTATCCAATAACCCTGCAAGTATTGGCGATAATCAACAATCAAATCCAAATCAAATTGCCAACTACACCCCTTCAAATGGGATTTTTGACAACGGACTATCCATTACCCAACCAGTTGTCGCCAAAACGACTCCCCTGTTAAAAACCAGCAACAACAATCAAAAATCTGCTACAACTCAAAGCGTAGATTCACTCACAGGTAATACAGCTGACGCTTCCCTACTTGGCATCAGCAACCCGACGACCCAAATTAGCGCCAATTCTGCCTCTGCACCTCTAAGTGTTCAAACTCAACAAAATACCAGCCAGACTGACACCCTCCCCTTCGCCATCCGTACAGATGGTACAATCAGCATTAACGGTGGTGGAGATTTTGATGGTGTCCCAACAGACCTCACAGATGATGCCCTAATTTACGCAGCTAAGGGATTTACAATTAATGGCAATCCCACCTTACCCGTACAAAGAAATGCTCAGGGAAACCCCATTCGGGATGCCAATGGCAAACTAATTCTGATCGATAGAGCTGTTACTGTTGCATCAGGATATACCACCATCAACGGAACGAACAACCAATATGCTAATTTAATCCCCCCGCAAGTAGTGGCACAGCAGACAATCACCGTGCCAGCTTATGCAGACATAAAACTTGTTGAACTCAACCGCAGAATCCCAGCAGGCACTCCCACTGTCACCTTTAACATTTCCCAAAACCCCATCAACAATGCTAACGATTGGACAAACAAGTTTCCACCTCCTGGTACTACTAGTAATCCGAAAGTTGTCAGAGTCATAGGTGGCGGACTCAACGTTCCTGGCAACCTTAGTTTAAGCAACTATGTCATTACCGTTGACCAAGGAGACATCAACTTTAACGGTAATGGTCAAAATTTTAATAATGTAGTGCTAATTGCTAATAACGGCAATATTAACTTGTCCAATGTCCAGTCCCGCGATTTGTCTGTATTTGCTTCTAGTTCTATTAACATGAACGCCGGAGCAAGATTTGCGGGTTACACCACAATTGCCAATGGTAGCAGTAGCGGCAACATTACCTTCAACGGCGCTACTACAAGTACGAACACTACCGACAATCTCAAGGTAATATCTGCTGGAGATATCACTTATAATGGTGCATCTGACACCCGTGGATTATTTTTAAGCGTCAAAAACTTTACTTTTAATGGCAGTTCAACTTTGTATGGTTCGATTAGTGCTAAAGGGAATATCATCTTCAACGGTCAAGCGACTGTGATTGGTGTCGCTGAATTGATGCCAGATATTACCCCACCTGTAATTAGTGCTACTTTAGCTCGTGATACTGCACCCTTCGGACAAACAAATCAAGATTTTATTACTTTTGACCCCACAATTACGGGAACTGTTACTGACACTAATCCCATACTTGAGTTTCGCGCCGGCTTCAATAATACGCCATCTGCCAACTATATCAGCGTGATTGCCCAACGCAATAGTGATGGTAGCTTTAGCTTTACCCGTTCTCAGCTAGAAACTATTAATGGTGGTACGCTGAGTGATGGTATTTACACTCTGCATTTACAAGCCAAAGACTTATATGGCAACCTTTCTGATACCTTTAATCTGACATTCACTCTCGATACAACTACACCTTCACCCAATAATTTAGATTTACGTACCGTTGATGATAGCGGTTCTAGTAATACTGATAAGATCACAAATAAAAATACACCATCCATTACAGGTAACGCCGAAGCTGGTGCAGTTGTTCAACTCTTAAATAATGGGCAACTCCTCGGTCAGGCAACAGCTAATAATACTGGTGTATGGCAAATTGTTACTAGTAACCTTACAGATGGTACTTATAATCTCACTGCTACCGCCACTGACATTGCTGGTAATGTCAGCAATGTCAGTGCGCCGATTGCGATCGCTATTGACAGCACATTACCTCTGTTAACGCTAAATACCCCAGTTGATACTGCACCTCTGACTCCAGGAGCTAGATTAACTGGTCGTGTCGATGGTACTGGTTCTGCTGTCACTGCATTGAGCTATCACTTTGATAATTTAGCGTCAGTTACAGTACCATTTAATAATGCTACAGGAGCATTTGACCAATCTTTGAATTTGACTGGACTTGCTAATGGGGCGCATACACTAACTATTACTGCTACTGATACAGCAGGTAATATCAAAACTACTCAATATCATGTCACAGTAGTTATTGATCAGGATGCACCTGTGATTAGTGCTTCTTTACTGCATGATACTGCTCCGAATGGACAAACCAATAGCGATCGCATTACTTTTGACCCCACAATTACCGGAACTGTCATTGATGCTAGCCGTGTAGTTGAGTTCAAAGCTGGTTTTGATAATACACTTGCAGTCAATTTTACCAATGTTACTGCTTTTCGCAACGCTGATGGTAGTTTTACCTTTGACCGCAGTCAGCTAGAAACTATTTACGGTGGCACATTACCAGATGGTTTCCACACTTTGCATTTGCAAGCAGTGGATGAATTTCACAACACATCTAATATTTTTGACTTTTCTTTCACTTTTGACAGCACGACATCAGAGCCGATTTTTAACCTCAATGCTGTATCTGACTCTGGTGTAGTTGGTGATTTACACACTTTTTTTGATACCGTAACCTTAACAGGTCTTGCCGAAGCCAATTCTACTGTAGTCTTAGAACAAACTGGCGCGGTAACAACTTCAGACAACAATGGACAATTTACCTTTGCCCACGTCTCCTTAGCAATCGGGGATAATTCCTTAATTGCACGTTCAACTGATATTGCTGGTAATCAAAATACTTTCTCCACCAATATCTACCGTTTCAGTCCACCTACAGCGATTAATTTAGCGGGTAACACAGTTGCAGAAAATAGTTCTACTGGAATAGTCATTGGTCAATTAACTAGTACTGACCCTGACCCTGGTGATACTCACACTTATACTTTAGAAGATAATGCTGGTGGGCGCTTCCGCATCGTCGGTAATCAATTGCAAGTCGCTGACGGTACATTACTCAATTTTGAAAGTAGTACTCAACACTCTGTTACAATTACTAGTACTGATGCTAATGGCTTAAGCTTAACTAAAGTTTTTGCGATCGCTGTTACTAATGTCAATGAAACTCCCAGCTTTACCAGCACACCTGTATCTACATCCAATTCAGGCAGTCTTTACACCTACAATATTGTTGCTGCTGACCCAGATGCAATTGAAAGTTTAAGATTTACTACAAATAATCTCCCAAGTTGGCTAACTTTAGTTGATAACTTGAATGGAACTGCAATTTTGAGTGGGACACCAAGAGATTTCCTCTCGAATATCAACAGCAACATTCACCTCAGTGTCACGGATGCTAGTGGATTAACAGCAATTCAAGACTTTACTATTGCTCCTAGTCTCTATGAGATAGAAGAAAACAATTTTACAGTCTTCCGTTCTCTGCCTCTCTTGATTCCAGCTACGCCTTCTATCCTTAGCTTTCAGATTAACCCTCAGTTTGACACTACTAGTGTAAATTCGATTCATGATGCAATTGATGTGGCGTTAGTTGATGCCAATGGTAATTCTCTAGTTCATACTGTTGCAAGTGAGCGCGATGCTTTCTTTAATTGGACTGAGGGTGAATCTACTGTTTTTGGTGCGGGTGCAAGTTATGATGCTGCAACTCACACTGTCAGCTTGAATCTCACTGGTATTAACCCAGGCACTAATGCCCAGTTGGTGTTTCGTCTGGTAAATAATGATGGCGACATTAGCACCAGTGTGCGGATTACTAATTTTGCTTTAATAAACGCACCCAATGGCACCCAGGCTCCTGTACAAACAGATTTTGCCAAACAAATAAGCCAGACTACAACACCTAATTTTAACTTGTTGACGGATGTCTCTAATAGTGTAGGCACTGAGTACTATCGCACTAGCTTCAATGCCGATACTCACCTTCTGTATGCAGACATCGCTTTACGTAACATCGGCTCTTACAGCGTCGATTCTCCCCTAATTGTTGCTGTCAATCATCTCAGTGACCCCACGGTGTTGGTTCGCAATCCTGATGGTTTTACACCTGATGGTCTACCTTACTATGATTTCAGTAAGTTGGTTGGCGATACTAGGTTTGACCCGAATGAGCTAACGAATCAGCGTTCTCTAATATTCTACAATCCTCAAGGAGTGCAGTTTACTTATGATCTAACGGTGTTGAGTCAGTTAAACGCTGCACCTGTGATTCTAACTCAAGCAAACAAGGAAGTTATTGCTGGTCATAACTACAGCTATGATGTTGATGCTACAGACCTCAATGGTGATTCTCTCACATATAAACTGCTGGTTGCACCAAATGGAATGACCATTGACCAAACTACTGGTTTAATTCGTTGGAATACAACAACCAGTAATATTGGCAACTCTTCAGTGCTTGTGGAAGTGGGCGATGGTCGCGGTGGTGTGACGCAGCAAGAGTACAGTTTGTCGGTAATTGATGCTCCGCCGAATCGTCCCCCCGTTTTTACCTCCACTCCTGTGGTCGATGCAGCGATTAATACTAGTTACACTTACCAAGCCAATGCTTCCGATGCTGATGATGATGGTTTGAGCTTTTCGCTACTTAGTGCGCCACAGGGGATGACAGTAGACGCGAATACAGGGATAGTGAGTTGGACTCCCACTGCAAAGCAGTTGGGAACTTATGATGTAACGCTGGCTGTGGCAGATGCAAGAGGTGGAACTGCACAGCAAGCTTTTAAAGTGCAAACGCAAGCACAGCCTGGAAATCATGCACCGATTATTATCAGTACAGCAGAAACAACTGCATATACTGCAACAGGCTATACCTATCGGGTAGAGGCACTTGACCCAGATCGCGATTCTCTAACCTACTCCCTGGCAACAGCACCTGCTGGCATGACTATTGATGCCAGCACTGGACAAATTCTGTGGACTACAAATTCCAGCAACGCAGGTATATATAATATCAGTGTCAAAGTCTTGGATGCTCAAGGTGCAAAAGATACTCAAAACTTTACTTTAAATGTTTCAAGTAACTTGCCAGGACAAATCTGGGGACGAGTTTCTGGTGATAGCAGTAATCTCCAAACAACTTCATACAACTCACAATCAATTGCACAACCGAGAACTGGTAATCGACTCCCGGCAAGTACAATTCCTCTAACACAAGTTGTTCAGTTGCCTCAAGGTTTTTACTCTTTATATGGCATAGAATACTACGAAGCAAAAGAGCAAGTTTTAGTTTCCGATGCCGGCTATACTCGCACTACCTCTAGGCTTAATCTTATTCAGCCTGACGGAACTTTAGTTCCATTTTCCAATGTTACACAAGATGCTGGCCCTGGCTCTTACGGATCTGGTATCACATCGTTGCGCTCTTTTACTACTGTGGCAGAAGATAACCTGGGCGGTTTTACAGCAGGAGACATCTTCGGCAACGCTGGAGGAGTGTATTCTGGTTTTGGATATGACCCAAATATTACAAAAATTACGGATGGGGGGGCAACAATCATTCCCAGATGGGCAACTCTGCCTACGAATCTGAATTATAGGGTACTTTCCTTGCAAATAGATACAACTGGTATATTTGGCGGGGATTTAATTGTTGAAAGTGATACTGGTGTGGATTCTAGAGGATACTTCACATTTAAACCTACACTTTTCCGAGTCAAAGCTGATGGCACTGTAACTACCCTTGCAACTCTTGACTCTCAATACGGGGGCAATTCATCTTTTGAAATAGTTCCTAATGATGTTGCAAGATACGGCCCCTTAGCTGGCAAGATTGTTGTAGCCCATAGGCAAGGATTTTCTACTGTTGATGTTGCTGGAAATGTTCAATTTATTCCTTTTCAAGGAGCAGGTGATATTCATTTAATCCGTCCAAATGAAAATTTGTTTGCTGAAAGCAACTACACCTATATTCCTCGAATTCTGTATGGTACTCCTGCATCCTATTTTGAATCAATGGTCGGAGACTTTTTGATTGATAATGGTTATTATAGTGTCTCCCGAATGTACTGGGACGGTCAAGCTCTGAAAATAGAGCCTTTAAATGCACCGCAGATGGAGGGGATAACCTTTGCACCTGTGGGCATTAACAATATTGCACCTGTTAACCCTGTAAGTTTAGCTGACTGGACTGTATACATCGATAAAAATAATAATGGTCGGCGCGACTCGGATGAGCTATTTACGAAAACTGATGCTAACGGTATTTACTCATTCACTCTGCCAGTAGGCAATTATACAGTAGCTGAAGAGTTACCAGGGGGATGGAGTCAAACTCTACCACCCCCCAATCAAGGAATTCAAGTTAGCTTAAGTAGCGGTCAAACAATTACTGGAGTTGACTTTAGTAATACTAAAAATGACACCGCACCGCTAGAAAACCAGGCTCCTCACTTCACCAGCTTTGCGCCGACTCAAGCTATTGTCGATCAAAGGGTAGTTTACAGACCATCTGCTTTTGACCCAGATGGAGATGTTTTGAGCTATGACCTATTAGTAAAACCAGATGGGATGGCGGTAGACCCCAATACTGGAATTATTGCTTGGCGTCCAACATCTGAACAAGTCGGAACTCAAGATGTAATTGTCCGGGTTCGAGATGCTAAAGGTGCTTTAGACCTACAATCGTTCCAAATTCAAGTCGGTTCTGCCCAAACACCACCTTTATTTACCGCATTACCAAAACCTGGTTCCATTGCAGCAGTAGGCGTACCCTTCCAATTCCAAATTATTGCACGCAATCCTCTATTAGATCCTATTACTTTCGAGTTAACCACAAATGCCAGTGGAGCCGTCATTGACCCAACGACTGGATTATTGAAGTGGACACCTACTGCTGTAGGAACTTATAACTTCACTCTCACAGCCAATGATGGAAAAGGAGGCAAAACAACACAATCTTTTCAACTTCAAGCACTAGCAAACGTTCCCAATGACGCTCCCATTATTACCTCCCAGCCCCTGAAAGCTTCATCATTAGGGCTTCCTTACGTCTATACTATTCGTGCTAACGATCCTAACAATGACCCTCTCAACTACAGCTTGCTAACTGCGCCTGCTGGCATGACCTTGGATAACCAAGGCAATCTCTTTTGGCAACCTACTGCTTCACAGGTAGGGCAAAATTCTGTCGCCATTAAAGTTAGTGATGGTCGAGGGGGTGAAGTCACTCAAAGCTTCGATATTAATATCGTTAGTAGTGCAACCATTCCTAACCATGCACCTCGCATCACCTCTACCCCAGTTGGTTCTGCTGTTGTTAATAAACTTTACCAATCTGAGTTAAAAGTTACCGATTCTGACAATGATCTTTTGCTTGTGAGTCTTGACAAAGCACCAGATGGAATGTTCATTGACCCACAAACCAGTATTCTGCGTTGGACTCCGACTGCAAATCAGCTTGGCGATGCCTCTGTAGTTGTGCGGGTACAAGATTCACACGGGGCATTTGATTTGCTCTCTTTTACAGTCAACGTCCGGCTTGTAAATACTCCTCCTCTAATTAACTCTACACCTGGAACCCAAGCTGCCACTGGTAAACTCTACAAATATCTTGTTCAAGCAAGTGATATCGATACTGACTCTCTTACTTACAATCTGGTAAATGCCCCAGATGGGATGACTGTTGACCCTCAAAGTGGACTCATTCAATGGACTCCTGCAAGCAATCAACTTGGTCAACAAGATATTACTGTCGCTGTTAATGATGGTTTGGGTGGCATTGCTACTCAGAACTACACCATACAAGTTAGCGCTACCCTTTCTAACTTTGCCCCGATTATCAACTCTACACCGATATACTTGGCAGCAGTTGGTAGTGCTTACCAGTATCAGATGCAAGCCTCCGACCCTGATGCTGGTGACACCTTGACTTACCAGCTAATTTCCGGGCCAACTGACATGACCATTAATTCCACTACTGGTTTGTTAACCTGGTTGTCTCCCGTCTCTGGCAATTATAAAGTTGTCCTTGAAGCAGTCGATAATCATGGAGAGTCCGCAACACAGGCTTTTACTCTGACTGCAAGAGAAAATCATGCACCTGTTATTAAATCTAATCCACTGCTAACAGCTACTCCTGGCAGTACTTACAGCTATGATGTGATAGCCAGTGATGCTGATGGCGATCGCTTATCTTACACCTTGGATCAGGCATCCCGCGATTTGGGGATGACGCTGGATACTCTCGGCAGACTGCGCTGGACACCTACTGCTGGCAATGTTGGCAGTCACACAGTTGTCATTACAGTAAATGATGCCAATGGCGGAACTGGCCAGCAACAGTATAATCTGTCGGTGGCTGCTGACGATGTAGCACCCAAGGTTAGACTTATTGCAAACTACGACCTAGTAAATCTAGGGGAATCGATAACGTTCCAGGCTAGAGCTACAGATAATACCAAGGTGGCAGGCTTGCAATTGTTGATCAACGGTACTTCTGTGGTGCTGGATGCTAATGGGATGGCTAAGTTCACGCCAACCCAAGCCGGGACGATTACCGCAAAAGCTTACGCTACAGATGCGGCTGGTAATATTGGGCAAGCAAGCTTTAATGTGGCTGTAATCGATACCAGTGATGTCAGCGCTCCCGATGTCAGCCTGAACTTGGGTGCTTACGCTAACGGTACAGTTACCGCACCTGTTGATATTAAAGGTACGGTCAGCGATGATAACCTCGATTATTACACGCTCTTGGTTGCGCCCATTGGCAGTAGCGATTTTAGAGAGATTTTCCGAGGCACAAGTACTGTTAATGATGGTGTACTGGGCAAGTTTGACCCATCATTACTGGAAAATGACAGCTACACATTGCGACTGGAAGCTCATGATCAAGGCGGGAACGTCAGCTTTGTAGAAGACACTGTTAATGTTTCTGGGGAACTGAAACTGGGGAATTTCCGGCTGTCGTTTACTGATTTGTCGATTCCTGTAACAGGGATACCCATCACGCTGACTCGCACTTATGATTCCTTGACATCGGGTACTACTGATGATTTCGGCTACGGCTGGCGTATGGAATTCAGGGATACCGATCTGCGGACTTCTGTCGGCAAACCCACTGGAGAAGTTGCAGAATTAGGGGGACAAAACCCGTTCAAAGATGGTACGAAAGTATACATTACACTTCCTGGTGGGAAGCGGGAAGGGTTTACTTTTAGACCCGCGATTGACCCACTTTCTCAGTATTTAAGGGGCGCTGGTGGTGTTGATTCTGACCCGAATATCTATCACCCCTCGTTTGTGGCTGATGCTGGCGTGACCGATACCCTCACGGTGCAAAACACCCGCATCATTCATGGCGCTGGTACTAATCAGTACTACGGTCTAGCTGGGAGTGCTTATAATCCGGCTGATGTTTATTTTGGTGGTGTTTATACGCTGACTACGAAAGAGGGCATTGTTTATCAAATTGATGCTGCTACAGGAGATTTGCTCACTGTCACGGATACGAGCGGGAACACGTTAACCTACACTGATGCGGATATTACTAGTTCTACGGGGCAAAAAATAACCTTTGGCAGAGACGCGCAGGGCAGAATTGCGACGGTGACTGACCCGGCTGGTAAGCAAATTCATTATGGGTATAACGCTCAGGGCGATTTAGTTAGTGTTACAGACCGGGAAGGTAATACTACGCAGATGGAGTATGACCAAGAGCGTAAGCATTACTTGGACAAAATCATCGACCCCTTGGGCAAAACTGGTGTCAGGAACGAGTACGGTGATGATGGACGGTTGAAGAAGATGGTTGATGCCGCAGGTGCATCAGTACAGTTAGCTTATGATCCCAGTCACTCCACTGAAACGATAACTGACGCACTGGACCATCCTACCACTTATGAATATGACGACCGCGGCAATGTAGTCACTGAGATTGACGCTCTTGGTGGCATCATCACTCGTGACTACGACCAAGACAATAATTTGCTCAAAAAAGTAGACCCAGACGGTGTTTCCACAACTTATACCTATGACAGTAAAGGAAATCCTTTAACAATAACGGATCGAGACGGAAATGTTACCCACATTACATACAATCAGTATGGCGAAACCCTTAACATCATCTCGCCTACAGGATTAATAGTTTCATCAACTTATGACAAGCACGGCAATTTGCTATCTAGAACCAATACCGATGGACAAACTACAACCTTTAGCTATGACGGTTTTGGTAGATTAATCAAGCAAACAGCGCCGGACAATGAAGTATCAACATATACTTATGATGATTTCGGGAATCCCACAGTCTTTACCGATAGTCGCGGCAACCAAGCTATTGCTACTTATGACCTCAATGGTAAAGTCAAAACTCTGTCAATGGTTTTCCCCCAAGAGAACCAAACTTTAAATACCAGCTACACTTACGATAACCAAGGACGCACTACCTCTGTAACAAATCCTCAAGGAAATGTTACCACAACCGAATATGACGCTAAGGGCAATGTGATTGCCACTACAGATATTAAAGGCAATCGGACTCAGTATTTCTATGACGATAAAGGGCAACAAGTTAAAGTCATTTTGCCCGACAACACACCTAATAACCCAAATGATAATCCCATAGTTCAAACGGAATATGACGCTGCGGGAAGAGTTATCTCGCAGACATCAGCCACAGGCTTGAAAACTCGTTATGTCTACGATGCATTGGGTAGATTGACAGATACGATTTTGCCCGACCTCACTCCTGACAATCCAGATGATAATCCTAGAGAGAAGATAGAATACACTGCGGCAGATCGCATTCAAGCGAAGATTGATATTTTTGGCACTCGTACAGAATACACCTATGATAATTTAGGTCGAGTCAGTCGAGAAAGAGATTTCTTCGGCAACAGTACTGGAAACGACACTACCTATACTTACAATATTGACGGTCAAGTGACTTCAGTCACCGATGCCAGAAATCGCACAACTCTGATTGGTATTGATGATAAAGGCAGACGCAGCGTAACTACTTACTTTGACGGCACAACATCTCAAGTTACCTATGACGCTTTAGGACGCACCAAGTCGGAAACTAATCAGCTTGGACAGACCACCAGCTACGATTATGACGTTTTTGGCAAAGTCGCGGCAATAACTAATCCACTCAATCAGCAAACTCAGTTTACCTACAACAGTCGTGGCAGTCTGGTTAAAGTTACTGATGCTTTAAATCACTCAACTCAGTACGAATATGACCAATACAATCGTCAAACCGCAGTCATTAATGCCAATGGTAACCGTACAGAAACTACTTACGACCAGTACGGGCAAGTTGCGACAAAAAAAGATGGCAATCAGCATATCACCCAGTACTTCTATGATAATCTGGGCACACTAACTTCAGTTAAATTAGCCAACCAAGCTACCACCAATTACACCTATGACAATTTAGGTAGATTAACGCAGTTTGAAGATGCTAATCATAATAAAACTACTTATGAATATGATGCTTTCAATCGTCAAGTTGCGACAAATTTACCTTTAGGACAACGTTCTACCACTACTTTCAACAATTTCGGACAAGTAGCCAACACTAAAGATTTCAATGGCGATGTCATTAATTATGCTTATGACCAATATGGACGACTAGCAAACAAGTCATTCTCTAATCCTCTGGTTGCTACGGTTAGTTATACTTATGACCCCGTTACTTCTCAAGTGAAAACTGTAACTGATGGTCGAGGAGTTACTAGTTATGGATTTGATAGTTATGACCGCGTGAATTTGATTACTAATCCTGATGGTCGAACGGTTGGTTATACTTATGATGTATTGGGTAATCTCAAGACTTTAACAACCAGTGCTAGTACGGTTAATTATTCCTACGATGTGCTTAATAGGTTAGATACGGTTACATCGGGTGGGCAGTTGGCGAAGTACGGCTATGATGCGGTAGGAAATCTAATTAGTACTGCTTTAGCCGATGGTACAACTGAAACTCGCCAGTATGATGCTAGTAATAGACTCAAGTCAATCGAAACTCGTGATGCTTTGGGTACGGTACTGTCTAGTTATGCTTATACCCTTGATGGGGTGGGCGATCGCACTAAAGTAGTAGAGGATACTGGTAGAACTGTTAACTATACTTACGATGAAGTCAATCAATTAAGGCTGGAGTCGATTACCGATCCAAATCTGGGAAATCGAACTATTGGCTATGATTACGATTTGGTGGGAAATCGCTTAAAGCGTAATGATTCTGATTCCAGCAGTGGATTAACGATGTATGTTTATGACAAGAATAATCGACTGATTTCGCAGACATCTGGAACTAAGGTCACTCAATATACCTACGACAATAATGGTTCCATGTTGACGAATGATGATGGGACTAACTCTGTTGTTTACCAATGGATTAATGATGGTGAAAATCGATTAATTGGTATGACTACAACTAATGCTAGTGGTTCTTCTCAAAGTAAATATATTTACGATGCTGACGGTAATAGAGTAGCAAGTATTAACGATGGCGTGAGAAAGAATTATCTTGTCGATCCTAGAGGTTATTCTAAGGTTCTGCAAGAGTATGATGCCAATGGTCAAGTTTTGACGAAGTATTTTTACGGATTGGGTTTAATTAAGTCTGAGAGTGGCAGTGATGAGAGATTCTATCATTCTGATGGTTTGGGTTCTACTCGCTTGTTGACTGATGGTACGGGTCAGGTTACGGATAGATATGTCTACGATGCGTTTGGGCGGTTAATCGCTCATGCTGGGGGTTCGGATAATGCTTATCAGTTTGCGGGTGAGCAGAGGGATAGCACTGGGTTGGATTATCTCAGGGCTAGATATTATAACTCAGATTTAGGCAGGTTTATCTCAAAGGATGCGTTTGCTGGACATTTGGCTAGTCCGATTAGTGAGAATGCTTATGTTTATGCTAATGCTAATCCTGTTAATTTTACTGACCCCTCTGGCTATGAATCTTTGGGAGAACTTTCTGCTGCTGAAGCGATTATAGGCATTCTCAGCAGTATGCAGTATGCGATAACAACAGGAGCTTTAGCAGGTGCTGCTTTTAATATAGTTCGTCAGGATATTCAAATTGTTGAAAGCGGTCACGAATTCGACCCTAGTGAAGTTTTAAGGAGTGCAGCCGCAGGAGCCGTTGGTGGCGCTTTGCTTAATGTTTTTCCTGAAGCTGCTATCTATTTTGCTATCCAGGGCATCCAAAGTGGTCTCAAAGAATGGGAGGCTGGCAACCGAGCTACTGGTGCTTTTGATATTGTTGCATCAATATCTCCTTTCCTCTCTAAAGGAGTCCGAGATCAGGTTTTTAGTCGTATTTCTCCAACTCTTTCCGAAGCTAATAGGGGACTCCTTAATTGGGCAGAAAATCAAGCTAAAGCATATGCAGCATTACAGTATGATTTATACCATAATGGATGGACAGATGAGACAGGCGCTGTAGGCTGGTCTGGAAATGATCCGCAAATACGTATTGAGGATGTAACTACAGGCCCACACGGACCAGATCGTCCAATACCTGACTTAGTTGCAAGATCGATAAAAGATGGTAAACCCCAAGGTAGATGGATTTCTAGGGAAGCCGCAGAAAAAGCAATTGGCGATGCAAATCTCGATTTTGACAAAATGGAGATGCACAAGCCTTATTCCATACCTATTCCAGAAAAAGCAGGGGAAATCATAAGGTTATATGATGAATATCCACCAAGCAATATTCCACAAAGTCAGAGGTATTATGGTGATCCTGCTGACAGAGCTATTGTCATACGTAAACCTGATGGAATTCATACATACCCAATTGGTCCTAATCATCGTAACTACAATGACATTGCTCCAACACTATAGAGGTTTTACAGTATGAATTTTGAAACAGCTCAGTTGATATCAAGTTTCACACCTCGCCCAAGCCATAATTTACAAGATTTTAATCCTCGGAAGTTAATAGAAAAGCTATTAGATATAGGATACCAACGCATATTGTTATCTGGGGTAATGTTGGATCAATTTAACGATGGCATATACCTATGGGTAGATGATGATGTCGATATGCTGTTAGATTGTTACTTGTATCTAGAGCAAATTATCTTGGCAAAAAAGCCATATAAGCACTTCTCATCACTTGGTGACGGATTATTAACTATTAGTTCAGAGTCTAATACGGAGATAACAAAAGTCGTATTAGAGTACTGCCCAGGTTTAGATGTAACGAATCTAGTTACACATACTACAACTGTGGCTGCTGATGAATATGTGTGGTGGTGGAGAAGTATCGCTCATGAAATACTAAAACTTGTGTCGATAAATTAGTAATATCACATTGATTCTGTAGCGATTCCACATCTACCCAAGTTGAAAAATACTACCAAGATTTATACACTGAACAAGCTCGTCTCACAGCCATTGGTAGAGGTGCTTATGCCCCCACTGATGTAGAATTCAACGTCTTGCTACGTGCTACAGATAGTAGGGGAGGACAAGCACTTCAGTATCTTAAAGTCCAATTAGTACCAAATAACCATCCCCCTGTCTTCACTTCGACATCGCCAAATAATACCCAGCCACAAATAGGTAAACCATTCCAATATCAAACCACTGCCACCGACCGCGACAATGACCCCGTAACCTTTTCTTTGGTTAATCCACCAAGTGGGGCGGTAATTAACGCCAACACTGGACTGTTAACTTGGACACCCACTGCTAACCAATTGGGCAATCAACAATTCTCCATTCAAGTTGAAGACAGTTTTGGCAATTCTAATTTGCAATCAGTCAACTTGACTGTTGTTTTAGCTCATGTTAATCATTCACCAGTATTTACCTCTACACCTCGCACAAGTACAAAAACCCAAAACCCCTACATCTACAATTTACAAGCAACTGACCCAGATAACGACCCCCTTACCTTCAGCTTAGTAAATGCACCTGTGGGTATGACTTTAAATCAAGGAGTTATTGTTTGGCAACCAACTGCTAGTCAATTCGGTAACAATTCAGTTAGCGTGCAAGTCAGTGATGGACAAGGTGGCACTACTACTCAAAACTGGACAATTCAAGTCAGCAATCAACTCTCAAACTTACCTCCTACAATTACTTCTACACCTTTTACAGTTACCTCACTTGGTAGAACCTATACTTACAAGCCTACAGCAATTGACCCAGATGGCGATCGCAAAACATGGAGTCTCGTTTCTGACACTGTGCCACCACCACAAGGTATGGTAATTGACTCACAAACTGGGACAATTGTTTGGCAACCAACGGCTAATCAAATTGGCGATACCACTGTTAGGGTTCAAGTCACAGATATCTACGGTGCTTACAACGTCCAAGAATTTACAATCCATGTTAACGGCATTAATAGTCCGCCCAAATTTGTCTCGACACCGATTACCATTGCTGGGGTCGGACAAGGTTACAGTTATCAAGCTTTGGCAACTGACTCAGAAAATGATGCCCTAAGATTTACTTTGGGTAGTAAGCCAACTGGGATGACTATTACTTCATCTGGTTTAATTCAGTGGACACCCACCGCAAACCAAGTTGGAAAATACGATATCCAAGTTATTGCTACTGATGACGAGGGTGCTAGCACTAATCAAACCTACACTTTAATTGCTGGTACTACTCCTGTTAATCATCCTCCGGCGATCAGTTCAACTCCGGTATTCTTGGCTGCTGTTGGTCATACGTATAATTACCAGGTAGCTGCCACTGACGCGGACAATAATCCGATTACTTATCAGCTGCTTTCGGCTCCAGATGGCATGACTATTGATGCCAATACGGGTTTATTAACTTGGGCTAACCCTGTGGCTGGCAGTTATCAAGTGGTTGTTGGTGCTGATGATGGTAATTCTGGTGCAGCCCAAGGTTTTACTCTGATTGCCAAAACCATTACTCCACCTATAATTCAATCTACTACTCCCCCAACTACTGCAATTCCTAATACTTTATATCGCTACGATCTGATTGCATTTGACCCTCAGGGCGATCGCCTGACTTACTCAATAGATGCCGCTTCTCAAAATTTAGGGATGATTCTTGATAGCCAAGGACGTTTAAGTTGGACACCAACTTCTGCCCAAGTTGGCTCTCATCCTATCACTCTCACTGTTTCTGACTCGGCTGGTTTTAATACTCTACAAACTTTTAACTTAAATGTCACTCCTGATACTGTTGCTCCCAAGGTGAAACTGATTGCTAGTTATGACTCGGTTAATTTAGGCGAATCAATCACTTTTCAGGCTAGGGCTACGGATAATACCAAGCTGGCTGGGCTGCAATTGTTGATCAACGGTACTTCTGTGGTGCTGGATGCTAATGGGATGGCTAAGTTCACGCCAACCCAAGCCGGAACGATTACCGCAAAAGCGATCGCTACAGATACAGCAGGTAATATTGGGCAAGCGACATTCGATGTGGCTGTGATTGATACTAGCGATGTCAGCGCTCCCGATGTTAGCCTTGATTTGGGTGCGATCACTGGTGGTACAGTTACAGGGGCAGTTGATATTAAAGGTACTGTCAATGATGATAACCTGGACTACTACCGCCTGCTGGTTGCGCCCATTGGCAGTAGCGATTTCAGAGAGATTTTCCGAGGCACAAGCACTGTTAATAATGATGTACTAGGCAAGTTTGACCCCTCGCTGCTGGAAAATGATTCGTACACTTTGCGACTGGAAGCTCACGATCAGGGCGGGAATGTCAGCTTTGTTGAAGATACGGTTAATGTGTCTGGTGAATTAAAGCTCGGTAACTTCAGGCTGTCGTTCACGGATTTGTCGATTCCTGTTACTGGCATACCCATCACGTTAACTCGCACGTATGATTCTTTGACGGCACTACTGATGATTTCGGCTACGGCTGGCGCATGGAGTTTAGAGACACAGACCTCCGAACCTCTGTTGGCAAACCCACTGGAGAAGTTGCGGAACTGGGAGGTCAGAATCCGTTTAAAGATGGTACGAAAGTATACATTACGCTTCCTGGCGGGAAACGGGAAGGGTTTACTTTCAAGCCGACGATTGACCCGCTTTCTCAGTTTTTAAGGGGCGCTGGTGGTGTTGATTCTGACCCCAACATTTATCACCCCTCATTTGTTGCTGATGCTGGCGTGACCGATACGCTGACGGTGCAAAACACCCGCATCATTCACGGTGCTGGTACTAGCCAATATTACGGTCTAGCTGGCAGTGCTTATAATCCCGCTGATGTTTATTTTGGTGGTGTTTATACGCTGACTACGAAAGAGGGTATTGTTTACCAGATTGACGCAGCAACGGGTGATTTGTTGACTGTTACTGACACTAACGGTAACACGTTAACCTATACGGATGCGGATATTACTAGTTCGACTGGGCAGAAGATTACGTTTGGGCGGGACGCACAGGGCAGGATTGCGACTGTAACCGATCCGGCAGGCAAGCAAATTCATTATGGCTATAATGCTCAGGGCGATTTGATATCGGTGACAGACCGGGAAGGTAATACTACGCAGATGGAGTATGACCAAGAGCGTCAGCATTACTTGGACAAAATCATCGACCCCCTGGGCAGGACTGGTGTCAAGAACGAGTACGGTGATGACGGGCGGCTTAAGAAGGTTTTAAATGTTGATGGTAAAGCCGTCGAGATGTCTTATGACACTACCAATTCTACCCAAACAATTTTAGATGTCTTGGGCAATTCCACAACTTATCTTTACGACGAACGCGGTAATATTCTGCAAGAAATTGATGCTAAAGGAGGTATTACCACACGTACTTATGACGATGACAATAACCTGTTGAGTGAAACTGATGCAGATGGTATTGTAACTAAATACACCTATGATAGCCGTGATAACGTTCTAACTATCGAGGATGGTGCAGGTAAAGTCATTCGCACGACCTACAACCAACGGGGTCAAGCTTTGTCAATCACCTCTCCTACAGGACTGACTGTTTTCTCAGAATATGACAGTCACGGCAACTTAACTAAGAGTACCGATGCAGATGGTTTGGTGACGACCTATAAATACAACCAGTTTGGACGCTTAATCGAGCAAGTTTCACCAGACGGTCAAGTAATGCAGTACGGCTATGATGAATTTGGCAACCCCAATCACATGGTTGATAGCAAAGGCAACGTTGTTGATTCTGTTTATGATGCCGATGGCAGAGTCAAAGATGTAACGGCTAAAGTGATTACAGACCACGGTGTAGAAAATCTTACCACCAGCTACGTTTACGACAATAATGGTCGCACTACCCAAGTTACTGACCAATACGGTAATGTTCGCAAAACTGAATACAATACTCTCGGACAAATTACCTTCACCCAAGACAGTCTGGGCAACCGTACTCAGTATTTCTATGACGAACAAGGACGAGTCACCGATGTCATCTTCCCAGACAATACACCAGATAATCCGAATGACAATCCGCAAAGTAAAACTAAATACGACGACGCTGGGCGTGTTATTCAACAAACTTCTGCGACTGGACTGATCACTCGTTACGTTTACGATCAGTTGGGCAGATTAATAGAAACAATTCTACCCGACCAAACGCCTGATAATCCCAACGACAATCCCAAGGCTTTCACCGAATACACAGCCGCCGGAAGAGTTAAAGCACAAATTGATATCTTTGGCAATCGTGAAGAGTTTTCTTATGATGATTTAGGACGACTGCAACGCGAGAAAGATGTTTTAGGTAACTACACCACATACACCTACAATCTTGGCGGTCAGATTGAGACTGTTACTGATGCCAAAAACCGTACTACTCGCTTTATTTACGATGATAAAGCCCGTGCCACACAAACAATTTACTTTGATGGCAGCAAGAGTCAAGTTGCTTATGATGGATTAGGCCGTGTTCAAACCGAAACGAATGAGTTAGGGCAAAAAACTAGCTACGAATATGATGAATTTGGTCGCGTCAAAGCAACGATTGATGCCCTAAACAATCGGACTGAATATGCTTATGACCAACGCGGTAAACTCATTCAAGTCACCGATGCTTTAGGTCATTCCACCAAATTTGAATACGACCAATACGGTCGTCAAGTTGCTATTATTGCCGCAACTGGCGAACGTTCAGGAGTTGAATATGACCGCTACAGCCGAGTAATTAGCGAAACGGATGCTAATCAACACTCCAAGCAATATTCATACAACAATCTCAGCCAACTTACTGCTATCGAGTTAGCCAATGGCGCAACTACCAATTACAACTATGACATTTATGGTAGGTTGACTGGTGTTGAGGATGCCAACAGTAATACTACACAGTATGAATACGATGCTTTTAATCGCCAAGTAGGAACTATCCTTCCACTAGGTCAGCGTCAGCAGACTGCCTACAACAATTTGGGGCAAGTCAAAAGCGATACAGACTTTAATGGCGATACCATCAATTATGCTTATGACCAATACGGGCGACTCTCTACCAAGTCTTTCTCAAACCAAAATGTGGCAGCCGTTTCGTATACTTACGACTCAATTACTTCCCAAATTACCACAGTTACAGATGGCAGAGGAGTTACCCGCTATGGCTACGATAACTACGATCGCTTGGCATCGATTACTAACCCTGACGGGCAAGCTATTGGCTACGGCTATGATGTGCTGGGTAACTTAACTAGCCAAACCACAAGTGCAGGCACTGTCAATTATACTTACGATTCACTCAATCGACTGGACAAGGTAATTAAAGCTGGTAAAACACTGGCAGATTATGACTATAACGCTGTAGGCAGTCTCATTCGCACAACCAACGCAAATGGTACGGTAGAAAATCGTCAGTACAATGAGCGAAATCAATTAAAGTACTTAGATGATCGGGACTCAGGCGGAAATATCATCTCCAGCTACAGTTACACCCTAGATGCAGTAGGTAATCGCAAAAAAGTTGTAGAAAATACTGGACGTACTGTTGAATATACTTATGATAATCTCGACCGGCTCACTCAAGAGCAAATTACTGACTCGACAAATGGCAATCGCACTATTGACTATACCTTTGACCTAGTTGGCAACCGTTTAAGCAGAACTGACTCTGCTGAGGGACTAACTACTTATGTTTACGACGGCAATAATCGCCTGACTTCTTCATCTCTTGTAAATAAAGTTACTCAGTTTACTTACGACAGCAATGGCTCTATGAAGAGTCGCAGTGATGGAACACAAACTGTCACTTATGACTGGATTAACGATGGCGAGAATCGTTTGGTTGGCGTTACCACTATTAATGCTAATGGCACTTCACACCAGCAATATATCTATGATGCGTCGGGCGATCGCGTTGCTAGTATTGCTGATGGGGTTAGAACCAACTATTTGGTAGACCCAATGCGTGGTGTTTCTCAGGTGTTACTTGAATATGACGCTAATGGTCAAGTTACTGCTGAGTATACTTACGGACTGGGGTTAATTAAGAGCGAACGGGGTGGTAATGAGACTTTTTACCACACTGATGGCTTGGGTTCGACTCGCGTACTCACAAATGCAACGGGGCAGGTTGTTGATACATATACTTACGATGCTTACGGTCGTCTGCTTTCTAGTACGGGTACTTCTTCTAATTCTTATCAGTTTGCAGGGGAACAGCGCGATAGTCTGACTGGTTTAGATTATCTCAGGGCTAGGTATTATGACGCAGATTTAGGAAGATTTATTTCCAAGGATAGCTTTGCTGGGTTTATGGATGACCCCATGAGCCAAAACAGCTATCAATATGCTAATGCCAATCCGGTCAATTTCATTGACCCGACTGGACATGAGACGATGGGAGATTTGAGCGCTGTTTTCTCAATTATTGGTACATTAGCTGCCTCAACTGGTGTCGGTGCTGGTGCTGGTTATTTGACTGGGGCTGCTTTGAATGGAGCCAGTGGTGAGGACTTGCTGAATCTGACTGACCAATGGGTGGCTGGGTTTGCTAATACTGTCAGCTTTGGTGCTTCTACAAAGGTTAGAAGCTGGCTTTATGGAGAAGTTGCAGAACAAAATCATTCTGGCTTCATGTGGAATATGGGGCAAGTGGCTGGAACTGGGGTGGCGATGATACTCGGTGCTGCCACGCCTGAGAATCTGACTTTTAGCATGGGTCGCTCTAACTGGATTGCAACTACTTATGATGCGATTGGTACTGGTGTTGGCGCTTGGCAGACTGGAACTCATTTCCGCGAAGGACAATTGGAGTGGAGTGATGCTTTTAATTTAGCGCCTTTTGCTCCATTTGCTTTCAAGGGAACTAAGCAGTTCTTTGGTGCGGCAATGGATGCTAATGGAATTTTCCGTAGTTGGGGGCGGATGAGGGTTAGTACTCTGTGGGATGATATATATGAACCTTTTCCGCTATTCCGTCGAGACAAAAATGTTGGAGCATTTCAGGATTTAGAAGTACCAATGCAGCAAAGGACTGTAAAAAAAGTTGCTAAACAGGCAGGTATAGGGCTTGATAAAATTAAGGTAAAAATAGTAAGAGATCCTGAATTAATAGGACGTGTATATGGCTATACACCTCCATCTGGAAAAGAAATTCAGCTATATCCTAGCGCATTTGAGAACTACGAAAGTCTAGTTAAAACTCTTGGACATGAAAGAACTCATGTTTATCAGGTTAAAATTTCTGGTGCAACTAATGATGCAGAGGAATTATTTTTACGTGAAAAAGCTGCATATGGTTCTGAAGATACTTGGTGGGATTACTATAGAGTAAACAATAATCAGAAGTAATTAACATGAAGAAGAATAGAAAAAATCTTTTTCACCTATGGATGTCTATAGCGACTGACATTAACAACACTTTGCCCAATGTAACAGTCTTAGCTTGTCCAAGTTGCCATAAATTGGGAGTAGATTTTCAATTTGTTGGAGATTTTCAAACTAAAATTGGTTATATGGCAATATGGTGTCCATTTTGTCTACACGGAATACATATATCCAGAGTGCGTATTCCTGAGAAAGTTCAATCGATCCCTTTTAATACGTCAGCAGAAGAAATTTCAAGACGAATTCCAAATTTTAGCCATGTAGAACCGGATGATTAAAAGTAAATAGCTATAGTTGGCAACCTTTTAAGCAGGACTGACTCTGCTAAGGGGCTAACTACTTATGTTTACGACGGCAATAATCGCCTAACTTCTTTATCTCAAGCTAGTATTGTTACCCAGTTTACTTACGACAACAATGGCTCTATGAAGAGTCGCAGTGATGGAACACAAACTGTCACTTATGACTGGATTAACAATGGCGAGAATCGTTTAGTGGGCGTTACCACCACTAATGGTAATGGCACTTCACACCAGCAATATATCTACGACGCATCGGGCGATCGCGTTGCTAGTATTGCTGATGGGGTCAGAACCAACTATTTGGTAGACCCCATGCGTGGTGTGTCTCAAGTGTTACTGGAATATGACGCTAATAGTCAAATTACCACTGAGTATACTTATGGACTGGGATTAATTAAGAGCGATCGCAGTGGCGATGAAAATTACTATCACAGTGAAACAGGTGCAATTTCTTTAGGTGGTAATAGTGGAAGTAATCCCCGTATACTTAGCAACGATGAATTGCAGCAAAGAGCTAAGGAACTTCATAACCTGTTAGCGGACGATCCTCAAGCATTTAAATTGAGAACAACTGCTGTTGGAAGAATTATCACTTCGGAAGGAGAAGCAATGACTGCTGTTTCCTCAAGCAGCGGACGTTTTTCTCAAGCACAAAAAGGAGCGATGGAAGAAGCACGAGAAATCAGAGTTCCTTCCAACAGTAAATTTCAAAGTCATGCAGAACAGAATATGATTGAATATGGTCAACGAAAAGGGTGGACAATAGAAGCAATTGGAGTCAGCCATCCAGAAGGTATTTGTCCTACTTGCCATTTAAGGATGTTACAAGGAGGAATAACACCAGCTAGTAATTTGTATGTGGGCTATAAAGGAAATATTCCTCCCTCTGCACCACTGCCTTGATAGCAATAACACTATAAATAAGATGAATCTTCAACTTTACGAATTTGATGTTTTAGAAGCAGAATTAACAAAATTATCACCTGTTCACAGACTTGCATTTGCTGCTAGCTGTTGTGAAAGGCTTTTCCCTAACTATGCTCTTGTGAAGCAAGAAGATGGTTGGGGCGATCCTTCTATCCTTAGAAATGCACTGAATGAAGTATGGTTATTTCTTGAAGGACAACCAGTAAATGCCAAACAAATTCGTCAACTATTGAAAGTATGCGAGGAAACAGTTCCCAAGGCCGATGATGTTTCAGGATCGCAGTATGATGTTGAAGCACAGGAAGCTGCTTCTGCAATTTGCTTCATTTTGGAAGCCTGTCTCGATCCAACACCAAAAAATATTATTAAAGTGCCAAAATGTGTAATGAACACAATTGATGGATATCTCTCTGCCATGAAAGATATTGAAGATCCTAATTGGTGGGATGAAAGATCACTTGAAGAGCAAAAAGAAGAATTTACTAAGCACCCGTTTGCCATGCGAGAAATCGCAAAACAAAGCGAAGATTTACAAAGTTTAAAAAATGTTGGACAATTAGATCGTAATTTTCTACAATGGCTTCGCACTTCATTTGATAATCAAGGAAAAAGTCTGATTGATTTACCTTAAGTTCTACTTTGTAGACTAATTACAGAAAGTTAGTCCTATAGTTTAACTGATAGCTTAGATTAGTCTCACGAAAGTATCGTTTAGCACTATTATACGAACTTCCTTTTAACAGAAAGATGAGTCCACTTTTGCAATCTCAAGAGTACACTGTGCAGTATTTAAGTATAGTTAAACTTCAGTGGTTACGCCACCAACTTACTCCTTGGACAAAACAGCACTTCCGAGATTTTCCTTGGCGACGTACAACAGACCCTTATGCTATTTTTGTTGCTGAGTTTCTGCTACAAAAGACTGAAGCCTCTAAAGTAGTTCCAATTTACCAAGCTTTTATCTCTCGATATCCTAGCCTAAAGACTTTAGCAATAGCATCAGTAGAAGAAATTGCTCAACTTTTACAACCATTAGGTTTTTACTTTCGAGCGCAACGTTTACATGAATCAGCTCAAGATATTGTTGAAAAATATGAAGGTAAAATTCCTAAAGTAGAAACTCAATTACTCGCCTTGCCTGGAGTAGGCAAATATACAGCACGTTCTATATGTGCTAATGCTTTTGGACAGCCGTTAGCCGTACTTGATACTAATGTTGCTCGCATATTAGAGCGATTTTTTGGTTTGCAGGGCAATCGGGTAAAATCTCGTTGCAAAATGCTTTGGAAAGCAGCTGATGAACTTGCTCCTGATACGGAAGTCGGAAAGTGGAATCTGACGTTGCTAGATTTTGGGGCTATTGTCTGTACGGCTAAAAAACCTTACTGTGTTGAGTGTCCGTTAAAAGAACATTGCAATTATATAAATTAAATTTCTCTATAGACAAATGAGTAGTCCTATGATGCCAAAATTAATCTTTGAAGAACTCGCCATAGCCATTACCGCTAAAAACCATAACCCCACTCTACTTACCCCAGATTTTCTAATTTGCAGCGGCATTGTCCCCTCAAATTGGGAGTTACTCGAACCTCCAATACTTGACTCTCAAATGTGTCGAGTACAATTTACTAATAGCACCATCATCTCGGCTCAAGTCGATACTGTTACCTTTTCACAAACTATAGAAGGGAAAGCTTTAGAAGACATCCAATTACCAACGCTGGTTCGGAAGTACATTGAAACCCTTCCTAATATAGACTACCAGGGCATAGGAATTAACCCCAGCAGTTTCTTTGCTTTTGAGGATGAAGGTGAAACTGCAAACTGCAACTATATTGTCACCGCACTACTGTCTCCAGGAGACTGGCACGAGTTTGGCAGCCAACCTGTGAGAGCAACTCTCAGCCTAGCTTATACTCTAAAACAGGGTGAATTCAACTTGAAGATCGACGACGTTAAATTGCGACGACCCGATAATACACCTCAAGCAGCTGTCTTGTTCTCCGGGAATTTTCCTTATGAGATTAGTGGAGGTAAACAAGAACGACTACAAAATTTATATAAATTAATACTAAATTGGCAAGATGATCTTAAAACTTATCGCGAACTGGTTAACCAGCGTTTCTATGAAAAATTAGTTCATTAGTTTACGTCTATAACTAAACTAGATTAACCCTTTTTTGTTACTTTGGGAGAATCCCATCGCCCAAACGGTTACGGGGTTTCAATTTACACTTTTTGTCTATAAATTCTAGTTGATGTTAGAAAATAAAGCCTCAAACCTGGATTAAATCAAAGTCTTATAATTTGGCTTCGATTATTGTTTTCCTAGAGTAACAAAACAGGGTTAATAACCTTATGGAGAAGTTGCAGAACAAAACCATTCTGGCTTCATGTGGAATATGGGGCAAGTGGCTGGAACTGGGGTTGCGATGATACTCGGTGCTGCCACGCCTGAGAATCTGACTTTTAGCATGGGTCGCTCTAACTGGATTGCAACTACTTATGATGCGATTGGTACGGGAGTTAGTGCTTGGGAAACTGGAACTCATATCCGCGAAGGACGATTAGAGTGGAGTGATGCTTTCAATTTAGCGCCTTTTGCTCCATTTGCTTTTAAGGGAACCAAGCAGTTCTTTGCTGCGGCGATGGATGCTAATGAAACTTTGCGTAGTTGGGGCAAGATGCAAGTTATTTCTTACTTGCAGAACCGTTATCGCAGTTATCAAGCAGGATGGACAAGTGAGACAGGTGCAATAAATTTACCTATTTTCCGAGGTACAGATATATCTCTTGAAAAATACATTTTTGAAGAAAGTGGATATATTTTAAGTGATGCTGCCCAGACACGGTACATGGAAAATGGTGGAAATATTAAAGATGCAATAGAACACGCTAAATCTGTACACCAAGAATGGCTAAAAATATGGGGTAATGAAAATGATTTTGCTCAAGTTCATGGATTATATGGGGGTGAGCTACCTAGAGATTTTAAACTTAGGAGAACTCTTATTTCAGTCACCTCTGAACCCGATGTAGTAGGTACATTCGGTTCAACTGTTTTTCAAGGTAATGTGCCAAAATCTATACTCATTCCTCAAACTTTTCCCGGTTCTGGAGAAAGCGAATACTTAATTCGGTATGGAACAAATGCATTAAATAAATTGTAAGTTTTGTTGAGTTCATCCCACCCCTCTTGTTGGAGAGGGCTTTCCCGCCGACTTTTTGTGATTTGTAAATATCATTATTAGTACAACAGAGGTAATTAGTGGTTTAGCTTATTTTCTACCAAAGCGATGGGCGCTATACTCTTTATTAAGAGAAGGCAAAGATTACGAGGTCGGAGGCCGGACGAAATAATTATGAATGAAAACTTTAGTTTTGGGCATAAATCCCAGTTTAAAAAGAAGAATTGTATCAAGACACGCAGCGCAAGATACAAAGTTGATTTGCTTCAATCTCACGTTTTTAAGGGTGAGTGCCCCATGAATTTATGTTTCGTGCTTTGCTACATTTTAATAACAAATTATTTAATCTTACTTAAAAGATTATGAACTCAAATAAACCTAGTATAAAACATACTTACATTGACGGACAACAAATCTTATTTCCTAGTCAGATGGACTGGGAAAGTTTACAACTAAATCCACTTATTGATGATAGTCCACTGGCTATTTTAGATTCTATTTGGTCAGCACTTGAATTTGCTCAGAAGTACCCTGAAATTCACTTGGGGCTTGGAAAAATATCATCTGGAAAGAAATGGATGCCATATATTTTTCTTGATATAGAATCAAACTTTCAAAGAGTCCACTTGGAAACTTTAACCTGTAGTTTTTGCAATTGGCGAGGAAAAACAGCTAATCCTATGATTATAGGTCTATATTTTGGAGATGGGATAAATCAAGATGATTTCACTCTTATGAAAGCTGCTGAAAGATATCCTGTGCTTCCTTGCCCCTCATGTGGCAATCGCTTGCCAAGGCATCCAATTTGGGTAGAGCCTGTGAATTATAAAGATTAATTCATGAAAGCACTGACTCGACAAATGGCGATAGCGTTCGCGGAGCGTCTCGTAGAGAAGCGCTGCTGCGAAGCGCAGATCGCACTATTGACTATACATTTGACCTAGTTGGCAACCGTTTAAGCCGGACTGACTCTGCTGAAGGGCTAACTACTTATGTTTACGACGGCAATAATCGCCTAACTTCTTTATCTCAAGCTAGTATTGTTACTCAGTTTACTTACGACAACAATGGCTCTATGAAGAGTCGCAGTGATGGAACACAAACTGTCACTTATGACTGGATTAACGATGGCGAGAATCGTTTAGTGGGCGTTACCACCACTAATGGTAATGGCACTTCACACCAGCAATATATCTACGACGCATCGGGCGATCGCGTTGCTAGTATTGCTGATGGGGTCAGAACCAACTATTTGGTAGACCCCATGCGTGGTGTGTCTCAAGTGTTACTGGAATATGACGCTAATAGTCAAATTACCACTGAGTATACTTATGGACTGGGATTAATTAAGAGCGATCGCAGTGGCAATGAGAATTACTATCACACTGATGGCTTGGGTTCGACTCGCGTATTGACAAATGCAACGGGGCAGGTTGTTGATAATTATACCTATGATGCTTACGGTCGTTTGCTCTCTAGTACGGGTACTTCTTCTAATTCCTATCAGTTTGCTGGAGAGCAACGGGATAGCCAGACTGGTTTAGATTATCTCAGAGCTAGGTATTATGACGCTGATTTAGGAAGGTTTATTTCCAAGGATAGCTTTGCTGGGTTTATGGATGACCCAATGAGCCAGCACAACTATCTCTATGCTAATGCCAATCCAGTCAATTTCATTGACCCGACTGGACATGAGACGATGGGAGATTTGAGCGCTGTTTTCTCAATTATTGGTACATTAGCTGCCTCAACTGGTGTCGGTGCTGGTGCTGGTTATTTGACTGGGGCTGCTTTGAATGGAGCCAGTGGTGAGGACTTGCTGAATCTGACTGACCAATGGGTGGCTGGGTTTGCTAATACTGTCAGCTTTGGTGCTTCTACAAAGGTTAGAAGCTGGCTTTATGGAGAAGTTGCAGAACAAAATCATTCTGGCTTCATGTGGAATATGGGGCAAGTGGCTGGAACTGGGGTGGCGATGATACTCGGTGCTGCCACGCCTGAGAATCTGACTTTTAGCATGGGGCGTGACGAATGGTTAGCAACTACTTATGATGCGATTGGTACGGGAGTTAGTGCTTGGCAGACTGGAACTCATTTCCGCGAAGGGCAATTAGAGTGGAGTGATGCTTTCAATTTAGCGCCTTTTGCTCCATTTGCTTTCAAGGGAACCAAGCAGTTCTTTGCTGCGGCAATAGACATCAATGGAACTTTGCGTAGTTGGGGGCGGATGGGGGTTAGTGCTGAGGTTGATCTTGAGTCATCTAAAGACTTGTTTAAAGTACTTTCTGATGAGGAAGCAGCAAAAATCGTAGGGGGTGGAAGACGAGATTTTTATATGGGTCCGAATCCCAACAAAGATTCATCTGTTGGTCAGCAAGTTATTGAGCGCATGAGAACAGAAGGAAAAATTAGAAATAATGGAGAACACATAGAGGTTTTAGGTGATAATGGAAGTTGGTATCACATTAATGATACTGATATGAGCCATATTAAGTCAGCAGTTGAATGGTGGAACGAAGTAGGTTATAAATATGGTAAAAAATCACCAGAAGTAAGAGATTTTATGAATGATCCTAATAACTACATACTTGAGCCTATCGGGCCTAACCGTTCTAGAGGCGGAAAAGCCAAAGAACGTTATAGACGACCTGAAATCTGAATAGCCGCAAAAATTTATGAACTTATCGAAAGATAGCCCGAAATATTATCCTGATATTGATGATAATATTTACTCTAGAATCTTAGAACTGTGTAGGCAAGGGGATGCTTATGCAGAGCTTAAAGAATTTGCAAAAGCGATTGAAAGTTATCATCAAGCTTTTGATTTGATACCTGAACCCTTTGAAGCTTATACAGCATCTACTTGGTTGTTGACAACCATTGGCGAATCATATTTACTCATGAGTGACTATGAAAATGCATCTTATGCACTTCAAGAAGCTATGTATTGTCCAAATGCAATTGGAAACCCTTATGTTCACTTAAAATTAGGACAAGCCAAATTTGAGCTTGGTAATTTTGAGCGTGCTCAAGATGAGCTTGCAAGAGCTTATATGATAGAAGGAAAGGAGATTTTTGAGAATGAAGATTCTAAATATTATGAATATTTGAAAACATTTATTAGAGAAGTTGAGTAAAGTAAAAATCCGTTATTTTTGCCGTTTAAAGAGAGCCAATTTCTGAATTTTATAGGTCAAGATTCAGCCAAGAGTATTTAATTCTAAAAAGCCGTTTTAGTGTGTCTAATCCAAAAGAACATAAATATGCTATTTGGTATTTTATGCATTACTACAGCGCATCATTACTTGTTTAGTACTATAGCCATTTTCAATCCAGTGAGGTACAGGTATACAAATAGACGTAACCCCCTAACCCTGTTCCCGAAGCGGGAAGGGGGAACAATTCAAAGCCTCGATATGATCCTAAAACTGGACAATTAATTAAAACTGATTTGCACGATCCCAGTGAGTTTTTACCATAAATTATCAGGTTCAAAAAATGACGATTGAGCATAAAGCTTTTATATTTGATTATGATGACTTTAATAACGAGTTATCCGATGTGTTGGAAAATGCTATTTGGACAGATGAAAATGAGAATTTAATAGCTTTCATTGAAAGGAACTTGTCATATTTAAAAGATCCTTACGAAGGAGAACCTTTGAATTATTATTGGAAAGAATTAATTGAGGTTGACGATATAAATGAGTACGGTGATTTTGCAATTACTAAATACTATGACCCTAAAAGTGACATAGGTATTGGCTATGGTTGGGAAAAAATTAATGATGCACTTTTACAAGAATTAAATCTAGATATATCTCCCTTACTAGGTAGGCCATTTGGTTCAGCAGAAAATTACTTCGATCCTGGAAAACTAGGTTCGTATTTTCAATCTCCAGAACAAGTTAAGGAAAATTTTAAATTGCTTGATTCATTATCCGAAGAGCAGTTAAAGACTCTACCTAATATAGCTATTGTAGAAAAAATGCTTTCAGACGCTTTAGCTTTAGAAAAAGGGTTGTACATTACATTTTAGTGTGATCGCACAGCGTCACCTACGATTGGATTAACGATGGCGAGAATCGTTTGGTTGGTGTTACCACTACTAATGCTAATGGTACTTCACACCAGCAATATATCTACGATGCGTCGGGCGATCGCGTTGCTAGTATTGCTGATGGGGTCAGAACCAACTATTTGGTAGACCCCATGCGTAGTGTTTCTCAGGTTTTACTGGAATATGACGCTAATGGTCAAGTTACTGCTGAGTATACTTACGGACTGGGATTAATTAAGAGCGATCTGCTTGCAGCAGCGCTTCGCTATCGCACTGGCAATGAAAATTACTATCACACTGATGGCTTGGGTTCGACTCGCGTATTGACAAATGCAACGGGACAGGTTGTTGATACATATACTTACGATGCTTACGGTCGTCTGCTTTCTAGTACGGGTACTTCTTCTAATTCTTATCAGTTTGCAGGGGAACAACGCGATCGCCAGACTGGTTTAGATTATCTCAGAGCTAGGAGTTACTTAATAGAGATTTACATGATAATGTAATCCATTCTGGCGGTGCTTCTCAAGCTCGACAGAGATTGGGTACAACAAGATAGAATCCTTCATTTACTGTTGAAACAAAAATTTCCATTATGAACAAATACCAACAAAAAATAAAGTTGCTTGAAGGTTATTACATCAGAAATCATAAACCAAGTTTGGATTCTTCAGAATATATAAAAAATCTTGAAAATCAGATAAGTAATAGTTTACCAGCTAATTATTTAGATTTTTTATTAAATTATGGTGGTTTTGCCTTTACTGATGTAGTGTATCCTCTTTTAGAATCAAATGAAGTAGATGATGAACAAGTACTTAGTGTATGTTTTGGTATGTTACCAGGTGATAGTTATGACTTAATTCGTAATTACCATACTTTTAAAGACAGAATTCCTCCTAATTTTTTGCCTATTGCTTGTGATAGGATGGGCAACCTTGTGTGTCTTTCTATAAATAGAGAAGATCGAGGTTATATTTATTTTTGGCAGCATGACGCGGAGGAAATAGTTGATGACAGTGAAAAATTTGGATACCCAGAAGAAGTATATCTAGTTGCCCAATCTTTCGATGAATTTATTATTTATTTAGAAAAACTTGAGGATGATGATGAATAATTCTATTAATCTTTGTTAGAAAATAAGGCGCGTTTTACCCGATTGCCATGTGCATTGCTACTCCTCCCACTTCACCAGCACCCCATCCACCGCCACCAACCCCCACTGCGGACACTTCGCCACCAGTTTCTTGATCACGATCCTCAAAGCCGGATCATCATTCCAGCACTCCTGCAAAAAGTCAAACCCCGGATTCTGCCCCCAATTTCCTGCTACTTTGAGTTTCTGCATACGCTCCGGTCGCATATTTGACCTTGTAACAATCGCCTCATGCGACCATTTTTCAGCGTTGGTGACAGGCACGCCGGAACCTTCACCCTCATGATCTGCTTTGACTTCTTCAACTGAAACCGAGTTTTCAACTAACAACGTAGCTGAATAACCCTGTTCTACCTGCTCCTGAGTTTGATTAGCGATCGCTGAACTTTGCCATTGACGTTTCCGGTAGTACCATCGCCCCATTCCACGGGAATGGCAAATACAAAGATGTCTTTACCGTTTTAGACGCCGAAAAAGCAGCAATTCAAGCCACAATTGATGCCATCATTGCAATGGGTGGCGGCGACAAGGTAAAAATTAGCTTCATCCCCTTCACCAATGATGGCACTATTCAAGACATGAATCCGGCTGCTCATACCGGACTAGTTACCTACACTACAGCCCTTGCCGACTTTGACAATAATGCCATCCCCGACTATTTACAAATACTCAACAGTTACACATCAGGGGGTAGCAGCAAATTTACTCAAGTCGTCCAAAAAATTGACACCTTAATCAACGTACTACCAGGAACGCCAAATGTTATATATATGTCAGATGGCTACGGCTATCTAGACCCAACAGTGGCAAAAACCCTAGCCAATGACGTTTTGAGTAAAGGCGGAAATCTGAATGCTTTTGCCATTGGTTCCGCATCTACCTATTCAACTTTACTTGAACTTGACCCCAATGCTATTCAAGTTGTCGATATCAACGAATTGACAGATATCTTTTCTGGTTTTGATGACCGCTACGCCAAAGAACCATTCATGAACGGCGTTACCGTCTACCTTGACCAAAATAACAACGGTCAGCTAGACCCAGGAGAATCTTATCAAATTACCCAACAGGATAAGACCCCCAATAGCTTAGATACCAACAGCAAATACTACTTTACCTTCAAGGATCTGCTACCGGGTACTTACACAGTCCGCACAATGTTACCTAGCGGCTACACCATGACCACACCCACAACAAATGTGTGGACTGATACAATTACAACCGCAGGAGAAACGGATAATAATTTATTTGGCATTACTCAAGCCACCATTATTCCTCCCAATCAAGATCCTATTTTCGTCACTACGCCACCTGCTATTACTCTAATAAAAGCAAATCTTGAACTACGTTACAATGCCTTCGCTCGTGACCCAGACGCAGATATCGTTACCTACGACTTAATAACTGCTCCCGAAGGTATGGCAGTATTGGCTCATGATGGCATTGTCGTTTGGTCTCCCACATCTGCCCAAGTCGATAAATATTACCAAGATTTATACGCAGAACAAGCCCGTCTCACAGCTATTGGTAGAGGTGCTTATGCCCCCACTGATGTAGAATTCAACGTCTTGCTACGTGCTACAGATAGTAGGGGAGGACAAGCACTTCAGTATCTTAAAGTCCAATTAGTACCAAATAACCATCCCCCTGTCTTCACTTCGACATCGCCAAATAATACCCAGCCACAAATAGGTAAACCATTCCAATATCAAACCACTGCCACCGACCGCGACAATGACCCCGTAACCTTTTCTTTGGTTAATCCACCAAGTGGGGCGGTAATTAACGCCAACACTGGACTGTTAACTTGGACACCCACTGCTAACCAATTGGGCAATCAACAATTCTCCATTCAAGTTGAAGACAGTTTTGGCAATTCTAATTTGCAATCAGTCAACTTGACTGTTGTTTTAGCTCATGTTAATCATTCACCAGTATTTACCTCTACACCTCGCACAAGTACAAAAACCCAAAACCCCTACATCTACAATTTACAAGCAACTGACCCAGATAACGACCCCCTTACCTTCAGCTTAGTAAATGCACCTGTGGGTATGACTTTAAATCAAGGAGTTATTGTTTGGCAACCAACTGCTAGTCAATTCGGTAACAATTCAGTTAGCGTGCAAGTCAGTGATGGACAAGGTGGTACTACTACCCAAAGCTGGACAATTCAAGTCAGCAATCAACTCTCAAACTTACCTCCCACTATTACTTCTACACCTTGTACAGTTACCTCACTTGGTCGAACCTATACTTACAAGCCTACAGCAATTGACCCAGATGGCGATCGCTTAACATGGAGTCTCGTCTCAGACACTGTGCAAGGTATGGTAATTGATTCACAAACTGGGACAATTGTTTGGCAACCAACAGCTAATCAAATTGGCGATACCACAGTTAGTGTTCAAGCAACAGATATCTACGGTGCTTACAACGTCCAAGAATTTACAATCCATGTCAATGGCATTAATAGTCCGCCGAAATTTGTCTCGACACCGATTACCATTGCTGGGGTCGGACAAGGTTACAGTTATCAGGCTTTGGCAACTGACCCAGAAAATGATGCCCTAAGATTCACTTTGGGTAGTAAACCATCAGGGATGACTATTACTTCAGATGGTTTAATTCAGTGGACACCTACCGCAAACCAAGTTGGAAAATACGATATCCAAGTTATTGCTACTGATGACGAGGGTGCTAGCACTAATCAAACCTACACTTTAATTGCTGGTACTACTCCTGTTAATCATCCTCCGGCGATCAGTTCAACTCCGGTATTCTTGGCTGCTGTTGGTCATACGTATAATTACCAGGTAGCTGCCACTGACGCGGACAATAATCCGATTACTTATCAGCTGCTTTCGGCTCCAGATGGCATGACTATTGATGCCAATACGGGTTTATTAACTTGGGCTAACCCTGTGGCTGGCAGTTATCAAGTGGTTGTTGGTGCTGATGATGGTAATTCTGGTGCAGCCCAAGGCTTTACTCTGATTGCCAAAACCATTACTCCACCGATTATTCAATCTACTACTCCACCAAATAATGCAATTCCTAATACTTTAAAGAGCATTATTTTGTAAATAGGTGAAGCTTTAAGTTTAACCGTTGAGTTGGTAGCGACGTTAATTTTAGCGCTTAAAAGATTGCTAGTGGCAGTCGTGAAGGGAAAATCCAGTTGTGGGATATCAAGGGGAACCAGATCAATCACTCCTTGCAGGATCACGAAGGTTCTGTCACTGCGATCGCCTTTAGTCCCGATGGGCAGAAAATTGTTAGTGCCAGTATTGACAACACAGTGCGGTTATGGTATTTGGCAGGCAACCCCATTGCTCAACCATTTTGGGGGCATGAAAATTATGTCTGGTCAGTTGCTTTTAGTCCGCGTTTTTTGAAGCTCTTAAGGCGCTGGCAGAATTGCGCGATCGCAGGCTTTACCCTGCGCTATCAGTAGGGGTCTGAATTCCCAAATGAATTGATTCTGACCGGAGCAACGGAAACGTCTCCAGGTTTGTTCCTGAATTCAGAAGCACTGAATTCTTCTTCAAGACTATTTTCCAGCAGTTGCGGTTGAGGGGATCAAGTATTTATCATACCAAGCTAAATAACGTTCTAGGACATCACGTTGATAACTCGGTTTGCTGATTCCGTGAGACTGTCCTGGATAAACTACTAACTGGGTATCAATTCCCAGACTTTTGAGTGCTTGATACATCTGTTCCGAGTTATGTAGTGGTACAGAAAAATCCCTATCACCTCCCATAAATAGTGTTGGTGTAACAATGCGGTCAGCATGAAGAAATGGGAAAGAAATTCGTAGCCATACATCGAGGTTCTTCCACGGTACACCAAGCTCTTGTTCATAGTCATCAATATATTCATCAGTACCATAGGTCGCCAGAATATTTGATTCACCAGCCCCACTGACTGCGGCTTGAAAGCGGTGATCTTGAGCAATAGTGTAGTTGGTCAACATTCCGCCGTAACTCCAGCCACCAATTCCCAAGCGTGATGGTGCAGCAATACCAGTAGCGATCGCATAATCAGCACCGGCAATAATATCTTGAGCGTCTTTGTTTCCCCAGTCTGCATAAATCGCTTTGGAGAAAGCTTCACCTCTTCCTGAACTTCCACGTGGGTTAACACCGACAACGACATAACCTTTCGCCGCAAACAGTTGCCAATTAAACTTAAACTGATTTGTGAACTGACCGACAGGCCCGCCGTGCAACATTAGCAGTGTTGAGTATTTCTTCCCTGGCTGATAGTGAGGTGGCTTGACAAGAAAGCCATGAATTTCTGTACCATCTTGACTCCTAAAGCTGATTTCATCTGTAGTTGCTAAATTCAACTGCGCTAGTAACTGATCGTTTTGGTGTGATATTAAACGCAAATTTTTACCATTAAAGGCAAAGACTGCATTTGGTTGTTGTGGCGTTGAGGAAAGTAAAGCGATTTTGCCATCGCGTCCTAAATCAAATTTGCTAATCTCTCGTCTTCCTGCTAGGAATCGCTCGATTTTGCCACCAGTTACAGGTATTTTTGCTAGGTGAACATTGCCATCATCTTCGATTAAAAACAGTATTGATTTACCATCTGTGGTAAAGCGCGGTTTGGCAACATTGCGATCAAGGTTGGCAGTCAGTAGACGGGGAGTACCACCCTCGGCGGGGATAATGGCGAGATGATGAACTGCGTACTCAATAAGTTTGGGTAAACCTCCCTGCAAATAAGCAATTGACTTACCATCTGGACTCCAAACCGGACGGCTATCCCAATCAGGAGCGGAGTCAGGCCCAATAAAGGTAGTTAGCTGACGGGCTTTGGCTCCCGATTGGGCGGCGATTGCATACAGATCCCAATTATTATTGCGATCGCTCTCTTGACCACGTTTGCTCACAAAAGCAATATTTTTGCTATCAGGTGACCAAGCAGGTAAAGACTCATTAAATGAACCTGGAGTGAGAATATCTGTTTTGCGAGTTGCTAAGTCCAATACATAAAGATGTTCTCGACTTTTATCGATAAAACCGACACCATCTTCTTGGAAGTGAAACAGATCGATAACAATCGGTGGTGGGGTTTTACCATTAAAGGGAGTTTCTGGGGCTGGTGAGGAGGCAATTACGGCTAGTCGTCTACTGTCACCAGACCAGACAAAATCGCTAACATCACCAGCAAAGTCAGATATTTTCTCGGCTTCACCGCCTGATAAATTGAGCAACCAAATTTGCTGTTTTCCAGATTCACGGCTGGAGATGAAAGCTAGATACTTCCCGTCTGGGCTGAACCGAGGGTTATATTCACTATCCTTACCGTTAGTTAAATGTAATGTTCGGGAAGCATCCCAAGAAGTCATGTAAATATGGTTATCTTGTGTATCATTTTTCAAATCGGTATTAGTTACTGTGTAAGCAATCCAGTCTCCAGTGGGAGATAGTTGGGGATCGCTAATTTGGCGAAAGGCAAACTGATCCTTGATCGTCAGCAGACGTTTTTCTTGGGCTTGAGCCGAAATATTTATACCGAGTGTCATCGCTAAAACACTACTTGCTAAAGCGATTTTTGTTAGCTTTTTCATAACTAGATATCATAACTGGGGGTTCGCACATTTTTTTGAAGTTAGAGAAATTGGTAAATAACTTGGTCATAAAGCTTTGCCCCAGCATTGCGGCTAGCCCTGGTGGGATGTCCACAATCCGGGTTAATCGTGCGGAATCGGGTTTAGGAGAAAAGTTTCTCCTAAATTAATTTCCATGTCTATCCTGCCGGTCTCTCTCCATCATTATCCTTGCCAAAGATAATCCCGTACTCAGGGGTAAAGGCAGATGCTGGTGTATCATCAATCATGTGGGCGAATTCAGTTGCACAGTCACAATGTGGGATGGAGAGTACACTCACCAAGCGCACAGCTATGCCCCTACAGTACATTCGTATTGATGCTATGGAGTAAGCCTTATTCCCTGCCTTAAGTGTGAGGATTTTATTTTTTGGGTAAGAATTTTTATATTTATATATCATCTATGCTTGAACGGTGACTTTAGTCATGGATATATTTGTGACTTTTGTAAGAATATTTTTTTCCATAAAAGAGTTTTAATAATGTGAGGTAGAAACTAAATAATCTAAAATATATTGGAATATCGGCTTTCAATAAACATCTGATAATTCCGATAAATTTATGGTTTTTCCTATTTCTATAAATGTTATTTAGTAACTCCTAATAATAGGTAATTTTCTTGGTTGAAAGAAGAAAAATGAGCTACTATGATTTTGATGAGCATTTCTGGTCGCCAAAAACTGTCTGTCTTCAATCAAAATCAGGAGATTCTAGTCGAAAATCTTCTTATAAAAACTTAATTAATATTGTCCTAATAATATTGATATCTGTATGCACAGGCTTGTTAATAACAATTTTATTTAGAATCAGCAATAGCAATCTAGATAGAAATTTTATCAATAGAAATAATGTTGATGGTAATTGCTTGATACTTAAAAATAACAGTGGATTCCAAATTTATTGCTCGAAATTAGACTAATTTTAATAATTAAAAATTCCAAATTAATCGGAGAAACATACGGGAGCATGTCATGGCGGCGATCGCTTTGTTTCCTTTAGATTTCCTCTAAGAAAGAGGGCCACACTTTACTAGCCAGTACCCGCCCGCCGTAGGCATCGCTCTTAATCAAGAGAGGAAACACCAAGCGACACCGAATAGCCCGCCATAGGTCTTACCCTGAGCCTGCGCCGTACCCCGGAGGGGAAGCAAGCTACGCGGAGCGTCTCTAAGAGTTGGGCATCGCTCCAGGTGTGTAACTTTGACTCGCTTGAATATCTGAACTACATTACTGACCGAAAGTATCTTAGTTGACACTAAATTAGCTCACTCTTTTGGATGAGAAAGAAATCAACCAATTAGGTGATATAAGTGCAGTTATTTGAGACTAATATTGAAGAATAAATTCAGAAATAAAAATTCAGAAGTAAAAATTCAGAATCCAGCAATCTATTAGTGGGAAATTCAAACGCGCCACGACGAAAGTTGACCACTAAAGAAAGCATATTTAGTGGGGTTTTAAACTAATTCCTAATTGAGAATTTGTAATTCGTAATTGAATTCTTAACTACGAATTACGTAAGCGTTGCCCATTACGAATTAGTTAAACCCCAAGATTCAGCACTTGTACTGAGCGTTGCGTTGCCCTGAGCGCGGCCGTTGGGCAGGCTCAGGGTAACACCTGCGTCTAACGCGCAGAGCGTCTCCAAGAGTTGGGTCGAAGTGTCACGCCGAAGTCTACTTTTTCGTACAAAATTCAGAGCTTTCTTCTGGCAACAGATTCTATGAATAGAGACTGCTGATTGCCAGATATCTAACTTACGGTAACTATATGAAACTGAATACCTTCATCAATTCTGCATTTGTGATTGCATCTATTGCGCTTGTACCCGGAATTGCTATAGCTCAAACAGCTAATAACGATAGTGGCAACCCTTTAGCTGTCAACTCTAACAATTTACCCACTCAATTGAAAAATAATAGCGTTCTCCAACCCTTCCAAACAGCATTTTTTGCTTATCAAGGTTACTTCAAACCAGAGGGAATTCCCAGTGCTGGTGCTTTGGTATTCCAATACAAAGGAGGAGAGATAACAGCAATTGATGTTGTGAAGGCTGCTATCAAAGCTAATAGGCTCCCAGCAAAAACTTTGAATGATACAGATTACATAAACGCTGTTGATTCTCAGCTTAGGTCATTCAGCAGGGATTAGCGGGTTGGCAGTGGTTATTCCCAAGTCTAGCGGCAACGCCCATAGGGTTTAAAAACTCCCATTTGATGAGGCTATTATATGAACAAGATTGTTTTAGCTGTTTTGGCCACCGCTTTGAGTACTGCAACTACTGTAGCTTTCTCTCAAAGTGCTAAAGCTGACTCGACCTACGGCCATCGCTCAGAATATTCTCGAGAAGATTACCGAAATCATCATCGGGGAGATCGTCATCGGGGAGATCGTCATTGGGGAAATCGTCATCGGGAAGATCGTCATTGGGGAGATCACCCATATTACTTTCACCGAGAGTATTATCCTCTAATATATTACGACGAAGGATATTATCCACAACCTCATTCTCATCTTCAGCTTATTGTTCCACTGAACTTTCGGTAGTCATTATTTAAGTGGCGCTGCTCATCAAAACCACTTGATAGCGATGGCTTGTGTAAGTTCTCTTACCTTCATAGCGCCGGGTGCAAGAGCGCCATCGCTCCTCCTGACTTTTCCTCTTGGAATTTTAGGAGGGGCGACACCGATAGCGCAGCGTTAGCGACGCAGGAGCGTCGCAGCCCGTCGTAGACATCGCTCTGACTTTATCCTCGCTTGAATTAGAGCGAGCGAGGAGTAATTTAGACTAGTTTGTGCCTATTCTTCATTATTGCTGCCAATAACGAAATCAAGCCAAAAAGTGACCAATAATTCAGATTTTCATTGACTAGGAACACAAAATTATTAGCAGGGGTTGCTACTGTATTTCCTGGTGATTCCAGCTTTTAAGCTCCCAATTGAAACTCATTTTATGACAGCAATCGAAAGTTTCTTAGTTGGCACTAAATTAGCTCACTCTTTTGGATGAGAAAGAAATCAACCAATTAGGTGAGATAAATAGACTTATTTGGCACTATTATTGAAGGATAAATTCCAAAACAAGAACATCAGAATCTAGCAATATTTTAGTGGAGAATTAAAACCCGCTCCGGCGGAATTTGACCACTAGAAACAGTATATTTAGTGGGGTTATTCAACTAACTTGTAGATAGTTTTTAATTATTAATTTAATTCTTAAATGCGAATTACCTAACCGTTGTTAGGCGTAACCCATTACGAATTAGTTAAATTACTTGATTCACCTTCAACTGAGCCTTCACGAAGTGTGTCGTAGACAAGCCGGAGTGTCACGCCAAAGTCTACTTCTTTGTACATAATTCAGGGCTTTATTCTGATGACATCCTCTATAAATAGAGACTACTGATTGCTATATATCGAACTTAGGATAACAATATGAAACTGAATACCTTCATCAATTCTGCATTTGTGATTGCATCTATTACGCTTGTACCCGGAATTGCTATAGCTCAAATAGCTAATCACAATAAGATATCTTTCATTAATCTCGGTCGAGCCGAGAATTTAGCTCGCGAAGCTGCTGAGAAGGCCAATGGCGGTTTGCAACATTATCGAGCTGAGAACTCAATGTATGGCCCCGCCGAACGTTCTCCCCATACTTATGATGGACATGGCACTTGGACTTTCACCTTTAATGGACATAGCCCTGATTCTGACACTCCTACAGTCAAAAGTGTAGTGACTGTCTCAAGAACCAGGATAGTTCATATTGACTATAACAGACATATTCGCTCAATTAACTGAGCGGTTTAATCCGCTCAACATCGCTAAAAATCAACTCATAAAGAATTTAATTTACTTAATCTCAGATAGTTGAACAAAGGAAAATTAGTTATGAAACGGATACTTGTAGGTGTATTAGTTGCTTTACCACTGTTTATTGCTGCCATGCCAAAACAGGCATCAGCATTAGTAATCGATATTGGTGGGCATCATCATCACAGGTGGATTCGTGGGCATTGGGAGAGAAGACATAACCATAGAGTATGGATTCGCGGTCACTATGAACGTTGATGAAAAAGAGGGGAAAGAAAAAACTTTTAACCTTTAAGACGAACCCAATTCCGAGTTGAAAATGCACACTCTAGTACAAGAAGGCAAAAGTAAAAAGAAAGAATGCTTATTTTGTAGGCTTTCTGGCTATTTAAAATGGTTGCTTTATTTCCGCCGATCATACTAGCAAGAGTGATGCCTTGTGGCGCATCGTCCATGAGGCTTGCGTCCCCAACCAAGAAAAGCAAGGCAATCCCGCGCCTTGCACCTTGGTTGATTTGAAACAGGGCTATGCCCTGTTGAAAGACCGGGTAGGAAAGACGCAATATCTGCTTCTACCAACTGCCCGGATTTCCGGCATTGAAAGCGCTAGCCTGCTGGCGAGGGATACCCCAAATTACTGGAAGTTCGCCTGGGACTCGCGCGCTCTCATATCGCAGCGCTTGGGACGAACGCTGGCGAGGGATGCGATAGGCATGGCGGTCAATTCCGCCTTTGGACGCAGCCAGAACCAGTTGCACATCCATATCGATTGCATAGCCCCCGACGTGCGGGCGCAACTACGCGCCCACTTAAGCGCCATTGGGTCGCACTGGGCGAATCTGCCTTTCCATCTGGATGGGCATCCCTATCGGGCCAGGCGCGTCGATTCCGCAAGCTTGCAAGGCGTGAATCCATTCGTGCTGCTGGCACAAGATGTACAACAATCCATAGTACATGACATGAAACGCCAGACTCTCGTGGTGCTGGGGGTGGTATTCGAGGATGGAAGCGATGGCTTCATCTTGCTGACAGATACGGCGGATACACTGCAAGGCGACTTCGCCCATGGGGAGGAATTGCTTGACCATGCCTGCACCATAGCTCAGAAACCTTGACGATAGGCGTTGTTGCGTGAATAGGGAAAAATGGGAAATTTTACTTAGCCCTCTTTCATCAGTCTTGGAGAAAGCAATCGCTGCAAGGCTTACGAGACTGATGCAAGTTGCGGGGATTCGCAGCTGTGGGGGTGCGTAGCTTGCCAACCTAGGCATCGTCTGTCTGCTACGTTTCCTCTCTTCTCTTCTTAGGCTGCGCCAACGAGACGCTATTCGCGAACGCTTGTATTCTGCACAGATGCTAGGGCGATCGCCTGTCTGCTACATTTCCTCTCTTCTCTTCTTAGGCTGCGCCAACGAGACGCTATTCGCGAACGCTTGTATTCGGCACAGATGCTAGGGCGATCGCATCTACTCATTACCCCGCGATCGCCTGTCTACTACATTTCCTCTAAGAACGCGATCGCCTATGCTGGGCTTTAAGAGCGATCGCACTCCCCTATCAACCTTTCCTCGCTTGATTTTAAGTTCAACATCACTTAAACAACTCCCCTTTATTAAAGCAAGAAATTTTACTATAAAAACACAAATTGCGCGTATTCACTGATGGAAGCGGCAATTTTGCATGGTTAATATGTAGCAAATAATTAGGTGAACGATGCTTAACTGTCCTGAGTGTTTAACACCAGAACAAGTACATGATTGGCTTGGAAGATTTTCCTGACTATGGATGGGCACCCGTTAAGAAGTAAAAAGTAAAAAGTAAAAAGATAATCCCCATAAATAAATTGAGGGGATTTAATAATGACACCTTATTTCTCTCTACGAGACGCAATCATGCGAACGCGCTGCGCCACGACGCTCGATGACTCGCTTGCCGCCGGCGCTATCGTTATAAATGTTTTTATTTCATTCCATAAATAAATTTAGTTGCTCTCAAACCATTTTTCTTTTTCTTGATGAGTGCCTTTTTACTTTTTACTTTTGCCTTGTTCGGTGATGATGATGATTAAAGCGATCGCCCCTTCGTGCAGAGCGTCGCTCAGTTGTCGAGGTTTGAGTTGATTGTTCATTACGCATTGAGTTGACTGAGATTGATTTTTGGTTGTGTCGTGTTAATCAAATCTCGTTATTTACCCAGGGTTATTTCATTCTAAAATCTGACATTTTATGTATTTACGAGAATACGTCATTTTAGGCTTCAGGGATTCTATCTCACGATGGCTGGAAATACCTAAATTCGTTGGTTAAATCTAGAATGAAATAGCCCTGTTATTTACCTAGAATCTTTAATAAAGCCTGCCGATAAATATTTATTCCCTCATTATTTAAATGAGCGCCATCTTCTGAACTTAAATCATCTTTCAAAGCCTGATTCTCATTTAATGATTGAACCTCTTGTAGTTCCAATGGTATATGATTTTTAATTGCAACTTGATTCATCACAGTATTGATTTGCTCTACCCGAAGATTTGTTGCGGAAATACTTGGATCTTTACTAGCGGTAACTGTTGAGTAAAAAGCGGGAATTAAGAATATTTGATTACTCCCAAGGCTTCGCACTAAGGAAATTGAATCTTGGAGTTTGTTCGCAAATAAGGAATCACTTAATCCATACCAGGCATCATTCCCTCCAATCGCAATCACAGCTTTTTCGCATTTAATTTTAGTTGGAATGAGAAGTTTTAGTTGTTCAACAAGTGAAATCCCGCTTATCCCATTTAAGGCAAAATTAAAAGTACCTTTCCCCAGAGTATTACCCATTTCGGCAGTTACAGAATCCCCAAACAAGCAAGCCTGGAATTGCTTTCCTTGAGTAGCAAATTGCTGATATTGAACTTCAAGTTGCCATAAAGGTGTAGAACTTAAGTTATCTTTAGGTGGTATTTCAATAGGAGATAGATTTAACTTACTTGCTATTTCTAAGACTCCTGGAACATTAATAACTAGTCTTTGACTAGGATATGCTTCAAGAAAGCTGATGATCCCCAAACCCTCTTGAGAATTCGCCCCGATGATCACAGCCGCGTCTAGTGCTTGTACCCCGGCTTGGTCACGACGGGCGATACCTTGGGAAACCGTAGATAGAATTTCTTTAGCTAGTTCTGTATTTAACAGCTTATCCAAAGCCCCAATATCAAGAGATGCTTTTACTTGTAGCGCCTGATGAAACTCTTTTTGTTCTTCCCGACTGAAAAATTTGAGAAAAAATTGCAAATCAGAAGAAACTTCTTGCTTTTGTGCATACTTACGTAAATCAGCAACAGGTAGGGATTCTTCAAATACACCATAGCGAAAAATAATTTTCTCAGCGGCAAAACAGGGCATTGCAGTCGGACTCAGTAATACCATGCAACTACATATACTCAGCACCAGATGACGTAAATATCTCATAAATCCTAATTGTTTGCGTAGCGTTTTCTTTTTATTGGCATTGCCGACGATACTCCCCAAAGCCGTTGGGTAGTCTTACCAACTCTACCAATTTTTGAGAGCAACGATAACAGCCAAAGCGTCACCCATAGCGCCACGGAGAGCGAGTCATTCAGCTCACTGCCCCTTAAAGTAGACATCGCTTTTTATTCAAAGAGGAAAAAATAGCAGTAGGAGTGTAGCTTGCCAACCTAGGTCTTACCCTGAGACTGCGCCGTACCCTTCTCTACGAGAGGCTGCGCCAACGGGAAGCAAGATACGTGCAGCGTCTGGGAGCGACACGCTGTTCGCGTTCGTAGAGAAGGGCATCGCTCGAGAGCAACATAAGTGCCTCAAGATTGAACTGCCTTTTTCAAATTACTCTGCTATCAATGGGTAATGATAAGTCACCAGACCATTCATTTCAAGAGCCAAAAATTATGACAAACAATATCATTGACAGAATTCATCGCTTTAACCTTGGACGCAACCCAAAACTGCTTGAATTAAAATACAAGGCAATGCGTTCTGATGTTTTTACTTTTTATCGCGGAACGTGTCATTTATTTTACGAAGACTTCCCTAAAGATTCCCCACTGAATGCAGCCCCACCAGTATGGATTTGTGGTGACTTGCATCTGGAAAACTTTGGTAGTTATAAAGGTGATAACCGATTAGTTTACTTTGATCTTAATGATTTTGACGAAGCCTGTCTTGCTCCTTGCACCTGGGATGTGGTGAGGTTTATTACCAGTGTGATAGTTGGCTCTCAGGCGCTGAAGGTGAATGAATCAGAAGCATTGCATTTAAGCAATTCCTTTCTTGATGCTTACAGCAATGCTTTAGCTAAAGGTACTCCTAGAAGTGTGGAAAAGGAAACCGCTTCGGGCTTAGTTAAAGATTTATTAAGAAGTTTAAAAAACCGCCTTCGCCCAGAATTTTTAGAGCAGCACACCAAGCAAAAGAAAGGTAAGCGGTACTTAATTATTGACAATAAACGCGTTATGGAAGCCACAGAAGCAGAACAGCAAAAAATCACAAAACTCATCTCCAATTGGCACAAATCTACACAAAAAGATGCTAATTTTTATCAAGTTTTAGATGTACAACAGCGAATAGCTGGTACAGGTAGTTTAGGGTTAGAACGTTATGCAGTTTTGGTAGAAGGTAAAGGTTCTCCTGATGGCAATTATCTCTTAGATTTGAAGCAAACAGAAACAACCTCATTACAACCCTATTTAACGCTACCTCAGCCGGATTGGTCGAGTGAATCGGCACGGGTAGTAGCTATCCAACAACGGGTGCAAGGAACCCCACCTGCTCTTTTAGGGGTAATAGTTGAGGGGAATAAATCTTATGTTTTGCGAGAGTTGCAGCCAGTACAAGATCGGGTGAGTTTACAGGCGTGGGATGGAAAGCTGGAACGTTTAGAGAAGTTGATGCAGACAATGGGTGAATTGACGGCCTGGGATCAATTACGCAGTGGTGGTAGACAAGGTTCTGCGATCGCAGATGATTTAATTAAGTTTGCTCACTTATCTGATTGGCGTAATCAAATCCTAGAGTATGCAACCAGCTACTCTTTGCAAGTAAAATTAGATTATCAAGAATTCTGTCAAAAATCATGAATCTTGCCTAGTCAAGAATCGCCATGTAATTAATTCTGTTTGGTTACTTATGCCTCTAGTATTAGAGAAAGATTAATGCGGGAGCAAGTTGATGCGCCTCACCAGAAGTCGGAGGGCAGTATTGCTCCTACTGCTTGGCGGATTTATTCCCTTACAGCTGTTGCTGCACCGGGCACGTCCTCATCTGTGGACATAGAATTTGATTATGGCTTTCCTAGTGGTCATGCTATGGCTAGTAGGGGGATATTGGTGGTGAACCTAAAGTAGTCTTCTAAAAACATTAGGTTCTGGGTGAATGTGGGATTTAGTTCGGTATCGGTGCGGACGTGGTATTTGAGTCCATAAGATTCGGCGTAAGCTTCTCCTGGTGGGCTTATCCAATTAGCCAAGGGAACTGCTAGAAAACAGTGCGAGTGAACCCACACTGCTAACGGTCAAAGCTGACAACATTCGCCGGCTACGCGAGTTGATGAATAATTCTGAGAATGAAGACTATTAAAAAATAATAATATTTTATTGGCTCACATTAAAACATTTGACATACATCTATCTTAGGTTATAGTTTATACAAGTCTATGCAGCTTGATAGTTGATTGTTTTCAACGGTGTGAACATCACACTCTTACTGACTACTATCTTTGTCAATCGATAGGGATACATTACGTAAATTAAAAAGCATGAGATTAGATTTGTAAGTATCTATCCATCCGTTTGGATAAAATTTGCTCTAGTATAGCTACCCTGGTAATACCGCAGATAAACGCTGCAATGATAGGGCAATTGAACCAGATAATTATGTTTATATTTGACAAAAAAATACATCTATATGCGTAGACGAGCAGCTTTATCTTTATTTCTAGGAGTATTAAGCTGTTCTAGCTGTTTTATCTTCAGTGGAGCAGCTCAAGTCCCATCTACTTCGCAGCAGTCCTCAATTCAGAGTGAAGCTCAAGCTGCTAGTTGGTTTGAAGCCCATCGTGCTCAACCAGCCGCTTTACGAGCATTTGTACAGCGAATGCCAAAGGGCGGAGATATCCACACTCATCTAAGCGGGGCTGTGTATGCAGAACACTATCTGGAGTGGGCTGCCACCGATGGGTATTGTGTGAATCCAAAGGCAGGGACATTAGTTGAGCCTAAAGCTTGCGGTCAGGACATTAGTTATTTTCCAGCCTCAGAATTGTTAAATAAACCAACGTCTTTTTATGATTCCCTAATAAATCGTTGGTCTACTCGCAACCTCCAATTTGCTGGAAAATCCGGACACGACCAATTTTTTGACGCTTTTGCTGGTTTTGGGGCAATATCCGACTCTGCGAGTCGTCGGGATGATATGGTCGCGTCAGTAGCAAATCGGGCAGCTTCGCAGCATATTAATTATCTAGAGTTAATGCTTACTGTTGAGGGCAGTGAAGTTCGACAGCTAGGGCGTGAAGTTGGTTGGAATAAAGATTTGCAAGAGATGCACCATCAATTGCTCAAGCGAGGATTAACTAAGCTAGTGACACTGGGCAGCCAGCAATTTGCACAGTTGCAGCGCGAAGTCCCGAAAACACTCGGTTGCGGTACTCCATCGGCACAGCCTGGATGTGGAGTGACAGTGCGCTATTTGCAGCAAACAACAAGAACAAAGTCGCCCGTTGAAGTGTTTGCTCAGTTAGCTTATGCTTTTGCACTAGCTTCATCAGATTCGCGCGTAGTTGGCATCAATCTCGTCGGTCCAGAAGACAACCCGATTGCATTGCGCGACTACACCCTGCAAATGCAAATGCTGCAATTTTTCAAACGCCAATTTCCCAATGTCAGGGTCGCACTTCATGCCGGAGAGTTAACCCTGGGGTTGGTGACCACCGAGAATTTACGTTTTCATATTCGGCAAGCTGTAGAAATGGCACAGGCATCTCGTATCGGACATGGCGTGGATCTTCTTTTTGAAGAACATCCTTTCGAGTTGATGAAGCAAATGCAGCGGCGGGGCGTGTTGGTCGAAATCTGCCTGACCAGTAATGAGGTCATTTTGAATGTCCAGGGAGATGAGCATCCTTTTATGGAGTATTGGAAAGCTGGAGTACCATTGACCCTTGCTTCCGATGATGAAGGCATTTCCCGCATCGATTTAAGTCATGAGTATCTGTTAGCGGCAACAAGATATGGTCTGGGATATAAAGACCTCAAGCGACTAGCTCGCAATAGCTTAGAATATAGTTTCGCTCCGGGAAATAGTCTCTGGAAGTCGCCTGAGTTTAAGGCAATGGTTCCAGCTTGTGAAAGCGATACCCCTCGTGCGGCCTCTGTTTCTCAAGGGTGCAGTGCTTTTTTTCACCAGAGCGATCGCGCAAGGATTCAATGGCAGCTAGAGTCGGAATTTGATCGGTTTGAGTCATTACAAAACTGGCTTTGATAAACCTCTAATGTTTATGGAGATAGCAGTAAATCGCGGTAGGACTATAAGGATTAGTTATTCACTACAAATAATTAAATTTGTCCTATGAAAGCACATATTAGATTAAAATTACGCAAAAGTTTATCAATCGAAGGTATTCTTCATTGGGTAGATTTTCTGCCAGTTGGAGTGACTGCACCTAGCCCGGATTTCTCACAAGCAATAAAAAATCAATTTACATGACCTCATGTAAGATATTTTTTTGATACATTATCAATTCAAATTTAGGCAGGGAGACAAAATTAGTATAAAACCATAGCTATAGAGTTAAATAAATGAGTAATACCCATTACTCATTACTCATTACTTATTACTTCCAAATTAAAGACAGTTGGAGTCGGGGATTTAAACCCCAACTCAACTGATACTACGTGTAATGGTTGGGGTCTTAAACCCTTGAATTTACGATAAATAAGTTCCTGGAGGGTTCATTTGCTCTGTTTACCTAGATGAGCATCATGCAGAAACTTTTCCCTCATAGCGATGCCTACGCTCATCACATTTACGTAATAAAGGTATTGTAAATACAATTTAAGCTTTCACAAAACAATGAAATAATATCATGTCTGCTTGATTACTTATTAAACCTGAAGAACCCCACCCCGCCAAAGCTACGCTTTGTCTCCCCTCCCGAAGAGCGGGGAGGGGATTAAGGGGAGCCAGTGCGGTCTTGGGGTCTCCCCAAGTGGAGCATCTGGCGTGTGGGGTGCAATGACTGTGGGAATCATAACTAATTATAGCAGTTCTCAGTTGAGTGAAATACAGACCTAACCCCCAGCCCCTTCCCTACAAGGGAAGGGGAGTAAGATTCAAAGCCTCTCTCCTTTTAGGAGAGAGGTTTGGAGAGAGGTCAAAGTGTATTGCATCCAAACGAAAACCGCTATATGCGGACATGATATAACTATGAAATTTTCAATTTTTTTGCGTATTGATTGGCTGATATAGCTCAATGAGATCGTGACTCATAAAAACAGCCTTGGGGTTTTGATAGTGTTTGTAATTCTTCCCAACTGTAATGAAGGGGTAATTCAATTGGTTTGCGATCGGCACCTAATCCCAAACTAATAGTCGGCTGAAGTTCCTCAATAAATTCTTCTGCATAAACAACCAGTTCATTGGCTGCAACTCCACCAGCGATCGCACCCGCAACTCCACCAATCGCAGCACCAACTTTACCACCAATTGAGCGACCTAGTGCGGCTCCAGCAATCCCGCCTCCTACAACTCCCAATCCTGTCGCAATCGGATGAGTATTAGAAGATGATGTTTCTCTTGAGTTTTGATTTTGCGTTTCTAAATTAGTCTGTTGATCGTTCATAAATTTGTCCATCCTAGAAATAATAAACTTTCTACTTCAAACATTCAGCTAGATGAGCGCCTACGCGCAAAGCATTTGCCATAATTGTGAGCGTGGGGTTAGCACCGGAATTTGACGGAAAGAAACTACTATCTACCACGTAGAGATTATCGACATCATGGGTACGGCAATTGATGTCAAGGACTGAGGTTTTGGGATCTGTGCCAAATCGACAACTACCACATTGATGGGCTACTGCTTGTTCTGGTAGCTGAGTGCGGGGATAAAGGCTAAATGGCAAGACGTGTTTAGCAGAGTGAGGAATTGACTTGAGTACAGATGTCCATCGGTGAATTAAGCGATCGCTTGCTTCGGTATTGTTCAGTGTATAGTCAACGTGAATCTTGTCACCCACCACCCGAACCCGATTGTTCGGATCTGGTAAATCCTCTGTCTGCAACCACCAGCCAACCGATCGCTCGGCCAACAAATGGCGCTCAAAATGAGGAATCAGCTTGACAAATGGGGCCATCAGTGGGGGTGCTTCTCCGGGAATCATATCGGCAAGTACATTACCTGTATTCTGCACCATACCCATCGGATAGGGGAAATCCGGTTCTCCCCAGTAAAAATCATTGACAGCGATGGTTTTTTGAAAGTTGGCGTGATTCACTTCTAGATGTATGGAAACTATGGCCGTTTCCAGTTGCTTCATGAAATTCCGCCCCACCTGATCGGAACTATTTGCTAATCCGTTGGGATGTTTGTCATTAGCAGAGCGTAATAGCAAAGCAGCTGAGTTGACAGAACCACAGGCAACAACCACAATATCGCTTGTGAACCAATGTTGCTCTCCTGTAATTTCAGTTTCTATTCTCGTAACCTCTCGCCCCGACTCACTGGTATGCAGCCGCAAGACTTTAGCATTAGTTAAGAGAGTAACATTGGCATACTTTTCACGAGCCGGACGAATGGCGTTGACTTCAGCATCGGCTTTTGCCTGTACCAGACAGGGGTATCCGTCAAAGGTATCGCAGCGAATGCAGGGGCTATTTAGGCGATCGCTTTCATTCAGCTTTAATCCTAGTGGTAGGTGAAATGGATAATAACCCAGTTCCCGAATGCCATCAGCAAGAGACTGCATATCTGGCTCATGACTGACTGGCGGATAAGGATATGGTTCGCTGCGAGGTGGTTCTGTGGGGTCTTCTCCTTCCTGTCCATGCACGTCATATAGCTTTTCTGCTTGCGTGTAGTATGGCTCAAAGTCTTGATACTTCAAAGGCCATTCTGGAGAAATTCCTCCCTGATGAATTACCTTTTCAAAATCTCGCTCCCGCAATCGAATTAGGGCTGCACCGTAGAGTTTGGTATTGCCACCAACCCAGTAGCCTGTTTGGGGCTGAAAGGCTTTGCCTTCCTTGTTATACCATTGCTCATCTGTATGGTAACGGTGTTTTTGATAGACTTCCTCTGGATTCCAGTTAGCTTTTTCTCTCGGTAAAAAGTCGCCTCGTTCCAGCACGAGAATTTTTTTACCTGTGGGTGCGAGGCGGTGAGCTAGTGTACCTCCACCTGCTCCTGTACCGATAATGATGATGTCGTAGTGTTCTGTGATGTTCGTCATATATGCAGGAGGTTGCAAATTATTCTTATCTCGAACTTAATTAGTCTAACTGGTTCCTAGTCAGTGCTGTTAGCGGAGCTTTCCCGTAGGGTAGCGCTTGCTACTAACTCTGCTAGCGCTTGCTACTAACTCTGCTAGCGCTTGCTACTAACTTGAGGTTGTTTGTGAATCAAATCAACTGCACCGCGCCGTAATTTTTCAACTGTTGGCATTTGGTTCAAGCGCATCAATTCAGAAATAGCTGCTGCTTCTGTATCTCGATGGCTGGTTGCAGCTGCCAAGACTTGATTGTTTTTGATGTAAAAAGCAACGAATTGCTGTTTTTGCAAATCCCCATCTACAATAATTTCATCCCAACTCTGGGCGTGTCCAATATAGCGCAAGGAAAACTTGAATTGCATCGTCCAGAAAAAGGGCAGTCCTCTAAATTTAACTGCTTTACCTGCCATATTATGAGCTGCAATTCGCCCTTGCTGTGCTGCGACTCGCCAATGTTCAACGCGAATCGATTCGCTTGTACGCCAATCGAGATAACGGGCAATATCACCTGCGGCGTAGATGCCATCACCTGCACATAAGTATTCATCAACAACAACACTGCCATCTTTGGGATGCAATTCGACACCCTTAAGAAAGTCTGTTGCAGGTTCTACACCAACGCCGACGATTACAATATCTGCTTGCAAGCGATCGCCATTATCTAAAATGACGGCTTCTACTTTGTCGCTTCCGGCAAATTCTACCGCTTTTCTCTCAAACTTAAAAGAAACGCCGTTTTCTTCATGGACTTGCTGAAAGATTTTACCGATTTCCTCACCCAGGGTTTTCTTAAAAGGTACAGAATCCGGCGAAACCACGGTTACTTGTAAGCCTTGCTGACTCAGACTCGCTGCCGTTTCCATGCCGATAAAACTGGAGCCAATGACTACCGCTTTTCCTTTTTGCTTGATGGCTGTCAAAATGCGATCGCTATCAGCAAAACTGCGTAATGTGAATATGTTTTGCAGGTCTGCGCCGGGAATATCTAGCTGGCGTGGTTTTCCGCCTGTTGCTACCAGTAAGGCATCATAGGTTAAAGAATCACCATTAGTAAAGGCGATCGCTTTATTTGTCGTTTGCACCCGTTCAACTTGGTGATTTAACAGCACTTCAATGGCGTGTTCTTGGAAGAAATCGGGCGATCGTAGGGGCATTTCCTCTGGGGATGCTTTACCAGTTAAGTAAGCTTTACTTAGTTTGGTGCGATCGTAGGGTAGCTTGTCTTCTTGAGTAATCATGACGATTCGCCCTTGATATCCAGCTACTCGCAAAGCTTGTGCGGCATGAATTCCGGCTGCACCTGCGCCTAAAATCACAAATGTCCGCCCATCAACGTTGGGGTTGAATTGCGCCATTGTGGGCGATGCCTGCGGCGGCAAGCTACGTAATTCTGGGGTTTGCTCTGGTACGCTGACAATGATATTTTCACCTTCAATGCGTACCTCATAACGAGCTAAAGAATCTAAGCCAGGTGGCTCTAGTTGATCGCCAGTCGTCACGTCAAAACAGGCATTATGCCAAGGGCAAATAACACGCTCTCCACTTAGCACCCCATCTGCCAGTGGTGCGCCATAATGAGCGCAGTGTGCGCCGACAGCATAAAACTTTCCATCGATTCGACTCAGTAAAATTTCTGTCTCGCCGACAGAAACTTGTCGCATTTCACCATCATTTAGATCGTTAATATTGGCAACAACTGCTTCTACTTGTTTCATAATCAACCCTTAAATAATTCGTAATACTTCTCTACGAGAGGCTGCGCCAACGGCTACGCTCAGTACAAGTTCGTAATTCGTAGTTACTGAATCGATGCTCTAGACCCACGGAAGTTGTTAATAATCCTGGAAAAACTTTTTCTCCTATGGTGTACTTTCGTTGCATTGACTTGCACCTTTGATGCATTGACTTGCAAAAGTTAAACCGCTTGATGTTGTGCAGTAACTTTAAAAGCGAAGCACTTTAGTCCTTACTACGAACTTATTCATTCATTGATGGACTACTAGTACAAGAAGGCAAAAGTAAAAAGGCAAAAGTAAAAAGAAAGAATGCTTATTTTGTAGGCTTTCTGGCTATTTAAAATGGTTGCTTTATTTACGCCGTGTCGTACTAGTTTTTTTAAATTTGCTTTGCTTACAAACTTGCAACTGAGCCACCATCTACCCGATAGTTGGAACCAACTACAAAGCTTGATTGCTCAGAACAAAGGAAGGCAATTACAGCCGCTACTTCTTCGGGTTTACCACGTCGCTTGAGTTCGATGTGAGGGCGATGTTCATTGAGGAAACTGTCAATTGCCTCATCAAAGCTAACACCTAGCTCTTTTGATCGCTTTTCCATCATTGCATCAGTCATGGAGGTGGCGATATAGGCGGGAGAAACTGCATTCACTAACACACCATCTTTTGCATAAGCTTTAGATAAATTTTTTGCAAGATTCAACACTGCTGCTTTGCAAGCACAGTAAGGTATTTCTTCTGGGTATGGCTGTAGTGCATCTTCCGAACTGATGAGGACAACTCTGCCCCAACCACTTTTACGCATCGCCCCAATAAAAGCGCGACAGGTGCGTACCGTCGCCATCAAGTCAACCTCAATTGTCTTGTACCACTCCTCATCAGTCAGTTCGAGGAAATCTCCCGTAGCACCTGTAATTCCTGCTGCATGAACAAGAATGTCAACGGTTCCGAAACGCTTCAGAATTTGCTCTTTGGCAGATTCGACTTCTTCAGGCTTAGTGAGATCCGCCTGAACCGTAAATATTTCTCCAAACTTTCTTAACTCCTCAGCCGCGAGTTCAAGATTTTCGGAAGTCTTATCGAGAATAGTAACCTTTACACCTTCATGGGCGAGTAGTTTAGCTGTTGCTTTACCAATGCCGGAATCACCTCCAGTAATTACAGCGACTTTACCTTTAATACCAAGATCCATAAGCTATAGCTTCTCTATTTCTTAATTAGGAACAAATTATGCCAAGCTGATTAATTGAGAAATATTCAGATAGTTTTTGCTTGCACGTTTTACTTTATGTCACAAACTATGATTTTTTCAACGCATCAATGGTATATCCCAAAAATGATAAGTTCAGCCTTTAGACATATAGCAATCGTATTTGAGTTATGGAAATTATGGAACTGTCCAGAACGCCAACAAGAGGAGAAAATCTAGAACTGAGTAACCTTTCAAAAGACGCAATCTAAAATTTTAGACTCTATCCAATGGCTGAATTTTCATTTATGCCTAAAGAAAGGCTAAGATTTCATTTGAATTTCATTTATGTTTATATATGATGTACATCATACCTATTTAATATTTATAAAAACTAAATTTGTATTAACTTGAACCTGCCATTTACCGCCAGTAACCAAGTTAAATAACAGGAGATTCCTATGGCTGAAGCCATTGAAATTTATGACGATCGCCTGCGTGCTATTGTACGTCCAGAAGCCTCACTTCAAAAGCTTGCTAACGGTGCAGTCCATAGTGAGGGGCCTGTTTACTTCCATGAAGATGATAGCGTGGTCTGGAGTGACGCTCACGGCAACCGCCTGTTACGCTGGAGTTCTACCGATGGTGTAAGCGTTTTGCGATCGCCATCTGATTATCAAAGCGGCAATTACCGCGATTTAGAAGGTCGTCTAGTTGCGTGTTCGTCTGGTCTGCGTGCTATTATTCGACGCGAACATAATGGTGAATGGAAGGTTTTAGTCGATCGCTACGACAACAAACGCCTGAACAGTCCAAATGATTTGGTAGTCAAAAGTAACAACACAATTTGGTTCACCGATCCGCCCTATGGGATCACCGAACCAAACCAAGGTTACGGGGGCGAACAAGAACAATCCGGAAGTTACGTCTATCGCTTTGACCCGGCAACAGGTGAGATTTATCCTGTAGTAACAGACATGGTGCGCCCGAATGGGTTGGCTTTCAGTCCAGATGAAAGCCTTTTGTATGTTTCAGATACAGCAGCATTTAATATTCCTGGGGGGCCTCATCATATTCGTATTTATGAGGTTGTAGATGGTCGATGTACAAAAAATGGCCGCGTGTTTGCAGTCATCGATCCAGGACAACCCGATGGACTGCGGGTTGACGAACATGGTAATGTTTTTACGAGTTCTGAAGATAGCGTGCAGATATACGCCCCTGACGGAACTCGCTTAGGAAAGATTTTTGTACCGGAGACATCTGCTAATCTGACTTTCGGCGGTAAAAAAGGCGATTCCCTTTCAGGGACACTTCGCGATCGCTTATTTATCACAGCCGGTCATTCGTTATATGTTATCGACCTTAATACTTGTGGTGTAGAGCGATGATTTATCAATTTGGGTTGGGTGTAGCGATCGCTTTTTTCCTAGCTGCATTTAATTTTCCACAGCTAAGTCCACAGTTGTTAAGTTCACTTTCTCCTGTGTATCCTGACGGATTTCCCGGATTAGCACTTTTACTACTAAGAGTTAGCGTTGGCTGGTTGTTTATATTACACGGCTATCCAAAGTTAACGCATCTTCGACAGTGGGCTGAGTCTATGAAAACACCTATCTTTCTTTGCTTTTTATCAGCTGCGTCTATGTTAGGTGGCGGAATTTTTCTCATGATTGGATTCCTCACACTCTTAGCAACTTTGCCCATTCTCTGCTCAATGATTTTTGCGATATACTTAGAGATTTCTGGAAGTAAGCCCTTTGTAGCCCAAGATCCATACTTAATTCCCAACGACCAGTATAAAGGTCCTTTAGGAAAAGGTGAACCGCCGAGTTGGGAAAAGGCGTTTATGTACTGCATTATGCTGATTGCGATCGCGGTTTTAGGTCCTGGTGCTTATTCGCTCGATGCATTGATTTTTGGACGTTGAACATTACTCATGTTTCGAGGTGGACACACGTCTATCTCCATGCTATTAGGCTAACAAGCTAAAAAGATTAATCCAGGAACTACTCGTTACGATAAGCTTAAGCATAAACATAAAGATAACACGCTACAGATTGATATTTTAGAGCAGTATGCTAAAGTAAATCGTGCCATTCCACTCTATTGCTTTTACAACTATCTTGAAAATTCTGACTTTTATAACCAAGATTTAGGAGTATATCCAAAGCGCATTCTGGTTGCAAATTATGTTAGTGAGGAAAATGTATAATACTACACTGTGCCAGAAAACTAGTTTATCAGCGCATTATTACACAGAATTGGTATTATTCACAATTAGCAATATTGCGTGTCCATCAGGGTCTTTAACTAAACAACCATGCCGATAAGGAAATGAGCGATCGCTAAACTGCACAATCCGTGATGATACAAACTGAACCCCGTTACACCGTAGCTTATCCACTAACTGTTCAAGATTATTTACGACTAACTCAATTTGCATATGTGCAATATCGCAACTTTTCCAGTCACTCGGTATAGTCCGACCTTTTCCAGGCACAATATAGTCTAACAGTTCAATTCCCATACCATCTTGAACAGGTCGCAGTCCTGTAATTTTGACTTCGGCTCCTGGTAAATTATCCAAGCGAGATTGGGTTGCACGCCAGTTGAGACTGCGGCTATCAATTTGCATTCCCAGAAGGTCGCGGTAAAAGTGTAGACTCTGCTCGGTATTGGAAATTGCGATTGCACTATGGTCGATTCCCAAAAACAAGCGATGACTGTTCTGATGCCATTTATCTTGTCCTTTATCAGGCGGAAACGAAATTAACTCTAAATCATGACCATCAGGGTCTTTAAACTTGAAGGCGCGGACACCACCAGATGCTTCATTACCAGGTGGTATTGTCTGAGGAGCAACTGAAATTGCTTCAATGGGAAATGAACGCAAGTGAGCATAAGCGCGATCCATATCACTCACCACAATTGCCAGATGTTGAAACCACAGGTCATTACTTTGTGAATCGCTGGGGATGGGTTTCCCCTGAATATTAAGATACTCCATCAACTCGATAAGTTCGTCACCTAATCGCAAAGTGACAATGCGAATTTTTGCCCCAGGTACGCCTTCTAAATCGCTGTAGTCCTGTCCTTCAAGAGTAATTTCAGAAACGAGTTCAAAAGCAAGTGCTTGTGTATAGAAATCCAAAGAGCGATTGCAGTTTGTCACCGTTAAGCCAATAGCTCTAATTCTTTGTACTTGTACATCGGTTTGACTAGACATATTCAACAGACTTTGTACTTATTCTGTACTAGCTTCGCAAAAATTCAATATGAGTCTTGTATAAGTCAATCAATATAAAAAAATATTATAAAATTTATCTCTAGCTTAAGAAAGACATTCAACTGACTTCATCCTTCATTCTTTAAAGATTTTGCCCAATAATGAAATCGGTATGAAATTTTTATAGCTCTTTCGGTAGAGATATTTATTATTCCAATAGCTAGAAGCATTTCTTCTTACAAACCTCTAAAGTGATGCCAGAATCACAAAAATATCTTTCAAAAATTAAACACATAAGTAAAGTGTGTAATTGGTATAACAAGTGTGGCATAGGATAGCTTGCTTCAATTTGGATTCAATCATAAGTTCTCTATCTCAGCTATCCTCAAACTTTGCAAGTGAAAATACATAGCAAAAATTCTCAAAAAGTATTATGAGTTATTCCCCTTATCTGCTTAAAGGTCAAAAAGCACTTGTGACAGGTGCTAGTTCTGGGATTGGTGAAGCGATCGCTCGTTATTTAGCTTTATCAGGTGCAGCAGTAGCTATTAACTATCATTCGGAAGCTGAATCAGCTCAAAAACTTGTCGATGAGATCAAAGCGGCTAATGGTGAAGCTTATGCGATTCAAGCTGATGTCAGCAAAGAAGACGAAATAAAGGCGATGTTCAGCCAAACGATCCAGCAATTTGGCACTATTGACATTTTGATCAACAATGCAGGTCTGCAAAAAGATTCACCGCTTGTAGATATGACCCTTGACCAATGGAATAAAGTTATTGGGGTGAACCTGACTGGACAATTCTTATGTGCTAGGGAAGCTGCAAAGGAATTTTTGCGCCGAGGTGTACAGCCGCATATTTCATCTGCCGCAGGTAAGATTATTTGTATGAGTTCAGTACATCAGGTAATTCCTTGGGCTGGTCATGTCAATTATGCCGCGAGTAAAGGTGGTATTAATATGATGATGCAAAGTATTGCTCAAGAACTTGCACCTCACAAAATTCGCGTCAATAGTATTGCTCCTGGTGCAATCAAAACCCCAATTAACAAATCAGCTTGGGATACCCCACAAGCAGAGGCGAATTTACTAAAACTAATTCCAGCAAAACGTGTGGGTGATGTAGAAGATATCGCCAAAGCAGCAGTTTGGTTAGCTTCTGATGACTCTGATTATGTTAATGGTACAACATTGTTTGTAGACGGTGGTATGACCTTGTATCCAGGTTTTACAGAGAATGGTTAAAATAATTCGTAATACTCGCCATTAGCGCAGCGTCTCGTAGAGAAGGGGAGAAGCAAGCTACGTAATTCGTAATGCTATTGTGATTGAGCCAGTTGCTACGGTGGGATTGCGCTTTTGGCGCGATGGCGAACAAACTCAATGGGAAGTTACCCATCTCGATGGTGAATTACAAGTTTCTACATAATTATACAGCATTTTGAAATAGTAGTTAAATCTGACTGATCAGTACAACAAATTATGGTAAAAATTCTTGGTCAAGGACAGGCTTTTGGCTCACCTGGCATCGATCCTCGATGGACTCATGCGAATAAAGATGGAGTAGGAACAGCTTACTCCACCTCTAGTAACATTTGGTTTACGATCTGGAATGGTGTTGTTACTGAAATCTACCATCCCACAGTAGACAGTCCTCAAGTTCGGGATTTACAGTATCTAATTTCTGATGGAAAAAGCTTTTTTCACGAAGAGAAACGCCATCTTGAATCAAAAGTTGAACCGATGTGGACTCATGGTTTAGGATATCGCATCACTAATTCCGATCCACAAGGGCGTTATGCTGTAATCAAAGAAGTAATTGCTGACCCTCATTTATCCTGTATTTTACAACGCACAAAGTTAACAGGAGATAGCGATTTTATTTCCCAACTCCAGCTATACGCTTTGTGTGCGCCACATCTGGAAGTTGGAGGTAGAGGTAATAATGGTTACGCTGTACAAGTTGCTGGACATCATATTCTCACAGCCGAGAAAGGAGGAAGATGGTTAGCGCTGGGTGCAACAATTCCCTTTACCCGGATTTCTTGTGGCTACGTTGGTGAAAGTGATGGTTGGACAGATTTAGCTGATAATTTTCAGATTGATTGGGAGTTTGACAGTGCTGTAGATGGCAACATAGCATTAACTGGAGAACTAAATTTAGATAGTACTAAAGAGTTTACTTTAGGACTGGCATTTGGGACAAATCTGCACAATGCAATTTCCACACTGTTTCAGTCGCTGAATATTCCTTTTGAAAAGCAGAAGCAGCAATATAACGAACAGTGGAAGCGATCGCGCGACAGCATCCATTCATTAGAAAATAGTTCTTATGATGATGGGAAGTTGTATCACAACAGCATTAGTCTGTTGTTAGCACATGAAGACAAGACTTATCCCGGTGCATTAATTGCATCTCTGGCTATCCCTTGGGGTGAAGCCAAAGACGACCAAGACCAAGGAGGATATCACCTTGTCTGGACGCGGGATATGGTTAGCAGTGTATCAGGTTTAGTGGCTGCTGGTAAAACTGATACAGCAGTGCGATCGCTAATTTATCTCGCTACGAGTCAGCAGGAAGATGGCGGTTTTCCTCAAAATTTCTGGGTTGATGGTAAACCTTATTGGACAGGTATCCAGCTTGACGAGGTAGCATTTCCCATTCTGTTAGCATGGCTATTGCACCAACAGAAAACTTGTTTAAACTTTGATATTTATCCAATGATTTTACGGGCGGCGGGTTATTTAATTCGTCATGGACCAGCTACCCAACAAGAACGCTGGGAAGAAAATAGTGGTTATTCACCATCAACATTAGCATCTAATATTGCCGCCTTAATTTGTGCTGCTCAATTTGTTCGTGAACGTGGCGATGAAGCAACAGCAAACTTTATCGAAGAATACGCTGATTTTTTAGAATCTCACATCGAAGCTTGGACAGTTACAACTGAAGGAACTTTAGTTTCTGGCATCAAACGCCATTACATTCGGATTACTCCTACAGATATTAATAATCCTCAACCCAATGAAAATCCTAACCAAGGAACTCTTTTTATCAGCAGTCAACCACCTGGTGAACCGTCAGAATTTCCCGCGAAAGAAATTGTTGATGGTGGGTTTTTGCAATTAGTACGCTATGGAATTCGCAAACCTGATGACCCGATTATTGTTGATTCTGTCAAAGTAATTGATGCAGTTTTGAAAGTTGATACATCTGCTGGTCCTTGTTGGCATCGTTACAACCACGACGGCTACGGCCAGCAAGAAGACGGCAGTCCTTATACCGGTTTTGGTAAGGGACGCGCTTGGCCTCTCTTAACAGGAGAACGGGGACATTATGAATTAGCTGTTGGCGGCGATGTCAAAACATATATCAAGGCGATGGAAGGATTTGCATCAGATACTTGTTTACTACCTGAACAGGTTTGGGATGAAGCAGATACACCTGAAAACCATCTGTATTTAGGAAAACCAACAGGTTCAGCAATGCCTTTGATGTGGGCGCATTCGGAGTATATCAAGATGTTGCGGTCAAATCATGATGGTCAGGTATTTGATTTGATTCCAGAGGTATCCAATCGATATCTAGGTGAGAGAAAACAGTGTAAATCGTTGGAAATTTGGAAGTTTAACCGTCAAATAGACCAAGTTAAAAAAGGTTATACATTGCGAATTCACGCTTTAGCATCTTTTCATTTGCATTGGTCAGATGATAATTGGCAAACCGTAAAAGATACACCTGCTACTTCTACAAAATTAGGAGTTAATTTTGTAGATATTTCTATTTCTGATCATCAGCAACAGGGAATCACCTTTACCTTTTTCTGGATTGAAAACAGCAAATGGGAAGGGTGCGATTATATGGTTGTAATTTCGTAATTTGTAATTTGTAATTTATAATTCGCGTTTCAATACATTTCGGATCAAAAAGAGCCATTATTATGCAGAATAACTCATCACCCAAACCAACAATTGAATATTGGCACGTCTGGACTGACAACGACGGTATAAGTCACCAATCCCGTTGTCAAATTGAAGACTTCATCGAAAAAGGCATAGCCCCGGATACCTCACCGCAGTGGCTTTCTAATTTGAAGCAGTCCGGTGCTACAATCACCTTTACTGTGCTACCTGTGGGATGGGTTGGTAACTGGCATGAGAATCCGAAACCCCAGTGGATCATCCCACTCTCAGGACGCTGGTTTGTGGAGACTATGGACGGACAGCGAGTCGAGATGGGGGAAGGGGAAATTTCCTTTGGAGAAGATCAGGGTACGAAAACAGACGCGCAAGGTCATAAAGGTCACTTATCTGGAACAGTAGGCGATGCGCCAGCTGTTCTAATAATGGTGCAATTTGAAGAGACTCCGACTATAGATCAATCTTGTCGATTTAGGTAAGTGGGTTAGTAGCGATCGCTTCCAGATGTGCGTTAGTGCATCCCTGAAATTACTAATTACGAACTTGTACTGAGCGTAGCCGTTGGCGCAGCCTCTCGTAGAGAAGTATTACGAATTATTTAATTGTAACCACCTACTTACTGAAAGTGCGGTGAACCTAATGCTGTGCTTGAATCTGACCTAAGTGGAAACTTGCTCCAATTCCAAGAAGCGATCGCTAACATTGAAAACCAGTATAAGAAAAGTGCTGTATGACTCCAGACGTTTTCGGTCAGCATTCCAACCATTGCTGCTAAAAGAAAAGCGAATAAAACTGAACAAAACTGTTTTTGTGAAGGATCGCTCAAGGGAGAGCGAATAATTTGCAGCAGTCGCACTAGTTGTACTCCCAGAAACAAAAGAAATAAAACCAGACCTACAATTCCTTCCTCAACTAGTGCCCGAACATAATCATTATGTGCCCAAGCAAACATAGGTCCAAGAGAATTTGTTGTTTGGAGTCCATAGCCAAGCAGGGGAAAATGTTGCCAGTGTCCGACGAGTGAAGTCCATTGAGCAATTCTCCAATTAAAGCTATTGTCATCGGACGCAGCGAGCAAGACAGCACGCGATACATCAATATCTGGATTGAGCAATGGAGTTTGTGTAATAGAAGTTAGGCGTTCTCTGCCGTAATCGGTACTCGCAAATAATCCAACCATGATAGCAAGCAATAAAATTCCTCCAAACGTTTTGGAAAAATTTAGGCGAGGAATGACCAGTGTAGCAATCAAAACTACCAGCATCCCAATGCCTACTAATACCTTAGTAGTCACCAAATAAAACACGAGTATACCAAGCAAAAGAAACCAAGGAAGGCGTTTTTGGGCAATGCTAAGTTTCCAGTAAACTAAGCCGATGAAAAAAATTAAAAAGGTTACAAATGTGTTAGCTAAACCTAATGTTCCATTAATGCGAAAATCATGCTGATTAGGATTAACCGCAAGAAACGATGGCAGAAAGTGACCAGGAACGACAAGTTGCAGAAAGGCTGTTGAGAGTGGGATAACCAGCGCGAGAAAGAGACTGTTAACGATTTGCTCCGGATGCAACCGTTCTTTCAACTGAAGTGTCAGTAGGTAAGACATCAACCAAGACAAAACTCGCACCCACTCACGAGCCGCATCTGACAAATATGTGCTACCCAATCCTAAGCCACCTAAAGGAAGCAGAACAACCCATATTCCTTGAACGACTAACCATCCTGCGAAAAAGCACCAGAAACTGTCGATATGTACAGTCTGTTTGGATAAAAGGCGAACAATCACATAGATTAGCGTCAAGGCTGAAATTCCAATCGCAAATGCACCAGTCAGTCCTTGGTCTGAAAAAGGATCAAGCGCACTTCGTAGAATTAAAAGCCCAATAACAGTCAGCTCAAAGTTTTTGAAAAAGAAGATAATAAATGCAGGAATAAATAGAATTAGACCGACATAGAGAGGGTTAACTCCAATGAGAAAGCCGGCCAAAATTCCCATCAATATGCCAATTAATCCAACCCAATATCTTGAATATGCCATTTGTATTTTTCTGATTGGCCTAAGCAGTTTTTGAGCAGTTGTGGTTTACTATTTAATGAAATTAAAGTCTTTTATTGCTAAACTTCCCAATGTCCGCGACTGCCGCCGGGTAAACTCACTAACTGACTGATTACCATCTGGATTCACTACACCCTGTACCTGTTGCCACATTTCTTGCTGTGCGATCGAAAGATCATAGGTCTGCTTTCCTGTTTTGCGAACATGATACCATTGAGTTTTATTACATATTTTGCACCAAAAAGCTTCTAACCACTCGTCCTTCAGAGGGACAGTGGACTTGTTCGATAGCAACAATAAAGCAGTCTTGCGACTAACTCCACGTTGTTGGAGCTGAACCGAGAGATCGGCAAATAAGAGATATTTTTGGCTAACGCTATCTAAATAGGAACCATCAATTGAGCAGTGGATTTTGCGTCGTTTTGAACGTTTCCGGTTAAGATCACATCTTCGCTGCATTCGATTTTACTCCAGACAACTTGGAATGGGCGATTTAACAGTATTAAGTGGGTGGAAATAAATAAGCAAGATTATGTAAACAAAGGTTGAGCAAGAAATTACGATGATGCTACGCGCCATCGACACCTACAATCTATTTACTTTTTTCCACCCACTTAACTGTCGATAACTTAATTGACGATTTTGGCAGCCAGATCCGGATCACTATATATACAAATTTTAGAAAAAAAGACTATTTACTTACAGCAGATTTTTCTCAGTATTTTCCTGGCAGTAACGCTGTAGTCTACTTTTGGATCGTAATATTTGCGTTAATTGTCAGCAGCTAATGCCTTTTTGTTGAGGTTGTTTAATATCTGAAGCAAACTAATAGTTTTATCAGTCGCAAAATTAACTGAGATTGCTTGATATTATCCTGACAGCAAAAACACGATTACTCACAATTTTATCCCTGGTTTAAAGGCTTTCCATTTTTTGGTTAACTTACTTTGGTGTTATTACTGATGCAAATATTGATTAGTCATCTAATATTCAACATCATATTATGTAAATAGACTTAATTGAGTAACTTTACAAACAATTCATACATGGCAGTATATTCCGATATTTTGAAAAGACAAGATAAATTAATGGCTTGAGCGTAAGGAATAGAGCAATTGTGCCAGCCTACTGACCGAGTAGTTTAAGCAGTTCATTATAAATGTGGGAGGTTTTTGCCATTGTCTGAATCATAACTGTGTGTGGTTAACACTTAGAGTACGACACGGGATGCCTTTTGATAAAGGGTTACAGTTCTCATCACAATACTGCACCCACCAAACCCACGAATTCAATCTACTATGCTCTGTCACCAGTTTTGCACTTTATTTAATCCTCATTTCTAAGTAAGTGACAAAGACTACTAACCCGATGGAATATAAATATCTTTAAAAACTTAAGTAAAGATACTGTAAAATACATGTATCGGCTAACCAGAGATGTTACATTACAGGAAAGCAAGGCTCATAAGTTAAATCGGGGTAAAACACGAAATTATGTAAAGCTAGATCAACAGTATAGATTATATCTACCGAGGAATACTTAGATTCTCATTACGGAAGCTATGTACAATATAGATGCTCATTTAAGGTTGTTTCGCACTCGTGAGTCAGAAAAAACCCTAATCAAAGGTTATATCTGTTGATGTGTCGCAGAAATAATCAGATTAAACGTAGATGGCTGAATATTTGAAAAATAGCAGATCATTTCAATTGGATTGCACAAATAGTAAAAGAAAAAAGTTAGTTTAGCAGAGTGAGAGAGAAAACCAAGCTTTGTTGAAATTGGATTCACAAAGCCTCATTGTTGAAAAATTTATCATAAATTAAGCATATCTTGATGCTTAGGAGTGAGCTTTGATGGTCATTTTGATCTCAGTTTCTCCAACGTAACCTTCAATTTTTTTGCATTTTTGCTGAAAAAAGGAGGTCGAATGACAGAATTCGTGTAACAAAAACTATTGGTTATTTAAACTTATCTAAACAAGTATTTTGGTGTTTCCAGCACTAAGCAATTGAAAAACTTTAAACAAATTTGGACATGACAAATACATATGAAAAACGAGAAGAAGTAGTTGCAAAGCAATTGCACATTTACTCGGATCGATGTTATTTGCCTGAAGGGATACAACATATTGCTATGTTGTATCCCTTTTGGGGCAAAAGCGATGAAGTCTCATTGAATCCCATGAGCCGTCGCTACAACACCTACATTGATGCTGCTTCTCATTTGTTCAAGCTGACTCAGCTAGAAAACGCTCAAATAGCACTGCTGCCTTTTGATTGGTCAAAATTTACCACTCATCCTGAGTCTCTAAAGATTGTTCAACAAATGTCTCAAGAAACAATCAGCCGAGGTATTCCGCTCGTTGTTTTTTACTTGGACGATGCGACCACATCTGTTGAACTCGACAATGCTTTAGTCTTTCGCACATCTATCAATCGTTCAACTCGTCTGCACAACGAGTCCGTCATTCCCGCTTGGAGTGAAGATTTTGTAGAAAACTACTGTCAGGGAAAAATACCATTGCGGAGCAAGTCTAGTCAGCCAATTGTGGGCTATTGCGGTTATGGCTCACTTATGCAGCCGAGAAATCAGCTCACAAATCAGCTACGTTTGCAACTTGGCGCAACTCCGAAAGCAGCTGACATTGTATCGAAATTTGGAATTGAACTTGTAAAACACGACTTACCCTGGCTATATGGTTCGCGGATTAGATCGCAAGCATTGTTCATTCTTTCTAAGAGTCGAGGCTTGCAATGCAACTTTAGAATTCACGATGTGCTTCATCACACCGAAAAACTGACTCTGCCTCAACGTGAGCAATTTGTCGATAACATGCTCAACAGTGACTATATTCTCTGTACTAGAGGCGGCGGCAATTTTTCCTATCGTTTCTACGAGACCCTTAGTTGTGGTCGAATTCCGGTCTTCATCAATACTGACTGCGAACTACCATTTGAGCAATATATTGATTGGAAGCGCTATTGCGTATGGGTTGAAGAAGCAGATTTGCCCTATCTAGGCGATCGCATCCGCGAGTTTCACGCTCGATTGACACCACAACAATTTCAAGACCTTCAAATTGAATGTCGGAAACTCTGGTTAGAGTGGCTTTCCCCCGAAGGCTTTTTCGCTAATTTCCATCGTTACTTTTAGAACATAATCGAACGGCTGTTACAGAACATTTATTATGACACGCATCCATGCTATCTGTTTAGCTAAAAACGAAGGCGACGTGATCGCTGAGACTTTGCAGTTTGCTAGCAACTTCTGCCATAAAATCTACGTTTTTGATACGGGAAGCATAGATGATACCTGGCAGCAAGTTCAAAAAGCTGCTAATAACGTAGTTGTTCCATTCCGACAAGAAAGTGTCCCGTTTTCTGATGGTCTACGCGCTCAAGTTTTTAATGCAGTGCGCGATAACTTGACGATCGGCGACTGGTTATATATTCTTGATGCTGATGAGTTTCTGGCAAAAGACCCACGTCAAGCAATTCGCATTGCAGAACAAGAAGGTGCCCAGCAAATTAATACGATTCAATACAACTTCCACTTTACTGAAGTAGATTGGCAAAGATATCAAAAAGGATTAGAGTCGCGGGAAACACCAATTACCCAGCGACGCCGATACTACCGCTTTACCAATATTGAGCAACGCTTGTTTAAGATCGACGCAGATTTAACCTGGTCTGAACAGAGCGATGCAGGTAATCCCCACGGCTATATGGCTCCGAAAGGACAGAAAAAACTTAAAAAGTGTTCTTATAAAATTCCTAATTGCCACTATCAATATCGCGATCCGGAGCAAATACAATTGCGTTTGAAGACACGCCGATCTGCCAGGGATGTTAACCCACATAATTTCATCCACTATTTATCACTTGATATGGATATGAACTGGGAGCGCTACATCGCTTCTAGTAAGGAGTTGAACTACTACAACAACGATCGTATCTTCCAGATTCGCCTTGATGAGCGAATTGCCATTTTCAAAGAAAGATTTGGCACCCGCGACTTTTTTCGCTTTGATTTTCTAGCAGGTTGAACAATAAGATTCTATGTTTACTTGGCTTCGTCAGCAAAAAAATACGCTTGTAACTCAATGGGCATTACGAGGTTGTAGTTCGGTTGGTACTGCGCCAAAATCTTGGGGGATTCCCCTAATCCAAAATGCTGGACAGCTAGTTATTGGTGATGACTTCAGTATCTGGTCACATTTGAGTCGTAGTCAACTGGAGGTTGGTGCTGATGGTGTGTTGCAAATTGGCAATCACGTTTTTATCAACACCGGCACCACGATTTCAGCCAAAGTTGAGGTCATAATTGGCGATCGCGTCCAAATTGCCAATGGCGTATCGATTCTAGACAGCGACTTTCATGGATTAGAAGATCGGCATAGTCCTTCCCCGGCGGAACCGATTCGGATTGAAGAGGATGTGTGGATTGCGACAAGAGCGATCGTGCTTAAAGGTGTCACAATTGGACGCGGAGCCGTAGTTGCAGCAGGTGCAGTGGTAACTTGCAATGTCGCGCCCTACACCTTGGTAGGTGGAGTGCCTGCTCGTTTGATTCGCCCTTTACAAAAGCCAGCCTATCAGCCTTTGTCTTTGTAGTCATGCCTAATTTCAGTATTATCATCCCGGTTTACAATGCCAGCGCTTATATTGAGCAGTCTTTGGCTTCAGTTTTTGCTCAAAGCTATGGTGATTTTGAAGTAATTGTTGTTGATGATGGTTCAACCGACGATACGGTTGATCGAGTACACAAGTTCTCCGATCATCAGTCGCTGCGTTATGTCTATCAAACTAATGCAGGACCTGCTGCGGCTCGCAATACAGGCTTACAACTAGCAAAAGGAGAGTTGATTGCCTTTTTAGATGCAGATGATCTATGGCATCCTCGCAAACTTGAAGCTCATTTTGAGCGAATGCAGACTTCGGGCAAAATTGGCTTGAGTTTCAACTGGTTTGAAGTTTTCTATGATCGTCCAGAAGGCGATCGCTTGATGCCTTGGTTTGCACCACCTACTAAATCTACCCTGCAATGGCAAGATTTTCTCATCCGTAACTGGACAGGAACCAGCAGCACAGTTGTAATTCGTGCCGATTGTCTCAAAGGTAGACGGGGTTTTGATGCTCGGTTTCGCACAGGTGAAGATTATCAACTCTGGTTAGAAATTGCTCAAGATGGATGGGAAGTCAGTTTTATTGCTGATGCTCTCACCATTTACCGCAAGCGTCCGAGTAGTCTCACCGTCGATTATCTCCAGATTGCCCTTGATGAACTCTTGGTCATCAAACAAGGCGTTCAAAGTGACAATCCCAGCGCTAAGGCGGCAATCAATCTAGCGATCGCTCGTCGCCAAGTAGATGTGGCTTGGGCTTACTTCCGCTCAGGTAAAAAGCAACTGGCTTGGGAATCGCTCAAACAAGGCTACCGAGCAATTCCGCAATTTATTGTTGAACGTCTGACGCGCAAATGGTTACATCGTCCCGGCAATCCTCTGATTTCTGCCAAAGTGCTATGAATACTGACCTGCCTTTAATTTCTGTTGTTGTCCCGATTTATAACGAGGAACAAGAACTTACTAACCTGCTGGATTCGCTGATGGCGCTCAACTGGCCGCCCGATCGCTTAGAGATTTTGGGCGTTGATAACAATTCAAGCGATCAAAGTTTGAGTATTCTACAGACTTATCCAATTACAGTCCTGCAAGAGCCAGTACCTGGTCCCTATGCAGCCCGTAACACAGCTATCCGCCAAGCTAAAGGCGAGTTTATCGCCCTTACCGATGCCGATTGCATTGTCAGTCCTAATTGGTTACTAGAACTTTGGCAAGCATTTGATCAGCCCCAGGTTGGTGCTGTCGGGGGTAGTTTAGTACCACGCACGATTACCAACTACGTCAATTACTTTGAAGGATGCGTTTTCAAAAGCCCAAATCATAGCCGAGGAACGGCTCGGATTCAGCCATATCTTGTGACGGCGAATGTTATGTACCGCAAAGCGGTTTTCGATGAACTCGGACTCTTTGATCAAGAAAATTTTTCTGGACCAGATGTTGAGATGAGTTGGCGGGTAGTGCAATCAGGACACTATACGCTAAAGATTTGCGAAGAAGGTCAGGCAGTCGTGGAGCACTCGTACCGCACACAACTGAAAGATTTTACTTACGTTTTAGAACGAGATGCCTATGGCTGGTTTTTTCTAACTGCAAATCATCCCCAAATGGCTCCAGTTCCACAACCACTAAAGTACTTCATCAAGTTTTTAATTGGTTTAGCCGTTTATCCTTGGACAACGATCGCTCGCGTGATTATCGCTCCGATTAAGCGATCGCCAAGATGGGAATTACCACAAGATTTGCTCCGCCTGGCTGTGTTGTGGCATCACTTTGTGGGCACTTGGACAGCAAAACTAGCTTATGAAGGACGACAAGCTCCACGCCTACTTCGTTAATTAATCATGTTGAGATTACCACCAGATATCGAAAACGCCGAACATTGGATAGTTATAGAAATCAGGGAAATAAGTATCTTATGAATCCTGTCATTAGTATCGTGATTTGCAGTCACAATCCCCAGCCTGCCTATCTCGACCGAGTTATGGAAGCGCTCAAAGTTCAGACACTTCCTCGAACCCAATGGGAGCTGCTCTTAGTTGATAACGCAAGTCTTTTGCCCTTGGCAGACTCCATCGACCTCACTTGGCATCCCCATGCTAGACACATTCTTGAACCCCAGTTAGGGACAGTCTTTGCTCGCTTCCGGGGTTTAAAAGAAAGTCAAGGAGCCATTTCAATATTTGTGGATGATGACAATGTTTTAGACCCAAATTACTTGCACCATGCGCTCAAAATTTCCGAGAATAATCCGCATTTAGGTGTTTGGGGCGGACAATCAACTGCCGATTTTCAAGGTGGAACACCAGAAGACTGGACTCATCCGATGTGGCCCTTACTGGCAATCATTCAGTTTGACAAAGATGTTTGGTCAAACCTAGATTTAGCCGAAACCATGCCTGTAGGGGCGGGTATGTGCATTCGTAAGCTGGTGGCGCAAAAGTACATTGATTTAGTACAGTCAGATCCGCGTCGCTTGAGTTTAGGGCAACGCGGTGAATTATTGCTGCGCTGTGAAGATTTTGATATTGCTTTAGCCGCGCTAGATGTGGAGCTAGGATTAGGTCGGTTTTCACGCTTAAAACTCGTCCACATCATGCCGATCGAGCGTCTGAGTGAGGGCTATTTGCTCAAGTTGGTCAAAGGAATCGTTTATTCTAGAGCGATCATGGATTTTTTAAGAAACAGACCGCAAGCTCAACTTTCTTGGCGTACAAAAGTCCGCTATTTCCTCTCCTCTTGGCTGATGAGTCCACGCGATCGCAGGTTTTTGAAAGCAACCAAACAAGCTCAACACCTGGCGGCGAAGCAAATTCAAAAAATGCAGGTCGATCCAGATGATTCCACTGTGGCTCTACCCGTTTATCAACACGTAAAAATTTAGCCATCGCTAAATTTTTAGGATTCAATCATGGACAAAATACCAGTTTTGATTTGATCTCACCTTTTCGCATTACTCCGATCGCGATCGCAAAATCGCCTTCATTAGAATGGAACCTACGCCCAAAGTTTCAGTTATCATTCCTGCTTACAATGCGATGAGTTTTCTACCCCAGGCGTTAGATACTCTCTTCAATCAAACTTTTCAAGATTTTGAAGTTCTAATTATTGATGATGGAAGTTCAGACCATATTGCAACTTGGGCTGCTGAAATCACACATCCAAACGTTAAGCTCATATCTCAAGCTAATCAAGGACAGTCAGTAGCACGCAATAATGGAATTCGATTGAGTCAGAGCGAGTACATCGCCTTTCTAGATGCCGATGATTTATGGGAACCCACTAAACTCGAAAAACAAGTATCTGCTTTTATTAAAAATCCTGAACTCGGATTAGTTGATACTTGGGTATTTGTAGTTGATGAGCAAGATAACATTCTCTCCAAACCCGAAATTTATTATGATGAAGGTAATGTTTGGCTACAAATGCTGGAATTGAATTTGGTAATGTGTGGTAGTTCCCCGATGGTTCGCCGTGAATGCTTTGAAACTGTTGGATACTTTAATCAAACCATTAAAGGGCCTGAAGACTGGCATATGTGGACGCGGATTGCAGCTCAATATCCATTTAAGATAATTTGCGAACCCTTAGTTCACTATAGACAGCATCCTCACAGTACCAGCCGCAATCTGGAGTTAATGGTTTCAAACATAATTAAAGCGATCGAAGATCTGTTTGAATCTGTGCCACTACAATTCCAGTGGAAAAAACGCCGAGCCTATGGTCGGGGATATCTTTACATTGCTTCCCTAGCTCAAAAAAGCAATAACTATCGTCAAGCGAGTTACTTTTTCTGGCGCGCGCTTTTGACCTATCCTCAGTTTTGTTTTTCCAAAGATAAACTTGGTTTCATCATTAACAATCTGATTCATTGGGGGCTAGAGCATCAGAGCAATCACAAGGTCAATAGATTGATTCAACGGATTCGAGATTATCGTTCTAAAAACAGTTTAAAAAACTTAGTTAACTATTAGGACTTCACGCTCAATTGGGTTGTTATAGCTATGGGAAAGCAAAAAGTTTATGATGCTATCGTCGTTGGTGCAGGAGCCAGTGGTGGTTGGGCTGCGAAACAACTTACTGAAGGCGGAATGCAGGTTTGCTTGCTTGATGCAGGTGAAACACCCCGCCAGAAAGAATGGTTGATTTTCAAGCAAGATATTTTACGTAAATTGAAGTATCGAGGCAAAGTCGATCAGCGATCGCTCTCGCTCCAACGCCAACCGATTCAATCCAAAACATTCGCTTGGGAATGGAATTATGAAAATTTTGTCGATGATATCGACAATCCCTACACTACCCCAGACAATCAACCGTTTATCTGGCTACGCAGCCGACAAGTTGGTGGGCGCATGGTTGTTAAAGCTCATGGGCGACAACTTTACCGACTATCGGACTACGACTTCAAAGCAGCCAGTCGCGATGGATATGGAGAAAATTGGCCAATCAGCCATGAAGACCTCGCTCCCTACTATGCTCGCGTCGAGCGCTGGGTGGGTGTGCGAGGAACTGTCGAAGGAATTCCCCATCTTCCTGATTCAGTGTTTTTTCCCCATAGAGTATTAAGCGATGGTGAAGAACTTCTCAAAGTTGCTGTCGAAAGTCGATGGAGCGATCGCCGAGTTATTCCTGGGCGCTTTGCACCGCCACCATCTACTGTCCCAATCGCTCAAAAAACCGGGCGACTGAAGCTGCGCTCAAACAGTATTGCCAGCCATATCATAGTCGATTCTGATACAGGTAAAGCCAAGGGAGTGGGAGTCATTGATCGTTACACTCACAAGAGTTACGAAATCTATGCCAAAGTCGTGATTCTATGTGCCTCATCGATTGAATCGACCCGTCTACTGCTCAATTCTACAACTCGTCAGCATCCAAACGGGTTAGGCAATTCTTCAGGTGTGCTGGGTCATTATCTGATGGATCATCTCAATTCCATAGTAGTCAGAGGCATCATTCCCAACCCAGAATCCTTTGCACGCAACCAGCCGACAGGTGGGTTTTACATTCCCCAGTTTCGCAACATTTGCGATCGACATCCTAACTTTATTCGCGGTTACGGAATACAAGGTTCGGCTGCGCGCGAAGTTCCTGAAGACTCTGATCGAGTCCCCTTCACTATGACTGCTTTTGGCGAAATGCTACCCCGATTTGAAAACTATGTCACACTAGACCCCGATCGGAAAGATGCTTGGGGAATTCCTGTTGCTCATATTTCTTGTGCCTTTTCAGACAACGAAGTTGCAATGGCTCAAGACCAGCTACAAACCCTCAAAGAAATGGCAGAGGCGACTGGGTTTTTAGTGGAATCAGAAAGTCGTACATTAGCTCCTCCTGGCACTGCTTTTCATGAAGTTGGAACGGCACGCATGGGAAATGACCCAAAGACCTCTGTGCTGAATCGCTTTAATCAAAGCTGGGATGTACCAAATTTATTTATCACCGATGGTTCTTGCTTTCCATCTCAAGGCTGTCAGAATCCAACGTTAACGATTATGGCTTTGACAGTTCGTGCCTGCGATTACATTTTAGACCAATCCCGTAAAGGGAATCTGTAAGTTCAAACTACGGTTCTCAAGGTTTTTCCGATGAAATCTCAAACCTACAATCTACTTGCAGTATCGCCTAGCGAAAAAGTTCCCTGTATTTCGGTTGCGATTTGCACTTATAACCGCGCCGATCGGCTGCAACTCGCCCTAGAAGCCTTATGCCATCAGACCTTAGAAGCATCCCGATTTGAAATTTTGGTAATAGACAATGCCTCAACGGATAGCACCCACAGCGTGTGTCAAGCCTTTGAAACGGCTCTGCCCCAGTTACGCTATGTCTTTGAGTCGGTTCAAGGGTTATCAAAAGCGCGGAACACTGCTCTACAGGAAGTGAAGAGTTCATACATTGCCTTTCTTGATGACGATGCCATTCCTTGTCCTAGTTGGCTGGCTTCGTTACTACAGACATTCCAAACTGTGCAGCCTGAACCTGTTTGTGTGGGTGGATTGATCCGCCCGCTTTGGGAGTTACCTAAACCGGATTGGGTTCGCCCAACGATGGAGAGTCTGTTTACGATCCTCGATGGCGGGGATCAGCCTCGCTGGTTCCGTCCCAATGAGTTTCCTTGGGGCGCAAATGTAGCTTACCAGCGTGATGCGCTCTTGAAAATCGGCGGCTTTCACGAGAAGCTAGGGCGCAGAGGTAAGAGTCTACTTTCCGGCGAAGAATATTTACTCAATGCTACTCTCCAAAGTCAGGGAGGGGGTTTTTATTACCATCCTGAAGCTGCGATCGAGCATTGGATTCCTAAAGAACGCATTGATCCCGAATGGTTAGTGCGGCGCAACTTTTGGCAAGGGCGCTCAGTTGCATTGATTGAAAATATGTTGGGTAAGTCGAGAACTCGACAGCAAATCAGTAGTTTGTGGAGACTCCTGCTAGCGTTGCTTGATTCTTGGAAACTTATCAACCCGTTTGAGTCAGCTTTGCAAATCCGTATTCCGTTGCAGATGGAGTTATCCCTGCGTTGGGGATATTTTGTAGAAACTTGGTTGCCTCCTTCTATTTGAGCGATCGCTGATTAAATTGTTTAGCGTTCATTGTCACGGATGATTTTGACTGCTTACTGACTAAGCAACAATTGTCAGTTTAACCATTCATACAGTTTAAGAATTTATTGTGAAAATTAGAAGCCTTCGATTGGGTCGCCGCCAACACCGCAAAAAACTCCAATGGAATTTCCCAGTGAATTCCCACTGGCAAAGCATGGAACGCCTGGTGCAGATGGGTATGAACGTTCCTCGCCAGCGTCTTTACTTGGGAATGATCGCAATGATCTTAGCGGCGCTGCTAGACGGCTTAGGCATCGGTCTCACAATTCCCTTTTTGCGGCTGCTGCTCAATGAGGGAAATGGCTTTCATCTGCCTGCGGGGATTTTGCCAGGTGTTGATCTCTGGGTAAGTCAACAGTCTAAAACAACGCTGATCGAACTTTTGGTGTTGACGATGCTAGTATCGCTTGCCCTAAAAAGCTACTTTAGCTACATGGCTGAGGTTTTAACTAGCGTTTATCGCGAGAAACTCATCGCTTTATTTAGAATGCGCCTTTACGAGAAATATATCAACGCGCCGATCGCATTCTTTGATAACCAAAAGTTAGGCACGTTGTCAAGCACCCTAGGAGAAGTGATTAGCATTAACATTATGCTGTCATTTCTGATTTCATTGATCACTGCTGGTTTTATTTTAATGGCCTATCTCGGAACTATGGTGCTGGTTTCGTGGCAACTAACGCTACTAATTGTCCTTCTGATTGGGAGTGTGGGCTTAGGGTTAAACCAACTGCTGCGTCGAATTAGAAAGTTTGGTAAAGCAGTAGTTAATGCGCGACATGATCTTAACATTCGCATTCTCGATACCTTGGCGGGCATCCGCGTTGTCAAATCTTACGCAGCAGAACGCTACGAGTTAGATCGCTTTGAACGCATCTCCAATGAAGTCACAGACACTAGCATACTAGTTGCTAAAAAAGTTGGACTAGTCGAGCCGTTGACTGAATTTTCCACTATGGCAGTAGCTATGGTGATTTTAATCGTCAGCTATGTACTGCTGATTTCGCGAGGGTTGCTGTCAACCTCCGAACTAATGGCATTCATGCTGACGCTGATCAAAGTTGTGCCAGTCACAAAACGGATTAATACCGCGCGCGGCGCAATTCATCAATATCTGCCTTCGGTGAGTATTGTGTGTGACGCACTGTTTTCTACGCAATCTGAGCAACCTCAGTCAGGCTTACGCAATTTTTCTCATCTGCGTGAGGGAGTTCACTTTCGCAAAGTCAGCTTTGGTTACAACGATGGCACAACGATTCTCAAAGATATTGATTTAGACATTCCCTGCGGTCAGACTATAGCGTTAGTTGGCTCGTCTGGAGCCGGTAAGTCAACGGTGGCAGCACTTTTACCACGTTTTTATGACGTGACAAGAGGTACGATTTATATTGATGGCGAAGATATTCGGAATTATGATGTCGCGTCGTTACGGCGGCAATTCGGAATCGTCAGCCAAGACACATACATTTTCAATGCTTCGATTCGCGATAACATTGGCTATGGTCTCGAAACGGTAAGCGATGATGCGATCCTCAAGGCTGCTTCTTTAGCCAATGCGGATGAATTCATTCAGCAATTACCGCGTGGTTATGATACCTTAATAGGCGATCGCGGTGTACAGCTTTCGGGTGGTCAACGTCAACGTCTCTCAATCGCACGCGCAATTCTGCGAGACCCAGAAATTCTCATTCTTGATGAAGCAACCAGCGCACTAGATTCTCAGTCTGAACGGCTTGTGCAAGAAGCAATTGAGCGCTTACGCCAAAATCGAACCGTCATTGTCATTGCCCACCGCTTGTCTACGATCCGCAATGCAGATTGGATCATCGTTATGAAGAACGGTGAAATCGTTGAGGCAGGCACTCACGATCAACTGCTCAACAATCGCGGCATTTACTGGTCTTTTCATAACGTGCAATCTATACCGATGTCATCATAAACCCATACAGTTGGGTTTCCCTTTTGTTTTCTTTTTAAGTAGTAAAGAACAAATTTAATCCCAATTTTAAAGAGGAAAATGAGTAGGTCTTTTTTCAAAAATACAATCGGATTCCTCTAGAAGCCGATTCCCAATCCAAAATCCCAAAGGGTATAAGTTATTGGACATCTGACCTACAGTATAGCGGCGTGCAGTTGAGTGAGATCGAAAAACTTTGCTGAAATGATTTTACAGCAAGGACTTTGGTGTTCTCATCCAATCGATAACCGCTATAACAGTGTTACTCTTGTGGTTAATTTTGTGTTCCATTGAATTCTCTACCCACTGTATTATGCACTTATCTATAAATAAGACAATGCAAGCTGCGATCGCCCGAATTGCGTTTGTTGCCTCAATGGTTGTGCTGGGCAGCTGTTTCGCTCAAAACTCGCCCTTGATAACGGTTAATGCAGCAAATGCCTCCCTTTCAGATCAACTTAGTTTCACTCAAGCCCAATATAATGCAGCTATAAATTGGGATTTTGCGGGGGAAAATGGCAAATTCCAGTCCAATCCTTCTTTACCCAGTGCAGGATATCCCTGCGGAGTACCTAATAGCAACCAATGGAAGTTTGCCATTAGCAGTAATGAAAATGTTGCGGTTCTTGTTGCAGGAAGGGGTCTGCAATTAGCAGGCGCTGGTTATGACCAAGTATACAATGCGTGTACTGGCCCCAATACTCGTAAATCTATGCCTAATGCTCGAATCGAGTTGACTGACATTGTTGTAGACTATTATTCAATCAGCCAAAATACATGGGTCAGGGCAGTCAAACAGGCTGTAAGTGGATCTGCCTTTACCGAAGACTTTGTAAATAATCAGTCCACCGGAGCTGATTACAGAGGCGAAGGACAAGAGTATAACTCTGTGCGGTCTGGGATTGGCAATGCTGCTGGTAACGCTGGAGGTACCACTGGTCGTTTTGTACAAGATGGTTCAGTTGGCTATAACTTCCATGGCTTCCCCTATAGGTTTAATATCCTCTGGTCAGACGTCAAGGCTGTGGTCGTTTCTCAAGCCATGCGTTGTATTCCCCATCAGGGTACTGATTTAAGCGATTGCAACAAATTGGGGTACATCGCGAATGTCGGTATTGATTCTTGGGCAACTACTACAAGTCCCTTTGATGGATTTGCAACTCACGGTGGAGTAAGCTCAGGAAGATTTAAGCCAGTTACCACTGATTGGCAAATATTTACCAATTACACCGGACCCAAAAATTTTGCGGGTATTACGCCTCCGCCCGTGCCTCAGTTCTAGACTATAGCATTTCTCATTTGGATGCAGTACGCTTTTACCCCACCCTCCCCGCAGTCCTACGGTGTACACACATCGCTCGTCTTGCAGGCTATCTTCAACATGGACATAAAAATCTTATTGGTATCCAGTTACTGTGGCGAGGTTAGTTAAAATTGTAAGACCTCTGGCAATACTTGTCGGTTACAACCTCTAAGGAAGGAAATAAAGCCCCTTAAAAAAGGGGCTTTGGTGGATCTAATAATTTTGTTTCATTCCTTAACCAAGCAGTATTGCTACCTCTGGTTACTCCTCTTGTTAAAAGCTAGACAGCAGATTTATCATAAATAGCTTAAGGGAATGTAAACTACTCAATGAGACTACTAGTTAAATGAATATAAATTGAATTCTTTCATGTAGTTAATCATTAAAAAAATGGCAAGAAAAATTGTTATTGCTGGCACAGCTCGCAACTGTGAAAAAGGTTTACACAAAGTATTTAAAACTTTAGATAAAATCTCAGTATTATTCGATCAATCCCAATTTATAATTATTGAGAGTGATTCTAACGATAAAACTGTAGAGATGTTAAAGGATTATCAAAGAAAAAATCCAAATATCATGATAGTTTCTTTAGGCTCTTTGTTGAATGATTTACCATTAAGAACACATAGAATTGCCTATTGTAGGAATAAGTTTTTAGAAATAATCGAGAGTTGTCATAAGTTAAGAGCCTTTGATTACCTGGGCGTTTTTGATATGGACGGGATTAATAACCTTCTTAGCCCTAAAAGTGTTTTCAGTTGCTTTGAATATGATAATTGGGATGTCATGACTGCAAACCAACTCATAAACTATTATGATATTTGGGCTTTGAGACATCCACAATGGTGCCCAGGAGATTGCTGGACTGAAATTAACGCTTGCAAAGATATATTTGGATATATACCTTGTGAGAAGTTATTTATTAAAAGACGGCAAATATTTATTCCTAAAGAGACACCACCTATCGAAGTTGAATCTGCATTTGGTGGATTTGCACTTTATAAGATGAACTCAATTTTAGGTTGTAGATATAGCGGCGGAGATGACAATAATGAAGTTTGTGAACATGTTGAATTTCATAGACAAATTAGAAAAAATGGAGGAAAAATTTACATTAATCCCCAACTAATTAATTCTTATGGAAACACACCATATGATTCCTGGTCAGATTTAATCCGCCCGAGAACTATAACCTATTTAATGAAGTCAGGGTTAATTAAAATGATCAGATAACGCTCTATAGAAATCAAAACAGTAATCTCCTTTAAACAGTTCTATTTGCCTATAGATACTGGCTTTGTTAAGGTAGGCGAAAAAACCATGTTTTTATCCTTCAAAAGTAATATTTAGTTATCACGATACACCATAATAATTCTTCATATCAGCGACTCATGCGTAGACCTGTTGTAACGGTTTTTTACCAGTTTGACCCGTGGAGCAAGAGCTTAGGTGGTATCCAAACTGTTATTCGTTCTTTCATCAAGTATGCACCTGACACTTTTGAGGTGCGGCTAGTCGGAACCCAAGTAGAGAAGCGGGTTGAACCCGGAATCTGGCAAAAAATGAATTTGATGGGTCGAAATATTCAGTTCATGCCTTTATTTACACAGCCGAAAGAAAACGGCAAAAGTTTGATTCCAGACTCGGTTCGCTATACTGCTGCATTGTTTCGTCGTTCCCTCGCGTCGGATTTTATGCACTTTCATCGGCTAGAACCGACGTTAGCAACGCGGCACTGGTCAGGAGACAAAACCCTGTTTATTCACAACGATATTCAACAACAGATCCAAACTTCTACCCAGAAAGGCAGTATCCTTTGGCAGTATTTTCCATCTGCTTATTTTGCGATTGAACGTCAAGTTGTGCCTCAGTTTACCGAAATTTTTTCTTGCAACACTGCTTCGGCAGCCTTTTACAAAGAGCGCTATCCGATGTCTGCCGATCGCGTGCAATATTTGCGAAATACGGTTGATGATGATGTGTTCTTTGCACTGTCTGCGACCGAGCGTGTACAAGCTCAACGAGCGCTTGCGCGATCGCTTGGTCTTAAAGAGCAGACTCGATTCATTCTGTTTGCGGGTAGACTGCACGCCCAGAAAGATCCTTTATTACTAATCCAAGCAATGGCAATACTTGCCGATGCCAACGCTCACTTACTGATTGCTGGAGAAGGCGATCTGGAAAACCCGATTCGCGCCGAAATTGCCCGCCTCAACTTGAGCGATCGCATCACGATGCTAGGAGGACTACCACAAAGCGAATTAGCAAAACTACAACGTGTTGCCACTGTCTTTGTACTGTCAAGCGTCTATGAAGGCTTACCAGTCGTAGTATTAGAAGCGCTCTCCAGTGGTACACCCATTGTCACAACTCATTGCGGTGAAACGCCCAACTTGCTCACGCCTCAATCTGGCGTAGTTTGCAAGGAGCGAACATCTGAAGCGCTGGCTGCTGCTATCGAGCAAGTGCTTGCCTGCCCGCAAAATTTTCCAGTAGAAGCCTGTACTGATGCGGCTAAACCTTTTCACGCCAGCGCAATCGTCAAAGACGTTTGTGCCAGAATGATGCAGCGTTGGCAGGCACGCCAAGTACACGAACGATTGTCTGTCTAAAACTGCTGATTTAACTCAGGCTTGAATAGCATTGTCTGGCGTTGCGAAATCATGGGATGATTTCGCCAAGTTTGTCACGAATTTTCAATGGTTTCAACCGCAAATTCATCCCGCATTTATGCAAAGCCGCATTGCCTCTATTCAATAGATTTTCTTTTTACTATTCTTTAAGTCTTTCATTGCCATGCAAGTTCAGCTCACAGCCAAGCTAGAAAAGTTAGCTCATGCTATTCAAAAGCGTAAGGTTTTAGGATTGTCTCCCAGCGACAAGCAAAAACGAGGAATTGAAGTCACAGTTCGCTTAATTTCTAACTTTCCAACACTTTGGGAAAGAATCACCGATCAAACTCCCAAAGGATCTTGTCAATGGGGAAACACATTGTTTTTGGGAGAAGGAGAGGCAGATCTATACGTAATCTTAAATACGAGTACGCACGATTATGCAGGAAACCCTTTACCTGCGATCGACTTACCTCCGCCAGATAAAGTGTGGGGCTTACACATGGAACCACCGGACTATGTCAAACTGTTTCGCTTGGATCAACCGAATGAACATCACAAAATTTCCCGTTTTTATACCAACTGCCCAGATCTATACGAACGATACCCAACTAAATATGTGCCTTCCCCACCCTACGTTTTGATGCATGTTGATCGTAGTTGGGACTTTCTTGCGAAAGCTTCCTTACCTCAAAAGACGGAAACGCTGTGTATGATTTCTTCGGGTCTCAAAACTCTAGAAGGGCATAAAGCGCGGTTGGACTTTATTGAACGCTTAGTTTCTAGCAATTTAGAGTTCTCGCTTTGGGGAAGAAGCAATCAATTCAATAAATATTCAAATTATCGGGGAATTGCACCAACAAAATGGGAAGTCCTTTCTCCTTGTAAATACTCGATTGTTGTCGAAAATAGTATTGTTCCTTTTTACTGGACTGAAAAAATTGCAGACTGTCTGCTTTCTTTCTCTCTACCGCTATATTATGGCAGCCCAAATGTAAACAAGTATTTACCGGAAGAGTGCTATATTCCAATTGATATTCACGATCCAAACTGCTCCCAAAAGATTAAAGAAATTATTGAATCTGGTGAATATGAAAAACGCCTCCCTGCTATCTTGGAAGCTCGCAATAAGATTCTTTATGAGCAAAATTTATTTGCTTTTTTAGATCGAGAAATAAAAGCATCTTTCTAAGATATATAGAATCAATAACTTATCCCATAATACTTTTTTGAGTCCAATTTATTTTTTAAATTGGTCTAATTTAAGTGCGGATTAGTATTATTTTCCAAAAGTTTCATTTACCTGAATAGAACATGAAGATTGCAGTTATCGGTGCAAAAGGGTTGCCCCCAGAAGAGGGCGGTATCGAACATCATTGTGCAGAAATTTATCCACGCATGGTTGCTCAGGGTCACTCGGTAGACCTCTTTGCTCGCTCTTTTTACACAAGAATGCCTGCATTTAGACAATATGATTTCAAAGGAGTTCGAGTGATTTCTCTACCGTGTCCCAAAGTGGGCGGTTCAGATGTAATCATTAGCTCAGCATTCGGCGCTATGCTAACAGCTGGAGATTATGACATTGTTCACTTTCATGCTTTAGGACCATCGTTATTCAGTTGGTTAACGCGCATGATCTCACCAGCTAAGGTTGTGGTCACTTGCCACGGTTTAGACTGGCAACGTGCGAAATGGGGAAAACTGGCGCGGTTGTCTATCTTGCTGGGTGAAAAAATTGCTGTTTCCAGTGCCCATGAAATAGTTGTAGTGTCTGGTGCATTGCAATCATACTTTATTAACAACTACAGTCGAGACTCTGCCTATATTCCTAACGCCCCAGCCAGCTATCCTGCTTCTGATACTAAATTTACTTGGACTTCCTCGTTGGGTTTGGAGCGAGGACGGTACATGGTGTTCTTAGGCCGGCTGGTTCCTGAAAAGTGCCCTGATCTGCTGATAAAAGCATTTCAATCACTTCAAAAATCAGGTTGGAAACTGGTTTTAGTCGGAGGGGATGATTCTCCCACCTTTAAAGCAAAGTTGCTCAGTTTAGCTAACAACAATCCAAATATTCTTTTTACTGGTCCACTCTTGGGTACTCGCCTGGCGGAAATTGTGAGAGGATCGGGGTTGTTTGTGCTACCTTCAGATATTGAAGGATTACCGATGGCAATGCTAGAAGCTATGGCAGAGGGTGTTCCAATTATTGCCAGCGATATTTTGCCTCATAGGCAACTTCTCGGACAAAATCGAGGCGTACTTTTCCGGAAAGGAGATGTTAATTCATGTATTGAGAAGCTAGATTGGGCAATCCATAACACTCAAGAAATTCAAAAATTCGCTGAACAAGCAAAAATTTATGTCAGCGCGAACTATAACTGGGAGCAAATTACAAACAAGTTTATTGATCTGTACAATAGAATCTTAACAAAACCACTTACTGTTCCTACTTCGACACTAGCCTCACTATATACAGATCAGGTCAAATCTGCTACATTAATGGAGTCAGGACTCGGTACTAAGTATTTGGAAGCAGACAGCTAATCTAAATTAGTGAAGATATCCACATTCGGTGAAGTCAACACAGCATTAAAAATAGACACTCTTCTACAATTTATAGCCTTGACTATTTCTCTCAAAAGCTATGAATATTGGAGAATAAAAGCTGGAAGCGACAACAATGCAATCCTGAATCCAGCCTATTAATAGCTTCGATAGCACGAAAAATATTTCTTATAACAGGAAAGATTTCATGAAAAGTATGCCAGTGTTAGCGTTCTCACTAAAACGCAATTTTTGGAGTGCGCTTGCTTCCTTTGCCTCGGTGCTCGTCGGATCATATTTGTACTTAAAAACGGCCCCACCAGTTTACGAAGGTTCAGCTCGGTTGATTCTTGATGATCGAAGAGTTAGCGTTTCTGATCTGGGCCAAGCATTAGCGGCAAATACAACCTCAGGAAATGCAAACCCGATTGCAACTGAAGCGGAATTAGTTTCCTCGAAGCGCGTTTTAAAACGAGCATTGGAGATGCTATCTCATAAAAAATTATCTCATAAAATCACCTCAATTGATAAAGTTGCTTCTAGACTCAGAGTAAAAATTGTGCCCGCTACCAATATTCTGGAATTGCGATACAAGGATTCAGATCCAGAGTTAGTTGCAGCTATGCTAAACGCGATATCTAACGCAATGGTGCAAGAAAATGGAGAGTCCATTCGTCAACAAGCTTCATCAGTTCGGAAGTTTATTGAGGGGCGAATCCCGGAGCAGCAAGAAAAGCTAGCGCGTGCGGAAACGGCTGAAAGTCGGTTCAAACAAGCTAACAGCATTGTTTCTCTGGAAACTCAAGATACCAGTTTGACTAACAGCTTAACCGCTTTGGAAGATCAAGAACGCACATTGATGGCACAACTTCAAGAAGCACAACGAAAAAGTGAACAACTTCAAAAAGTTATTGGTAGCAAAAATATTCAAAGTGCTTATACAGCATCACGTGCTGGTCAAGATGACGAACTTAAAGGTTTGCGAGTTAGGCTTGTTGAACTAGACTCGCAAATTATTGAGGCTCGGAGTCGTTTCTCCGATCAACATCCATTGGTGATTAACTTGCTTCAAAAGCGAGATGAGATACGCGCTCTATATAATCAAAGTCTTAGGCGGATTGTTCCTGTTGAATCATCGATTCCTGCAAACGAAGTTGCATCTGATGACTTGAGCCGTAGCTTGATCTCTACGTACATTACGGGCGAAATTGAGTACAACGCATTAAGAGATAAGCTAAAAGTTATCAGAAGCCAAAAAGTTGCTTTGCAATCGGATGTGACTGAGTTACCTGCTAAGCAACGAATTCTCTCTGCTTTAGTCCGTAGGCACGAACAGGAAGCCACAACTCTCAAGTTACTAGAAAATAAGTTAGAAGAAGCACGGATCGCGGAAGCGCAACTCGTCAGTAATGTTCATATTGTCGGGCTGGCTTCCGTTCCGACTTCGCCTGCAAACCCGAAGCCAATGGTTATTTTGCTGTTAGGAACAACAGCAGGTTTAGTGTTAGCGATCGGTGTAATTCTTTTGGGTGAAATGCTAAATACAAAGATTGGCAGCGCAGAGGAAGTAGAAGATCAGATTAAGCTACCAGTGTTGGGAAATCTTACCGAGCGATTACGAATACAACCGGGTCAGTTAGACCGCTTTTTGAACAATCCAAAAGCAGTTGAACCTTATCGTCGGTTGCTCAAAAAGTTACAACTCAATAACAAAAACCATCTGAAGTCTATTCTCGTCAGTAGTAGTATCAGTGGCGAGGGAAAATCGAGTGTCTGTGTCTATTTAGCAACTGTGGCAGCAATGTTGTCTAAAAGAACACTGCTGATTGATGCTGATTTGACTAATCCATTACAGCACTACTTTTTTAACTTGTCGGCTCAGCCTGGTTTGAGTGATGCTGTATGTGAAGAAGCATCGCTGCTGTCTGTGGTACAACACACTGAGATCGAGGGTCTTGATGTATTGACATATGGCGGATTCCCGAATCGTCATGCCCAAGTTATAGAAGCAACGGCGATGAAAAAATTGATTGCGACTGCAATGACCCTTTATGATTTAGTAATTATTTGTACCTCTCCTTTGCGTGATTACGCGGATACGATGACCTTAAGTGGTGAGACGGATGGAGTTGTGTTAGTTGTGCGTCCTGACTTTACACCTAAAGCGATCGCACAACAAATGATTGATGATTTACAACGCAGTGGTGCTTCGATTTTAGGAACAGTAGTGAATGTGACTCCTGACCCCATAAACCTCTTGCCTGCATCAAACAAAGAAGGTAAGCTGATGATGGAAGAAACGCCAAAACATGAGATTAAAGCAAACAAAGGCGATCACTTCCAACATATTGAGGGACAAAGGTTTTTCTAAACATATACAATATAGTATTTATACTATATTGTATAGACAATAAAATCTGGGCAAATCAGTGATTTGATTATTAATCGGAAGATTCTTCAATCATTCATACTTGATAAATCGTAATTCGTAATTAAAGCCAGTTAGTAATACCTCTGCCAATTTACAGGCTGAAGCAAAAACCACGTACAGACGAGGATAATTAAACCCAAAGATTAAGCATTAGATTAGTAATTTGAATATTTGATGTATTTCCTTTGCTGTGCATGGGTTAAACGCTTGTTTCTACCTCAAAAATGTTTAATTCCCGTTAGCATGCCGTAGGCAAAATGTCTTTAATGCAAGAATTTTGAATTCTTAACATTCTTATCTTACGCAGATTCATTTCTCTACTTAAACCTATTAGCAACATAGACTCACTTTAGTTTGTCAAGAATGATGTACCCCAAACAATTAAGTAGCATTATTCAAAGTGCTACAACTAGAGAATTACAATTTACTCCACATATCTCAGTCAAGTCTAAATTTAAGCGTTCTTTAGATATTATAGGTAGCTTACTAGGATTACTAGTTCTAGCCATTGTATTTGTACCTGTAGCGATCGCGATTAAAATTGATAGTCCCGGCCCTATTTTCTTCACTCAAGAACGCTATGGACTTCAAGGTTGCCCGTTTGTGATTCGCAAATTCCGTTCGATGGTGAGCAATGCAGAGCGATTAAAGTCTTTAGTTAACAATGAAGCTAACGGATTGATATTCAAAAACAAAAATGATTTCCGAGTAACCAAAGTGGGTCAGTTTTTGAGGCGTTCTAGTCTTGATGAACTACCTCAGTTTTGGAATGTTCTAGTAGGTGAAATGAGTTTGGTAGGAACACGTCCGCCCACACCCGATGAAGTTGTCCATTATACTAAACGCCACTGGCAACGTTTAAATGTCAAGCCTGGTTTAACTGGCGAATGGCAAATAAATGGTCGGTCTCAAGTCACAGATTTTGAACAAATAGTTGACTTAGACTTGCAATACCAAAGAAATTGGCACCGTTTATATGACTTATGGTTAATTAGTAAAACTTTTTACGTAATTTTTCACCGAATTGGCGCTTTCTAGAGTCACAACTAACAATTATGAGTTTGTAATTACTAATTCATCAGGACTTACGCATTGACAAATTAGACAACAAGTGTAGTAGGGAAAAGAAGAAAAAATATGCGATGCCTACGCTAGTCGGTAGATGAGTGGAAAGTTGGATAATTTACTCTATTGAGGGTATGGGCAATCAGAGTAACTACCAAGCCATCCCAGGCATTGTGTGATCTTGACACTTACACTCTGTTTTTATTAGCAGAATCAAAGTATCCAGGCTGCACACGTTTAGCAGATATTATGGAAGATTTGTCAAGGAGTTGAAAAAGGGACTGGGGACTGGGAAAACTTGGAAGGGGATTGGGACATAAACCTTGTTTTAAAAAAACTCTTCGAGGTTTGCGGCTAACTTTGGCGGTCTCATATCTAAGTTATTCTGTAAGGCTGAAGATATCTCACTAAATGAGGATAATCCAACAATCTGATTGTTGTTAGTATTACTCAGTTCAGAATTATCTTATAACTAGGGAAGATCAAAATATGGAAGTTAGCGCTCGTAATTCCTTAAAAGGAACTATTAAGAAAATTCACCCAGGAGCAGTCAACTCCGAGGTGATATTAGAAATTGTACCTGGGGTGGAAGTAACTGCAATTATTACCAAGGAGTCGGTAGAGCATCTCCAACTTCAAGAGGGAAAACAAGCGATCGCTGTGATTAAAGCGTCGGATGTCATAATTGCTACAGAATAGCTTGAAATAAGTAGATAAGTTGTGGCGATCGCGATCGCTACGATTATCCAACTATTTACGAATTTTCCGAGCAAGAACTGCTACCACACACCAAACATGAAGGATCGTGATAAGAATTTCGTTTGGCAAACTCCATTCGCATCAAGTCGATTGTCAGCAGTTGTGACAATAACGGTTCACTAAACTTAGTAATCAACTTTATTACCTCTAATGCACTAAGACAAGCTAGTGTCCCAGAAACAGCACCGAGAACCGCGAACCCACGTTGATCCCAATCCGGCTTTTCTGGGAACAAGCATGATAGACAAGGAGTAGCACCAGGAATAATCGTCGTCAGGTAAGCTTCCATTCCGTCCATTGCAGCTTCCACCATTGGTTTTTGCCAGCGCACGCAAGCCTCATTGAGCAAGTTCCGCTCTGTGAAATTGTGGGCGCAATCAACAGCTATATCAGCAGATTGTACTAAAGAGTCTACATTCTCTTTTGTAACGTAATCATGAACTGCTTCCACCCGAATATCAGGATTAATAGCTTGCAGAGTTTCTCTGGCTTTGAATACTCTTGGCTTACCTATCCAATCATTTGTCATCAGAACCTGACGATTCATATCATCTAGCCGTAAGTCACCACCCCGAACTAGAATTAGCCGCCCAACACCTGCTACTGCCAAATAAAGAGCTGATGTACCGCCTAATCCCCCTACACCTGTAACCAAAACCGTTGCAGACTTCAAGCGCTTTTGTCCTGCTTCTCCAAAATTGGGAAGCATCATTTGGCGGTGATAGCGTTCTAACTCACTCGGTGTTAAGTTCATCGCTTTTTAATTCTTTATCAGTCGTAAAATTTACCACCTAGTTGGTAGCAAGTATTGTAGTTGTCTATACATTTTTCTGATTTAGTACCTGTAAAGTTGGTATTTATTCCAGGTAAGAGAGCTATGTGCAAATATAGGGCAAAGTGAGGTGCTTAAAATTCAGGTGCTAAATCACATATTTAGGGGTGCGTAGGCGCAGCCCAACCTAGGCATCGCAGCCAAATAACTGTTTTTATTGAGAATCTAGGTTTGTAACTGAGAATTAAAGTCCAATCTCACCAAATCGCATTGCTCCCAAATATAGTGATGTCTACGACGGGCTACGCCTACGCGAATAATGAAATAAACCCTACAGCAAAGCTACGAGGTCTTTGAGATATTATTACTTTCTGGTGGATATACAGGAATGGCTGATGCAGGTATTACTACGGCATCTATAACTGCTGCCTTTGGGTTTTTTGGGCGGTGTGAAAGGACTCGTGCGTATATACTACCTCGCCCTACTGGTGCGATCGCTATCCCTCTAATCACTGATTAAAGAGGACATTTGTGGAAAACCCATACATATAGCCGTCGTGACGATGAATTGATTTACAGTACTTATGCCGAACTGGACTAACTTTGCCTCTCAATGTCCTCATTTCAAAAACGCCACTTTCCCGGACAGTTAACCTACCAACATGAGTACCTGCAAACTTGCCAGTGGGGAGAATTGCCCGTACCATAACGCCCGTCTGGAAACCAAAGAAAGTCTTGCAGCGTGTTCTATGCTTTATGGGAAACCCATATTTATTGGCAATCCTATGCAGACATTTGGTTATGTAGCTAATAGACTAAATAGTTTTGGTTTAGTTTATCTACATATTATTGATGGGAAAGTTGTAGTAAAAGTTACCTACCCGTAGGCGTAGCCCGTCGGAGACATCACTTTACAGGGGGCAGTTTAATTGCCCCCCCTTAATAGAATCTCAACAATTACTTTAGCCTACGGCAATAATTACGTCTGATGATTTAATTATGGCGTGGACTTCTTTACCTTCAGTAAGTTTGAGATTTTCTGCTGATGATTTGGTAATAATTGCAGTCACCTCTACCCCTGGTGCTACTTCTATCGTTACTTCAGTATTTACAGAGCCAACGATAACGTTTTTTACAGTTCCCTTGAGAGCATTACGAGCGCTAACTTGCATTTTTTGACTCCTACTGTTTTTTCTTTACACGTAAATAATAACAAGTAATTAAATTAATCTGTATGGCTACGGTTAGAAAATATATGAATTTTTACTATCAATTAATATAGAAAATATACGCAAGTAATTTAATAAATAATTTGGTAGTCATGTCTTTTTACGCCAACTTACTTGGTAATAAGGGTACTACAAAGTAGTTGTAGTTAGTCCAAGTATTTTTCAGACTGTTATCTGAATTATTACCAGGTTTTCAGCTTTTTACCATATAAGTTGGTAAAAAGCTGACAAAATTTAGTCAGTATCGGCACAGTTATTGGTAACAGTCAGTCCTGAGTAGTAATATCATGTCCGCTTGATTACTTATTAAACCCGAAGAACCCCACTCAACCGAGAACCGCTATAGTGAATCATTGATTTTGTGGATAAAAACCGAGGATATACCCTAGCTGTCTGTGAAATACGACTGCCTTGATTAATACCAAATTTTCGTCTATTTACCTGTTTGACTAGGCTTCATCATCTGATGTTTCTTCAATCTCGATTTCCCAAGGTTCTCCTTTATAATCTGGTGGAAAAAGATGGAAGAGATGAGAAAACTACTACAGGACAGAGATAACTTAAAATCGTAACGAAATCAAGACGCATTAGATCCTATTCTGCCAATAGTTTTTAAACTAATACTCCAACACTTTATGCCTAGCAATAAAATGCTAGGTTTTTTTTCGTAATATCGGACATACCCTTGTATTTTAAAGTGTCACTTATTCTGTCATTTAAAGTGACATAATTTTGGTCACTTTAAATGACACTTTATTTTAAGGGGTATATATGGCTAATTTTTTATTGGTGGTATATGTCTGTAGAAAAGTGTCACTTTATCTGTCAAAAAATCTGTCACTATTTTTGACACTTTTGTACAAAGGGTATGAGATAGCCAATAATCATACTTTTAATATTTGCTGACTGAACAAAAATTAAGAACTCACGCCAAAATCGCCTAGAATGCCTTTGTTCTGAGTCAATGGTGTATTTCTATGGTTGAGAGTATTAACGCTCTTTCCTGGCATCCACAGACAGGAGTTTCACTAATGCCAATTGAAAGTCTTAGCAATTGCGATCGCGCTGACAGCCGCTTGAACAGATTAGTTTTAACCACCTTAAGGTATTTAAATCTAATCTCTTCCGGGGCTATTACTTCCCTTTACTCCTATCCAGTTTCTCTTGAATAGCTTCTCTGCAAAATTCAGGTGGGTCGTCTTGTGCCTTTACCTCTTCCTTCATTTTCTCTGAAACTCGAAAGCTGAGATTTGCCGTTAACGGTTCCTCTCTGTCCGTTTCGTATGGATTTAAATTATCTGAGTTCCCTTTAGGGTTAGGCATTGTTGAGAGATGTAAATAACGCTTGATTAACGTGCGCGCACGAGATTAGAGTTTTAAATCGGTAGGCAATTGACCCTGAGAAAGTTGTTACCTACCGATACCACTTTTACAAATGGGTAACTCTATTTTATGTTCACACGGTCAGAACTCGAAATCAAAACCATTGCTGAGTTGAGAGATTTGTGTAGACGGTATGGCATCAAGCCAACTGGCAATGCTGGTTACAAGGTCAGTTACGTTACCTCGTTAATGGCATTCCCCTCGATTGCCCTTCACCAGCTACAGGAAGGTAAGGGATTAAGGAAGCTCACTTTTGAAGCCTTTCAAAATATCGGCGTAGCACTTGACCAAATGAATTCACCCACTGATGAGCAAGCAGCACTAATTAAGCTGACGATGGAAGGTAAACGGTTCAGTTCCCCTGACAGATGGGAGCAAGAGAAGCTTATCAACCTGTACAAGGCAAAGCAGAAACTAGAAGAGGTTGTATCCTTGCTCGGTGACTAACGCTCTTCTATGACTCTGGAGAGAGAATAATCCAAGCGATTAGAAATCGCGGCTACACAAGCAAAGTCCGCCTGCGCGGACTAACGCCAAAATAGGGTTTCAAATTTAATCTGACGAGAGTAATAAAAGAGCGCTATACCCCTTAAAATAAAGTGACACTTTTTTGGTCACTTTAAATGACAGAATAAGTGACACTTTAAAATACAGGGTATCCCTCATAAAAAATACCCCAGGAAAGCAACAATGCAATCTTGGGGTATTAGTGTGTCAGGTAACTCCTATTGAGGAATATAGTTACAAGTCGTAAAACTACCCATTGAAAAGTGCTACCTTTTGGTAGCACTAAATATGTTACTAAAAGATAGCATTCCGAGAAAAAGGTATTAATAATCAACAATTAAAAGATGGCGCAACAAGCACTTTTGTCGTTGCACCCTAAGTCGGGAAATCATAGTAAATGTTCTTGTTTTTGTGTTGCAAGCCATTGCAGTTCTAACCACAAACGAGGATCTGTCTGCTTAACTTTCGACATCGGATCTCGCAGCAGATGTGTAGCATTTAGGCAGACAACCTCAACTAATCCCGCATATTCTGCTACTTCTCTGAGTATAGATATCTGGGCTTTGACAGCAGCAATCAGATTCTCAGGGCAATAAATTGTGAAGTATGGCAGAAAGTGAACACGGGGTCTTCCCCAATAAGACTCAATGAGTTTAACATGACAGTGTTTTAGCAATTCATCGACTTGTGGGAAAGAATGAGCAATAACCGTTTTGAATTCTTTGACTAGCTCTTGTTCATACCAACTTGTGTTCATAGTTATAACTTTCCTGCTGAAAGTAACAATTGGGAATTTCAAATTGTGATTTAGTGTTTCTACGAATCACTGATAACTAAGCATTGACTAGCCTTGGTGCAAAGGTTTTTTGGGGTACTGTGTAGTACAAAAAGGTCGGCTAGGAAAACAGCTTCGGTATTTGTTCAATGTAGGTCTGAATTCGCTGATAAATAGTTAGAGTTGGTTGTTTTTAATGCTTAACCTTTGTTTCCTCCTGTAACAACAGATTGCCAATATCAAATAAAAGTTGCATGGTACCTCGATAGCCAACCTTGGTAAACTGACCATGATCTAAGCGGTCAAAAATGGGAATCCCTTGACGGTAGAGAGGAATTTTTAAGCGTTGAGCGATCGCCACTCCATGAGAGTTGGTAATTAGCAAATCAGACCCAACCGCCAATTGCTCAAAGTCTTCCAAATCGCCGATAGTAACGCTCTTGATCGGCAGTTTTTCTAACAGAGGAAAGCGTGTTGTTGTCACTGCTGCGTGAATCTCAACTCCTAGCGATCGCAAAAAAGCAACTGTTGACCAAAGTAAATCTGGTTCCAGCGCCAAAGACACTCGCTTGCAACCAAAGTAAAAGTGATTTTCCAACATCATATATTGTAACTGACGGCGTTGACGGCGATATTTTTCCGGTACGCTGACACCACTGATATCCACCAAAGCTTGCAGGAATTTATCTACAGCTGTTAGTCCCGTCAGTTCACCAAATACCTCATAGGGTATATTGAATCTCTGCTCCAAAATTTGTGCCCCAGCTCGCATACTATCACCTAGTGCCAAAGTGAATACAGAGCTACCAATTGAGCGCAACTGTGCTGCATTTGTGCCATTAGCTGTAATGGCACTAGAAGAATCTTCTATATGACCATCTAGTGATCCAGAAAGGTCAGGTACAACAATAGGTACAAGTCCAAAGGAAGTAACAATCTCTTTGATTTCCTGTACATCCCCTGGTGTGAAGGCAGAACTCGCCAAAATAGTGATTTGTGTGGTACAAGCGTCTTCCTTGGAGCCTTTTTGGGGGATTTCCCTGACTATACTCTCAACTGCACCAGCAAAGCCATCCTGTAATGTACCTTTGAAATCCGGTGTAGAGACAAGCACAATTGGTAAATAATCCAGTTCTGGGTGACGGTGGCGAATCTCCTTGACAAAGCGCCCCATATCATCGCCTCTGGTTTCCACCAGTCCAGTGCTACAAAGACCAATAATTTCTGGTTTGGATCTTTGCACCAAAGTCAAGATTGCTTGTTCAACTCTTTCCTCGCCACCCAAAATGGTTGCAACTTCGGTCATTGCTGTACTGGAAAGGGGAATCGTCTGACGGAAATGTTGTACTAATACCGCCTTAGTCAAAGCAGTACAGCCTTGAGAACCGTGTAATAAAGGCATGATTCCCTTCAACCCCAAAAAGGCTAAAACTGCACCCACAGTTTGGCTTTGCTTCAGGGGATTAACTGCAACAGATGTACTCGTAACGCTAATAATCGCCATCAAATTTCCTCCTCTGGAGAATTTCTTGCTTCCTCTACTCCTACTTCCCAGGGCGCTGGCTGGTATACTTGTTCCCACACAGGATTGTAAAAAGCAGCATACGAGAGGATGACGTTAAGTTTGGCACGATGGGCATAGCAAACTTCTTTGTAGATAGCATCGCCTGTAATTTTTGCCAAAACTCTGATACCTAAATTCTCCAATAACGGTAGAACATTCCATATTGCACCTGCGATATTATGTTCACCAATTAAGTTGATGTCATCAGGTGTACTATTCTCTGGTTCAGCTGTTCCAATAACGTGTTCTAGCAACGCCTCACCAGCAACACGGTTGCCTAAATTTTGGTTCCCAATAAAGATCGTACTTCATTGGCTTTGTCTCTTAGTTTCAAAAAGCCGTAGCGGATTTAAGCATTGTATCTGCCAAGGCGAATGTGTGGTCTTTGAGTTTATATCATTTCTCTTGGACGACATGACTGTGCAATCGAAAGTCTTGATTCCCCATATAAAAAGACTATCACATCAATTGCAAATTTGCTTGCCAAGCGCCAATTATTTTTGCGGGTGGTTACTTTTTAGCCGCTTTTTTTCGTAACCAATTTGTCTTTATAAGGCTACGGTGTATACACAAGTCGAATTACCCCCCTTAATCCCCCCGATGTATTGGGTGGAAACAGGAAATCTAGTTCCCTCACGCCACATGCTTCAAGTCGGCAAAGCCGCCCAACGCAGTGGCTCCCCAATATATCGGGGAGGGTTAGGGTGGGGTAATTCGACAGACTGGTTGTGATTCGATAACTTGTTTTTCAAACAACCTCTAAGAGGATGTTTGAAAAGTCCTCTTGTCGGTATCAAAAATTTGAGATCCCCCTAAATCCCCCTTAAAAAGGGGGACTTTGATTCCGGTTCCCCCCTTTTTAAGGCAGGGCTGTTTCATTCGTTCAGATCAGAATTTTGTCAAGAGTATCAACCAGAAAATTTAGTGAGTTGGTAATCGAAAAATTACTGTTTCAATCGGTAAATTTAAGTGCGATCGCCTGGTTTTTGACCCAATTAGAGTGTTTAAAAACCTGATTTTTTTGACTGATACGCTTGTAAATTAAGGTCTTTTGGGGAATGAATCAGCCCTGCTTTTTAAGGGGGGTTAGGGGGGATCTCAAAGTGCCTAAAATCACAGGGAAATACTTTTCAAACAACCTCTAAGAGGACTTTTGCAATAGGTCTATTCAATCAATCACTGAAGATTCAACTTAAATTCATCAAACTTTAATACTTGCGAATCAGGCTTGCGAGTATCAAAACGATAACTACTTATGGTACCAGTCCCCGTATCAAAGATACTAAAAACTGTAATATCATTACTCGCAATATAAGGCATCGGCTTTCCATTTTCGCCCAACAAGGGAGCAATTGTTGGTACTATCGGTTCTAACCCATTAGGATCACCAATCTTAACATAATCTTCTTGATATCCAATTGGCACTTCTCGCTTTCTCTCACCCCAAGCAGCACTGTAAGTATTACCCACATTAGATGTTTCTAGAAAGTGCATTCCACCGTGGCTAACAAAGCGGTTCCATAAATGGGAATGCCCATAGAATACCAATTGCACATTAGCCGCTTCCAGTATTGGGACAACATCGCGGATAATATAATCTGCGTCTTTGGGATACTCGTAACGCACTGCTTTGATATTATGATCATCCCGTTCAATTATTTGTACTGGTTGTGTATAAGGAGGAACTATATTATCACCCAAAGTATGGGGTGGATGATGGAACATTACAACTTTGTATTTTGCTTGTTTAAACTCAGGGCTGTTGAGTTCTGCCTCTAGCCAATTATACTGCTTACTGCCTTTAGCAATTGGCTCATAAATTAGCTGTCCATAACCCCAATTCTCAGGATTATTTAAATCATTTTCTGCTTCTCGATATCTACCCTTATGCTTTCCATCTAGCTTGGGAGTGCGCCACATATTCGTAGCGAACAGTACCACCAAACGCACATCACCAAAGCTAACTGCATAATACCTTTTTCCACCCTCATTACTTTTTGGTAAAGAGAAAATCTCTTCATAAGTATTAGTATTAAAAGAATTATCTATTAAAGAGTTGTTCGGGTAGATTTTTTGAGCAACGACACGGGGAATTGTATCATCAAATTCACCATTTAAACTTCCCATCCTGGCAAAGCGCCCCATTACCTCATGATTGCCAATGCAAGTAAACATGGGTGCGTGTTGAATTATTTGTCCACCAGTGTAGGTTGTCTTAACGTCGTTGTGCGTCATTTCATATTTAGCACGACCTTGTAAACCGGGAAACAAGGCACCACCACTGTTATCATCAAACCATTCTGAGGCGCGATCGCTAACATTGACCAAATCACCAGCAAACCACACTCCATCAACTCGTCCAACTGTTTCTACCACCTTTTGCAGATTTGCAGATGTCATCGGCTTTAACTGATGGTCAGAGGTAAGTAGAATTTTTAGTGGTGTATCTAACTTGGGAGTAGCTGCGAGGGTAAAAACATCACTCTCAACACTCTCGCCCTCTTTTCGCGCGCTCGTGACACGATAGTTTACCCGCACACCAGGAGTTAACCCAGTCACCTCAGCCTGATGTCGCCAAATATCACGCTGGACGGGTTTTTGATAAACTTGTCCGTCTTTGGTTTGGTTTGCAACTCTTGATTCTTGGTCTTCACGCGTGCGAGTGAGTTTGCTAGTATTTGCCTTTGCAGTGTGTTTGAGATTTTCCCCGTAGCTGACTGTGTGATTAACACCAGCAAACTCAGTAAACCAAACTACTTGCACAGAGGTTTCAGTTGGTAGTTGCAAAAATGGGTCGGTGAGCAGTTGGGGTGCTGATGTCATAATTGATTGCCCAAATGAACGCACGCTTACTAGACTAAAGCATATAACAAGCACGAGCATACCCACTAAAAAGGTTTTACGGCTGCTTACAGCGATTTTCAGGCAAATAAACAAATACACCTCTCTCCTCGGAGGAGAGAGGCTTTGATTTTCTCCCCTTCCCAACAAGGGAAGGGGCTGGGGGTTAGGTCTTGTCTGATAATTGTGGTTTAAATACATGAAAACTGCTTAAGCCTCTGAGCGTAAATTTTTGACTTGCTAATGACTAATCATTTATTGAGAAGTTAGGATGAAATCATCATCAAACTTAAGTTGAGATATTTCCAGCTCAGGCAAGTAAAAGAATCAAACATTTCCTCAAATTTTACCAATTTATAGTAAATTTAAATTACCAATCCTATGTCAAATCGTCATTATCCTCCCGCCTACTTACGCTATCTCAAAGCCAGGTTATGGAATCTTGGGCGACCTGCTTTTTGGGGAACTGCAATTTTTTTATCTTTAGTAGGGCTAATAACCTGGGAATACTGGTCAAACCCAGATATCTTCGTTTATAAGCAAAAAAAACAAGTTGCTTCACAAGAACCTGCCGATTCCTCTCTGTCAGAAGAAAACAAAGCGATCGCAGCAGATATTGATAACTTGCCAGTTTTATTTAATGACTTTGAGCAAGGAAGTCTTTCATCAACCGCAAATACCCCGAAAGAAAAGACTGAGGCAAAAAAGAGTACAGACTTATTAGATGATATAGCTAACAAACAAAAGCCTGATAGTGATACCAAGTTAAATCCTGGTTTAGCCGTTAATAGCGACAACTCTCCAGAGGTAAAAAATCCCTTTGTTGTCCAAACACAAAATTTATTGCGTACTGGGACAGGTGATAGTAATAACCAGTTTCTAGGTATCAAGACCTTAAATACACCGTCTGAAACAGCAGAGGGAGAACAAACATCCTCTGACCTGGGTATTGGATTCACTAATCAAACCAACAAAAATCAAAATGCTCTCCCTCTCAGCCCTCTGCAAGGGGCGCTCAACCAATCGACAAATCAGAAATTGTCTAGCTTCAATGGTACCGCAACTCAGACAAATACCTTGGGGCAAGTTTCTGACCCAGGAACAACGCTGATGCCACCTATCAACAGCTTACCCAGTCAAAATTCTCTACCAAGTAATGGGTTAAATACTGGCACAGGTTACACGTCAACGGGCATGAGTATACCACAAAATCCCTACGGTAATTTAAATAACGGTCAGGTATTGCCAAGTAATCGGTTAAATACTGGTGCAGGTTATACGTCAACGGGTACGAACTTGCCGCAAAATCCCTACAATAATTTAAATAGTGGTCAGGTAGTGCCGAATGTAGCACCAATAACGCCCCCAATTAACTCTGTCGCACCAAGTAATATTACACCTTACTCTAGCCCCAATCTGAGTCAAGGCGTTGTCACACCCACAAACTCTGCGGGATACGGGAATTATGGGTTGCAACAACCAACGCAACTACCACAATCTAATTATGGGAATTATGGGTTGCAACAATCAACGCAACTACCACAATCTAATTATGGGAATTACGTGCAGCAGCAACCAACACAGTCTAATTCCTTATATCTTCGCCAACTTCGAGACAAGTATAGAAGTCAGGGTCAAAACTGATTTTAACTGAATAAAATTCAGCTAAGGAGATTGTGGGCTATTTGGAATAATGGGAACTTCTGGTGTTTCGGGTTGTTGCTTTTGGCGTTGCAAATATTTACTCAATACATAAGCCATATCCCCACGGGTGACGGGTTTTAATGGGGAAATATTGCCTTGAGCATCTGTGTTAATAAATCCCTCGGTAACTACTGTAGCGATCGCTTTTCTCGCCCAAACTGGGATAGACTTTTCATCTGGATGTGTAGCCAAAATCTCATTCACAGCGTCATCAGGAAACTGAAATACACCATAAGCCTGGGCAAAAATAGCCAGAGCTTCTGCCCTTGTCACCTTTTGATTAGGGAAGAATTCATCGCCCCGATAGCCCTTCATGATGTCAGTTTTTAAGACTATCTGTATATCATTAAATGCCCAATAAGAACGAGGAACGTCTGGAATCGCTAAATTTTCTTTAGTAACAGCTTGTCTTTTATCTAGCCGAAATGCTTTTACCATAATCGACGCTAATTCTGCCCTACTCAGTAACCTTTCTGCATAAAACTTACCATCAGAAAAGTTTGTCATCCATTTGGCAGCAATTACTTGTTGAATGGAATCAGATGGGATTCCAGAAGGAGATTCTGGCGCTTGAGCAATTGCTGGCAAGTTTTGTAGTAGTGCTACCAAAGATAGAGTAATTGAAAGCTGACGCATCACCATAACCACTTTTAGCTGCTAACGTGAATTTAAAAAACTACGTTACTGAGGTTAACGCAAAATTTGGTATTCCTAATAACCTGTAACTCAGTTAGTGACGAATTTAGTGTGGGCAATGTTGCTCCAGCTATGTAAAGTGTGGCTATCAACTTTAAAAATTAGGACTGTGTTCAGAATCCCAGCACTTCCCATTATTCCAAATTCTACCAGTGTGTTCACATTCTGATTTATCGTCAATCCAAGGAATTGAAGTAGGGTAAAAGGAGCTAGATATAGGAGTCAGTGAAGACAATGCAGAAGAAAATATAGTGTAGCTAGAAGTCGATAGAATGATTAGAAATCCTATGAGGAACAAGATATTGGTAGGAGTCCAAAAGGGATATAAACTTTTTTCAGAACGTAAACGCACTTGAGAGCGACGTTCTAAACCTGCTAGCAACACCAGATAAAACCTTAATTTGGGAATTGGTACTGAAACTCTTATATCTAAAGGATGACGTGTCCAACCACGAGAGGCAAAACCACTTTTTATCGCTTCTAATTGCTCCACCGTAAAGGTATTTGCTACTTTCGGGTCAATCTCAGCGAGAAGTTGCTCAAAAGTCGGGTAAATGTACGTAGCTATGTCCATATTTTTGTATATTACAATACACTACTCTTCCACTAGTCATCTCCTTTATCCGGGATAATATGATGTTTTATTTTTTGGAAGTCCCTAATCAAGGAAATAGAAATTAGCAAAAACTTGTTTTTTACCTTTCATCTTTTGGCGTTATCTGCCCACTACTATGGACTATAGTCAGTTTTTCAGGAGTTTTGGCAATGACCGCAGCAGCAGATCCCGTAAAGTTGATGAAGCAAGAAGTTGGCAAAGCCGCCGCCGCCCTAGTCAAGTCGGGTTCCATTGTCGGGTTGGGTACGGGGTCAACTACAGCATATACGATTCAGTATTTAGGCGATCGCCTCAAGTCTGGTGAACTCAAAGATATCATTGGTATACCCACCTCCTTTCAGTCAGAAGTGCTAGCGAAGCAGTACGGCATCCCTCTCGCCACCTTAGATGCTGTTGACCACATCGATATTGCCATTGATGGGGCAGATGAAGTCGATCCGCACAAGAATTTGATTAAAGGCGGTGGTGCAGCACATACCCGCGAAAAAGTTGTAGATTACCTGGCAGAACAGTTTATTGTCGTGGTAGATAGTGGTAAGTTAGTAGACCGCTTGGGTTCTAGTTTCCCTGTACCCGTGGAAGTGATTCCAATGGCAATTACTCCTGTTACCAATGCCATCAAAAAACTCGGTGGCAAACCAGAACTCCGCATGGGTGTAAGAAAAGCTGGGCCAGTGATCACTGACCAAGGTAACTTTGTCTTAGATGTCACATTTGACTCTATTGAAGATCCAGCTGGATTAGAAAAGACATTAAATAACATTCCCGGCGTTTTGGAAAATGGTATCTTCGTTAACTGTGTCGATTTAGTTTTAGTTGGAGAAGTCAAAGATGGTCAGCCATTAGTACGGCAACTGTAAGAGTTATAGATTCTGGATTTTAGATTTCAGAGACATCTAAAATCCAAATCTTCTTTAAATTCATCGTCTTCATCGCCCCAATATGCGTAGTTTACCAACCTAGGCATCGCAGCTTTGCCCCCATCTTGCTCAATAATTATTAAATCGCCCTTTTCGCCTAACTCTGCGTTAATGAATCGTGAAGTTTCACCCCATTCTTCAAAAAGCCTAATTTTAGCTAGCGTAGTTTGGAGATATGCAAAAAATAAAACGCCCAGCCGTTTCAATAATATTGTTGGCAAAAGCCCCAACTGGGCATTTTATAGGAACAGCCGGTAAGCGTAAAACTCAGTGGCTTGAGCCGCTGAGATATAAGCGACTCGTGTGACTTTAGTCACTGTCATCTTTCTGAGACTTATCTTATGCCAGACGTGGTATTACAGGATTTTCACACCACAACCGAGAGTTAAACAATTAGATATTTACTAATCATTTTCCCTTTCGTTGCTATCATCTAGCAATTTGTCGTTTTTGTAAAGCAATAAAACTTTAGCGTATCTTCATCCAGAATTGGTATTAGCCCGTCTTCCGCTTTCGGCTTGCCGCACTCCCCGCGTTATCATCTGAGAAAGATAAAACTGTTGTGATCATGGGGAGGTCTTTCTCACTTCAGGTATTCCAACAACTAAATTATCCCCTAAGATAGACAGGCAAGAACCCTGCCCTATAACAAATGTGGGAAAATTTTTGGGAAATCCCTCAAGACTCAGGACTCGCTACTTATCTGCTCACTCAGGACTCAGGACTCTTTATGTTAGCAGGCACAATTTTGCAGGATGGAAAATATACCCTAATTCAAGAAATAGGGCGGGGTGGCTTTGGCATTACGTTTAAAGCTACGCATCACTACTTGGATCAGGAGGTGGTGATGAAAACCATCAATGAACGGCTGCAACAACATCCTGATTTTGCCAAATTTGAGCGCCAATTCCAAGATGAAGCCAGACGATTAGCTACGTGTATCCACCCAAATATAGTCAGAGTTAGTGACTTTTTTGTGGAATCTGGACTGCCTTACATGGTGATGGAATACATTCCTGGCGAAACCTTGGGAGACGCATTTGTATTACCAGGAATACCAATGCCTGAAACCACAGCAATTCATTACATCTGGCAAATTGGGGCAGCTTTGCAGGTAGTACACAACAATGGTTTGTTACACCGAGATATCAAACCAGATAATATCATTCTTCGTCAGGGAACGCAGGAAGTAGTATTAATTGATTTTGGCATTGCCAGAGAATTTAATGGCAGTGTGCGGCAGACTCATACGGGTTTGGTTTCTGAGGGTTATTCTCCCATTGAGCAGTACTTGACGCAAGCAGCACGCACACCTGCCACAGATGTTTATGGTTTAGCAGCAACCTTGTATGCACTGTTGACAGCCCAAGTTCCCATACCAGCATTATTGCGCGATCGCGAACTTATGGCTTCCCCCCGCGAACTGCAACCACACTTGAGTGCTGCTGTCAACCAGGCGGTAATGCGCGGTATGGCGGTAGAGTCTCGTTTTCGGCCAGCGACGGTTGCTGAGTGGTTACAACTGCTACCTGGAAATGGGTTGAATACGACACCGCAAGCTTTAGCTACTTACGCAGTGCCAACTGTCAATTTATCTGCACAGCAGGCAGCAACTGTAATGGGGAAAACTGCCCAAAATCGGATTAATAGACCATCTGCGTTAGCGCAGCCCAACCCAGGCATGGCTAAGGGATCAGTAGTAGCTAAAAAGCTGGGGTCATCACAGCTACTTATTGGTATAGGTGTAGCTCTAGTTGCGGCTACAGCAGGTTTTGGGATCACGAGCATATTACCCAAATCTCCGCAACAGCCAACTACAAAGCCGCTTTTTGAACAGCCAACTCCAGAACCAGGCGCGAAAGTGCCTAACTTCGATAGAACATCTTCACCCGAAGGTGAAGATACTAACACCACCTCAAGAACCGAAACAGCACCTGCGTCTAATTCCAAGCAGCGCCGGCGCAATCGTCGTTCTCCCCAGCAAGAATCTTCCCGCCCCAGCCCTACAGGAGAATTGCAACGCGGCAATTCCGAACAATCTACACCTGCACCGAGCGTTTCACCCACACCCTCGCTAGTGGAGAAACTACGGGCGATCCGCTCATCTCGTAAGGCTTCACCCGCACCATTCCCACAAAATAACTTACCCGCCTCTGGTCAAAATTCTCCCTTCCCTCAACCCGTGAGTCCGTCAAAACCTGTGGTTATACCAGCAGCACCATTAACGGAATCCAAACAATCAGATCCTTCTGCTGTAGTAGTACCAACGGTGGAAAAGCAAAATTCACCAAATAATAGTCACCCCCAGAATGTTCACAAGTTTGAGGAAAAGCCACAAGATGATAATAATTAGGGACTTCCAACAAATAAATTACCCACCCCACAAGAAGTAGTTGAGTATTTTTTGATTTGGAAGTTCCCTAGTCAATTTTAGATTTTTAACTTTGAATTTTGGTGAAGCAGCGTAGTGAGTTCAGCACCGCGCTAGCTCCTATTAACTAATTCGTCATCTTTTGAACGGAGAGGGGGGGATTCGAACCCCCGTTGAGTTTCCCCAAAACGCATTTCGAGTGCGTCACCATCAACCACTCGGACACCTCTCCAGCTATGTACTCAGACATTTGAATATCTATTCTAGATTCAAATGCTGTGAAGTCAAGGAAATCTTACTGTATTTCCTGAAATATTATAGCATTATTGCTTTTTTTGCATCACGCAATCTTCCAGGAACGCCAATGGTCAAGCCCAAGGCATTTACCCCCCTTAATCCCCCCGATATATTGGGGGGAAACCAGAAATCTCTTTCCCTCCCCTTAAAAAGGCTATAGTGTACACACATCTTTCTATAAAACCAAAACCGTTGAAGATCCCCCTAAATCCCCCGATAAATTGGGGGACTTTAAGAACTTTTTGCCCCCCTTTTTAAGGCAGGGCTGATTCATTCCCCAAAAGACCTTAATTTACAAGCGTATCAGTCAAAAAAATCAGGTTTTTAAACACTCTAATTGGGTCAAAAACCAGGCGATCGCACTTAAATTTACCGATTGAAACAGTAATTTTTCGATTACCAACTCACTAAATTTTCTGGTTGATACTCTTGACAAAATTCTGATCTGAACGAATGAAACAGCCCTGCTTTTTAAGGGGGGTTGGGGGGATCAAAACGCCTGTGGGATAACTTTAGAATACTTGTGTGTACACCGTAGCCTTAGAAAGGGGAGGGTTAGGGTGGGGTAATTCCACAGACTGATTGTGATTCGATAAACACGGTAGCCTTTTTAACGCTTGTTCGGAGGGATCATTTAAATGCCTAAAATCACAGCAAAATACTTTTAAAACATCATCTGAAAATGACTCAGAGCGCATATAGTTTTGCGTAATTCCTATAAGTAATCCAAAAATACCCAATCTGCTTTAGGTAGTGGGTATAGAGACTTCCCAGATTCCTTGGTTTCCACCATATTCTATAACATAAATCTTATTGCCGATAATCTCAGAATCAATGGGATTACTAAAACCTGCGGCAATGCGCGTAGCGTTAAGTTTATAGTTGGTATTTCCGACTTTCGTTAACTTTAAATGCAGTAAGTCTTGGCTGGCATCTTTAAAAGGGCCTGCTAATGTTTCGCCAGTAGGATCGCCTGGTGTCCAACTCAACATGAATCCATCTCTCTGGAATTCTGGACTCATTACTCCTAGTGTATCAAAAACCAAGCCTAAAGGAGAACGGTGTGCTGTAAAAGTGCTAAAATTCTGACCAACAACACTAGCATCTTTGACTTGACCATCTACAGGATCGCGGTAATTGTCTGCATCCGGGCCAAGATTAGGAATTGGTTCAATCAAGTTTAGAGGGGGAGTAGGAAAGGTTGGATCGTTACGATAGTAGCCTTTTGTGACTGCGCCAAATTTGGGGTTTAACAATCGGTCAGTAGCAGGGTTATAATTGGGGAATTGTTGTGGATTATCTGTCCCACCAATCCGCCAGGGAAAGCCGTAATTACCACCTAGACGTAGCCAATTTAATTCTTCTGACATATCGCGATCGGGACCATTTTCTGTGCCAAATAAATCCCCGTTGGGTGCAAAAGCCATATCGAAAGTATTACGTGTTCCTTCTACAAAAATATAGCCGGCTGTCTTTAAGGTTGCTCGATCGTTTGCAAGAAAGAGATTTGTACCATTAGTAGGAAGGCGGAGTATACAGGCGGTTAATCCTACTTCACGAGTATCAGGATATAGACCATCAACAGACTGAACCTCACCATGATCGGTACGAGAACCGCTATTCACATAGATATAATTACCATCTGGGCTAACAATCACGCCGTTGAAGCGATGGTCATAAGCTGTTTTGCTTTTGGGATAACCTGTACTCTTAGCTAAGACAGACCAGATACGCTGTCCTGTAGCCGAATTAATTACGCCTTTAACAATAATTGCTTTGGTCTGGTTATTCACCAGGTCTGCATTGCCAACCAAATAAATTGTCCCGTTAGGACCAATGGCCATACCTTGAGTTTCACCGACATTATGATTGCTAGAGTTGTACACAAGTGTACTAGTAGAGGAGCCTAAATTGACTTGATAAATGTCACCATTTTGTTTGAGGTAATAAAGGGTGTTGTTTCGTGGATCTTTTACAATCCGAACAGAAGGAGAGTCTGATAACGTATTCAGAATATTGCGAACCTGAATATCAGGACGCAGGGCTACAGGTGTAGGATTTACTCCAATAGTGCTATGACTTGATATAACTATTGTAAATAACAGAGTTATTGTAAATAACACTGCTTGAACGGCGAAAAAGAACCGTTTTAGAGCGAACTGATCGGTAAATCTGCGTTGAACTTGGTTGGATGATTTAGTCTTATTCATTATTTTCTTGATAAAATAGTCAGATGATTTTGTTCCTAAATCTTCTTGATGAGGGAAAAATCTTTAGAGCTTACAGGGTGGAGTTAGTAATGGCTATTATTCTATTCTTATGACAAACTGACTCCTAGGGTATAAGGAGCAGAGTTGCTGTCACTAGAGCCAGAGAAAGTTCCGCCATCTTGAGGAAATAAAGCATATTTACTCACTGAAATGGAGTATGTACCAGCACCTAGTGAAGCGGTGATTAATGACCCAAAATCAGCGCCACTATCATCGTCACTTTTCAGTAAAGTCCCAGCATTGTTAAACAGTCCGATAACTGTATCATCGGTTGTTACTGTACTGATAGTAACAGTTTTTGGACTTGCTAGAGAAAATGTAAAAAAGTCGAAATCGGGCTTGTTCCCTGGTTGAACTGTTACTAATTCACCTGAGATATTAACGTTTGAGCCGGATGATAAAGAACCCAATCCTTCAGCGCTGGCTAGTGTATTGTTTGTAGCTTGTCCAGCATTTTCCCGCTCATAGAAAAGGAAGTAGTCACTATCAAGTCTGAGGTTGACTACGCCCTGTACAATACCGATAATTTCATCTGGCTCTGCTCCAGGTTTGTCTAAGAATATTTGTGTGTTGGCTCCAACAACTTGTAGGCGGTAGTCCTTTGGGGGGCCTTTGAGTTCTATTCGATCTTCACTACTGTTGAAGTCAGTAATAGTAGCTAAGTCCCCAAAACCAGCAGTCGTAGTGTTTTTATCGTCGTAGTAGACGTTTTTAGCATCCCCAAGGATAAATCTATCTCGCCCAGCACCGCCAGTTAAGGTATCAATCTCCCCTAATCCGGGTGACAGTGGACTACCAGGCCAAGCACCGATGAGGATATCGTCTCCAGACCCACCATTGAGTATGTCATTGCCAGGTCCGCCCTGTAGACTATCATTACCATCCTCACCATTGAGGGTATCATTACCAAAATTACCATCTAGGGTGTCACTGCCTGCTCTTCCATTCAGAGTGTTGTTAGCACTATTACCAAAGATGAAGTTGTTAAGACTGTTACCTGTCCCGTTGATGGCGCCTGTCCCGGTGAGCCTCAGATTCTCTAGATTGATACCTAGTGTGTAGGTGACAGAAGACTGGACGGTATCTGTGCCTGAATTCACAGCCTCGGTAATGATATCAGCAGCACTATCAATAATGTAAGTGTCATCGCCTACTCCGCCATTTAAGTTGTCAGTGCCCAAGCCGCCATCAAGTGTATCATTGCCTAGTCCACCGATTAAACTGTCGTTTCCCGTCCCACCAAAGAGATTATCGTTACCCGCCGCACCATTTAGGGTGTCGTTACCGGAAAGACTATTGGCATTACCACCATTAGCCCAACCATATATCGTGTCATCTCCCGAAGTTCCATTTCTTGTGTCAGCAGATGTAGTTCCGTAAATAACTGCCATATTTATTATTTTTCCTGAAATTATAATTAATGCCTAAGTTCGCCCTCAGTCAAAGAACTCTTTATCAGTTCAATGTGGATTAATTTGAATTGTAAATTTAGATGCAGATAAACTTATTAACCTAGTTGATACTACTTACAAAGTATTAATTAAGGGACTTCCAAATCAAAAAATATCCCAAATTTTTTTGTGGGATGGGTGTCCGCACTACGTGCCGCTACGCGAACAGCCGGACTATACTCAGAGCGGGCAGGATACCCACCCCACAAGATGGATAATTTATTTCTTGGAAGTCCCTTATTGATTTGGTTATTCGATTACGCAAATGGTAAGTAACTAGTACAGCACGGCGTAAATCTAGCTACCATCTCAATTAACTAGACAACAAATTGCTCAAGTCCGTTGTTAAATCCAGGCAAACTTTCGCCACAGTGTACTATGTCAAATATTGATTTGCTTTGGTTTTTTTGAGAATATTTTTAATTTTTAGATGTAACTATTTAATTACCATGAGCGAAAGGTCACGTCAACTTATTTACCAAATCTTTAAAATATAGTATGTGTACTTTATGATATATTTAAAATTCTGAGAAAAACTTTCAGTAGCTGGACAAAAATATTTACAGCCATTGGGAACCTTTCACTTCTTTATAAGGCGCTCCACGAAGGTTACACTCGCTTTTGACATTGTGTAATTAATTCTGTCCGACTACTTAAACTCCAAAAATTGAACAGAAATGTTTCGTGCAGTCCCCACCTAAAAATACTATAAAAATATCTACATTTGAGGTGGGGTAAGCGAAACCAGTATAAAACGCGCAGCAACAGCTATTCTTTCATGCTATTATTCTAAGAATTAGTTTTTGCGGTACTGTAAAAGCTTTATAGCTGGAGACATAGACCAATTTCACTAATTATTTATAATCAGTAAAAAGTATTACTAATAATGACTTTTTACTAGGGTGTTCGGAAGCGAAAGTTCTAACGACACACTGAGAACGCCAGTAGCCCTGGTAACGCTCAAGAAGTATTTCAGCTTCTTAGCGCACCAATCCCCATGTATAATCTTTGATTTAGATGGGGTGCGTTCAATCTCAAGGTCAATTAATTACTTTGTTGTAACCTAGCGCGATGTGCGACTTATTCTTGAAACCCCACTTCCATTCCTCTCCCCAAAGCGGGGAGAGGCTTTAAGTCCTGCTCCCCAACGCTAGTAGGGAAGGGGCTGGGGGTTAGGTTTGAGAGAAAGTTGCACACCGCGTAACCTAACGCTCTTCTATGACTCTGGAGAGAGAAGAATCCAAGCGATTAGAAATCGCGGCTACACAAGCAAAGTCCGCCTGCGCGGACTAACGCTAAAATAGGGTTTCAAATTTAATCTGACGAGAGTAATAAAAGAGCGCTAATTGTGTTTTGAAGCGTCAGGCATAATTGCTTCCTGAATATTTACGCCGGTGAGGTTGGCTCCTCTAAGGTCGGCTCCTCTAAGGTTAGCTCCTCTGAGATTCGCTCCTGCCAAATTTGCGCTTCTGAGGTTAGTCCAACTTAAGTTAGCTTGACTCAAGTCGGCTTCACTGAGGTTAGCCCGCAACAGGTATGCACCAGTGAGGTGAGCCTTGTTCAGATTAGCTTTGTAAAGGTCAGCTTTGTAAAGATAAGCTCCCAACATTTCTGCTTCGTACAAACTTGCCTCGCTGAGGTCAGCTGCAATCAAGTTAGCTTCAATGAGATTGGCAAAAGAAAGGTTAGTCCGCATCAGCTTTGCTGCACCCAAATCGGCATCTCTCAAGTTAGCACCTCTTAAGTCAGTTCCAATTAGATTAGCATGAGCGATCGCAGCACCTCTAAGATCCACATCACTCAAGTCGGCTCCAATCAGATTGGCATGACTCAAATCAGCCTGCCTAAGAATAGCACCACTCAAGTTAGCAACACTGAAGTTAGCCGCACTCAGGTTAGCTTCAACGAGTAAGGCTTTGTAGAGGTTGGCACTACTGAGGTCAGCACCACTGAGGTTTGCTCGCACCAGTAAAGCATTACCCAAATCCACTCTTCTCAAGTTTACCCCCTGGAGGTTTGCGCCTCTGAGGTTATCGCCTTGCAGATTGGCGGCGCTGAGGTCTGGTTCAATGTGGGAATTTTTCTTTCTCCACTCAGTCCATGTAACTGCACCTGCTTTGAGTAAAGCTAGATGCTCTCGATTTGCCATTTTATCTCCTTTACTCCTGACGCCCACCCAGAGGATTTGCCCGACCTGCTACACTTTCAATGGCCGTTAACGCTCCCTGAGCACCTGCGAGAATATCCTGTTCTTGTCCACCTAAGTAAAGCCTTCCAAAGCTACCTACAGCCTGAACTTCAAGAATGTTAATCTGCGCCGCTTTTTCTGCTTCATTAGCAGCCAATGCAGCGTAAGCAGCAGGTTCCACTTCTAATACATATAGGGTTTGTCCTGCTAGTAGTAGCTGTCCCCGGCGGGTGCGATTAATCAGTTGGGTTTGATAAGCATCGATGTTGCGGATAATCTGACTAGAAACTACACGCGGTTTGAGACATTCCTCTCTTCGGACTCCCAGCGCGGCCAAAATTGCTTGACCAGCAGCTCGCGTTTCGCCTTGGGAGCTAGAATGAACTTCCAATAGTCCATACAGTCGTTCAACTACCTGTACTCCCGGACGGACAGAGGCAGCTTTTAGGGCTATATCGGTAATTTTGTTAATTTCGATACCAGGAGAGATTTCAATCCACAGTGATGTATCTCCTGGTAATGGTAAGAAGCCTTGGGCTACTGTTCCCATATATGCTGCATGTTGAGGTTGCAGGTTGTCGAGAAATACGAAACTGCGTAGTTCTATTCCCAAGATTTTGCTCTCCAGTCGTGAAGGAAAAAGGCATCTATATATGGCATAAAGGAGCGCAAATTCCGTTTAATCTATCTACACCCGTGGGTCAAATCGCAATTATAGAAGTCAATGCTTATTTAGAAGATCCTCGTCCTCGTGGGATAAAATCTACTTTGATCGCACAACCTAATTTTTGTTCAACACAGCTACTTTGTAAACACCTTGACCTTTTTACATTACCCCAGTTTTACCCCAAAATTGACTATTGGCTTAAACAGCTTGGTCTGATATTTTTACATAAACCCTCTTGCTAATTATATAGAAGTGGGAAGAATGTTTTCTTTGGTTGCGATCGCTTGAGGTCGGCTTGCTCGTCTTCATCACCTGCTGGGATGTAAACCGATGATCTTTACCCTCTGCAAATTTAGCGTTAGCCTTTGAAAAGGATGTCATAAACTGACAGCAGAACTTCCACCACAATCAGAATTACCACATACCACTCTACTCGCTGGCTACTGCTATGCTGCATGAACTCCAACACTGTTTGGGCGGTTTGGGAAATTAACTCTAGTTTGCGTTCCAAGGCGCTGTGACGCTCACGGATTTCGTATTCATCCTCCAAGCGCAGATATAAGTTTTCTAGCTGTGGGGATTCCCAGAGCAACTCCGGCTTATCAATAATCTCGACTCGACCCACAATCTTATGTTGAACTAACAGGGTAGTCCCAAGTTGACGCAGTAATTCCCGACTCTGACGCCTACTTCTGTTTTCACGCTGGAGACTAGCTGCAAAGGGTTCAATTTGATCAAATACAGTCGCTAGGCTAGTTTCGTAATGAGACAGCACAACACTCTTGGCGAGAATATCAGCGACTATCTGCAAGCGTTCTACACTAAATTCATGGAGCAAAATTTTTCCTTCTTTAACTCGCTCACTCTCGCCAACGTTGAGATGAATTTCCACTTCTTCTGTTTCCGGGTTGGCAAAAGAGTCACGAACTTGAGAGGATAGTTTGGTCAAGAAGGCTACCTTTTCTTCAGGCTCAAGATTAAACAGCACAACTGCACCATAGCCCAGAAGTACTGCACAGCCTTGTTCACCGACTGTAACCATTACTGGCATCGTCGCCAAGCAAATGTAATTCTCCAACATCTGTAAGTTAATATCTTTACCCAGGAATAGGGCTTGCGCTCTAAATCTATCTTTGTCATGAAAAAGGAGTTTTTGCATTGTTACCATTCGCTATATTTTGCCTGTTTTACTACCGGGTAGCGATCGCAATTGATGCCTGTTGTCAGAGATCGCTAAAATTTCAGCTATACTGATGCAAAAACCTGTCCCAGGGTTCAAAATCAATCATTCTCCCCTGCTAAAATTCACCAGATGAGATTTTAATCATTTCTCTGAGAGTACTGATTTTTGAGTTTTGAGAAGCAAGATAACTAAGACTTTTTCGCACTAGATTTGCTCAATTTGGATCTCACAGTCTGCTCCCACACTAATGATGCTATTTTCGGGAAAAGGAATCCAATTACCTCTAAATAGAGGTTCAGACGCAATAATTACAGATTTTGGGAAAGTCGGATCATCTCGTATCCAGTAAAGAGATGGAGGTGGTGAAGTGGTAGCAAAGCGAGAAGCTATCAGGCGATGTCCGTCACTAGAGATTATATTGAGTGAGGCTTCTACTTGATAGCGTTTTGCCATCTCCGATAACGTTAATAATGTGGTGCGTAAAGCATATTCTGGAGGTCGATGTTTGTTAATTTGACTTTGTGAAAGTAACAATGCGAAAATGTGTTCAGAGTCAGTATTGCCATTAATTTGTTCGTAAAAATCTTGGGTCAAAGTGCTGCGGATTTTTCTGTGTAATGTTTTGCGGAAATTTTCGATTAGTCCATTGTGAATAAATAGCTGTTGTTGATGGCCAAAGGGCTGACAGTTGACAAAATCTACCGATTCGTCTGGTGTAGCACTGCGGACATAAGCAAGTACACACTTGGATTCAACGTAACGGCTGAGATGGGGTAGGTTTATATCATTCCAAATAGGTAGGGTATTTTTGTAGATAAAAGGTTCGATATCTTTTTGAATATGATACCAGCCCACACCAAAGCCATCTGCATTTACCAACCCGGAGGTCATTTCGCGGGGTTGATAACTCTGGACTATCAGTGAGTGTTCTGGTTTATATAGAAGAGATTCCAAGGAAATAGGCGAACCGAGGTAAGCAAGTAAACGGCACATGATGAATATTCCACCTTCTATTAGCACAATTATTGGGCAACAGCCTTACCCGTTTTTATTCACCATCATTAGTGGTTCCCACTTATATGGTTTTCCGTCACCTGATTCTGATTATGATTTGCGTGGTGTGCATATCTTACCAGTTCAAGAAGTGGTGGGATTAGAAACTAGGAATGAAACTATTGAAGTTTCAGAAGTTCGCCAATCTTTAGAAATTGATTTAGTCACTCATGATATCAAAAAGTTCTTTTTGATGCTGCTTAAAAAGAATGGTTATGTGTTAGAACAACTGTATTCTCCTTTAATATTGACAACTTCACCAGAACATGAAGAGTTGAAAGTTATTGCCCAAAATTGCATTACCCGTCATCATAGTTACCATTATCTTGGTTTTTCTGCAACCCAATGGAAACTTTTTGAGAAAGAACATACCCATCGAATCAAGCCATTACTTTATGTATATCGAGTCTTATTAACTGGAATTTATCTGATGCAGACAGGGATAATTGAAGCTAATTTAATTAAGCTCAATGAGGTTTTTAATTTACCATATATTCCTGATTTAATCGCGCAAAAGTTAGCAGGTACAGAAAGGTCTATTTGGTCAGATATTAATGTAGATTTTCATCAAAGAGAATATGAACGTCTGCGTAATAAGTTGCAAGAAGCATATCAATCCAGTCCATTACCTGAAGCACCTTCAGCTAATATGGCTTTGCATAATTTTTTGGTCCGCCTGAGAGTGAGTAATTATAAATTATAAACTGAGAATACATAGCTCATTTTCTGGCTGTTATCTGGCGGATATATAGCGGTTCTCGTTTAAGTGAGGTACAAGAACCCCACCCCCAACCCCCTAACTTATATCTTGCACCTAGCCCTGGCGATTAGAAATCGCGGCTATACAAACTTTCGTCCGCCTACGCGGACTAACGCAAAATTAAGGGTTTGAAACCCGCTTAGGTGGTCACTGAGCTTGTCGAAGTGCGGGTTTTGCTTGGTAGCCGCGACTTCTAGCCCGGTGCAAGATATGTTGCTCTGATGTACCTTATATGGGAGCATCCCAAATGTGCAAAAACCTTGATAGCCCTCATCCCCTAACCCCTTCTCCCATCTTTGGGATTCGGGGAACTAGAATTATGTCTCCCCTCTCCCAAAGATGGAAGAGGGGCTGGGGTGAGGGAAAAGATTTAAGCTCTCATCGGGATGCTCCCCCTTATATGATTAGGAAACGCTATAAGTAAGTAGCTAACTTCTTTAGAACTTCAGATTCCAAGCAGCAAAAGCTAAAGCACCCCAACCGGCAAGAAAGGCTACGCCGCCTATTGGTGTAATTGCACCCAAGGATTTTACACCAGTTAAGCTAAGAGCGTACAAACTTCCTGAGAAAATAGCAATACCAATGAGAAATAACCATCCACTGGCGATGAGGGCGGGTTGAGGAAATTCGGTGCGACTAATTAGTAGTGCTACTAAAAAAAGTGCCAGAGCGTGATACATTTGGTAACGAGCGGCAGTTTCAAAAATTTCTAGCGATCGCTCACTAATCTTTTCCCGCAATGCATGAGAAGCAAAAGCACCAGCAGCAACTGACAAACCGCCTAAAATGGCAGCTACGCTCAAAAAAATCTGCGTCATTAGACTTAGCCGTAAGTTGAAGATCGTCATTAGTCATTAGTGAATAACAAATGACCAATGACAATTAGACATCAAAATGATATGATACAGCCCCTTCTTCGTTCACCTTAAAGTTTGCATTGAATTCTTTAGCTTTTTCATCTAAATATTGTCTGGCGTGGGCTGCGGGTAGTTGTGATTGCATGGCAAAGCCTAAAACAGTTAGGCGCCCCTGATTCTCTTGTAGCATCTCATAAAAAATCGATTGCAGGCGATCGCTAACTTGTTGATTAAGCACCTTTTTCTCCTGTCGGCTTTGACGGTACAATCCCAATGCTAACCATGTGCCCAGTGTGAGGGTAGGAACGCCAAAAATTAGACCACCGACAGCACTATTGTCATCTTGGTAAGTAGCATTTGGTGCAGTAAATTCATACGCATCTTTCACTGGTATGTACACCTTACGTGTAGCAAATTTTTCCAATGCCGCCGTTGCTGATAGCATTAAAAACATGAATCCGAGTGTCAGTAGCCAGCCGGCAGCTAATTTTTCAGCAGTCTTCATAGTTTCACATCAGATTTACACTTTGCTAGTGATTTTAACCTGACTTTCGCAAAGGTTCCAGTTCAACTTCCAAGAGTCAACTGCCCCACCCACTCTTGGGATGGGGCTTGTAACTAGGAAATATGATTTCGCGAAACATACGGGGTATTGACTGACCCCTGCTCCTGGGTCCCTTGGGTAGAGGAGAGGATATAATCATCACGGACATTTCTAGAAGCATTAAGATCCGCGTGAATGTGATGTCCACAGTTTTTACATTGGAACTTCGACTTGTGGCGATTTGTCCTTTTAATATGCTTGCAAACATTACACTTCTGGGAAGTGTAGCGAGGGTCTTGATGTACTACTTTTTTCCCTAAAGCTTCTGCCTTGTAAGCTAAGAACTGTTCTTGCTGATAGAAAGCCCAACTACCCAACCATTTATTCATTTTCTTGAGCCAGTGCGGTGGACGGGTTCCCCGGCATAAAGCAACTGGCGTGCCCCGTTGCTGGGTGCGAATGCTGGACAAATCTTCAAGCACAAAAACCGCTACATCTGGTTGGTTAGCTAGCTTTTTACTTACACAATGATTCGTGTCCTTCTCTACGAGACGCTCCGCGAACATGAACCGCTTCTCGCGTCCAGATATCGATTTTAAACGACGTTTAGAACTGCGAGTGCCTTTTTGTTGGAGCTGACGACGATTGAATAAGTAGCATCTTTGAATACTTCTAATCTGGGAACTTGAGAAAAACTGTCCATCAGAGGTTACTGCTTGATGGTAAAGTCCCCGATCAATTCCTTGAATCCCTCCACTAATTTCTTGCGGGTTATCTGATTCAAAAACTAGTCTTACCCAAAACTGCTTTGAATGCTTTGAATAAGTTAAAGTTGCACCAGAAAATTCCCAATTCTCAAAAACTTGTTTGAAGTAATCAGGAATTTCTAGGATTAATTTAACTCGTTTACCAATACAGGACAAGGTTAATTGATGTCCGCGCAATGTCATTGTGCGTTTGTCATATCTCAGTCCTGATGTTGGTTTTTTTCTGGGAATACGCTTAAATTTAGTGGCTTTGATTGCTTCTAGTGCATTGTCCCTCACAGTCTGTAACAAAGCAGAAGGCACACTTGGATACTGTAGCCTCAATAGGTGATACAGATCCTTGTGTGCCTTGTTTTTGTTAAATGTTTTGTTCTCTATTGCCCAATCGATATGTGCATTAAATATTGATGCACACTGATTCATCAGATTTAAAAATCTTTCATCTGGTAAATTAACTGGGATAGAGACGGTACGCTTCATTATTAATCGTTTCTTTCTTCGAGTAAGACTTCGCAATCATGATGGGTAATCAGCTAATCCCATGCTTGCAATTTTCCAGGCTTCATCACTAGTTTTTGCAAGAGGAATAGGCAGAGTCTCAATTAGAATCCCTCTGTACGTGTAGCTTCCAGTATGCGGGAAAAATAGAACCGAGTCTTAGTCATCGCCTTTCGTTGCAAACAAAAGCCATTACTTTCCAAGATTCTCACCACATCAGCTTCACGGTGTAAATATGCACGAGTGGCTTTACTTGGCCCAGGAAAGAAACTGCCAATTTTCTTGAGTATACTTAGGGCGCACGTCTTCGGCGCAAAACTGAGAATTATCCGCGATTGTGCTAAAGAACAGAGGTGAGATATCATCTCATCCGCTTTTTCTTGGGGGTAGTGGATAAGAACATCCAAGCAAATAACAGTATGGTAGCTACCACTCAACGATTCCAAATCCTGCACAGCAAAAGTGGGATTTTCAGCATTTCCCAAGGTTTGCTTCGCTCTATCCTTACCTTCTTCCACCATTTTTTCAGAAATATCGGTGGCATAAACTTTAGCACCATCTACCGCCAGAGGGATGCTGAGACTACCGACACCACACCCAGCATCACAGATTGATAGCTCTGGTAAATTGTTATCAGCCTTCAGCCAACCGAGAACTGTATCCACGGTTTGCTGGTGTCCATTGCGGATGTCTAGTTGAACTTTGTTGACTTCGCCATCGCCATAGATTCGCTTCCAACGGTCAAACCCTGTGGAATTGAAATACTCGCGAACAATCGTTTTGTCATCAGCTACGTTCATAAACTTTGATTTTTAGGGGTTCCCAATGCTTAAAATTATCATTGATAGGAACCCATAAGAGCGGTCTTCCAGATTTTTCTAGATATGTTGCCCATAAGTAGGGGTGTACAGATGTGCGTCTCTAATCATTCAAGGGAGAAGCGCTATTTTTTTTAAAAACTATCATTCAATTACTTTATAATTCCAGTAAAAATTTTTGTAGGTAACAATTTTAGTATTTTCAAATTTTACCATCATAGCACTGCTGATGTTTGCTTGCGGCTACAATACATTACCAAAAGTACAAACAATCCCATTCCTGCCAGATATTTAATGGCATCAGGTATGCTGGGATTAGGAGAAAAGAAGCCTTCGATCGCACCAGCAATAATCAACATTGGTACAATCCCAAATACTAGTTGCACCGCTTGAGAACCGTAAAATTTCAGTGCATCCCCACGGCGATATTTACCAGGAAATAAAATTGCTCTGGCTAATAAAAATCCCGCACCTCCAGCAAAAAAGATGGCGGGTAATTCCAAGGAACCATGCGGCAACACAAAAGCCCAAAAAGGATAAGCGAGATTATTTTGACTAACTAAAGTACCAACAGCACCAATTAATAAACCATTAAATATCATCAAATAAGCTGTGGATGCCCCAAAGGTGATGCCACCAGCGACAGCCCCAAAAGACACTGACAAATTATTGATCATGATACTGCTCGATGCCAGAGGTTCAACGCCGACAATTGACCCCATCCATAATTTATGCTCATCTCGCACCTTGTTAATCAAGCTTTCAGGTACGATCAACGACATAAAGCTGGGGTTTTGCCAGGAATACCACCAAGCCACTAATGCCCCTAATAAAAACAGCGCCGTTGCAGCCGCAATGTATACAAATGTTTTCTGGACTACATCAGGTAATCCCCATCGGTAAAATTTTAAAATTGCCTGCCATTCCTGGCGCGGGGAACCCTGGTAAATCTGCGTATAGGCACGAGTTGTTAAAGATTGTAAACTTTGGATCAAAGTATTGCCGATTTGCTGAGTGCGGGCACGTGCCAAATCTGCCGCCACTGAACGATACAAACTCGCTAACTCTCTAATTTCTGCTGCCCGTAAGGATTTTAACCCTTTTTTTTCTATCTGCCTTAATAGGGCATCCAGACGTTGCCAATTCGGTTCTCGTCGCGCAATCCAACGTTGAATATTCATTAATTTTGGTAACACTGAGTTTAACTTAGCTTAAGATAGCCTCAAATTCACCTCCGTACTTTCAAGGGAAATTTGCCATCATGTCTGAAAACTTTGGATCTTCTGGTCAGATGCAACCACTGAGTGTAGGAAATGTTGTCAGTGCTGCGGTGCGATTGTATCGTTCTCACCTGAAAGACTATTTTTTACTAGCACTGAAAGCTTACGTCTGGGTACTGGTTCCAGTTTATGGATGGGCTAAATTTTATGCTCTTTCAGCGTTGATTTCTCGTTTGGCCTTTGGCGAGTTGGTCAATCAACCCGAAAGTATTTCGTCAGGTCAGCGTTACGTCAATTCCCGATTGTGGCAGTTTTTAGTGACAATGCTGTTAATGTTTCTCATCGGTATAGGAGTTGGCTTAGGTGCTGTAATTTTATTTGCCTTGGTTGGTTTTTTTTCAGCCTTCTTAGGGTTGGGACAACAAGCAAATCCAGCTACCTATATTTTATTTATTCTGCTTACTATTGTGGTAAGTATTGTGGCACTTGTGGCAATTTTTTGGTTTTTTACACGATTCTATTTAGCAGATGTGCCCCTTGCCATTGAAGAGAATGTTGATGGGATATCAACTATTAGCCGTAGCTGGGAATTAACTCAAGGTTACGTCTGGCGAATTCTAGCTATCTCATTTGTAGCCTTTTTGATCACAATACCTGCTCAAATTGTTCTCCAGATTCTTTCTGCTGTGATTCAGGCGATTTTCTTGCCCTTAATCAATCAGAATTCTACTATTTTTGCTCCGATTTTGGCTGTGTTTATCCTGGCATTAAGTTTTGGTACTGGCGCAATAATTTTACCATTTTGGCAAGCAATTAAAGCTGTTATTTACTATGACCTGCGGAGTCGTCGTGAAGGGTTAGGCTTGAAGTTACGCGATCGCGAAGTTTAAATGACAGTAAAAAGACGATTATGCACCTTTTCAATAATGTTAAATTTAATACTCCAGAAAGCGTAGAACTAGAGTTTACTCTTGCTGGAATCGGAAATCGTGCCTGGGCTTTGCTCATTGATTATCACGTTTTGGCTGTGATTTTGGTAGGATTTTTCACAGCTTGGTCTATTATTTCAGTCCCACTAGGAGATTTTTGGGTAGATATTTTCGGTACATCTGTGACTTTGTGGTTGATGGCGATCGCAATCCTTGTCAGTTTTATTATTTACATCAGCTATTTTGTATTTTTTGAAACCTTATGGTTTGGACAAACTCCTGGTAAACGGGTTGCTAAAATTCGCGTAGTTCGAGATGATGGTAGACTCATTGGGCTACAACAAGCAACGCTACGTGCTTTACTGCGACCGTTTGATGAAACTTTGTTTATTGGTGCTTTTTTAATTATCTTAGGTCGCCGCGAAAAGCGCTTAGGTGATTTGGTTGCTGGCACAATTGTCATTCAAGCCCAAACACCCACTGCATCTGCAACATTGACAATTTCCGAACAGGCTAAAGTACTCCATGAAGAGTTAGTAAAAACTGCCGATTTATCACCATTGATGCCCGATGATTTTGCTGTGATTCGTGAGTATTTACAGCGACGTGCTGCAATGTCATTAAAGGCAAGAGCCTCACTATCTCTAAAGTTAGCCGAGCAAGTTGTAGCTATTCTTAATTTAGAAAAGTTGCCAGAAGTTGTGACACCTGATGTTTTTTTAGAAGCTGTTTACCTCTTTTATCAACAACCAGAATTTTAGGCTGGAGTTTTTATCGTCAATTCAAGGGTTTAAGACCCCAACCATTACACGTAGTATCAGTTGAGTTGGGGTTTAAATCCCCGACTCCAACTGTACTAATAATCAGTAGTCAGTGGTTAGTGAGTGGAAACTACTGACTACTGACTACTAATTACTTAAAAATCTAAAATCGGCCAGTCTGGTTCACGATAATAGCGTGTCATATTATCAAACTTCCGTAATTCGACGCGATTGATCAAAAATTCTGGCAAATCCAACAGCCATTTTTCATTTAATTCAGACAGCATCGTGCTGAAGCTTGTGCGGTCTAAGTCAGATAGAACCTCCCCAAAATAGGCTAATGTAACATGGGCTGTCAAATGATAATGCTGCTCAATACCCAAGGCAATTAACTTGGGATTTTGATAAATTGTTCGGCGAAATTTAATAATTTCCTCATAGCAGCTTTCATCCTGGGGTATTAAACAAACGGCTACAGCTCTTGGCATCAGTATCAGTCCCAGCATTTGCCATTTAATCGGATGACTCCTATTTGTCATCAATTGTTGATATTGCTGGAACATTTCGGCTAAACAAGAGTGTAACTCCTCGTCAAATTTGGGATTTTTTTCGGAGGCATCAAGGTAAGCATTGTCCCAAATTAAATCCGCTAAAGTCAGATGTAAGCTAGCAGGAGGTACAGGTACAATCAAATTACGGTTTACAGGCAACTGCAAAAGTTCCTGTTGGTAAGTCTGTAATTTGGCATAGAAAGCAGAGTTCTGTGATTCTTCTTCTGCCGGCGGGGTAATTAGCGTATAGCCAGGAAAGGATGCTGCTTCTCTCAACCCAGAATGTGGCTGAAATTTAGAAGATTCCTGAATATGCTGGGCTTGGGATCTGTAGGTTTCTGGTAGCGTCAGTCGTGCTAACCGATTTAAGTAAGTTTGATAGTTGTCGTCCAATCTTCATGGCCTCATGCTCTCACTTGATAGATTTTAGGGAAAATTACCGCGATTAACAGAATGATTTTAAAAGTATTTTATTTTTGGGAGTGGGGAGTGGGGAGTGGAGAGTTAGGAGTTAGGAGTTATAAATATTAACTCTTCACCAATGCCCAATACTTCTCTACGAGAGGCTGCGCCAACGACAACTCTTGGAGACGCTACGCGTAGCTTGCTTCCCCGAAGGGGTACGCTCAGTACAAGTGCCCAATGCCCAATGCCCAATGCCCAATAATGCCCAAAGGTTAGTCTATGCCAATCTATGTTTACTGGGGTGAGGATGATTTTGCTATGGAAAAGGCGATCGCTATGCTGCGCGATCGCGTCCTCGATCCCCAATGGATAAGTTTTAATTACACTTCGTTCTCCCCAGATCAAGCTGATGCTGCTATCCAGGGGTTAAATGAGGTGATGACACCGACATTTGGCGCTGGTGGACGGTTGGTATGGCTGATCAATACTACTCTGTGTCAGCACTGTCCAGAGAATGTATTAGCAGAATTGGTGCGCTCGCTATCTGTAATTCCCGAAAACTCATTTTTATTGCTCACCAGTCGCAACAAGCCAGATGAACGCCTCAAATCCACAAAATTGTTAAAGCAGTTTGCCACCGAGTTCCGAGAATTTCCCCTCATTCCCCCCTGGAAAACAGAATTACTGGTGCAATCTGTGACTCAAGCAGCCCAGACTGTGGGCGTGAAACTGACTGCCAATACTGCCCATTTGTTGGCAGAATCCGTAGGAAATGATACACGATTACTCTACAATGAGTTAGAGAAATTGCGGCTATATGTCCAAGGTAGCAACAAGCCCTTAGACGTAGATACGGTGACGAAGTTAGTCAGAAATACTACTCAAAATAGCTTACAATTAGCAGCAGCAATCAGAACAGGAGATACAGCTAAAGCTTTGACAACATTGGCAGATTTGAGCAATGCTTCCGAACCGGGATTACGGATAGTTGCCACACTAATTGGACAATTTCGCACCTGGTTATGGGTGAAGATTATGATAGAAGGTGGGGAGCGCAATCAACAAGCGATCGCTATTGCTGCTGATATCGGTAATCCCAAACGGCTCTACTTCTTACAGCAAGAAATCAGGCTGCTTTCAGTGCAACAGTTAATTTATTGCTTACCCCTACTACTAGAGTTAGAAGTTGGTCTCAAGCAAGGAGCATCAGAAATGTCAACACTCCAGACTAAAATAATCGAACTTTGTCAAGTCTGCCGAGGAAATTGACAATCAAATATAAAAGCTTGATGTATTGAGCCGTTGCTGGAACTTCCAACTGCGAAAGTAATTCAAAGTCCTCATAATATCCCTGATGTAGTTCTGTATCACACACTATATGAAGAAAATTTCCGATTTATTTTCCCGATCTAGCCCAAAGCGAATCCTTTACCAATCATTCTTTTTTGGCGCGATCGCTACTGTGGGTGTGATTTTCAACGCTTTTTCATTGACTCACAAAGCTGATGCTCAAACTCCATCACCAATAGTTAACAATACTGAAATCAACAGCTATGCTCAAGCTGTGCTAGCAATGGAGCCAGTACGTCAAAATGCCTTTGGAGAAATTAAAAAACTTATTGGCAATGGAGAAATTCCTAAGATTGTTTGTAACGATTCTAACAGCTTTAATGGTCTTCCCAAGAAGGCTCAAGATATCGCCACGACTTACTGTACTCGCGCTCAAAAAATTGTCGAAGATAATGGTTTGAGTATTGATAAGTTCAACAAAATTACTCTAGAATTACAAAATAATAATATTAGTTTAAAAGAGCAGGTTTACAATACCTTCTTACGTCTGCAACAACCTCCTGAGTCTCGGTAACTAGAAGGGTCTAGAACACCAATTGAGTAATCCTGAAATAACCTCTCCCCCAACCCCTCTCCGTTTCGGAGAGGGGAATTTGACTCCCCCAACGCTCCTAGGGAAGCACGGTGGTTTCATACAAGCAGAGAAAAACTAAAACTGGTTTTCAAAGCCTCTCCCCCCGTGGGGGAGAGGTTTGGAGAGGGGTAAAAAGCCATGCAACACAACGAGAAATCAAGGCTGTTGATTTTACTCATTCCCAGGCAGCAGCCCAGGAACGAGAGAACCAGAGAAGTAGCTCCCTACTGGTAGTAGCGGGCTTTTCGTCCTGCACTACTCCAGGTTTCAAAACGGACAAGGTTTAGAAAGGCTAATTTAAAGAAGTCGGAAGTTGGAAGTACAGTTTTGCAACGGGGATTTAGCGCAAAACCGGGGCGGAGGGGTCTAGGGGCGTGGTGGGGCACTCTTTAGAAGTGGCAGTTTGACTGTAAAGGTCGCTCCTTGTTCTTTACCCGGACTATCTGCGTGGACAGTACCGCCATGTAATTCTACTAAATGACGGACGATCGCTAATCCTAGTCCTAATCCGCCGTATGTTCTAGTGTTAGAACTATCAGCTTGACGAAAGCGATCGAAAACGTAAGGAAGAAAGTCAGGACTGATGCCAATGCCTGTATCAATCACCTGAATTTGAGCATATTTATCTGTTGTCTGGTGTTTTTCTTGGCCACTGACTACTGACAACTGCACCTCTACCCGCCCTCCGACGGGTGTGAATTTGATGGCATTGGATAGTAGATTCCAGATGATTTGCTGCAAGCGCTCGAAATCCCCGGAAACTTCTGAAGATTCTAGATTTTCGCCATTGATTCCTAATGCCCAACCTGAATTTGACGTTTCTTTTGAGGGAATGAGGGAAAATCTCAAATCGATTTCCTTAGAGTGGGCGGCGAAACTAACAGTTTCAATGGCTGACTCAATGATGGGAACCACATTACAAGTACCGACATTGAGGCGTAACTTGCCTCTAATCATCCGCGATATATCTAGCAGGTCTTCAATTAGCTGGCATTGCGCTTTGGCATTGCGCTCAATTGTCTCCGTAGCCCTAGCCATTTGGGTTTCACTGAGCTTGGTTCGTTGCAGTAATTGCGCCCAGCCAAGGATGGCATTGAGGGGCGATCGCAATTCATGAGATAATATTCCCAGAAACTCATCCTTCATGCGGTTAGCCTCTTGCAACTGCTCAGTTTGTTGTTGCAAAGAAGCAATTAAACTAGCCCGTTCCATTGCGATCGCTATTTGGTCGCATACTGCTTGCATCATCCCCTTTTGATTGTCAGTGAAGCTTGACAGAGTGCGGCTGCCAAAAGAAAGAGTACCTAACAGCCGTCCTTGGGCAATCAATGGGTATGCATAATAAGCAGTAATGCCTAAAGAGCAAAGCAATTTTGTTTTCGGGTCAATTGATTGCTGCACATTCTCTACAGCTATTGCACAACGCTCCTGGGCTACAGTACCGCAAACTGCTTCACCATAAGCCAACGACTTAATTTCCTTTGCCTTCTCCTCGGAAATGCCACTGTAAGACTTTAGCCGCATTATCTGAGAGCCATTTTCAACTAAATAGTTGAAATAAACATCTAAGCCAATTTGGTCTGAGAGTTTACGGTAGACGCTATCAATTAGTACTACTGGTTGTTGACTCGATAGTAAATCGCTAGCTGTGTCGAATAGTAGCTTTAGCCTTTTGTAACTTAAGGAGAGGGCTTTTTGTGCCTCCTTGAGGTTGCTAATTTCTTGAAACACCAAGATACAGGTAGCGGGATGACCGTGCATTGCTGGCAAGGTATCAGCAAATATTAGTAGAGAGCGAACACCAGAGGGAGTGTGCCAGTCCACCTCCAATCCATTCAGGCGTTCGCCAAGGGCAACCCGCACTCCTGGCATTTGCTCATTGGGGATGCGATCGCCAGCTGCATCCGTGTAGTGGTAAACTGTGTGATACTCTGCTGCGGGTACACCTTTGGGAAATTCGCCCCCAGCTAATTCGTCAGCAGAGCGATTGGCAAAAGTTACCCGCGCCGTTCCTGGTTCGATAAATAGCAGAGGTCTTGGCATCAGATTTAACACATCTTCCAGCCATTTTTGCTGATTTAGAACTACTTCCTCTATCTGCTTGCGTTCCGTAATATCCACAAATGCCCCAACGCTTCCTCTGGTTTTACCCTCTTCGTCAAACAGGGGTGCAACGGACTCCAACAGGTTAACGATTTTTCCATTGTCATGGACTATATCAACTTCAAAATCCAGAACTTCAATACCATGAGCAGCTGAGTACTGCATGGGGAGTTCCTCTGCTGACAGTTCCCTTCCTTGGCGATAGATTTTAAAGTTTGTTGGTTTTTCATCCAAAGGAGTGCTGATGGAAGCATTTATATCTGAGGATATCCCCAACTGTTTGGCAAAAGCCGGGTTGACCTTGATATTTTGGCATTGTGGATCTTCGGCAATGCCAATTCCAATGGGAATTACTTCCAACAAAGTTTGTAACTCAGTAATGCGGCGCTGTAGATCCCTATTTAGTTGTAATATTTGTTCCTTGGACTGTTTTTGCTCGCTGATGTTGCGAGTCACAGTTGCTAAGGCAATTGGCTGACCTGTATTCTTGTCTGTAACAGTGAAGATGTTGTAATCAATTGGTATCGGTTGACCTGTTTGGAGATGTCGGAAGCAAAATTCTCCCTGCCAGCGCCCTTCTAATCGCACACTCGGCAGAATATATTCTTGAAAATAGGCTTTGTCTTTGGGCATGAAGTAATCTAATACTGCTTTTTGCCTGACTTCATCTGCGCTAGCCAGCCCTACCAGCTTTTGACCTGCATCGTTGATGTAGAGTAATTGACCCTCAAGGGTAGCGATACTAATAAAGTCAGAGCTATTTTCTACCAGCGATACTAATTTTTGTTGCTCTGCTTCTGCTTGCTTGCGTTCGCTTAAGTCGAGAATAAATGCTACTGACTCTTCGCGGTTTTCTCCTAGCAGGACGTAACCAACTAAAACCGGGATGCGGCTACCATCCTGGCGAATGTATTCTTTCTCGTAAGGCGTACAAGCAGTATTGGCGCTGACTTGTGCTTCGGCGACACCTCGCTCATCCAAGTATAAATACTCTGGTGGGGTGATATTGATCCAACTAACCTTACCCGCTAACAAATCCTCCCGTGTGTAACCAATCATCCTGAGAAATTCGTCGTTTGCCTGCTGGATACCGCCATAGACATCACCAAACATAATACCGATGACGTTAGCATCGACGAAACTCCCCAATTTATCTTTGTAGGTTCTCAGTGCTTCTTGGGCGAAGTCGCGTTGCTGGCTGAGGCGTTCAATAACCGCCGCACTTTGCCAAATCAAAACAGTAAAAATTACGATGAGGACGATGGCAAACACCGATATTGCAAAGGCCGGATCGTATTCTCCGGCTCGTTGACCGACAACAATTATCCACCCCAATATAAAAGGTACTGCGATCGCGGCAAATAATAAACGACGTGCAAGTAAGCCGCCGTAAGTATCACTTGTAACTACCCTCATTAACCCCTGTTCTGCCCTCGCCCACAAAATACTTATACTTAGTAAACTGAACAACAACGCTGTGTGTAACGCCATTGATGTTGTATAAGGGGCAAGTCCATAGAGAACTTTCACTTTGTAGGCATAGCCCATAAGCGCCTGAAAGGAAATTAAAGTAGCTATCAGAGCCAAAATCTGAGCATACCAATAACTGCGGTAGTTTTTTGGATGAATCAGAATTTGTAGAGCTGCACTGACAAGTGTAAAGTTCAGTGCTGTGTTCACCCCCATTCGCCCCGGATGCGATGTCGTCAAACTGGTTGGCGAATCACGGAATAGCAGTTCGTCAATACCAAAATTCCAGCCAAACACATATTGCCAGAGTGTGAGGGTAGCAATTGTAGTGACAGCTATTGCACAAACCCTAGAAATTAGCAGAGTGGGGAATAATTTTGAATTTTGAATTTTGAATTTTGAATTGTTGTCCCTTCCTTTTAAAAATAACCACAGTGACAAACCACACAGCACAAAACACAGCGCTGTATTGACTTTCATTGTGGCAGGACTACCAGAAAAACCGCACTTGAGAACTTCAATGTCAAGCCACCAGCCAACCAGTACTAAACTGCCAACCAAAATGGTGATTGCACTTGTGGCAAAAGTCGCAAGTGTATTTGCAGGGATTTTAAATATATCTTGCAGCCGCAAGCGGTTAACATTTAACATTGAGTGTTCTCTAACCGCATCTATCTAGCATCATAAGCTTCCGTATTTCTTACGGATTAATCATTTAGCTCACTTGTATTTTAGACTCCCCATTGACTTACTTTTCATCTACCTCTATGCATATTTTTTCTGGCATATTTTAGAGTAAGAAATAACGGTAGCTCAAAAAACCACCTTTGCTATCTCCTTTTAGGCTACGGTGTATACACAAGTCTCAAGTAGCTTATAACCCAATACGCTTGGGTTAAGGGCTACTGGCAACAATTTTTGGTTTTCGAGAGGCGATAAATCGCCGTCTCTACAAGTGTTTTGTTGCTCATTCTGAACTGTATTTGTGATATAACCTAGGTTTTACCCCACCCTAACCCTCCCCGATATATTGGGGAGGGAACTAGATTTCTTGTTTCCCCTGCTTCCCCTGCCTCAAGAGCTTATCCGAGCAGTATTGGGATGCCCGCCCCAGAAGATGGATAATTTATCGTAAATTCAAGGGTTTAAGACCCCAACCATTACACGTAGTATCAGTTGAGTTGGGGTTTAAATCCCCGACTCCAACTGTCTTTAATTTTGAAGTAATCAGTAATGGGTATAGGACTACTATTTGATTTTCAAAAAGATACGTAGGGTGTGTTAGCGACAGCGTAACGCACTAAATCCTTACGAATGGTGCGTTACTAACGCACCCTACAGTACCTAATTTTGTTCAAAAATCAAATAGGAATCCTATATTACTTATTACTTATTACTCATTTATTTCTGGGAAATTCCGAGAGGGGTTTGTTGGGTAACGCTTACGCTCAACCCAACCTCCGAATATTCAAAACCTACGCAGTATTGAGAAGAGATGTTGTCTAGACATGAGTAGAAATTAGCGAAGAGTTTCTAACCCTAGCTTCTGCTTCCAGAAATTCAGCCACTTGAGCCTCAATTTCATCCCGGACAATCTGGCGATACTCCACAAAATGCTCAATTTGGGCACAAACAGCTAAGTAGCTACTCACCCCACCGGGATTATGCCGATACATACTCCACAGGTTGCGCCAGAATTGCCAGCGCGTCTGACGACGTACACCTTGGCGCCAGCAAATCACCAGCAATGCCCGGAGTACTTTCCAGTTCAATGGTTTCTTGGCAGCTTTGCCCTTTTTCGGATAGGTTGCTTCACCCAAAAGACGGAAGTGTTTGTATGTCCGCTCCAAAAATCGCTCCGGCTCATACAAATCCCAGAATGCTTGCACATATTCATCAGCGATGTCTTCTAAGGGTCGAGTTGGCACAAAATTCATCAACGTGGTTTGGTTGATGTTGGCTGATTTGCTGCGGAGTCGTCCTTCCTTTTCTAATCTATGCCAAAGGGCTGTATCTGGAAGGGCTTGCAGCATACTAAATAAGGCTGTGGGAATTGCTGTTTGCTCGACAAATTTGACAATTCGTGCGCCTGCTCCCACCTTCTCACCATCAAACCCAATAATAAAGCCTGCCATGACTCGCAACCCTGAGCGGGTAATCCTATTCACCGCTTCACTGAGGGAGTCTCGCGTATTCTGGTATTTCTGAGTGAAAGTGAGACTTTCTTCGTCGGGGGTTTCAATTCCCAGAAAAACGGCTCCAAAATTACAAGCTACCATCAAATCCATCAGTTCTTGATCTTGGGCTAAATCAACTGAAGCTTCTGTGGCAAAGGAAAAGGGATAGTTATGTTCCACCATCCAGGGCAGAAGGGACTTCAAAAATAATTTGACATTCCGCTTATTACCGATGAAGTTGTCATCCACCATAAAAATACTCCGCCGCCAACCCAATTGATAGAGGTAATCAAGTTCTGCTAAGAGTTGAACTGGGTCTTTGGTGCGGGGTTTGCGACCATATAGCACAATAATGTCACAAAACTCGCACTGAAAGGGACACCCACGGGAAAATTGCACCGACATCTCCGCATAAGCATCAAACTCTAGCAAGTCGAAGCGAGGAATGGGAGTATTGGTAACATCTGGTTTTTCACCGTCAGAACGGAAGATACCTGTGCGATCGCCACGTGCGATCGCTGCTACAAATAAGGGTAGGGTAATTTCTCCTTCGTCTAATATCAAATAGTCGGCTCCGGCGGATGTCATTTCATTGGGTAGCGCTGTTGGGAAAGGCCCACCCACAGCAACTCGCTTACCTCTCTGTTTTGCCTCCAATATCTGAGAGAGCAAATCCTCTTTCTGCACAATCATCGCCGACATAATCACCAAATCTGCCCAAGCCCATTCTGCTTCTGTACAGACGCGAACATTTCGATCTACTAGCTTGAAATCCCATTCTTGGGGTAAAATCGCGGCAACAGTCACCAAGCCTAAAGGCGGTAACATGGCTTTACGGTCTAATAAAGCCAGTGTTTTTTCAAAAGACCAAAAACTTTTGGGAAACCGGGGATATAGAAGTAAAACGTTCATATTTGATGTTTATAAACCTTGATTTTTGTTGCAGGGTAAGGCTGAACCAGTCTTGACACCACATTAAAGCAGTTTCTGTATCCAGTAGCTTTAACTTCTACTATGACTGATTCAGACAAAGCAATATCTGTTCCTTTTATAACTTGGCAAATTGGCAACTCTCAGAAAATTAACTGTGTTATTTTCAGTCTTATACAAGGTGTATTTGCACTTTCAAGCTATTTAGACGGGCTGCAACCCGTCTTTATTTATTAAACCCGGAGAACCCCACCCCACTAAAGCTGTGCTTTGTCTCCCCTCACCTTAGCAACTGTGGTGTGGTGTACACACAAGTCTGAAATAGCTGATTAACCTGGGTTTTACCCCACCCTAACCCTCCCCTTTATAAGGCTACGGTGTACACACAAGTATTCTAAAGTTGTCCCACAGGCTTTTGATCCCCCCAACCCCCCTTTTTAAGGGGGGCAAAAACTTCTTAAAGTCCGCCTTAAAAAGGGGGATTTAGGGGGATCAATCAGTGCCTAAAATTACAGTCAACCACTTTTCAAACAACCTCTAAGGGCAATTCATGAATTGTCCCGACTTTTACTCTCGTTTTCAAGTGCTTTGAGAACTTTGAGATATAACTTTTCTACTCTTTTCGTTTGAACTTCACCAAATGATGCATAGTGAGTTAAACTAGGAGCGCCATTGACTTCAACGATCGTATAATCTCCCATTGGTGATGTTATATCACTAGTAAGAATATCCACACCTGCTAATCTTAATTCCATCTCTTTTGTAATACTTACGGCTAATTTTTGAAAATCAGGATGGATATTTTCAGTGAAGTCTACTGCCTCGCCCCCAGTCGATAAATTTGCATTGTCTAAAAGATAGATTATATTATTTTTGGGTATAACAGTATTAAAATTTAGCTTCCGTCTTCGCAAGTTTTTTTTGATTCTGTAATCTTCAAAATCTATAATTTCTTTTCTACCATTTTTGATAAAAGTTTCCTGCTTCTGTTGCATAAGTTCCAAAATAGTAGCTTGAGCATCTCCTATTATAAATAAGGGAATTCTTTGATATGCCGAAACTATTTCATCATCAAGTACTACAATTCTATAGTCATTACCACTATAAAATCGCTCAACAATAAATCCTGAGGTTTTTTGCAAGATTTTCTTGGCTACTTGATAGTATTCTTGCTTGTTGTGAACCTTTGTAACAAATATTCCTTGACTGAGATTAATCGGTTTGACAATTACGGGAAATCCCAACTCTTTAGCATAATAAAATCCTGCATCTATATTCCTGGTATTAGCTATTTCTTCGCATAACTCTTCACTAAAAAATGTTTTTCCTTCAGTAACCTTGTAGCCAAATTTATTCAGAAAAAAGTTTGAAACCCCTTTGTCTTTAGCTATTGCTACTGAGCCAGAAGAATTAATACTAAACCTGCTACTACGAAAAAAGGTTTTATTGCCGTTTTTAAATATAATCAGTCCCACAAAGGGGCATTCTGGATCTAATAAAACTATCGCTCCTATTTCCTCTGCTACTTTTTGAAGTATTGATGTTACAAATGGTGTTTCCATTATCATAACTATAATTTTACCGGAAAAATTTTACCTACTTTATAGCAATTAGTCAAGATACTTTGAACTAAAAAATTCCACTTTATATTTTCCCTAAAGCTCTATTAAAAGCCTGATGAAAAATTAATTTTTTAATATATAAAGATGAAACTAAACTAACTATAAAAAACGTAAATGCCCACAAGACATCTCCGAAAATGCCGTAGGCACAATTCATGAATTGTGCCTACCAAGGATTTCGAGCAACGCAGAATTAATTTTCACTCTTATGTCTAGAATATAGTTTTACCGTAGGCGTGTAGCCCAATCTAAGCATCGCACTAGAGAAAAATTAAGAGTTTGTCCCCTCATATCTTGCACCTAGCCCTGGCGATTAGAAATCGCGGCTATACAAACTCTCGTCCGCCTACGCGGACTAATGCAAAATCAAGGTTTTCAACCCGCGCAGGCGGGTTTTGCCTGTGTAGCCGCGACTTCCAGTCGCCTGGTACAAGATATCAGCCGCCCATTAATTATCCGCACGTTATTGTTCATTTTCGGGTGAGGTCTTAATAGTACTTTTTCAGACATTGATGCTCATCTTATTACTGATTCGGACTTTACTTATGTGTGAGCCTACAAATAATGCAAACCCAATAATTGCCAAACTTTCTGGTTGAGCATTGTTGTGTCCTGGAAACAATTGCAAATTAAGGATTTGAGATTCATTATCACCTGAAAATTTCAACTTAGTTGGTCTAAAATAGAGCGCTAAGTGTTGACAATTTATAAATAATCGAATAACAAGGTGGCAGCAGCATTAAAAAAAAGCGTTAGTGCATTCCTACCTAGAAACTAATTAACGCCCCTCATTAAACTTCATACGGATAACATCATTATGCCAGAAAATACGGATAACAAAGCTTCCAAATCAGACAATCAGCCTATTGCCTATAAAGAACGCCTCAATTCTTGGGCGATCGCTCGTCTACTTCCTAATACGCAACGGGAAATTGTTGCTCGTTTCCGCAGCCGTTCTGATGCCGATGGCTATATGCGCCATCTCCCTCAGGAAATACCAAATGCTTCCTATATGGTTGTTTTTGATTGTCAACGCCAAGAAGCTGTGATTTAAAGTATCAATATAGGCAATAAGTAGATCGGCGTAAATAATTAAAGGTTTGTAGTGTATCCCTTTGGGTATCTTGCTACGCGTAGCGTCTCCTAGAGAGGACTAAAGTCCTCAAATGTTAGCATAGCGTCTCGTTGGTGCAGCCTCTCGTAGAGAAGAGAGGGCTGGAGCCGCTCACTACGAATTAATCTCAAGATTTTTTACATTAGTTAACTTACTTTGGTTTATTCTCGCCTACTTACTTAGACCTTCACGCTTCACTTAAAAATTCTGGATGTTGATAGCAATCCTATTTGATTTGCTCTCCACCAAGAGGCTCAGAACCCCGACTTATTCAAGAAGTTGGGGTTCTTTTTGTTCGTAGTACCTTCTACCATCTCAATCAACCAGACAAGGGCAATTCGTAAACTTTTGCCACAGTGTACTAAGCTGTTCCACATTTAAGTTGCATAATTAGGGCGCTCATGTTGCCCACCCACAGGAGTTATATGAATTTTGGATCTGCAAATTAGATGTGGTTTAGCTTATACCAATTCTGTATGAAGATGCGCTCAACCATATTTAAGTACAAGAAATAAAAACGAACCGCATTCGCGTTAGCGTCTCCCCTTCTCCCAAAGGGAGAGGCTAACGCCAAGGGAGAAGTCCGCATTCGCGTAGCGTCTCGTAAGAGTTGGACAGAAAGAAAGAAAGAAAGAAAGAAAGAAAGAAAGAAGTTAAAAGGGTTTGGCGCAGCCTCACAAAGAAATGGTATTAGTACAGACAATTTGCGGCTCTCAAAAAAAAGGTATTTATAATCATAAATTATTAAGTTTTTCTGCCAAGATTATATACAAATATTTTACTTAAAAATAAATTCCGTAATTGCCCCCTTGCTATTGATATTTTAGATTACTTAAAAGTAAAAGTTAGCATAATAAGACCTGAAAGTGCTGGAGGGTTAATAAGTGGTCAAACAGCACCGATATAACTGGTTCAAAGCTGTGAAATTTTTCCGCAAACAAGAATTACTAGCGCTGTTGCTGGGGATTTTCTTCTCAATCTCTGTAGTCCTATTCTCGCAGAGGCTTTTAATCAAAACTCCGGGGTTGTTAACACAAGCAATATTGATTGCAGCCTTATTGCTTATTATCACACTGACATTATCAGTCTATTTTCCCCTGGCAATGAAAGCAAGTAATCAGCAAATAACAGCAATAAATCAGGAGTTAATTCACAGGATTTTTGAACAGAAACAGCTAGAGATTGCCCTCCGCATGGGTGAAAATCGTTTGCGGCAGTTGCTGGAAACTGTGAAAGTCATCCCTTGGGAATTAGACTTGAAGACTTGGCGATTTATTTACGTTGGACCGCAAGCGGTAGACTTGCTAAATTATCCGATCGCAGAGTGGTACGAGGAAAATTTTTGGGTTAATCATCTGCATCCAGATGACAAGGAAAAATCTGTTCGTTTTTGCCAAGAAGCAACTGCTAAGTGTAAAAATCATGAATTGGAATATCGGATGTTAGCAGCCGATGGGCGAGTTGTTTGGCTGCGAGACGTTGTTAGTGTCGTTGAGGAAGCAGGAACTCCTACCATGCTGAGGGGGTTTATGTTTGATATTACTAATTTGAAGTTGGTTGAAGAAACCTTGAGACTGAGGGAAAGGGCACTGGCTGCTACCAGTAATGGAATTATTATTGCCGATGCCAGACTTCCCAATAATCCAGTTATTTACGTGAACTCAGCTTTTGAGCAAATAACAGGCTACAGTGCTACTGATGTGATTGGGCAAAACTGTCGATTTTTGCAACGCACAGATACCCAGCAACCAACACTCAATCAATTGCGCTCATCTCTTGAAGATGAAACAAGTTGCAAAGTTATTGTCCGCAACTATCGCAAAGATGGTACCTTATTCTGGAATGAATTGAGTATTTCTCCTATCCATGACGAAAATGGCAAGTTAAGCCACTTTATTGGCATTCAGAGAGATATTAGCGATGTCTACAACGAGATGTGCTTACGCAAACAAGCCGAAGCCAGTCTGCGTCGGCAAGCCCTCACCTTTGAAAACATGCATGATGGCGTGATGATTACAGATTTAAACGGAAATATTATTGACTGTAATCCTGCTGCCGAAAGTATGTTTGGCTATACCAAAGTCGAGATTTTGGCTAAACATCCCAATCTTTTTCATCCGTCGGAAGTAGCCGCAACATTAAGGGCTAAAATTTTGGAAAGAGTCAAACAGCAAGGACGCTGGTCAGGGGAAATACATTTTATTCGCAAAAATGGTAGTGAGGGAACTTGCGAAACAACCGTAGTTTCTTTACAGGATGAACAGGGGGAAACTGTTGGCACTGTTGGCATCAATCACGACATTACCGAAAACAAACGAGCTAAAGAGGCGCTGCAAAGGCAATTGCAGCGCACCCTACTACTTGAACAAATTACTCAGGAAATTCGTCAAAGTCTTGATAGCAGCAAAATATTTGAGACGGCTGCTACCCAAATTGGAAAAGCCTTTAAAGCTGATCGCTGTCTGATTCATTCTTACATTAGCGACCCTACTCCCCGAATTCCATTCGTGGCAGAGTACAATGTACTGCCCAGTCACTGCTCTATGTTGAAATTGGAAGTTCCCATAACTAACAATCCTCATGCCGAGCAGATTATGGCACAAGAAAGTGCGATCGCTTCTCCAAATGTGTACGTTGATCCTTTACTCCAGGCGGTTGAACCGATCTGCCGAGAAGCTGGGCTGAAGTCTATGCTGTCAATTCGCACGTCCTATCAGGGAGAACCCAATGGTGCGATCGTTCTACATCAGTGCAGCTATTTTCGCCAGTGGACACCAGACGAAATCGAATTACTCGAAGCAGTGGCGGCTCAACTAGGTATTGCTCTAGCACAAGCTGACTTACTAGAACAAGAAACGCGCCGACGGGAAGAACTTACCTTGAAAAACTTTGCCTTGGAGCAGGCAAAACGTCACGCCGAAGCCGCAAATCGGGCAAAAAGTGAGTTTTTGGCGATGATGAGCCACGAAATTCGGACTCCAATGAATGCTGTTATTGCCATGACAGGTCTACTGCTGGATACTAACCTCACGCCTCAACAGCTAGATTTTGTGGAAACAGTTCGCAGTAGCGGAGATGCGTTGCTCACCATCATCAACGATATTTTAGATTTCTCCAAAATTGAGTCGGGCAAACTGGAATTAGAAGAACAGCCTTTTGATTTGAGAGCTTGTGTGGAGCAGGCTATTTCCCTTGTGGCTCCGAAAGCTGCCCAAAAGGACATCGAATTAGCTTACCTAATCCAGCCCCAAGTTCCCACTCAGATCATCGGCGATTTGACTCGTCTTTGCCAAGTCTTGATGAATCTCCTCAACAATGCCATTAAGTTTACTGAAAACGGAGAAGTAGTACTTTCTGTTGAATTGGGGACTGGGGATCGGGGATTGGGGATTGGGGATCGGGGATTGGTGATAAGGGGTAATGGGGATTTGGATCAAGAAACATCTTCCCAGTACCCAGTACCCAGTACCCAATCCCCTGTACCCAGTCCCCACTCCCCGATATCTGTTGGAAAAAAGCAACTTCTCTATGAAATTCAATTTGCCATCAAAGATACAGGTATTGGCATCGCACCAGAGAACATAGAGCGCTTATTCCAACCCTTCACTCAGGCTGATGTCTCCATGACTCGACGATATGGCGGCACAGGATTAGGACTAGTGATCAGCAAGCGGCTCAGTAAGATGATGGGCGGCACCCTTTGGGTAGAAAGCCAGGGGTTTGTCGGTGGCAATCCTAGCCCTAGATGGGAAAATGGAAAATTATTATCATCTCCTGACTCTTCCCAAGGTTCAACATTCTACTTCACCATTACTACTAAAGTGGCTGCTCAGTCCGAACAAGCTGAATTAAGCACTTCGCTAGTGCAGCTTGCATCCAAGCGAATCTTGATTGTGGATGACAATCTGACCAGTTGCCAAATTCTCTCCTTGCAAGCAGAGTCTTGGAAGATGGAAACTTCTGCTGCCAAATCTGGTAAAGAAGCTTTAGCTCAACTTGCTCAGGGAACAGAGTTTGATATTGCCATTTTAGATATGCAGATGCCGGAAATGGATGGCATAAGCCTAGCTCGTCAAATCCGCAAGCAATCTGGTTGTGAAAATCTGCCTTTGGTGATTATGACCTCTTTGGGTAAAGTAGAAACTTCTTCTGACTTGAATGATGTCCAGTTTGCTGCCTCTTTGAGTAAACCCATCAAACAGTCTCAACTCTATGATGTTATTACCCGTGTTTTGGGAAATGAGCCGCTCCCAGCTAGTATTTCTGATTTTCCCTTGGTTAATCGGCATTTGGCCCATCGACTGCCACTGCGAATTCTTCTGGCAGAGGATACGCTTGTCAATCAGAAAGTTGCCCTACTGATGCTACAAAAAATGGGTTATGGGGCAGATGTTGTCACCAATGGGCTAGAAGTGCTTAAGGCTTTGCAAAAACAGCCTTATGACGTAGTGTTGATGGATGTCAATATGCCGGAAATGGATGGGTTAGAAACAACTCGGAGAATTTATCAAGAATGGAAAATAGGTTTTCGTCCCCAGATCATTGCTATAACTGCTAATGCCATGCGGGGCGATCGCGAAGTTTGTCTGGCTGCTGGTATGAATGACTACATTAGCAAACCGATTCAGCTTCAAGAGTTAGCTGAGGCACTCAGCAAATGCTCACCCCAAATAAGTTTTGAATCTACTTCTATGGGAAGACAAGGGAGAGTGATGTGCCCAGAATTGCCACCTTTGTCAGATATTCTCCAGTCAGGGCAAAACCAGACATTCAAAAGCGCCAAAATTGATGCCAAAATTCTCCAATCCTTGCGGGATATGGTCAGAGGGGATCGTGTGGCATTTGCTGAAATGATTGAGTGTTATCTTACAGAGACACCAAGATTAGTGCAAGAGATTAGCGCCGCGATCGCAACTCAGGATATCCAGACTATATGGCAGACAGCCCACCAACTTAAGTCTAGCAGTGCTTCTGTTGGTGCGCTCGCCTTGGCGGAGCTTTGCAAGGCGTTAGAAGCACAGGGACGCAGGAGTAAATTAGAAAACAGTCTAGAATTACTTCCACAACTATATGAGGAATATGAACAAGTTAAAACTGCCTTAGAAAAAGAACTTGTGAAGGAAGCATCATGAAAGCCACTGCTCAAGAAAGCCAATCTTTAATTCTAATTGTTGATGATGAACCTTTTATTCGCCTGATACTGCGGCATTTCTTGGAGCGGGAAGGCTATCAAATAGCGGAAGCTCAAAATGGCATAGAGGCAATAAAAGCTTTTAAGCAACTGCACCCTGATATCGTACTTCTTGATGCCATAATGCCGGATATGGATGGGTTCGAGTTTTGCAAGCAGTTGGAGCTTTTGGATTCTAGCAAGCACACTCCAGTTTTAATGATTACAGGACTTGAAGATCAAGAGTCAGTTGACCGGGCATTTGCAGTGGGGGCAATGGATTATGTTACCAAGCCGATTCACTGGCCAGTTTTGCGACAACGGGTAAAACGCTTGATTGAACAATCTCAGTTACAGCAAAAACTAGAAGCTGTGAATGTGGAATTGCAACGATTAGTTACCATCGATGGGTTAACTCAAGTAGCTAACCGCCGACGGTTTGAAGAGTATTTGAACCAAGAGTGGCAGAGGATGAAACGAGATCAACAGTCTCTTTCCCTGATTCTTTGCGATGTTGATTTCTTCAAATTATATAATGATACATACGGTCATCGGGTAGGCGATCGCTGTCTTCAAGAAATTGCTCAAGCTATCAAAGATATTATCAAACGTCCTGGAGATTTAGTTGCCCGTTATGGTGGGGAAGAATTTGCTGTGATTTTACCTAACACAGACACCGAGGGGGCGACTAATATTGCCGAAAAAATTTGTCATGCTGTCCGAACACTGGCAATTCCTCATCAAAATTCTCAGGTTAGTCCTCATGTAACCATTAGTGCCGGGTTTACGACAGAAATTCCTCAGCCAGATTCTGACTTGGAAGAAATGATTGCGGCAGCAGATCGGGCATTGTATCAAGCAAAAGCAGCAGGACGCGATCGCTTTGTGCAAAATATTTTACTACCCGGAACTGACATACTCCCCACCCTTGAAGGGTGGGGATTCTAGCTTCAAACAGCAATTGCAGGCATAGCCTGTCTGACATCACCTAAGCCAATGGTTGATGCCCCAACCATTTGAATATTGCGGCTAGCGTTCGTATCCCTTCCATTAATCGATTGACAGGATGGACAACGCCACTCTCTAATAGACAAATCTAGTTTTTCCAGGACGTGTCCACAATGAGAACAAGTCTTGCTGCTGGGATACCATTGGTCGATGAAAACAACCAATTTGTTTTTTTTCTTAGCAACCCATTCTAATATTTGTAGAAATTCACCAAAAGCTAAGTCTGATATTTTCCGTCCCCAAAGGCGTTGCATCCCCTTGAGGTTTAAGGTTTCAAAACACAGAACATCAAACCGATCTGTTAACTCGTGAGCTAGCTTCCAAAACCAATCACTTCTTCGGTTAGAAATATCTTCGTATTTGCGTACTAAATTCTTCCTTGCCCGTTCTCGGTTGGCTGATAGCGAAGCGTTAGCGACGTTAGGAGCGTCACCCTTTAGTTTTCTGGAATGGTGCCATTCACCCTTTACCCCTCTTTTTTATTCAGCGTTCAAAAATTCCAAATATCCATTGCTAAGTTCTTTCACCGCCAAATCATAAAATTGCTTACCGTGTTCAGGCGTTGCTAAAGCCGGATTTGATCCCATACGTCCATCTGGATAACGCACTCGAAAGTCAGCAGCGCTATAAATTTTATGTCCACTTGCAACTTCTGGTGAAAGTAGTGCTTGCTTAATCGCCTCTGGATAAACGTACTGGGTGAGGGCTATTTCACTTGGTGTTGCATGAGATCCTTCTTGATCCCCATACAATTCTTTAGCTAGCTTATATACAGAACCGCACATAAACCAGTTTGCCACTTGACATTGCACCTGTTGAGCATTAGTAATGTGCAAATCTTCTAAATGAGCGTAAGTTTCTGAAAAAGCAGCTTTTAGGGTAGCGATGTTACCGCCGTGTCCGTTAATAAAGTAGAACTTGCTAAAACCAGCTTTGGCTAAACAGGTTACATAATCTCGCACTACTTGAATTAAAGTGCTGGGGCGCAGACTGATTGAGCCAGGAAAAGCAGTATGATGCAGTGCCATCCCCACATTGATTGTCGGGCCAACGATCGCTTGAGTTACATCACCTACACCAGCTGCGATCGCTTCTGCACAAATGGCATCAGTGCCAATTAATCCCGTTGGCCCATGTTGTTCTGTGGAACCAATAGGGAAAATTATCCCCTTTGACTGCTGTAAATAAGCTTCGACTTCTTGCCAAGTACTTAAATGCAGTAACATTTTTGATGATTCTCCTCAATAATATTGCGGTGGGACGAAACCTTTTTCTGCTAAACTCCCACTAATACGATTATGAACTCTCTGGATTTTTTGTGGTGGCGATCGCACAAGATCCCCGACTTCATAAAAGTTGTCGGGGATCTATCTTCACTGCCATATTTGGTAAAAATGAGACTATCTATTTCTATGAAAATTACGCTATGGAGTCGCAACGAGTTTCCATAGATATGTATATCAGCAATTTACCGATTCTGCCACTTTATCCTCCGAGACTCGCTGCGAACCTCCGCAGAATAGAAATCTAAATTAAGTTATGAGATGTTGTGAGATATTCGTCTTTTGGATCATCAAGTAGACAAAGGGGATCACTCTTATCTATTGACTAATCAAAGTAATAATGTTTTTTCACGTCCCTTGTAATTTCCCATGTACAAGACATCCCAGCCGGAAAGATCACCAAATTGCCTTCACCCATTTGCACTGGCTGTCCACCATCAGGAGTAACAACTACGTCACCTTCCAAAAAGTAGCAAGTTTCTTGAGAATCATAAGTCCAAGGGAATTTGGAGACTTGCTTTTTCCAAATTTCCCATTTACAGACACCCAATTCATTGAGACGTTCTTCTGTGGGTTGATGCTCAATTTTAATTTCCATATAATGCCTTCTCTAGTTATGTTCAGCAGTAGGATTGAATATCCTCTCCACACTGATCTACTAGATAACACAAAGCGCGAAAACGCAAGTATACAAGTTCGTTATAAAGCGGATTCAGCTTGCACATTGGCGGAATGTGTCCTACTTTGCGACCAAAAAGCATGATATCACGCTCGAATGGACACTGAGCAGGAATCAGTTTAGCAATAAATTTGGCTAATTTCCGATTCTGAATCTCAATTTTGTCCAGCCATTGACGTAATGGTTGCAGTAAATCTAGTTTAGGTTGAGCAAATTGCTTTTCACTACCTTTTTGATTGTTTTCTTCTAAAGGTTTAATAAAAGCAGTCAGAAAAATACGCCGATTATTTGTTTTAAGCATAGTGATAGGCAAGGTTTTCCTTGTGTAGATGAACTATTTGCCGATTGGGAATATTACCATGTAATCTGTCTAGTCAATTTGCATTCCGCTTGTAAGTTAACAAGCAAAGTCAGCAGAATGCCAATAATTTACATGCATCTTTGAGGGGAAATTGTTTAACTAATTGTTATTTAAACCCACCAAATCATGAAGAACTGTCCCGTTAAATACAAAATAACAAAGAAAATATAAAAATGACATTTCTTTAACTTATGGATTTCTAATCTGGAACATAGCTATCTTATATATACTAAATATAAATGCCTGGTCTTGAAACTGCCTAGTATCTAGAGATGTAGTTTATGGCACACAAAGACCGTTTTGTTCTAACCCCATGTACATTTCGCTAGGATTAGCCCCTAATATCTCTCGATTTTAGGGTATTGAATATCCATAAATTTGTCTGATCTAGTATATAAGATAATCTGTATATTATCTAATAAGTAGCAATAATTAGGACTTAGGCAAGGGCATTGGTTATTCTCCTCAGTCGCCACTTCGCGATTATGAAAAACTTATTTCTTAAAATATCTCAAGCCTTTACGGTCTTGATATTTGTTGATATACTCTACATTCTGTTGCTCGAATTTTGACAGCGATTTAAGTGGAAATGTCTCTGGTGAATATATAGGACTATACCAAGATTGGTTATTAAAGTAATTTTGTAATTCAGCAGTGTCAAAACGGCGACCGTGAACGGCAAAAATCGAATTTCGCATAATATCTAGTTGAAAACCACTTTTACCATCCAAATCTGCATCAGTTACAAGTCTTTGAGAAAGCCAGAAGTAATTGTTGACAGCCGTGGGATCACCTGGCGGTACTGATGTTGAGGAAGGTGCAGATTGAGTAGTTGATGTAAATTTCGGACTTTCTATCACCGGGCTGGTGACAGTTGACGGTGTTTCTGAAGGTAATACCGTTATGGGTTGAGAAGATTTTGTTAACACTTGGCTAATAATCACAGATGCACCGATTAGCCCACCTGCAATCAAACTGCCGATCAGGATATTATTCTGACTATTACTACTTTGAGGGCTAGGCTGTGGTTTGACTGGCACTGTCTGAGGTGGCGGTGCAGAGATAAACTAAATGTCTAAATTCTTATCCAAAATTTCTCAAAGTTCATCAGTTTGATCAAGTTTAGTTTGTACCCATACTTCAATCACTTCTCTCAACGAAGAGGCAGGGGGCAGGGGGCAGGGAGCGGGGGGAAATGACCCCTGTCCCCTGCCTAGTTTGCGGAGCGGAACA
>NZ_JBALEK010000060.1:0-128937 GCF_036917815.1 Nostoc sp. | reverse complement strand
AAGCTAAGAACATCGGGAGCCGGATGCACAGAAATGGGCACGTCCGGATCTAACTGAGAGGTGCGGGAGATAATACTCCCCATCGACTCAACCAAGCCATTAATACCAAAGTGCGATCGCCCCTCATCTTGAATCTATGAAATCGATGGTGGGATTTGTTCTAACAAAACTAAACCATTGTCTTCAAAATCAATCTCCAGATGATATCCTTCCATCAAAGCCGTTCCCAATAAGCAAAGCTTAAGCTTTCTCTGCGAGACGCTACGCGTATTGCTTTCCCGTAGGGGTACGGCTATCGCCCTACTTATTCATCAAGCGATCGCTTTTTGTGGGGAGAATGGCGATCGCAGTGCATAACCGAATGCGGCTGAAATCGAGTTATAGCGTTTCTCGACCTAGTTAGGTACACCCGTAAGGGCACGGCACTGCCGTGCCCCTACACCTAGCGATATAATGTTGTACCGCATCTGAATGGGAACCGCTATACTAAGTTTCCCCACAATACCATTGTTGAAAAAGAGGAAAAGGGGCAGGGAGCAGGGAGCAAGGGGGATAGAACAGAAAAGGGATTCGACCCCTCCAATACGAGAACCACTTAGCAGAAGTGGGGGACGTAAGAACATGTTCCGCTCCGCAAACTAGGCAGGAGTCAGGGGTCATTTCCCCCCGCTCCCTGCCCCCTGCCCCCTGCCTCTTTGTTGAAAAATTTATACCTAAGATTCTATCTTTAAAACGACTAGGTAAAGTTTCATTTAGCCATTTCGTTAACGATTCTTTTCCCTTAGACGCGGTAATTTTACTGATGCCTTTAGCAATTTTGCCAATTGTAATCATGCTGATGTAAAGAGTGTCTGGCACTTAGGCATCTACCCAATCTAAAACCAATTGAATTGGGTGTTTGGCAACAAATTCAGAAATCAGGCAGGTATCAAGGAGAAAAGTCATCGCGTCAAGTCATCGCGGGGTAAACTGCGATCGCGGCTAAAGTCCAATTCTTCGCTGACTTCAGCTAGTGGGGATTGACGGAAAAATCTTTATCCGACGAAGATTATTACCTCTGGCTAAGGACAACTATCAATCAACTTCGTACTGGACAGTTTTCTGCTGTTGATTTAGATAATTTGTTAGAATAATTAGAACCTATGGGTAGAAGCGAGAAGTGAACAGTTGAAAGTTTATTAATTAAGCTTCTTGAACATCTACTAAAACTCAAGTGTTGGGATAAAGAACGAGAACGTAATTAAGGACATTGGAAAGGAGAAATCAGGACTTTTCGCAGAGAAATTAAAAATGCTCTTAAAGATAGTCCTAGCTTAAAACCTGATATTTTAGAAATATTTGATGAATGTTATCAAGATGTAAGGACAGAAGCAAGCAATGCCTAGGTTGGTAAACTACGCTCTCAACTTACCATTGACATATTTCCCCTTATACCCATTGCTTCTTTAGAACAAATTTTAGATGAAAACTGGTTTCCTGAATATAACCACAATCATCACGGTAAACCCGATTAAAATGATGGGGTTTCCATAGGAGTATGCAGCCGTGCAGCCGGACTTAATAGGCTTGGAAATTAGCAAGGGGGAACTGAGACGTTTAACTGGGTTCGATCCAGAAGACGTTTTTCGCCCTTCTGTTCTGCGAGATAGCAAGAAGCGATTAGGGTTTTTGATCAATGAAATGCTGGTGACGCTGGCGCTAACGCCAATAATTGTTGGGTTTATTTATGCGTTTATTATTCTGCCAACAATTGGGTCTTCAATTAAATTCGGAATTCTTTTACTAATTTTAGTGCCAATGCCGATATTGGTGGGGCGATGGCTGTGGCGACAGTTGACCTGTCCCGAAGGACTGACAATACTTTTAGATGAAGTTGATAAATATCATGACCTAGTTGCTGCCATCGATATTAATGACCAATTGGCAGCGTCAGGAAACGTAGAAAGCAGCATCCATGACCGAGATAAAGTCACCGCCGCCCTGCAACTAATCAGAGAAGATTTAGTCCGCGCTCTGAAAACGGAACGAATTTTGCGGGATAATAAAAAGCTGCTTGCTAATAACCAAGAGTTATTTGTCAATAATTTAGCCAGTCTGCAAGCTTTACAAGTTAGTAGTCAAGCAGGCGAATATGGTCAGCTGCTAAATCAATCATTGCAAATTGCGATCGATGTGCAAGCAGAAATCAGAAAATTGCAGAAAGGCTAAGTAGGGGACTTCCAAATAAAAAAATATTCAATTAACTCTTGTGGGCTGGGCGTCTCGCCCGCCCTATGGAGTGGGCGGGCAGGATGCCCACCCCACAATATTGGATAATTTATTTCTTGGAGTTCCCTAGATGTTTGTAAAGCTTGGGCGACTAGAAGTCGTGGCTACACAGACAAAACCTGCCTCCGCAGGTTAGAAAACCCTTGATTTATTAGTCCACGGAGGTGGACTAAGCTTTGTGTAGTCGCGACTTCTAGTCGCCCAATACTTTCCCAGAAAACTTAAATGACCAACAAACCCAAAATAATTGTCTTGGATGATGACCCTACAGGTTCTCAAACAGTCCATAGCTGCTTGCTGCTAATGCACTGGGATGTGGACACTTTACGTATTGGGTTGCAGGATGATTCGCCGATTTTCTTTGTGCTGACTAATACTAGATCCCTAACCCCAGAGTCAGCTGCATCTGTCACCAAAGAAGTTTGCCAAAACCTGAAAATCGCTTTGAATGCTGAAGGAATTGACGATTTTCTGATTGTCAGCCGTTCTGATTCTACCTTGCGGGGACATTATCCCATTGAAACAGATGCGATCGCCCAAGAACTCGGCCCTTTTGATGCTCATTTTCTCGTACCAGCTTTTTTTGAGGGTGGACGCATCACCCGCGATAGCGTGCATTACTTGATTATTGGCGGTGTACCCACCCCAGTCCATGAAACCGAATTTGCCCGTGATTCCGTCTTCAGCTACCATCACAGTTACTTACCCAAGTACGTCGAAGAAAAGACTCAAGGAGGAATTAGTGGCGAAGTTGTAGAAAGATTTCTTCTCGCCGAGATTCGCGCTGGTAGTTTGTCACGCTTGTTAAAACTCAGTGGTAATCAATGCGCCGTCGTCGATGGTGAAACTCAAGCTGATCTCAACCGCTTTGCAGTAGACATATTAGCAGCAGCAAGTCAAGGCAAACGCTTTCTGTTTCGCAGTGCTGCCAGTATTTTAACCGCTTTAGCCGCTTTACCACCCCAACCCATTGCCGCCGAAAACATGGCGCAGTACGTGCGACAAGGCAAACCAGGTGCGGTGATTGTTGGTTCCCATGTGAAAAAGACTACTCAGCAATTAGAGGCGCTATTGCAACTAGAGGGAACTGTGGGGATTGAAGTCAATGTAGCGCGATTACTTGATGATGGGGCAAATCAATCTGTGGCATTGCTAACTGAAATCAAAGAAAGTACACGGGCGGTACATGGGGCTGGCAAAACACCAGTAGTTTATACTAGCCGTCAGGAACTGAGTTTTAAAGATGTCAACACACGATTGGAGTTTGGGGTACAAGTTTCAAGTTTATTGATGGATATTGTTCGAGGTTTACCATCTGATATAGGATTCCTAATTAGCAAGGGTGGTATTACTTCCAACGATGTCTTGAGTACTGGACTAGCTTTAACTTCAGCCCGTTTACTCGGTCAAGTTTTAGCTGGTTGTTCAATGGTGTTAACGTCATCCGATCATCCCCAGTTTCCTGATTTGCCTGTGGTGCTGTTTCCAGGTAATGTCGGCGATGCTGATGCCTTGGGGACAGTTTATCAGAGGTTGACCGTGCCAATTTGACATTTGAGATTTGAGATTAAAGAATCTTTTGGTTGATGTCGAACTAACGTCCCGCTATGCGCTTTCACCCCTTGTGGGTGACACAAATCCAAAATCCAAGTTGCGCTGGAAGCGCACCAAAGGTGCGACCCAAAATTTAAAATCTGTTGTCTTTTGGCTAGTACTTCATGGCTTCTGATTCTGCGATTCCCAATCTCAAGTCAAATTCTGCACTTCCTAATGCAGAATCAAACTCTATCTTTTCTGAGGTAGAGGTAAATCCTAATGTTTCTGATGTAGAGTCAGATTCTATCCCCCCGGATGCTGAGTTAAATTCTGTCCTCCTTTATTTAAAATCAAATACTGTCCTTGGGGATGTAGAGTCAAATCCTGCTAAACCAGATGTAGAGTCAAATACTGATGCGGGATCAGATTTTATCCTTACAGATTTAAATCCTAATGAGTTAGCATTACCAGGGCACCGCGTAAATGATAATACTCAAGTCCAGTTAAAGAGTAAGGAGGGACGACTGTTATTAATTTTGCCCCCGGAATCTCAACTATCTGCCTCAGAACTCACTTGGTCTGATATTTGGCAACAAATCAGGCAACGTTTGAATGCAGGCGATCGCTTCCGTGTATCTAATACACCTGTACATCTAATGGCACAAGACCGCCTAGTAGATTCCAGACAACTCCAAGAACTCGCCGAGGCTTTAAGTGAAGTCCAACTGCGACTCATATCTGTCTCAACCAGTCGGCGGCAAACTGCGATCGCCGCCGTCACATCTGGGTATTCGGTAGAACAATTACAGCCCGTAACTTCCCTGAGTACCGAGCCAACGGCTACAGCCATCCCCCAGGCAGATGCCCTTTATCTAGAAATGACAGTCCGCTCTGGAGTCGAAATTCGTCATCCTGGGACAGTAATTCTCTTGGGAGATTTAAATCCAGGTGGTATTGTAATTGCAGATGGAGATATTATCATCTGGGGTCGCCTACGTGGAATTGCTCATGCTGGGGCTGGAGGCAACCGTGAGTGTCTGATTATGGCCTTGCAAATGGAACCAACCCAATTACGGATCGCAGATGCTGTAGCGAGGGCACCAGAAAAACCGCCAATGCAGTTTTCTCCAGAGGTGGCACATATTACACCCCAAGGAATTCGCATCGCTAGGGCGACTGATTTTTCCCGAAATCAATTCACCAAGAACAATCAAGAGCCATTTACTTAAAATATTTACTTAAAGAATGAAGTATATAAGTAAGATGAAATAAAACAAATATTCATGCTTCACCTCATCAAGGAGAACAGATATTTCTTCATACTTGATACGATACTTCATACTTTATACTGCAATTTACTGTTTTATATTTCCTGAACCCTCATTGACTGCATTTCTATCATGACTCGCATTATTGTGATTACCTCCGGCAAAGGAGGAGTGGGTAAAACCACAGTTTCAGCAAATTTGGGCATGGCTTTAGCCAAAATGGGGCGTCAAGTTGCCTTGGTTGATGCAGATTTTGGTCTGAGAAATTTGGATTTGCTGCTAGGGCTGGAAAACCGCATCGTTTATACTGCGGTGGAAGTCTTAGCCAGAGAGTGCCGCCTAGAACAAGCCTTGGTGAAAGATAAGCGCCAACCCAATCTCGTACTTCTGCCGGCAGCTCAAAATCGCTCGAAAGATGCAGTCACACCCGAACAGATGAAGTTATTGGTAAATGCGCTAGCGCAAAAGTATCAGTACGTGATTATTGATAGCCCCGCCGGGATTGAAAATGGGTTTAAAAATGCGATCGGGCCGGCAAAAGAAGCGCTAATTGTCAGCACGCCAGAAATTTCCTCAGTCCGTGATGCCGATCGGGTCGTGGGGTTACTAGAAGCACAAGGCATCAAGCGTGTTCATTTAATAATTAACCGCATCAGACCCGCAATGGTGAAAGCAAATGATATGATGTCAGTGCAAGATGTTCAGGAACTTCTCGCCATTCCCCTGATCGGGGTAATCCCTGACGACGAGCGTGTTATTGTATCTACCAATCGCGGCGAACCCTTAGTGTTAGCGGAAAATCCCTCTTTAGCTGCCACAGCCTTTGAGAACATTGCTCGTAGATTAGAAGGGGAAAGTGTGGAATTTCTGGAGATCGACTCGTCCCAAGACAGCATCTTCGCCCGTATACGAAGGTTGTTCAGGACAAAGATTGTTTAACTTATTTTCCAGTCTCCGCCCCAGACCTATTCGTAATGATTGAACTTCTAGAAAAACTTTTTTCTCGCGGCCCTGATAGCAGTCGAACTCAAGTTAAACGTCGCCTGCAATTGGTGATTGCTCACGATCGCGCTGATTTAGATCCTCAAACGTTGGAAAAAATGCGAAAAGAAATCCTGGATGTAGTCTGTCGCTATGTCGAAATTGAGACAGAGGGCTTGGAGTTTTCTTTAGAAAGCAACCAACGAACCACAGCTTTAATTGCTAATTTGCCCATCCGCCGGATCAAAGGTGTCATACCTGAGTGGGAAAAGGGTGATAAGTCTGTATAGTTTTAATCCTCTACGAGATGCTGCGCCTAGGTTGCTTAAAGGGACTTAAACATTTTTGAGGGAGAAATCAAGCCTCAAAAATGTTTAAGTCCCATTAAGATTAGGGGTAAACGAACTCGCTAACGTCATTCGTAGTTACAATCAGTGGGGGCTTGAACCTTCTTAATTACGAATTACGAATTATTCGCTCACTCTAGAAACAGCCAAATCATTAATAAATAGATGCCAACACTTTATCTGCTGCCGCCCGAAATGCTGTTGCGGCACCAGCACTCATATCTCTTGGGGCACAGATGCGATTTCTCACATAGGCAAGGGTAATGGCTCCAACAGCAGCTAAGGTTGGATCAATATTTTCTTTTCCACCAACCCTACCCCAAGGTAATGGGACGTTATTTTCATTAATGAGATAGTCTGCTAGTAGTCTGAGGTGAAAATCAACTGCTTCTTTAATCGCCGAGATATCGCCATTTCCGGCTAAAGCTTGCACCCCAGAATTTTTCAGAATATCTCCGATCGCAACTTCACGATTATCGCTCAGTCTCTCAGCTGCTTCTGCTCTATATTGGATTTTCTCACTATCTGCTGCATCAAGAGGTAAGAGATTGCCGATAGGTTGTGCGCCCCATCTGCGACGCAAAAGTAAATTGTTGGTAATATTATCTGACTTCACCCGATGATAAGCAGGACGCTGATTAAGTGCCTCAAACCAAGCATTGATGCGAGGAAAGCGGGGATTTCCTTTGAGATGATATCCTCGATACACAGGTAAATTAGCCGCCAATCTATCCAGATGAGGGCTATACATAGTGTCTACCAGACTAAATGTACTGACAAAGTATGCTCCGGGATATTTAGCCAAAGTTTGCTCAAGTTCATCTAATTTCACCTCAAATGCGGCTTGTAAGTTTGCTAACTCCTGAGCATCTGCGGTTGCTTCTCTCAGGAATTTGTAGGCAATATCTTTAAAACCGTTAGTCTCAGCCTCTTCAAGCAACTGTCTAGCGATCGCGTTTTCCTCTGGATTTTCAGGCAATAATGCTGGATGTGGAAACTTTTCTTCTAAAGCCAAGAGAATATCTTTGGATTCATATACTAATTTCCCGTCAATTTTTGCCGCCGGGACAAGGGTTGTAGGAACTAGATCAGTGTACCATTTGGGTTTATTACTCAGATCGATAAACTCGGTTGCAAAGGGAATTTCCTTTTCTTCTAGTGCAAACCAAACTCGTTCACAGAAAGGACACCAGGAATTAGTATCTCGATAAAGGAGGACTGGCAGTTGTGTATCTGGAGGAAGTTTCAGTAAACTGGTGGGGATTGGTGCAGTAGAAGGAGATTGCCGTGGCCTCTTCACTCTCCGAGCCGGAGTATTTTTTCTAGCAGTCTCTAACAAGTCTTCCCAACTGGATACAGTATTTTGAATAGACATTTTTTACCTCGCCTTACTAGTAATGCCAGAAAACAGAAATAATTGTGCAACTAAACTACGGTGAATATATCGGTGATTAGTAGTTTAATTGCACGCAGGCTACCATAGAAGTTGATAGAAAATCAAGTCTTGTTGTTGAACCTAATTATTGAAGATTTACTTGGATGCAGTCTTTTTAGCGATCGCTGACTCCAAGGGTTGAAGGTTCGCTTTCTAGCCAGCGAATAGCTTGGAGGAGCCTTTCTCGGCGATTGTGGTCGGCTAAAATGTGGCAAAAAAATTGCTTTGTTGGGGAGCCACTGCGTTGCGCGGGTTAAGAGCGTTGTAGCAAGTGGCGTTGGAGGCTTTGGTCAACAAGACAGTGGCGGGTCTGAATCCCCGACTGATTGATTCTGAATTCTGAATTCTGGATTCTGCATTCTTCTTCAAGTTTTGGTGCCGTACTCTCGTCGATAACACACCCTATACATACTTAGATTTTTTCAGAAATCAAATCGGATTTCTATAGAACTGGTTTGTGTGACAATACAATTAATTCGTAGGGGCGCACAGTTACCTGTACGCCTCTGCTATCTCGCCTTTGGGTGAGACAAAATTTATCCCATCAATCAGCAACACCAGATTTTCTACAAACTATCGATAAGCAACTTGTGGCCCTGCCCAAATTTCTGTAATCTTTTTACCAAAAGTAATTGGCTGATCATTGTCTGTTGTAGCGACAGTCTTGCCATCATTAGCAACTTGCATTAATGGCCAGTTTTCCTCGCCCAATTCACCTGTACGGAACAGCACATGATCCGGTTGGCTTTTACTCCAGCCTAATAATACGGCAGTTTTTTCATGATCTTCGTCATTAGCCGGAGCAACTGTATTAGCGTGATTGTTTTGCCGATCCCAAATCACTGCACTATCTGTAGAATCACCTGTGTTAAATATACCTTCAAACTTGCGTGCTAAGAAGCGATCGCCTTTTTCTGACCAGCTAACTGGAACTAATACCCCAATTTTACCGTCCGTATCAGTTTCTTCTGACGACGTTGCCTTTACAGCCTTTACCTTTAATAAAGGATCGCTAACAGGAGTAGTCGAAGCCATCACCCACAACTTCTTAGTTTGCATATCTTGGACAAACAGAACGCTGGTGACACGGCTGTTGTACATTTCCGGTCTTACCTCTAATTGCACCCGGCTATAAACAGCATATTTACCATCTGGAGAAATCACGGGTACGCTCCGGTAGTGACGCACTCCTGAACCACCATTAGAAGCAATTGCCGCTTGAGTAGCTGTAATCCATTTCCAAGGAATCGGATGAGGACTACCTATGGGATCTATTTGTTCTGCTTGGGACTCATCAACTGGTTCAGCAGTAGGTATTTCCCTCGTTGTGGTTGGTTGTGATTCTCTCAAATTTGGTGCTACTTGAGTTGCTGTCAATGATTTGGTAAAAGACTTTTCTCCAGAGAGAGAATTTTCTTTTCCTTTCAAAGATTTGACATTAGCAGCTTTGAGTTTTTGTACTAAATTAAGTTGACTAATATGAACATCTGTTAATGGTGCAAGTTCAACTGCTGCCAAAGAATCAGGAACAGTTAAATTGCTGCTTGACACAGAACTATCTATTTGAGCCGAAGACTCAATTTTATCTGCTGGTAATACTTGCGGTTCCTGAACAGCAGTACTTTGTGTTGGCGCAGAGTCAAATTTTTCTGTTGACGAGTTAATTTGATCTGCTTTTAATGTTTCAGCTATCTCAGGTTCCCCAACTACAGCTATTTCCTTTGATACAGAGTCAGACTCTCCAGTTATCGAAGTTAGTTTAGCTACTTCGGATCTTGCTGGGTTTGATTGACCCGATGCCCCAAGCAAGGGTGCAATCAGTATCACAACGACAACGTAATTGAGAAATGGTTGCGCGCGGAACCATCCTGACAGCAAAAGGGGTTTAAGCATTTGTAGACTCTCTAGAGGGGCGGTTGCTATGTGAGAAGCAATACATCAGCAGCAATGGGGCAGGCAGTAATTATATGTATAACAACAAACTAAAAGCTTTGACGAAATAATTTCTTCAAAGTTTGCAGAGGTTTACAAAAATTAAGTATCATTAGCTACGGTTTTTCTTGCTCATGTACTAGGTGTTTTTTTGCATAAATATGCGAGTATAGTAAATGTGCTGATAATTCAGTAATTACTACACGATATGTAATGTTGCTGTTAATATACCCAACCACACCAAAAACAAGTATTGGTCAAGGGAGATTCCGGGTATAGTTAAGGCAATCACGCTAGCAATCAGAAGTGAGATGGCTCGGCTATTGGGCATCGTGCTAGCGATCGCTAGTACGGAGCAAAGAAGCCAGTTAACACCCTAATATAACAGCGCAAACCCTCATAATGGTAAAAGTGAGGCGTTAAGTTAAAAGCTGGGAAAGCGGACGGATAATACATCATACTCAGAAAATATTGCTGTCAGCAACCCAAAGTCAAAAATTGCGATCTGAAACTACAAAAACAGCTAGAAGACGCAACAATTTTCTAAAAACCCAACTCTATTCAAAGCCAATTTTGGGAAAATGATCGGGAACACAACAAAATTTACTCGGTAGATGCTCTAGTGGCTCGTGACGAGACACCACTAAACGATTAGGTTCACAAAAGGGAGATGCAGCTGATACTAGCTGTGATACTTGTCAACTTAACTATTAAATTAATCAAGCAGCCTTTGGCTTCACCAATACGAAAACATTGTACCACCAAACAGCGGATATTAAACCAAGTTGCGGGTTATAAAAGTCTGGGTGCTTCACACCTACCGAGTGGTGCGATCGCTCATGAAAAATTGGGCATTGGTAACTTCTTCCCCATTCCCCATTCCCCATTTCCCATGCCCAAAAACTCCATCCCGCAAGTGGCGTGGAGTTTTTTATTGCTTTGTCGCATAAATTGCTAACTTTAAACAGAGGTTTTATTCTTTTTTGATTTCTGTTTTAGGTTATCTGAAATTGCGTTTTTTGTACTCCAAATTCCCAAAGCCAGCAACCCGAATGTGACTGAGGGTTCTGGAACAGAGTCAACTCGACGGAATTCGATGGGTGTGGCGATCAGCAAATTACCTTTAGCATCAAAAATCTTGTCTAGGGAGTCAATGGTACTCTGCTCAATGGTTACGTCGGAAACCACTTTGAAGCCATCACTTGTTATACAGCCATTAGGAGCGTTATTTGCAATGTAGCTGTTCGACTCCCAAAATAATTCCAGATTACAAGTGTTCTTCTCAACATTGTTAATGCTAACAGTTCGCGTAGACGGGGAGTGATTGCATAACCCGCGTACAGTATTTTCATTCAAAAAGCTGCTAATACTTAGATTCACCGCCGAATTTGCTTCACTAAAAGAATAAAGGCGTAGGCGTTCAAAACCTGGGCTTTCTTGTTCCAGATAAACGTTTTGTGTGTCAGCCAGAGGATTAGTATCATCCAGTTGCACACTACAATTTGACATAGTAATTAATGGTACAGAAGGGATATTAGTAACCTGTTGGGCATTATCAAAAAAACCAGTGAACCACTGTGCTACTTCCTTCACCTGTGTCTTAACTGGTGGCGCAATGGTGTCAGCACGGCTTTGTTGAACAAATGAAAATGTTGTTACCAATACCGTTAAAATTGATACTTTGAGTAAATGCATATAGGTTCTGACTCCAACAAGACTAGATTATAGACAGATGACAAATAATTTACACTATCAAGCCCCATCTCCCGCCAAATAAGTTTATTGGCTATTGTCAGTGAGTGCGTAGGTATCGCCCTCTGCTTCCGTTTCATCGCATTCCTCGCTCGTAGTGAGCGTAATTTATAACACCACACATATCGTAATCTTTAGAACAAGAATTTAGCCTGAGAACTTTTGCTAACCAAGTGAAGCAGAGGTCCAGTGAACAAGCTCAAGAGCTTTTGCTCATGCTGCATAATTTTATTAAGGATATTTTGAGTATTTTAACTGATTGACAAAATGCGCTTTACTTTGACCTCTCACCGATGAGCGATACCTGCGGTGGGCTACGCCTACGCACATCAAAATTTACCAGTCGTTTATCGAAAGCTCTCCTGAGATTGGCTATTGGATTGATACTGATCGCGTTGGTGTTAAACCTTGTGCCAAAATTCGTTGTCTAAGCTAGTTGCAACTGCCCTCCAGAATACAGGAGCCTGCTAAATCCTAGCTTGGTGAATTTGCAACTTAAATGTTTGTTGTCAGTTATGATGGGCGCATTTACCATTAAGTAATGACTAACAACTAATTATTAATGAAAATTGTATTCTTTGGTACACCCCAGTTTGCTGTGCCCACCTTGGAAAAGTTATTGAATCATTCAGAATTTGAGGTGTTGGCAGTTGTCACCCAACCAGATAAACGCCGGGAACGCGGAAATAAACTTACGCCTTCACCAGTAAAAGCGATCGCAACTGCTCACAACTTACCAGTGTGGCAACCCGAACGGGTGAAAAAAGATACTGAAACTTTAACCCAACTCAAACAATTAGATGCAGATGTGTTTGTTGTTGTCGCTTATGGACAGATTTTATCGTCAAAAATATTGAAGATGCCAAAATTGGCTTGCATTAATGTGCATGGCTCGATTTTACCCAAATATCGCGGTGCAGCACCAATTCAGTGGTGTTTGTACAACGGAGAGAGTGAAACGGGGATCACGACCATGTTAATGGATGTGGGGATGGATACCGGCGCAATGTTACAAATAGCCACTACACCCATTGGATTACTGGATAATTCCCAAGATTTAGCCGACAGACTAGCGGCCATTGGTGGAGATTTGTTGGTAGAAACTCTGTTGAAGTTGGAACGTCAAGAAATTCAACCAATTCCCCAAGATAATTTAGCAGCTACTTATGCACCTCTGATTCAAAAACCAGATTATGGTTTGGATTGGTCAAAAAGCGCGATGCAATTACATAATCAAATCAGAGGCTTTTACCCTAACTGCACGGCTACCTTTCGTGAAAACCTGTTTAAAATCACCGCTTCTGCTCCCGTTGGTTCTGTAGGCGATCGCCATCTACCACCAGAATTACAAGAATTAACTCATAAGTTGCCTGATTTGTCAAATATATCAGACAGACCTGGAGAGGTAGTCAACATTGTTAAAGGAATTGGGGCGATCGTCCAAACTGGGGAAGGTTTGTTGCTGTTGCGAGAGGTTCAGCTAGCTGGTAAACGTCCCCAGTCGGGATGGGATTTTGTTAATGGTACCCGCTTAATCGTGGGAGAAGTCTTTGGTGCGGGGGGATGAGGGAGATGAGGGAGATGAGGGAGAATAACTTTTAACTCCTAACTCCTGTACAGACGCGATTAATCGCGTCTCTCCTAAGACTTTTCATAAAAGTGGCAAGATTCGCAAGGCCCATCTGGGTTGACTGCACAGCGAATGAGTTCTGAATGAGCATTGTAGCAGCAGGTGGCATCACCGATTACCCAACGTCCCGCCACCAAACTTTTCTCAGATGGTCGTTTAGCAGACTGCACGTAAATGGCAATATTATGTAAGCGGTAGCGTCCACCTTGAAGTTGGTATCGATGGCGGCGCTCTAAAACCGCATAAGTTTTACCTTCAAAATCGAGATAATTTCCGGGTTGGGGTGTCCAATCAAGTTGCACTTTGCCGAGTGACTCACGCGGATGTGTCAGAATCACCTCGGTTTGTAAAGAGTCTGGCTCCATAAGCTTATGTAATTTGATTTACATTACATTACATTATAAGGATAGTATTGCGATCGCTTCATCCTTAGATATGTCTTGCTTTGAGTTTATTGACTATTTTCTGTGAAATAAATCCTTAGTTATGCTCATCGTGGTGAATAGAACGGGAAATTCTATCAGGACTTACGCACACTCTACGATTCTTGGCGTTCTTGGCGTCTTCTCTACGAGACGCGAAGCGCGAAGGCGGTTCGATAAATTAAGCTTTTTGGCGATTTTTGCGTAAATCCTATCTATAAATGTATGCCACGTCGAGTAGCCCACCAACTCTTGGATCTGCATTTCTCACTTGTGAGAAATGCAGGTTTGTGCCCCTACCAAAAGCCTCTTTGTTGAAGTGAGGGAAACTATTGCATTCTGGCGTTGGCGTACCGCTTTTGTTTATCTGCTGAAGTCGCTATTTAACGTTAAAGTTAAGTCGCTATTAGGATTAATTACAACGACTTGATTGGTAGAAGTGGAATCAACAATGCCGCCAATTGTAGCACCAGCCGCAGCGCCGCCGATAACTTTTCCAGCAGTGATAGTGCGATTACCAGTGATGCCAGAAATTCCAGTGGCGGCAGCAGCCCCAATTGCAGTATCTCTCAAAGTCGAGAGAACGTTACGATTTTGATTTGCGCCAACGGCTGTACCAATGGCAGTACCAGTTAAGACTTTGCCAAGTGTAATATGCTTGTTACCAGTGATGCCAGAAATTCCGGCGGCGGCGGCGGAGCCGACAGCAGCATCTTGGAGAATAGCTGTGATGTTAGGACTACGTACATCTTGTGTAGTTGTGATTGGACGCGAAGAGGCATTAATTGGAAACTGCTGACCATTGATAATCAGCTGACTAGCGACAAATTGAGAACCACCGTCTACAGGTTGCAATTGACCAACAACTTGGCTACCAGCAGGAATAGTTAGAGTTCCCTGATTATTTTTGATATCAGTTGCGACTGTCAGGGTTAGAGGTGCAGTTTCCTTGGGACTAACAACGATTTTCTTGGCATCCAGATATTTAACAGGAATAGAAGTTCCAGAGTTAAGTAGGGCAGTGATTGAGGAGCCAGTCGCATCTGCAATATACTGCCCAGGAATACTAGAGGTTTGTCCAGAGGGTGTTAAAGCTTGACATAAAAAAGCTGAGACTTCAGCACGACTAGCTAATTGATTAGGTCTGAGGGACTTAACATCAGGGTAATCTACGACCAGACGTTTTTCAGTAGCAGCAGCAATACCACTCTGAGCATAAGTAGGAATAGAACCGGCATCAGCAAAGTTTGCAGTTAAGGTGGTAGTCGGAGACTGAGTAGGAGAGTAATTTAAGCCACTAGCTAAAGCGACGAGAACTTGAGCGCGAGGAATATTTTGAGTAGGATTAAAAATCTGTCCAGGGTAGCCGGACAAGAAGCCTGTCTGGTTGGCTGTTGCAATTGCATTATGGGCCCAGTAATTGCTGGGGACATCTGCGAATTGAACTGGATTACGACTCTTTTGTGCATTTGGGAAAGCCTTACCAATCATAGCGGCAAACTCAGAGCGGGTTACAGAGGCATTGGGACGGAAAGTACCATCTGGGTAACCACTGATAATTCCTTGTTGAGCCAGTTGGGCAATACATGATTGTGACCAATTGCCTTGAACATCAGTAAATGTCGATTGAGCAAATGTGGGACTGGCAATAACCAAAGGTGCGAATGCACTAAAAGTCATTTGTAGTAACAAAGATAAGGCAGTTCTCGACTGAGATTGAGATATTTTAGTCATGGAATGATTGACCCCAATTAAAAGTGTTTTCTCTTATTTGCAGGTGCTAATGAAGATAAAATGTTGCAGTATTTTTTCTGTAATATCTTAACTGATGCACAATATACTAGTCTGGAATTGAACAGGAAAGTTCCATAAGAGTCAGTTATGTGATTGGGGGTCTAAACCCAATGGCACTAAGATATCGGCAAATCCTTGAGATTCATGGTTTTGGGGTGTGGGGTTGCAGGTATTGGGGTGTGGGAAATTAATTCGATATTGCTCTGTTTGACGTACTAAAATTCAATTGTCTTAAACACTACACCCAACACCCTACCCCCAACACCTTGTCCAAACTAGGTTTCACGTTTTATTAGTGCCATTCGTTAAATGGCGATCGCAACTTCATTTTGAAGTGAGATAAACCTGTTAACGAGTTTAAACGATGTAGCATTAGCCCTTAACAATCAAAGCAGTAGCGATAGAGTTAAAACCTATTCCTACTCCGGTTGTAGCGCTGGTTCCGAAAACAATGAACACTTGCAAAGTTTTTTCAAAACATTGTTGACAAGAGTGTGATGATTAATTAAAAAAGTCAATAGGCTCAATGCACCGCTCTCATCCTAAAACCAGACTTGAATCTTCTCTGGACTTGCTTTTGACGCTTCTAAGTATCCTTGTAATTTTTCTTTAAATGCTTCCCTTTTCTTTGGATCTTGTTTGTCCTCTAGACTGTATTTAGCCCAAAGGTAAGCGGATTTTTTTTGACTTTTACGGGTACGAAACCCATAAAATCGGGTTATCAAACAGCCTTAATTGGCGGTTTAGCAGCGACGGCTGCATTTATTTTGGCGCACTTATTTAAGTGATCGTGTCTCAGAGAGTACCGACTGAAACTTCCGCCCCATTGCTTTTGCTTATATCAGGGCAAACACATCACCAAACCATTCATTGAGATGAAAATCACAAACCAATGCTCACCGAACCTCTAAAATCTGTTGCGATCCCAACACCATTACGAAACGCTGAAGTTGTCTGGTTTGACGACGTTTGTGGGGGAGATACACAATATTTAACTAGACGAAAAACGCCGGAGCAACTATGAACACTGCGTTTCGGAAAAAGGTGCTTTAAGAAATTGCTTGAAGCCATTCTCTGCCAATAATTTTCTCGCTTGGTTAAATGGCATGGGGTCTACAAAGAGCGATGCCTGCGGTGTTCTCGAAGAATCGCACACTCACTCTATGCGATCGCTCCCTAGCGATAGCTACGCCCGCCATGTACCACAAAATTTTTTTGCAATAGGTCTAATTGTTAACAGTTAACTTCAGAGCTTAATTTACCTAATAAAGTTAAATTTTCAAATCTATCAACTCCTTTTCAGCCTGAAGCCAATGTTCTACAGACTTGCCATTTGGATAGCCCATTTGTTGCCAGATTTCATAAGCTTTCAAACGGATTTTATTGTTATCTGGGTAGTTACTGATAAAATATTCACAGGAATTAGTAGTAAAATTATAAGGAGCTTCTCCAAAAAAATCCTGCCGACCCAGAATTTCATCTGTAAAACGGGAACAATTTTGTTTTATTGGGCAATTTTGTCCTGGACACATCGTAATATCGTAAGCCATATATATTTTTCCTCTCAAAAGGAACTTATTTAAAATTTAATTGGACGGATATTGTCTAGATGAAACTACATTATTTGAGCATAAGTATTTGGTTAATAGCACTGAGCCGACCCCCAAAATATGATGTCAAATTGGAGTAATTGTAAAGCAATCACCTCCGGCATCATCAGCGCGATTGCCCCTTCATTCAAGCGATCGCCCCAATCAAGCGAGGAAAAGAGAGTGATCGCTATAAAGTGGGCGGGTACGCCATATCACCTTTACTATTTATTTTCTAGTACATTACTAGCCAGTTGTGGCGTTCGCGCAGCGTCTCCAAGAGTTGCGATGACCGAGCGCTGTGAATTGGCTGCTCTTGTTCTTCTACAGCGTTGGATCAACAACTGGCGATTTGTGGCTGTTTTGTTCTGTTGATATCTCATTTAAACGGCAATTCAGAGACTTGTTATGCCAAATTGCCAGAACCTTTGAACATAGCGCCGTCACTTCAAATTGTTCACAAGTTGAAAACCAATAGAAGCGATCGCCGCCGGCAAGCAATGCGATCGCCCGCTCAGATTGTTGGGCAACAAGGTGAGCTTACTTAATTGGTATTAACAGATTAATGATGTTTGTGTTTCCCGTGATGCTTACCCTCTTTCCAAGGTTCGCCAGAAAAAGGTTGTACGCCAACTGCTGGATAGCTGTCATGATTAGGACTGAATACTTCAAGTGCAGCTTCAGTCACATATCCCAACGTTTGTTCTAAACTAGAAATACCAAATTTAATAGACATTTCACGAAATCCTTTACGCGAGATATGCTTATTTAAGCAAGCCATTATGTCAGTCACTAGAGAAAAAAGTCATGACTATAACCAGGAGTTTAGTCACGGTTATAGTTGTGACTTAGAGACGGACAAAAAATCAAAAAAAGCGACACCGATAGCGCAGCGGTAGCGTAGCGGTAGCGTAGCGGTAGCGAGTCCACCAGCGTCCGCAGGAGCGTCGCAGCCCGTCGTAGACATCGCTCTCCCGATTCAAGCGAGGAAAACATTAATATCGTTTTAAACTCTCACGAATCAACCTTTGGTGATGAATTTACCTACGAGATTATCAAGCTTGATAAACTGATTTGAATCCGCTTCGGGTGTGTCAAAGTTACCAGCGATGGTGCTGTAATCTACTGTGGCAGTGCCATCACTAAAGTTGTAAATACCACCACCATCGCCAGACTCTTCTCCACCAGAACTGAGTTCGATCCCGAAAGCTTTATTCTGCCTAATAATGCTGTTGCCAACCGTTAGGGTGCCATCATTGTAGATGCCACCGCCAAAGTGTGCCTGATTGCCACTAATGGTGCTGTAGTTCAGTGTGAGGCTGCCTAATTGAGTATATGTAACAGTGCCAGAATAGTCGCCAGAGTCATCGGCATTATTGTAGATGCCACCGCCGGCAGTAAGTGCCGTATTGTCAGTTATACTGCTATAACTTATGGTAACGATGCCAAATTGATTGTCGCTACCGTCCCCATTAGAACTAGAGTTGTAGATGCCGCCACCATAATCGCTGGCATAGTTATTACTGATAGTGCTGTTAGTAATCGATAGAGTACCATTATTGTAGATACCACCTCCAGTGGTTGCCCGATTGTGACTAATAGTGCTATTTGTTACCGTGAGTTTAGAGATATCTATATACCCTGGCTGATGATACCCTGGATAATAAATGCCAACATCGTATATACCACCGCCCTCGCCGCTTGTCGAATTACCAATAATAGTGCTTTTACTCACCGTTATAGTGCCATCGTTATAAATGCCGCCCCCATGTTCGCTGGCATAGTTATTACTGATGATGCTGTTATTCACCGTTATAGTGTCATAGCTGTAAATGCCGCCACCGTCGTGTTGTGCCCAATTGCCACTGATGGTGCTATTATCCACCGTTATAGTGCCATAGCTGTAAATGCCGCCACCGTCATATTGTGCCGAATTGTCACTGATGCGGCTGTTACTCACGTTTATACTACCACCGCCGTAAATTCCGCCGCCAACGCCGCCGCCGACGTTAGCGATGTATTCTGCTAAATTACCAGTGATGATGCTATTATTCACCGATAGGATGCTATTCCCATCATTGTAGATCCCGCCGCCGTACCATTGTGATAAATTGCCACTGATGCGGCTGTTATTTACGGTTATAGTGCCATAGCTGTAAATTCCGCCGCCATACCATTGTGATGAATTATCACTGATGGTGCTGTCGTTCAGTGTGAGACTGCCACTGTTGTAAATACCACCGCCTTGAGCGTCATAATAAATTGATGAATTATCAGTGATGGTGCTGTGGTTCAGTGTGAGACTGCCACTGTTGTAAATACCACCGCCAGCGACAATAACTGCATTAGAAGAATCACCATCATATAGTGGTACCGTGTCAGCAGCAATAGTCGAATTGTTACTTATGATACTGTAATTCAGTGTGAGACTACCACTGTTTAAAATGCCACCGCCCTCACCAATGCTAAGTCCGTGGAGGGTTGCGTTACTCTTTACAGTGTTGCCAGTGATGATGCTATTGCTCAAGTCAAGGACACCTTCATTGGAGATCGCACCACCACCTCCGGCGCTATTGTAGCTATTGGTAATAGTCAGCCCATTGATTGCAGATGTTACACCACTGCTAATATCAAAAACACGGTCAGCACTATCATCCTTAATTGTTAGTAAGCTGGCATTTGTGCCTTCAATGGTCAGGTTATCTGTGATACTCAGACTACTACCAGTCAAACTAATGGTATGAGCCAAACCATCAGTAAAGAGTCCACCAAAATTGATAATGTCTTTTCCTGTCAGGGCATTGGCATCTAGAACTGCCTGCCTTAGTGAACCTGCACCACTGTTGTTAGTATTAGTGACGGTAAATGTAGACATTCAGATGACTCCTATTTTTTTCTCGTTGTATAAAAATTGATATCAAGAATCATGCTGATATTACTACGAATCTGCAAGCATTTTTTCTACTGCTACCATCTGTGAAACGTCAAAGCCAATTTCAGTCAATCGCAGAGATATGTTGTTCCCACAATCGCGCCAGATTGGAGCCAATTTTTGTGGCAGGTTTATCAAGGAAATGTGGGAGCGGTGGGGGCAACCGTTTAGTTAAAAAAAGTAATGAGGTTATTCCACCTTCTCTGCTAAATAACAGTAAACATACTTTAGTTACTCATAAGTCTTAGTTAAATACCTATATGGGCATGATGCGAACGCTCTTTTTTCCTCTTTGAATTGGGAGCGGTCAAGCTACTGAATAGTAGTTTGACTCCGCATCCCAGGCGGTGGAGAAGTCAGCACTCCGAGAATAACGAAGTAGTTACTTTCTAATCTTGAGAGCTTTTCCCTGAACAGTTGGGGCAGAGGGAACACCTAGTAAACTGTTGATAGTGGGGGCTATATCGATATTGTGAATTGTGCCGATATTGCCACGGCGCTTGATGTCGGGGCCTGCGGCATAGAAAATGGCACTGAGATTAGGTATTTTGGGATCGTAGCCATGCGCCCCATAGAAGTTAGGCACGGAAAAAACTGAATTATCCGCGTCGCCTAAACGAGTTACAGCCGGAGTTTGTCTTCCGTCAAAGTTATATCCTTCACCCATGATTGCAAAGACATCACCAGTATCTTGACCAACAAATTCACTTGTACCCAGTCCAAAACTTGGGTCGTTTAAATTAGTTGGTAGGGGACGAGGGTATATCTGATCAAAAACTGCCTTTTTTTGTCGTCCAAGGACATAGTTAGGATTGGTGTCTACTAATTCTCGCAAAGCTGTGATGATTTGTTGTTGTAGAGTTACATATTCAGCACGAGTCACAACGCCGTTGGGTTCACGCCCTTGAAGATTGATATATATGTTGGCGGCTGGACCTGATGTCACAGCACGGACTCTAGTTAAGTCAAAACCTCTACTTCTGAGGTAGTTATTAAGGTTAACTTCTGTATGGAAGGCAGAAAAACCGTGGTCGGAAACAACTATGATGTTACTATTAGGTTGACCTTGACGATTTGTACCTACTGCGTTCATGATGCGTTCTACAGCATTATCAGCAGCCCGGTAAGCTGTCTGTACATAGCTTCTATATCGAGTGACTTTGGCTTGATCTTGTCCTACGCCAATAGAGGATGGATTTGTGGGGTCACTGGGCTGGCGAGAATCACTTAAGAGAAACTGGTGTTCCGATCCATCTGGTTGTTCAATATAAACCATAACTAAGTCGGCATCAGGGTTTTGGTTGATTGCTCTCAATGCCAGTCGAGTTTGATAGTCTACAAACAGTTTAACTTGGTCTTCATAAATAGCTTCTAGCTCCCTGTCGGGGAAAGTTGTAAATCCAGGGCTGAGGCGTTCTGGAATCCGAAAATCAGCCTGGGGTGCCCAGAAGCCTACGTTCTTGAGAATGTCATCAACACTAGTTTGTGCTGCCGGATTTTGAGGAATCGCGTTAGCAGAATAACGGGCAATCCGCACGATGTTCAGGTCAGGGGCAAGATTGCTGACGTAAAATGCTGCTCCTGCCTGCTTGGAACTACCTGACAAGTAAAATAGACTAGAACGGCGATCGCACGCTCTAACATAGGCAGGGCCAGTTGCAGGTAAACTAAAAGGCCCGACTGGAATACCAATTTGAGCATCAAAGAAGACTAACGTATCATAGTTGGTCTTGCGATCGTTACTTGTATCTAATGCCGCAACTTGGATATCATAGCTAACGCCACCAACAGTAAAGCGATCGTTTAAAGCAGCTTGCTGAATCGGGCTATAGGAAACTCTTCCGGCATTATTGAGTTGACTAACTATTTGGCTAGAAGCCGCACTAAAATTTGCGGCGGTTAAACTAAAACCACTCGCACCTACCCCAGCAAAAGCACCAAAAGGAACTGTGTACGATACAGTTCTTCTGTTAGCAGGTTGAATAATTGGGCTATTGGCTAAACCCGGTACTCGTACATCAACTCCATCTGCACCGGGAAAGGTAGCGGCCACAACTTTCTTCCCATTTTGCTGGAGTCCAACCCACACAGGTTCAGCAGTAGGTTGTAAACTGGCAGCAGCCCCAAAAGTTGAATAACCACCGATGGGAGCGCCAAAACCACTGATATTAGAAGTAAAGGGACTAGCAACCAAGTGGAATGTGTTACTGTTAATGTCATTGCGAGCTGCGGTTGAACCTGTACCAATTGCTATATGACAAGCCGCAGTTAGGGATGCACTACAAGTAATGTTTCGCTCTGCGTAAACTCCTTCCCTTTTCAGAAGTCCCAATCCCTGTCTTCGACTCAGCACACCTTTTTTAAGATACTGTTCCACAAAATCTGGTGTTGCGCCATCCAGGGAAATCAAAATCACTTTCGGGTGTGGTGTACTTGATACGGTTTTAGCCACTATGGAATGTACAGTTAAGCTGAAGAAAAAAGTCACAAGCACCACAATGGATAGGTGCATAAGTAACTTATGTCTCAAAGTCTGCCATAGCCACTCAAATGCTTTGTTTATTCCATTGAATTTTAAATATCTGCTCACTTGTCCTCCCTAAGTAAAACGCCATAACTTGATTAAGATGATTAATCCTCAATTTATTCAAGGTATCTTAACGAAAGACTATGAAAATCTTAAGTAAAGGAGTACGGTACACGCCTAGAGGATGGCTTTTTCATCATTCCACCTCTTGAACAGTGCTTGGTAGAATTATTACCAATCGCTTTTTGGCTGTGCCGACAACAAAATACGCCCACTTCTGGCTGACATAAGAACGTGATGTGTAGTCAAATTCAATTCAGCATTTATAGGGTTTGCCGAACCAAAAAAATTGCAGTTTTCTACACCTTAGGGACTTCCAAGAAATAAATTATCCAAATAAACGAACCACAGAGGCGCAGAGAACACAGAGAGAGGAGAAATAGAGAGGGTTTTTGGGTCAGTTTTGGGACATTTTTTTATTTGGAAGTCCCTTAGAAACTTATCTCATATTGACCAGCTAATCAGCTCAGGAGCAGGATAAGGTGGGCATTGCCCACCCTACTACTACAACGGACGGTAGACGCGATAATTGATTTCGGGGAAGATATTATCCATTAACTCGACTTTTTCTAACCAACCACTGTCAACTTTGCCGATTTTAACGTCTTCATAGAGCTTATTAAACCGCATTAGGTGCGATCGCGTCCGTCTAACCGCATAGGGTACCATTGTTCCCGTCCGCATAATAAATGCCCAGTCAGAAGATTGTGCTAATAACAATTCCCGCGCCGCTTGGTTCAAGGCTTTCACCCCCAATTCATCCTCCGGTTCCAGGTGCGAAATTTCAATCATTCGTTCAGCAGCTTTGTGCAAATGCGGATAAATCCACGCATTTGTTTCATTCAACCAATACTCGTGGAAACCCTTAAAACCCCAACTCGACTGCGAAGGACGACAGACTTGCTGAGTTCGCTGATCCCGCAAATAGTCTGCTAAATGGGTCATTTGATATGTTCCTTGGTCATACCACGACTTGCGGAATAAATAATCAATAAACCAAGGGCCTTCATACCACCAATGTCCAAATAACTCTGCGTCATAAGGCGAAACGATAATTGGCGGTCGCTGCATTAGAGCATAAAGATGCTCAGATTGCCGCTCTCGGTTATACATAAAGTTAGCAGCGTGTTCTGCTGCCTTTTCCTTAGCCCAATACGGATCATACAGCGCTTTATCTGACAGCCCTAAGCCACGCCCCGTAATTTTGTGATACTTAATACCCGTATTTTTCCGTTGACCATTGGGCATAATGTAGGGCTTGATGTACTCATATTCTGCTTCCCAGCCCAAATCTTTGTAAAATTCTCGATATTCCGCCGCCCCAGGATAGCCCACTTCCGAAGACCATACCTGTTGGGAAGATTCATGATCTCGACCAAAGACAGCAACACCTGTTTCGGTATAAATTGGGGCATAAGTGCCAAAACGCGGACGGGGACGGGCGTAAAGAATGCCATGCCCATCAGTGAGGAAGTAGCGTAACCCAGCATCAGCGAGCATCCGCTCTAAACCTTCATAATAGGCGCATTCCGGCAACCAAATGCCTCTGGGTGCTTGTCCAAAGTTTTGTTCGTAATGTTCGCAAGCTACCTGAATTTGCGCCCACACTGCTTCTGGATACATTTTCATCAACGGTAAATAGCCGTGGGTAGCGCCGCAAGTGATGATTTCCAGGTTGTTACTGTCTTGGAACTTCTTAAAAGCTGTCACCAAGTCGCCGTCGTAGCTTTCCCATAGCTGACGCGCTTCGCTAAACTCAGTAGCGTAATGTTCGGCTAAATAACGAAGATGCCCATTATTGATATTATGTTTTGCTTCTAGTTGTATAAGTTCTTCTAGTTGGGCTAAGTGTGCTTCATAGCGTTTTTGAAGCAGAGGATCGCGAAGCATCGACACTAGAGGTGGTGTCATACTCATCGTGATTTTAAAGTCGATACCGTCTCGCTTTAAGCCTTCAAATACTTTCAATAAGGGGATGTAGGTTTCTGTGATGGCTTCATAGAGCCATTCTTCCTCCAGCACGTAGTCACTTTCTGGGTGACGAACGAAGGGCAGATGTGCGTGGAGTACAAGCGCGACGTAGCCGATAGCCATAGTGATTTTTGGGGTGATACTTGTAAGTTGAAGGTCGAGAGTTTTGGCTGAAATTAACAATATTTTAAGACTTTATGGGGATCGTAAGAATAGTTTTCAATTGAGTTAAATTCAGTGCTTGTAGAGGCATAACCATGTTCATTGGTGTCAAATTAACGTAGAAGTCAGGTAAGAGAAAGCGTTCCAGAGTTGTCCTCATCCCCTAACCCCGAATCCCAACATGGATTCGGGGAACTAGAGAATTTGCTCCCCTCTCCCATTTTGGGCAGAGCAGGGTGGTTTCATCCAAAGAAAGAAAAAATTGGCATTAATTCCTCTCACCATTTCAAAATCAGCGAACGTACAGTGAGGTTCAAGGGACTGACAAGAAATAAATTATCCATCTTGTGGGGTGGGCAACATGAGCGCCCTAAATCTGGGACGGATGTGGACACCCATCCCACAAGAAAATTTGGGATGTTTTTTTATTTGTCATATCAAGTCCGGATAATTAGTTATGATTCCCACAGTCATTGCACCCCACCCCCAGCCCCTAAGAGCCGGCTCTTAGGGGAGACAAAGCACAGCTTTGGCGGGGTGGGGTTCTTCGGGTTTAGTAAGTATTCAAGCGGACATGATATCAGTCCCCAACTAGAAATATTTTTTATCTCACGGAGAAGCCCCCAGACGCAGAGAGAAAGTTTATTCTCAAGAAATCCCCCCAACTTTCTGGAAACGACAGTTGGGAGGAGCAAGTTTTAACTAAACTGTATGGTTTTATGAAGAATAAGCATCCATTGGCAGACAAGAACAAACAAAATTCCGATCGCCAAAGGCTGCATCAATGCGACCTACAGTAGGCCAGAATTTATACTCACGAGTCCAAGGTGCAGGATAGGCAGCTTGTTCACGAGAATAAGAATGATGCCATTCTCCGGTGATGAGATTTTCAGCTGTGTGGGGTGCGTTCTTCAAAACATTATCTTGGATATCAACCTTGCCAACTTCTATTTCGGCAATTTCTTGGCGAATAGAAATTAACGCATCACAGAAACGATCCAACTCTTGTTTAGATTCACTTTCTGTAGGTTCCACCATGATTGTACCCCCTACAGGCCAGGAGACAGTTGGCGCATGGAAACCGTAGTCCATCAGACGCTTGGCAACATCATCAATTTCGATCGCAGCTGATTTTTTGAGCGATCGCAAATCTAAAATACATTCATGGGCAACTAGACCATTTTTCCCCTGATACAAAACCGGATAGTACGATTCCAGTTTCTTGGCAATGTAGTTAGCGTTGAGAATCGCCACCTTAGTTGCATGGGTTAAACCATCTGTACCCATCATTGCAATGTACATCCAAGAAATCACCAAAATACTCGCACTACCCCAAGGCGCAGCAGCAACCGCACCAATATGCTGGGTACTGGAAATTTCCTCTTTCCTAGTCCCCAGTCCCCAATCCCCAGTCACTACAACAGGATGTCCCGGTAGAAACGGCACAAGATGAGATGCAACGCCAATTGGCCCCATACCAGGACCACCGCCGCCATGAGGAATACAAAAAGTTTTGTGCAGATTTAAGTGACAGACATCCGCACCAATATCTCCAGGACGGCAAATACCCACTTGGGCGTTCATATTTGCCCCATCCATGTAAACTTGTCCACCGTGACTATGAACAACAGCGCAGATTTCTTGAATTGGCTCCTCAAAGACACCGTGAGTTGAGGGATATGTTACCATCAAGGCGGCTAATTCATTACTGTGTTTTTCTGCCTTAGCCCTCAGGTCATCAACGTCAATATTACCTTGTGAATCACAGGCAACAGCCACCACCTTCATCCCACACATCACCGCACTTGCCGGATTTGTCCCGTGTGCCGAAGTGGGAATCAAACAAACATTACGGTGTGCTTCACCTCGATTTTCGTGATATTGGCGAATCACCAAGAGTCCCGTATACTCACCCTGAGAACCAGCATTTGGTTGCAGAGAAATTCCGGCAAAACCAGTAATTTCAGCTAACCATGCTTCAAGTTGCTCAAACAGGATTTGATAACCTTGCGTTTGCGACGCAGGTGCAAATGGATGAATCTTGCCAAATTCCTCCCAACTCACCGGAATCATTTCAGCAGTTGCATTCAACTTCATTGTGCAAGAACCCAAGGGAATCATCGATGTAGTTAGCGATAAATCCTTGCTTTCCAGCTTGTGCAAATATCGCAACAACTCAGTTTCTGAATGATAGCGGTTAAAGACTGGGTGAGTCAGATAGGTGCTGGCGCGGGCAAAGGTTGAGTTTTGTAGAGATGATTTGCGCCGTGCTGCAATTAAGTCGCCAATTTCTTTAAAACCGAAAAACAGACTATCAGGCGCTGCAAAAATCTCCAAAAGCTCTATTAAATCATCTGCTGTAGTTGTTTCATCTAGAGAAATACCAACAGCAGTGTCATCAAAAATTCGTAGGTTAATATTTCTTGCTTGACAAGCTTCGAGAATTACTTCCAAGCTGCGTGTTCCCAATTCCACCCGCAGTGTATCAAAGAAATGTTCAGAACTAATTTTGTAACCGAGATGCTTTAGTCCTGCTGCCAACATTAAAGTTAGCTGGTGGATATTCTCTGCAATTTGCTTCAGTCCAGCAGGCCCATGATAAACGGCGTACATACTCGCCATTACCGCCAGTAGAACCTGTGCAGTACAGATATTACTAGTAGCTTTTTCGCGGCGGATATGCTGTTCGCGGGTTTGCAACGCCAGACGTAATGCAGGCTTACCTTGGGCATCTTTTGATACACCCACAATTCGCCCTGGAACCAGCCGTTTATACTCTTCCTTCGTAGCGAAGTATGCCGCATGAGGTCCCCCAAACCCCAAGGGAATACCGAACCGTTGAGTACTACCGACAGCAATATCAGCGCCAAATTCCCCAGGAGGGGTCAGTAAAGTTAAACTTAAAGGGTCTGCTGCTACCGTCACCAATGCACCCTTAGCATGGGCTTTTTCGATAAAAGCGCGGTAGTCGTAAATGATGCCATCACTTCCAGGATATTGCAGAACAGCCCCAAAAATTGGTTGATCAAAATCAAATGTTTGATGATCGCCGACAATGATCTTAATCCCTAATGGTTTAGCGCGTGTTTGCAACACATCGATAGTTTGGGGATGGCAATCACCAGAGACAAAATAGGCATTTGCCTGATTTTTGGAGACACCATAGCTTAGGCTCATTGCTTCGGCTGCTGCTGTAGCTTCATCAAGTAACGAAGCATTGGCAATTTCCAAACCTGTGAGGTCGATAATCAGGGTTTGAAAATTTAGCAGCGCTTCTAATCGTCCTTGGGCAATTTCTGGCTGATAAGGAGTGTAGGCAGTATACCAACCGGGATTTTCCAAGATATTGCGTCCAATCACAGGTGGGGTGATGCAGTCGTAATATCCCATACCAATGTATGAGCGGAAAACCTGATTTTTGGCAGCAACTTTTTTTAACGATGCCAGTGCTGCATACTCACTTTCGGCTTCTGGTAACTTTAGTGGTTGCTTCAGCCGAATTGCCTGTGGAACTGTTTGGTCGATGAGGGCGTCCAGGCTGGGAAACCCCAAAACCTTAAGCATAAGGTGGATGTCATCGGAGTTGGGGCCAATGTGTCTTGGCACAAAACTACTTAACTTTTGACTTTTTTCGTCCAGCACTTGCTGCTCATTAGACTTAAGAATAGGGGCGTTTAATACCACAAATTACTCTCCAGATGGTAGTATTTCATATTTTGCAATAAATACTCTTAAACTGGGGGCTACTAAGTCCACCAAGTCAACAATGCTTGGTTCGTAGTGAGCGCTAAAGCGCTCAAGTCAAGGACTAAAGTCCTGACTACGAACTTATTCATCCATCAAAGTTGGTCTGGTGGACTACTGGGGACTGGGAAGATATTGTATGGGTGAACAAGAGTAATTGTTAGTTACCTCCCCCACTCCCCACTCCCTACTCCCTACTCCCCTTCTACTTGGGCGCGATACTCATCTGCTGTCAAGGCATCCTCAACTTCGCCAGGGTCATTGATACGCACTTTCAAAAACCACCCTTCCCCGTAGGGGTCTTCTGACACTTCTTCGGGAGAACTAATTAAGGCTTCATTCCGTTCTATAACTGTGCCTGTTACTGGTGAATTCAGTTCCTCAACGGCTTTCACTGATTCAATTGTGCCAAAATTTTCTCCTCTAGTCAGAGCATCGCCAATTTCTGGCAGTTCCAAAAAGACGATATCACCCAATTCATGTACGGCAAATTCAGTAATGCCAATGGTGGCAATTTCACCATCTAGTCGCACGTATTCATGAGAATCCAGGTATCTGAAATCTTGAGGATATTCAAAAGACATATCACTTCCTCTCCCTTATTAAAAAAATTATTTCCCCAATAGTCATCCAAGCCATATCTGGTAATGAACCTGACTGTAGATTGAATAACTCACAACACATTATTCCTCAAAAACCTTGGCGCCTGTTAGTTGGCGACACGATTTTTTGACCGATAAAAGGGACGTTTAACTATAACTGCTGGATAAGCTTTACCGCGAATTTCTACTTCTAGCTGCTGACCAACAGTTGCTAGCTGGGTGGGAACGTAGGCTAAGGCAAGGGGATAACCCAGTGTAGGCGACAGGGTGCCACTGGTTACTTCTCCGACAATTTTACTTGCAGATAACACTTGATAGCCGTGACGGGCAATGTTACGTCCTTGGGTTTGCAAACCGACTAATCGGCGTTGCACTCCAGCAGCTTTCTGCTGTGCTAAAACGTCCCGTCCAATAAAATCGCCTTTGGTATCTAAGTGAACTAGCCACCCCAAACCTGCTTCAAGGGGTGTGGTGGTGTCATCGATATCTTGTCCGTAAAGTGCCATCGCCGCTTCTAGCCGCAGGGTATCTCTGGCACCAAGTCCACAAGGGATAACGCCTGCGTTATGGAGACTTCGCCACAATTCTACTCCTACATCTGGATCTACCATCACCTCAAAGCCATCTTCTCCGGTGTAACCTGTGCGGGCTAGGAAGGCAGGTTTGCCTAGTAGGGTTGCTTCCAAATGTCCAAAGGCTTTGATTGGTTGTAAGTCTTCTTGCACTAATGGCTGAAGATATTTAATCGCTTTTGGCCCTTGCACGGCAATTAAGGCTTTATCTGGTGAAAGGTCTTGGAATTGCAGCTTATCCAGGTCAAGGTGTTGCAATAGCCATGCTTTATCTTTATCGGAGGTTGCCGCATTGACTATGATAAATGCCTTCTGTATACCAGTGGTGTCTTCACCTTGGTAATAAACAATGATGTCGTCAATAATTCCGGCTTGGGGATTTAACAATACGGTGTATTGTGCTTGACCGGCTTGCAAACGACTCAAGTCGGAAGGTACTAGTGGCTGGAGTTGGGAAATGAGGTTTTTACCTTGGAGGGTAAATTTTCCCATGTGGGAAATATCGAACATTCCGGCTGTATTTCTGACAGCTTCGTGTTCGCGGCTAATACCACTAAATTGCACAGGCATTTCCCAGCCGCCAAAGCTGGTAAAGCGGGCTTTGAGTTCTACACCCAGTTGATATAAAGGGGTTCGCGCCAAAGATTGGGCGTTGTCTTCTTGATTAGCCACAGATAATTATTTTGCGTAGATGCGGAGCAACTTGCCGTTAGGCATCGCACCTCAACATCTATCATCCTACGAGATGCTTTCTAATTTTACAGTCTTGTGTGTCAAATTGGGCATGGGGCATGGGGCATTGGGTATGGTTATTCTCCTTGTCTCCCATTCCCTCATCTACTTTGTCCTCTTCTGTGAGGTTTAATAGTTAATGGTGGAAGTGTTGAGATTTATTAAGAAGACATTATGAAATATTTGCAACTGTTAGCTAGCTTTGTCTTAGCTATGGTTCTTTTTTTGTTTCCCCTATCGGCACAAGCTGCAAGTTCTTCCAGTATTACCCGTTCTGTGGGGAATGATGAACTTAAGGGTAAGGATTACTCTGGTCAAAGTTTGGTTGGGACTGAGTTTACCAATCTCAAGTTAGAGAATGCTAATTTTAGCAATGCTGACTTACGTGGTGGCGTGTTTAACGGTACCTTATTGGAGGGAGTAAATCTGCATGGTGCTGATTTTAGTGAAGGTATAGCCTATCTCAGCAGGTTTAAGAATGCTGATTTAAGTGATGCTGTGTTGACTGATGCAATGATGCTGCGTTCTACTTTTGATGTCGTGGATATCACAGGTGCAGATTTTACGAATGCAATTTTAGATGGGATACAAGTGAAAAAGCTTTGTGTTAAGGCAAGTGGTGTGAATTCTAAAACTGGTGTGGATACTCGCAAGTCTTTAGGATGTAAGTAGACTCTCACCCCTTCTTCGCTGGTGGAGAGGGGGATCTAAAATGTACCTCTAGATAAAGTACGCTTGGCTTAAGCGAAACTCAACGCTCCTGGACAAGAAGCAGCCGACTGCCTTGGTTGAAGGGAGAAGAAATCTCTAAACAGGTCTAGGCAGGTTTAGGTAAGTATTTTTAAGCAGATTAACTGACCAATACCCTTGAGAATTTGCAAAACGGCGTACAATTCCTTCGCGGATGCAAACGGAGCAAAGACCCTTGACAAATCGTACTGTGGTGTATTGGTTTGCGTCACTTTGACAAATAAAATATCGTCTCCATTCGTTACCATCCCAAACACAGGTTTACTGGGGTTGGGGTTAGCTATCATATAAGCTAGAGCTTGCGGTACAGCCGACCAAACTGAGAGCGTGGTTTTTTTCGACTCCAACACCATCACCCATAACTGCTCTTGTAGCACTAAAACGTCAATCCGTCCGCGCAGTATCTCCTCGCCATCATCCACCACGACTTCCACGGATGATTCAGCCTTAATTCTGAAAGGTGGATCGTAAAATCCAGAGAGTGCAAGTATTGGTGACACCAACAACAATATAACTGTCCCTTCTAGTAAATCACCTCCAGCCCGGTGATAGAGATACCTGCGCCGCACAACATCGACAGAGGCTTTTTCCGCTTCTGTAATTTCAGACAATCCCTCATACCACTCTGGGAAAAACTGCTCGTCTTCAATACGGACAAAACCGAATCGATTTTCTGCATCTTGAAGAGTGGTAATCGCCTCTGTGATTGCTGTCGTTTGTGTCATTGCTTCTAGGTAAAAATTGGTTTACTACATTATCAAAATCAGCATATTTTTATATCCCTAATTGACGCGTAGGCGTAGCCCGTCGTAGACATCGCATTCTACTATGATCATATAGCGGTTTGCAGTTGAGTCCAATACAGACCTAACCCCCAACCCCTTCCCTACGAGGGAAGGGGAGTAAGATTCAAAGCCTCTCTCCTTGTAGGAGAGAGGTTTGGAGAGAGGTCAAAACTGTACTTCACCCAAGCGAGAACCGCTATAAAATTCTAAATTCCTCCTCAAGGACGCTGCAAAAATACCCTTGGGAGGATGGCGCTATTGAGTAAATCAGTATCCAATATATCAGGGACTAAGCAACATCCCCTACAAGGAGACTGATTGGATGAATTTGCAAGCAATATGGAAGTTATTCCAAGAGACATTCAAGGAATGGAGTGAGGATAAAGCTTCACGGTTAGCGGCGGCATTAGCTTATTATACGATTTTTTCTATTGCACCGTTGCTAATTATTGTAATTGCGATCGCAGGTGCAGTATTTGGCGAAGAAGCGGCAAGGGGTCAAATCGTCGGACAAATTCAAGGTTTAGTCGGGATAGATGGCGCAAAGTTCCTCGAAACAGCCATCAAAAACGCTAACAAACCACAAACAGGAGCGATCGCTTCGATCGTTAGTGTTGTAGTTCTGCTATTAGGTGCTACAGGCTTATTTACTGAGTTGCAAGATGCCATGAACACGATTTGGGAAGTCAAAGCCAAACCCGGACGTGGCATAAATAACATGATTCGCCTACGCTTTTTGTCTTTTGCAATGGTAATCGGTATTGGCTTTTTACTTTTAGTTTCTCTAGTAATTAGTACGGCATTAGCAACATTAGTAACATACTTTAGCAACTTGTTACCAGGTGTTGATTTTATCTGGCAGATTATCAATTTTATCCTCTCTTTTGCGATAACTACACTGCTATTCGGACTAATTTTTAAAGTTCTACCAGATGTCAAAATTGCTTGGAGTGATGTTTTAGTTGGAGCTGCTCTCACCTCAGTTTTATTCTCTATTGGGAGATTTTTATTAGGACAATATTTAGGGAATGGTAGTTTTGGATCAACATACGGTGCTGCTGGCTCACTGGTGGTAATTTTAGCTTGGGTTAACTATGCCGCACAGATTCTTTTCTTCGGTGCAGAGTTTACCCAAGTTTATGCCAGAAGGTACGGAAGCGGAATAGTTCCAACGAAAAATGCCGTACATCTATCTGATAAAACAAAATATAATGGCACGGCTCCAACGGAACAAGCATCTACGAATAAAAAGCCATCTTCTCGCTTTGTTAACGGCTTATTCCAGTATTTTAGAAAGCCCAAGCGCTTAAAACAGAGAAGAAAAAATCAGCGATTTTAATCCTTGATTGCTGGAGATTTATATGTGTAAATCTTATAGGTATTGAAGTATCTAACATCAAGTCCAGGCAATTATTTATGATTCCCATATTTCAATCCCCTCCCCGCCTGTGGGACTACGGTGTACACACAAGTCTTCTAACATTACTCCACAAGCTTATGATCCCCCCAACCCCCCGATAAATTGGGCAGGGCTGTTTTATTCCCTAAAAGGCTCTGATTTACAAGCGTTTCAAGCAAAAAAGTCAGGTGACTAAAAAATCTGATTGGGCGAGAAAATCGCGTAGGCGTAGCCCGTCGTAGACATCGCACTGAAATTTACTCGTTGAGGTGGTATCTTTTCGATAACCAAATCAAGCAAATTTCTGACTTATACTATTGACAAAATCTCTAAGAGATCGAATGAAACAGCCCTGCCTTAAAAAGGGGGGCAAAAACCTCTGAAAGTCCCCCAATTTATCGGGGAGCCACTGCGGTCTTCTCCCTTGGCGCTAGCCTCTCCCAATGTGAGAAGGGGAGACGCTAAGAGCGATAGCGCCGGCGGCAAGCGAGTCCGCGTACCCTTACAGCGAAGCAAGCTACGCTTTTAGCGTCTCGTAGAGAGCGTCTGGGGGTTTCCCCCATGAGCAAGTGGCGTGGATTTAGGGGGATCTCCAAGGATTTTAATTTGGAACAGAGATGTGTGTATACCGTATGACTGCGGAGAGTGATCTTCAGGTTTTATACTTAATTCTTTCAGAAATTTATTGAAAAAGCGAGAAAATCAGTGCTAATGGAAAAATGGTTTTTTATCAATTGGCAGGCAATTTTTGTTCCTAGCATCAGCATCTTTGAGTTGATTATCCGTGGAACGCTGGTTTATTTAGCGCTGTTCTCAGTGCTACGCCTGCTTCCTAGCCGACAACTCGGAACACTAGGAATAACTGATTTACTCGTAGTTGTCCTATTTGCTGAAGCGGCTCAAAATGCTATGGCAAGTAATTACACATCCATTACTGAAGGCGCTATCCTGGTAGGAACAGTGATTTTTTGGAGTTACTTGCTGAACTGGTTGGGCTATAAATTTCCGCAGTTCCAACGTTTTCTGAATCCGCCACCTCTGCTATTGGTAAAAAATGGTCGGATGATTGAACGCCATCTGCAACGAGAGTTAATTACAGATGATGAGTTGATGAGCAAGTTACGTCAGCAAGGTGTAGAATTTTTAGCTGATGTGAAGTTGGCATATATTGAATCTGACGGCAGGATTAGTATTATCACCTCGGATTCAAAAACTCCTTCCGTCCCTGAGCAAAAAATAGCGTTAAAAAGCGATCTACATTAATTAGACTGTAAAATATGACGGTTGTATTCTGTGCCTAATTGTGATTGAGCGCTATACTTTGCCCGAAATGGCTAATCTGTGGAGTGAAGCCTATAAACTAAAAACTTGGCTGGAGGTTGAAATTGCTGTTTGTGAGGCTCAAGCTGAACTTGGTTACATTCCATCTGAAGCCGTTGAAGAAATTAAAGCCAAGGCAGATTTTGACCCAAAGCGGGTGCTGGAAATTGAGGCTGTAGTCCGCCATGATGTCATTGCTTTCTTGACAAATGTCAATGAATATGTTGGTGATGCCGGACGCTATATTCACCTGGGTTTAACTAGTTCGGATGTTTTGGATACGGCTTTAGCACTGCAATTAGTTGCCAGCCTAGATATATTATTGCAACGTCTGGAAGATTTGATTGAGGTAATTCGCCAAAAAGCACGGGAACATCGTCATACAGTGATGGCTGGCCGATCGCATGGTATTCACGCTGAACCGATTACTTTTGGTTTCAAACTAGCTGGTTGGTTAGCAGAAGTGTTGCGGCACCAAGAACGCCTGATAATACTCCGCCAAACCATCGCTGTGGGTAAAATTTCTGGTGCGGTGGGAACCTATGCCAATGTTGAACCCCGTATAGAAGCGATCGCTTGCCAGAAACTCGGACTCAAACCCGATATAGCCTCAACCCAAGTTATTTCCCGCGATCGCCACGCCGATTACGTGCAACAATTAGCGTTGGTAGCGGCATCCATCGAACGCTTTGCTGTAGAGATTCGCAATCTACAGAAAACAGACGTTTTAGAAGTTGAAGAATTCTTTTCCAAAGGTCAAAAAGGTTCCTCAGCCATGCCACACAAGCGCAACCCCATCCGTTCGGAACGACTGACGGGAATGGCGCGACTCGTCAGAAGTCATGCCGGTGCAGCTTTAGAAGACGTTGCTTTATGGCACGAGCGGGATATTTCTCACAGTTCTGTAGAACGGGTGATTTTGCCAGATGCTTGCACTTTGACACATTTTATGTTAATGGAAATAACCGACTTGGTGAAAAACCTGTTGGTTTATCCTGAGAACATGAAACGGAATCTCAACTGTTATGGCGGCGTTGTTTTCAGCCAAAAAGTGCTACTGGCATTAATCGACAAGGGAAGCAACCGAGAAGAAGCTTATGCGATCGTCCAAGAAAGCGCACACGCTGCTTGGAACAAGCCAGAAGGCAACTTCCAGGACTTAATTAGCAAAGACCCACGTGTTACCCAAAAGTTGTCTCCAGCAGAACTAGAGGTTTGTTTTGACCCCCAGCAACATCTCCGGCATTTAGAAGAAGTTTATCAAAGATTAGGAATTTAGGATTAATTTGCTTGTAGTGAGCGCTTGAGCGCTTACTACTAAGCTGCTAACAAAAAAATACGCGGATATCTAAAAAAATATATATAAAGGTCAGACGTTCAGTTACACCGCGCATACCTGGGAACATTGCCCCTGGCTTGGGTTGTTAAATATCAAGTATTGCTGCAAGCCCTGGTGGGATATGCACAATCCGGGTTTTATCCTTGCCTTTGGTGATATACTTAGCTCTGAGTCGCCCGACGCAACTTTAGGGGAACGCAGTCAGGCAATAGGAGGAAAATATTTTCCCTCAAGGGATTTAAAAGCATGAGGGCAGAGGAACACAAAGGCGTTGCTGAAAGCCTCTTTGTGGGCGACAGCGAGATCAGGGCGTTGCTGATCTCGCACGACTGGTCACAAACGCCTCTGGGTGCTATCGAAACTTGGTCAGATACTTTGAAAACTGCGGTACAGATTCTGTTGACAGAACTTGATCAAGTCAACCAGCAGAAAAAGACGCAGATAGAACCTGCTTTCCGCCCGCAGGATTGTACGCAAACAGCCACCTTACGCCAATCTGCCGAAGCCGATGCCTTTCGAGTCGCACTCACCAATGCGCTGCGCTCGCTCACCGATGCCAACGAGATTCAAGCTACCGCCGCTCGCATTCTGGGCGAGTCTCTAGGGGCAAGCCGCGTCATTTACATTGAAGTGTTACCGGGCGGCAATGAGGTGATCGTTCATAAAAACTACACGAACGGCGTTGCCGAACTGAGCGGGCTGTACAATCTAGGAGACTTTGGGCGCAACCTGACAGATGACCATCGGGCGGGGCAAACGGCGATCGTTCCTGATGTGGAAAACTACCCTAAATACACAGCCAGCGAGAAGGCGATGTATCAAACGATTGATATTGCCGCGCATATTGATGTGCCCCTGATCAAAAACGAGCAATTTGTCGCGTTGCTGGCGGTGCATCAGGCAAACCCTCGTCCGTGGACGGAACATGAGGTGAGCCGAGTCGAGGAAACAGCAGAGCAGACGTGGGCAGCCGTTGAACGTGCCCGTGCTGAAGCAGCATTACGCAAGAGCCGCACCGAACTCGAAGGGCAACTGCGGAAGTTCGACGCGATCGTCTCTGCAATTCCCGATTTTATTTACACCTTTGATTTAGCGGGAAGGTTCACGTATGTCAGTCCGGTGTTGCTCAATCTTTTGCAGAAAACTTCGGATGAAGCTTTGGGAAAAAACTTTTTTGAGCTGGATTATCCAACGGATTTAGCGACCCGACTTCAGCAACAGATTCAACAGGTGATCGCCACGCGCCAGCCGCTCAAGGATGAAACACCCTACACTAGCGCCATCGGCACGCGCGCCTATGAATACATTTTCGTACCACTTTTGGGCATAAACGGCGCAGTAGAAGCAGTGGCAGGCGTGACGCGAGACATCACCGATGTCTCCGACGAGCTTCGCTTACGCAAACGGGCAGAGCAAGCTTTGCGCCAAAGCGAGAAGCAGGCTCAAAATATTCTGGAGAGCATCGCTGAAGCCTTCTTTGCACTGGATGAGAACTGGCAGTTTACCTATATTAATCCATCTGCCGAAACACTACTAGATCGCACTCCAGGCGATTTAGTTGGCAAGAATTTGTGGTCAGAGTATCCAGGACTCATTAGCAACGAGTTGGCGCAGATTTACTGGAGCGCCATGCGCGATCGTGTGGCTGCGTCAATGACCGCGTTTTACCCGGATCACGACCGCTGGTACGAGGTTCGCAGCTACCCCGCCCCAAACGGCATCAGCGTTTATTTCAGGAATGTGACCAAGCAAATTCAAACTGAAGCTGCCCTGCGGCAGAGCGAAGCTCGCTTTCGCCGTATGTTTGAATGCAAAATGGTGCCAATGGGCGTTTATACCAGTACAGGTGGAGTGGTTGAAGCCAATGATGCCCTGCTCGATCTGATTGGCTACACTCGTCAGGAGTTGGAAACAGGACAAATCAAGTGGCAAGCAATAACTCCGTCTGAGTACTCGTCACTCGACGAACACGCCTTAAGCGAAATTGCTACTCAAGGCTTTAGTACTTCCTATGAGAAAGCTTACATTCACAAAGATGGTAGCCAGATTCCGATTTTCGTCGGAGCGGCATCCTTCCTGGATGATCCGAACAGTGGCGTTTTCTTTGTCATTGACCTCACCGATCGCAAACGGGCAGAAGAATTTTCGCGGCGAACCGCCGAATTTAATGCTTTCCGCGTCTCTCTCACCGACGCGCTCCGCCTCCTTGCCGACCCAGTAGAGATTCAAGCTACGGCCAGCCGTGTGCTGGGCGAATATCTGGGTGCAAACCGGGTGGCGTATTTCGAGGTTCGCGGTGCTGATTACGTCGTTGAGTGTGATTATGTTAATGGAGCCGTAGCACTCGCCGGCAACTACCCGGTTGATTCGTTCGGGCCGAAGCTGCTCGCAGCCTACTGCACTGGTCGCGCCGTGTCCGCGTCCGATGTGGAAGCCGATCCCAACCTGTCCCCAGATCAGCGAGCAGCCTATGCCGCGATCCAGATCGGTGCTTACATCGGCATACCCCTGGTCAAGAGGGGCGAGTTCGTAGCGGGGCTGGCAGTTCACACATCCGAACCGCGAGCTTGGACACCGCATGAGGTGTCCTTGGCGGAAGAAGTAGCCGAGCGCACTTGGGCGGCAGTCGAACGCGCCCGCACCGAAGCAGCACTGCGCGACAGTGAAAACCGCTTCCGCATGGCGATTGAAGCTGCCCAATTAGGCACCTGGGACTGGAATCTCATCACCAACCAATTAATTTGGGATGAGGGTTGCAAAGCCATGTTTGGCTTACCACCAGAAGCTCTTTGCAGCATTGAGGTCTTTTTTGCCGGACTGCACCCCGACGATCGCGATCGCCAAGAACAGGTGGTGCAATGGACTTTGAATCCAGCCAGCAGTGGCAAGTATGACGTAGAATATCGCACGATCGGGATTCAGGATGGAGTTGAACGGTGGATTGCGGCCAGAGGACAGGCTTACTTTGATGCTGCTGGCAATCCACAACGCTTTGTCGGCACTGTACTCAATATCACTGAGCAAAAACGCATTGAGGCAGAACGAGAACAACTCCTTGCTAGTGAACAAGCCGCAAGAGAGGCAGCCGATCGCGCCAACCGGATCAAAGATGAGTTTTTGGCGGTGCTGTCCCATGAACTGCGATCGCCTTTGAACCCCATTTTGGGCTGGACACGCCTGATGCGAAGCCGCAAACTCGATCCAGCCCGTCAAATCGAAGCTTTGGCAATCATCGAGCGCAATGCCAAGCTGCAATCGCAACTGATCGAAGACTTGCTCGACATTTCCAGCATCATGCAAGGCAAGCTGACCTTAACGGCAACTCCCCTCAGTTTAGCATTTGTCATTTCTGCTGCTGTGGAAACCGTGAGTTTGGCGGCAGAGGTAAAGAATATTCAAATCACGCTTGACCTTGACCCAAAAATCGCTCCCATCTTCGGTGATGCTGCCCGACTTCAGCAAGTGGTCTGGAATCTGCTAACTAATGCCGTCAAGTTTACTGCCAACGGTGGACAGGTGACGGTTGAACTGAGGCAAGTCGAGTCCGAAGGAAGCAAGGTTGGCAATCAGATGGCTCAAATTCAGGTGATTGACACTGGAAAGGGCATCAGTCCGCAATTTCTGCCCCATGTGTTTGAGTATTTTCGGCAAGAAGACGGCTCAACCACCCGCAGATTTGGCGGTTTAGGGTTGGGTCTGGCGATCGTTCGGCAAATTGTGGAACTGCACGGCGGCACGGTCAAAGCGGAAAGCCAGGGTGAGGATCAAGGTTCAACCTTTATTGTACAATTGCCGATCCTGCAACAGGCAATACCCCTCGTTCCTGAACCAATCTATACGCAAGCAGACTCAGAAAGGCTGTTAGAAACGATTCAAGTTTTGCTCGTGGATGACGATACCGATACCCGCGAATTTCAGACTTTCCTGCTGGAGCAAAACGGGGCAAAGGTGATCGCCACTGCCTCTGGCTTAGAAGCGTTGCAGGCGCTGGATCAGTTTATTCCAGATGTGATTGTCAGCGATATCGGGATGGCAGAAATGGATGGCTATATGCTGATGCAGCAGATCCGATCTCGCTTACCTGATCAAGGTGGAACGATTCCGGCGATCGCACTAACTGCCTATGCCGCAGAAATTGACCAGAAAAGAGCCATGCAAGCTGGATTTCAGATGCACCTGACCAAACCACTGGAGCCAGAACAATTCGTCAGCGCGATCGTGAACCTGCTTAAACTAAACCGAGTCTAGAACACCGATTCAGTAATCAGGATCGACTAGCAGACTGTTCAGTAGTGTTAGTAAATGTATTATAGAGGTAGCATTTAGAGGATGTTTGAAAAGTCGGTTAAGCACTAAAAAAAGCTCTCAGGGTATAACGTGTAAATACGTAGATACAGCCTGAGGGGGCGACGAAATAAGCTAAAAAGTAGACTCTATAAAGATACCAACAACATTTAGTATTGCATTCCTAAAGACTATCTGTTTGATGCTGGAATTATTGCCCGCGTTGGGTAGTATAAATAACAAATATAGGACTAGTATTTGATTTTTTAAATCCACCTAGTGGCGTGGCAAGGCTAATTAGATTTTTTCAAAAACAATTTACGATTCCTATATCTACTTATTTATTAGTCTTACGAGTGCTTTGATGATTGAAATTCTAGCGACACTTTCTGCATCTGCGGCAGCAGGAATGAGAATAGGCATACCTTTGCTGATTATTGGACTATTGCAGGGTAGTAACTTGTGGTCACAAGTTCCAATCTTATCCCACATTTCTCCACCAATATTATTAGGCTGCCTCACCAGTTGGTCATTAATTGAATTATTCGGCTCAAAAAAGCTCTGGGGGCAAAGATCGCTCCAACTAGTTCAGTTATTCATGTCTCCCATCGCGGGCGCAATTATGGGGTTAGCAGTAGCTAACGCAACAGCAACGCCAAACTGGTTGATTGCCATAATTGGGGGTTTGTTAGCTTTGGTACTCCAGCTAGTCCAAGTTGGTTGGTTCTATCGGTTACGTGGCTTACCATTGTGGGCAGTCTTTCTTCAAGATACCTTATGCGTTGCTCTAGTACTTTTTGCCTTTGGCGCTCCTTGGCAAGGAGGATTAATTGCTTTAATACTACTTTGGTTTGCAGTTCGTAGTGCTAAACAGTGGTATGACTGGTATCACAAGGGCATAGGGCATGGAGCATAGGGCATGGAGCATTTGACTTTTCACGGTATCTGGAAAACCTCACCGAACAAGGCAAAAGTAAAAAGTAAAAAGGCACTCATAAAGAAAAAGAAAAATGGTTTGAGAGCAACTAAATTTATTTATGGAATCAAATAAAAACATTTATTTCTCGCGCTACGCGTCTCGAAATAATACGTCATTATTAAATCCCCTAAATTTATGATACTGTTGGCGAATTAATAGGGGGTCTAACCCCTTATCCCCAATCCATGTTAATTCAGTGCGTTTCAACGCACTTCAGCTATTAGCCTGCAATTTATTGCGGGGTTGGAAAGCAACGCAAAAGCAAGGTTTTAGGGGTGAGGGGTCTAACCCTTCACGAATTCGCCAACAGTATCATTTATTTATGGGGATTATCTTTTTACTTTGAACACAGCATAGCCAGCCATCTGTCTATTTCTGTAGCTTTATACTATTGACAAAATCTCTAAGAGATCGAATGAAACAGCCCTGCCTTAAAAAGGGGGGCGAAAAGTCTCTTTAAGTCCCCCAATTTATCGGGGGATTTAGGGGGAGCTAAAAAGTTAGGAGGCTAAACGAGCAGTTTGAAAACACGCCCTAGGCTTCCTTAGATGGCTACGCCAACGCCAAGGGCGAATAGAACTTATCCTAATGGAGACGCTAGACGAAAGTGGGTGGGATAAAGGAAAACTTTTCCAATATCCAATACCCAATACCCAATACTTCGGCTTCTCTACGAGACGCTACGCGAACGCTCAGTACAAGTGCCCAATGCCCAATGCCCAATGCCCTTTACTGCAAAATTCCAATCATGTGCAAGAAGCCGTGACCAGTAATTAGCTCGATAATTAAGGCAATAAAACCGAGCATAGCAATCCGACCATTCCAAACTTCAGCGCTAGTTGTCAGACCCCATTCCCAACGCTCTTGAGGGTACATTTTCACCCTTTTTTTCATTTGGGCAGCTTGCGAAAGCTCTAAACTGGGGTTTTTCAGCGCATCAATCACTAATTCGGCGAGGGCATTAATAAATACTGGATGGGTATTGGGAGCAGGTACGCGGCGGAAGTTGTGAATTCCTGATTCTTCGGCTACTTCCCGATACTCAATATCAATTTCTTGTAGTGTCTCAATATGCTCTGAGACAAAACTGATTGGCACCACAACCAAATCTTTCACACCTTGTGCGCCTAGTTCAATCAGTGCATCTTCAGTATAGGGTTGGAGCCATTCTACTGGGCCGACACGACTTTGGTAAGCTAAGGTGTGAGCATTGGGTCGATTGAGGGTCTGCATAATCAGAGCAGTACATTCCTCAATTTCTTGCTGGTAAGGGTCGCCGGCTTCTTCAACGTAGCTTTTAGGAACGCCGTGAGCGCTGAAGAATATATGAACCTCATCGGGGTTAGGAAACTGCCCAAGTTCCTGGGCTATGAGTTCCGCCATTGCTTGGAGGTAGCCTGGTTGTTTGTACCAAGAAGGAATGACAGTGTAATCAATAGGTTGAAGTTTTGGATTTTCTTGCCACAGCTTTTCTATCAGCCGAAAACTAGAGCCACTAGTACTGATAGAAAATTGGGGATATAGTGGTAATATTACCAGGTGTTCTATATTATCTTGGGTAATCTGTGCGATCGCTTCTTCTGTATAAGGATGCCAATAACGCATTCCCACGTACATACTAGCTTCTTGCCCCAAACAAGCCAATTGTTCTTTTAAAGCTTCGCCTTGCGCTTCTGTGATCCGCCGCAGTGGGGAACCACCACCGATTTGCTTATAATTTTCTTGAGATGTTCTGGTTCGCCGCGTGGCGATAAACCAGGCTACGGGCTTTTGCAACCAGCGAAATGGTAGGCGAATAATTTCCGGATCGGAAAATAGGTTGTACAAAAACAGCCCGACATCCTCTAGCTTATCGGGGCCACCGAGATTGAGTAATAAGACGCCTACACGACCCATAGCAGTTACTTTCCCCCAATCTTTTCAGGTTTTTTACTAATGTTAACAATATATCTTTATTAAATATAAAGCTTAATAGCAAGGAAATATGCAATGGCAACAATTTTAAGGGATTGGAGTTACCGATATCAGTGGTTGTATGATGGTATCTCCCGTTTAGCAGCCTTAAGTGTAGGTGGTGAAGCCCGTTTTCGACAACTTGCTTTACAAGGCTTAATAATTGACTCAGATACTCAAGTTTTAGATTTATGTTGCGGCAGTGGTCAAACGACGGAATTTTTGGTAAAGTTTTCACAAAACGTAACAGGATTGGATGCTTCACCCAAGTCTTTGCAACGGGCGCGGCAAAATGTACCATTAGCTTCTTATGTAGAGGCTTTTGCCGAAGATATGCCATTTGCAGATAATCTGTTTGATGTGGTGCATACGAGCGTTGCATTACACGAGATGCAGCCTCAGCAATTACGAAAAATTATTAATGAAGTTTATCGGGTGCTGAAGCCAGGAGGGGTATTTACACTGGTGGATTTTCACGCTCCGACAAATCCGATATTTTGGCCTGGGGTATCAGTGTTTTTGTTGTTGTTTGAGACGGAAACAGCTTGGGAATTGTTGAAAACTGATTTGGCTAAGTTGTTAACTGAGACTGGCTTGGAAGTGGGTAAGCCAACTTTATATGCAGGTGGTAGTTTGCAAGTGATACAGGCGAAGAAGTGAAGGATAATTTGTTTGTGTAGGCTTGTGCAAATAGTGATTGTTATATTGAAGTTATAGCGATTTGCAATGGAGTGAAGTTGCAAAAAAATTGTAGGTTGGGTGGAGGCTTTGCCAAAGCCAACATCCTGATACCCAACATCCTAATATATGTTGGGTTGCGCTCCGCTCCACCCAACCTACGTCTACGTCTAATGCAGTATTTTAGCCTAGAGGGTCCACTACGTGCATTTCAAAAATCAAATACTAGTCCTATAGCTGTTTGCAATGGAGTGAAGTACAGACTCTCGTAGGGATACAAGTATGTTGTGTCCTTACCTGTACACCTAATTCTAATGAAAAGTACTAGAAGAAATGAAATTTTGAGGTTGATAGATATGACACAGGAATTAATAGACCTCAGAACTTTTATTCAGGAAGGACGTTATGCAGATGCCTTGGCAATTGTAGATGAATTAGAAGGCATGAGTAAACAAGCTATTCTGCGAAATATCCAAGCTTATTTAAAGATTCTGCTGATTCATTTGATTAAGAACCAAGTAGAACAACGATTAACTGGTTCATGGGCAAATTCTATTCGTAATTCCATCCGAGAAATTAAAAAGCTGAATATCAAAGATAATAAAACCTCTTATTATATTAATTTAGGCGAATGGCAAAATTTGATAGAAGAGGAAATTATTGAAGATGCCATCGCAGATGCTAGTGAGGAAGTGATGAATGGCTCATATAATCAATTCCAACTCGCTGAAATGGTAGAGATAAACCAGATAACTCAGACTGCGTTGAAGTTTTTAGCGCTAACTTATTCCTATTCAGCTAAGGAGTTAGCCTCATCTGTGGCTGAAAATTTGACTCAGCTACCCGGTGGGGAAGATTGGAAAGCAGGTAAACGGTGAAAAAAATGACACAGGAATTAATAGACCTCAGAACTTTTATTCAGGAAGGACGTTATGCAGATGCCTTGGCAATTGTAGATGAATTAGAAGGCATGAGTAAACAAGCTATTCTGCGTAACATTCAAGCTTATTTAAGGATTCTACTGATTCATTTGATTAAAAACCAATTAGAGCAGCGATTAACAAATTCGTGGGTGGCTTCTATTCGTAATTCACTTATAGAAGTTAAGAAACTCAATATTAAAGACAATAAAAAATCCTATTATATCAATTTAAACGAATGGGATATCTATATTGATGATGAAATAGAAGTAGCAGTGCGTGATGCTAGTGTAGAAGTTTTGAATGGAATATATAATGAATTTCAACTGGCTGAAATGGTGGATAGAAACCAGATTATTCAGACGGCTTTGAAGTTTTTGGCACTAACTTATTCTTATTCAGCTAAGGAGTTACCCGCAGTTGTGGCTGAAAATTTGACTCAGCTACCTGGTGGGCAAGATTGGAAAGCAGGTAAACGGTGAAAAAAATGACACAGGAATTAATAGACCTCATACCAATTTTTTATGAAGCTGCATAGAATTCGATCCCCCCGAGCAAGCCTTAATAAGGGGGGAACCGGAAAAACATCTAAAGTCCCCCAATTTATCGGGGGATTTAGGGGGATCAAGATATGTGCAACTTCACATTAAATTGGTATCAGAACTTTTATTCAGGAAGGACGTTATGCAGATGCTTTGGCAATTGTAGATGAATTAGAAGGCATGAGTAAACAAGCTATTCTGCGAAATATCCAAGCTTATTTAAACATTTTGCTGATTCATTTGATTAAGAACCAAGTAGAACAACGATTAACTGGTTCATGGGCAAATTCTATTCGTAATTCCATCCGAGAAATTAAAAAGCTGAATATTAAAGATAATAAAATCTCTTATTATATTAATTTGGGCGAATGGCAAAATTTGATAGAAGAGGAAGTGATTGAAGATGCGATGCCTGCGGCGGGCTACGCCAACGCTGATGCTAGTGAGGAAGTGATGAACGGCAAATTTACTCGCTCTCAGTTGTCGGCGATGCTAGATAAAAGCCAGATTTTAACTACAGCAAATAGTTTACTAGCTTTAACATATACTTATTCGGCAAAGGAATTACCAACGATTATGGATGATTATCTTAGTCAGTTAGCTGGTGGAGAAGATTGGGTAAATCGGGAAAAATAAGGCGATCGCTCTTTGTTCGGCGATCATACCAAGTGTTAAATTAAAATTAGCACCGTCAACTCTTGAAGGGAATACAAATGACAGCAGATACTACTGTAAAATATCAAGTTCTCAAGGCAGTAGAGGAAATGCCTCAGGACGTTACTTTTGAGGAAGTGATGGAACGCCTTTATTTCCTGTACAAAGTTGATCAAGGTTTAAAGCAAGTCGAGACTGGTAATACCATCTCACACGCAGAAGCCACAAAGCAAATTAAAATATGGCAAGAGTAAGCTGGACGATTCAAGCTTTAAATGATTTAGAAGCAATTGGCGATTTGATTGCACGGGATGCACCAAGTTTTGCCCAGGTATTTGTAAATAGGCTGAAAATTTAACTCAGCTACCCGGTGGAGAAGATTGGAAAGCAGGTAAACGGTGAAAAAATGACACAGGAATTAATAGACCTAAGAACTTTTATTCAGGAAGAACGATATTGTTTATCGCATCTATCTCTAGTTGAGTCGTCAGTTGATTCGTCTTGATGGCGAGTTCATTTTGCGCTATAATTTCCTGAGGACTTAAATCAAGTAACGCCCAACCATTACTAGGAGTAAAAGCTATATTTATTAAACGGTATCCTGCCTTATAATTGTTCACGATTGTACTAGCAACGAGTTGTGAAATATTGTTATTATAAGCATAAAAACTATTGCCAGAGGTATTTGTACCGAAAATTACCCACCCTCCATTTGGAGCGAATGCAACAGTGGTGATAGAATCGTTTTTTTGATATAGAGCCTTTATTTCATTAACAACATCTTTATTTCAAGCTTGTCAATTGCCTAAAATAAAATATTTAGACAGTTTAAGGAGAAATTAAATAATTCTTAATTAAGTTTTATAACGGTTTCAAATCCTGTGAAAAACTACTTTGTAGATAGCGATCGCTCTTTGTGGCGAAAACTGAGGTAGCAAACGCAGCCAGTATTGCAGTAAACTGATTGGTGAACCGTAGTATTCGCATTATAGTACTGTACGGATAACCAACAATCAAGTTTTCGTCAATTTAAGGTAGAGATGATGCAAGAAGTAACTCGCCGCAAATTTATTGCAACAGCCAGTCTAGCGACGGGTTTTGCCCTCGCAGTACAACCAATTTCTGCCGAAGCGATCACCACCGATGCTAAGGGGTTAGTAGCTGGTGCGGTGAAAATTCCGGTCAAAGATGGCGAAATCCCCGCTTATAGAGCCGCACCAGCCACGGGTGAAAATTTCCCTATCGTCCTGGTAATTCAAGAAATCTTTGGTGTACATGAGCATATTAAAGATATCACTCGTCGCTTTGCCCACTTGGGGTATTTAGCGATCGCACCCGAATTATTTGTGCGTCAAGGCGATGTCTCAAAGCTAAGTAGCATAGACGAAATTCGCCCAATTGTCGCCAAAGTGCCAGATGCCCAGGTGTTATCTGATCTTGATGCTACAGTAAACTGGGCAAAGAAATCAGCTAAGGGTAATGGCAACAAGTTGGGAATTACAGGCTTTTGTTGGGGCGGTCGCATTACCTGGTTATATGCTGCACACAATCCCCACGTTAAAGCAGGTGTAGCCTGGTACGGGCGACTGGTGGGCGATGCTACCGAACTTCAGCCGAAGTATCCCATCGATATTGCATCAGCCCTCACAGTCCCCATTCTCGGACTCTATGGTGGCAAAGATACGGGTATTCCCGTAGATACAGTAGAACAGATGCGCGATCGCTTAAAGTCCAGCAGCAGCAAATCTGAAATCATCGTCTACCCTGATGCACCCCATGCATTTTTTGCCGATTATCGCCCCTCCTACCGGGAGAAAGAAGCCAAAGAAGGTTGGAAACATCTTTTGGCATGGTTTAAAGAGCATGGTGTGTAGTATGAGGCAAATACAGACCTAACCCCCAGCCCCTTCCCTACTAGCGTTGGGGAGTAAGATTCAAAGCCTCTCTCCTTTTAGGAGAGAGGTCAGAGTGTATTGCATACAAAGGAAAAACGCTATAACTGAACCGTATTATCCTCGCCCCTCGATCTTCCCAATATATGCAAAACATAGAAAAAGCCCCCCATCGCGGGAGGCTGAAAATTTAGCGGAGACAACTTGTGAGACTACGCCGTAATCACAGCGATCGCTCCTCCGAATGCTGAGAAAATCGCGGAGACGAATGCTGTGGCAAAGAGCCACCAAGCGGCTGTAGCTGCGGCTTTGCGGGTTTCTTCTGCTTGGCGTTGGGCTTGATGCTTAACCTCTTCTAGGCGGCGTTGGGCTTCGTGCTGTATGCGTTCTGCCCGTTGCAATACTGTGTTGCGCGCCCGTTCAATTTGGTCGATGATCCGGTTGGCATCTTCCTCGGAGATGTCCTCACGAGAACTCATAATTGCCACTAGGGTATCACGGTCGAAGGAGGAGAGGCGATCGCGCAGGGCATCAAACCCCGCTTGGGGATCGTCAAAAAATGTGCGAACATCGCGTTTGATGTTGTCATAGTTAAGTTCTGGGCGATCCAAGGAGTTGAGATAGTTACGGATGCGGGCAAAAACCCCGTCAATTGCATCTTGAATGCCTCGTTGGATGCTCCGCACTTGTTCGACAAATTGATCCCTTACGGATACCATGTTATCGGCAATCCGCGCCGCTTCTTCATCAGAAATATCTTCCCGAATTTTCAGCAGGGCGATGATGGTAGAACGGTCAAAATGGGAAAGGCGATCGCTAAAACTTTCTACGCCCACTCGCGGATCGTGCAACAATAATTGCAAGTCGCGTTTGATACCTTCGGGATTAAGTTCTTCCTTACCAGTTTGGCGCAAATACTCTTCCAGATAACCTTTGAATGTTTCCATTCTTTGCTGGGTGCGGCTAGCTAGGCGACGAGGCGCACGTACAAAGTTACGAATGGAAGTTTGGGTGGAATCAATGATTTCATTGACTTGTTCTTCACTCAAGTCTTGACGTTGACTGAGTAATTTCACCAGTGTATCCCTGTCTACCTGCGACAACCGACGGCGGAGTGCGACGGCTCCCTCTTGGGGATTTTCAAACAATTTGGTCAAATCTCGTTGAATACCTTCTGGATTCAGTTCTTGTTTCCCAGTATTCCGCAGATAATCTGCGATCGTCGTGGTAACAGAGTCATATTGCTCTTTAGCTTTATCCACTACAGCTTGGGGTGTGTGGCGAATATTATGCCATGACTCCTCAGTAGCATTGATGATTTGATTAACTTGGTCTTCACTCAAATCTTCGCGCTGACTCAACAATTGCACTAAGGTATCACGGTCAAAGCGAGATAACCGCGCCCGAATTGAGCTAATTCCAGCTTGAGGATCTTCCAGTAATCTTTTGAAGTCGGCGCGGATGGCATCAGGATTCAATTCTGATTTTCCGGTGTTACGCAGATATGATTCTACATTCAACCACAGGGTTTCTGCTTGATATTGTGCCTGTTCTGCTAGTCCTTTGGATTCTACCAAGATGCGATCGCGTTGTTTTTCCAACTCGTCGAGAATGCTGTCTACTTCATATAGCTGGACATCATTACGTTGCAGCAATATCTCTCGAATTTCCTGACGTTCAATGTGCGCTAATCGCAATGTCAGGGTTTCATAATCTGCGTCTGAGTCTTCCAACAGTGGTTTGAAATTCTTCTCAATGCCTTCGGCTGTCAAATCTGCCTTGGGAGTAACGAGTAGATAACTTTCTACTGCGCGTTGCAAGTCTTGGACTATCTCTCTTTCTTCGATCGCTCTCACTGTCACCAGCACTTCTTGGCGGACAACTTCTAGCTGATTTGCAATGCGCTCAATTTGACCTTGAGTAAGCAATCCTCGTTGTTGGAGAATTTTGGCGAAATCGTTGCGGGATAGTCGTTCTAGTTCCCTGCGGACGATTCCAGGGTCAGCAGCTGGGTCGTAGATGACATCATGAAATTCATCGGCAATTTTTTCTGTACTCAGTTGCCAAGCATAAGTATTATACAGGTAGTTTTCCACATCAGCCCGAATTGGGCTGTAGGGTTGTGATGGTGTTGGTAAGCCTAGCTTATCTGCTTGTTCGGTGACTTTATCTTTGGCGCTGGTGAGACTACCCAAGATTTTTTCCACATCCAAATCAGATAAATCTGTGCGTCCTAAAACAATGCCGGTTAAGGCGGATAATCCTTGCTGGAGTGTACTTTGAATTGGCCCGGTAGCTGGCTTTTGGTCAGAACCTTTAGAATCACGCTTTTCTGCTAATAACCGCTCCAGCTTGGCGTTGAGTTCATCTGTTTTGTTTTGTCCGGGTGGGAGTGATTTGAGATAATCCATTAACTCACCCAAACGATCTTCGGTGGGTGGATGCTGACTGACTACTTGCTGCCAAACTTTATACAACGTATCAGCAATGCGGCTAACGTCTTTTTTGGAAAGATCGGTGCGACTGCTGACTAACTCGATGAACTTTTGGCGATCGATGTTGCGGATATCTGGAGTCCCGGCGATCGCTTTTAATTGCGGATCGTTGAGTAAATTTTCAAAATCACTCCGAATTTTCGACACATCTAGTTCTGGAGGACGGATTTTTTCTAAGTAATCTTCAATGTTCTCCCGGATACTCCCAGGGTCGATGGCGCTTCCTAGTTCTCGACGGATAGCGGCGGCGGCGGCTTCAGCTGTGGCGACAACTTGGTTATTGACAGCTTTCGCGCCGAGTGCGGCGGTAGCAGTCCCCATAATCGCCTGAAGGCCGGATGTTGCCGTATTGACGACTGAGCCAATTAAGGAGCCGACGGTGGTGAAACTTACCAAAACCAATAGTGAAAAGTAAGCACCCCAAATCACCAAACCAAGAATTGCTCCTTTCCCTGGATCTGAAAATAACAGGCTTAATTTTACTGCGAGGAAAGTGGCGATTAAAAGTGCGATCGTCACTGTGACTAATGTCCAAATTCCTACTGCTGTGCCGATTTTGCGAATCGTACCGCCGAAACTTTCGACTTCCCCATTATCTGAATTCGAGTCAGATGAGTGCCCCAGATAGGAAATACCGGCTGCAAGGGAGAGATTAGTTAGAACTAATTGGAAAGCAAAGGCTAGAATCACACCGGAGATTAAAGCCACAAAAAAGCGCGGCCCGGAAGTGAGAACCGATGCCTGTGCTGGTGTGATGTTTGAGGCATCTACTTGAGTCTGTGCTACCCACAATAGGGGTTTGTATAGTCCCAGCATGATTTCCGTACTTTGGAACATTGGATTTCCTTCTACTAAGTTTAAATTTGGGGAATTAAGATTTTCTTGAGAAGCAATTCTTAGTATTTATGTTTTTACCTATGGCAATACCTAACCTTTTAGATCAGAATCGTGGAATTTAGCTGTTTAAAGCATCTCTCCAAAGGCTGAAATCCTCATTAGCGGAAGATATAAATTTTACTACCTCTTGGCAAAAAACTTAATCAAGCAAGTTGGCACATAATATTATGCATATACTATTATTTTTTAATTTTCAATGGCTTGTTAATAGAGATTTATCTTGGATAAATTATAGTTAGCTCTAGATTATCAATCAGTGGAATAAATGCCTATAATTATTATTCGCTCAGGTTTTAAGTGAAGCTTTTAGTAATAAAAATATGAATAATGCAATAAAAGGTGTACCTTGGGAACAGTGCCGAGGCATTGAAACCACGGATGTGAATGATTATCTAATTCTAATTCAAGCTCCTATTGAGAAGGTAGCACAAGCTATTAGTCAGGTGCGACAAGTAGTTGTATGGGAACGAGATGTATACGAACATGAGATAGAAATATTAGCCTATGGCTTCATCATCTTTCAGTTCCGAGGACACTCTTGGACTGTAATTAGTCAGGCAAGTTCTATAGGCTACAGTGTTACTCTAGATGAGGAAGACGCCCAATCACTTTCTAACTTACTGCATACAAAAGCAATCTGTTATCTAATTAGTGATACTGGTCTAAAAATTGGGTATAAATTTTATAACTGTAATGAGTTATTAGAGGAGCTATACTTTACATCCGAAATTGAAGGGGAATTCGATGATGAATATGAGGAAGAAGAGGAAGAAGATGATGATACGAAAATAGAAGGAACCTACCACTTCCAATCCCATCTCCGTCAACTCAATGCTAAGGATATTGAAAACCCTTACGTTTTTACTGATACTTTTTTGCGAGAGCAGGATGCCTATGTTCCTGCTTTTTTCCATCGGTGTTATCTTAGTTTGGGTCAGCGAATAACCATGCGTCTAGGAGGTCTTAAGCATGAAGATTTGGAGCGTATGGATTATTTGGTATTAACCTAAGTTGCTAGTTATAGCGTTTCTCAATCTAGTGAGGTACATCTTAAGCCCCCTCTCGAAGAGCGGGGAGGGGGTTGGGGGTGGGATTCTTGTACCTCACTCAACCGAGAACCGCTATAGTGTCTACAAACAGTGTTGTTTAATACAAAAAACTTTTTGCTACCGACCAGAGGACTTTTAAAACATCCTCTAACCGTATTGAGTTAAGAATATTCGTAGGTTGGGTTGAGCAGAGCGAAACCCAACAAACCTCGCAAAATGTTGGGTTTCGTTCCTCAAACGCCACGTGCTACAAGTCGGCATAGCCGACGCCAGTCGCTCATGGGGGAAACCCCCAAGACCGCGCTGGCTCCCCAACCTACACATTTTTATTTTTTAGCCTTAGAGGATGTTTGAAAAGTCCTTTTATCGGTAGCAAAAAGTTCTAGATCCCCCTAAATCCCCTAGGACTTACGCACAGGTAACGGAAAACGAACCACAGAGGACACAGAGGTCACGGAGGAATGAGAGTTTAAGAGGGTTTTTGCGTAAGTCCTATCCCCCTTCAAAAGGGGGACTTTGATTCCGGTTCCCCCCTTAAAAAGGGGGGTTAGGGGGGATCAATCAGTGCCAAAAGTTATAACCAACCACTTTTCAAACAGCCTCTTAGCAGTATTGCATTGGTTTCTACCCGAAGCTGATTTATTTAGTGGCTAAAAAAGCCACCTAGTTGTAGGTGACTTATCCATGATCAAAATTTGACAAAAATTACTGAAATTTTAAACAGCGATTATTCATCAATACAATTGGGAATACCCAAAACGGCACAGGGGAAATTAGAACCTAGTGCTTCAATCATCGGATGATTGACAGAGTTGCAACCTAAAAATAGAATATCGGCAGATTCTAATTCAACAACTTTGCCAAGTTCTGTATAAATGCAGCCAAACCGCAAATGAGATTTGAAAGAACCCTGCCATTCTTCAGCCAGACTTCGCGCTTGCCAGAGAATTCTATCTGCTTGTTGTAGGGGAGTTACCACTGTCTGCAATTTGGGTTGAGTTAATACCAGTGTGACAGACTTTGATACTTCACTAATCTGACATTCTAATGGCGGCTGTTGTTGTGGAAAGCTCAAGATATTTGGATACTGACTGCTTTGATTATCTTCTAGCACATAAACGGCTTGAACTGTAACTTGGGCATTAGTAGCTAAACGGGTTTGATGGGCAATCCAGAAAGCAATATCTAATGCCGTATGACTGTTAGGAGATGCGTTGTATGCAACAATTAAGTTAACTGCTTTTGAGCTTTGAGGTTTTTTAGAAAAAGGTTTTTTTGGTTCTGGCAGCAGTACCATTTGGTCAATTAAGTCATTTCGACCTGTGGCACTTTGCAGACGTGCTAACATTGGTTTGATTTGCACAGCTTTACTTCTCCCAATTAAATGAGTTAGCAATGAGAAGCTGGGGGACAAATTTTGGATTTTGGACTTCGGCTACGCTCAGTCGAACGATTTTGGATTTTAGATTGAGTGACGATAACCAAAATCTCAAATCTTAAATCGGTCAAGGAAACCCCAATAATAACTGTATTACAGCCAAAATCTTGGGGGTTCCTTCCATTGCCTACGGAGTTAGCTGACGGGCTAAGACTGGAAGGTGTCTCTCGTAAGATTAGCCCCAAACATTGGTTCCTCCGTTCCAAATCCAGCTTTCATGAATTTGAATTAGGCTACCCACTAAAAAAAATGATAATCTAATTTACTAGTCTTGGGCAAAATATCGGTCAAGGAAATTTAGGGCGTGGTTGCGGAGTTCAAAATATTCTTTTGAATTTCGCATGGTGGTGCGATCGCGTGGACGCTCAAAAGGAACTTCTAAAATCTCTCCTATACTAGCAGATGGTCCATTGGTCATCAAGACGATGCGATCGGACATATAAATTGCTTCGTCTACATCGTGGGTAATCATCATCACTGCTTGACGATTATTTTCCCAAATATCCAATACCTGCTGCTCTAATTTGCCACGAGTTAGCGCATCTAGTGCCCCAAAAGGTTCATCCATCAGCAACATTTTGGGACGAATTGCTAAGGCTCTGGCAATACCGACTCGTTGTTTCATCCCTCCAGAAATTTCATCAGGATATTTGTCAGCCGCCGCCGTCAAGTTTACCATTGCCAAGTGTTGATTTACAATGCTAATTTTTTCAGCCTTATTAGCATTTTTTAGCACTTCATCCACAGCTAAACGGATATTTTCTCGCACTGTTAACCAAGGTAACAGCGAATAGTTCTGAAATACCATCATCCTTTCGGCTCCGGGCTGACGAATTTCTTTTCCATCTAGCCTGACTGAGCCAGAAGTGGCTTTTTCTAAACCAGCTACTATCTTTAGTAGGGTTGATTTCCCACAACCTGAGTGACCAATTACAGAAATATATTCATCTTCACCAATGGTCAGATTAACCCCATCTAAAACGAAAAAGTTATCTTTATTAGGTGTCGGATAAGACTTGACTAAATTTTCGATTTCTAAAAATCCGGTGCGGGGCAGAACTTCGGTCTGGGTATTAATTGGTAATGAGGTATATTCCATCATCAAATGCTCTGCAAATAATTTGGGCAATCAATCAATATTTGAACTTGGGATTTAAGACATGAAAAAACGAGTTGGAGCATTAGCCCTGATAGCAAAACTATTCAGATAACCTACTGGATCGCTAGGGTCGAAGCCTTTCTTATCTATAAATACTTCTGGTGGTTCGACCTTGTAATCATCCTTGGGACATTGGATGTCCATTTCTGATGCTATCTGCCGATATAAATCTGTTCTCCACCCAAGTTCTGCTACTTTTTCGGCATTTTTGGGGAATTTGTGAATTTGTCCCCAACGCGCTGCTTGTGTCATTAACCAGATACTTCTCGATCTCCATAAAAATGTTGAGTGTTCTCCTGGCTGTTGGGGAAGGTTGTTAGGAATATCGAAGAAAATCGTGGTGTCAGCAGCTTTGATGGTGCGATCTTTGCCGTCAAAGCCGCCATAATTGTAGTTACCGAGAATTCCCGGACTTGTAAACTTCGCAATTGGGGCATCTTTCTTTTTGGGTCTAGCACCTGTAAAGGAACGCTCTGTAAGCAGTTCGGCTACTTCTTGGCGGTTTTCTACTTTGCTGCAATATTGACAAGCTTCAATCATTGCCTTGACTAGTGAACGATAGGTTTTGGGATATTTGTCGATGAAAGATTCCATTACTCCCAAGAGTCGATCTGGGTGTCCCAACCAGACTTCTTTCCCTTGGGCGAAGGTAAAGCCGATGTTTTCGTTACCTGTTATTGCTCGTGTATTCCAGGGTTCTGCAACCATGTAAGCTTGCATGGCACCAATCCGCACGTTTGTCACCATTTGGGGTGGCGGAACAATAATAATCCGAAACTCCTTAAGCGGATCAACACCTGCGGCGGCGGACACATAACGGACAAAGTATTCGTAAATGGCGGAACTGAGAACAACCGCCCAAACTTTGCCTTCTGGCGGCTGCTTGTCAAAGTAGCCTCGGAAATCGCGCCCAAAGGCTTCTAAAGCACCATCGCCATATTTTTCTTGATACTCATACCACGGACGCAGCCCAAAATCCCACATGGCTTTGTTCATTGTCATGGCGTTACCGTGGCGGTGAATAGTCATGGCTGCACACAAGGGGGCGTGGCGTGCGCCTTCGGCACCAATTCTGGCGTTGGTGACGGCACCAGATACTACGGGTGAAGCATCCAGGCGACCAAATATTAAACCGTCGCGGGAGGTAGCCCAACTAGCTTCGCGGTTGAGTGTGACGTTCAAACCATATTTGCGGAAGAAGCCTTTTTTCCAGGCGATCGCAAATGGCGCACAATCATTAACGGGAACGTAACCAACGGTAATATCTGATTTTTCTAAATCTTGGGATCTAATTACTGGTTGTACAGCTAAGGCTTCTTCAGTTAGTCCTTTGGCGGATCGATCTCCTGAAATCGCACAGGAGGACAAGGCTATGCCGGTTGTGGTTGCTCCTATTCCTTTGATAAAATCTCGTCGAGTCCAGTTAATATCACCCATTTTTGTAGCTCCACTGGTGATTAATTACTCCTGCTTCCGGTGCAGAGTCTTATTAAATCTTGCTGTTTTGATAGCAGGCAAATTTTGTTAGTTGGAAGTTTTAGGGCGATGAGTTACTAATTCTTGGATTTTGCCCACGGCGTAATCTAGAATTAACCCAGTTAAGCCAATTACAAACACAGCTAAAAACACTGAACTCAGGTTTAAACGACTCCATTCATCCCAAACAAAAAAGCCGATACCAATACCGCCCGTGAGCATTTCTACGGCAACGATTACTAGCCAAGCTATGCCTAAACTAATTCGTAAACCTGTAAAAATATACGGCAAACTTGCAGGCCAAATGATTTTTGTAATTCGTCTCCAACGCGGCATTTCTAGCACTCGTGCCACATCTAAATAATCTTGGGGAACGCTAGAAACTCCTAAGGCGGTATTAATAATTGTCGGCCATAAGGAGGTAATAAAAATGACAAAAATGGCCGAAGGTTCTGCTAAATTGAAAATTGCTAAGGCGATAGGCAGCCAAGCTAAGGGCGATACAGGTTTAAAAATTTGAATGATCGGATTGAGCGCTAGCATTGCCGGTCTGGACATCCCAATGAGAAACCCCAAAGGAATCGCTACTACCGCACCTAGCAAAAAGCCCAGTAATACCCGGTGCAGACTTGCGATCAATAACCAACCAATTCCTAAGTTGCCTGGGCCTCGTTGGTAGAAGGGATGTAAGATGTAGTCTAGATTAGCGATTAGCGCTTCTGGTGGGGTGGGCATTAATTCATGATTGGCAAGTGCAATAATCCACCACAACACAATTATTCCCAAGAAGCCCAATACAGGTAAAATGAAGACATCTCTAAGGATGACAGGTTTTGCCTTTTTCCAAGTGGTTTGCCCAGCGATCGCTGCGATCGCTGCTAAATTTAGTTGAAATATCATTTAAAACCTCAACCGATTTAAGTGCAGGTACAAAAAACTTGAGCAGTACCAGCCTTGGACAAGACTCAGCAATTCACTGTCAAAGTACAACTGTCCCAAAGCTGACCGCATCTTCATGTAAACATTCCCTTTGGGAAAAGCAACCCAATTCGTGCTGTTTCTTCTGGTATTACCCATAGTTGCGTTGGATGGAGTGTCATAATTTTTGCCCCCGGATCTTTGCCTCAACCTGCGACTTCTTTTGTGCCCACTCTCACGATCATTTCAATAACTGCACACTGTTCTCAAATTAATTGACCATCTAGTTGTGGGTCTGACCCCTGACTAATTCCCCAAAAACACCATAAATTTAGGGTATTTAATAAGGATACCGTATTTCTTGACGGCAGTTGCTACAAGTCTGGAAACCCGACGCCAGTCGCTCATGGGGGAAACCACGCCAGGTGCAACAAGAGTGGCTCCCCTTAAAAAGGGGGATTTTGATCCGGTTCCCCCCTTAAAAAGGCGAGCCAGCGCGGTCTTGGGGTCTCCCCAAGTAGAGCGACTGGCGTGGGCTAGGGGGGATCAGCAAGTGCCTAAAATTATAGCCAACCACTTTTAAAATATCCTCTTAGGACGCTGTTAAAAAAGTGGCAGAGGGCAAAAAATATATTTTCTTCCCCCTGCCCTCTGCCTTGATTCGGTAATTATTCTTTATTAATTATTTTTAATATTTTAATTATCTGCTTAACAGTCCTAACTGTCTACTTAACTGTCTTAACAGTCTTAACTGTCTACTTAAGTGACTTAACTGCCCACTTAAATATTTACTTAACTGTCTTATCCGCTATTGCATTTTCTTCATAAAGCTGAGATTATTTGAAAGATAAGTTAAGCACGTTGGTTCTAAAAAAGCTAGCTTAGTTTTTAATCGAAAAATTGATTTTTGGTTCTAACAAATAGATTAATACATTTTTATCTATTGCATTTATTAATTACGAATTATCTTATTTGGAGATTAAAACCTCGTGACAAACCAGGTATATAGCCAATCAGTTCTGACATTTGATGGTCAAGATGATTACATAGATTTTGGCAAAAATGATTTTGCTGGTGTTTTTGCCCAGGGAAGTTCAGCCTTTACGATTTCAGGATGGGTTAATCCTCAAAAACTAACAAATAAAGCCAGTACTTATGGCACGCGCAATGTTTTTTTTGCGCGTTCTTCAGATCGATATAGTGATAATTTTGAGTTCGGCATCAGTGAATCAGGGAGCCTAGATGTATACATTGATGAAACTGTTGAAAAGAAAATTAAAAATTTTGGCAATGGAGAATTAACTGTCGGACAATGGCACTTCTTTGCCATTGTTTTTAATAAAGGTCAAGTGAGTATATATCTTGATGACCATGAGTATTTTGGTTATTTTACAGGTGACTCTTTAAACAAAGCAACTAGTTCTGTGACTCTGGGCGCGACTTTACACAACAACATATATTTCACAGGTCAATTAGCTAACATTAGCATCTGGAATTACCCCTGTCCCCCAGTGGAAATCCAGAGGCATCGGTATCAGCCTCTAGTGGGAAATGAACAAGGATTAGTCGCTTACTGGGCATTAAACGAAGGACAAGGAACAACTGTAAAAGACCAGACTGTAAATGGCCATGATGGAAACTTGCGTGGCAATCCTAATTGGGATTTAGCACAAATTCCATTTGGAATTACACAATCATCGAATGACAGTGAGAGACAAGATCGGGCAGCGAGTAGTTCTGAGAATGGAGATTCTACGGAAACTTTGGTGCTGGTGGAAGAGAGCCAGTTGATTCCAGAAGTTCTCTCCGTTAAAGTAATTGCTGTCAGTGAAGCCGAGTTGCAGCAAATGTCTATTGAGGTTCCCCCAATTGTAGAAACTGGTATCCCAACCCAGACGAAAACTGTGGTAGGGGTAGCGAAGGACGAGCGTCACCCAAAGACAAAAAAAGGGACAACAAGACAGAGCGAAAAAGCTGCGAACATTCAAACTACCCAAGCAAAAGAGGAGAAATCTGAAACAGCCAAAACTAGGGAAAGTCAAGTTGCAGTCAATACTCAAGAGCAAACATTAACTCAGGAGCGATCGCAAAAAACTATGAGTACTAAAGCCAATCCCAAATATAAAATACTTGCCATTGATGGAGGCGGTATTCGAGGCATTATTCCAGCCATGATATTAGCAGAAATTGAAAAGCGGACACAAAAGCAGATTTTTAGTTTGTTCGATTTAATTTCTGGCACTTCCAGTGGTGGAATTCTAGCACTCGGATTAACCAAACCCCGATTAAATTTAGACGCCACTGATAGTTTGCCCGTCGCCCAATACAGCGCTGAGAATCTCCTCCAAATATATCTTGAGTATGGGGCTGAGATATTTTACGAGCCATTCTGGGAACAAATACTCGGTCAACTAGAGGATATATTCGTCCAACCAAAATATTCTTCTGAAGGCAGAGAAGAAATTATCAGGCAATATTTTGGCGACACTCCTCTAGAAAATAATCTCAAAGAAGTTTTCGTAACTAGCTACGACATCGAGCAGCGAATTCCCATATTCTTTACTAACAAACTGGAAAAGCAACAGACAGAATCGAAAAGATTTCGCAAGTTATGCTCAGGTTTTACCCTCACAGATGCAGCATTGGCAACTAGTGCAACTCCGACTTATTTTGCTCCCTATCGCGTTGGTAGTTCCCATAATAACAACGGCTTTTATACTTTAGTCGATGGCGGAGTAGTCGCTAATAATCCAGCTAATTTGGCTATTTTAGAAGCGCAAATTAGTAGGCAAGAAAACCAACAAGTTCTGAATATAGAGGATATCTTAGTCGTATCCTTGGGTGCCGGTTCCCTAACTAGTATTTACCCTTATGAAGAAGTTAAAAAATGGGGGCTATTGCAATGGGCAAAACCTCTGTTAGATATTGTGCTTGACGGTGGCAGTGAAGTAGTAGCTGGACAATTAGAACGGTTGTTTGAGGCTAATAATAAAGGTAATAAAAGTTCTTATTATCGATTTCAAACATTCTTAAAAAGTGAACTCGAAACAATAGATAATGCCAAGCCAGAAAATATCCGGCAGTTACAAGCTTTAGCTAACACACTGATTCAAGAAAAAAGTCAAGAAATCGATGAATTATGTAGTATTTTATCAACCTAAATCTGAGATTTTCTTAATAAGAACGGAGTGGAGCCAGTAATTTTCAATAGGTCGAAATGGGGTCTTTAAGTAAGGCATCTTATCGGATTGTACTGGGGGTAAACTCTACGACTTGGCTCAGGCAGCCGAAGTTTTGCACGGTCGCCACCTGGCAGACGGTGTAAACTTATTTATTGTACCTGCAACTATTGAAATCCGAGAACAAGCCCAAGAGTTAGGCTATCTCGACATTTTTGAACAAGCAGGGGCACAGATTCTCAAGACAGGTTGTGGGGCTTGTATCAATTCTGGACTTGGGGTTTTGGCAAAAGAAGAAACAGGGATTTATGCAACCAATCGCAATTTTAAAGGACGCAGTGGCGATCCAACGGGCAAAAATTATTTGGCCTCACCAAGAACAGTGGCTATATCTGCTGTAAATGGAAAAATTAGCGATCGCTTTGATTGAATTGGGCATTGGGGATTGGAACCTCAACCAAATCTAACTATCATATTGGAGTAAATAGATATAGAACTCAAAAAATATTAACCCAATCTGAGCGCGAATGACTCTTATTTAGTTTAGTCTAGTTTTGAGATCGGTTTCTTTATTCACAAAGATTCCATTCTCATACCTTTAGTAATGTTTTAACCAACAAAGGATTTTAGGTAATTCAAATGGACGAAATCGTTAAGAAACTTGCTGGTCTAGGTCTTCCTGGCGTAATTCTCGTGATTCTAACAGTCGCATCAGGGGGGAGTTCCGCCGCCGTTGCAGCTGCTATCACAGCTTTGGGAGGACCATTTGGCATCGTCGGAGGTATAGCAATACTTGGTCTAATAACGGTTGTTGGGGATACTGTAGCCGGATACGGAATTGAAGCTGTTCTCAAGGCCATTTATACGGAACGTAGTAAAACCGAATCGGTAAGATTCCTCCTCAAAGAAATTAAAGATTTACCCATTTCAGAGGAGCTAAAACTAAGACTTAAAAATGAACTTAGCCCAGAAATCAATATTGATGCAGAAGAGGTTCAGCCGCCAAAAACAATTGAAATCGTCGAAGAATAATTTCAACTAAGTAAAGTTGAAATTCCAGGCAAAATGCGACTAAATTAAGCACGATCGCGCTTAATTTATGTCAAATCATCAAATGGACTCTGAGAGGTTGTTTGAAAAGTATTTAGCTGTGATTTTAGGCACTTGTTGATCCCCCCTAACCCACGCCAGTCGCTCTACTTGGGGAGACCCCAAGACCGCGCTGGCTCCCCTTAAAAAGGGGGAAGAATCAAAGTCCCCCAATTTATCGGGGGATTTAGGGGGATCTAAAACGTTTTGCTACCAAGAGAAGGACTTTTCAAACATCTTACTTTTAGGACTTACGCAAGAAACTTCTTAAACTCCTATTCCTCCGTGTACTCTGCGTCCTCTGTGGTTCGATTTTCCGTTACCTGTGCGTAAGTCCTAATAAAATCTCTATTCCTTAATTACTAGTAACTTTATTCATGGAAAAAACTATTATCACTAACTCTACCCAGTCTCTTGATGATTCTTCTGTTTTAACTGAGCAGGAGCTACATCAAATATTATTTGAATGGAATGATACAAGGGCAGATTATCCTCAGCATCTATGTATACATCAGTTATTTGAAGCACAAGTAGAAAAAACTCCAGACAGTATTGCTGTTGTCTTCAAGGAAGAACAATTAACTTACCAAGAGTTGAACTACCGAGCCAACCAAATAGCACATTATCTACAAAGCTTAGGTGTAAAACCAGAGGTGCTGGTAGGGATTTGCGTTGAGCGTTCGTCGGAGACGTTGCCGGAGGCATCCCTAGAGATGATCGTAGGACTACTGGGAATTCTCAAAGCTGGTGGCGCTTATGTACCGCTAGACCCAGCCTATCCCAAAGAGCGTCTAAACTTCATGCTGTCAGATTCACAAGTGCCGGTGCTGTTGACACAGCAAAAGTTCGTTGAAGGGTTTGCTGCAAGCGGCGCAAAGTTGGTTTGTCTGGATACTGACTGGGAATCAGTTAACCAACACAGCCAAGAGAATCCTACTAGCAACATCACAGCTGAAAATCTGGCTTACGTTATCTACACCTCCGGTTCTACAGGAACACCAAAAGGGGTTGCCATACCACATCGGGCTGTCAATCGGCTAGTATGCAACACCAACTACATCAAGTTTGCGTCGAGCGATGCCTACGGCGGTCAACTACGGGTTGCTCAAGCCTCAAATACTTCATTTGATGCAGCTACTTTCGAGATATGGGGATCTCTCCTGCACGGGGCTAGGCTGGTGGTAATTCCTCAAAATGTTGTGCTTTCGCCCCAGTATTTCGCAGCGTACATCTGCGAACAAAAGATTAGTGTATTATTTTTGACACCAGCCTTATTTAATCAGTTAGCCAGCATTGTCCCTGAAGCATTTAAAGACCTGCATCACTTACTAATTGGAGGCGATGTTCTTGATATCAAGTCTGTTAAAGCAGTTTTTAAGAATGGTTCGCCACGGCGATTGCTGAATGCTTATGGCCCCACTGAGAGTACAACATTTGCTTGTTGGTATCTAGTCCAGGATATTCCCGAAGGGGCTATAAATATACCCATTGGTCGCCCGCTTTCCAATACACAAATATATATACTGGACTCCAAACTTCAACCTGTTCCCATTGGTACTGCTGGTGAATTATATATTGGCGGCGACGGTCTAGCACGAGGCTACTTAAACCGTCCAGAATTAACTGAGGAAAAATTTATCCCTAATCCCTTTGAGGCAGGGGGCACGAAGCTGTACAAAACTGGTGACTTAGCCCGTTATCTACCTGACGGCAACATTGAGTTTATTGGGCGAGTCGATAATCAGGTGAAGATTCGGGGCTTCCGCATTGAATTAGGAGAAATTGAGGCGCTTTTAAGTCAACATTCAGATGTACAGGAGGCAGTAGTAATCGCCCGTGAAGATATCCCTGGCGATCAGCGCCTTGTCGCCTATATTGTCCCTAATCAACAACTTGATGCGAGTGCCATTACCCTAAAACGCTTTCTTCAGGAAAAATTGCCCCACTACATGGTGCCAGCAGTCTTTGTATTTCTCGACTCGCTGCCACTCACTCCTAATGGTAAAGTGGATCGTCGGCATCTTCCAGCCTGCGATCGCACCCGCCCCGATCTCCAAGAAACCTTTGTCCCATCTTGTAACCCCATTGAAGAGACCTTAGCAGTGATCTGGACTGAGTTACTGGCACTTAAGCAAATTGGAGTCAATGATAATTTTTTCTATCTAGGTGGTCATTCCCTCATCGCCACTCAGATCCTTTCTCGTGTACGCGAAGTTTTTCAAGTCGAGTTGTTCTTTCACCACATCTTTGAAAAACCTACCATAGCTGGTTTAGCTGAACTAATCCAACAGCACAGCCGCCTAAAACAGAATTTGCAGGTTAACTCCATACAAAAAATTCTGCGTGAGGGAATCTTGCCAGTTTCCTTTGCTCAAGAGCGAGTGTACTTCATCCAACAATTGGCTCCTGAAAGTAGTGCCTACCAATTCCAGGCAACTATAAGATTTAAAGGTCAACTCAATGTGGCGATATTACAACAGTCCCTCAACGAAATTGTGCTACGTCATGAAATCTTTCGCACGACTTATCCGGCGGTGAATGGACGGCTATTTCAGGTAATCCACCCAGCCCAACCAATCAGCTTCAGAGTAGTTAACCTCCAGACACTCCCTGAATCTGAGCGTGAAGTAGAGGTGCAGCGCCTAGTTGAGGCAGAAGTCCAAAAGCTCTTTGACCTGAATCAATTACCTTTGGTTAGATGGGTTTTGTTCAAGTTGAGCGACCAAGAAAATTTGTTGATCCACGTTGAGCATCACATAACTCATGATGGTTGGTCATTCAATGTGTTTCTGGGTGAACTGTTGCAACTTTATCAAGCATTCTCACTCGGAGATCCTTCCCCGCTTAGTCAACCACTGCTTCAGTTCGTGGATTTTGCCCATTGGCAGCGACAGTGGGTTAAAAGCCAGGAAGCCCAGCGACAATTAGCCTATTGGCAGCAGAAGTTATCTGGTAGTTCACCGTTGTTGGAATTACCCGGCTATCGCCCACGACCGACAGAGCAAACTTACAATGGCGATCAAATTAGGGTGGAACTTCCCATCAACTTGTGCGAATCTCTGCGAGTTCTGAGTCGTCAAGAGGGTGTCACCTTATTTATGACGATGCTGGGAGCTTTCCTAGTAATATTACACCGATATACTGGGCAGGATGACTTGAGCGTAGGCACTGCTGTTGCTAATCGGCGGATGCACGAAGTAGAAAAGTTAATTGGCATGATTGTCAATAACCTGGTTCTACGCACTGATTTATCTGGCAATCCCACATTTAGAGAATTACTTGGCCGTGTGCGCCAAGTGACTTTGGAAGCATACACCAACGAAGATTTACCCTTCGATCAGGTGGTGGAGGTTCTGAAGCCAATACGGAATTTGAGTTACAATCCCCTGTTTCAAGTGATGTTTAGCTTCCATGATTCTCCCATGCCAGACTTGAGTCTGCCAGGTTTGGATATCAGCTTGCGTGAACCGATCAGTAATAAATCAGCAAAGTTTGATTTAGATTTTCTGGTTATCCCACGTTCTGAGCAAACTGTGCAGAACGGTTGTAAAACGGGAGCCAAGGGAATCACCCTAGTCTTAGAATACAACAGCGATCTCTTCGATGCTGCCACAATCCAAGGAATGCTAGAGCAGTATGAAACTGTACTAGAGGGGATTGTTGCTAACCCACAGCAGCGAGTTTCGGAATTACCACTACTAACGCAGACTCAGCAGCAATTATTGGTGGAGTGGAATCAGACTCAGAAAGAGTATCTGAATAAAGAGTGTATCCATAAGTTATTTGCAGATCAAGTGGAGCGCTCGCCCGATGCTGTCGCTGTTCAGCAAGCAGGTCAACAGCTAACTTACCGCGAATTGAGCGATCGCGCCAATCAACTTGCACATTATTTGCAAAGTTTGGGAGTCAAACCAGAAACCCTAGTTGGTATCTGCATTGACCGTTCCTTAGAGATGATTGTCGCCTTACTCGGCATTCTCAAAGCCGGGGGTGCATACATTCCCCTTGACCCTGCCTATCCTCAAGAGCGGTTGGCTGATATTCTCGCAGATACCCAACTGAGCATTCTGCTGACTCAAGAAAAATTCCAATCTAAACTACTAAATTATGTCGGAAAAACGATCTGTTTAGATCGAGACTGGTTACAAATTGCTCAACACAGTCCAGCTAACCCGATTAGCGAAATTCAGCCCCATAACCTCGCCTACATTATTTACACCTCTGGTTCCACGGGTAAACCCAAAGGGGTGATGATAGAAGTGCGATCGCTGATGAATTTTATCATGACCGCCACCCACGAATATGGAATTAAGGCTGGCGACAAAATTCTGCAATTTGCATCTATCTGTTTTGATGCATCTGTTGAAGAAATCTTACCTTGTCTTTCAGTCGGTGCAACATTAGTGTTACGAACCGAAGAGATGTTGCACTCCAGCGATGAATTTTGGCGGTGTTGCCGAGAATGGCAGTTAACTGTTTTGGATCTTCCCACAGCCTACTGGCATCAGTTAGTTGCTGAACTTAGCCCTGAAGACTCCCGAATTCCCGAAAGTCTGAGAATGGTGATTATTGGCGGCGAAGAAGCTCAACTTGAAAAAGTGAAGCGCTGGCACACTACTATGGCTCATCTCTCCCATCCACCCCAATTAATTAATAGTTACGGGCCAACGGAAGCAACGGTTATAACCACCTTAGATATCTTAACCCCAGCAGCCAACTCTGTGGCGATCGGACGACCAATAAGCAATGCTCAGGTTTATATTCTGGATCAATATCTGCAACCAGTGCCTATAGGAGTTCCCGGAGAACTGCACATTGGCGGAGCCGGATTAGCTAGAGGGTATTGGCAACGCCCAGAGTTAACCGAGTCAAAATTCATCTCCAATCCCTTCCAAAGCAGCAGGGGAGCAGAGGAGCAGAAATTCCCCAATCCCCAATCCCCAGTCCCCAGTCCCCGCCTTTATAAAACTGGCGACATAGCACGATTTCGACCAAATGGCAAGCTAGAATATCTCGGTCGAGTTGACAATCAGGTGAAGATTCGGGGCTTCCGCATTGAGTTGGGAGAAATCGAGACGGTGCTGAGACAACATTCACAGGTTTTCCAAGCAGTCGTCATTGCTCGTGAAGATATTCCGGGGCAAAAACGCCTTGTAGCTTATGTTGTACCCCACGAGTTGCAACCAACTACCGATGAACTGCGCCATTTCCTCAAGCAGAAGTTGCCTAATTATATGGTGCCTTCGGCTTTCTTGCTGCTGAAAGCACTACCAATGACTCCGAACCAGAAGGTAGATTATCGCGCCCTCCCAGCCACCCAATTCTTCCGCAGTGCAGAAGATAACTTTGTTGCACCCCAAACCCCTACAGAAGAGAGATTAGCGGCGATTTGGTCGGAAATCTTAAAATTAAAACAAGTCGGCATCCACGATAACTTCTTTGAATTGGGCGGCGACTCCATCCTCAGTATTCAGGTAATTTCAAGAGCCAATCAAGCAGGTATCCAAATTGCCCCTAAACAGCTATTTCAATACCAAACCATTGCTGAATTAGCTGCCGTGGCTGGCATCACTCGCCAAGTTATAGCCGAACAAGGGTTAGTCACTGGCAAGGTAGTGCTGACACCCATCCAACAGTGGTTTTTTGAGCAGAATTTGCCCGAACCTGATTACTTTAACCAGTCAGTAATGCTAGAAGTACCGCCAGACTTGCAACCAGAGCGATTACAGCAAGTTGTACAAGAATTGTTACTGCATCATGATGTTTTGCGATCGCGCTTTGCACGTCTCCCTTTGGGAGAATCGCAGTTTGTGCAAGAAGGAGAAAACTGGCAGCAGATTAACGCCCCGGCTCAAGAACCTGTACCATTTAGCATTATTGATTTGTCGCACCTATCGGCAGAAGAACAACAAACAGCAATAAAAGCGGCGGATGCGGAACTTCAGGCTAGTTTAAATCTATCTACTGGAGCGATGGCACGAGTAGCACTGTTTCAATTAGGCAATAATCAACCTGGTCGGTTACTGTTCATCATCCATCACTTAGCAGTAGATGGCATTTCGTGGCGGATTTTGCTTGAAGATTTGGCTACTGGTTATCAGCAAATCAGCCGTAGCGAAGCTATTAAATTACCACTTAAAACAACTTCTTGGCAATATTGGGGCGATCGCCTGACAGTATACGCCCAATCATCAGATGAGTTAAATTACTGGCTAAGTAAGTCTAATTTGAAAGTTACCGCCTTACCAGTAGATCATCCTTCAGGTCAAGAAAATAACACTATAGCCTCAACTGCTTCTGTCTCACTTTCTTTAACTGAAGAACATACCCGCGCCCTTTTGCAGGATGTACCCTCGGTCTACAACACTCAAATTAACGATGTGCTGTTGACTGCCTTAGTGCAAAGCTTTGCCCAATGGACGGGAGAACCTTCCCTACTCGTTGATTTAGAGGGACATGGACGGGAAGACTTATTTGAAGATGTGGATTTGTCGCGGACTGTGGGCTGGTTTACCACCTTATTCCCCGTTCATTTACAGCTAAAAGAAGTTGACCATCCAGGAGAGATTTTAAAGTTAATTAAAGAACAACTGCGGCGCATCCCGAACCGGGGCATCGGCTATGGACTATTGCGATATTTGCACCAGGATCACACAATACGCACGAAACTACAAGCGCTACCCCAAGCGGAAGTAAGTTTTAACTACCTTGGTCAGTTCGATCAGGTGCTTCGGGCATCTGCTGTGTTGGGTTTGGCTGAAGAATTTAAAGCTGAACAGAGTTTACTGAATAGACGCAGCCACCTATTAGGGGTAAGCGGATTCATTCATGCCGAAAGGCTGGAAATGACTTGGACTTACAGCGACAAAGTTCATAAACGAGACACCATTGAGAGTTTAGCCTTTGGGTTTATGGAGGCATTGCGATCGCTCATTACCCACTGCCAATCCCCTGATGCTGGAGGTCATACACCTTCAGACTTCTCAGCAGCCAGACTCAGCCAAAAACAGCTTGACAAATTCCTCACTAAAATAAAAACGAAGTAGTAGTCTGTCAATAAATAATTGATGGATAGATTCCTTGTAGAGACGGCGATTTATCGCGTCTCTCTAACTTTAGTGCTAAAGCGCAACTACGAACTAAATTAATACCCCTCAATTTAAACTTGACGGACTACTAGTAATCATTCCCCAATCCCCATTGTCATGAACAATATCGAAGACCTTTATGAACTTTCACCAATGCAGCAAGGGATGCTCTTTCATACCCTTTATGCACCAGAGTCAGAAGTTTATTTTGAGCAGTTGCTTTGCATCCTCAAAGGAGAATTAAATTTTCCTGCCTTTGAGCAAGCTTGGCAACAGGTTGTGGCGCGGCATCCAGTTTTACGTAGTTCCTTTTATTGGGAAGAAATAGAAAAGCCCTTGCAAATGGTGAGTAAGCAAGTGGATCTCTCGTGGGAAGAACTGGACTGGCGGAATTTCACCCCCGATGAACAACAACAGCATTTAGAGGATTTTTTGAAATGCGATCGCCAAAAAGGATTCGATCTATCTCAAGCTCCTCTAATGCGCTTCACCGTCATCCAGCTAGAGGAATATACTTACCAATTTATTTGGACTCATCATCATATCCTTTTTGATGGCTGGTCGATGCAGATTATCCTCAAAGAAGTTTTCGCTTTTTATGAGGCTGATCAGCAAGGCGAATATTTGCACCTGATACCCTCTCTTCCCTATCGAAAATATATTAATTGGTTACAGCAACAGGATATTCTTCAAGCAAAAAACTTCTGGCAACAAACCCTCCAGGGATTTTCAAATCCTACCCCTTTAATAGGAAACAGGAAACAAGAACAAGGAATATACTATGAGCAAACTTTTCAATTATCTCAAACGGTAACTGAGAAATTGCAATATGCAGTTCGACAGCATCATTTAACTCTGAATAATTTGGTGCAAGGAGCTTATGCGTTGCTGCTTTCCCGCTACAGTGGGGAAAGTGATGTAGTGTTTGGTGCAACTGTATCTGGTCGTCCACCAACACTTGTGGGAGTAGATTCGATAGTGGGGCTACTAATTAACACTCTCCCCATACGCGTACAAGTCAGTGGAAAAGCAGAATTATTAACCTGGCTCAAGCACTTACAAAGTCAAGCATTTGAACAGGAACAGTATACCTATTATTCCCTAGCAGAAATTCAGCGTTTGAGTGATGTTCCCCCAGGAATGCCTCTGTTTGAGAGCCTTTTAGTGTTTGAAAATTATCCCCTAGATTCTGCTGAACAGGACACCAAAAAAACTTTAGAAATTAGTTATCTTCGTTGTTTTGAACGCACGAATTATCCACTAACGGTTGTGATTAATCCTCAATCACAATTGTCTGGAAGGATTATCTATGATGCCAGTCGTTTTGATGAACAGACAATTGGGCGGATGATTGGACATTTCCAAACATTGCTAGCAGGAATGGCAACTAATTTACAACAAGATATTTGCCAATTATCTCTTCTCACTGCAACCGAAGAGGAAGAATTAATTCTACAAGAGAATAGTCAAAACTTAGATTCTATTCATTATAAATGTATTCATAGTTTATTTGAAGAACAGGTGGAAAAGACTCCCAATGCAGTAGCACTTGTATATGAAAAACAAGATTTAACTTATCGGGAGTTGAATAATCGTGCCAATCAATTAGCTCATTATTTACAAGCGCTGGGAGTTAAACCCGAAGTGCGGGTGGGAATTTGTGTCGAGCGATCGCTAAAAATGGTAATAGGAATACTGGCTATCCTCAAGGCTGGTGGGGCATACATTCCGCTAGATCCAGATGATCCAACAGATCGACTGGCCTTGATGGTAGAAGATGTACAAGCACCGATTTTATTAACCCAGACTGATTTGCCAGATAAACTCCCAATCCATAATCAAACTGTGGTGAATATTGACTCAGATTGGGAAATAATTGCTCAACAAAAAGAAGACAATTTGCTCAGTGAAGTTAATCCAGAAAACTTAGCTTATATCATTTATACCTCTGGCTCCACGGGAACACCAAAGGGAACGGAAGTTACCCATCGTAGCATTATTGGTTTTATGTTTGGGGTTGATTATATTCACCTTAATGCAGAACAAATTTGGCTGCAACATTCATCGATTTATTGGGATGCACTAACCTTAGAACTTTGGCCGCCCTTATTTTATGGTGGGCGTTGTGTACTTTACCCAGGCAAAATTCCTATACCTGAAGACTTAAGCAACATCATCCAAGAACAAGGAATTAACACCCTGTTTCTGACTACCGCTTTATTCAATCTCATGATTGACACAATGCCACAAGGGTTGTTAGGGATTAAACAACTGCTGTTTGGCGGAGAATCCATTTCTGTACCTCATGTTCGTCGCGCCTTAGAACTACTACCGGGAACAAAATTAATTCATGCTTATGGCCCTTCAGAATGTACAGTATTTACCTGTTGTTACCCGATTCCTCAACAACTCGCTCAAAATGTGCATTTAATTCCCATTGGTCAACCCATCGGTGACAGAAAAGTTTACCTACTAGATAAAGATTTACATAGAGTTCCCATTGGCGTTCCTGGGGAACTTTGTGTGGGTGGGGCGAGTGTTGCTAGAGGTTACTTAAATCAACCAAGATTAACCAGTGAAAAATTTATTCCTAATCCGTTTATTGAGGACGATACACTTTACAAAACCGGAGATTTAATCCGCCGTCTCTATGATGGAAATCTGGAATTTTTGGGTCGAATTGATACACAGGTGAAAATTCGCGGGTTCCGCATTGAATTAGGAGAAATTGAGGCAGCTTTAATTCAACACCCTGAGATAAAGCAAGTTGTGGTCATTGGACAAGAAAATGAACTTGGAAACAAGTATTTAGTTGCCTATCTCGTTGCCAAAGATCATCCATCAACTCCTAGTACCCTGCGAAACTTCCTCAAGACAAAGTTACCTGACTACATGATTCCCGAAGCGTTCATCTTTCTGGAGGTATTTCCCCTAACACCTAATGGTAAAATCAATCGCTGTGCTTTGCCCGATCCAGATATTGACCAAAGAAATCTAGAGGTTAATTTTGTTGCTCCTGGCACGTCTACCGAACAAGAATTAGCTACGATTTGGGTTGAAGTTCTCAAAGTAAAACAGGTTGGAATTCACGATGACTTTTTCGAGTTAGGTGGACATTCCTTACTAGCTACCCAAGTTATTTCTCGATTAAGAGAAGCCTTTTCTCTAGATTTTACTCTGCGTTATTTGTTTGAAAATCCGACCATTGCTGAACTCGCTCAACAGATTGAACAAGCAGAGGATGATGCACTTACACAGATTCTAAGAGAAGTTGATCAGTTATCAGAGGAAGAAGTGACGCAACAATTATTTTTGTAAGTATAAGTTTGAAGAGTTTTTCAACGCAGAGGAACGCGGAGTAAACGCAAAGTTCCGCAGAGTCTTTATAGAGAAAACTCGCTATTAATTAATGAAATATTGTACTCTTCTTATCTCTGTGTTCTCTGTGTCTCTGCGGTTCGATAAAAAACTAATTTTCAACAATAATTATTATGAGCCATATCCTAAAACGTCTAGAAGCCCTTTCACCAGAAAAGCGAGAATTAGTTCTACAAAAACTAAAAAAGCAACAGCAATCTTCACTCCTCACACCCGTATCGCGGGCACAACCTCTTCCTCTCTCTTTTGCTCAACAAAGACTCTGGTTTCTCGACCAACTAGAAGGCAAAAATTGTGTCTATAACGTCCCGTTTTTCTGGCAGATTAACGGATTTATTAATATAGCTGCGTTAGAACAAGCTATTAAAGAAATTGTTCAACGTCATGAAGTCTTACGCACCAGCTTCTCTGCGATCGATGAGTCGCCCATACAGGTAATTCACACTCATCCTCAACTGACGATGCAAATGCTAGATTGGCGACAATTGACTGAACAAAACCAGTTAAGCAAAGCCACACAGTTAGCGACAGAAGAATTGCAACAGCCCTTCGATTTATCAAACCCACCTTTGCTACGGGTAAAGTTGTTGCAACTGAGTGACCAATCTTATTTACTGTTGATCGTCATCCATCATATCCTTTGTGATGGCTGGTCAATGGACATATTCCGCCGTGAATTGTTCAGCCTTTATAAGGCATTTTGCACTGGAGAATCTTCTCCCTTAACTGAATTACCGCTTCAATATGCCGATTTCGCCTACTGGCAAAGACAATGGCTACAGGGAAAGGTACTCGAAACCCAACTCAATTACTGGCAAGAACAATTAGCCACAGTCCCGCCTCTGTTGGAATTACCCACAGATAAAACCCGCCCATCAGTTCAAAGTTTCAGAGGGCGTAGCGAGTTTTTGGAACTCAATCAGGATTTAACACAGAAGTTGAAGCGTTTAAGTCAGGAGTCTGGAACTACTCTGTTTATGACAATGCTTGCGGTATTTACGCTCTTACTTTCGCGCTACAGTGGTCAGGAGGATATTATTGTTGGTTCTGCGATCGCTAATCGCAACCGTCGTGAGACTGAAGCATTAATTGGCTTTTTTGTCAATATCCTAGCATTACGTACCAATCTGCAAGGGAATCCAACTTTCTTAGAATTACTGGAACGAGTCAAGGAAGTAACCCTAGATGCTTATGACCATCAAGATTTACCCTTTGAGAAATTAGTTGATGAATTGGGTTTAGAGCGATCGCTTTCTCATCATCCTCTATTTCAAGTCGCTTTTGGCTTGCAAAATGAAACCCAGCAGCAACTAGAAATCAATGGATTAACCCTTGCCCGTTTCACGTGGGAAAACACCACAACTCTGTTTGATTTGTCGCTGATTTTTCGGGAAACGCCCCAAGGGTTAACAGGAGAATGGGAATATGCCACGGATTTATTTGAGGCTAAAACCATTCAACGGATGGCGGGACATTTTGCAGTTTTACTTCAGGGAATTGTCGATAATCCTCAACAACCCATCAATACCCTATCGTTGATCGCAGAGGACGAACGTCAGCAACTCCAAAACTGGAATCAAACTCAAACTGATTATCCCCTCAATCAAACTTTGGTGGAACTGTTTGAAACTCAAGTTGCCAAAAATCCTCATAATCTAGCTTTGGTGTTTGAATCCCAAAACCTAACTTACCAACAACTTAATCAAAAAGCTAACCAACTAGCTCATTATTTAATTCAAAATTATCAAATTCAGCCAGAAAGCTTAATTGGTATCTGCGTTGAACGGTCTTTAGAAATGATTATTGGTGTACTCGGTATCTTGAAAGCAGGTGCGGCTTATGTACCGATTGATCCCAATTATCCCAAAGAACGGATTGAGTTCATGCTAAAAGATTCTGGGATATCGGTATTGCTAACTCAAAGTTTTTTATTAGAGCAATTACCTTTAGCTAAACTGAAACACCAGGTCATTTGTTTGAATGAAGAAACTTTTGCCCAAGAATTAATAGATAATCCCAATCCTCAAAATACTCCTGATAATTTAGCTTATATAATTTATACCTCTGGTTCAACAGGACGACCCAAAGGGGTAATGATTGAGCATCGCGCAATTGTCAATCTTAGTTTAGCCTGGGCTGAAACTTTTCAAGTTAAACATCATAGCCGTTGGCTTCAGTTTGGTTCTTTTAGTTTCGATTTGTCTATTGGTGAAATTGCCACTGCTTTATCCGCAGGTGCTTGTTTATACTTAGCCAATAAAGAAACTTTGTTACCTAGTCAAGCCTTGGTGGGCTTGTTGTGCGATCGCAAAATTTCCCATTTAACTTTACCTCCTTCCGTCTTATCTGTATTACCTCAAGCCTCATTACCTGATTTGCAAGCCGTAATCGTTGGTGGTGAAGCTTGTGCAGCAGAATTGGTGGCACAGTGGGGAACAAAACGACATTTTTTTAACTGCTATGGCCCAACGGAATCGACGGTTATCGCCAGTATATCTAGTTGTGAACCAAATGGTAAAAAACCCTCTATCGGTAAACCTATAGCTAATATCCGCATCTATATTTTAGATGCTCACCATCAACTGTCACCACCTGGCATTCCTGGAGAATTGTGTATCGCAGGAGTAGGTTTAGCACGAGGCTATCTCAATCGTCTCGATTTAACTGCCGAAAAATTTATTGAAGTTGAATTATTTGGCAAAACTGAGCGAATTTACAAAACTGGCGATCTGGCAAGATGGAGAGATGATGGCAACATTGAGTATCTGGGTCGTGTTGATGCTCAAGTTAAATTACGGGGCTTTCGGATTGAACTTGGTGAAATTGAATCGCTATTATTGCAACACTCTTTAGTTAAAGAAGCGGTTGTAATTTTATATGAAACTGATAATAATCCTCGGTTAGTAGCATATCTGACGGCGGCAGAAAAATCCTTCAATCTAGAGAGTCAACTTAAAGACTACCTGAAAATCCGCCTCCCAAATTATATGATTCCTAGCCAGATTATGGTATTGGATCAGTTACCCCTTACATCTAACGGTAAGCTAGATCGCAGAGCATTACCAGAACCAAATACAGCCACTTCCACGAATATTCAAATACCAGTCACGCCAACTGAAGAACTGTTAGCTAGCTTATGGCAAACTCTCCTGAAAGCTAAGTTTCTTAGTCGCCAAGATAACTTCTTTGAATTGGGCGGACATTCGCTCTTAGCAACCCAATTGGTTGCCCGCATTCGTGACATTTTTGGGGTAGAAGTGTCTGTCCGCAAGGTATTTGAGCAGAGCATTTTATCTGAGTTGGCAGCAGAAATTGACAAAGCCGCTTTGTGTGTCGCTTTACCCCCCATAACACCACAACCTGAAAATGCTCCGAAAACTCTGTCTTTTGCCCAATCAAGACTCTGGTTTTTAGACCAACTTGAAGGCGCTGGAACCTCCGCTACCTACAATATGTCAACAGCCGTGCAACTTGACGGTGACTTGAATATAGAAGCTTTACGTGCAAGTTTTAGGTATCTCCTCGATCGCCATGCCATTCTCCGTACTTATTTCCCTGCACTGAAAGGAGAAGCGCAAGTGGCCATCCAAAATCTAGAGGATATAGAAGTGCTGGCTATCGCAGATTTACGAGAACTTGCTCCCCAAACTCAAGCAGAAAACGTACAACGGTTATCAGATACCCATGCCCAAGAACCCTTTAACTTAAATACCAGTCCCTTGTTCAAAGCGAAACTGCTGCAACTTAGCGAACATAAAAATGTGCTGCTCATTAATATGCACCACATTATTAGTGATGGCTGGTCAATGGGAGTATTTAAGCGCGAATGGGAACAGACTTATTCGGCTTTTGCTGCGGGGTATGCTCCGAATTTGTCACCGGTGCCGATTCAGTATAGCGATTATGCAGCTTGGCAGCGCAGTTGGTTACAAGGGGAGATTTTAGAAAGTCAGGAAAATTACTGGAAACAACAACTAGGCGATGCTCCCCGATTGCTGGATTTGCCTACCGATCATCCCCGTCCAGCCCAACAAAGTTACCAAGGTGGGCGTGAGGAATATTGTTTGAGCCGTGAACTGACTCAGAGACTTAAAGCTATTAGTCAAAAGCACGGGGTTACTTTGTTTATGACTCTGTTAACGGCTTTTAATATTCTGTTATACCGTTACAGCCGTCAAGAGGATTTATGTGTTGGTAGTGCGATCGCTAACCGCACTCATAGCAACACAGAATCATTAATCGGCTTTTTTGTCAACACCTTAGTATTACGGAGTAAAGTTAAGCCGCAGCAAGGATTTAACGAGTTACTCCCACAAACCCGCCAAACTTGTTTAGATGCCTACGCTCATCAAGATATTCCCTTTGAGTATTTGGTAGAACAGTTACAAGCAGAGCGCAGTCTGAGCCATAATCCCTTATTCCAAGTGATGATGGTGTTGCAAAATTCTCAAGAAGCCGGGAAAAATCTTAGTTTACCAGGGCTTGATATTCAATACTTAGAGCAAAGTTTCCCGTTTGCCAAATTTGACCTGATGCTGGATCTTTGCGAAAGGGGCGACCAACTCCATTGTATGTGGGAATATGCCACAGATTTATTTGCAGCAGAAACGATTCAACGTATGGCGGGACACTTTGAAGTCTTGCTCGAAGCGATATGCTTACAGCAGATCGCTCAAAATCCCCAACTGCCGATCGGTAAGCTGCCCTTGATGACAACAGCAGAAATCCAACAGTTGCGAACCTGGAATCAAACCAACACCGATTATCCCAAAAACCAAACACTAGTTACTCTGTTTGAAGAACGTGTAGCGCAAACGCCCGATAAAATAGCGGTGGTATTTGAAGACCAAAGTCTGAGTTATCAACAGCTCAATCAAACAGCCAACCAATTAGCTCATCACCTAATTCAAAATTACCAAATTCAGCCAGAAACCCTAATTGGTATCTGCGTTGAGCGATCGCTGGAGATGATTATTGGTATACTCGGTATCCTCAAAGCCGGTGGAGCCTACTTACCCATTAATCCCAATTATCCCCAAGAGCGGATTAAGTTCATGCTAGAAGATGCTGGGATATCGGTGTTGCTGACGCCAAGTTTCCTATTAGACCAATTATTTTTAGCCAACCGAGAAAACCTCTATCAGGTAATTTGTTTGGATCAGCAAACTTTTGGTTCGGCGTTAACAAATAATCCCCATCCTCAAAGTACCCCTGATAATTTAGCTTATGTAATCTATACTTCTGGTTCGACAGGACGACCCAAGGGTGTAATGATTGAGCATCGAGGGCTGACAAATCTGACATTTGCGATCGACAAAGTTTTGCAAATTCAACCCCAAAGCCGTTTGCTTCAGTTTGCTTCTTTTAGTTTTGATGCCTCAATTTGGGAAATTGCTACTACTCTGGCCGCAGGCGCTTGTTTGTATCTTGCCAAGAAAGAAACATTATTACCCAGCCAAGACTTAGTGAACTTCTTAACAGAACACAAAATTTCCCATATTACATTACCCCCATCAGCCTTATCCCTATTACCTGAAGCTGCTTTACCCGATTGTCAAACCATAGTCGTTGCTGGCGAAGCTTGTCCAACAGAATTAGTTACCCAATGGGCAACTAGAGGACATTTTTTCAATGCTTATGGCCCCACAGAATCTACAGTTTGTGCAAGTATCGCTGTTTGTCAACCCAATGGCAAAAAACCAACCATTGGTAAACCCTTGCCTAATATCCGCATCTATATTTTAGATGCACACCATCAACCCTTACCCCCAGGCATACCTGGAGAATTGTGCATTGCTGGCGTTGGTTTAGCCAGAGGCTATCTCAACCGTCCCGATTTAACCGCCGAAAAATTCTTAGAAGTAGAATTATTTGGTCAAACTGAACGAATTTATCGAACTGGCGATTTAGCCCGTTGGCTACCTGATAGTAATCTGCAATACTTGGGTCGCATCGATTACCAGGTCAAAATCCGTGGTTTCCGCATCGAATTAGGTGAGATTGAAGCAACTTTAGTTAAACACCCAAAAATTCAGCAAGCTGTTGTCATTACAAGGGAAGAAACTGATCTCGATCACCGTCTAGTGGCTTATGTTGTTCCAACACCGACAGAGGATAACTATCTTCAAGTTGATCCAGCAATATTTGCCGAATGGCGGGAATTTGTCGCTAAAAATCTGCCTAATTATATGATTCCTAGCCATTTCACTATATTAGAAAAACTGCCGCTCACACCAAATGGAAAAGTAGACCGTAAAGCTTTACCTGTGCCAAATGCAATCGTTTCAGCAACAGACATTGAATTGCCTGTAACCGCGACAGAAAAATTGCTGGCCGAATTATGGGCAAAACTGCTTAAATATGAAGCGATGCCTGGGTTGGGCTACGCCTACGCCCGCCATGACAACTTCTTTAATTTAGGAGGTCATTCTTTATTAGCAACCCAACTGATTGCCCGCATCCGTGATAAATTCAAAGTGGAACTGCCTCTACGGAAGATATTTGAATTCCCCACCCTCAGTGAATTAGCGAATTATCTCGATACCTGCATTTGGGTTAATTCCACCGATAAAAGTATGCAGCCTCTCAACTCAGATGAAGAGGAAATTGAACTTTAAAGTACTACTGTTTAAAACAGGTCCTCAAGTAAACTTTATCTTTAACTTAACCCATGATTGCCCTATCTGATTCCGTTTTTATCACTCCCGAAGAATACCTCTTACTAGAAGAAAAAAGCAACATCAAACACGAATATCTTGATGGTCAAGTTTACGCAATGGCGGGAACAACTGACACCCATAACACCATTGCTCTAAATCTGGCTTTATTGATTCGTAATCACTTCCGAGGGTCAGATTGTCGAGTTTACTTTGCCGATATTAAAGCCAGGATTGAAAAACGTAACCGCTTTTATTACCCCGATATTCTCGTAACCTGCGACCCTAAAGACCGAGAAACCCCCACCTATAAACGCTTTCCTAAACTTATTGTCGAAATTCTATCCGATTCCACCGAAGCCTTTGACCGAGGTGACAAATTCAACGACTATCAAACCCTTGATAGCCTAGAGGAATACGTTTTGGTTAACACCAAACAGCAACGATTTGAAACCTTCCGCCGTAATGACCAAGGCTTATGGGTACTACAAACCTATACACCCGATGACCAAACCTTTGAACTCCAAAGTATTAACCTAACCGCCTCCTTTACCGACCTTTACCAGGATGTAGAATTGCAAGCAATCGCTCCAAAAACAGAACTAAGTTAAAATTTTTAAACCCTCTCAAACCCTTACTAGGGTAAGAGGTTGTTTGAAAAGTAGTTAGCTGTGATTTTAGGCACTTAGTGATCCCCCCTAACCCCCCTTAAAAAGGGGGAAGAATCAAAGTCCCCCTTTTTTAAGGGGGATTTAGGGGGATCTCCAAGGGTTAGGCGTATACAAAAAAACTTTTCAAACAACCTCTAAGCAAGTTCGTAGTAAGGACTTTAGTCGTGATTTTCTAAGCACTAAAGTGCTTACTACAAACCCTAAAAACTAGCTTTATAAAGTACTATTTCCTATTAAAAATTCATCGACAATGAACTTGGATTGTGTCTGACTAAAATTATGACTACAAATCAGCAAGTGGTTGGTTTAATGCTGCGTTTGCAGAACATAGGATGCCGAATTTGGGCTGAAGATGATAAATTACGGATTCGTACTAGTAAAAACGCCTTAACTTCTGAACTCAAGCAGGAAATTCAAACCAATAAAGCAGATATATTAGCATTTTTAAATTCTGCCAGAGCCATATCTGTCATAGCAGAAGAAATTCCGACCTTACCAGATGATGCCCCTAAGCCCCTTTCCTTTGCTCAACAACGCCTCTGGCTGTTAGCGCAACTTCAAGGCTCGTCAGCTAGTTACAATATGCCGATCGCTTTGCAACTGGATGGAAACCTCAATATTGATGCTCTCCATTCTAGTTTGGCTTATCTGCTTAACCGGCATGACAGTCTGAGAATGTATTTTCCCACAGTGGCGGGACAACCTCAAATTGCGATCCAAAATTTAGATGACATCGAAGTTTTAACTGTACAAAACTGGCGAAACCTTGATGAACATCCGCAATACCCAAACATCCAGGGTTTTATCGATGCTCATGCTCAAGAACCCTTTGATTTAAATACTGGCCCTTTGTTTAAAGCGAAACTGCTGCAACTTAGCGATGCCTACGACGAGCTACGCCTACGCAAATACGTATTGCTCATCAATATGCACCACATTATTAGTGATGGTTGGTCAATGGGGGTGTTTGTCCGTGAGTTACGACAAGTTTATACCGCCTTTGCCCAAGGTCAAACCCCAAATCTTCCTCCCTTGCCTATTCAATACAGTGATTACGCGAACTGGCAGCGAAATTGGTTACAAGGAGAAGTATTAGAAACCCAGATTAATTACTGGAAACATCAACTCCAGGATGCCCCCCCATTATTGGAGTTACCTACCGATTACCCCCGTCCAGCATTGCAAAACTACCGAGGCGATCGCGATCGCTATTCCCTACCGCCTGACTTAACTCTTGCCATTAAAACTTTAAGTCAACAGCAAGGCGTAAGTTTGTTTATGACTTTGTTAGCGGCTTTCAGCATTCTGCTTTCTCGTTACAGTCGCCAAGAAGACTTATGTATTGGTTCTCCTATTGCTAACCGCACCCACAGCCACACCGAAGGATTAATCGGCTTCTTTGTCAATACCTTGATACTGCGTAATCAAATTAATCCTGAGCAAAGCTTTATCGAGTTCTTGCAACAAACTCGCCAAACTTGTTTAGATGCATACTCTCATCAAGACATTCCCTTTGAGTATCTGGTAGAAAAATTGCAACCAGAACGCAGTATGAGCCATAACCCCTTATTCCAGGTGATGTTAGCACTAGAAAATAATGAAATTCCCGACCTAAGTTTACCAGGACTAGAGATTCAATGGCTTTCTTTAACCTATCCGTTTGCTAAGTTTGACCTAACACTTCTGGTCATAGAATCTGATAACCAGTTAAATTTAACTTGGGAATATGCCATCGATCTTTTTGATCGGAGTACTATACAAAGGATGGCGGAACAGTTTGAAGTTTTACTTCAGGGAATTGTTGATAACTCTGGGCAACCTATCAATACTTTGCCTTTGATGACAGCGCCCGAACTTCTGCAACTACAACGCTGGAATCAAACTCAAACGAACTATCCCCACGATAAAACTCTAGTTGATATATTTGAACAACAAGCTGCTAAAAACCCGAATAATCTCGCTTTGGTGTTTGAATCGCAAAGCCTAACTTACCAACAACTTAATCAAAAAGCAAACCAACTCGCTCATTATCTAATTCAAAATTACCAAATTCAGCCAGACACTTTAATTGGTATCTCCGTTGAACGATCTTTAGAAATGATTATTGGTGTACTCGGTATCCTCAAAGCAGGTGGTGCATACCTGCCGATTGACCCAAATTATCCACAAGAGCGTATTGGGTTTATGTTAGAAGATTCGGGAATATCGGTGTTGCTAACCCAAAGTTTTCTTAAAGACCAATTGCCTCTAGCTAACCTCCAAAAACCCTGTCAGGTAATTTCTTTGGATGAGGAAACCTTTACCGAAACGTTAAAAGAAAATCCCAGTCCCCAAAGTACCCCTAATGATTTGGCTTATGCAATCTATACTTCTGGTTCGACGGGACAACCCAAGGGGGTGATGATTGAGCATGGAGGACTGATCAATTTGACTTTAGCGATCGATAAAGCTTTGCAAATTCAACCTCAAAGCCGATTGCTTCAGTTTGCTTCTTTCAGCTTCGATGCCTCAGTTTGGGAAATTGCCACTGCTATTACCACAGGCGCTTGTTTGTATCTGGCAAAGAAAGAAACCTTATTGCCTAGTCAAGTTTTGGTTAACTTCTTAGCAAATCATCAAATTTCCCATATCACCTTACCTCCTTCAGCCTTATCCCTATTACCTCAAGCTGCTTTACCCGATTGCCAAACCATAGTCGTTGCCGGTGAAGCTTGCCCAACAGAATTAGTGGCGCAATGGGCAAAAGGAAGAAGTTTTTTCAATGCCTATGGTCCCACAGAATCTACGGTTTGTGCGAGTATTGCACTCTGTCATCCTAATGGAAAAAAACCGCCCATTGGTCAACCATTATCTAATATCCGTATTTACATTTTAGATGCTTACAATCAACCATTACCGCCTGGAATACCTGGAGAATTATGCATTGCTGGAGTGAGTTTGGCACGAGGCTATCTCAACCGTCCCGATTTAACCGCCCAAAAATTTATCAAAATTGAATTATTTGGTAAAACTGAGCGAATTTACAAAACTGGCGACTTAGCAAGATGGAAGTTTGATGGAAATCTTGAATATTTGGGTCGCATAGACGATCAGATTAAATTACGGGGCTTTAGAATTGAACTCGGTGAAATTGAATCTCTTTTGTTGCAATATCCATCAGTTAAAGAAGCAATTGTCACCTTATATAAAACTGAAAGCAATCAGAGTTTAATTGCATATCTAACGGGCATCAGCAATGATTTGTCTACCCATTTGAAAAATCATCTTAAATCCCGTCTGCCCGATTATATGATACCTGCTCAGATCGTCATACTGGATGAGTTGCCTTTAACTCCCAATGGCAAAATTGACCGGAAAGCATTACCCATTCCAAACCGTGTGATTGAGGGGTTATATGAATCTCCACGTAACGAAGTTGAAGAACAACTGACGCAAGTGTGGTCCAGTGTCCTCGAACGTCAAGAAATTGGAATTCATGATAACTTTTTCGACTTGGGCGGTCATTCTTTATTAGCGATCAAACTGCTTAATAATATTCAAGAGGTGTTTGAGCAACAACTTTCTTTAAGCAGTTTATTTCAGAATCCTACTATTGCTCAACTAGCAGAACAACTTTGTAATCATGAGGTTCAACAATCAAATCCTAATTTACTTTTACTCCAACCTCAAGGAGATGGAACCCCTCTATTTTTTCTTCCTGGCGCAAACGGACACGGCTTTTATTTTCGAGATTTGGCAATCAATTTAGGAAATGGGCATCCAGTATATGGACTCGAAACTCCAGGACGAGATGGACTTAGCCCACTTCCTGAATCAGTAGCAGATCATGCGAGTCAGTTGATTGAGCTATTACGTCAAAAGCAAGCTAAGAGTCCGTATATATTAGCGGGATACTCTTCAGGTTGTGCCGTTGCTTTTGAAATGGCTTCTCAACTCGAACAGCAAGATGAAAAAGTGGGTTTACTAGCTATCTTAGACGCTGGACTAGTTTCTAAATCTGAGTATTTTACTGATAGAGCAGAGCTTGATTTGATTTGGCAATTGATTCGACGAATTGAAGTCTTAAAGGGAGTTTATTTGGGACTGCAATACGACGATTTAGCTGCTCAAGCCAATGACAGAGACAGGTGGGATTTAGCAGCAGATTATCTATACCGACATAATGTTTTACCGGAACACTCCACCCTTTCTTTACTCAAAACTAATATGAAAGTGATGAAAGTGCTAACGCTCAATTACGCGAATTATCAGCCTAGGCATCAAATTTCTGCCCCCATTGTTTTATTCCGCGCTCAAGAAGTTCAGGAGATTGTTTTGCAAGAACTCCAAGCTTTTTCTGATTACGATCTACCCGATTGGGGATGGCAAGCCTATACTCAAAAGCCTATTAAGGTGATTTCTGTACCTGGAAACCACGGTCTGATGCTTTATGAACCCAATGTAAAACTATTAACTAGACAATTACAAGCTTTGATGGGAGATGGAGCAGAGTAGAGTATTCTGAATTCTGACTCCTTCTTTATTCCACCCTAAAATAATTTTGCAAGAGGTCTAATGGAAACCATTCCGATCAAAATTTCCGATGAAACCCTGCGAGATGGAGAACAACAAGCAGGCATTTTCTTCTCTTACCCAACAAAACAAAAGCTTGCCCATTTAATTGCCCAAACGGGAGTCGATGGACTCGCCATCATGCCCCGTGTTTGTGAGCAAGAAGAAGAGCTAGTCAAATCATTGATATCAGAAGGATTGGATAGTCTGATCACTGCTTCTACTTTGATGGGAAAGCAGTACATTTATCAAGCCAAGATGTACGGAGTTAAGCGCATCATCCTTTTCTACGGACTTTTTTACAGCTAAAGAGGTATTGGATTTATGGCAAAATGGGGTATTTAAATAATCCATCTTTTCACACATAAAATACATTTATCCCGAATATTAATCGCTGTGTTATATGCAACAGTTTCTCTCCAGACTAAAGCGAAGCCTCCTGATTTTGATACTGATGTCTTTTTTGATATTGGTAATGGTGAAAATTGTCCAAAGTGCTTCATCATCAAGTAATTCCTTTCCTCAGAATTGGCAAGGTAAATGGAGCGGCACAATGTTCAATCGCTCTGTAAAAGGGCAATCTCAAACTGTACCAATGACACTCATAATTCAGCCAATCTCCAATAATCCCAAACGCTATACTTGGCAAATCACTTATGGAGTAGGGGCGAAAAAGCTGTTACGTAATTATGAGTTGGTTGTTAAAGATCGTGGTGCTGGTCATTTTGTGATTGATGAGAAAGATGGAACTCTAATTGATGCGTGGTGGGTTCGAGACACGCTCTACAGTCAATTCCGAGTTGGAAATCGTTTACTCAATTCACAATATCAACGACAAAGCGATCGCCTCCGCTATAAACTTGTTACCTATCAGCCGCTAAGTTCACCCCCAGCCAAGGATTCCCAGCAAAAAGTTTCTTTCGAGAGCTACCAAATCGGGGCTGTTCAGTCTGCTGAACTAGCGATCGCCAGCGAGTAATTTTCCTTAGTAGCGATCGTTGGATCGTGCTATAAGTGTATGCTTAACACTATTTTATAACTTTGTGCAGAGAATAATCGAGACTAAATAATCGAAGTTACATATTGTGAAGATACCCACATAAACCATCAAAAAATATCAATGGGCAAAACCCTATCCGTACAAAGGGTTAATTTTTTCTATCGAGACTAATATAAGAACCTTCACTACCTTAACTGTCTTAACTGTCTGAACTGTCTGAAAAAAGATTTTCTAACCGTCTTAACTGTCCTTGCGTCTATATGAAATTAGTGATACGTATTAAATTGTTAAAGAAAGTTTCCCTGGAGGAAATATTATGTCTACCAACGTAGTAAAAGCATCTGATATTCAAGCAGTGCCATTCTTCGCACGCTTCTTAGAAGAGCAAGTTGCTGAACAGTCAAATACTGCTCCTATCCAAACTTTGAAGTATCCTTCCGATTGGGAAGACTATTAAATTTAGTCTAGTTTAGTTCATCTCAAATTAAAGGAGTAACGGTTATCAAATAACTGAAAACTACTTATTAGAAGGCGATCGCTTCCATTTTAGCAAATTTTATCATACTTCAGATATGGAGGCGATCGCCTCTCACAAGAGAGTGAAACTTTGGCAAGAAGCCTTTGCTAAACCTTAGTTATTAGTAAGCCCTGACTACATACCTTTAATTATAGCATTTCCCAAGCTAGTAAGGTACACCCGTAGGGGCACGGCAGTGCCGTGCCCCTACACCTTGCGATATAATGTTGTACCTCATCTGAATGGGAACAGCTATATTTACGCCAACTTACTACTAATTAACAAAATCTATTTTGTCTAAATTATTAATGAATATTTGTAAATCATAATCGCAATATCTAACGATTGGCCAATTGCTTCACTACGCTGCCGCTTCCTTCGCAATGACAAATATGTTCTGGCAAAATTGGGATGCTCCCTTTCTCTATATTGTTAAAATACCTGCGTAAAGCATCATAAAAATATTAATTGGCAAAACCCTATCTGTACAAAGAGCTAGTTTTTTTGAGAGTAATATAAAAATATTAATTGTCTTAACTGTCCTTGCTTCTAGATGAAATTAGTGATACATATTAAATTGTTAAAGCAAATTTACCTGGAGGGAATAGGATGTCTAGCAATACAGTAAAAGCATCTGATATGCAAGCAGTGCCATTCTTCGCACGCTTCTTAGAACAACAACTGGAAGATTCAGATCCCCCTAATATCTACACCTTGAAGTTTCCTTCAGATTTTGAAGATCGCTAGACTATAGCGCTCTTCAAATGGAATTAAAGGAGTAATGGTTATCAAATAACTGAAAACTACTTCCTATAAGGCGATCGCTTCCATTTTAGGGGAGATTATGATATTAGAATATGGAAGCGATCGCCTCTACTTTATATCCCAGAATTCGGAGATATGAAGAAAAACTTATTTAGGTAATTATTAACATCTACCTCCTACAAATTAAAACCAGAAAATTTTATGCACCTGTCGCGTGACGTTGTATTATTAATCACCCATAGTGGTGATTTCTTCACAATAGATAGAGTGGCAGAAGCCTTGTCAAAGAAAGGGGTACAACCATTCCGCCTCGACACTGATAAGTTTCCCCTAGAAGTGCAATTAACAGCACACTTTGACAAATCCAAAAGCTATCACAAGCTGGAATATGGCACGCACTCTATCAGCACAGAGCAAGTGCAAGCTGTATGGATGCGGCGGATATGGGAGCCAGAATTGAGTAAAGAATTGGCTCCAAAGTACCGAGAAGCCTGCATTAGAGAATCACTTGCAACCTTAGATGGCTTTTGGGACAGTCTTAAAGAAGCTAGGTGGGTAGATAATCTAGAGCGGATAAATACTGCACATAACAAACTGCGCCAACTGCGGGTGGCATCTGAGGTAGGTTTTGTCATTCCTCAGACTCTCATCACTAACAAAGCTGAGTCAGCACGGGAGTTTTTTCACCAAGTCAACGGAAAAATGGTGAGTAAGTTATTAACTGCTCTTTCCCGCAGTATGGAAGCTAACTCCTCGTTCTTTCTTTACACCAGTACCGTTAAAGAAGAAGACTTGCAAGATGCCGAGTCACTGCGCTATTGCCCAATGGTTTTTCAAGAGCAAATCCCTAAACAACAGGAATTGCGGGTGGTGTATGTGAATGGCCACGTATTTGTCGGGGCATTAGAAGCGTCTGTTTATGCAGCAGCCAAAGTTGATTGGCGTAAACCTGATGTTGAGGTTGGTGCATGGCAACACCATCAACTTCCTGATGAAGTAATTCATCGTCTCCAAGCCTTTATGGGTAAATTTGGGCTGTTGTTTGGAGCCTTAGATTTTATTCTCACACCATCAGGAGAATATGTCTTTTTGGAAGTTAACCCCGTAGGAGAGTGGGGAATGCTGGAGAAAGATTTAGACTTGCCGATTGCCAGTGCGATCGCAGACGCTCTGATTCCCTAGAAAGCAAGAGAAGGCTTGTATTGACATACTCTCCGGCGTGAACGCACGGGGATTCTAATTCATAGTTCACAGAAATCCGCTTGCTATATCAAGTTTCCTATCAATAGTATTGGTGGTCTTCTCCCTATGCTTTCCCTCTTGCGAGGCAGATCCCTTTTGCCCAAAGGTACTGTTGCTCTGCCACTCAATCCCTTAGGAATCCGGTTTGATTTTTGAACAAAATTAAGTATTTGTAGTATTTGTAGGGTGCGTTACGCGAAACGCTAACGCACCAAATCCTTAAGAATGGTGCGTTACGCTGTCGCTAACGCACCCTACGTATCTGTTCAAAAATCAAATAGTAGTCCTATAGTAATAAGCACTTTAGTTAAAAGTTTTCTATGACAGTATTAATCATTACTTTCAGCCAAGACAACGAAAGCATTCCTCTAGTAATCAAAGAAATTGAGGCTAGAGGAAAGAAAGCATTTCGTTTTGACACAGATAGATATCCCACCGAAGTGAAGTTGGATATTTACCAAGGCAATTCTGAGCGGGTAATTATTACTGATGGGGAACAGAAGCTAGATTTGAGTGAAGTGTCCTCAGTTTGGTATCGGCGGATGCGCTACGGGGCAAAAATTCCCGACACGATGGACAAGCAATTTAGAGACGCTTCGGTTGAAGAAACTCGCCGTACTGTCAGGGGGGTGATTGCCAGCCTGAAAGCATTCCACTTCGATAAAATGTCAAATGTCGATATAACCAATAATAAACAACTACAGTTACAAGTCGCGCGAGAGGTTGGTCTTGTGACTCCGCGCACTCTGACTTCAAACAATCCAGAGGCAGTAAAGCAATTTGCTCAAGAGTGTCAGGAGCAAGGTATAGTCACCAAAATGCTTTCTTCCTTTGCCATCTATGACGATCGGGGACGAGAAAACGTTGTGTTCACTAGTCCAATTACAGATGACGATCTGGACAATCTTGAAGGACTGCGTTTTTGTCCGATGACGTTTCAGGAAAATGTGCCAAAGGCGCTGGAGTTGCGGACTACTATTGTCGGACACCGCCTATTTACTGCGGCAGTAGATTCCCAGAGTTTGGAGGGATCTACTTACGATTGGCGCAAAGAAGGGAGAGCCTTAAGTAAGAATTGGCAACCCTACGACTTGCCCGAAGATGTTGAGAAAAAGCTTCTCCAGCTAATGGCTTATTTTGGCTTAAACTATGGAGCGATCGATATTATCGTCACACCCGATGGCCGGCACGTATTCCTTGAGGTTAACCCAGTTGGGGAATTTTTCTGGATGGAGATATTTTCACCACACTACCCGATTTCTGGTGCGATCGCTGAAATTCTGCTGACCAATAAAAATTAGGAACCGGAGTACCAATAAAATTATTTGAACTCAGAAATCATGTTTTAATCAAAAGTGTCAGAATTTTAGGTAATTATCATGGACGAAATTGTGAAAAAACTAGCTGGGCTGGGTCTTCCTGGCGTAATTTTGGTGGTTCTAACAGCCGCATCAGGGGGTAGTTCCGCCGCCGTTGCTGCTACTCTCACAATGTTAGGAGGTCCCTTTGGCATCGTCGGAGCTATAGCCTTACTCGGTCTAATAACCGTTGTGGGGGATATTGTCACGGGATATGGAATAGAAGCCATTCTTCAGTCCATCTATGCAGAACGTAGCAAAACCGAATCGGTGAAATTTCTCCTGAAAGAAATTAAAGATTTACCCATTACAGAGGATCTAAAACTCAAACTTAAAAATCAACTTTCCCCCGAAATCATTACTTATTGTGAAGAAGTTAAGTCTCTAAAAACAATTGAAATAGTCGCGGTGATTATTCAACTTCAATGGTATTAAGTTAAGCGATTATTTAACTCAAATAAAAACCACTATATTTTTAGAAAATGCCAGATCAAGTTTTTCGCGATCAACCCTCAACTAATCCTCTTGTGGTTTTTACCAGATTCTGGCAAGATGTCAGAGCGATCGCTGGGTCTTACTGGTATCCAACAGAGCCAGAAGGCAGAGCATTCTCAGACGTGATTCGCGCCTGGGGAATGCTCATTCTCCTAATCTTATTAATAATTGCGATCGTGGGTGTAACGGCTTCAAGCAGCTTCTTAAATCGCTATGTACTCAATATCGTTATTGAAGAGAGAGATATTTCTAAATATCTGGGTACGTTATGGATTTCTATACTTGTGATTGTGGTGGAAACACTTTTGATTGCATCTTCTAAATTCGTCAGGAAAAAAATTGCTCTTGATTGGTACAAATGGCTAAATAATCACACCTTAGAAAAGTATTTTAGCAAGCGTGCTTATTATAAAATAAATTTCAAATCAGATATTGATAACCCAGATCAACGTCTATCTCAAGAAATCGAACCCATTACCAGCAATGCTCTCAGCTTTTCAGCTACTTTCCTAGAGAAAATCCTGCAACTAACAAGTTTTTTAGTAATTATTTGGACAATTTCTTCACAGATTGCAGTGATCCTAGTTGTTTATACAATCACAGGTAATTTAATTGCTGTTTATTTGAATCAACAAGCCAATAAGATTAATAAAGAGGAACTTGAAGTTAAAGCTGACTACAGATATGCACTGACTCATGTTCGGAATCACGCGGAATCAATCGCTTTTTTTCAGGGAGAAAACCAAGAAGCAAATATAATTCAACGCAGATTTAGTAAGATCGAGAAAAATGCCGAACGGAGGTTGAATTGGGAGATAAATCAGGATATTTTTAACAGAGCATATCAATCTGCTATTACTGTGTTTTCGATGTTTATACTTACACCTTTATTTATTCAAGATAAAATTGATTTTGGAGAAATTAACCAAATTAGTTTAGCTTGCTTCATGTTTTCTAATGCTCTGGGACAATTAATAAGTGAATTTGGAGCTTCTGGAAGATTTTCTAGTTATGTTGAACGCTTATCTCAGCTGTCGGATGCGTTGGAAACTGTTACGAAACAACCAGAAAAAGTCAGTACGATTAAAACAATCGAAGAAAACCGTCTGGCTTTTGAGCATGTCACCTTACAAACGCCAAACTATGAGCAGGTGATCGTCGAAGATTTATCACTGTCTGTTCAGCCAGGAGAAGGTTTATTGATTGTTGGCCCGAGTGGTCGAGGTAAAAGTTCTCTATTAAGAGCGATCGCAGGTTTGTGGAATGCAGGAAGTGGTCGCCTGTTGCGACCTCCTTTAGAAGAAGTGTTGTTTTTGCCCCAACGTCCCTATATAATTTTGGGAACTTTGCGCGAACAGTTACTCTATCCTCATACAACTCGTGAAATGAGCGACGCAGAACTCAAAGAAGTTTTGCAACAAGTTAACCTCGAAAACGTGGTGACAAAAGTTGGCGGCTTTGATGCCGAACTTCCTTGGGAGAATATATTATCATTGGGAGAACAACAACGCCTTGCCTTCGCACGATTGTTAGTTACTCTTCCTAGCTTCACGATATTAGATGAAGCAACAAGTGCTTTGGATTTAAATAACGAAGAAAGTTTATATCAAAAGTTAAAACAAAGTCAAACAACTTTTATCAGCGTTGGACATCGAGAGAGTCTATTTAATTATCATCAATGGGTTCTGGAACTTTCACAAGATTCTAGTTGGCAACTTGTAACTGTGCAGGATTATCAGCTTCAAAAAGCAACTGCGACTAATTTACCCGAAAATGGTCAAATTAAAATAGATTATTTCTCCAATAATCAATCAGGAATAATTGAAAAACTCTCTCATCAGGAAATGAACACATTAACAGACTACTCCCTTGGCACCATCAGAAGCAAGGCTAGCGGAGGAAAATCCATAACTACTAAAGATGGCTTGACATACCACTATGACAAAGATCCGAAGGTGTTGAAATGGGTGAGAGTTTAGCCGCTAGTCATACTTTTTAAAGTCCGGTCTTTTCGAGGATATTTATCAAGTCAAGAAAGGCTTAAATTACGATGTAGTAAATTATAATTAGTTCCAGGTTTTAAAGCACATATATGGAAAATATTGTTACCAAGCGATTGTATTTAGTACCATTTACGCTAGACATAGTAAAAGCAGCAATCCTTGGTAATTCTGAATTAGCAAGAGTTATGGCGGTTAAAGTTTTGTCCAACTGGCCTGATGAAGAGTTTATCCAAAATTTGCCACGAATTGCACATATTCTGACCAAATGTGCCTTACAAAGTCAATGGGGATGGGGAAGTTTAATCATTCATCAAGCAGAAAACACCCTCATTGGTCACGTTATGATTAAAATTATTCCAGATGCCACAGGTTCACCCACAGATTCAGTGGAACTTGGCTATCAGATAGTGCCATCATATCGACAACAGGGCTACGCATCTGAAGCTGCAAAAGCAATGGCAGATTGGACACTTTATCAACCAGGTATAGAAAAAGTTACAGCTGGATGTGACGCAGATAATATAGGTTCAAAGCGGGTGCTAGAAAAAATCGGAATGCGACTGATAGAAGCACGAGGTAAGGTATTGATATGGGAATTATCCAAAACAGAAATCATAGAGTAATTGTCTCTGCTCACACTTCTTAAAATCAGAATTATGCTAACTAAACAGCAAAGACAACTAATTACTTACGAAACTATTTCAATTTATCAACGAACCTATCAATTACCCGTTCTAAAAAATCAGGCCGTAAAAACAGTTCAAAAAAAAATTAGAGACCGTCAACAATTAATTAAAGAAGGTGTTAGATATCATCATCAGCTTGGGGGGATAATTAAGCGAAAAGAAGAAATTAGCCAGGGAGAAATTTTTGACGAAATTAAATTATTCATTAAAGACTATAGTCATCTTATTGATTTTCTAGAAAGTTATAAAGATACTTATCATAATTTTTTGTTAAATCTTACGGAAGACTTAAAGAATTTATTTAAACAAAAATACTTGGAAATAAAAAGTTTAGAACATGAAAGAAGAAAATTAGAACTTAAAAATCATAAAACTCCGAAAATACTTGATGACCTAAGATGGGAGAAGCAAGAAAACTTTAAAGCAGTTTTACTGTTGAGCAATTCTTATTTTTTAATGCTAGAAAAAATAAGATTGCTTGCTGAAGGAATTAAACAACTTACAGAAGATACCAAAATTCAAAAAGAAATTGTCCAGCAAATAGTTAAAGATTTAGAAGTATATCAAGAACTTTACGAATATCAAATAAAAGCCTATAAGATTCGTCAACAAATAGCAAAGATTTCCCAGACTGCAATCAATTTTGAAAATTCTTTACAAGATTACTTTAGTCCTTTTCAATCTTTAATAGATGAAGTTGTAAAAGTAGATGAATATTTCTATGCAACTGTCGGAGATATTAAAAATCTAGGGGATAATATTTTAAAGTATCAGTCAAATTTATTTAACCTGGAAAAAAGTGAGGTAATTTCTGAAAGTTTTCTCGATTTCATGGTGACAAGTTATGAGAAAAAAGCTAGATTAAAAGATGCTTTTATTCAATCTCAATTATTAGATTGGCAAATCAATAATTTTGATTTGAGCGAAAATGGCGTGTTTTTAGACAAGGGTATTGATTTAATATCAAACTATATATCCAAGCAACTCAGCGAGCAAAGAAAAGTGCTAGGCATAGCAGAAGTAAATATTGTTTCTAGAGCGCCTTTATCTGCTGTTGAAGAAACAGGATTAATGGGACTGACTAATAACAATATTACCTTGATAAATAAATCTCTCAGCAATAAAAATATTGATTATACCCAATTGCGCGATTTCCTAGCACAGCATAAGTGGAAAGAAGCTGACATTGAAACCACTAAACTAATGCTCAAAGTCATGAGTAAGAATTATTGGAATGAAGTTTACAAGGAAGATATTGATAATTTTTCTTGTCAAGACCTCCACACCATTGATCAACTTTGGGAACAATATAGTTATGGTTATTTCGGCTTCAGTATTCAGCAAACTATCTGGAGCGAAATGGGTGGTCAAGTAGATTATGAAACAGAAAAGAGACTCGGCGATCGCCTTGGTTGGCGAAAAGAAGGAAATTGGTTAGACTATGAGCAACTAACTTTTAAATTGTCCCCTCTGACACCAATGGGACACCTACCAGCCAATTGGTTACAATATGACCAAGATAGCTTTGATTTATCCTCAAAATCATCTACAGAACACCTTTCAATGGGAGCTTGGCGGGTAAGCTCTTGGTTAGTTTGGCAGATGCACTTATTCTTTTCTCGTGCGAAAAGTTGTAACTAAACTTTAATAATTAGTTAATCGTATATTTTTTAACAATAGTAAAAATTAGAGTTAAAGCTAATTTGAGGATCAACATGGATCATAGTAAGCATTCTGATATAGAAATAGAAATTTTACTTCTAGGAAAATGGCGTTTTGATACGTATTCGGAAAAAATTACTATTGAATTTAGAGATGATATGACTTATGAGCAAACCAGGGTTCAAATGCTTCTTTTCTCTAAACCTAAAGAATTGATTACAGGTAATAAATTTACTGGTGTGTGGTACGTAAGTAAAAAAAAATTGCATTTAAATGTTAAAACTATGCCAAAATCATTTTTTAATTTTAAGATACCACTAGCGGTTAAGATTTCTCTTGCAGATATCGTAGCTACTTTAGGCTCTGTGTTTATCCCAGAAAATTATGAAGTTATTAGAATTAATAGTTCTAAATTTCTCATAAAGGATAAAGAGGAATCCATTATTGGCACAAAATTAAACAATACTAGGAAGTACTAAAGCTTGTAAGGGATTTCCAAGAAATAAATTACGAACCACAGAGACAATAGAGTTGCCAGTGCGCCCTTGCGGTTAAGAGACTTGTTCGCGTAGCGTCTCCCCCTGGGAGAAGCAACTGGCGCGACACAGAGAGAGGAGAAATAGAGAGAGTTTTTGGTCAGTTTTGGGATATTTTTTTATTTGTCAGTCCCTAAAATAATTCTGCGATCGCTCCATAACTTTGACCATACAATCAAAATCGCACCTTAACCCCAGCAGGGTGATAAATAATCTCAACAAGCACAGTATATTCTCAATAGAGTCTACATTAATCTCATAAACCTATGCTTAAGCAATACCTTTGCCAATTTACGAGGGTGAGTTGATGGCTGAACTCTCTTTTCTCCGATGCTTGGCAAAAACAATAAGTCCTAAAAATTCCTTCAAGGTTTCCCACAAGGCTTTTTTAATGTATTGCCCGTAGTATCAAGGGTTTGACATCCAAAGATCCCTTATAAGCTTTCATGCTTATGTATGGGTCATTTTGCCATTTTGCCAAAATTTTTGTAGGCTCTTATTTTGGCAAAGGTATTGTTAAGGGACTTCCAAATAAAAAAATACTCAAAAAACTGGCGAAAAAACTCTCTCCTCCTTATTCCTCTGTGTTCTCTGCGTCTCTGTGGTTCGTTTATTTGGATAATTTATTTCTTGGAAGTCCCTAAGTAGAGGTAATTCATGAATTACCCCTATTTATTACCTCATTCAACTGAGAATCCCTAGATATTTATTTAGATAAACTAATAATTAGCTATACATATTTCTGAAAGACTGTATAATATATGCATACTACGTTAAATCGACCGATAAAATGTATTATGCTATATAGATAGCATAGATACTTGCCAGTGAAATTATTTAATCGCAAGGAAAGGATTTCATGAGCAACATACAACTGTACTTTACCAAAGCCTCAACCTTCTCTCAACGCACCCGCGTAGTCTTACTGGAAAAAGGCATAGACTTCACGCCAATAGAAATTGACTTACAGAATAAACCAGATGGGTACACGCAGATTTCGCGCTACGGAAAAGTCCCGGCGATCAAACATGGGGATATTGAAATCTACGAGTCTGCGATCATCAATGAATATTTAGATGAAGTTTTTCCAGAACCACCTTTATTACCCCGCGATCCCGCCAAGAAAGCGATCGCCCGGATTTGGATAGACTACGCCAATAGTCGCTTTGTACCTGCATTTAACAAATTTCTGCGCGGTAAAGATACCCAAGAACAAGAACAAGGACGAAAAGAGTTCACGGAAGCACTCTTGTATCTTGAACAAGAAGGATTAGGCAAACTGTCTAATGGTCATTACTGGTTAGGAGATCAGTTTAGCCTGGTTGATATCAGCTTCTATCCCTGGTTTGAACGTTTACCACTCCTAGAACACTTCCGCAAATTCACACTACCGGCAGAAACAACTGGTTTGCAGACATGGTGGAATTTGGTACGCGATCGCCAGTCAATTCAAGCAGTAGCAAATCCTGTAGACTTTTATTTGCAAAGATTCGCCAAAGTTCTCGGTGAACCTGTTCCCGTTGGTGCCACTCAAAAATAGAGTCTGAGGATGTGGCGATCAAAAACTCTTGAGTATTGACCATTAATAATTAACCAAAATCCAAAATTGGATCACCTATGAGCTTAAATAACCAAGTTCTAGACAGACAGATTTCCCAATATCTGCCCTACGTAGAGGCTAACCTCACTTACCTAACCCCGATGGCAGAAAAACCTTTCAACTATACTTATGAACCCCCAGCAGGGATTCCCCGCACCAATGGAACTTATCAGACGCACAAACTGCCAATTTATAATGCTCGTTCGATCTCCAAGAACATCTCATTAGATAGAGAAGGATTTGCATTTACTGAACATCATAGCAACGTCCGCGACTTTTACGATGAAGACGAAATACGCCGTGTTTACTACCCAGAAGCCGAGCAATTATTAAAACAGGTGACAGGTGCAACGAAGGTAGTGATATTCGATCACACTCTTCGTAACGCTGGTCAGTCAAAGCCAGGTGAGAATAATATTAAAGAACCTGCCAAGCGCATACACAACGACTTCACCGCCAAATCAGGCTATACTCGCGCCCGTTTGGAATTAGCAGCACAGGGTATAGATGGTGATGAAATTGATACACTATTGCAACAAAGATTTGCCATCATCAATCTTTGGCGATCAATCGCCCAACCAATCCAAGAGTCACCCTTAGCAGTGTGTGATGCCCAAAGTATTATATCAACAGACCTTGTAGCTGGCGATCTCCTGTACCGCGATCGCGTTGGTGAAACCTACGCAGTTACATATAATACTGAACATAAATGGTTCTACTTCCCGCAAATGCAAAGGGACGAGGCACTATTTATCAAGTGTTTCGACTCCGCAGAAGATGGACGTGCGCGTTTTGCAGCCCATACAGCCTTTGAAGACCCCACCAGCCCAACAGACGCGCCTCCACGAGAAAGCATCGAACTACGGACATTCGTTTTTTACAACTCGTGATGCGTAACCGAATTTATTCGGTCATGGTATGATTCAATTAAGTGGGCAGGGCATTGTCCATTGGGCTAGATGATATAAGACGGGTTGTACCTGCAATCATTGTTTGACCCCAGAATCCCTCGTTTAGAAAACGACAGAGTGTGTCAACCTGCATAGGTAGAATGTATGGGGCATAGAAGTAATTAACAATGACCCCATACACCAACCCAGATAATTTATCTGGGTTTTGCTCCAATTAATCTTTACTGCCAAACATAGATCAGGACAAACAAAATAATCCAGATAATATCGACGAAGTGCCAAAACAACGAAGTTGCATTTACGCCGAAATGACCTGTGTCGTAGTTTCCTGGTAGGAAAGAACGGATCAAAATTATCAACTGCAACAGGATGCCGGTGAAAACGTGCAAACCGTGGAAACCTGTTAATAGATAGAACGTTCCACCAAATACCCCGGATGTGAAACCAAAGGCGAGACCGTTCCATTCAATCGCTTGGCCGACTAAAAAGTAAGTTCCCATCGCCATTGTCGCCAAGAGAAATAGGCGAAATTTTACTAAGTCATGGCGTTGAAGGGCGCGTTCTGCTAAGTAAATTACAAAGCTACTAGCAACCAAAATTACTGTATTGATTGCCGGTTCTTTTACTTCTAGTCCAGAAACACCAGCTGGTAGCCAGTTTGGGGTTGTTGTTTTGTAAATAGCATATCCGGCGAAAAAACTCAAGAAAATGACGCTTTCAGATAGTAGGAAGACAATGAAGCCAAACATTTTGTTGCCTTCTTCGTCGTGGCTATGCTCTGCGCTTGTATGGTGCAATTCATCTGAATTGATATAACTGTCCATTTTGTTTTTTGAGGGGTGAATTTGAAACGCAAAGGGAAGCGCAGAGGTGCGCGGAGGGTTTTTGCGTCTTCCCGATGTTTGGCGTTATTCTGGGAGGTTGGCTGTTAACGGTTCTGATTTGCCGTAGCCGTAGGGTTCGGAGATGATGATGGGGATTTCTTCAAAGTTTTCTACTGGGGGGGGTGAAGAAACCATCCACTCTAGTCCAATTGCCCGCCAAGGGTTAGCAGGTGCTTTCTCACCTTGCATCCAAGAAATCACCATGTTGAATATGAAGGGTAAGGTGGACATTCCGAGGAGAAATCCACCCAGGCTAGCAATGATATTCCAGAATTGATACTCTGGGGCGTAGGAAGCAACTCGACGTAACATCCCTTGCAATCCTAAGGGGTGCATGGGTAAAAAGTTGAGGTTCGTGCCGATGAAGGCTAACCAGAAGTGGATTTTACCCCAGCTTTCGGAGTACATCCGCCCGGTCATTTTGGGGAACCAGTGATAGATGGCGGCAAATAAGCCCATCGTCACGGTACCGTAGAGGACGTAGTGGAAGTGTCCCACCACAAAGTAGGTATTATTAACGTGGACATCTACTGGCACTGAAGAAAGCATGATGCCTGTGATGCCAGCGAAGACAAACATGACTAATCCGCCCAAGGCAAACAGCATGGGGGTATTTAACCGCAGTTTACCGCCCCAAATAGTTGCCACCCAAGCAAATACTTTAATTCCTGTGGGGACAGATACAAACATGGTTGTCAGCATGAAAATCAACCGCATCCAGCCCGGTGTACCACTGACGTACATGTGGTGTACCCAAACTATGCCGCTAACTACGGCAATTAAGATGGATGAAACGGCAACTACTTTGTACCCAAATAGGGGTTTACGTGAATAAACTGGGAAGATTTCGGAGAAAATGCCGAAGATGGGCAAAATAATCACGTAAACGGCAGGGTGGGAGTAGAACCAGAAGTAATGCTGGAACATTACTGGATTCCCACCCTTGGCGGGGTCGAAAAAGGCGGTGCCAGCTGTGAGGTCGAGTAGCAGCATCACCGCACCAGCTGTCAGTGCTGGAAGTCCAAATAGTTGGATGATTTGGGCGCTAAACACTGCCCAGACAAACAAGGGCATCCGAAAGAAGCCCATACCTGGTGCCCGCATCTTGACAATAGTGGTGACAAAGTTGACTGCCCCCATAATTGAGGATACGCCGGATATTGCCACCGCTAGCAGCCAGATAACTTGACCATTAATCAAGTTACCTGTAGGGTTTTGGAGACTGACTGGCGGGTAAGACCACCAGCCGGCTTGGGCTGGGCCACCAGGGACAAAGAAGCTACCCATCATCAAAATCCCAACTACTGGCACCATCCAAAAGGCGACGGCGTTGAGGCGGGGAAATGCCATATCTCGCGCCCCAATCATCAGGGGCACTAGATAGTTGGCAAAACCAACCAGTGAGGGAAATGTCCACAAAAACAGCATGACGGTGCCGTGCATGGTGAACATCCCGTTGTAGACGGTGCGATCGACTAAATCTGATTCGGGTGTCATCAGTTCTCCCCGCATCACCATCGCAAAAATACCGCCGACGAGAAAGAAGAAGAATGAGGTAACGAGATACTGGATACCAATAACTTTATGGTCGGTACTAAAGCTGAAGTATTCTTTCCAGTTACCCGGAGATTCGTGTTTGGGCTTCTCGTTGGGGAGAAGGATGCCTTCAATCGGAATATTAGTCATTGGTTACTTTCCTTTCAACCAGGAGAATTGACTAGAGGAGGTGCAGCAGGTGGAACTGTAACCCAACCAGTTTGAACTGATTGATGGGATGTTTGAGCATACTCAGAAGCCGCTTGATTCTTTGCTGGAGATGGCTTTTGGGTTGCAGCTTGTGCCAACCACTGCTGATAATCTTCAGGAGATTCAACAATTACATTCGCTTGCATGGTGGCAAAGTATGTACCGCTATACTGGGAATCGGTTAATCGGTATTTGCCGGGGCGGATGGGAGTAAATTCAAAGTCGATGGCGTGGTTGGGAATAATATCCTGCTTGAGGCGGAATGCAGGAATATAGAAGCCGTGGAGAACGTCTTGTGATTTTAGCGCTAAACGTATTCGGCGATCGCTCGGTAAATGCAATTCTGTACTGGTGACATCTCTCTCTGGGTAATGAAAAACCCATGCCCACTGTTTAGCTAATACGTCGATTTTCTCAACGGGTTCTGCTAAGGCGTTAACGGGTAACTTTTTTGGTTCTGCATAAGCAGATTCCATTCTCAAGGGATTATGCAAGTGAACTAATTCCGATGGGCCTTGAATCCCCATTTGTTCGTAAACTTGGTAGCTGTAGTTCGCAATCCACAACACTAACAGAATTGGGATTGCTGTCCAGATAACTTCTAGGGTGACATTGCCATGAATTGGGGGACCGTCGGTGAAGTCATCTTTGACTGCCCGATGGAAGATCACAGAATACATTAAAGTACTTGTGACTCCCAAGAAGATGAAGGCACCAAGGGTTACTAAGAAGCTAATCAAATCATCAACTAGTTGGGATTCGGCTGCTGCTTGGGGGGGAAGCCAGGAGTAAGACTGCTTGCCGATCCAGAGACTGATAACAGTCACTGCGATCGCGCCTGTAAGCAGCGTCAAAATATTTAAAATCTTCTGGATTTTCATGGTCATTAGTCATTGGTCATTGGTCATTGGTCATTGGTCATTAGTCATTAGTCATTGGTCATTGGTCATTAGTCATTGGTCATTGGTCATTAGTCATTGATCATTAGTCAGTGGTCGATGGTTAGTAACTTTAAACAAATGACAAAGGACAATTGACAAATGACTTACTTGAGTGTTGTGTTGAGGTCTTGGCCTAATCGCAGCAAATTATCTGCTGTATTGTGTACGCCAAACTCGGCAGCCATTTGCGCCCCTAGTGTCCCGTGGACGTACATAATCAACATGATTGCTATGCCTGCAAACAGATAGAGCCATTGCACTTCTCTATCTGTCTGTTTGTATTCTTGTTTGCCCCAAACGAAGCGCTGCCATGCTCTCCAGATGGTCATGACAACAATCAGGGCTAATAAGAACACACCACCCACACCATGCCAAAGCATAGTTTCCATTGCCTGTAATCCCCAGGCACTTTTCATATCAGCTGGTGGTGTTGCTAATAGCATTTCGTAAAAACCTGCTGCCACCGTGAAAAATGTGATGATACTGGCAGCTAACATGTTGTACCAGCCAACATCAAATAAGTTTTTACGTTCCACAGTAATTGCCAAAAATTTGAAGACCCATTTTTCAAAGGGGAACAGAACACCAACAATATCAAAGGTCATCCCAATGATGAACAAACCTATTGTCAGATGCACTAAGTTGGGATGAATGGGAATTGTGTAAGGTAATCCGTTTGCGCTTAGAGAGTCGCTTAATTGGTTAATCAATTCTGAGTTCATCGCAACAAACCATCCTTTACTGCTTCCACAACTGGCACGGTATGCAATCCATACACCCAAACAAGTTCATCTCCGAGGTATACCTGTAAGCCAACTATCAGGGTTAAAATTAGTCCGGCTCCCAAATAATAAATTGGTACTTTTTGCGGGTTACGGGCACGAATTACGTAGCGCCAAGCTGTAATTGCCGTGATGATTCCCGAAAGTGACCAACCAATTAGGGTATGCAAATTCAGCACCGATTTAGCTAGGCTGTAAGGCTGTGCTAACCCCGCTTCAAATTGACCAAAAATGATCGCGACGAAGATGGCGATCGTGGCAACTAACATATTCCACCAACTCACCTCAAAAAGGCCAGGCTTACCAGTAAAATAGCCAATTACATCACAGCAAAAGGAAAACAACACCATCGCTATTACGAAGTGGACAACGATGGGATGAACCGTATCTGGATAAGGTAAATTGTGGTCGTTCAAAGATGTAAAATACTCAAGCATCGTCTTCTCCTGGAAATATCTACCGCACTTTGGCCAATCAATTTTGGATTTTAGATTTATTCCGTCCCTGACGAGATATAAACCAAAAGAGCCTAATCCAAAATCTCAAATCCCTACTCAAACTTCAATAGTTGATGGATACTCACTAACATCACCATAAGTATCCATCCATAATTGACCGAAATATGTTCAATATCTGCACGATGCAATACGCTTAATCATGTCTTAGCTTTTTGTAGCCAAATCTGATTAAATTGCCTACATAGAATAATTTTGATTTTGATTCATTTCCTCATGCCAATAGTCTGCAACAGCAATTCTGGATGGAGCTAAATCAAATTGCTATCGTTTGTTGATTCGCTTAACCTATCTTTTAGCTTAAGTAAATTTTTATGAATTGTCAAAACAATAAATATTAAAATTTTAAAGGTTATTTGTCTCACAAATGAATATTTACAAAATGTATTTATTTTTGCATTAATTTAAATACGAAAAAACCTGAATAACAGTTTTGTCTGTAAAGTATTTCACAATCATAAAATATTTGTTTGTGACGGAAATAACAAAAATATTTAATCTGGATTTTTTGCTTAAGTTGACACCAATGGGCAGTGCCGTGCCCCTACGGGTGTACCTCACGTAAACGAGAACCGCTATAAAGTCATAACGCACCCTACAAATACTTAATTTTTTTCAGAAATCAAACCGGATTCCTATATATCATATCGATGGTGCAACTGTGGGTTGCATTGCGGTGTTGCAAACCTTGTTGTTTGTCATCACAATGATTTTTGCACCTAAACATGGGTTACTGGTAATACCATTTCTTTGTGAGGCTGCGCCAAATTTTCTTTCCTTCTTTCTCTCTCTTTGTGTCCAACTCTTACGAGACGCTGCGCGTAGCTTGCTTCGACCTAGGAGTATGCGCCCAACTCTTACGAGCTGACAATTCAGCAGCATCTGGAAAACCTCACTTCTATTTCTCTCTTCCTTTTAGGAGAGAGACTTTGAATTTTCCCCCTTCCCTCCTAGGGAAGCAGGGCTGTTTCATTCGTTCAGATCAGAATTTTGTCAAGAGTATCAACCAGAAAATTTAGTGAGTTGGTAATCGAAAAATTACTGTTTCAATCGGTAAATTTAAGTGCGATCGCCTGGTTTTTGACCCAATTAGAGTGTTTAAAAACCTGATTTTTTTGACTGATACGCTTGTAAATTAAGGTCTTTTGGGGAATGAATCAGCCCTGCCTAGGGAAGGGGGTTAGGGGGTTAGGTTTTTGGTGGACTTTTCCACATAACGTGAAAAGTCAGATCTGACGAGACGCTGCGCGAATGCAGTTCGTTCCTCATGTAGTTTGGCGCATCTTCATACAGAATTGGTATAAGAGTAAAGGAGCAAGAAAATACTGACTGATTCAGTATTAAATAGCCTTTGCTATTTACATAACCCACCCACATTTTGCAGGTGTGAGGGCGAAATAAGTGTCGTTTAAAATTGTGGTAATTGGTACTTCTTTAGGCGGATTATCAGCATTGAAAATCGTCCTGGGCAATTTACCAGTAGATTTCCCTGTGCCGATCGCGATCGTGCAACACCGTCACAAGGAGTCTACTAACACACTCCAGGATTTATTACAAGAATCCACTTTATTGAAAATTCGAGAAGTAGAAGATAAGGACGAAATACTATCGGGATATATCTACATAGCTCCAGCAGATTACCATTTACTTGTTGAACCAGGTCACTTTGCCCTTTCCACTGATGAGCCTGTTTCTTATGCCAGACCATCTATTGATGTGCTGTTTGAGTCGGCTGCTGATGTCTACACGGAACAAGTTATTGGTATAATATTGACAGGAGCAAACCACGATGGTATGCAAGGTCTTAAGAAAATAAAAGCACAGGGAGGAATTACTATTGTACAAGAACCTGCCACAGCCGAGAGCGACGTTATGCCAGAGGCAGCAATTTCTGCTGTTACAGTAGACTGGATTTTGACACTATCAAACATTGCTTTCCAAATGGTTAAGCTTTGTAATTTATCACCGAAATAAACCGATGCAGATGGAAGCCCAAGTAAACATCCTCCTAGTGGATGATAAACTAGAAAATTTGCTGGCACTAGAGGCAATCCTAGAAAAACTAGGGGAGAATCTCGTAAGAGCTACTTCTGGGGAAGAAGCTTTGCGGTGTCTGCTGCATCAGGATTTTGCAGTGATTTTGCTGGATGTGCAAATGCCTGGGATGGATGGCTTTGAAACTGCTACCTTGATTCGCAATCGGGGGCGATCGCGCCACACTCCAATTATCTTTCTCACCGCCTTTAGCACCAGCGACCAAATGCTGTTTAAAGGCTATGCCTTGGGTGCTGTTGATTATTTGCTCAAACCACTAGACCCCAATATCTTGACTTCTAAAGTCACAGTATTTGTAGAATTATTTAAGAAAACAGAAGCCGTCAAGCAACAAGCCGCGCAACTAGTAGCTGTCAATACAGAACTCAGGCAAAGTGAAGAACGATTCCGATCGCTAAGTACCTGCTCACCCATTGGTATTTTTGAAACTGATACTGAAGGCGGCTGTAAATATACTAATCCCCGCTATCAGGCAATTTGTGGCTTGAAAGCGGCAGAGAGTTTAGAAAAGAGATGGCTGGAATCTGTTCATCCAGAAGATCGAGAACGAGCGATCGCTAGTTGGTCTGCTTACATTTGTGAAGGTCGGGACTATTCGGAAGAATTTCGCTTTCAAACTACTCGTTCTAGCATCCGTTGGGTTCAAGTTCGCTCATCACCAATGCTTTCCAGTCAAGGAGAATTGCTGGGTTATGTAGGTACCCTTGAAGATATTACTGAACGCAAGCAAGCAGAAGAAGTCCGCGCTCAAGTGATTCGAGAACAGACAGCAAGACAGGAAGCAGAAGCCGCAAATCGGATGAAAGATGAGTTTCTAGCTGTTCTCTCCCACGAACTCCGCACACCCCTAACCTCGATGCTGGGCTGGTCAAAAATCCTCCGCGCCAAGAAACTTGACGAAAAAGCCACTTCCCGCGCCTTGGAAGCGATCGAACGCAACGCCATATCTCAGATGCAACTAATTGAGGATATCTTGGATGTATCCCGGATTATCCGTGGTCAGTTGCGGTTAAATGTATCTGCGGTGAATCTGCTCTCAGTCATGGAGGCAGCTTTAGAGGCAGTGCGTCCCCTAGCAGAACCAAAAGATATTAAGTTAAATACTTTCCTGGATACTTCGGTGGGTTCAGTTTATGGCGATCCAGCCCGTCTACAACAAGTTGTCTGGAATTTACTAACTAATGCCATTAAGTTTACCCCTAAAGGTGGCAGGGTGGAAGTAAGGCTATCAAACTATTTGGGATTTTCGATTTCAGACTTCGGCTTACCTCGGCTCCGCTCGGCACAAGTCGCTCAGTCAAACGATTTGGGATTGGGATCTGATCGTGAAAACTTAGACTCTTCAAACACTAATGAAAGCAGTAATCTAAAATCCCAAATTCCAAATTCCAAATCTCAGTACGCCCAAATTGAAGTTATCGATACAGGTATTGGTATCAGTTCCGAGTTTTTACCCAAAGTATTTGAGCGTTTTCGGCAAGCAGACAGTACCACAACGCGATCGCACAATGGATTAGGACTAGGACTAGCGATCGTCCGTCATCTAGTGGAACTGCACAAAGGTACAATCTTTGCCCAAAGTTTAGGTACTGGAGAGGGAGCAACCTTTACAGTCAGACTGCCACTTCTACAAAACAATAGAGGGAATAGAGAAGCCACAGGACAAATTTCCTCACCTGTGGCTTCTACGCCCCTTGCTGGATTAAGGGTTTTAGTTGTAGATGATGAAGCCGATACCCGTAACTTTCTCAGTTTTATGTTTGAGGAGTATGGAGCTTTTGCCACTGCGGTAGCATCAGTTGATGAAGCGCTAGCAGTACTTGAACAAGCAAAACCAGATATTCTAATTAGCGACATCGGTATGTCAGAGCAAGATGGTTATACACTGATTCGGAAACTACGCTCTTTGGAACCAGAAAAAGGTGGACGCATCCCAGCGATCGCTTTAACAGCATACACGCGAGAAGAAGACCGCTTAGAAGCCCTTGCAGCAGGGTTTCAGCAACATTTATCTAAGCCAATTGACCCAAATAAATTGATTGCTGCGGTTGCAAATGTATTAGAACTCGGGAGTGGGGAGTGGGGAGGATGAGGGGGAAATCAATTCAAAATTCAAAATTCAAAATTAAAGAACTTCTGCCTCCTGCCTCCTCTTTCCTCTTTCCCAATGCCCAATCAAGATGAAGTTAGAGCGTATTTTTTCAGTTCGTCTAGAGAAACCACTTCCAAAGCTCTAGCATGGGTTGCTGAAAGTATTACGGGTGGAGCAACGCCAGCTTCGAGAGCTTCTTGCCAGCGAGAAGCACACAAACACCAGCGATCGCCAGGCTTTAATCCAGGGAAATTAAAATCAGGAACAGCTGTACTGAGGTCGTTTCCACGTGATTTGGTGAACTCCAGAAATTCTGATGTCACTTGGGCACATACGACATGCGACCCGAAATCCTGACCACCTGTACGACAAAAACCGTCGCGGTGAAACCCAGTCATGGGAGAAATACAGCAAATCTCTAGGTTTCCATCAATTACGTTTTTAGCGTCTGTCATCGTTAATTTCGTTGTACTTGATTTTTCCACTTGCATATAAGCTTATATTTATTGTCAGTTCCCTGGTTGAATTAAAACCGCTATCTCTCATTAATTCCGAAAAGCAGGGAAGTCTAGAATCACTTAAACCTCATCTAAATTGAGAACCGTAGTTTTTGCCCTCACCCTAAATCCCTCTCCCATATCTGGGAGAGGGACTTTGAAATTCTGGTTCCCCTTCTCCCAGATATGGGAGAAGGGGTTGGGGGATGAGGGCAAATCCTTTTGATCAGGGAAAAGCTACAGGTTTCAAGATAGATATGGTTTATATAAAATGTCAAAAGAATATTTAACAGGACTTACGCAAACAATAGCTAAAACCCTGATTTTTAGGTAGGGGCAATTCATGAATTGCCCCTACAGCGTGTAGTTTTGCGTAAGTCCTATTTAAGAGCGATCGCACTCAGTTTAAATAAAAACCCCTGGCTAACTACCAGGGGTAATGCAAGTCAGTACTTTTTCGCATGGAATGTATCCTACTCCAATACCATAGCAACCCTCTAATTTACAGATATGCCATTTTGCCAAACAAAAACCCCCCAGTGGTAAGTTGAGGGTTAATTTTTTCTAGACTCCAAGTTTTAAAGACTTCAGCGTATTCCGACGTCGTTGTTTGCTTTTAAATAAGTAAAACTAATAGCTTATATCCGCTTTACTGAAGTAACAAAACTTGATTAAAAATTGTAAAGCAGTGTAAAGTAGTTTCACAGGCAAAGACAAAACCGCCTGATTCATAAATAACCGCAATCATAAAACCATGACCGCAACCTTACAACGTCGTGAAAGCGCCAACGTATGGGATCGATTCTGCGAATGGATCACCAGCACCAATAACCGCATCTACATCGGTTGGTTCGGGGTAGTAATGATCCCCACCCTACTAGCCGCTACCGCTTGCTTCGTAATCGCCTTTATCGCAGCACCTCCAGTAGACATCGATGGTATCCGTGAACCTGTTGCAGGTTCCTTGATCTACGGAAACAACATCATCTCTGGTGCAGTAGTACCTTCCTCCAACGCTATCGGTTTGCACTTCTACCCCATTTGGGAAGCAGCTTCCTTAGATGAGTGGTTGTACAACGGCGGTCCTTACCAATTGGTAATTTTCCACTTCCTCATCGGCATATTCTGCTACATGGGTCGTGAGTGGGAACTATCCTACCGCTTAGGTATGCGCCCTTGGATTGCGATCGCCTATTCTGCACCAGTAGCAGCAGCTAGCGCAGTCTTCTTGGTATACCCCATCGGACAAGGTTCCTTCTCAGATGGTATGCCTTTGGGAATAAGCGGAACATTCAACTTCATGATCGTGTTCCAAGCAGAACACAACATCTTGATGCACCCCTTCCACCAATTAGGTGTAGCAGGTGTATTTGGCGGAAGTTTGTTCTCTGCAATGCACGGTTCACTTGTAACTTCTTCCTTAGTTCGTGAAACCACCGAAACCGAGTCACAAAACTACGGTTACAAATTCGGTCAAGAAGAAGAAACCTATAACATCGTTGCAGCCCACGGCTACTTCGGTCGTCTAATCTTCCAATACGCTTCATTCAACAACAGCCGCTCACTGCACTTCTTCTTAGCAGCGTGGCCTGTAATCGGTATCTGGTTCACCGCCTTGGGTGTCAGCACAATGGCGTTCAACTTGAACGGTTTCAACTTCAACCAATCAATCATTGACTCTGAAGGTCGTGTAATTGCGACTTGGGCAGATGTCATCAACCGCGCTAACCTGGGTATGGAAGTAATGCACGAGCGCAACGCTCACAACTTCCCTCTAGATTTGGCTGCTGGTGATTTTGCTCCTGTAGCTCTAACCGCTCCTGCTATCAACGGTTAATCCTGAAGTTTAGCTAAATGAGAAAGCGCCCTCTGGTAACGGAGGGCGTTTTCTCGTTTGTAGATGAAAATGGTGAAATTCGCAGAGTAACTAACCGTTCTGGTGGTATTCAGGGGGGAATTTCCAACGACGAAAATATCATTTTACGAGTTGCGTTTAAGCCGACGGCGACAATTAGAAAAGAGCAAAAAACAGTAACTCGTGAAGGTGAAGAAACCCTATTGGCTGCCAAAGGACGACACGATCCTTGTGTGTTACCCCGTGCAGTTCCAATGGTTGAGGCGATGGTGGCGCTGGTGTTGTGTGACCATTTGTTACGGCATTATGCACAGTGTAAGGTATTGTAGGGATTATATTTTGACTTTCAGAAAATATTTATGCTTCGGGGGTGGGTGTCTGACTCGCCCTTTTTTATTGGTATTGCTATAGTAGCGGATAACACATTTAACTACGTGCGATCGCATCTACTATCAACATGGCTAAAGAGTCTCAAAATCGGTTAAAACACTTTACTGCTTTAAAGTCCAGGTATCAAGCAACTCAATATCAAGATTCATCACCCGCTAGTCTGCTGTATCTCATACTACGAAAACTTGACTTAGGAGTTGAACTCCTCGACTTAGAATCCAATTGGTTGGAAGAGTCTAAGCTTGAGGAGACTTTAGAAGTTATCAAGCAAGAACAGCAATATAGAGTGCAAGAATTCGGAAATCTAGAATTTGAATTCTCCAAATTAAAGTCTAAGTATAAAGCTACAAATTATAACGTTTCCTGGCAATCTAGTCATCTCTATTTCATTCTTTTGAAACTGGAGTCAGGAAATTTCCTTACTGATTCAGAGGTTAAATGGCTAAGAGCAAATGGTTTATATGAAACCAATAAAATTGCTCAAGAGGTAAAACTATTTAGTCAACTTAAATCTAAATATAAAGCTACTCAGTATCAAGACTCATATCCTGATAGTCCACTTTATCAAATACTCAAAAAATTAGAGTTAACAGAACGTTTAAGTAATTCTGAATATAATTGCTTGATCAATTACCAACTCTTGGAAACAGCAGAAATTTTTAAACAACAAGAGTCAGTAAAAGAAACTCACTTTGCTCAGTTAAGAGAGAAATATCAAGCGAATCTACACTCTGATTTATCATTATCCAGTCCACTATATCTAATACTCCAAAACATTGACACTCAAAATAATTTGAATGAGTTAGAAATTAACTGGCTGGAACAGCAAGGACTTAGCGAAACAATTACCATTGCTCAAGAATTGCAACAAACACGAGAATTTGCTGCTTTGAAAGCTAAGTATAAAGCAACTGAGTATCAGGATTCATCCCCTAAGAGTCACTTGTATAAAATTCTCAAAAGGCTTGAGTTGTCCAATCAGTTAGGCGAACAGGATATTAACTTTCTCAAAAAACGTAAGCTGAATGAGATTATAGAAATTGCAAATGAAAAATACGCCTCTACCCTAAAATCTAAGATCGATTTAGGAGAACTACTTAATGAATCAGAAATTGATTGGCTGAAAAATAATAGACGTGAAGATATCATTATTCTCGCTCAACAAAAGCACTTCGCTATTCTCAAGAGAAAATATAGATTGATATATCTTTCACTTGCGCTAGAGCCATTTTACGCGATCATGGTCAAATTAGAGAAAAAAGAACGGCTAGATCCTAAGTTGGTTTTGCAGCTTATGGAAGAGGAACTATTATCTCCTGGCGGGAAAATTGCTCTTGCGTATTACAGGCTAGAAGCAGAGTTTTATGAGCAGGAATTTCACCGCACTGGAAATAAATGGGATATTCCCACCGCTAGTAGTTATTGGCGCAAAGCAGATGAACCGGAACAGGCATTAAAACTTACTAACTTAGACTTAAACCAAATCAGAGAAAGCAAGCTAAAGTCAGCAATTTCAGTTACTAGAGGTGCAGCATTCAGGGATATGGGTAACTTAGCTGATGCAGAGATTTGTGCGAAAAAAGCTATGGAATATCACCCTGATAGTCATCAACCTTATACCTTAATGGGTGCTATATGTTATGACAAAAGTGACTATCCAAAAGGAGATTATTGGTATGAACAAGCAATTAAACGCGGTGCTAAACCGGAAGATATAGATGATGAGAGAAAACGAGTAGTCAGGAGTACAAAAGATGAGAATAAACGACATGAAGCAGCAGAATATTTACTGAGAAAAGATTCACAACGATATGCTTGGGCTAAGTCTTATCTCAAAAAATCGTGTTTGGAAGCTAAAAAAGGAGATGATTAATAATGCAATATAAATTCTATATTTTGAAGGTTTTAACCCTAATCTTTGCAATTTTTGTGTGGTGGATGAGTGGGAATATAAATGTAACTGGAATGCAAGCAGTTGCCGCATCTTGCCAAAAAATCGGGCAGATACAAAGTATAAAATATGCCACAGTAGAACGAAAGCAACCTGGAAGTCAGTTCCAAAAGGTGGCAGAGGGTACAAGTTTATCCAAAGGTGATCTACTCAATACAAAATCGAAGGCAGGGAAAATTGTTATAGTTAAAATTAGCTGTACTGACCCTTCACTGCCGAATTGGATTTTGTCTGGAAACAGTCTAGCAGGGGTAAATAACCGATGCACGCCAGGATCGAATCCAAACATTCCCATCTGAATAGGTAAGCCTCATTAGGCTACCTCTGTATTGTCTTTTATATTTTGGTAAAAATGTCATCATAGTTAAAGTAAAAACATTCTGGAGACAAGACAACGGTTTACGCACGCCCTTTAGCACGGTTAATTGAACAATTGCAACGCCTACCGGGAGTTGGTCCCAAAAGTGCCCAACGACTGGCTTTGCATATTCTGAAGCGGCCAGAAGCAGAAGTAGAAGCTTTGGCACAAGCTTTAATTGAGGCAAAAAAACAGATAGGCTTGTGTTCTGTTTGCTTTCACTTATCTGCTGAACCTATTTGTGAAATTTGCCGCAATCCCAACCGTGACAACAACACTATCTGTGTTGTAGCAGATCCCCGCGATGTGATTGCGCTGGAAAAAACCCGCGAATACAAAGGGAAGTATCACGTTTTGGGTGGGGTGATTTCGCCAATTGATGGAATTGGACCAGATCAGTTGACTATACTAGCTTTACAGCGTCGGGTGAGTCAGCAAAAACCTCAAGAAGTAATTCTCGCAATTAGTCCGAGTGTAGAAGGAGAGACAACAACACTGTATATCGGTCAGCTACTAAAACCATTTACCAAGGTGACGCGGATTGCTTTTGGTTTACCTGTGGGTGGCGATTTGGAGTACGCAGATGAGGTAACTTTGGCGAGGGCGTTGGAAGGACGCCGAGAGTTAGATTGAACCCGGCGGGTCAAGACCTAATAATTCTATCAGCAAATTTTGCCGCTGTCTTTCAAAGTTGCTCCTCTTGGGGAGACCCCAAGACCGCACTTTGCGCTTCGTCATACATAAGCGTATTTGTTTTTGCTGACGCCAAAAAACAATACTGGATGCAATCCTCACTTCGTGGCGCTGTTCGCGAACATCCCCCGCTCACAATGCCCACGTTATGAGTACATTGTTCGCGTTAGCGTCTGTCTGCGACACGCTCCGCGAACGCAGAGAAGCTGGGGACTTCCGCGACGCGTTAAGGCTGAAAAGCTTACAGCATAGTGGTTGTAAGCTTTTCAGCCTTTTGCACGTGTTGCCTTGCTTAGTGAGCTAAGGAATGCAACCAGAGAACACATTTTTTGCCGCTCAACGACCGGTCATTTGCTCCAGCTTTTCGGGGTATCTAGCCCCTTGCACCACGATCTTTGAGGCGGCGTCATCGATGTCACGCAGATCGTTGGGCGTGAGTTCGACTGAGACGGCCCCGATGTTTTCGTCCAAGCGATGCAGCTTCGTGGTGCCTGGGATCGGAACAATCCAGGACTTCTGGGCTAGCAGCCAGGCGATCGCAATCTGAGCAGGTGTCGCCTGCTTCTGTTCTGCAATGCCGCCGAGCAGATTAATCAGTGCTTGATTCGCCTTGAGCGCCTCGGTTGTGAAGCGAGGCAGGGTGCTGCGGAAGTCGGAGCTATCGAAGGTCGTGCTTTCGTCCATCTTGCCAGTGAGAAAACCCTTACCCAGAGGGCTGTACGGGACAAAGCCGATTCCGAGTTCCTCAAGGGTCGGTATCACTTCCTTTTCAGGAGTCCTTGTCCACAGCGAGTATTCGCTCTGGAGTGCCGTCACAGGCACAACCGCGTGGGCGCGACGGATCGTTTGCACTCCTGCTTCCGAGAGTCCAAAGTGCTTCACCTTCCCTTCCTGAATCAGTTCCTTCACCGCTCCTGCCACGTCTTCGATTGGCACGTTTGGGTCAACTCGGTGCTGATAGAGCAGGTCGATTGTCTCGACCTTAAGCCGCTTGAGCGAACCTTCGACGGCCTGCTTGATATGCTCCGGTCGGCTATTCAGTCCGGGCGCACCCTTCATCCCACGGGGATCGGAATTAGGACTAATGTCGAATCCAAATTTGGTAGCAATGACCACTTGCCCACGGAAGGGAGCGAGGGCTTCGCCCACCAGTTCTTCGTTCAAGAACGGGCCATAGACCTCGGCGGTGTCAAAGAATGTAACGCCGCGTTCGACGGCAGCCCCCAGAAGAGCGGTCATCTCCTGTATGTCTTTGGGTGGGCCATAAGAAAAGCTCATGCCCATACAGCCCAGACCGATCGCCGAGACTTCCAAATTACTGTTTCCAAGTTTGCGCTTCTGCATTTTTTGAACTCCTATCTTTGAATTAAAGGAATGTGAGAACATATTCTTCGCTAGTCAATCGTGATCGTCGCCATTACTCCGTCGCCACTTCATTCAGGCATTTCAACGCATTCAGTGTTCGGGGATATCCCACCCAGGGTAACAATTGTGTAATCAGATCCAGCAGTATGTCTTTGCCGTTTCCGATATTCAGGTTGCCTTGAATGTGCCCCTTTATCTGTGATTCAACCCCGCCCAGAGCTATGAGGATAGACAGTGTGATTAGCTCCCTTAGTTTGATGTCTACGCCATTGCGGGTGTAATAATCGCCAAAGCAATTGGCAGACAGAAACCTTTGAATGTGCAGTTGGTCTTTGAGCGATCGCTCATACATTTGATCGATCGTCTCGCCGAACACAGCTTTCTGTATTGCCAGCCCTTTGTCGTAGCGTGTTTCCGGGCTGGTGGTCGATTGCCCTTCTAAAGGTAATTGAATGCCCCTGCTGGACATCACTTCATTAGTGGCATGAACGAAATCAAATGCTTTCGCCATACCCACGTAAGGTACTGACTGATACAGGATCTCTTTGATTTCAATCGGCGTTACTCCGACATTGAGCGCAGCGGCCACCATCACCCTGTATTCGCTGACTGCCTGACTGCCGATGATAGACGCCAGAATCAGCACGACTCTTGTCTTTGTATCCAGCTTGCTCTCAGCAATTACTTCGTCGAAGGCGAAGTTGTCAAAGACTTCGATCAGTTCAGGGTCGGTTATTTTCAGGGTCGATTTGTGGTTTGGAAAGAGTTCCTCATGATTTTTATCTGCCGCTTCACTTATCCTCACAGAGTCCTTCTGCGGTGTATTTGTCATCCGCACCTCCTTATTTGGGTTAAAGTTCTATGGTTGGCGATTCCGTCTATAATCCAATACGCTTGGGTTAAGGCTAAAACTGTTTATCAAAGTCAATTTTTTTAACGTAGACGCTTCTCTACGAGACGCTACGCGAACGGCTTCCCGCAGGGTACCGCAGAGGCGCAGAGGAAACAGAGAGAAGAAAAAAATGCTTAACTGAACTGTATTGGTCTATAATCCCGTTCGCTTTTCCAACTCTTCAGGATAGCGATCGCCTTGCACTGGAATTTGCGCTAATGCCGCGTCGATGCTCTTTAATTCGTCCTGCGTCAGTTCGATGTCTGCTGCCGCAATGTTTTCTTCCAGGCGGCTCAATTTGGTCGTGCCGGGAATGGGCACAATCCACGGTTTTTGCGCCAGTATCCAGGACAGGGCGATTTGCGCTGCTGTAGCTTTCTTCTGGTTTGCCACCTCTTTCAACAAATCCACCAAGGACTGGTTGGCATCGAGAGCCTCCGGCGTAAACCGGGGAACGATGCTGCGGAAGTCGGATTTGTCGAATTTTGCGTCCTTGCTGATACTGCCTGTCAGGAAGCCTTTACCCAAAGGACTAAAGGGCACAAAACCGATCCCTAGCTCTTCTAGGGCAGGCAACAAGGCTTCTTCCGGCCGTCGCCACCACAGGGAGTACTCACTCTCAACGGCAGTTAACGGTTGGACTGCGTGCGCTCGGCGCACGGTCTGTACACCCGCTTCTGAAAGCCCCCAATGTTTGATTTTGCCTTCACCGATCAAGTCTTTGATGGTTCCGGCTACGTCTTCGATCGGCACTTGGGTATCTACACGGTGCTGGTAGTACAAATCAATCACGTCGGTGTTTAAGCGCTTCAGCGAACCTTCTATGGATTCCCTGATTCCTGATGGCTGACTGTCCTGCACCTGCTTACCGTCCTGTACCTTGATGCCGAACTTCGTGGCAATGACGATGCGATCGCGGTAGGGTTTGAGCGCTTCGCCCACCAATTCTTCATTGGTGAAGGGTCCATACATTTCGGCTGTATCAAAAAAGGTAACGCCACGCTCCACTGCGGCTTGGAGCAGCGAGATGCTTTCTTGCTTGCTGAGGGTATGGCTGTAGGCATGGTTCAGCCCCATACAGCCCAGCCCGATCGCCGAGACTTCTAAGTTGCTTTTTCCAAGTTTACGTTTTTGCATGATACTTCTCTTTTGTTAGTTTCAAATCGGCTCAGTCATGGATCTTTCTGGTGCCCAACGCTTTGACGATGGCGGGATCACGATGGTCGAAAAAGCTGCTCTTCTTCGTGTCCAGCGAGATAATCGCATTCATATCTGCGGGACTTAGCTCAAAATCGAAAATGTTGAAGTTCTCAACCATCCTTTCCGTCCGAACGGATTTCGGAATCGCCACCACTCCTCTTTGTGTCAGCCAGCGCAGAATCACCTGAGCAACGGTTTTCTGGTATTTCCCGGCGATCGAAAGTAGTAGTTCATTGCTGAAAATGTTGTTCTTACCTTCCGCAAAGGGTCCCCAGGATTCGATCTGCACCTTGTTTTCCTGTAAAAATTTTTGGGTTTCAATTTGCTGATTGAAGGGATGAGTTTCGATCTGGTTAACCACCGGAACCACTTCGTTATGAATGATCAGGTCTATGAGCCGATCGGGATAGAAGTTGCTGACACCAATGGCTTTGGTGCGACCCTCTCGATAAAACTCTTGCATTGCCCGCCACGCACCGTAAACGTCGCCGTAAGGCTGGTGGATCAAATACAAGTCTAGGTAATCCAATCTCAGCTTGTCCAACGATCGTTGAAAAGCCTTCTTGGTACTTTCGTAATCGGCATCCTGAATCCAGAGCTTGGTGGTGATGAAAATCTCGTCTCGCGCCACCCCGCTCTTTTGGATGGCTTTGCCGACGGCTTCTTCGTTGCGGTAAGAAGCTGCCGTGTCAATTAGACGGTAGCCGATTTTAATCGCGTCCGAGACGCTTCTTTCGCACTCTTCCAGATCAGTCATTTGGAAGACACCGAATCCCAAAATGGGCATTTCCAACCCGTTGTTCAAGACAATCTTCTGCATAATTTCTCCTTTTACCGCAGCTTGACCCGATATCGGCGAGAATGGCAGCCGTAGCTCAGTTTTGTACAGCTAAGGTCAAGAACCGAAACTTCCAGATGGCTGTTGCCAAGTTTGCGCTTTTGTATTGTTACCCCTTCGAGGTTTTACCTCGGTTATTCAGATTTAAGGGATGCCATATCAATACAGAAGCGGTATTTCACATCGGACTTGAGCAGTCGCTCGTAGGCTTCGTTGACCTTCTGGATGGGGATGACTTCGACATCTGCGGTGATGTTATGCTCGCCGCAAAAGTCGAGCATCTCCTGAGTTTCGGCGATGCCGCCGATGTTAGAGCCGGAGAGACTGCGGCGGGCCATGATCAGGCTGAATGCCGAGACATCCAGGGGTTTTGCGGGTGCGCCAACCAGGGTAATGTTGCCGTCGCGGGTGAGCAGGTTAAGATAGGCGTTGATGTCGTGATCGGCGGAAATGGTGTCAAGGATGAAGTCGAAGCTGCCTGTGTGCTTATGCATCTCCTCGGCGTTGCGGGAGACGACCACTTCATCGGCACCAAGGCGGAGTGCGTCTTCCTTTTTGTTGGGCGAGGTGGTGAAGACGACGACGTGGGCACCGAACGCACGGGCGAACTTCACGCCCATGTGACCCAGTCCACCAAGACCGACCACACCAACTTTCTTGCCCTTGGTGACACCCCAGTGGCGCAGGGGCGAATAGGTTGTAATCCCAGCACAGAGGAGCGGCGCGGCTCCAGCGAGATCGAGGTTGGAGGGAACGCGCAAAACGAAGCGTTCATCGACGACGACGCTATCGGAGTAGCCCCCATAGGTGACACCTCCAAGGTGCTTGTCGGGGGAGCCGAAAGTGAGGATCTGGTTCGGGCAGAAATTCTCAAGCCCAGCTTTGCAGTTCGGGCAGGTACCATCTGAATCGACCAGGCAACCGACTGCGGCGAGATCGCCGGGCTTGTACTTGGTAACTGCCGAGCCGACCTTGGTGACGCGACCGACGATCTCATGACCGGGGACAATCGGGTAGACAGTGGACATGATACTGCTCCACTCGTTACGCACCGAATGGAGATCGGAGTGGCAGATGCCGCAGAAGAGGATTTCAATCTGCACGTCGTGTTCGGTTGGATCGCGCCGCGCGATCTTGGTGGAGGACAGAGGTGATGTTGCACTAGCTGCGGAATAAGCTTTCGTGTTGTACATAAATTGATGCTCCTATTTGTCTACTTTTGGCGTCTGGTATTGTTCGTCGCTGACCTTTTCCAGCCAGTCCACAGGCTTACCATCAAGCCATTCCTGAATGGCGATGTGCGTCATGGACGTGGTTGCTGTAGCACCGTGCCAATGCTTCTCACCCGGCGAGATCCAGATCGCGTCCCCCGGTCGAATTTCCTCGATCGAGCCGCCCCAGCGTTGTACGAGGCCACAGCCAGCTGTCACGATCAGGGTTTGTCCCAACGGGTGGGTATGCCATGCTGTCCTAGCGCCAGGCTCAAACGTGACACTGGCACCAGACGTGCGTGCTGGATCGTGTGCCTCGAACAGGGGGTCAACGCGGACAGTGCCGGTAAAATACTCAGCCGGTCCTTTGGCGGAAGGCTGTGAGCCACTTCTTTTGATGTCCATTGTCTTAATTCCTTTACTTAATGTCAGTTTGGTAGCTAGTAGGCAAGTCTCTTGCCCAATCAAAACTGAGTTTTATCTTGAATAAAAATCCAGAATGTTTATAAGAAGCCGAAATCATTTTTCCTTGCTTTAGCTTCATTCTACGAATCTTCAAGCGCAAGCAATAAAACAATCGTCTAAGATTGTTGTACAATCCTGCAAACTTAGAAATGAACGCTGCCAAAACGAGTGAAAAGTCCGATATCGCTTTCATGAACGATCCGCAGGCAAAGCGCGAGGCAGACAGAGCGCAAGCCCACAGAGACGAACTGACTGAGCGGATTGCCCAGGCGATTCGTCATGATGGGACGATTGAGCCACTGAAAGGATTGCACTTCAACCGCGCCTCCTCGCCTTCGGAATGCCTTCATAGTGTCTCTATCCCTGCCTTTTGTGCGATCGCTCAGGGCAGCAAAGAAGTTCTTCTGGGTAGCGATCGCTATCAGTACGACCCGATGCATTATCTGCTGGCTACGGTCGAACTGCCGATTGTCAGCCAAATTCTGGAAGCGTCCAAGGCGCAACCGTACCTTAGCCTTCGTCTGGATCTCGACCCCACCCTCGTTGGCTCAGTGATGGTCGAGGCTGGGTATCCCTCATCGCGCAGCCGTGCTGATGTGAAAGCGATTGACGTAAGTCCGTTGAATGCAAATCTGTTGGACGCTGTGGTGCGGCTCGTCAGGCTTCTAGATTCCCCTGGTGAAGCTCATGTTCTCGCACCACTGATTAAGCGGGAAATTATTTACCGACTCTTGATGGGAGAGCAAGGTAATCGGCTCCGTCATATTGCAGTTCTCGGTGGCTACACCTACCACATCGCCAGAGCCGTCGAGCGACTTCGTAAAGACTTTAACGAGCCGATCAAGATTGAAAACATCGCCCGAGAAATGGGAATGAGTGTTTCGGGCTTTCACCATCACTTCAAGTCTGTCACTGCAATGAGTCCCTTGCAGTTCCAAAAGCAACTGCGGCTCCAGGAGGCTCGCCGTCTGATGCTGGGGGAAAACCTTGACGCTACCAGTGCTGCCTACCGAGTGGGGTATGACGATGCCTCGCACTTCAACCGAGAGTACAAGCGGCTCTTTGGTGCCCCACCGATGCGCGATGTGGAGCGGCTGCGAGAGGCTGCTAGGGAGACTGCTTCAATTTGATTGTGACATACTCCACACACTCCCTTTCAGGTGAGTGTGGGCTTCTCAGTGACTCCTCTAGGAGGACATTAACTGAGCTTTAAAGCCCTATGCCCTAGGGACTTTTGCAGATAATTTCAAACTTTTTTGATAGGCTGCTTTTCAGCATTTAATTGAGTTACACCTACTGGTTAAAATTATATCAAATATTTTGAATCCGACGCGGGAGTACCCGCTAACGCTTCTCTGCGAGACGCTACGCGAACGCTATCATCGACCAACATTGGTGATTTCGCTTGCGCTCAATTTTGCTCGTTGGTCAATTCGTCACTCACTCGTATTCATGAGGCAGCGCTTTGGGCGGGTTTCCCGACTTGTAGCGACTGCCGTTTCATCACCTCACTATCGGGTAGGTGAGAGGCTTCTACTGTTTCAGCTAAAGCTGTAAATTTGTTGTGTCTCCAAGCGATCGCTAATCGATGAAGGCAGTGTACCATCCGAGAACATCTGCCGATCGAGTTGGACTTGTAAATTACTCAAAGGATCGCAACCAGAAGAAATCAGAAATTCTAGTTTCTGGATGTATGGCAAAGTTGCTAGGTTGTCCAGAATTTGAAAGATTGCTTGTATATAAGGATGACCACTTTGTTGATACCAATCACAGCTAGCAACTTTTGGCTGATCAAAACCCAAGTGTACTGTTAAAGATGGCTCGTCAAATATAGCGATCGCTAAGGGACGCGCTTCTTCCTGCAATAATAAATCATTACTTCTAGCTAAGTGCCGCAGTTTTTCTAAACGTTCATAGCGTTCCGTCACAACTTCTGGTTCATCTTGCCAGTGGATTGCTACTGTTACTAGATAAGTTTGTAACAACAGATGACCCAGCTTTTTCGCCTTTGTCGCTAGATAATAGGAATTGTACTCAGTTGCCTCAATTAACAATGGCAGGCGATCGACTACTTCCAATCCATAACCCTTGACTCCAGCAATTTTGCGGGGATTATTGGTAATCAGGCGAATCTTTTTAATACCCAAGTCCATGAGTATTTGTGCCCCCATACCGTAGTCTCGCAAGTCGGCGGGAAATCCCAAACGCTCATTTGCCTCTACTGTATCCAGCCCCATATCCTGCAACGAGTAGGCTTTCAGCTTATTAATCAAGCCGATTCCCCGTCCTTCTTGGCGCAGGTATACAACTACACCTTGACCAGCAGCCTCAATCATTTTCAGTGCTGCTTGTAACTGCATTCGACAGTCGCATCGCAAAGAACCCAAAGCATCACCGGTTAAGCATTCTGAGTGCATCCGCACCATCACAGCCTCATCTTTGAAGTTAGCTGGATCGCCCTTGACAATTGCAACGTGTTCTGTATTATCCACAGTATGGCGATAGGCATAAATTTCAAACTGACCGAATTCACTAGGCAGCTTGGTAACGACTTCACGATACACTAGGCGATCGTGCTGTAGGCGATAACTGATTAAATCCGCAATACTAATAATTTTTAAATTGTGACGTTTAGCGTATTCAACTAGCTGCTGCAACCGGGCCATTGAACCGTCAGGGTTTTGAATTTCACAAATTACCCCCGCCGGGTATAGCCCTGCTAGTCGAGATAAGTCTACAGCCGCTTCCGTATGTCCTGCGCGTTTGAGTACGCCTCCATCTTTAGCCCGAATGGGAAAAATATGACCAGGACGACGTAAATCTGTCGGTTTTGTCGCTGGGTTAAGAGTAACCTGGATAGTGCGGGCGCGGTCTTCTGCCGAGATGCCTGTGCTGACGCCTAATTCTGGACCGGCATCAATACTGACAGTGAAAGCAGTTTGATTAGTATCTGTAATGTTGCTTACCATCAAGGGTAAGTCTAACTCGTCTAGGCGATCGCCTGTCATTGCCAAACAAATCAGTCCTCTAGCTTCCACCGCCATGAAATTAATCGTGTCGGGTGTGGCAAATTGGGCAGCACAAATTAAGTCGCCTTCATTTTCTCTATTTTCATCATCTACCACTACAATCACACGACCAGCTTTTAGGTCTGCTAAGGCGGCATCAATGGAATCAAATTTAAAAGCTTGTGTAGTATTAGGCTGTGACACAGAAAGATTTCCAGCTACCAACGTAAATTTTTTTAACAATTTCTTCTTTTAGATTGTAGCTCCTTTATAAGGCAGAGAAGTAGACTAGCAATGATTTGATAAAGTGGCAAAAATTTTTGCCACTTTATCAAGTGCAGCGACAGTAAAAGATGACTGCGATGAGGGGGATGAGTAAGAATAATAAAGAATTGTTTGTTTGCTCCCCCTACTCCCTCATCTCCCCCTGCTCCCTCATTTCCCGGTTTGGGGCGTTTTGTACCCTGTGCATCTAGTCGCTGATATTGTTGATAGCTGAGAACGAGTTAACCATTCATGGGATAAGGATTTTAGATCATGGGCAAATTTAGACGCGTACCCGTTGGGATTGTTGGCGCGTCGGGCTATGGCGGAGTACAGTTAGTACGACTACTGATGGATCATCCAGAAGTCGAATTGGTTTATTTAGGTGGTGAGAGCAGTATTGGGAAATCCTTGGGGGATCTCTACCCGCATCTGGCTCATGCAGTGAACCTGCCAATAGAGGCGGTAGAACCAGAAATAATTGCTCATCGCTGTGAAGTAGTTTTCCTGGCTTTACCAAATGGTCTGGCTTGCCAAATTGCGCCAAAACTGTTGGAAAAAGGATGTAAAGTACTAGATTTGAGTGCAGACTATCGGTTTAGTGATTTGACAACTTATACAAATTGGTATGGTACAGAGAGAAGCGATCGCACAATTGCAGCTACAGCAGTTTATGGATTACCAGAACTTTATCGCGATCGCATTGCCGAAGCTCAACTTATTGGCTGTCCTGGTTCCTATCCTACTGCGAGTCTCCTTGCACTTTCGCCACTCTTAAAGCAAGGTTTAATCGTACCAGAAACAGCTATTATTGATGCAAAGTCTGGCACATCTAGCAGTGGACGGCAACCTCAAACTAACTTATTACTAGCTGAAGCCGACAACTCTATAGCAGCTTTCAACATTGGTCGTCACCGTCATACCCCAGAAATTGAGCAAATTTGCAGTGACTTAGCTGGTCACGAACTCATGATCCAATTTACACCGCATCTTATCCCAATGGTACGTGGTATTTTGGCAACGGTATATGCCACAATGCGCGATCCTGGTCTAGTGCGAGATGACTTAATCACAATTTTTTCAGCCTTCTACCGCAACTCTCCTTGGGTGAAAATCTGCGGTAGCGGCATTTACCCCCAAACCAAGTGGGCTAACGGCACTAATCTTTGTTATATCGGTGTAGAAGTTGACCCGCGCACAGGTCGCGTAATTGTCATGTCCGCAATTGACAATCTAATTAAAGGACAAGCAGGCCAAGCGATTCAGTGTCTAAACCTAATGATGGGCTGGGATGAAACTTTGGGATTGCCTAAACTTGGTTTCTATCCGTGATGAATGGGGAGTGGGGAGTGGGAATGGGGAAATACTCTACTCCCTACTCCCTATTCCCTACTCCCTCATCTCTCTACTTCGGCCCTAACCCCACAGCACCAGCATAAACAGCGCGATTGCCTAGTTCATCTTCAATTCGCAGCAGGCGATTATATTTTGCTACCCGTTCGCTGCGACACAGAGAACCTGTTTTGATTTGACCGGCACGGGTTGCTACAGCTAAATCAGCGATCGTTGTGTCTTCGGTTTCACCAGAACGATGGCTAATTACTGAACGGATACTGTTACGAGTTGCCAAATCAATGGTTTCTAAGGTTTCGGTAAGAGAACCAATTTGATTGAGTTTAATCAAAATTGCATTAGCGGCTTTTTCCTGGATGCCTCTTTGCAAGCGAGTGGCGTTGGTAACAAACAAATCATCCCCTACCAATTGCACCCGCGAACCTAATTTCTGGGTCAGCAATTGCCAACTTTGCCAATCTTCTTCGTGCAAGCCATCCTCAATTGACACAATTGGGTATTGATCAACCAATTGTCCTAAATAATCAATAAACTCAGCCGGAGTGTGAGGTTTACCATCGTAAACATACTGTCCATTCTTGTAAAACTCGCTAGCCGCCACATCCAGCGCCAAAGCGACTTCTTCCCCTGGCTTATAACCAGCTTTCTTAATGGCAGCAACCAGCAATTCCAAAGCCACCTGATTAGACTCTAGGTTAGGGGCAAAACCGCCTTCATCGCCTACACCAGTCAGCAAACCCTTCTCATCTAATACTTGACTGAGGGTAGCAAACACCTCTGCACCCCAGCGCAACGCTTCCCGAAAGGAAGTTGCGCCAATTGGGACAATCATAAACTCTTGAAAATCTACGTTATTTGAGGCGTGTGCGCCACCGTTAATCACGTTCATCAACGGTACTGGGAGTAAATTCGCTAAAGGTCCACCCAAATAGCGATACAGAGGAATTGCTAGAGATTCAGCACCAGCTTTAGCAGCTGCTAAGGAAACCCCCAAAATCGCATTAGCCCCCAAATTGGATTTGTTGGCAGAACCATCTATAGCGATCATTGTGCGATCTAACAGTTCTTGGTTGAGGGCATCTAAGCCTAACAATTGTGGTGCAAGCGCTTCTCGGACGTTTTGTACTGCCTTGAGTACGCCTTTGCCCCCATAACGGCTTTTATCGCCATCACGCAGTTCATGAGCCTCAAAAGTGCCAGTGGAGGCACCACTGGGAACCTGTGCCAGTCCGACAACACCATTGGCTAAATGTACTTCGGCTTCAATTGTTGGTCTACCGCGTGAATCAAGAATTTCACGGGCGGCGATCGCTTCAATGGTAGTATCTAGAAATTTACTCATCTGTACTTTATCCTTTATTCGAGTGTGTTACGCATCCAGTCCAGTTGCCTAACCCAATCGTTAGCTTATGCTGTTAAGAGACTTTGTTGGCTGAGATTAAAGAATATTTCCACAGATTAGGTTAAAAAGCTTCTCAAAGATCAATAGCAACCGGATTTAGATTTTGTCCAAATGCGATCGCATCTACTAAGGTTTGTAGAATATTGGCAGATAACAATACTGAACTGAGTAGAGAGAGAAGGTCACTATGCGATTACTACACACAATGCTGCGAGTGGGCAACCTTGAAGAGTCTTTAAAATTCTACTGTGAAATTCTCGGAATGAAATTACTCCGCCGAAAAGATTATCCAGGGGGAGAATTTACCCTAGCTTTCGTTGGCTACGGTGATGAAAGCGACGAGGCAGTGATTGAACTAACCTATAACTGGGGTGTGGAAAAGTACGAATTGGGTAATGCTTACGGTCACATTGCCCTTGGCGTTGATGATATTTACGCTACGTGTGAAGAAATCCGCAATCAGGGCGGTAAAGTCGTGCGCGAACCAGGACCGATGAAACATGGTTCCACAGTAATTGCTTTTGTGGAAGATCCAGATGGGTATAAAATTGAACTAATTCAACTAAAAACTCCAGAATCAGCAGTCAAACAGGAATCACAAGAGCAACTTGTAAGTCAGTAATCATTATACGTGATTTGCAAAAAAAATAAATTATCTGCCAGTCTTTTCCCACACCAACTTTAATGGCTAAATAAGTTCGTAGTCAGGACTTTAGTCCTTGGCTTGAGCGCTCAAGCACTCACTACGAACCCAGAGATATCTTGAAAAGTTGAACCGGTAGACCCGTAGGGGCAATTCATGAATTGCCCCTACACCTTCCGATATAACGTTGTACCGCAATCTGAATGGGAACCGCTATAAAAGTGAGGCGTACCCGTCGTAGACATCGCTCCAGCCGCACGATCTGGCAAAGTCTGCTCATAACAGTATTTTCGTCTTAAATTAGGAAATAGGTAATCGATTATAACTATCACCAATTACCAATCCCAAATTGCCACCGGAGATACACGCGGATATACACCGATAATGTTTGGATAATTATCTAAGGAGTAGGGTTACAACCACTCCCCAATCCCTAATACCCAATCCGCACTCCCTAAACTAAAAATCAAAATTCTAAAGATGCAACCTACAGATCCAAATAAATTTACTGATAAAGCCTGGGACGCAATTGTTAAATCTCAGGATATAGTCCGTGCTTATCAACAACAGCAACTAGATGTTGAACATTTAATTATTGCCCTATTAGAAGAACCCACAAGTTTAGCAATACGTATCCTGGCTCGATCTGAGGTCGATCCAATCCGCTTGCAGGAGCAATTAGAAGCCTTTACCCAACGTCAGCCGAAAGTTGGTAAAAGCGATCAGCTTTACCTTAGCCGCAATTTAGATGTTTTACTAGACCGAGCCGATGAAGTTAAAGTCAGGATGAAAGACTCCTACATTTCGGTGGAACACATACTTTTGGCCTTTGCTGAAGACGATCGCATTGGACGAAAGATCCTCAAAGGCTTTAGTGCCGATGCCGCTAAACTAGAAGCGACGATCAAAGCCGTTCGCGGTAGCCAAAAGGTGACGGATCAAACCCCAGAATCCCGCTATGAAGCCTTACAAAAATTTGGTAGAGATTTAACAGAACAGGCAAAAGCTGGAAAACTCGACCCAGTAATTGGGCGGGATGACGAAATTCGGCGGGTAATTCAAGTCTTGTCTCGTCGTAGCAAAAATAACCCCGTATTGATTGGTGAACCTGGGGTAGGTAAAACTGCGATCGCCGAAGCTTTGGCGCAGCGTATGGTAAATGGTGATGTTCCCGAATCTCTGAAAAACCGCAAACTCATTTCTTTAGATATGGGTAGTTTGATTGCTGGGGCAAAATTACGAGGTGAATTTGAAGAACGCCTAAAAGCAGTTCTCAAGGAAGTTACTGAATCTAACGGTGACATTGTTCTATTTATTGACGAACTGCACACCGTAGTCGGCGCAGGTTCCAACCAACAAGGGGCGATGGATGCGGGAAATCTGCTCAAACCAATGCTGGCGCGGGGAGAACTGCGTTGTATTGGCGCTACTACCTTAGACGAGTTCCGCAAACATATTGAGAAAGATGCTGCCCTAGAACGCCGCTTTCAGCAAGTATTTGTCGATCAGCCAACTGTGGAAAATACTATTTCCATTCTGCGGGGATTGAAAGAACGTTATGAAGTTCATCACAACGTCAAAATTTCTGATTCGGCTTTGGTAGCAGCAGCAACCCTGTCAGCGCGTTATATTAGCGATCGCTTCTTACCAGATAAAGCCATTGACTTAGTAGATGAAGCCGCAGCCCAGTTAAAAATGGAGATTACCTCCAAACCAGCCGAATTAGAAACCATCGATCGCCGCCTCATGCAGTTAGAAATGGAAAAGCTGTCATTAGCTGGTGAAGAAAAGAGTACTCCCCAAACGAGAGAGCGTTTGGAGCGAATTGAGCAAGAAATCGTCAATTTAACGGGAAAACAGCAAATATTTAATGAACAATGGCAAGGTGAAAAGCAGATACTCGAAGCTATAAGCGCCTTAAAGAAAGAAGAAGATGCACTGCGAGTGCAAATCGAACAGGCGGAACGTGCTTATGACCTGAATAAAGCTGCTCAACTGAAGTATGGCAAATTAGAAGGAGTACAACGCGATCGCGAAGCCAAAGAAGCGAGCCTTTTAGAAATTCAAAACCAAGGTTCCACCTTATTGCGAGAACAAGTTACCGAAGCCGACATTGCCGAAATCGTCGCTAAATGGACAGGAATCCCTGTCAATCGCTTGTTGGAATCGGAACGGCAAAAACTACTGCAACTAGAAAGTCATTTACATGAACGAGTCATTGGGCAAGAAGAGGCTGTAGAAGCAGTAGCCGCCGCAATTCGTCGCGCCCGTGCGGGGATGAAAGATCCCTCACGTCCCATTGGTTCATTTATGTTTATGGGACCTACAGGTGTGGGCAAAACCGAACTCGCCCGTGCTTTAGCTCAGTTTCTCTTTGATTCTGATGATGCTTTGGTGCGCTTAGATATGTCTGAGTATATGGAAAAACACTCAGTTTCTCGCCTTGTGGGAGCGCCTCCAGGATATGTAGGATATGAAGAAGGCGGTCAACTTTCCGAGGCGGTTCGCCGCCGTCCCTATTCGGTGGTGCTGTTGGATGAAGTGGAAAAGGCGCACCCCGATGTGTTCAATATTTTATTGCAAGTCTTAGATGATGGGAGAATTACAGACTCTCAGGGAAGAACGGTAGATTTTCGTAACAGCGTTATTGTCATGACCAGTAACATCGGTAGCGAACATATATTAGATGTATCTGGTGATGATTCCAAGTATGAAACGATGCGGAAGCGGGTAATGGATGGGTTGCGATCGCATTTCCGCCCCGAATTTCTCAACCGCGTCGATGATATTATCCTCTTCCATACCCTCAGTCGCACGGAAATGCGGCAGATCATCCGTATTCAACTCAAGCGGGTAGAAAATCTCCTGCGCGAGCAAAAAATCTTCTTTGAGATATCGCAATCCGCCTGCGATCACCTTGTCGAATCAGGCTATGACCCAGTTTACGGTGCCCGCCCACTCAAACGGGCAATTCAGCGAGAAATAGAAAACCCCCTCGCCACCAAATTATTGGAAAATACTTTTATCTCTGGAGACACGATAATCATTGACAAAAACGAAAACGGTCTGTCTTTTAGTAAAAAAATGCCTGCGAAGGTATCAGTACCACAGATTGCCACATAACACCTGGCGAATTTAATAAGAGACAGTTCTCATTGGTGTTAACTTTAAACCACATCTATCTTGAAACCTGTAGTTTTTCCCTGATGAAAAGGATTTGCCCTCATCCCCCAACCCCTTCTCCCAGATATGGGAGAAGGGGAGGCAGAATTTCAAAGTCCCTCTCCCAGACATGGGAGAGGGATTTAGGGTGAGGGCAAAAACTACGGTTCTCAAGTTAGATGAGGTTTAGCTAAAACTCCTTTAAAACTTTGTTTCCAGCCTCCGGCTGGAAACGCTCTTGATTGTGGCAGAACTGCAAATCAAGAGATGGCATCCCCATATCCTCTGAAAATAATCACCAATGGCTAATAGTTAATAACTAAAGATAAAATGGTGAAGCCTCAAAGGACAAATTTTGTCCATCGCCTAGAAATTTACCTGCCACCATGTCTGTTAATTCCAAGTTATACGAAGGCAAAGCGAAAATTCTCTATACAACGGACGATCCCGAAGTCTTGTTGGCTGATTTTAAGGACGACGCCACGGCGTTTAACGCCCAAAAGCGTGGCAGCATCCAAGGAAAAGGAAAAATAAATTGTAGCATTTCCAGCCAACTTTTTAAACAGTTGGAGGCTTATGGTATAAAAACTCACTTTCTCGATAGCCCTGCTCCGAATCAGATGCGGGTGAGGGCAGTAAAGATTTTACCCTTAGAAGTAGTGATCAGAAATATTGCTGCTGGCAGTTTGTGTCAGCAAACAGGATTACCAGTGGGTACAATTCTGAAACAGCCTTTGGTTGAGTTTTATTACAAAAACGATCAGTTAGGAGATCCTTTGTTGACACGCGATCGCCTATACCTACTAGAACTAGCTACTGCGGAACAAGTAGACGCAATTACACATCTAGCATTGCAAATCAATGAATTTCTCCATAAATTTTGGCAGAAGTGCGGCATTACCCTAGTAGACTTCAAACTAGAGTTTGGTTTGGACTCACAACAGCAGTTGCTCTTGGCAGATGAAATTAGCCCCGACACCTGCCGTTTGTGGGATACCGCCGAAGAAGACTCAAACCACCGGGTAATGGACAAAGACCGCTTTCGCCGAGACTTAGGAAATGTAGAAGATGCCTACCAGGAGGTTTTACAAAGAGTGCTAAAAGCAGTAGGAAGTAATAGTTAAGTGGGTAAAAATCAATTAAACTCGTGTGAATTGTCCTTTGTCACGAATCTTTTGTAATTGATAGCCAATAACTAATGACAAATGACTAATGACAAATGACTAATTTGTGATGGTGTGTGTGTGGTCGTGAAGAGGAATCTAAGTAAAATGCGTTTATCTCCCGTATTGCTGGCAGTAGTAGCAATTGCAGTCCCTTTGGGCGGCTCATTGAGTGCAAAAGCCGAAACCGCCAACAGTTCAAAACAGACAACAGAAGTTTTGACATTAGAAACAAATCAGCAGCCAGAAAAGGACACTGGTCAAAGTAACTCTAGTAAAAGTCTAGAATCTCTATCTCAACCCGCAGAGGTTAAAGAGGCGGAAAATCCACAATCTCGCATTGTCGCAATTTACCCTGCCAATCCAGCAGCGATGCCTGGGTTGGGCTACGCCTACGCGACCCCACAGGTAATGGCACCAACCTCCACAAAGCTAAGAACTGCACAAACCACTCAAATCAATCCCAGCCCTACTCAACAGCCATCTACGACTCCAGACATTCCACCGCCAGCTATTCAACAACCAACGCCTTCCCCAACTCCTGAGACCACTCCAGTCCCAGAAAATACCAATCCACCGACAACGGAACCTTTATTACCCACAAATCGCCAGCCATCAGCAACTCCAGACACTCCATTCCCA
>NZ_JBALEK010000059.1:0-3577 GCF_036917815.1 Nostoc sp. | reverse complement strand
AAATCCTTTGAGTAAGATACTGGCATTTATTCATACAATATTATCTCTTCATTCTAACTTAGTTTGTGGTTCAATTACCTGAAAATTGCTGTAAAAGCTATATCTCTGGATGTTTGCAGTTAGCTGTAGCAAACTACACAGTCTTTGCTCAAGCTATTCGTAATCGTTCAATGTCCTTCATAGGAGGCGCACCAAACATCCGAGAATATTCGCGACTAAACTGTGAAGGACTTTCGTACCCCACCTGATAGGCAGTACGGGTCGCATCGGCATTCTCGGCAAGCATCAGGTGACGCGCTTTCAATAGTCTTAATTGCTTTTGATATTGCAGCGGACTCATGCAGGTGACTTCTTTGAAATGGCGATGGAACGAGGAAGGAGACATATTAGCTTGAAGAGCTAGATCCTCAACCCGCAGTGGCTTTGTAAAATCAGCCTTGATAAGTTTTATCACTTCAGCAATGCGCTGCATATTGCTGCCCGATGTGGCAATTTGGCGAACTGCTTCACCTTGTTCACCAATTAGCAAACGGTAGTAGATTTCGCGGACGATCATTGGTGCTAGGAATGGAATATCCTGCGGTGTGTCCAAAAGCCGTGTCAGCCTGATAGCACAATCAATCAACGATGGATCGGCATCGCTGATGAACCAGCCTCTAACCGAGTTTTCTTTCTTACCCATGCTTGGGTTAGTTTGAGCAATAATGTCACAGAGTTGAACGGGGTCTAAATCTAGCTTAAATCCTAGATACGGCTTCGCAGGTGTCGCCTCGATCGCACATCCACAGAGCGGCAAATCTACCGAAACCACTAGATATTGAGCTACGCCATACTGATAGGTTTCCTCATTCAGCAACACTTCTTTTTTGCCTTGAACGACAATGCCGAGAATCGGTTCGGCGACTCCCTGCATTGTGGCTAAAGTATCAGATTGCCGCATGAATTCTAACTGACTAATTGCCGTTGGATGAACACCGTTTCCCCTACTGTCAGTGTGCCGGGCGACTAATGCTGCCAGTTCGTCACACTTGCTGATTGCCGCTTCATAGTTCAGTGTTTCAATCACCACGCGCTCATTCCTGACTGATACCATCCTCATACGCTCATTATAGAGAATATTTCTCCCTTGCCAACGCCTGACTTGAGAGGATTAGGCAATCATCTGCAAGGTTTGTGTATTTAGGGAAAAGCTTTTCAACCTTATGATGAACCCATGCTGAAAGGATGAGGCAATGAAGAGAAACAAGGCAAAAATTGCTTTAGTCACAGGAGCGAGCCAAGGACTGGCGAAAAATACCTCTTTGGCGCTGGCGAAAAAAGGGGTTGGTGTAATCGTGACGGATCGCAGCAGTGAGGCAAAAGTGAACAGTGTTGTTTCTGCGATCGCCTACTGTGGCCATTCACCCATCGCGGAAACCGATGAGTAAATACCCAAAGAATTGAAGTCTCTAGAGGCATATTTTTCTAAGTCAAATCAACCTCAACAGCAAGGACAGTCATCATGTTAAATGTAGAAAACAAAGTTATTGCGATTACTGGAGCCAGTAGTGGCATTGGTGAAGCCACAGCGAAGTTACTTGCTCAAAACGGTGCAAATGTAGTTCTGGGGGCACGGCGTACAGAAAAGCTAGAAGCGATTATCAAAGAGATCCGCGACCAGGGAAACATTGCAGAATTCAAAGCAGTGGATGTCACTGATCGCGAGGATGTGAAAGCATTCATTCATTTTGCTAAAGAAAAACTTGGTCGCGTCGATGTGATCTTCAACAATGCAGGTGTGATGCCCTTGTCTCCAATGAATGCCCTGAAAGTCGAGGAGTGGGACACCATGATTGATGTAAATATCCGTGGCGTATTGAACGGCATTGCGGCTGGTTTACCGATCATGGAAGCACAAGGCGGCGGACAGTTTATCAATACTGCGTCGATCGCTGCTCACATGGTAGGGCCAACCAGTGCAGTCTATTCCGCGACAAAATATGCTGTTTGGGCGATATCTGATGGACTGCGCCAGGAGTCGAAGAACATTCGCGTGACCATCATATCCCCCGGTGTCGTTGAGACCGAACTCGGCTCTGATATCACGGACGATGCAGTAAAAGGCTTCTTGAAAGAACTCCGCAAAACTGCCCTCACCCCTCAGGCGATCGCCCAATCTGTCTTATTTGCTGTGTCCCAACCGGATGATGTCGATGTCAACGAAATCATTGTCCGCCCGACAGCCAGCGCCTTCTAGGTATTGAAGACATCACTTCTGTGTCCCTTCTTTGCGTCATGAGCTTGATTGACACATACAAGACACTTTTACCATTCTGAGTACTCAGTACTCCTCTTCTTACCCAGCACGGGCTAAACCTTAGCTATCCGCTAACAGCACTTTTAACTCAGCACTCTTCATCGACTTTGTTGTTTCAGCCAGAAAAGAAACCTATGAGCCTTACCGCCTTCCGCACTCTCGGACACTCCGGCTTGATCGTCAGCCCGCTCACCCTCGGCACCATGACCTTCGGCACCCCGCGATGGGGTGCGCCCGATGAGGTTTCTGAGTCCATCTTCCATGCCTATGCCGATGCTGGCGGCAACTTCATCGACACCGCCGATGTGTATGCCAAGGGTCGCAGCGAGGAACTGATTGGTAGCTATATCGCCGATCGCAGCCTACGCGACCAACTAGTGCTTGCAACCAAGTTCAGCTTTCACGGCGGCGAACCGGGCAACGCGAATGCGGGCGGCAACGGACGCAAAAACATGCATCGGGCGCTTGAGGGTTCGCTGCGCCGCCTCCGTACTGACTACGTTGACCTCTACTGGATGCACACCTGGGATATGGTGACGCCTGTTGAAGAAGTACTACAGTCGCTCGGCGACCTGGTGCGCGTCGGCAAGATCCGCTACTTCGGCTTCTCAAATGTGCCAGCCTGGTACACTGCCAAGGCAGCCGCGATCGCCACAGCGCATAACATTCCTGGGCCCATCGCCATGCAACTGGCGTATTCGCTCGTTGAACGCAGCATTGAGCGCGAACATCTGCCCGCCGCCCGTGAATGCGGTCTCGGCATCTGTGCCTGGAGTCCGCTTGCTGCCGGTTTCCTCACTGGCAAGTACGAGCGCGAGGAGGCGGGGGCGAGCGGTCAAGGACGGCTGATTGGCCCCAATCCTTTCGGCAACCAGATGTTCACCGATCGTAACTGGCGCGTCCTTGATACCCTGCGAACGGTGGCAACCCAAGTCGATCGCCCCTTGGCGCAGGTCGCCCTTGCCTGGGTTTTGGCACAGTCTGGCATTACCTCGCCGATTCTGGGTGCAAGCTTGCTCGATCAACTGTATGACAATCTGGCATCATTGGACATCCGCCTCACCCCGGAACAGATCCGGACGCTGGACGAGAGCAGTGCCCTTGATCCCGCCTTTCCCTATAGCATCTTCACCAGCGAGGTGAATCGTAGCATTTTCGGCGGCGCGATCGTCCAAGGCTGGAGGTAGCTCAGGGCAAACGCATCTTATTTACTAATAAAAACTAAGGGAGATTCCAAAATTACATAGATAGTTGTAAAAATTGGTAAAATGATAAATAAAA
>NZ_JBALEK010000058.1:0-91603 GCF_036917815.1 Nostoc sp. | reverse complement strand
ACTTGCCGCAATTGCTCAATCAGATTCCCACCCATGATCTTTTATCCCCTCAATACTTGCTATTTTACCTATTTTAGGGAATGAAACAGCCCTGCTTTTTAAGGCAGGGCTGTTTCATTCCCTAAAAGGCTCTGATTTACAAGCGCTTCAAGCAGAAAATTCAGGTGAATAAAAAACCTGATTGGGCAAGAAAATCGCGTTTGCACTGAAATTTACTCGTTGAAGTGGTATCTTTTCAATGACCAAATCAAGCAAATTTCTGACTTATACTATTGACAAAATCTCTAAGAGATCGAATGAAACAGCCCTGCCTTTTTAAGGGGGGTTGGGGGGATCAAAAGTCTGTAGGACAACTTTAGAAGACTTGTGTGTACACCATAGCCGAATGGCACGCTTGTAAAGCCGAAAGCCTTGTGTAACCTCGTTCCCAGTCTTCAGACTGGGAATGTATTCCGAATGGGCTGCTGCCTCTCGTCAAGAAAAAGGAGGCGGCAGCCCTCCCAGAATGGGTTCCCAGCCTGGAGGCTTGTTCCAGTGAGGGCAAGGGCTATATCTTAACTTAGTGCCATTCCACCATAGCCTTTGATCAGAGTCTGTTGCACAAAACGATCGCTTCCCTTCGCTATGTCGTTCGATCAAGGTGCTGTTACTTTCACGATTTTTCCGGGAATCCTGTAGTTGTATACCCACCATATTTGTCAATCCATCAGCTTAGGTAGGCAAGTTTTATGCAACTCATCACCTCACTAGATATTAGAAATTCAGAATATTTATCAAAAAATCGCCTCGTTAGTTACCATCACCAGGTGCGTCTAATTTTTTCGCTGGGTAATCAGGTAAAAAACGTTTTGGAAATTGGCATTTTTAATTCTCTGTTAACAGATATCCTGAAGAATAATGGATACAACGTCACTACCGCCGATGTTGACCCCAACCTCAAGCCAGAAATGATCTTGGATTTGACCACAGATTTTTCATTGCCAAAAGATAAATTTGATGCGATCGTTCTGTTTCAAGTTCTGGAACACTTTCCCTACCCTGAGTCAGAAGCAGCATTGAAAAAACTGGCAGAAGCAACAAAGAAATTTTTAGTGATTTCGATTCCCTATTGCACCCAATACCTCTCGTTTCAGATCAATACCTCTTTTTCAGGTAGACCAAGGTATTTATTATTCAATATGCCGAAATTCTGGAGTACAACGCCAGTCTGTGACGAACATTACTGGGAAATGGGTTTGAAAGGATATCCCAAAACCCGAATTTTAAACTCTGTTGCCAAAGCTGGGTTAACTGTCAAGCAAGAATTTATCGATCCCAGTTATCCATACCATTATTTTTTGGTGTTGCAGAAGAATTCTAGTAATACTTAGGGAGTGGGGAGATGGGGGAGATGAGGGAGATAAGGGAGTAGGGAAATCCGAATCAGATAATGGGGGCAAACAATCCTTAAAAAAGGTGCGATCGCCTAAGTTATGATTTTAGAATCCTAATTGGTATCATACCTTTCTGTGTTCTCCGGGTTTATCCTGGAAAACATGAGGGCTAAGTTGTATTACCTACTATCATCATTTCAGATACTAACATCGAAGATTACCAATTATGCTAGAACAAGGCACCATCAGTATTCATACTGATAATATTTTCCCCATCATCAAGAAGTCGCTTTACTCAGATCACCAAATCTTCTTGCGGGAACTGGTATCCAACGCTGTAGATGCCATCCAAAAGCTGAAAATGGTATCCCGCGCTGGAGATTATGCTGGAGATATCGGCGAACCAGAAATTGAAATTGCCATTGACAAAGATCAGAAAACCCTATCGATTTCCGATAACGGTATTGGGATGACCGCCGATGAAGTTAAGAAATATATCAATCAGGTTGCCTTCTCTAGTGCTGAAGAATTTATTCATAAGTATGAAGGCAAATCAGACCAACCGATAATCGGTCACTTCGGTCTTGGTTTCTACTCTTCCTTCATGGTGGCGCAAAAGGTAGAAATTGATACCCTCTCCTATCAAGAAGGGGCGCAAGCGGTTCACTGGACTTGCGATGGTTCCCCAGCTTTCACCCTCGAAGATTCGCCTCGGACAACTCGCGGCACTACTATTACTCTCAGCTTGGAAGGAGAAGAGGAGGAGTTTCTCGAATCAGCACGAATTAAGAATCTTGTCAAGACTTACTGCGACTTCTTGCCAGTCCCAATTAAACTCGATGGTGAAGTAGTAAATAAGCAAAAAGCACCGTGGCGAGATTCTCCAAGTAATCTGAGTCAAGAAGATTATTTAGAGTTTTACCGCTACCTGTATCCTTTTCAGGAAGAACCCCTGTTATGGGTACATCTAAATACAGATTATCCCTTTATCATCAACGGGATTCTGTATTTTCCCAAAATGAGGCCGGATGTAGATGTAACCAAAGGGCAGATCAAGCTATTCTGCAATCAAGTTTTTGTTAGCGACAACTGCGAAGAAATTATCCCACAATTTCTGATGCCGATGCGGGGTGTGATTGATAGTACCGATATTCCTCTGAACGTATCGCGTAGTGCTTTGCAAGGCGATCGCACCGTGAAGCGAATTGGTGATTACATTGCCAAAAAAGTAGGCGATCGCCTCAAAGAACTTTTCCGCGACAACCGCGAACAATACATTAGCGCCTGGAAAGACCTCGGCACCTTTGTAAAATTTGGCGCTCTCAACGACGATAAATTCAAAAAACAAATTGAAGATATCATCGTCTTCCGCACCACCGCCAAATTGACAGAAAAAGTTGCTGCTGAAACTCCAGTGGTTGAGGTACAATCTTCAGACGGGGATGCTTGGCAAGATGTCACTCCCTCGCCCAGTTCTGAGAACTCAGCACCCAGCGCTCCCTATACTACCCTGAAAGAGTATCTAGAACGCAACAAAGAACGCAACGAAAACCGGGTTTTCTACAGCACCGATGGAGCAACCCAAGCTACATACATAGAACTGCACAAAAATCAAGGTTTGGAAGTCCTGTTTATGGACTCATTCATCGACACCCACTTTATCAACTTCCTAGAGCGGGAATATCAGGATGTCAAATTTACGCGGGTAGACTCAGATTTAGATAATACCCTGCTAGAACAAGACAAAGCTACGGAAATTGTTGATCCCAACACGAATAAAACCCGGAGTGAGACGATTAAAGAGTTATTTGAGAAATCCCTCAACAAACCCAAACTCAACATCCGTACCGAAGCATTGAAATCAGACGATCCTCAAGGTACACCACCTGCGATCGTGCTTTTACCAGAGATTCTCCGCCGCCTGCGGGAAATGAACGCCATGATGCAGCAGCAGTCAGCAGAGTTTCCCGAAGACCACGTTTTGCTAGTGAATACTGCTCACCCACTAATTCAAAATCTGGCAAATATTAGCCAAGGTAGTATTATTCAAGGTGACGGTCAATCGTCTACAGATCAGTTAGTCAACTTGATTTGCCAACACGTCTATGATTTAGCGCTGATGTCTCAGAAAGGATTTGACGCTGAGGGAATGAAATCTTTCGTCGAGCGATCGAATGAGGTACTCACTAAGTTGACGGAACAAGCTAGTAAGTAGTGCTTGGGGCATTGGGAATTGGGTATTGGGCATTGGGTATTGGGCATTGTTTAATAGACTTCTTGCATAAATCAAAAAAAGAACCCCACCCCGCCTTTAACTTACGTCAAAGTCTCCCCTCCCCGCAAGCTCTTAGGGGTTGGGGGTGGGGTGTTAGGGGACTTTTGCAAGAGGTCTAATGGTTAATGGTTAATGGTTAATGCTTATTCTTCCCCCACTTCCCCGACTCCCCATTCCCCATTCCCCATTCCCCACTTCTGTTGCCTAAGACCTAAAATGGAAAGGCTGTATTAAAATAAGAATCTGGAGATACTTGCTATGTCCCGTCGCTGTGAACTAACTGGTAAGAAGGCAAATAACGCCTTTGCTGTTTCCCACTCCCACCGCCGTACTAAACGCCTTCAGCACGCTAATCTGCAAAACAAGCGTGTTTGGTGGGAAGCCGGAAATCGCTGGGTAAGATTAAAGCTGTCTACTAAAGCAATCAAAACCCTACAAATTAATGGGTTAGAAGCAATGGCAAAAGAAGCTGGCATTAACCTGAATCATTACTAGATAATGTGGATTTCATAACCCAAAACTTGGGTAGCTTGCAATACAGGTAATTCGTAGGGTAGCACAGCTAGGTGTGCTACCCTATTAGTTTTGATGGTTTGTAATAAAGACTTTAATGCTGAGAAAATAAGGACTAAAGTCCTTACTACGAGCTTGCTCACGCATCATTGTTCACGGTAATATTACATAATTGTTTTACCTTTTCTGTTACCCAATCGACACGATCCTTTCCCCAAAATCTTTCGCCTTCTACTACCCAAGTTGGCACTCCAGGACAACCAAATTGCTCGTATTCTGCTAAGGCTGCTACTGCTGCAAGTTTTGCTGTTTCGCCTTGGATTAACTCAAGAATGCGATCGCCATTCAGCCCAACATCATTTGCAACTTTCTTAATCACAGACTCATCGTTAACATCCAGAAGGTCGATGTACGTCGCTCGAAAGAAAGCCGCATCAAGCAGATGCTCCTTCCCAGTTCCACAAGCAGCGTAATACGCCCTCGCGGTCAGTTCTTCGCGACCAAACTTCATTTTTTCCCAGCGCTTGACCCACCGACGAAATTCTTCATACTCCTTGAGCCGAATTTCAATGCCGTACTTTTTCGCCCACCGCAGACAATCTTCTTTGTGATACGACGATAACAGGGCGCTTTCACTTCGTCCTTGCAGGTCAGCGACCTTTATACCTCGCTCCTTCGGTATGTAGATTGGTCGTCGTTCAATATCAACAGGTAAACCCTGCAATGCTTTTTCGGCAAGAGCAATACCAATATATGAATTTGACGAGTGGTATATCGAGTATGAATATACTTTGATTCGCTGCGACATATATGCTTCTAAATCTGTCTAAATTAATTCGCTATTTTGATTGATATTAAATTTGGCTTTTAACCCATTGCCGAAATTCTTTAACTAATTCCAAATAATCTTTTTCTCCCACCTGCTCTAAAAAATTAGAAATCTCTGTTAATGGCAGATTGGGAAATGCTAAACTCCGTTCAAAAGATATATATTTCTGATTTTGTAAAATGTTAATACTAAAAGAATTGCCATCATATCGCCAGATTTCAGGCACACCCATATCAGCATAGACTTCAAAGCGATTTTTAGAACTGCTAGTAATATCAATTTCCACTACCAAATCTGGCGGTGGGTCTTGCGTTAAATCTATTCTTTTTTTGCCTCTGATTACATTAATATTTTCAATGTAAAAGCATTTGTCTGGTTCTGCTCCACTAAGTTGTGGACGTTTAAAAGTAGTAGAACCAAGGCAGTCAATTCTAACTTCTAGTTCTTCTGCTAGAGTTTCGACAAATCGACCCATAATTTCTTTGTATCGTTCATGTTCAGGTGAAGGAACCATAATTTCTAAAGTACCTCGATTGTAAGTAAGCCGGAGGCGGCGACTAACACTAAGTTCAGTTAGCAAGTTTTCGTATGTTTGCCAACTGATACCCGATAGGTGGATGATTTCTGTGGGTTGAAGCAGTGTGTTGCTAGTCATAGGTATCCAAGAGTATTTGAGAAGTTTTGGGGTCTAAGGAATAATAGTAATTGTGTAATTTTTAATTACGTTTAGCGCATTAATTTTAATCAATTTTACTTCTAACCCAGTTGCGAAAATCGCTCACCAACTCTAGATAATCTTTTTCTTCAATCTGTTGTAAAAAATCAGCAATTTCTGTTAGAGGCAAATTAGGAAATGCTAAACTTTGGTCAACAACTATATATTTGTCATTTCGTAAGATATTTATACTAAAAATAGTGCCATCATAACGCCAAATCTCTGGTAAACCCATATCAGCATAGACTTGAAAACGATTTTTGGAACTGCTGCTAATATCAATTTCCACTACCAAGTCTGGCGGTGGATCTTGTTGTAAATTAATTCTTTTTTTGCCCTTAATAAACTTGACATTTTTAATGTAAAAGCATTCACCTGGTTCTGCACCACTCAGTTCTGGACGTTTGAAAGTAGTAGAACCAAGGGGCTGAATCCTAACTTCTAGTTCTTCCGCTAGAGTTTCGACAAATCGACCTAATACTTTTTTGTACCGTTCATGTTCATGGTGAGGGAACCATGATTTCTAAAGTACCTCGATTGTAAGTAAGCCGGAGGCGGCGACTAGCACTAAGTTCAGTTAACAAGTTTTCATAAGTTTGCCAACTGATACCCGATAAGTGGACGATTTCTGTGGGTTGAAGCAGTGTGTTGCTAGTCATAGCGATATGTGATGTAGGTTCTCGCTGTACAATAGCCATTCTTACCTTCACTGTACTTGAAAGGTAGGTATCTGGTTGCTACAGTCGGGGTGAAAAATACTAAGCTGGTAAATAGCACGTTAAAACTTTAGCGGAAATTCCAAATCGCATTCATCGGCGGTTTAAAATTCCCCATTGGCTAACTACCTGTAATTACATTATGTTTGATGCATTATCTGACCGTTTAGAATCCGCCTGGAAAAAACTGCGGGGACAGGACAAAATTTCTCAATCCAACATTCAAGATGCATTGCGCGAAGTGCGCCGCGCCCTGTTGGAAGCAGATGTCAATCTCCAGGTAGTCAAAGATTTTATTAGTGAAGTTGAAACCAAAGCACAGGGAGCCGAGGTGATTACCGGCGTGCGACCTGACCAACAGTTCATCAAAATTGTTCACGATGAACTGGTGCAGGTGATGGGAGAAGAAAATGTTCCCATCGCAGAAGCCCCGGAACAGCCTACGATTATTCTCATGGCTGGGTTGCAAGGTACTGGTAAAACCACAGCTACGGCTAAGTTAGCCTTACATCTGAGAAAATTAGAGCGTAGCTGCTTATTGGTAGCGACAGACGTATATCGCCCAGCCGCCATCGACCAGTTGCTAACGTTGGGTAAGCAAATTGACGTACCAGTATTTGAACTAGGAAGCGACGCCGATCCGGTAGAAATTGCCCGACAAGGTGTAGAACGCGCTAGGGCAGAAGGTGTAAACACAGTAATTATTGATACTGCTGGTCGCCTACAAATTGACGAAGATATGATGGCGGAATTAGCCCGCATCAAAGCAACTGTCCAACCCCATGAAACTCTGTTGGTGGTGGACGCGATGACTGGTCAAGAGGCCGCAAATCTTACCCGTACCTTCCATGAGCAGATCGGCATTACTGGGGCGATTCTCACCAAGATGGATGGTGATAGCCGTGGTGGTGCAGCGTTGTCAGTGCGGAAGATTTCGGGAGCGCCGATTAAATTTGTGGGCGTGGGTGAGAAAGTCGAGGCACTGCAACCGTTTTATCCCGATCGCATGGCATCGCGGATTCTCGGTATGGGCGATGTGCTAACCCTGGTAGAAAAAGCCCAGGAAGAGTTTGACTTAGCCGATGCTGAGAAAATGCAGGAGAAAATTTTGTCAGCGAAGTTTGACTTTACTGACTTTCTCAAGCAGTTACGGATGCTGAAGAACATGGGTTCTCTGGGAGGCTTAATCAAGATGATTCCAGGGATGAACAAGCTCTCAGACGATCAACTCAAACAGGGAGAAACCCAGCTGAAACGCTGTGAGGCGATGATTAACTCCATGACTCGCCAAGAACGCCATGACCCCGATTTATTAGCCAGTTCTCCTAGTCGGCGGCGGCGGATTGCTTCTGGCTCCGGCTATAGAGAGTCAGATGTGACTAAATTAGTGGGTGATTTCCAAAAAATGCGATCGCTCATGCAGCAAATGGGTCAAGGTGGCTTCCCTGGAATGCCGGGAATGTTCGGCGGTGGCGGTATGGGTAACGCCTTCGCAGGTGCTGGTAATCGTCCCGCAGCCCCCGGATGGCGAGGTTATGATGGTGCCCCAGCTGCGAAAAAGAAGAAACCCAAAGATAAAAAGAAAAAAGGCTTTGGCAATCTTTAGTTATTGGGGATGGGGCATTGGGCATTGGGCATTGGTAATTTGCAAATGACTAATGACAAATAGCAGCAAATGCTAGGCAGTGCTAAAATTAGCATTTCGACCTCAGAATTTATCAGCAGAGGAAACTAACCCTCAATTTCTCGGCAACAGCCAGATTTCGGTTACTTCGTCACCAATTAGTTGCTGACTAATATCTAACAACAGGAGAATGATTCTTCAACCATGATCAAACTGCGCTTGAAGCGATTCGGTAAAAAGCGGGAAGCAAGTTACCGCATTGTCGCCATTAACAACCTCGCTCGCCGCGATGGCCGTCCCTTAGAAGAATTGGGTTTTTATAACCCCAGAACCGATGAAGTGCGACTAGACGTTCCCGGTATCGTCAGGCGTCTACAACAAGGCGCTCAACCCACTGACACCGTTCGTCGCATTCTAGTAAAAGCTAATGTTTTTGAGCAGGTCAGTGCAACAGCCGCATCATAATTTCGGAACAAAACTCCCAACAGCTAGCCCTAACTATGCTGGGCTGGTTCGGTTTTTGGTGCAGCCGTTTTTGGAAGCTCCAGAGACATTAAGCGTCGATTGTGAAATTTCTCAAGCCCTTAACCGGGTTTGGGTTCGCATCGCCTTTGAAAGCACAGATAAAGGTAAAGTGTTTGGTCGAGGGGGACGCAATATTCAGGCGATTCGCACAGTAATTGCCGCAGCCGCAACCGCAGCTGGGCAATCAGCATACCTGGATATCTACGGCAGCACCACTCCAGGCCGCGAGGGTATGTCTTTTGATGAAGACACAGAAGAGCGATCGCCACCGCCAACAAAGAGAGAACCGCGTGCAAATGATGGGCCTAAACCCATTGTTAAACCGCGCCTCCGCTAGGTTAAAACTAGAGAGCAAGTCTGAGCGGTTGTTGTTACCTCCGCTCAGAATTTTTGTAAAGATGGAAAGAAATCGGCGGTTAGAAACCGCGTCTACACAAGCAAAACCCACCTCCGTGGGTTTCAAAACTCAATTTTTTCTTAGTCTGCGGAGGCAGACTTTGTTTGTGTAGCCGCGAATTCCATTCGCCTTGACTCTAAGCTGACACCTACAGGCAATTAATTTGTTACAAATATTTTTCCAAAACGTCAGTAATAAAACTGTAATTTCGTCCTTAGCGAGAAAACATTAACCTTTGTCAAACACAGATCCTCACCAATTAAGAAATACTATGGCAGGTGCCTTAACAATTCAGCTGCCGAATGTTGCCAGCGCGATCGCTCTTGGGGGAGATGGAGAAGAAAATCTCAAATTCCTATCTCGGCAAACAGGAGCCACTTTAGTCCTACGCGGACAGGAATTAGTCATTTCTGGTACCCAAGGGCAAATTGATCTGGCTTCTCGATTAGTGCGATCGCTTGAAGACCTCTGGATTAAAGGCCATACTATCTCCAGTGCCGATATTTTAACAGCCCGTCAAGCCATCGATAGCGATCGCCAAGGAGAACTACAAGATTTACAACGAGATGTCCTCGCCAAAAGTCGCCGGGGTGAAGAAATCCGTGCCAAAACCTTTCGCCAGCGTCAATATATCGACGCACTCCGTAAACGCGATCTCACCTTTGGCATTGGTCCTGCCGGTACTGGCAAAACTTATCTTGCCGTTGTTGTCGCCGTGCAAGCACTCCTTGCGAACCAAGTTGAAAAGTTAATTTTAACTCGCCCTGCTGTCGAAGCCGGTGAAAAACTCGGTTTTTTGCCTGGAGACTTGCAGCAGAAAGTTAATCCCTATCTTCGCCCACTTTACGATGCTATTTATGAATTCATCGACCCAGAAAAAGTACCCAGTTTAATGGAACGCGGTGTGATTGAAGTCGCCCCACTCGCCTATATGCGAGGACGCACCCTCAATAACGCCTTTATAATTGTCGATGAAGCTCAAAATACTACACCCGCTCAGATGAAAATGGTTTTGACTCGTTTGGGTTTCCGTTCGCGGATGGTGATTACAGGCGACATGACACAAACTGATTTACCACTTCACCAACAATCGGGTTTAGGAGTGGCTTTACAAATTTTAAAACACGTTGAAGGCATTGCCTTTTGCGAATTTTCCCAAAAAGATGTTGTGCGCCATCCTCTAGTTCAGCGTATTGTTGCTGCTTATGAACAATATGAAAAATAGTCATTGGTCATTAATCATTAGTAAAAAACTAAGAAAGGATAATAATTTATGAGTACTACTTTGAAAGAATTTTTAGCAGCTTGTGAGACTTTGGGAACTTTACGTTTAATTGTTACTAGCAGCGCTGCTGTATTAGAAGCACGAGGCAAAATTGAAAAGCTATTTTATGCAGAATTGCCCAAAGGTAAATATGCAAATATGCACACCGAAGGCTTTGAGTTTCACTTGAATATGGATAAAATTATTCAAGTGAAATTTGAAACTGGTGAGGCAAAAAGAGGTAACTTTACTACCTATGCAATTCGCTTTTTAGATGAGAAACAAGAATCCGCTTTGAGCCTATTTTTACAATGGGGTAAACCGGGGGAATATGAACCCGGTCAGGTGGAAGCTTGGCTGGCTTTGAAAGAACAGTATGGGGAAATTTGGCAACCTTTACCAGCAGAAATTTAATATTGCTCATTGGTATGTTGAAAACTGCGGATGTTTCGGAAATCAAAAGATGTTTACGTAGTTCCTTGATGGAAAAAACTGCAAAGAACCAACCATTGAGAAAAGTCTCTATATGAAATGTTTCCAAAGCTTGGAGATTTTTAGAATGAAATGGACGCTTGACGAAGCCCAAAAACAGCTACCCTCAATAATTAATGCGACTAGTCAAGAACCTCAGCTAATCTATACTGAAGAGGAATTGGTGGCCGCAATTCTAGATCCTGAGCTTTTTCAAGAATTTTTAAACTAGCGACAAAAAGCTACGAAAACATCTCTAGCTCAAGTCTTTCAAGAACTTCAGCAGTTATGTACTGAAGAAGATTATAGCTTAGAGATACCACTACGAAGCGACCGTAACAATTGTTACTAGAAATATTAAGGATTTTGAGGGTTGTGATATATATACATTGAATCCATTTCAGCTATAACAATTGTGACAATATAATAGTCTTGTTGACATTATAAGACCGCCTTGAGGCGCTCTCACTAAAATCAATAAGAGTCGATACTATAGATTAATTTTTAATCAATAAATAATAAACGTTAAATATAAAACTGCTAATGTTTTTTATAAAAGCGATTTGGAGTTTTTGCTTAATTGCTTTTTTCCTGCTATGGAGTGGAGAAGCTGAAGCCGGAGAGTTATCTGAACGGTTAACCAACTTTCCTCAGTGGGAAAAATTAACCTCTGTGCAGCCAGCATCGGGAGATTTAGTTTACCCTGAATGGATGGCTGGTACTTGGCAAGTTACAAGTACTTTGGTAGATTTAGCTGCGCCTTTAGCACCAGAAATCGTAACGCCAGGGTTTGAAGGTAATCGCCGACAATTAAACCAGTTTGTGAATTTTGTAGTAAGATTTGTGAAAGATCAACCACATCTTTCTGGGTTAAATATATTACCTAGGATAGATAACAAATCCCCCATTTTAATAGCAGATAGAGCATTTAATAGTTTGAATTTGGCACGGGCTTATTTAGGGGATAAAGCAGTGTTATTAGTCAAAGTAGATCCAGATTCACCTAATCGTCAAATTACGTTTTTGCGTAGCAGCCGCCAACTAGTTTCTATTGTGACTGCGCGGGCTACAGAAACTACCTCTGATGGCAAGTTCGTCACCACAGAAGTGTTTCAACAACTATTTAAAGGCGGTTCACGCCCCTATTTAAACTCTGTAGAATCTACCACCGCTTATCATAAACTTACAACATCTACTCCGGCGATTGAGGCAGATCAAGTTACTGCTGTCTATCTTTCACCCCAAGATCCAGATTACTTTAAAGCTGGTTCTCAGCCAGTTGCCCTCTATCGCTATCGCCTAGAATTTGTCCCTGTACAAATGCCTACTACTCCAAAAGGCTGATTTAAACCTACAACCCTTGACTATCCTGTAATACGCTTGTAATATACTAATTCCAAGTTTACGATCGCGCTCTTGGACGGTGTGCATCATGGCCAAATTTCAAGATATTGTCAATTACTTTCGCTCTGATTGGAAGCTGAGTCTTTTCAGTATTACAACATCCAGCATTTACGAAATTCTTGATTTGGTTGTTCCTTATGCGATTGGGCAGATTTTAAACGTTTTGTCTGCTCAACCGTTGGATAAACCACTTCAAAGTGCGATCGCAACTTTTTCTGACATCACCAATTACCCAGCTAATAAAACTCTATCTTTGGGTGTATTACTGGGTTTAATATTCATTGTCACCGTAGTAAGAGCGCCCACACAACCTTGGTTAACCCATTGGTTTCATTGGGATATAACCTTAAGGCTGCGTCGGCAGAAAGCCCAAACAGCCATAGAAAAAATTCTCACTCTCCCATTGGAATTTTATGATGAAAATAACCCTGGGCGGATTGCTGCAAGAATAGCTAGAGGTATTGGAAACCACACTTTTACATACCCCGAAGTTGCCGGACAGTTGATTCCTAGACTAGTTCGTATACTAGCAATTTTCGTCTTTATCTTGATGATTGAGTGGCGAATTGCGATTTTATATCTGATTTCCTTTGTGGTTATTCTTAGCTTTACCTTGAAGAATTTACAGCAGATAATTTGGCACGAAACTCTTCTAGATAAATATGGAGAAGATACGGAAAGCCGCAACTCTGAACTGATCACCAACATCAAAACGGTGAAAGCATTTGCAACAGAAGCTAATGAACTGAAACGGCAAAAACAACGCTTGGATCGTGAACTAATGGTGGTTGATTATCGCATCCACAAAGGTTATGTAAAACTGGCTACTTGGCAAAGGACTGTAATTCAGTTTTGCGTGTTTACGATCCTAGGTTTGACTCTAGCAGCAACAGTACATGGGAGAATTTCTCTTGGTCACTTTATCATGACCTTAACTCTTTCTAGCATGGCTTATGCCGAATTAGAACCTATTGGCACTTTGGCAGAAGTTTTTGCTCGTCGTTATTCTTCGATGCTGCGGTTTCATGAATTTCTCCAAGAGCCAACTGCACCTGATTCAGCTGGTCTTTTAGAAGAGATTAACCAGACAGAATCACCTTATAAATTCACTGGAAAAGTTGAGTTATCGCACGTCAGTTTTGGATATGATACTAAGCGTCAAGTCTTGCAAGATATCAACTTGTTGATTGAGCCATACCAAACAGTGGCATTAGTGGGGCGTTCCGGTTCTGGGAAGTCTACTTTAGTGAAATTACTATTGCGATATTTTGAACCTCAATCAGGTCAAATTCTGATTGATGGTCAAGATATTTGCACTTTGAATGTAGGTAAGTATAGACGAAGGCTAGCGATCGTTCACCAAGAAGTAGACGTTTTCAACGGTACTATATTGGATAACCTGACTTATGGTAGGACAAATGCCACTTTGGAGCAGGTTGACGAAGCCTGTAGAATTGCCAGAGTCGATGAAGTAATGCAGCACTTACCCCAAGGTTATTACACCGTCGTCGGGGAACGAGGTGTCAGACTATCTGGAGGACAAAGACAACGCTTGGGAATTGCGAGGGCGTTGCTAGTACAACCAGACGTGCTGATTTTTGACGAAGCCACCTCTAGTTTAGATTATGAGTCTGAGCGCTCAATTCAGCTAGCCATGCGATCGATTCAGGGCACTTGCACTACCATTGTTATTGCCCACCGTTTAAGCACAGTGCGGGAAGCTGATAAAATTGTAGTTCTGGAGCAAGGAAAGATTGTAGAAGTGGGTAGCCACGATGAACTCTTGCGTCACGAGGGTATTTACCGCCGCTTGCACTCCCTACAAGAAACAGGAGAACTGCTGAGTTAGGGGAAATACACATTTTTGATTTTCGATTGACTCCAAGAATCAATCCGCTTGATTTTATCGACTTTATTGACAATACAATAAGGTCGATTTTTGCCAATTTTCCCCGACAGTACTTTGTACAAGACTGAAAATTTTGAGCCACCAGTCATTATGTAATGTACAAATTAATCGTGGTATGCATTTACCAAAATAGGTCGTTTTAGGCTGGCATTAATCATTCTTTAATAGTATATAGATCCGCGTTGTAGATGTGGCTTTTCAAGCCATCCATATTTGGTATTTCCTGTCAATGCGTAAGTACTAGAAGTTTGCCAACAACAAAAAACTAAGATTTACTCTTATCTGCTTCTTTCTGTGCCGCCTCACTATATTTCTTATAGAGTTGAGTCCGAATCTTAGCTTCTTGATAACGGCTGTGGTTTTGTGGCACCGTACTCATTAAATCTGAAGCCCTTTGCCACTTAGCAGCTATCTCTAACCACTGAGTTGAGGTTGTGGCTGTTTTTCCAGATGCAGAAGCTTGGTTTGCAATTCGCACAGATATTGCAAATGGGTCATCAGGTTGTTCAGAAAGGCTATTGTTAGGAGCAGAGAATGGTATTTGGGCTTTCCCTTCGTTAGTATGTTCTGTAGTGAAAGATTTGGAAGTTTCTAGTTTGATTAAATTTTTAAGTTTATTACCTAATTGGGCATAAACAACCCAACTAAGCAACAACAGTGAGCATAAACCAACTACTACTAATATCTTTTTTTCAGATTTATTTTTGTGTTTTTCTTTGCTAATAAGTACTAAGGGACGAGAGACTTGAGTTTTAGGGAAATTTGGTTTTCCTAGTTCAGCTTGAGCTTCTGTGAAATCTTTAATTAATTGCTTTATAATATTAGGCTGAATTAATGTAATTTCCTGTGACCAAAGCAATTGGTTTTCGCGATCGCTATCTATTTCCTTTAACCACAGTAATTGTTGTTCCCGAACAATTCGACTGTTGATATTAACCCGGCGAATGTGACGCGGGGCGATGGACTCAAGAATTTGCTCGATTTGTTCTACCACAGGAGATTGCTCAAGTTGCTCTACCCTAGGCGCTTCACACAGAAGTTGTAAGACACCATCAGAAAAAATGGCTCTAGTTCTGACACCAGACTTGGCTAGCTTCTCGTTCAATAGCTGAATAATCGCCGCAACGCTACCTTGGTGAGCTTGCCAAGCGATATCGTTTATCCGGTCTACCACCTGAAATTTAGTGATAGCTCTTCCACCCTGACTGATTAACGTACTCATTAATTTAGGGACTCTTTTCTACTGACCTTGATCTTGTCTTCGATTTTACGAGTAAAAAGATGAGTTGCCAAATGATATCATAAATATAGAGGAATATAGCTCTTCCCTTCTTGGTTCGGCAAGGAATTTTGATGGCGCTCAGTTAATTGGACACTCCCACCCATTGAAAGCTTAGGATTCTTGGGCTTGAAACTGTACTTTCGGGTAACGTGTATGCACGCGCACAAGCCACAAGTAAATTATCATATCTTTTTGCGATCGCCTTCTTGATTAGCCGCGCTTACAAAGAAGGGCAGAGGGCAGAAGGAAAGAAGTATTAATAAAAACTTTAGTTGTGGGTCTAGAGCCGCACTAGTATAAAAAGATTTGTGTCGAGATGCGTAGCACGAGACACAAGGGAGCCAGTGCGGTCTTGGGATGCATCCCAAGTGGAGCATCTGGCGTCGTCCCTACTTCAATCCCACGTTTTTAAACGTGGGTTCCCTTCTGCCTTCTGCCTTCTGAAATCCCCAGCCACAAGGGGATGTAAGCGCGTTCAATAAGTTTAGTTACTCTGTATCCTTTTCCATTTCGGTATCGAGAAGATGAGTCGATGATTATATTATCTCAGGGACTTTCCCTGAAATTTCTAGAACTGCTGAGTAATTTATTTGTTGGAAGTCCCTTAAATCAAGCATCAAGACTGTTAAAGGCTAAAATTTTGTTAGCCAAGCTTAAGATATATATTATACTTCTTAATTCTTATCTACGGATAGTTAATCTAGCCAACCAAAGAATGTGTAAAATCTATCTCTTTTGGTAGGTGAACTATATTGCTAAATTTGGTAGAAAATCACTGCACTCGGTAAACTAATTGGATATGGAAGTTTACTCATCTATCTCTTAGCTGAATTTAACATAATGGATTTTAGTCAACTACTGGCTGAAAAAACGGACACTATCCTCAATAAATGGATTGCAGCAGTTCGCAAGGATAGACTGATTGAAAGTGCTGATGACTTATCTTACACAGCAATCAAGGATCATATCCCCAATGTTTTGAGAGCTATGGTGACAGTGCTTTCAAAATCTGAAGATAATGATATTCAGTCAATAGTTACTGCTAGTTTCCAGCATGGAGCGATTCGAGCCGAACAAGGCTTTGATCCAGCAGAAATTGCTAGAGAATATCATCTGCTGCGAATAGCAATATTTGATGTTCTACAACCAGATTTATTGAGTGGAATCCCGTCAGAGATAATTCGTTCCATGCGTTTGATTGACGCGATTGTAGATGAAGCGATCGCTCGGTGTTTCAAGAGTTATGTTGAGGAACGCTTACGGGAATTACAGCAGTTGCAAGCATCACTAAAGCTCCATAATGAGGAACTCACGCGGTTAATTAGCGCCAATCAAGAGTATCTTTCGCAACTAGCCCACGAATTGAAACATCCTTTAACTTCCATTATTGGCTACTCGGATCTGTTTTTACGCCAACAACGACGAAAGACTGAGATAAAAGACAACTTTACTAATTTAGAACATATTGAGCGGGTACTACGCAATGGTAGACAGTTACTCCATCTGATCAATAATGTACTAGAACTTTCACGCTATGACGCCGGACAGATAAAAATCCAATTAGTGCCTACCGATGTGCGTCAATTAATCGATAATGTGTGTGAAATGTTGGAACCTTTAGCTGCTGGAAAAAATTTACAAATCGTATCAGATTGCGATCGCGCTCCCGAAAAATTAGTGACAGATTCTTTCCAATTGCAACAGGTTGTCACAAATCTTGTTAGTAATGCGATTCGTTATACAGAGTCGGGGACTGTGATTATCGTATGTCAGGTGTTGGAGAACCAAAGATGGACGATCGCAGTTTCTGACACTGGAATTGGCATTGCACCAGAAAACCAAGCCCAGATATTTGAACCCTACTTTCGCGTAAGTTCTAGCGCTCGTTCCTATCTTGCCGATAGTACAGGATTGGGGTTAGCGATCGTCTCCCGGTTGGTAAAATTATTGCAAGGTCAAATTAACCTAGTTTCCCAGGTAGGTGTTGGTTCTACTTTCACCGTCATTTTTCCCTTAGAAATGAAGAGTTGAAAAAAGTATTGGGCAAGAATTCGCGGCTACACAAGCAAAGTCCACCTTTCCTGCGGAACGCTACGCGAACGTGGACTAAGAGAAAATCAAAGGTTTGTTAACCTGCGGAGGCAGGTTTTGTCTGTGTAGCCGCTATTTCCAATCGTCAGGGCTATCTACCATCCCCATTTTTTATCTTTCCACTTCATCTACTGCTTTGGGAACCCCCGCAGTTAACACTTCATGTCCCCCAGGTGTAACTAACACATCATCCTCAATCCGAATACCAATGCCAACCCATCGAGGATGTGTCTCTGGCTGGTCTTCTGCTAGTTTAGTATCTGGCACAATATATAGTCCTGGTTCCACTGTCAAAATTTGACCTGGTTGTAAAATCTGCGGTTTATCTTCACCATGCTGGTAAACTCCCACATCATGAACATCCAAACCTAACCAATGACTGGTGCGGTGCATATAATATGGTTTGTATTTCTCTTCTTCAATTAACTTGTCAATTTCACCTTTGAGAATACCAAGTTCGACTAAACCTTCTGTGAGGACACGTACTGCTGTATCATGAATTAATTTGAAGGGATTACCTGGTTGCACTTGAGCGATCGCTTGTTTTTGCGCTTCTAAAACAATTTCATACAGTGTCTTTTGTTCTGGCGTAAATTTACCCCCCACAGGAAATGTCCGCGTAATATCTGAGTTGTAATAACCGTAGGCACAACCAGCATCAATTAGCAATAATTCTCCATCCTGCATTTGACGATTATTTTCAATGTAATGCAGTACGCAAGCATTCACACCGGAAGCCACAATAGAAGGATAAGCCGGACCTGAGCCACCCCGCACTCGAAAGATCCGTTCCATCTCCGCCTGTATTTCATACTCATAACATCCAGGTGCGGCGATTTTTTGGGCATAATTGTGTGCTTCCGTGGCGATCGCAGCTGCTTGACGCATCAATTCTAATTCAGCTTCACTTTTGATCAATCTCATGCTGTTGAGGACAGTCCCAGTATCTTCAATAGCGATCGGACCTGTACCACGTTTAGGATAAGTCCGCAGTAAACTTTGATAGTGTCCCAGGATTTGGTCATTAAAAGTGCGATCGCGTCCTAAGTGATAGTAAATCCGACTAGCTTTTTCCAAATACTGCGGCAACTTTTCATCTAACTCGCTAATGGGGTACGCTTCATCAGCACCATAAATTTCCTTGGCTGCATCTACCCCAGAAAGATAACCAGTCCATACTTCCTTTTCGCGATCCTTCGGTTGGACAAACAGCACAAACCGATGTTCTGAATGATGTGGCGCTAACACTGCAACTGCCTGTGGTTCATTAAAACCAGTCAAGTAAAAAAAATCACTATCTTGGCGATAAACATACTCGACATCGTTGTGCATCACTGCCATTGGCGCACTGCGAAAAATGGCTGTACCATCACCAATTTTTGCCATTAACTGCTCACGACGCTGCCGATATTCTGCTTGCATAGTTGATGTATTTATGAAAGTATCGTGTTATTTTACACTTTTAGCAACTAGCAGATGCACAGTCCATGCTTCTCGGTAGTTGCTAATCTAAATTATTCTAGCCAATATTTCTTTCTACTCAAGTCATAAATTGTTGGAGAATAATCAATTATCTGGAAAAGCTCAGATCCCCGATGTCTTAAAGAAGTCGGGGAGCTTATTGGTAATCACATCAGATTTACATAGTGTAAATATTTTTATGTAGTACAGTAACAATTACATAAATATGTATGTTTAAATTCAACTTTTTAAATATCAATGATAATAGATAAAGTCATCAATCTTTATCTATAAATCATCATAATATGTATAAAACACAAAATATATTTTGCATTTGCTTATATAGAACTTGAAAATTTCATCATAATCGTTTAAAACAAATAAACATTTATCTTCAAAAAATGACATTAATAAAGAAAAAATATTTATAAAAAAATATTTAAAGTCTAGTAAATGTTATTTGGTTACAGAAAGAGATTGCTAAAAAAGTTAAAAAAATATAACACCTAGTGATAAAAACGCATCATGATTGGAAATACAAATCTATCAAACTTGTCTTTGAATACAGATCAAATGGCATCAAATTCTTTTGCCACATCACAAAGCTTGACAACTTCTCTTGATAGTTTAAATTCTAATTTTGGAACTGGGAGTAGTAGTTACTCACAACCACTACAAGATCAATTGTTTACCCAACAAGCAGTGACTGCGCCTACCAAAACATCACCAAATCCCAATCCTAATCCTTACATAACTAGCGCGGCGATTACTCCTGACTTTAACGGTGATGGCAAAACTGACAAAGTTTGGGCTGATCCTACAACCGGTGAGATTATGATTCGGTTGATGGATGGTACAAAAGTTTTGCAACAGGGTTCTCTAGGTAAATTTGACCTATCCACCTATACTTACAAAATTGGTGACTTCAATGGTGATGGCAAAACCGACTTCTTATTACGCAATAAGACAACCGGTGCTAATAGCATTGTGCTAATGGATGGCACAAAAGTTGCTAATATGGCTTCTCTAACCACCCTTGACCCAGCTTGGACTCCTGAGATTGGCGATTTCAATGGCGATGGCAAGACCGATATTTTCTGGCATGATACTAAAACCGGTGAGAACGCTATTTGGGAGATGAATGGTACAACAATTCTGAGTTCAACTGTTTTAGATAAAACAGACCCAGCGCTAACTCCTACCATTGTTGATTTCGACGGTAATGGTAAGAGCGACATTTTCTGGCGCAATCCGACAACCGGTGCTGACACCGCCTGGTTTATGGATGGCACACAAAAGACTGAATTAGCGCTGCAATCGCAGGATGCTGCCTGGACTCCTACTTTTGGTGATTTCAACGGCGACTATAAGACTGACATTCTCTGGAGAAACACTCAAACAGGTCAGAACCAGATTTGGTTGATGAATGGGATCTTAGTCACACAGGGTACTTTAGATACACTTGACTCATCCTGGACTTCTCAAATTGGCGATTTCAACGGCGATGGCAAGACCGACGTCTTCTGGCACAATAGCAAAACCGGCGAGAACACCGCTTGGTTGATGAATGGCACAACAGTTGCTACTCAAGCTTTCCTACCGACCACAAACGCAGCTTTGACACCATCCCTTGGCGATTATAATGGCGATGGTAAGACCGACATCTACTGGCGCGATCAGACAGGAGGTGCAGACACCATTTGGACTATAGATGGGACAACAGCGACTCCAAATCCGATTAGCGATGCTGATAAACTTACCTCAGAATGGTACACGTTCTAAATTTAGGGGCATTGGGCATTGGGAAAGAGGAGGCAGGAGGCAGAAATAAATTCTTGAATTTTGAATTTTGAATTGATTTCTCCCTCATCCACTCATCCCGTACTTCTCAAAACTTGTAACTCAAAACCTGAATCACGCTACTTTCCGGCAAATCTTTAGGGTTAATGGAAATACTATCTCCATTGCTACGCCGGACTGTCATACCTTTCATCAAAGTGAGAAAATCATCCAGTGGTGAAATATCGCACTTAGCGGCATCAGCAGCTTGTGTGCGGTAATGGGTGGGAATCACCAACTTGGGATTTAACACTTGAATAGCCTGCTTTGCTTCTTCAGCATTGTAGGCTTTTGCACTGCCTCCCACTGGAATGAATGCGACATCGGGACGACCCATCAAGATTTTTTGCTCAATGGAAATGGGTGCAGCAGCTCCCCCTAAGTGTAAGATATTAATTCCGCCTTGCTTCCAACTCCAAGCGGTATTTGAGCCAAACTGTCTACCACCTTTGCGATCGTGGTCTATGGCAATTCCTTGGAACTTAATGCCTTTAAACTCGTAAACTCCTGGTTCGTAGATGAGTTTTGGGTTTCCTGGTAGTATGTCCACAGCACCTTCATCCAGCAGTTGGCTGCTAATCAGTACTAAATCTACTGCAACTTTTGGTGGACGATACCCAGCAGTACAGCCGGCTGTCCGAAATGGATTGACGAGGATTTTCGCACCGCCACCAGTAAAAAGAAAGCAAGTATGACCCAACCACTGAACTGATAAACCGCTAGATTGTGCATCAGCTTGAGATTCAGAACCCAAGTTAGTAAGCAAAGCTGTTACCAACCCCGCCCCAGCATAGCCCATCAACTGTCGTCGTTTCATTAATTATGCTCTCGACTGTAACTGTTCCAGAAAATTTCGCAATAACTGTTTTCCTGAAGATGTCAGGACACTCTCTGGATGAAATTGGACGCCCTGAATATGAGGATAGTTCCGGTGTCGCACTCCCATAATAGTGTTATCTTCAATCCAAGCAGTGATTTCTAACACATCTGGGCACGTCTCACGTTCGATTACCAAACTATGATACCTGGTAGCGGTTAGAGGATTTTCTAATCCCCGAAAAACCCCCACCCCACTGTGAGACACCTGAGAGGTTTTGCCATGCATCAACTCAGGAGCCGGAATTATTTTACCACCGAATACTTGACCAATACTTTGATGTCCCAAACAGACGCCCAAAATTGGTAAATCTTGTCCTAACTGTTCAATCAATTCTAAGCAAATTCCAGCATCTTCCGGGCGACCTGGCCCAGGAGAAATAACCACGGCTTCCGGCTTTAATGCCCGAATCTCATCTATGGATATCTTGTCGTTACGAAAAACTTGAATATCATTTACAACTCGGAATTGTGATGCCAATTCTCCCAGATACTGCACTAAGTTATATGTAAAACTGTCGTAATTGTCGATAACTATAATCAAAATTTATAACTCCTGGTTTTTACCACTCATCAATTCCAAAAAGCATAGACAAATATCTCATGCTATTTGTTGGGTAGGTGTAAAAATAACGCTAACGTAGATGCGTAAATATCAAGCAGTTACTTTGCTAAAGAGTATCAAGTAACCTTTTAGCCAGGATGCTTGGCGCGTAGGCGTAGCCCGCACTTCTCTACGAGACGCTGCGCGAACGGCTGCGCTCAGTGACCGTCGTAGACATCGCATGACTTAAATAATGTCTTCTCTAAAAGGGATGGGACAGAGGGCGATCCTCTCAAGGAGTAACTTGGCAATGACTGGGTTGGGCTACGCCTAGGCAAATCACATCTACAAAGCCGATATAATTAACGTTAGCAGAGGAGGGAGCAATAGGGTACCAGCTACTAACATCGCTACGAAAGCAGAAACAAGCACTGCACCTGCCGCACAATCTTTAGCGATTTTTGCCAAATCATGGTATGTCTGCTTAACGGTTAAGTCCACAACGGACTCGATTGCTGTATTTAGTAACTCTAAAGCCAAAACTAAACCACTAGTGATACCAATTACCGCGATTTCCACCGCTTGCAGATGCAAAAAAACGCTTAAAGCGATCGCCATTGCACAAACACTTATATGGATGCGAAAATTACGTTGAGTTTGAAAACTATAGCTGATTCCAGCCCAGGCATACTTAAAACTAACAAATAAATTAGAGGCTACTTTCCAGGAAAATTCCCGTTCGTTAGACACCAGTGTTTGTAACGAGGTGGGCGTTGGTGATGGAGAAACTTTTGGGGACATAGACTTAAAAATACAAAAACAGAGTTGCTACAGTGGGAATATTCGCCAATCTTAATGGCAGAATTAACTATGAGGCAATTTTCCACGCGAATATTATAAAAGTATTACCCCAAATTAACACTAAGGGATACACAAACTACTGCTATTCTATGTCAATAGCAATACCTATTGTATTCAGCAATCTTACTTGCTGTTCTAACATTCGCTCCAAACTTTCTTCATCAGGATGATCCCAGCCCAACAGGTGCAATAAACCGTGAGCAGCTAACCAGGCTAGCTCAGTTGGTAAACTGTGTTCTTGTTGTTGAGCTTGACGTTGTGCTGTATTTACAGACACAATAATATCACCTAGATATAATGGTACAGAAGCAAGCATTTCTTCGGTTTGCGGGAAGTCCACCTCCAAAGCAGCAAAGGCTAAAACGTCTGTCGGCTTATTTTGTTGACGATACTGGGCATTCAGTTCTTGAATTTGTGAGTCATCTGTCAAACGCAGCCCGATTTCATAACTTGGCGCTGGCGGAATCTGAGGGTGAAGTATTTCTAACCATTGATTAAACCAGTTTTCCCAAGTTTCAGGAGTAATTCGGGCATAAGTGTCCCGAATCTTTACAGATGTTGTCGGGGACAAATCGTAAAAAGAATCTTCCACATATAGTTCAACGCTCAGGGGCACGCAGTCTCCTTGTCTGAGGTTTATGGTTTGTCTTTAGTGAGTTAGGTAAGCAAGACCAACAAGGAGAGCTAAAAGCCCTACGGCAGTCAACCCAAAATGCTTCAGGGAAGTTGCACCCTTCCGCACCATGTTTCGCATGGCGAGTTTTACGTAGCTAGGTTGAGGTTCTGTTGAAGGAGAGTTGCTCATAGTTATTTGTCTACAGACTCTTTTATAACTGTAACAGTTGGTCTGGGATAGAATTGCCATCGTCTGTATATTAACAAGGGATTTTTATTAAAAGGCACCAATGAGATGGGGTGCTATGGGATGTCTACGATGGTCACTGAGCGCAGCCGTTCGCGCAGCGTCTCGTAGAGAAGTGCGGGCTACGCCTACGCGCCAATCTTAAAATCCTCAAAAATAAATAATTAAGTGCTAAGTAATGTTAAAAATAATTACTTAGCACTTGTAAATAATGGCAATTTATGCCGGACTATTTTCTACCAGTTTATTTTCTTGGCGCAGATAAGCTTGGATGAATGTATCAAATTCGCCATTCATCACATCGCCAATCGCTGTTGTCTCCGTATTTGTGCGTAAGTCTTTCACCATCTGATAAGGGTGAAACACATAGTTACGGATTTGGTTTCCCCAGGAGGCTTCCACCATATCGCCGCGAATTTCGGCAATTTCTTGGGCGCGTTGCTCCTTGGCTATAACCAACAGCTTTGCTTTGAGGCGATTTAGGGCTTTCTCTTTATTTTGCAGCTGCGATCGCTCTTCTGTACAGCGCACGGCAAGACCTGTGGGCAAGTGAACAATCCGCACTGCCGTTTCTACTTTGTTGACATTCTGCCCACCTTTACCACCAGACCGAGTTGTGCTGATATCCAAATCTTTGTCTGGAATATCTAATTGCACAGAGTTATCAATCTGTGGCATTACTTCCACCCCTGCAAAACTGGTTTGTCGCTTACCGTTGGCATTAAAAGGTGAAATCCGCACTAAGCGATGTGTACCCATTTCTGAACGCAAGTAACCATAAGCATAGCGACCAGTAATTTCTAGGGTTGCCGATTTAATTCCGGCTTCATCACCTTTCGACTCTTCAGCTAAAGTTACCTTATAGCCGTGAGCTTCCCCCCAACGGGTGTACATCCGCATCAGCATAAATGCCCAGTCTTGGGAGTCTGTGCCACCAGCACCAGCACTAATGGTCAGTACAGCACCTTCAGCATCATAGGGACCAGAAAGTAACTGTTGTAACTCCCACTGGTCAAGGTCACGATTCAGTTTGGTGATGGTAGATTCCGCTTCTTGGAGTAGCGCCTCATCGGTTTCTAACTCCAACAACTCAACAACTGCCCTAGTATCTTCCAGATTGGCGTGCCACTGATCGTATTGCTGGAGGTGGGCTTTCAGTTCGTTGAGTTCTTGTAGCGTTTGTTGGGCTTGGGTTTGGTCATTCCAAAATTCCGGTTGAGCGGATATTTTTTCGAGGTCTTGAATTTTGGCTGTCAGTGCAGGTACGTCAAAGATAGTCCTGGGTTTTACCCAGGCGGCCAGACAACGTTTCGATTTCGCGTTTGAGTTCTAGAACATCCATAGTGCTTGCTGAATGATAGATAGAGCGCTTCGGATTGAGAAATTGCTCTTTATTCTACTGATGTTTCTTAATTTTAACTGTAGTTGGGCAAATTTCTCTACACTAGTTACAAAAGTTACTTGAAATTATCAAGCGCTTCTTTAACCACAACCACTGAAGTAGTGTGATTTAGCTGTTGCAGATAGGCTTTGATAAACAAATCAATTTTACCGTTCAAAACCTCTGCTGCCGCAGGTGTTTCTACATTGGTACGTAAATCTTTCACCTTGGTGTCAGGATGCAAGATATATTCACGGATGAGCTTGTGGGATAGAGATTTTATCTGTCGGGGTTGAATTTTGTCAAGCTGGACACCTTGGGCTAGTGCGTAGGCGTAGCCAGCCGTAGGCATCGCAAACAGTTTACTCTTGAGAATAGCTAAGGCTTTCTCTTTATTTTGCATCTGGCTACGCTCTTGGTTAGAAGATACACTAATTCCGGTAGGAATGTGAACCATCTTTACCCACGTTTCTGTTCGGTTGACATTCCCCCGATGGCGATAAAAAGTAATTTCTAAATGCTTCTCTGGAATCTCAAAATCAATAGACTCATCTAAAATCGGGCTGACTTCTACACTGGCTAGGCAAGTATGCCGTTTGCCATTGCCATGAACAGGAGAAATTCGCTCTATTCTTGCATGAGTTCCTTATATTCTACTATGAAAACGATAAAAAACCGTGGGTGCTAAAAATTCAACCACGGTTTTTGCTTTATAAAAGGTTACTTCTGTGAGTGCCTACAGACAATTAATTGCGGCCATTTAGGGAAATTAGCAACCGCAAGATAAAGACGAACAAGTTGATATAAGTTAAGTACATCGATAAAGCAGCAGGTAGATATTGGTCATCGCTGTAAGTGCGGGGCAAGATGTAGAAATCCACAACAGAAACCCCAACAAACAGAAACACACCTAAACCAGAGATGGCGATTTCTAACCAATTTGGCGTGTAAACACCAAACATCGCAAAGCCGAATTGGGCTAGACACACAACCACCAAGGCGATAACACCAAGATTGATGGTTTTCGTCAAAGCCATCCCATCTTGTTCAGAGAGATTTGAACCAATTTGACGGGCGAAAATAAAGGTAACGCCACAACCAAGAGCAGCCAACCCAATGCCTTGAATGCCAACACCTTGGGATCTCAAAGCGACAAATATCAAGCCACTGAGAGTATATCCAGACAAGAGGCTGTAGGTTGCCAATAGGGGTAGTGCAAGTCCCTTATTACCTTTTTGGGCAACATTTTGGGCAACAAAAAACAAAATTAACTCTAAAATCACCGCACCAATGAAGGTGGGAAAGAACATTCCGGGGTTAGTACGGATAACTCCCAAACCGCCATAGGTTCCTAATGCTGTTAGCACCAATCCACCACCGACGTAGGGGAGGGCGTTGGCAATTACGTTGGGACCAACGAGGGCGTGAGATTTAGCCTCACGGATAGCTTCACGAAAATTACTGGTATTGCTCATATTGAAAAACTGTTTTTTAGGAAGACATTGTGCTTATTCCTATTCTTACCAAGATTTAGGGTGAGAAACCAGGAAGTGCAAGGTAGAAGACAACTAAATAAAAAAGATTAAGAAAGGTTGAAATTTTTATCTAAGAAACAAAAATAATCTGTAACAGAGAAGTTAGGAAAATCATGCGTAAAAATACGGAATTGTGGAGTTCGACCGCCCATAAGTTCAGTGAAACGACGATGGCTTATTCTGCCTTGACTAAGGAAAATAATGACAGCTTAAAAGAAAATATACGCAACTCCATTTTCTTAGGAAGTAGGAGTTACAACAAAGGAATGTATATGGCAACAAGTGAATCCTATTTACGATCTGATGGTATAGAATTATTACACTTGTACCACCAGAATCCTTCTATTAAACTTCGTAATAAACTTGTACAGTTACATACTGGCTTAGTGCGGAAGATGGCTCATAAATTTAGCCATCAATGCAATGAACCTTATGAAGATTTAGAACAAATCGGTTATTTTGGCTTGATTAGGGCAATTGAGCGTTTCGACCCTAGCCAAGGATATGCTTTTAGTTCCTTTGCAGTGCCATACATTCGCGGTGAGATGCTGCACTTTTTGCGCGATCGCAGTACTCTATTAAAAATTCCCCGCCGTTGGCAAGAATTATACAATGAAGGCCAAAAGATTCGCAAGGACTTGTCAATGTCTTTAGGTCGCCCACCCAAGGATGCTGAAATTGCTGACCAACTTCGGGTATCTGTGCAAGAATGGCAAGAAACCAAGTTAGCCGCTCAAAACCGGATGCCTTTGAGTTTAGATGCAACCGCAGTTAACTATGTTGATTGTCAAATAACCTTAGGTGAGGCACTTCCTTGTCCTCGTTCTCATGTGCTTCTGCAACAAGAAGAAGAACGCCAACAACTCCAAGGCGCGATAAATATGTTGGAAGAAAAGCCCCGTATGGCAGTTGAAATGGTATTTTTGAAGGAACTTTCTCGCAAGGATGCAGCTAAAAATATTGGCACAAGTCCAATGACAGTAACGCGCTATCTGCAAAAGGGAATTCAAGATTTGATTTGCTATTTGCAACCACAGGTAATGCCCACTGGATCGTAGTCATTTGAGGGAGATGAGAAAGTAGGGGGAGATGAGGGAGAACAGTACAAGAGTTATTAAAGATCATAAGGATTTAGAAGTTTATAAAATGGCTTTTGATTCGGCCATGATAATTTTTGAACTATCAAAAATTGCAACTATCCGGTATATCCACCTGCTTGAAAAATCTGTTCGGCGGTTAAATTTAACTCTGGGAAAGCAGACGAGATGATGCAATCGCTGCCTCGAAACTGCCTGATTTGGTATTCTCCTTCAATTAACGAGTAAACCCAGATAGTTGGTTGTTTGGGATTGCCTATAAACCGCTTACCACCTAAAGCTGCATAATCTACAATCCAGTATTCGGGAATGCCTACTGCCTCATAGTCAGCTACTTTTTTTAAATAATCATCTCTCCAGTTGGTACTTACCACTTCAATTACTAAGGGAATTGATGCTGCTTGGCTTACAGTCGATTCTTTTTTCCACAGAGGTTCATTTACTAAATTAGTCCGATTTAATATCAGCACATCTGGAGAATAAGCTGATTGACCTGACAATGGTTTAATGAACGCCGTTTTGGGAAGGAGGTAGGGAAGTTTTAGCCTCTTAATTTCGGCAGATATTTCTAGTGCCAAAAATCCAACGACCTCTTCATGGTCGCCTGTTGGTGGTGCCATCTCAACAATTACTCCATCATGCAGTTCATAACGTTGTTGTAGGTTTTCTGGATACCAAGCGATAAATTCATCGAATGTTACTAGTTTACGTAAGGCTTGAATCATAATTTATTGTCCCCCTGGTACTGCTTTATCAACTGAGTTAACCGCGAAATGTGCCACAGGGATACTCCCCGGTGGACACTTTCGCGCTCTTTGTACCCTGGAGTTTCTTCGGTTAACCGGATTGAGTTTGCTGTTAAGTGCAACTACATGAATATTGAAATAGGTCGATAATTATATGGTACATACAACCAAGTTCTCAGCAGTCTAGTACATATAATTAACAAACCATCACCTTAGCTAACGAGATTTTAAATCAGCGATCGCACCTTTGGTCATGGCAGCAATAGCTTGGTCTGTCGCTTTCGGCAAATGATAATATTTACCTCCTGCTGTTTGCGATAATTCTTTAGCAAAACCCGTGGACACAAATTTACTTTCCGTATCAATTACTAATAGTTGCATCCCTAAAGCCCGGATTCTGGCAGCAATTTCTAATAATTCTCCTTTGATATCTGGCTTTTCGCCTGGTTCTAGCTGTTCACCCAAAGAACGCGCTAAGGGAATATTACCCCGTCCATCGGTGATTGCGACAAGGACAACTTGCCCAATATCTCCACTCATCTGAGCATTTAAGCCGACGCGCACAGCTTGAGTTAAACCATGTGCTAAAGGCGAACCCCCACCACAAGGCAATCTTTCTAAGCGGTTACGCGCTAAAGCAATAGAACGTGTTGGAGGCAATAATACCTCTGCTTGTTCTCCCCGAAAGGGAATTAATGCTATTTGGTCGCGGTTTTGATAAGCTTCAGTCAACAGTTGCATTACCGCACCTTTAGCCGATTGCATTCGATTCAGGGCCATTGAGCCAGAAGCATCTACTACAAATACTACCAACGCCCCGGCTTTGCGTACCAGGCGTTTCGAGCGAATATCAGCTTGTTCAACAATAACTTTTCTATCTGGGTGTCTTTCTCTTCGTGATTTTTGATAAGGAGCTGCAGCTCTCAAGGTAGCATCTACTGCAATGCGTCGCGCTTTCCCCTTGGGCAACATTGGCTTAATGTAACGTCCCCTGTCATCGGAAAATATGACACTGCGACTACCAGATTTACCTTGCCGCTTCGCCATTTGAGTAAAGTAAAGCACGTTGTCATCAAGAATTACCCCTTCTGGATCAAAAATGAATTCTTCCGGGATGCTAGGGGGTTCTTGCTCTTGATTTTCTTCCTGTTCTTCTTGTTCTTCTTCTTCTTCTTCTGATTCGTCCTGGGGTTCTTCTTGATTCTGTTGTGGCGGCGGTGGAGGCGGTGGTGGTGCTTGATCTGGTGGTGGTGTCTGTACAACTGTGGCGCGTGGTACAATCACCAATTCCACCGCACGGCGCAAATCTTCGGCATTAACTGTTGTTCGTCCCTCCAAAGCCGCCGCAGCTTTAGCAACCCGCGTGGCGAATAACTCGGCGCGATGTCCCTGAACTCCGCCACGAATGGCCTCATCTACTAAGTAAGCAATTTGTTCATGGGTGATGATAACTTCTTTCAACCATTCCCGCGCCAAGATGATTTGGGTTTTCAGGGAGTCTAAATCTTCGTTGTACTGTTTGAGGAAGTCTTGGGGAGATTTAGAATAAGCGATCGCCACTTCAACTGCTTCTACTCTTTGATCTAAGCCGAGTACACCGTCAGCAGAAAGGGCGATCGCAATTCTATCTAGCAAATGCTCCCGTAATCCGCCTTCTTCTGGGTTGTAGGTGGCAATAAATAGCGATTTACACGGATGCTGAAAACTAATCCCTTCCCGTTCAATCTGGTTGCGTCCGTCAGATAATACTGTTAAAAGCTGATTTGATATTTGGTCATCTAATAAATTAATTTCATCTACGTACAGTACACCCCGGTTGGCTGTAGCGAGTAAACCGGGCTGAAAAATCGTATCACCTTGTTTTACCGACTTTTCCACATCCACGGAACCGAGGAGTCGGTCTTCTGTGATACCTAGAGGAATTTGCAAAAAAGGTGCAGGAATGATTTCGACGGGAACATCTTCAATGGCTTTGTCTGCGTACTCCGCCAACAGTTGATCGTCCCATTCTTCTGGGTGGTTGGGGTCGCAATTACTGATTGAGCCTTTGACAACTTCAATGGGCGGTAGGAGAGCGTGGATAGCACGAGCCATCACAGATTTTGCCGTACCGCGACGACCTGCGATCGCCACTCCTCCCAAACCAGGATCAACTGCGGCTAACAGCAAGGCTAATTTAATTGCTTCTTGACCGACTACGGCACTCAAGGGAAAGGCAGTGATGGTGGGATTGATAGTAGGCGCAGGCATTGTTTGCTTTCATAGCGAGTCTTGGCCTTTAGCATACCAATTTCTGACACATTTAGAATATAAGTGCGATCGCCTCCGACGGGCGATTGTGCGATCGCATTTCCCTTGAGAGGATAATTTATGAGTATTGCTCAGGCTAAACGCTTCACACTGGATGAATATCACAGGCTTACTGAATTGGGCTTTTTCCATGAAGATGACCACATTGAATTAATCAATGGGGAGCTTATGACCAAGATGTGAAAATACCTCTCTATGCCAAAGCAGGTATTACTGATTATTGGATATTCAATTTATTCGATAATTATTTGGAAGCTTACAGTGAGCCATATCAGGATAATCAAGGTAAATATGGTTACTTAAATAAGCGAATTTTCTTGTCAAATCAGATAATAAATTTCCCCTGCTTCGCTGATTTATCTCTGGATTTAGTTCTGACTTTTCACGGTATGTGGAAAACCTCTCTCTAAATCTCTCTCCTAAAAGGAGAGAGACTTTGAATTTTCCCCCTTCCCGTCGCGGGAAGGGGGTTAGGGGGTTAAGTTTTTCGTGGGCTTTTCTAAGACTAAGGATTAAGTTTTATGGCTTATAGTGATTTTAAACTTATTGAAGTTATTGATTCTTTTGGGTTAGTTATCCATGAGTCATCTGGACTATTCGCAAACGTACAAGAACAAGAATATAGTGATTTATTATCTACTATTCTTAGGGAAAATGTAGATTTAGCAGTAGCGATAAGTTCAGAAAAAGCTCGTAGTGAAATGATAATTAGTCCAATTTTGTTAGAAATTAGACGCAAATTTAATTATGAAATAAGCTTTTTCTCTGGAGTTGATTTTACTGTTGATAGCCAGCGAGGATTAAACGGCTTTTGTGATTTTATTTTAAGTCTTTCTTCAGAGCAGTTGCTTGTACGTAGTCCGGTAATTGTCATAGTAGAAAGTAAAAATGAAAATTTGAGGTCTGGTTTAGCCCAATGTATTGCTGAAATGGTAGCTGCTCAGTTATTTAACGAGAGAGGTGGAAATCAAATCAAAGCTATATATGGTGCTGTTACTATCGGTACTATCTGGCAGTTTCTCAAACTTGAAGGTAATGTAGTTTCCATTGATTTGAGTGAATATTATATTAAGGATATTAAGAAAATTTTAGGTATTTTGTATGGTGCGATCGCGCAAAGTAAGCCATAAATTATTTATTAGCTAAAATATTATTTAACTATAGCGAGTGTTACGGTAAGCCATATCAGGATATTCGATGTAGATATGGGTATTTAAACAAGAAAGTTATCTAAGCAAATCAGGTGATATGCTTAGATAATTTTTTCCTGATTTGTGTTTCGACTTAGATCGGGCGTTTCTGCCAACGGCGTTGGCTTTGCCAAGGTGGTAAGTAAAAAATTTAGCCGGCATCCCTTGACATTACGTAAACTTTTGGTTTATATTCACTATCAAGGCAAAAAAACTAAGCTAGCAGATAAAGTTAGTGGCCGCGTCTATAAAAGTCATCAACCGTTTAATGAGCGTAATAGTCATTATTATTTACGCTAATTTTACGGCTAAGGGTTTTTGTGCTGTACGCGCCCTTTAACTTGCAATGGGTGAAACTCATGAAGTTTTCACTGATTGTAGGCATAAGCGTTGTTATGGGAATTCCTAACTATAAATTCCTATCTAAAACTCTAGATTTATGCTGGATAGCTGATGTTCTTTTGCTTTTGCAAACAAAAAGCAAAACGAAACTAAAGCAAATGAATTCTAAGCAGAAGTACAACAAGAAGCAGCAACTTATTGATTTGTATGGTCATAACTGTTGGTGGTGTGGTCATTATATAACAACAGATAAAGTGACCATTGAACATCTTTTTCCTAAAAGTCGTGGCGGTTCCAATTCTTTAGAAAACCTAAGACTAGCTTGTTTAACTTGCAATCGGTCCCGTGGAAATAGTCTGTTTCCACCTGGTTGGAAAAAGGCTAATTGTGTCTAAATAATACCTGAATTTTCTCAGTTCTTACCTTGTGGGATGGGCATCCTGCCCGCCCTTCTATTCAATTCACAAATAAAATAATCGTAAAATGCATGAAATTTTGATTTTCAAAAATGAAAAACTTTTGCGACAAGGACTTACCCACCGTTCTTATGTCAACGAACATCCTGGAGAAGGGGAACATAACGAACGCCTAGAGTTTCTCGGTGATGCTATCCTAAATTTCTTAAGCGGTGAATATCTCTATAAAAAGCATGGAGAAAAGGGAGAAGATGAATTAACACGGCGGCGTTCGGCGTTGGTAGATGAGAAGCAATTAGCAAAGTTTGCCAAGGAGGTTGGTTTAGACTTTAGGATGCGGTTAGGAATAGGTGCGATTCGAGACGGAGGCTACCAAAATCCCAATTTACTTAGCAGTACCTTTGAAGCTGTTCTTGGTGCTTACTATTTAGACAATGGTTCTGATATTGGAAAAGTTCGCGCAATTGTAGAACCACTATTTGATTCTGTACCTGAGAATATTGTTGTGTCTCGCTCTAATGTAGACTCAAAAAATCGCTTTCAGGAATGGGTGCAAAGCAGGGGTATCACGATTCCTCCGATATATAAGACAATACAAATAGGTGGTGAATCTCACACACCAGAGTTCAACTCTAAGGTATTTGTGGATGGACACGAAGAAGCATTTGGAACTGGTAATGGACGCAATAAAAAAGATGCAGAAAAAGCTGCTGCTGAAGATGCGCTAGCTAAGTTGAAAAAACAAGGTTTGTTATAAAGTTTATGGGTTCAGAAATTTTGAGAATCAGAGTCCCCTACTTCTAACCAGTTATTAATTATCAGTGAACAGTTAACAATGATAACTGATTTCAATCCCAGGGCAAACGCATCTAAATTACTCTTGATCACAACGAAGGTTAAGAACCAACGAAAAAATCTTTCCTTTCGCGTTTAATTATTTTTTAAGCCCCAAAGCGATCGCCTAAATTTTTCGCAATAAGTAAGAGTTAATGACATTATTTTTAACTCTATTGAGAATAGACTTTACTTATTGACATGATGCGGCCCCTCTGGGGTTAGGGGTTGTTTGAAAAGTGGTTGACAATTTTAGGCACTGATTGATCCCCCCTAACCCAAATCCGTCTGCGCGGACTAATAAAAAACTTCAAACCCGCGATCGCGGGTTTTGCTTGTATAGTCGCGTATTTGGTATTTTATAAAGCGATTAGTTAAAATTAAGATTTTTGAATCTCCTCTTGTAAAACTTGAACCTGCTCAATAGATAATTCAGTAACTTGAGCAATTTGTTCTAAACTCATTGCAATTCGCAACAAATTTAAAGCCAACTTTCTTGTTGTTTCTGCTTTACCTTTGGCTTCGCCTTTAGCTTCGCCTTTAGCTTCACCTTCTTCTAGGATTTGTTGATAAATGACTGATTCGCGCATAATCTCACTCCTTAAAATCTTGCTAATTACATCTTTCTTTAAGACCAGACCTGCTAAAATGCCAGTGGCAGCAGCTATATTTCTTTGTAGCTGGCGATCGCTAATTGCTTCAACTGCTTTGGCTACTTGGGTTAATACCATTGTAGGATCGTTTGTCTGACTCAGCACGGCAAAGGGTAATAGACCTGGAATACTCATAAACTGTAATAGTTAGAAGAAAGTACATTTTCTTGGCAGCTTTTCGCTACCTGAGCTAGTCTATTCATATTTACCTGTGCATCACTTCTCATTGGTGTTAATAACAAAGCCGAGCTAGTTACCACCAAAGCTATTAAGCTTTTAACTGTGAAATTTATCATTGATTTCTTTCTCTTATCACAGCTTCTAACTGCTCTCTTTCTGTTCTAACAGCAGCTTCTTTTTTAACAGCCGCTTGTCTCTCATCCTCCGCTTTTAAAGCAGCCTGAAGTTTTTGTTTTTCTATCTCCTCTATTTGAGCTTGTTCGGTTTTTACTTTGTCAGATGTAGGCAAAGTTAAAGGACTTATTGTAGGTTGAGATTTAACAACTAATGGGATTTCACGAATTCGGGTAACTGGACTAGGAATAGCTACCGGAACATTTTCTACAGGAGAAACCAAAACCGGATTTTTGGTGTTTGGTTGACTAATAACCGCAATAACAACAGCAAAATGTCCCAATCCTAAACCGATGAGAAGTTGCCAAAGTTTTTGGCTTTTCTGAGTCTGGCTAGAAGACGCATTGACTGATTTAGCTACACTGACTGATAGAGTAGCAACAGAACTAGATGACGCAGCAGATTTAGACCCATTAGTTGATTGAATTGCCGTTTTTTGCCATAGCATTTTGCACTGTTTAGCTGACTCAAAACCTTTGCTTCCTGCTGAAACAGTTCAATGGCTTTGGGGTTATTCTCAGTCAGCACTTTTAAGACTTTAGTTTTCCCACACTCGTCAACTTCAAAAGTGTTACCAAAGCCACCTTGTCCTAGTTGCTTGAGTACCCGATAGCGACCTTGCAACAGGATTTCTGACCCACAGTTACGGCAAATAAGGTTGTTTGCATTCACTGGGTCAATAGGTTTTGGACAATGGGGATTTATACAATAGGTCATTACACAAAAGTAAATATCCTAAAAAATCGATTTTTATTGATATTTAAACAGAGGGCTAAATCTATAAGGTTCTATTAATAGAGTTCCCTGAAACTTTGACAAAGTAACATATATAGCAGTTATCACTTCAGTATTAAATCTCATACATAATAAATTAGGGCTACAACAATTGTTGTAACCCCACAGATTGGCTATATTAAATCTGCTCGAAAAGCACTATACAATAACAATTAACCTCATAACTACCGGATTATGAGGAATTCTTCATATTTACTACATTTAGATTAATGGTTTGCTAAGGCAAATACTTTCTTGCTTGCCTGCGTGGGATAAGTGACGCTAGTGTTAAAAGAAATCATCCAAAGCGAAACCCCCATCCCAGAAGTCGAGTAAGAAGCTAGAATGGCAATTCCAAATAAACAAGTAAAATCCAATACAGATATTTTAGATAATAGACGCACCCAAACTCGCATCCAGGTTCGCATTCCTAAAGACTTGCATGAGGAACCAGTCATTTCACGACTGGTTTCTCACTATGGCATTACAGTCATTATTGCTGATGCTCAGGTCAGCCCAAACGTGCCACAATATAGCTGCTTCGATTTGGAACTGCGAGGTACTGCTTCCCAGATTGAAAGCGCCCTAACTTACCTGGATGAACTGGATTTAGAAGTTTTGCACCAATCCAGCCCTGAAGAAGATGGGTGGTAAATCTTAATTAGGAGTTAGGAGTTACGAGTTAGAAGTTAAAAAATTCATAATTCATAACTCCTAACTTTTAACTCTTAACTTTGTTTAAGCCATTTGATTTTCAATCGCCCACCGCGCTAATTCAGTGCGGTTGTGGAGATTGGTTTTGCCCAACATATTGGACACATGGCTTTCAACCGTGCGCTGACTAACATTTAGTTCTTCAGCAATTTCACGGTTAGCTAAACCCCTAGCGACAAACTGGACTACTTTCAGTTCGGTTGGGGTTAATTGCACATCGAAGGGAACCTGGATACGGGAACCGTTTTCGCCTCCTTTTGCTTGGTGTTCTTTCCAACGGATAGTTTGTTTCAGCGAGGATTCAACTTGGGCTACGAGTTCTTCTGGTTCAAAGGGCTTGACCATATAAACATCAGCACCTTTATTCAGACCCTTAACTCGGTCTGCACTTTGTCCCTTGGCTGAAAGGAAAAGAACCGGAATCCAGCTGGTGCGTTCGTTTTGCCGGACTTGTTCCACAAAAGTATATCCGTCCATTTCCGGCATCATCACGTCGCAGATGATCATGTCTGGAACATCTTGCTCTAAAATTTCCAGAGCTTCACGTCCATTTTCGGCGGTGATGACTTCATATCCCCGGAATTCTAAGTAATCCTTCACCAGCAAGATGAGGTTAGGGTCATCATCAATCAATAGAAGTCGTTTGTGATCTTTCATGCTGGGCTCTTTCATAGCAGTGGCACTTGTCGCGCTTCGGTCCATCAAAGTCTTGAATATTTATCCTCTGTGGTGGGTTATCTGAGATGTTGTCCTTTTTCCTACTTAACTTGCCTTTGCTGTCTCGAAGTCTTAAAAATGCCGAGCATTTTCAATAGACTAGTAGCTCGATAGCAAAAGTCCAGCAAGGATACGTATAGCAGTAGTATCTATAATGCGCTATTATATATCGCATTGAAAGGGGCGGGCGAGAAAACACTGATAAAATAATAATCCTTCTGACTCACAAGTAAGTATTGGCTTAAAGATGACCCTACCTCAAAACCAACCCGCACTTTCTTTAAGCTTACTGCTATACCATATCCTTCGGTTGTTAAGCCTCTATGAGGTGTTCACAAGAAACTAGGGAAGTTTCTGGCATAGGGTGGGTTAAAAACGCATATTTTTCAACCACCATTATGCGTATTTAAGTGTTCTCGGACGATCCGCAGGGTAACTTCCGGTTTGCTTGGCGATACCAGACACCATCAGGGTAAACCACCATTATGGGTCTAGAACAAGAAACACGCAAGTAATTGGCTTTAGTTCTAGAGACGTAAATGGGATAACTCTGTTGCGGCTCATTGAGTTTTAACTCCTAAGTCGCTTTTTAAGTGTTCCCAGGATTCCAGACTAGCTCGTTTTGAGCAGCAATTAGCAATTATCTGGTCAGCGCAAATAAAAATATGTCGCTGATTTTTTGCAATTTCTAAACTTTCTACACAATTACTCAGGGTCTTATGTTTTAGAGAGTTAGAGGTTTTGGGGATTTGATGGCTGGACTGGATCACTCTATTGTTACTCATCGAGCGGCTCCCTGATTACAGTTCCATAACAAATAAAAGGGGAGTAGGGAATGGGGAATGGGGAATGGGGAAGAATTCTCATAACTCCCTACTCCCTACTCACCACTCCCTACTCTCTTCGTAACTTACGGAACAGAACCCGCAAGGTATAACTAATTAAGCATTTATACTTAAGTAAATCTCTGACTCTGTAGTTCGGGAACCCGTACTACAGGGATTCTTGCCATTGGATGCTAATTTTCGGTAGATTAGCACTCAGGAGTTGAGAGTGCTAAACTCTGGAGAAAATAATTATGGCTGCTTTATCTCTAAGCGTTTCTACAGTTAAACCTTTAGGCGATCGCGTTTTCATTAAAGTGAGCGCCCCTGAAGAAAAGACCGCAGGCGGTTTGTATTTACCCGACAATGCCCAAGAAAAGCCCCAAGTAGGGGAAGTAGTTGCTCTTGGCCCTGGCAAGCGTAACGACGACGGCAGCCGTCAGGAATTGGACATTAAAGTTGGCGATAAGGTGCTGTACTCCAAGTACGCTGGCACCGACATCAAACTCGGCACCGAAGAATATGTACTGCTTTCTGAAAAAGATATTTTAGCAGTCGTTATCTAGTGGGGAATGGGGAATAGGGAATAGGGAACAGGAAATAGGGAACAGGGAATGTCAGAAATAAAGACAATGCCCAATGCCCAATGCCCGATGCCCAATGCCCAATGCCCAATACCCAATTCAAGAAAAAATTGACCTAATCCCTGGATTTAGACACCTATGGCAAAGCGCATTATCTACAACGAAAACGCCCGTCGCGCCTTGGAACGAGGCATTGACATCCTGGCTGAGGCTGTAGCTGTTACCCTTGGCCCCAAAGGTCGTAACGTAGTTCTAGAAAAGAAATTTGGCGCACCGCAAATTGTTAACGACGGTGTAACGATCGCCAAAGAAATTGAATTAGAAGATCATATTGAAAACACTGGTGTAGCTCTGATTCGTCAAGCTGCTTCTAAGACCAATGATGCTGCGGGCGATGGCACCACAACTGCTACCGTTTTAGCTCATGCGATCGTCAAAGAAGGCTTGCGGAACGTTGCAGCCGGTGCTAACGCGATTTCGCTGAAGCGCGGGATTGACAAAGCTACTGCCTTCCTAGTAGAGAAAATCAAAGAACACGCCCGTCCAGTGGAAGATTCCAAAGCCATTGCCCAAGTTGGTGCGATCTCGGCTGGTAATGACGAAGAAGTTGGTCAGATGATTGCCCAAGCAATGGACAAGGTGGGCAAGGAAGGCGTAATTTCCCTAGAAGAAGGGAAATCTATGTTCACCGAGTTGGAAATCACTGAAGGGATGCGCTTTGACAAAGGCTACATCTCTCCTTATTTCGCTACCGACGCTGAACGGATGGAAGCGGTTTTTGATGAGCCTTTCATACTGCTGACCGATAAGAAAATCGCTTTGGTACAAGACCTTGTGCCAGTGTTAGAGCAAGTAGCTCGTGCTGGTCGTCCTTTGGTGATTATCGCCGAAGATATTGAAAAAGAAGCTTTGGCAACCTTGGTAGTAAACCGTTTACGCGGTGTACTCAACGTGGCTGCTGTTAAGGCTCCTGGCTTTGGCGATCGCCGCAAAGCACTACTAGAAGACATCGCTGTTTTAACTGGTGGTCAACTAATTACCGAAGATGCTGGTCTGAAGCTAGATAACACCAAGCTGGATAGCCTGGGTAAAGCTCGCCGAATCACCATTACCAAGGACAGCACCACAATTGTTGCCGAAGGTAACGAAGCTGCGGTTAAGGCTCGTGTCGAACAGATTCGTCGTCAAATAGATGAAACCGAATCTTCTTACGACAAAGAGAAATTACAAGAGCGTCTTGCTAAACTCTCCGGTGGTGTTGCTGTAGTGAAAGTGGGTGCAGCGACCGAAACCGAAATGAAAGACAAGAAATTGCGCCTAGAAGACGCTATCAATGCTACTAAAGCTGCTGTGGAAGAAGGTATCGTTCCTGGTGGTGGTACAACTCTGGCTCACCTTGCTCCTGAATTGGAAGTTTGGGCAAAGAGCAATCTTAAAGATGAAGAGTTGATTGGTGCGTTGATTGTCGTTCGCGCCTTACCTGCACCTCTGAAGCGGATTGCTGAAAACGCCGGTCAGAATGGTGCTGTGATCGCTGAACGCGTGAAAGAGAAAGAATTCAACGTTGGCTACAATGCTGCAACAAACGAATTCGTCGATTTGTTAGAGGCTGGCATTGTTGACCCTGCGAAAGTGACTCGTTCTGCTCTGCAAAACGCTGCTTCGATCGCTGGTATGGTGTTGACAACCGAATGTATTATAGTTGACAAGCCTGAACCTAAGGATGGCGCTCCTGCTGGCGGTGGCGCTGGTGGCGGAGACTTCGATTACTAATACTTTGTAGTCCTCTGTTTGTAAAAACAGCTGCTTCCTTTATGGAGGCGGCTGTTTTTTTTGTGTCAAGATTCAGGTGTTTCAAATGAGAAAATAACGAAATGGAAGATTACTAAGCCGCTTTTATGCAGCGTCACCTTGATACTGAAATATTATGTAGAAAGGAATCGGAAAGAAGAGTAGCCGCTATGCACTTTGGAGGTGTAACCATTGAATGTTTATTAAAAGCAATGATTTTTGCTACCTTACCAAAGGGTGCAACTCAGGAATGGAAGACAGATTCTACTAATCCTGGGCATACTATTACTAATCCGGGACATAGTTACACAGAAGCATTAAATCGGCACAATCGACTTAAATCTAGAATTGCTAATTTTCCTGAAGTGCAAAAATGGCTTACTGAAGTGGAAAATCCAAATAGCCAAAAATTTATAGATATGCGTTATTGTGGCCTTGAGTCTGATGATGAAAGTTACAAACGCTGGTTAAAAGCTTATCGGAGTCTCAAGGGGTGGTTAGAAAAGCAAGCTACTCAACTTTAAAGAGGTGGTCAAATGCAGGAAAGTTGGCAGGTTTTGCTAAAGCAGGAAATTGCAAACCAGTATGTGCATAATTCACAAGAATGGGTTGATTTAAATATTTCCACATCAGGTTTATTGAATTTGACTATTGTCAGCGATCGCTTTATTAATTTATCTATTCCTCAGAGGAAAGAAGAAAGTTTTAATTTACTTAAATCACAAGTTCCTCATTTATCTCCTGGGTTTATTTCCTTATATACGCTTCAAGAAGCAGAATCACTAAATCTTTCAGCACCGCAGGCTTTTAATACAGCTTCAGTAAAAACTTGGCAAGATTTAGCAATTCAAGCAGCAAATCCGCAAAATCAACCTCAACTTCCGCAGCGTGAACCCAGTTTACCCAGAACCGTAACCTTTTATTCCTTTAAAGGAGGAGTAGGTAGAACTACTGCATTAACCCATGTTGCCTCAATTTTGGCAATGCGTGGTCTTAAAGTCGTAGCTGTGGACTTGGATTTAGAAGCACCTGGCTTGAGTACAGCATTCAACCTCAAACCACAACCAAAGTATGGAATAGTTGACTATTTTTATGAGCGTTCCTACTTACCAGAAGGAATAGAACCGAGTATTTCAATTGCAGAAATATTCGGTGAAGTGAGAATACCTAACGCTACAGGCAGATTATTTGTTGTTCCTGCTGGTTGTCTTAATCTTGATTATGTCTCCAAAGTTGATGATCTTCATGCTACTACTATTATTGATGGAGATCAAAATCTTTGGTCTGTTTTCAAACGTGAAATTTACGAACAATTAAAACCTGATATTATCTTAATTGATTCGAGAACTGGAATCAATCAATGGGGAGCTTTATCATTAATTCAAGCAGCTGACGAAGCAATTATATTTCTTTTTCCTAACGAACAAAATAAACAAGGAATAGAACTGCTAATACAATCCCTCCAATGGGTAAAAAATTTATCCATTAATTTTGTTTTTTCTGCTGTTCCTGATGTTACTGAGATTGGTTTGTCGAAAGTAAAACAAATTTGGTACTCATTGCTGAACAGATTAAATACAGTAACAAATGAAAACTATGAAACAGATGAAGATGAGCCAGATTTAGATAATTCTCAAACTCCAATAGAAAAACTTTTAGTAGTCCCTTATCTTTTGCCAATCGCTTTGGCTGATAGTTATCCTGTACAAGGTATACAAGATTACTACACAAAAATTGCTAACTTAATTGATGAAAAAACTGATGAACTCAAACGTAGCAATGTTTTAAATACAATAGATCAGCGTTGGAACATTATTGAAAGTCTGCAATTTCCTGAAGTAAATGCTGCTGACCAAAGACAAGATTTGAATCTACTATTTCAGCGTACTACTGATTTTGAAAGATTTTTAGACGATACAACCTGCCTAATTAGAGGGCGAAAAGGCACAGGAAAAACTGGACTTTATTGGCTTTTTCTAAAACACAAAAATGTTGCTCAAAAACTAGCTCATGGACGGTTGGATAAGACTATATTTTTATCAGCACATGGTAGATTCCAAAAAAGTCGCCCATCTCGTGATGAATTCCAAATCATCCATCAAAATTTGCAGCATAATAGTGGCACATGGGAAGCTTTCTGGAGAGCTTATTTACTGCTGAGATGTCATCATGAAAATTTATTTAATTTTCCTAAAGGTAAAAAAGGTGCAAAGTTTAGTGAACTGAAAAAAATTATTAATAATTTACCTATAGAAAGATGGCAGTCTGAATGCACTCAAGCGTTGCTATTATTATCTACTAACTGTGGTATGGAATAACCGCGATCAAGAAGATGCATTCACTATAGAATATAGCCGAATAGTCCGCGAAGCATCTAACAATCACCCAGCAGAATCTCGAATGCAGTCGGTAGAAGCCCTGTTAGTAACTCCCTATTTTATTAATATCCACGAATATAATTTTACTTATAGGCAACAGTTAGATTTAACTGGGCTTATTGGAAGAGCAATGAGTGTTTCTTATTTGCCGCATGAAGGCTCGGCATACGAACAGCTTATTGATAATTTTCAAGAATTATATCAGCACTTTCGTGATGAAAGTGGTTTTGTGTATATGGTCTATCGCACTAGCGTACATCTTGGTGAAGTAATTTAAAAATAAAAATGGGAATCATAAGAAGTAGGGTGCGTTAATTCACTCTCAATAAATATCAGGATTCACATGGCACAACCAAAATATGAAGGTTATTGCGAATGCACTCCTACAAAATTAGTCCGAGAAAAATTTGGAGATGTTAATGTTTTTGCACAAAATGCGAAATCACTCTTAACAAAAGCTACTGGTTTTATTGGTAATTATGATTTTACTCTAAATCCTTACAGGGGATGTCAATACGGTTGTAGTTATTGCTATGCTGCTGCATTTAGCCCCAATGCTCAAATGCGCGAAGACTGGGGTAAATGGGTAATTTTTAAGGAAAATTCTGCTGAAATTTTAGCGAAAGAATTAAAAAAATGGTATGAAAAAAATCCCCAGACTCCTCCTAGTATATACATGAGTAGCGTTACTGATCCTTATCAACCACTTGAGTCTAAACATCAATTGACTCGTCGGTTGTTAGAGGTAATGCTAGATATGGGGATTGACGGTTATCCAACTCCAACTTTGGTGATTCAAACTCGTAGCCCAATTATTACTAGAGATATTGATTATTTACAACGATTTAAGCGATTGCGAATTAATATGAGCATTCCCACTGGGAGCGAATTAGTAAGAAAAGATTTTGAACCGCGATCGCCCAGTATTAAAGCCAGACTAAACGCTATCACTAAAATTAAACAAAGTATTGATTATTTCAAAGGTTTTCTTCCTAAAATATCTATCACTATTACCCCTCTCCTCCCTACTTTCCCAACAGATGAAGCTGCTTTTATTGACAGACTAGCGATCGCCGATAGGGTTGTAATTCAAGCTTTTCATGCAACCCAGAGTCGTTCTCTCATCGCATCAACTCGCCAAGAAGCTGAAGAAATTAAGCAAAAATACGCTTGGTGGTACGAGGATGAGCAATTAAGCTATATGAAATTTAAGGAAAAGTTAGTTTCTCGCCTTGCAGGTGCAGAAATTATGGAAGGTAAAGAGGGATTTGGTTATGAATAATCTTATCATAAATTGGTGGCGAAGTCAGCAGTTTAAATTATCTTTAAAACGCGGGGATATCCGACGTGCAACGCAATTATTGCAAGAGATTCAAAAATCAGGTGCAAGATTCTCATGGTTAGAAAAACTATTTAGGGATAAACTTCAACTTGAACGTTATTCCCAAGAATACAAACGACAAACAGAAACTTTAAGTAAACAATTAACAGAAGTATCAGAGCAAAAAGATGATCTCATATTAATCCCATATGAGGAATTTGTTAAATATATCTATAAGATTTTTAATTTAATACAGCACGATGAATATAAACTACAATCTACTGGAATTGATGAACGTATATTTGATGATTTTGAATCAAAACTAGTTGAATATCTCAAAGAAGAGTTTAATAAGATTCCTGAAAACCAGTTATTTATTAAGCTAGAAGATGCTCTTGAGGATATTAATAACTTAAAAATTGGACAAGACCCAGACTACCGTTTTAGTCTAACTCCTCATGTCTACTTTATGAAGTATTTTTTAGACAATGTATATTGCATATATTTAGCTTGGTTTCTCATTTACCAAGATGCTTTACTACCAAGCAAGGTTAATATCCTTGATATTGCAGCAGGGCCAGGAACAGTTGCTTATGGTTTAGCTTTATTTCTCCAAAGTAGTAGCGGTTTTTTTCATATCCCGCAAATGCACATATCCTACTACTCTTTAGAAAAACAAGATGCTTTCCAGTTTCGTGGACTTCAGTTTTGGCGACGATATATAGAGTCGCGTTTAACCACGGTGAATGCTTATTTCCGCTTTGTTACTACTGATATTTTTACTTGGAAAACTCAATCGAATAATCTACCCAAAGACTTTTTCGACTTTATCGTAATTTCCCACTGCTTTTTTGCAGATCCAGCCAAGAGGGTTGAAGCTAATAATGCTTACAAGCAAATATTTGCCAATAGCTTAAAAAGTTCAGGCTATATTTTAATAATTTTGCAAGATAAGAAGTTATTCAAAATATACGATGTTCATCAACTTGAAAATCAAGAACACGAAAAAAATGTAGTGGAGAAATTTCTGGCAGAATTGGGATTAGAGTTAGTCTGGTATAGATATCTTACCTCAACAGGTTCAAGAATACCTTTGTCCGGTATTGAATTTGGTAAGTTTGCTCGACAAAAATTACCAAAACAACTATATATGAGTCCGATACTCCAACAGTATTTTGGTCAGAAGCATCAGTTACACTATACATTAGATGATTATGTAATCTTGGCTAAAAAATCATGATAAATTGCAGGTAAAGTAGCAGAGAATGTATTAAATAAATATAAGGTATGTGAACTTTAAAGTTGAATTTATAAATGACCTGGAATCCGCAAATAACAGAAGGTTGGCATGGCAAACTTAATTTAGTCTATACCGATCGCCAGGGTAAAACCCAATTAATTTACAATCACCAACAAGCGCCTCTGAAAGTACAACGCCCATTTTATCCAGAAGGGGAAAATGTTTGTCATAGCGTCATTTTACACACGGCTGGGGGAATGGTGGGAGGCGATCGCTTATCCTCTAACATCCACCTCCAAGCCCAAGCCCAAGCCTTAATCACCACGGCGGCTGCAAGCAAGATATACCGCAGCAATGGCTTACAAGCTAGACAAACCATCCAGATGCAAGTTGACGCTGGTGCTTGTTTAGAATGGCTACCGCAAGAGACAATTTTATTTAACGACGCGATTTATCGGCAAGATTTACGGGTAGAATTAGCAACCGGGGGCAGTTGGTTAGGCTGGGAAATTACCCGATTTGGTCGGACTGCTAGAGGAGAAAAATTCTTGCAAGGAGAATGGCGATCGCACACGGAAATTTGGCAAGAAGGTGTTCCTTTGTGGATTGATCGGCAATACTTACCCGGTAGCGAAGACATTTTCCACAGTCCCCACGGCTTGGCTGGAAAACCAATCGTTGGTAGTCTAGTTTGGGTTGGTGGTGCAGTTTCCGCAGAAATTATCGAAAAAACGCGAAATTTATGGCATGGGGAGGGAGAAGCGGGTGTTAGCAGGTTACAACATGGATTATTGTGTCGATATCGCGGTGCTTCTACATCTGAGGTGAGAAACTGGTTTATTGATGTTTGGCAATTGCTGCGAGTTTCTTTTTTGAATCGTGGTAATTGTATACCAAGAGTGTGGCAGGTTTAAACGAACCGCAGAGGCGCAGAGAACACAGAGAGAGGAGAGAGGAATGCAACTTACGCCGCAGGAAAAAGATAAGTTATTGATTTTTACTGCTGCTTTATTAGCAGAAAGACGTAAAGGAAGGGGTTTAAAACTGAATTATCCCGAAGCTGTTGCTTATATTTCTGCTGCTATTTTAGAAGGGGCGAGAGATGGGCAAACTGTAGCTGAATTAATGAGTTATGGTACAACTCTATTGACGCGGGATGATGTCATGGAAGGGATATCAGAAATGGTGCATGAAGTGCAGGTTGAAGCAACTTTTCCTGATGGTACAAAGTTAGTAACAGTACATAATCCAATTCGTTAATGAAAAAGAACTTAATATAGTAAAAATAGAGATAAGGCAAATAGAGGTAACGAAATGGTATCACCATACCGATTAACATCAGTCAAAATTCAGGGTTATCGACCTTTTAGAAATTTTGAAGCGCCATTACAACCATTAGAAATTATTGTTGGTGCTAATGGTGCTGGAAAATCTAGTTTGTTTGAATTTCTGAGATTTTTACGAGAAAGTTTATCTCAAGATATACCAGCAGAAATAGTTCCTGATTCTATTGGTCAACAGATTTTTCATATTCCAGGACCAGCTAAGTTTGAATGGGATATAGAAATTGATACAGGTCGTCCAGTTGGGATTAGATATTTAGGGGAACTCATGGGGCCTGTTGGTCGAACTCAAGTTTCCTATGAACGTGTAGAATCATCTAAACCTTTTAGTGATAAATACACTAATCCATATATATATATGGATATTAAAGGTAATAAAGGTGTTGTTCAAGACCCTGACACCAAAAAATTTGCACAGCAAGAGATTGCGCTAAAGCGGCCTAATCAGCTTGCTTTAAGTGTAATGACAAATCCATCACTTGAGGATTTATATAACTTACGTGAATATATTCGTGATTGGAAGTTTTATAGTTCTTTTAATATAGCAAATTATAAAATACGCAAATCAGTTCCGATTGAACAAGAACCTGTTTTACGTGAAGATGCAGGAAATTTAAGTTCAATTTTGCATTACTTAATGACTGAGCATAGATCAGCATTTGATGAACTACAACAACACTTGCGTTCTGTGGTTCCTGGTTTTAAAGGTTTGACAGTAAAAGCTCGTGGTGGGCCAGGAGAAGTGATAGCTTTTTGGCAAGAATCAGGAATTGATCAAGACCTTAGCCTTGCTGATTTATCAGATGGTATTCTACGCCTAATTTGTTGGATTTGTCTTTGTGTGCAGCCAAATCCACCTTCTTTAATTTGTATCGACGAACCAGATCAAGGCGTTCATCCTCGAACCCTTCCTGTTCTTGCTGGTTTATTTGAAAAAGCTTCTGAACGTACCCAAATTTTCTTGGCTACTCATGCTTCTTACTTCCTCACTCAATTTGACATATCTCAAATTGCTGTACTCAGAAAAGAAAATGGGGAAGCAAAGTTTATTAAACCTGGAAATTCTCAAGTTTTAATAGATATGCTTGATGATTTTGGCTCAGATGAAATAGAACAGTTACACCGTAGTGATCAATTGGAGCGGCTGCCATGAGAGTTTTGATTTATGTAGAAGGTCCATCTGATAAGTTAGCAATGGAAGCATTATTAGCAAGTTTAATTGATGATAAATCTCAACAAGGTATCAGCATTAAATTTTTTTCTGTTAAAGGAAGTGATAATAGTAAAGGAGGGGATGCTAAAAAAGACTTAGTGACAAAGACTCCAATAGCAGCAATCGATATTATCTGCAATCCGCCAGATTCAATAGTAGTAGTCATGCCAGACCTGTATCCCAAAAACAAGGGTTTTGAACATGAAACAGTTCAAGAGCTAGAAAATGGTATTCTAAATAATTTTAATCAAGCACTACAGTCTAAGGGAATTAATGATAATCGCTTAAGAGAACGTTTTAAATTTTTTTGCTTTAAACATGATTTAGAAGCATTAATTTTAGCTGCTGAATCCCAATTAAGAAGTGTACTTGGTGTTAATTCTCTGAATGTAACATGGACAAGACCAGTTGAAGATCAAAATCATAATGTTCCACCTAAAAACATTGTAGAGGGAATTTTTAGAAAATGTGGCAAAAAATATAAAGGTACTGTAGATGCACCAAGAATATTAGGAAATGCTAGATATCAAGATATTGCAGAACAATGTCCTCAAGGTTTTGGGCTTTTTGTCGATTTCTTAGAAAATATTTAAATTGGGAAAAATAAGTTATGATTCCTGGGGAATTTATCATACCAGAAGGTGAAATTGAACTGAATGTTGGTCGTCAAACTGTAAAATTACAAGTGTCAAATACAGGCGATCGCCCCATACAAGTCGGTTCCCACTATCACTTTTATGAAGTTAACACCGCCTTAAATTTTGACAGAGAACAAGCACGAGGAATGCGCCTCGATATCCCCGCCGGAACCGCAGTTCGCTTTGAACCAGGCGACGAAAAAGAAATAACTATAATCCCTCTCGTTGGTAGTCGCCAAGTCTACGGCTTCAACAGCAAAATTAACGGACATTTAGATACTTAAAATCATTCGATGCTATTCTAATTAAACTAGGTAGGGAATAAATGCTACGTACCGGCGATTGAGTTAGCAACTACCGTTGTAGCCGCAATTAAATGTTGTGAGAAAGTAGCATATCCATTCGGACAACGATTTTTGATAATTGCTAAATCAATCTCAAAAGCAAGTTTCCATCGAATTTGTAGAGGGCGTTGATTGCTACTATTTTCAGAGAGATATGTTGATTGTGCGATCGCATTTTCTAAAATACCTTTTCCACCATCTAATTCTTCTAAATTTTCCAGAGGTTCAAGCTCTACACCTAAAATGCTTGATACTGTTTGAGTGTCTGCCAATAACCACAGTTCAAAATTTTTAATCGCTAAACCTCCTGCACTGCGATCGCTAATTTTTTGCTCGCTAACATCCAGGTGATTATCACGGATTTTATTTAAAGCCCGTTCCAAGTCAATTTGCCTTTGGTGAAGCTTATCATCTGCATCAACTACAATTAGGATCATATCAACTTCTTCAGGTTTCCACGCAATAATCACCTGTGCTAAATATTTTGGATCTAAAATTGAGTATCCTACACGCCGTTTAAAGACTCGACTCTCGCTGATGGATGGATGTCTTTGTACAAAATCACAATCAGGCAATCCCAAATTATTAATTTCTCGTCTGATTATGGTATGAAGTGCCCCTTCTCTATCTCTTTCAATAACTTTTCCACCATCTTCTGGTTTAATATAGGGAATACTTGCTCCGAGTTCTGCTTCTCCCTCAGCAATTAGCCCAATACGAATCGCCCGATTCATACCGGATTACCTCCAAACACATTCGTAAACCAAAGTTCACCTAATGCTCCATCATAAGCTTCTAGGGCTTTTTGGAAGCGTTCCGAATCAATGGGTAAGGCATGAATTTGAGTTTTACCTTCGGTGTCTAACTCAACAGCACGCACTTGGTGAGGTTCGACATAATTTAGCAAAACTGGAGAATGAGTTGTGATTAATACTTGAACAGGTTTACCTGTAATCCCCTCTGTAGAAATTATTTGCAATAATTCCATCATTTTGTGTAACAACCAAGGATGAACTCCGTTTTCTATCTCTTCAAAACAAATAATACTGGGGGTATTTTCTTGATAAAGTGCGGTTAGAAATGCCAAAATTCTAAGTGTACCATCAGATATATCCGAAGCAGGGATATGATGTTCAGAATATCTGTCGATTAATTCCAGTAAAAAAGTTCTATCTTCTCTACGCAGTAAAGAAATTCTCTGTATATTAGGAACAAGCCGTGTCAAACGTTCCTCCAACTCATCAAAACTTTTACGATTACTCAGCAAAATATCAGCTAGAGCATCAACAATTCCCTGTCCTGTTTTATCTATTCCACTAGTTGATGGAATATTATTAGAGAGACTAATTGGGGCAAAATCATAAATACTAACTTTTTTGACTGCCTTGGCTACATGAGAATTCAAATAATTATCAGAAATTAAAATTTTTCTTAGTTCCAGTGTATACTGATTACTTGCACTAATTAAATTTCCGTAATAGTCTAGTCTACTAATAGAGACTATTCGCTGCGGATAATCAATATGAATTGATATATCATTGAATTCTTGGCTTTCTCGATTTGAGTCTGTATCCACTTCAAAGAAAAGATAATCTTGCTTACCCTGCCAGAATTTTGATTCAATTTTCTGCTGGTTTGTACTTGTAGCTATTAAAGACTGAGCGAAAAAAGGTATTAATTCCTGAGCATTGATATTAATTATTAATCTTTCCAAAAAATTAGATAATACAAATAAAGCTTCACAAATATTCGACTTTCCCGAACCATTCGGTCCAATAAATACAGTTAATGGTTCTAAATCAACTTCGATATCAAAGAGGCTCTTGTAGTGCTGAACTCTCAGTTTAGATAACATTCTACCTCAGTTTTATATCTGCCTATGTTCCCAATATCATTCTAGATTTTCGCGGTTATAAATTCGCTTTAACTACCATTAAAATTTATTTCACTACATCTACGGTTACAACAAAATTATAAATTTATACAAAATTTCCTCTGAATATCTCTAAACTTGCTCAAAAATAATCAAAGTAACACCACCCCAGGAGTAGCATTATGCCTTACAGAATGGATCGCCGCGCCTACGCCGAAACTTATGGGCCAACAGTAGGCGATCGCATCCGACTTGCAGACACAGAATTATTTATTGAAGTTGAACAAGATTTCACCACTTACGGCGATGAAGTAAAATTCGGCGGCGGTAAAGTTATCCGCGATGGGATGGGACAATCCCCCATTTCTAACGCCGATGGTGCTGTAGATTTAGTAATTACTAATGCCTTAATTCTCGATTGGTGGGGAATTGTCAAAGCAGATATCGGCATTAAAGATGGCAAGATTTTCAAAATTGGTAAAGCCGGAAATCCTTATATTCAAGACAATGTAGATATTATTATCGGCCCCGGAACTGAAGCCTTAGCAGGGGAAGGAATGATTCTCACTGCTGGCGGTATCGATGCCCATATTCATTTTATTTGCCCCCAACAAATTGAAGTGGCGATCGCTTCTGGTATTACCACGATGATCGGCGGCGGTACTGGGCCAGCTACAGGTACAAACGCCACTACCTGCACCCCCGGTCCTTGGAATATTTACCGAATGCTGCAAGCTGCTGATGCTTTTCCTGTCAACTTAGGATTTTTGGGTAAAGGTAACACCAGTCAACCCCAAGGACTTGTCGAACAAGTAGCCGCCGGTGCAATGGGGTTAAAACTACATGAAGACTGGGGAACCACACCCGCAGCAATTGATACTTGCCTCAGCGTTGCCGATGCTTATGATGTGCAAGTAGCGATTCATACCGATACCCTGAATGAAGCCGGATTTGTGGAAGATACGATCGCAGCTTTTAAGAATCGTACCATCCACACCTACCACACTGAAGGCGCAGGTGGTGGACACGCACCAGATATTATCAAAGTTTGTGGCCAAGCCAACGTTCTGCCATCTTCTACCAACCCCACACGTCCTTACACCGTCAATACCTTAGATGAACACCTGGATATGTTGATGGTATGCCATCACCTCGACCCTGCGATCGCTGAAGATGTTGCTTTTGCCGAATCTCGCATCCGCCGGGAAACCATTGCTGCTGAAGACATTTTGCACGACTTAGGCGCATTTAGCATGATTTCTTCTGATTCCCAGGCGATGGGAAGGGTAGGCGAAGTGATAATTCGTACCTGGCAGACATCTCACAAAATGAAGGTGCAACGAGGAAGTCTTAATCCACAAGGAATAGAGCAAAAAGCAGACAATTTTAGGGCAAAAAGATATGTTGCTAAGTATACAATTAACCCTGCGATCGCTCACGGAATTGCTCAATATGTGGGTTCAGTGGAAGAGGGAAAATTAGCCGATTTATGTTTGTGGCGTCCGGCATTTTTTGGCGTGAAACCAGAGATAGTGATTAAAGGCGGAATGATTGCATGGGCGCAAATGGGCGATGCTAACGCCAGTATTCCCACACCGCAACCCGTTTATATGCGACCGATGTTTGGTAGTTTTGCCGGGGCGCGTCATGCCACATCATTAACTTTTGTTTCCCAAGCAGCTTTAGAGAAAGAAATTCCCAGCCAGCTAGGTTTACAAAAGGCAGCAGTTGCAGTTTCTGGAACACGCCAATTGAGTAAGCGGGATATGAAGCTGAATGACGCACTACCCCACATTGAAGTAGATCCAGAAACATACCAAGTTAGGGCTGATGGAGAGTTGCTGATTTGTGAACCTGCGACAGTTTTACCAATGGCACAGAGGTACTTTTTGTTTTAATTCATGACCGAGCAACTTACTGATTACGATAGTCCTTGGAAAGAAGTCATTGAGCTATATTTTCCCCGCTTTCTAGAATTCTTTTTCACCCAAGCTTATGCCGAAATCGACTGGACGCGACCTTATGAATTTCTGGATACAGAACTGCAACAGCTAGAACCGGATGCAGAAATTGGGCGGCGTTTAGTCGATAAAGTTGCAAAAGTTTGGCTACTGGATGGAGAGGAAGCTTGGGTATTGGTTCATGTTGAAGTCCAAGGGCAATATGACAGCCAATTTGCCGAACGGATGTACACATATAATTACCGCTTATTTGACCGCCATAAAAAGCGAGTGATTAGTTTAGCAGTTTTAGCAGATGAACAAGCAAATTGGCGACCTTCCAGCTACAGCTATCAACTGGGCGGATGTCGTGTCAGCTTAGAGTTTCCTGTGGCGAAACTGTTGGACTATGAGCAAGGGTGGGAAACCCTAGAGCAAACAACCAATCCCTTTGGTGTAATTGTGATGGCGCATCTCAAGACCAAGGCAACGCAACGAAATCCACAAAATCGGCTACAGTGGAAACTAAGCCTAGTTAGACGGCTGTACGAACGGGGATATAGCCGGGAAGATATTCGGGAATTATTTCGGTTTATCGACTGGATAATGGTTTTGCCAAAAGAGTTGGCACTTAGTTTTAAAACAGAAGTAAGAAGTTACGAGGAGGCAGATAGAATGCGGTACGTAACTAGTATTGAAAGGCTAGCAAAAGAAGAAGGAATTGTTGAAACTGCTAGAGAAAGCATCATTACAGTCCTAGAAACAAGGTTTGGAGAAGTGTCAAGCTCCATTGTCGAAGTTATCAATAGGATAGAAGAACCATCTGTACTCAAAATACTTCATAAAAGCGCGATCGCTATTCCTTCCACAGCAGAATTTCAGCAAGCCCTAGATAGTCTCAACTCTGGGAAATCAGCGTAGATATAGAGAGGCTTATTGCTAGATATCGCTCTTAAAGATGAGTGTGAAGTTTCCCTCATCGATTTTCTGTCTTGAAGTTACGATCGATATAGTTAAACGTTGTATCTGATATAGAAAATCATGCTACCTTTTAAGAAAAAAATTGTGACTGATGAAACCATGCGTCCGGTAGCAGTGTTAATTGATTATCAGGACTGGCAGCAAATTGAGAAGATATTAGAAGCTCATCAATCACAACAAAAACAAGAGTTTAATTTAAACTAGTATGCGGGTGTAATTCAACTAACTCAAGACCCTTTGGAATATCAGCAGCAAATTAGGGATGAGTGGTGTTAACACAACCTTTAATTTTGATAGATACAAATGTAGTATTGTATTTTTTGGGTGGCCGTTTGGTAAACCCATTGCCATCAGGACAATATTTTATTTCAGTAATTACTGAGATTGAATTACTCTCTTATCCGAGTATCAGTCTAGAATAAAAAACACAAATTATTGATTTTGAGTTTAATCTTTTGTTTAGAGCCTAAGCATTAGCACTTTTTAAAAGCTAAAATCAAAGTGCAGCATTCTATATTCAACTCATGATGACTCCGAAATTAATGATTGAACCTTCATACTGGTTGGAAACAGGAATCAAACTAGACAAAGTAAATAATCTTAATCTTTTTAAATTTACCGAGGATCTGCAAGGGCGTTCAGATCATCTGCTAGAACGAAGCAAATCTGGATTAATCACGCCAGAAGAAAAAGCTGAGTTAGATGGTATATCTGAGTTGGCGCAGATTTTTACCTACGCTAATTCCGTTTTAGCGGCTGAATCAACATGGTTTCCAACTCCATCCGAGAAATCGTCGGTGAAAGAGCAAAATACCTCTGCGAATATTGTCACTCCCCAGAATCGCCCATAACCAATTGAGCGAAATTGATTTCCTGGCGCAAAAGTTGGCGATAAGGGTACACCTTGACCTTGATAATTGGATAATTGCAATATAGCGAAATCATCACGGGTGCGATCGCCTAAATAAACCAACTCAACCCCTTGCCCATTGACTCGGACTTTTTCCCAACCCCCTGCCGACTCAACTACATGGGCGCAGGTGAGTAAATGTCCTTTGGGTGAGATAAAAAAGCCCGTGCCTTGGATGTAACCTTCTGGGGTAGCGATCGCCACGGTACAAGCTTTAACTAATTCCCAATTCATGAAAACTTATTACTTGTTTTCTTCTGATGCCAGTTTCCAAGTTATTTTCACCTTCAGTGATGCCTGTCCAGTAGATTCGACCACATAAACCGAGCCTTTGGCGGTAAAATTCACGCCAAACTCAACTTCTCCGCTTACGGGTTGTGATTCTTCCTGCAAGGTACGAAACGCCTTTGTAATTGGGCGACACCCGCGAACAATCAATTCCTTAACTGCATCGAAGTTAGCCTCTATTTTTTCTATAGGTAACTCACCAATGGGCGATACACGACCTACTGATGCATCTGGTAGCTCAATTGCTACCAAAATCGTGCCACCATCTTCTGTATTCAGTTCTAGAAGTTTACGAGCCATAATTTAATTAGCTAGTGGCTATATCTAAAAAAGTAAGTAAAGTTGTTTTTAAAATAAATTTATATAAATTTATAGATAAACAATTTTTTTAATCAAGTATATCTCCGGGTAATTTATAACAAAACTATACCAATAAATCAGTTAGTCTTACAAAAAGTTACTTTGCTCTCATCCCTTGCATCTATATGACTTCACAATCTTCTCGCTCTGACAAAATTCTGGTTGTCGATGACTCTCCTGATAACGTGTTTTTGATCAAAACTATTTTGGAGGAAGAAGGTTACACCATTAGCACCGCCGAAAATGGGATTTCGGCCTTGGCAGAATTGAAAGCTTCTCCTTGTGATTTGGTTCTGCTGGATCTAATGATGCCAGGTATGGACGGGTACGAAGTCACCAAGCATATTCGCAAAGAGATGAAATTGCCGCAATACATCCCCATCTTGCTAATCACTGCCCACGATGCGCCCAACGTCGCCCACGGTTTAGACTTGGGTGCTGATGATTTTATCCGTAAACCTGTAACAGTAGATGAATTATTGGCACGAGTGCGATCGCTCCTGCGCTTGAAGCATAGTATGGATGAACGTGATGAAATTGCCCGCCAGCGAGAAGATTTTGTCTCCCGCCTCACCCATGATTTACGCACTCCCTTGGTAGCCGCCGATCGCATGTTAATGCTATTTCAGCAAGGTGCTTTGGGAACATTATCAGCGCAAATGCAGGAAGTAATCGCCATCATGGCGCGTAGCAATATCAACCTGCTTTCTATGGTCAATACCTTATTGGAAGTTTATCGTTTTGAAGCTGGCCGCAAAACTTTGGCATTTCAACCAGTTAATCTGGGGCGATTGCTAGAGGAGGTGACTGGAGAATTAGCACCCTTAGCTCAAGATAAAGCACTGTCCCTAAATTTAGATTTTATTGAAGAGTCAAACACAGTGATGGGCGATCGCTTAGAATTGCATCGTCTATTCACCAACCTCATAGGCAATGCGATCAAATTTACTGACTCTGGTTCTGTGACTATTGGTTTTACTTCTCAACACCAGGTTGACAGTGAAAAATCCAATTCTGTTGATTACATTAGAATTGAAATAGCGGATACAGGTCTAGGTATTCCCCCTGAAGAACAAGCCACCATATTTGAACGATTTCGCCAAGGCAGCCACAAGAGTTCCGGTAGTGGCTTAGGACTGTACCTTGCTCGTCGAATTGTCGAGGCACATCAAGGTATTATTCTGCTTAATTCCCAGTTGGGCAAAGGTAGTGTATTTATTGTGCTTCTACCCACCCAAACATGAGAAAATTAGTAATTATAAATTGTAGAGTTTCTTATCCTGATAATTCATAACTTTACTACTATCTAAAGATAATTTAAAGTAAATATTTAAATTAGAAAATTAAACCCTAAAAATTCACGAATAAGCTGTCGCGCTTTTAAGTTCAGCAAATATTTTCTGGTTGATTGAGTACGCTAACTCTAGTTTATAAAAAGATTTAGAGGTAAAAAGCAAAATATATGCAGAAGCAGGTATTTTAGAATCGCACCACATAAACACCTTTTAAAAAAGTAACCAAACTCCCATTGCATAATCTGGGGTACAATACCGCCTTAAAGCCGTTGAGATGATTATCCCGATTTTAGATATGCGTCTATTCCAAGAAAAAGAATGGTTATTTAGCTTACTGGTAATATCTCTAATTCTATGGCTGATATTTTTAGGAAACTCCCCTTTACGAGATTGGGATGAAGGTACTTATGCTTTAGTCGCCAGAGAAATTTACCGTACTGGTAACTGGCTTTATCCCACTCTTCAGGGAGAACCATTTTTATTAAAACCGCCTTTGATGCAATGGTTAATTGCTTGCTGCTACTACTTAGGAGGAGTCCAAGAGCTTACCACACGCTTACCTGGTGCGGTTTTAACTGCCTTGGGAGTGCCTTTGCTTTACTTGGTGGGGCGTTTGGCTTTTAAGCAAAGTTTACCGGCTCTATTTGCTGCTTTAGTTTACTTGACAATGTTGCCTGTGGTGCGTCATGGACGATTAGCAATGTTAGATGGAATGACTATTTCTTTTTTCTTGCTGTTGTTGTTTTGTCTTTTGAAAGCACGTCAGAACCGAAAATATGCTCTAGGCGTGGGATTTTGTCTGGGGTTAATTATTCTGACAAAGGGGATGATAGTTTTCCTGTTGGGGGCGATCGCCTGTTTATTTCTCCTTGCAGATCGACAATTTGCTTTGTTAAAAAGTCCCTATCTTTGGGTGGGAATTTTGTTAGGAAATACTCCGGCGATCGCTTGGTATACTGCCCAATGGCAACGCTATGGTAATACCTTCTTAGAAGTACATTTTCAAGCACAAGCTTTTGATCGCCTTATGCAACCTGTTGAAGGTAATAGCGGGCCGGTTTGGTACTATTTATTAGAATTACTCAAATATGGTTTTCCCTGGCTGTTATTTTTACCTGGAGGGCTTTATCTAGCCTGGAAAAAACGTCATGAAAGTTGGGGTTCTCTAGTTCTATTGGGGACAATTATTTACTTGGGAACTATTTCTTTTATGAGAACTAAACTACCCTGGTATGTCATGCCTGTATATCCATTTTTAGCTTTGGCAATAGGTGCTAATTTGAGCGAAGTTTGGCAGAATCGTCATTTTAGAGTGCGGAGTTGGACAATATTTTTGGCTATTATTTCTCTTGCTGGTTTAGGAGGTTGTGTTTACTTTTTTATTAAGAAACAGCCTGTTTTGATAGTCATGAGCATTGTTTTGGCAATAAGTATGAGTATAGCAGCATGGCTAATTAAACAGCGCGATCGCAACTTTATTCCAGTGTTATTTATAGGGATGTATTTAGTTATAGGGCTGTTGGTAAGTTCGCAATCTTGGATTTGGGAATTAAAGGAAGCTTTTCCAGTTAAACCAGTAGCAGACTTAATTCGGGCAAATGTCTCACCAGGAACAACAGTTTATACCTCATTTCCTTATAACCGTCCTAGTTTAGATTTTTATAGCGATCGCAAAGTAGTTTCTGCTTCTATTGCTGTTTTAAAAGAACTATCTAATAATAAATCTTATTTATTACTAGATAATACGACTTTACAGCAAATAACTTTATCTAAATATAAGGTTCTAGGCACTGCTGATAAATTTACTCTGATATCACCATCAAATAAGTAATACGTGATAGTAAGTTTTTGAACATTTTGTAAAAGATATAGCGTTTCTTACTTTACTGAGTTAGATAATAGCCCCCTCCTCGCTTGCGGGGAGGGGGTTGGGGGTGGGGTTCTTGTACCTCACTCAACTGGGAACTGCTATAGTTACATTTATCAATATAAACTTAACTAATAGTTTTTTCAAAAAGATATACATCATCTTTTTCATATTCTAAGTTAAATTTAGGCTGATTTTTCAAAATCTTTACTAAGCTAGAAAGAGATTCTGAACTTGCAGCCCAACCTGGGTGGCGGACATTGAGCAAGATATAATGAAACTTATTTAATTCAGCAATGTTTTCAGAAGGATTATATTTAAAACTAATAAATTGTCTGTGGGTTAAATGTGGAGTAATTATATCTGTAGTCAGAACGCTATCTTTAGTTTTAACTAGAGCGATAGCCTCTTTTGTGGCTGACAAATTATCCATATTGTGGAGATATTTTGAGCTAAAGAACCCATATTTACCTAAAGCCAAAAACCAAACTAAAGACCACAAAACAATTACTCGTCTTTTTGGTAGCCATACTTTATCTGCTGCTAGACTGGCAATTCCGACTAAAACAAGAAATGGAATTGCTGGTAAAGAGTAATGCAAAACAAGATTTTTTTGTGAAGGATGATCGGCAAGTAAATTTAGTGCTATACAAGGAATTGCACTTATCAAAGGTATAATATATTTTGGTCTTAAAGCCCAAATAAAAGGTAATAATAAAAAAGATAAATATTCTAAATTCAGAATTGAAAAAAGGTTGTTTAAAATAATTTTTGGTTGGAAAAGTAAGATTTGTACCATTTCGGAAAATGAGTTTCCTAAATAGCTATATCGATAAAGATGACGAGTCAGTAACGCTGCTTCGCTACCAAAATAAGGGATGATAATGCTGTTAGCAATCACAAACCATATTGTCCCACTTATAATGGCGATCGCACCGTATAAACGTCGCTTTTCAAACAAGAGTAACCAAACCCCCATAGCCACTACAGTCAGGGATAGTACGGCTTTACAACCCAATACCAAAAGAATGCTGACGCAAAACCAAGCTATTTTTCTCGATCTGGCAGCCAAAACGGCCATCAAAAGTGCAGGGACTGCAATCGGATCTGGGTGAAAATCACATAGATTGCTATTGTACACCACCGGATACATTAGATATACAGCCACCATTGCGATCGCTAAATTTTCTTTTAAACCTGCTTGCAGCGCCAGATAATATGTAGGTAAAGCACCTAATGCTAAAGCAACAGACTGTACTGCAAATAGCCAATAAACACTAGGGTAAATTTTGTATAGTAAAGCCAAAGGATATAAAATCCAAGCAGCGTGATCAGCTAAAACATGAAAACCAATTACAGAAGAAATTGGCGGTTGTCCTTGACTAATTAAGTAAATTCCTTGGTCAAAAACTGCTAAATCCCCAGATGAATTAAATAACTCGTGTCGCAAGCTGCTGGAGATAAATAAAATTAAGGTACTAATGCCGATAATTATTCTGATCTTATTCATTTTTGGCAGTTATTCTGTTACTTAAATTTTACTTGCTTTATTCATCTAGGGGCAATTCATGAGTTGCCCCTACAATGTGTACTTTTACCTAAGTCCTAAATAAATGGTATTACTACAAATTATTATTGATATTTGAGGAGAATCCAGCTTGTAATTTCGGATAAATCACATCACATTTTCGCACAACAAACCAGAGGGCAAAACCTAAAGGTAATGAAAACAACTGGATAAATATGGGAGTTCCCAAATAGCCAAAAAATGATGCCATTTGCACTACTATAGCTACCCAAAAATATCGGGGAAAATAAAAGGCAAAGATAATTGCCAGGATATCGGCAGGATAAAAATATCTTTCGTGCATTTTGGGCAGGATATATGGCATAAACAAAACTGAGATGGTGGCTAAGTGTATCAGTCTGTCTTGAGTAATTTTTAGTTTACTTTTATAAACAATGTATCCAAGTAAAAATATTGCAGATATGGTTAACGTTAAACCTATAGGGACAACAATATTATAAAAATTGTTAGGAATCCATTGATAAAGATTAGGTGCGCCTTTAGCTAATTCTTTGTATTTATTAGCTTGATTAAAGTATACTAATAGCAAGTCTAGTATCGGTCTCCCCATAAACCAAGGTGGCAAAATAGCAATTATATATACCACCGGAATTAATGGGAGATAATACCAATGAATTCTTTTTTTGAGCAAAAGAGCTAATAATAAAGGTGCTAAAAACATGGCTTGCAACTTAAAAGAAAGTGCCAGACCAAAGCTGAGTAATGCTGGAATTTCTTTTTGAATAGATAAAAAATAAATACAGGCGATCAATCCTGTTGTATAGATAACATCACATTGACCCCAGAGCGCACTATTATATATAACAGTCGGACTCAAGATAACTGCCAAAAAAGCAAAGATGGGTTTCCTGCCCTGTGGGTATTTTAGTCGGACAATTTTGTAAGTTAAAAATGCACAAAGAAAATCAACTGTCATCGCAAAAAGCTTGATTGCCAGAATTTTTGGCAATCCAGACAGTACGGTAGCAGCAATTAAAATCCAGTAGAGGTAGGAGGGTGTGTAATCGGCAAAACTATATTTCAGAGCGCTAAAGCCGCCATGAAATGCGATGAAATCATACCAAGGCGCTAAAAAATATTTATAATCCACCGATTTATTTGGAACACAAACTAATCGAATCAGCACTCCTAATATAATGCCAACAGCCAAGTATCCAGGAACGGGCAAGGGGAGAGAGTTTAATAGCCTATTGAACGGAGATTTTACTAGTTTTAATAATGTCTGGTCGGGAGTTTTTGTCATAAATTGTATCAGTAAAGTTGGCGGTATCCAAATAATTTTGTTTGTCTAGTAGCGAATTAGATTCGCCCAATACTTTTAAAACTGGCAAATCTTACGGATAATTCTGTGCATCCAGCGATGCCTACGGTGGGCTTCTCTACGAGACACTGCGCGGAATGCCAACGCAATTTCTGCTGCTTGTTCTTGTAGCTACCGATCATCTGCTATGATGCTTCGTTGGTTACTTGAACTGTGGATTGACTAGATTGGGCTAGATAGATACCCACTAAAACTACGGCAAAAGTTAGCCAGTCAAACAAACCTACTTGTTCTGAAAAAATGAACCAAGCAAAAATAGAGGCCAAGACTGGTTCGAGGAGAAGGGTGACGGCGACGACGCTTGAAGAGATTCTGCTGAGACTATAAGCCAAAAGTCCCTGACCTAACACTTGGCAAAAAAGTGCTTGGAAAATGATCAAAAACCAACCCGTCCAGGAGTAGGGAAACAGCCGAGCTTCGAGGAATAGGACGACGGGTAGTAGAAGCATTGTTGTCACTCCACAGCGCCACAGCATGATAGTTGCGGTGCTAAATCGGGTTCTGAGTCGTTCTATCAGCAGCATACACGTAGCCATGAAAACCGCAGTTAGCAATGCTAATGCATCACCCAGTATTTGGTCAGTTGCAAATTGCACCTTATTGAGTTCAAACGCGATCGCTCCCCCCAAGGCGATGACCAAACCAATCACGAATCTGTTATCGAAGCGCCGACCGAATAACAGATACCCAGCTAAAGCAACAAATAAGGAGTTCAAATTAGACAGTAAAGCCACATTAGCAACACTAGTTTGACTCAGCGCCCAAGCCCACAATAGAAGGTAGGTTCCAGCCGAGGTTCCCATTGCCAACAATAACCCCACTTCTTGTCTAGTAAAAGGTTTCTGTTCTACAGATTGGTTATCAGCAAAGGCAGGAGTAATACTGCCTGCTTCAACGGACTGTTGATAGCGGAAAGCCTCAAATCCATTCCACAGCCCAAAGACAACTGTCGCAATCCAACTGCGATGAAATACTACAGCATTTGCACCAATTTCTTGTTGACACAATTTAGTCAGAGATGGTGCTAAAGATATGGGAATTAGGGCAAATAATAATGAGAGAGTTCCTAATAAAGCTGGTGTTTCGGAGAATTGTTGCTTTATTAATGACAGTTTTATAGTCATATTTTTAACGAAAGTGTTAAGTATATTTTTTGCTGATTCCTCCAACGGAAAATTAACAGCAGCTTGGCTAGATACGGCCAAGTACAAACCCATTAAAACTACAGCGAAACCTACCCAATTTGAGAAAGTTAATATTTCCGAAAATATTACCAGAGCGAAAATACCGCTAAATACTGGTTCTAACAGATGTACCAAGGAGACAACCACAGAGGAAAACTTAGCAAGGCTGTAAGTCAAAAGCCCATGACCTAAAACTTGGCAAATCAGGGCTAGGGAAATGACCCAAAGCCACCCATTAACTGTAGAGGGGAAAAGCTGATCTTGAGTCAACAAAAGTATGGGGAAGATGACTAAAGCAGCGATCGCACAGATCCATAACTGGATTGTGGCCGGAGAAAATTTGGTGCGTAATTTTTCTACGATCAGCAGGTATGCACTCAGGAGAATCGCCGACACGATGGCAGCAAAGCCACCTTCAACTTCGTCTGTGGCAATTTGTAGTTCCTCAAATTCAATGGCGATCGCTCCCCCAAGGGCGATGACCATCCCAATCAGGAATTGCTTTTCAAAACCCTTACGAAATAACAGCCACACCCCTAAGCTCGTAAATATGGGGGCGAGATTATGCAACACACTAGAGATCGCAACACTAGTTTGAGTTAGCGACCAAGCCAACAAGACTAAAGTCGCAGCCCAAAGAATACCAGCACCTAGCAATAGCAATAGATCCTGACTGGTGTAGGGCTGCCATTCTAAAGGTTTTTCTAAGGAAAATCGCTGCCGTATTGCCTTGTATCCATGCCAGAGCAAGAAGACCACACTAGCAAGCCAAAAGCGATTAAATACAGTGGCACTGGGGCTGAGTTCCATTTCGCTCAATTTCATAAAAATAGAGCCAAAAGATATGGCACCTACACCTAGAAATAATGAAACAAGGGCTATCTTAGTTTGATTGGATACATTCATTAGCAAATTTAACAATAAAAAATCAACTCATGGATCAAACCCTCTAACCAACCCAATGCTCTTGGGCAAATCCTACAGCTATTTTGGCTAGTAGTATCACAAAAGCGCCCAATATTAAATATCCCTGACGAGGATGGCGAGATAGCACCACACCAATGGCTATATTCAAAGGCACAATACCGTAGGCGAGACGGCTCAGGGAAATGGTGCCTCCAGAGGCTAGCAGCAAACCAATACCACAAAAGCCATAGATAACTGTAACTGGGGTCAGTTGCGTGTGTAAGCGCCACAATACATAGCCACCACCCAAGATCATGAACAAGTTGAGTAAGTTATTGATCCACTGTTCGCTTGCCAGAATCAACAAAAATAAGATTAAAGCATAAAAGCCATAGAATAATTTTACAGAACTAAAACGTTGACGAAAACACCATAAAAGATAGCCACTGGCAACGATCGCACCAAACAACAAGAGATACCAGGGGTCTGGAATTCCGCCAGAGGAGTTTTGAACCCAACCATATTGCCAATTATTTGTGCCAACTGCAATTTGCATGAGCATATTTAACCAACCTTGCCAATCAAACCCTAGAGTTGGTCGCCATCCTCGCTGTGCTTCGATAAAAGCTAAAGGATTGCCAAAATAAATCGCACAATACAAACTGAATAGAAGTATGCCAATAGCGGTAGTCAAGCCAGCTATATAGGCAATGGGTGGTCGGCGTTCTTTCCAGGCTGCGATCGCTAATGCTGGAATTAGTGCCATACCTGTAGGACGTGTTGCTGTCGCCATTGCCCCCCAAAGGGCAGTCCAGCCATACTGCTTGCGATCAAACGCCCGCAAAGTCGCCGTACTCAAAAACAAATACAGCCCCTCTGTGTAAATCACCCCCGTAAACATCGAAGATGGATACAAAGAAACCACAGCAGTAACCCACTGCGCTCCATTGATGCCATAATGCTCTTTGACCCAAAAGTACAAACAGTAAAGCGCTGCAAAAAATGCCAAGTTGTTGACTAACGTCCCCGCTAATTCAAACGGTAAGCCCAACTTCATCAAAACCCAGATGCTTAGGGGAAACAGGGGAAAGAAGGCCAGATTATGTTGCTTGCCGTCATTGACAAATTCATAGCCAGAAGTTGCGATCGCTCGATAATGCATACTATCCCAGGCATCAAAAACGCCCCAACCAAAAGGGGGCAAAAATTCTTCTGCTGGTAACGGTAACTTTGGTGCAACCAGCAACATCGCAGTCCAGATGAATATTCGGCTGGCAAGCCATATTGCGGCTGGAAACAGGAAATCATTTTTCCATAAAACTTTTTTTATAACTATCTGAACTTTGGCCATAAGTTTGAGTGCTTCAACAAACTCCTTTATGAATCTTTTTACATATAGCTGTAACACAGCAATTTATGAGTAATATTTTGCATATTAAATCCTCCACCAAAATAATTAACAACCTGGACAGATTAAAAATTACTTAAAAGTGTTCCCTCTTTGGTAACTTTTGCCAATTTCATCGGAATTTATCTTTAGAAATATAGTATTTATAAATACAACTTTTGTCTAGTTATATAAACTTACCAACTTTCGGGCGTGTTTTCAAAGTCGATAAAATAGTTGAAAATACTAAGGATTAGTGAATTTAGATTTATCTGTTATAAAACTTTGAAATTAACGGATTAGGGCTGGCGCAGGGACAACGAGAAGAGGACATAGAGACACGCCGGCATCTGTCCCCTCCTCATCGTCAGTGTATCGATTATAGTGATTGCTGTGATTAAATAGTCCCCAGCAATTTATAGTGAGAGTTGTCTGTAAATCCTTAAGCAATTGTGAAAGCGATTACTCTTCTTGGTTCCACTGGTTCTATTGGTACTCAGACTTTAGATATTGTCACTCAGTACCCAGATCAGTTTCAGATTGTGGGATTGGCATCTGGGAGCAATGTTGAAATGTTGGCTGCTCAAATTCGGCAGTTTCGACCGGAAATAGCAGCCATTTGCTCAGAAGATAAATTACCAGCCCTCAAAGAAGCTATCAAAAACCTCGATCCCCAACCGATTCTACTGGCAGGTGACGCCGGAGTGATAGAAGTCGCCCGTTACGGCGATTCCCAAACCGTTGTCACTGGTATCGTTGGTTGTGCTGGTTTGCTACCCACGATCGCAGCTATTGAAGCTGGTAAAGATATTGCCTTAGCGAACAAAGAAACCCTGATTGCTGGGGCACCTGTGGTTCTACCCCTGGTGGAAAAACATGGTGTAAAATTACTCCCAGCCGATTCGGAACATTCCGCAATTTTTCAATGCCTCCAAGGTGTGCCAAAGGCAGGCTTGCGGAAAATTTTGCTCACTGCGTCTGGTGGGGCTTTCCGAGACTGGGATGTAGAAAAGTTAGCTGATGTAACCGTTGCTGATGCCCTCAAACATCCTAATTGGTCGATGGGGCGGAAAATCACTGTAGACTCTGCTACTTTGATGAATAAAGGACTGGAAGTAATTGAAGCTCACTTTCTGTTTGGGTTAGATTATGACAATATCGAAATTGTCATTCATCCTCAGAGCATTATTCACTCACTGATTGAACTGCAAGATACTTCAGTTTTAGCCCAACTCGGTTGGCCGGATATGCGCTTACCCTTGCTGTATGCTCTATCTTGGCCCGATCGCATTTACACCAACTGGGAACGACTAGATTTAGTCAAAGCTGGAAATTTAACCTTCCGTGAACCAGATCACCAAAAGTATCCTTGTATGCAGTTAGCTTATGCTGTAGGTAAAGCTGGTGGTTCGATGCCAGCCGTCTTGAATGCCGCCAATGAGCAAGCTGTGGCTTTATTTTTAGATGAAAAAATTCGCTTTCTAGATATTCCCCGATGTATCGAATGGGTGTGCGATCGCCATCAAAATGATAACCGTACAAATCCCTCTTTAGATGACATTTTGGCAGCAGATAAATGGGCAAGACAAGAAGTTTTAACAGCGACTGAAAAGTTAGAAACTCAATCGCGGATAATTTCTCTGCGATAAAAACCTTCAGTTCTGATACCCAAAAGGCAGATTTTCTGGCTCTTGACCAATTCTTGTTTAGCCTTCAGACTAATGCTGAAGGCTAACGATTAAATCCAACTGCGATAATTAGTGCAATAAAAGCTACCTCAAGGGAGTGCCCCTGCCACAAATCCCAATAAATGCGTAGCCGTAAGGCTTGTAGTTAGACATCGCATTTTCCCAACTGCAACAAAAATGCGAACTTACAAGTCAGCGCTTCGCTATCGCACTTCTCCAAAATCACAAATGCGATCGCAAAGTCTTAAGGTATCGACCAATCCACAATTTTCAAACCAGGAACTTTTTCAAAATCTTTACGATTGCGCGTTACCACTGTAGCACTTACAGAAAGCGCAATTGCTGCTATTCTTAAATCTTGAGTACCAATACGAATTTTTGCTGCACGTAGTTTGTTATAAATATCAAATGCTGCTTCATCGAAATCAAGAATATTCCCTTGACATAACCGATTAAATGTTTCTTTCAATAAAGCGTAAGCTGTGACTAATTCTTGTTTTGATTTTGCTCGTTTGATAACATCTAAACGACCGTATATCTGCTCGACAATAGTTATTATTGTGACTGAAATTTCTGAAGGATTGACAGCAGCTACTTTGCTAATAACAACTGGATGTCCTCTTTGTAGTAGGGAAATATGGTCAGTATCAAGCACCCATAGTGTCATTTTATTTATACTGAAGCAAATGTTATCCTACTCTTGTGGAAAATCATATTCTATATTTTTATCTAATTCATGTCTATAGCTTTCAATAGCTTCGAGCATTTGTTCAAATTGTGGGTCATCTTTAAAAACTCCAGCCATTGCTAACCAAGGATTTTTCGGCTCAATAGATGGTAATTTAATAGGTAAAGAAACAATTTCTGCTCCTGCTAAATGGGTTTCTAGTCGTTGCTGAATTTGGCTTAGGGCTGTTGCGCGATCGCTTGCTTCTACTTGTAGTTCTGGTAAACCTGGAACGATCGCAATTGTTCTCCCATCACTACCTTGTTTAACAATAACGTTTACTAATACTTCGTTATTGTCTTGGTTTTTAATTTGTGGTGTTACAGATGAGAAAGAATTCATAATGATTGTCTAAGCATATTTTCTTTAATTGTAAATGAAATCTTTAACAATGATGTGACTCAGATTCCTTCAAGTGAATTATTGGATTTCGCTGTACAAGGGATATTAGAAGATGGGAAAAAATTACTAAGTCAGGAAAATATTACTCTAGGTGCATATCCCGGCATAGAAATGAAGCTGTGGGATGAAAAAGAAGGAATTTTTATGACGGGTAGAGTTTTTATTGTTAATCAACGGTTGTATATATTCTTCGTTGGAAGCGATAAAAATCCTCAACTCAGTGATGTCAGAAAGTTTTTTGACTCCTTCGAGTTGATACAGTAATTATCTTACTAGTTGCTGAATAGGTTTTTTTAGCAACTATTAGGACTCCTGTCTGATTTCTGAACAAAATTTCAAATGAAACCCTGATACAACAGCCTTTTCAGTCTCAGGATGTTTTCAAAATCAAATCTGATTCCTAATCTAACTCTTGTATCTTGTGATTATTGATACAAGAACGTTAAAAAAGTCTTTCCGGTAATTCTGCCAAATTGCCAAATAACTTGCCTCTGCTCTGCATTTTTGTCTCATTTTCAGGTAATATGGCATTGGCACAGTTACACAAAAAATCTGAGCTTTAGTATCTACTCAAAATTAGGTCTAATAGCTTTAGCACTAGTAATTGTTACTCAGATAAAAGTTTATCTTTTCTGAATAAATACGTTCTCAGATAACGGCTACTGTTAAGGAATTTATATATTATGATTGCTACGTTGATTGTAGCTTGGATAGTCTTCATAATATTGTGGAAGTTGGTGAAAGCGACCCTAAGCAGTGCATTGACTATTGCCGCAATCCTAGTCTTATTAAATATCGGTTTTGGCATTACCCCGCAAGATATATGGCACCACATAACCCAGTTTGCTCAAACTATCTCTCAAATCCAAAGTGGTAAATAGAAAATTAAAAATTGTTATTTAATGCTGAAATCTTAGCCAATGCATCTTTAACACTCGCCGGTAACTGACGCATAATTTTACCTCTTTCACGATCTAAAGCCACTAAAGTTACCTTGGCAGTGACGTACAATTGTTGTCCATCAGTTGAGACAATGGCATAATCCCAATTGATTCGCACACCAGTTACCTCAGCCATGCGCGTTTTTACTACCACTGATATACCCAATTGAATTGAATGGTGATAGCGCACCGACAGTTCTACAACTGGTAAATCGCAACCTATAGCGACTAAATCAGCAAATTCAATCCCTATCGATCGCAAGCATTCAATCCGCGCTTCTTCCATCCAGGCTAGATAAGAACCGTGCCAAACAATACCTGCATAGTCAGTATGGTGTGGTTGCACTCTCACCGGATATTCAAACCAATTCCCAAATTCATCAGTTGATGGATTGTCAAGGGCACTGGTTGGGGGTAGTTTTGGTTGGCTGGGTTTTTCTTCTGACATCTTCAAGTTTCTAAGCACCGATAAATTTTTCAAATAAGTAGGTAGGCACAAATAAACCTAACTAAGTGTTATTTCTTTAACTGTACTTATTTTACTAGGTTTTGGGATGGACTACCCAGACAATAACCAGTTGACACTCCCCAGCCATTAATAGCGGGGTAACATTCAAAAACATTGGCAGATTCTGCCAATGTCAAATAAATTATACTGATGAAGTTTTAGTAAAAAAGGAGCGCCAAAGTACTTAACCTCTAATTTTGGTGTGTTTTAACACCTTCTGGCTAAAAGCTCAAAATCCGGCTTGTGAGGTTTTGGCAGATACAAACAATATGTGATGGGCTAGCCACGAGCCAATCACTTAATGGTAATGGAGAATCGGTGAGAGCGATCGCTTAACTAAACCTTATCGAAGTTGAGAACTCTAGTTTTCGCCCTCACCCTAAATCCCTCTCCCAAGCTTGGCAGAGGGACTTTCAAATTCGCTCCCCTTCTCCCAAATTTGGGAGAAGAGGTTGGGGGATCAGGGCAAATCCTTTTCATCACCAAAGAACTACGGGTTTCAAAATAGACGTGGTTTAAGCTACCATTGCCAATTACCGATAATCAATTTCTAATTTGCCATCGACCTTTGGAACCTTAATACTTCTTGGCAAGAGTTTTAGAGCCTGTATCAGTTTGCATCGATTGCTTGACAAGATCAGCCAGTTCATCTAGTTGGCTAATTGCCTCTGCACCTTCTAACTTCATTAATTCGCGGTCATCCCGCATTTCCGTCCAAGTAATCCCGTAATCGGACACTAAAAACCGAATCAGATGGTTATCACCCAAGCTAACCATAAATGATGCACTATTCATTTGGTCGCCACAGGTGTAACAGGATGCGAGATACCCGCGCCGCTCTAATACAACTGCCAAGGCTTGCAGGTTCATTACCAAGTCTTGGACGAATTGCCGATGTTGATGTGCTAGTCTCAGAAACACTTTTGTCCTCCAGACACCACAGTTATTTGAGTTTCTTTTATATTTTCTTTAGATTTTCTCATCCACTGGTATTGTAAGCTATTCATTACAATTATCAGACAGATGATATTGAGTCGTTAATTGACTACCTTGTTTAGGGTAGTAGATCGGGAATTTGAGCGCCGTATCAAACTATTCAGTTTGCAAATTCAAAATATCGGACAGAATTGCTAAATTTAACTATATCTTTATACACTTCTGTCAGGGTAGATTCTTGTAGGAAGATATCCGCTTTAAGATTAACTTAAATTTAGCACTAGTCAACTACAGAAAAGCTACATATTTCGTTTTTATTGGCAACTGGCAGCCAAATTGACTGTTGTTAGACTCCATAGCGTAGTTCTGCATCGTTATAGTGTCTCTTGCATAAGCGTTTGATCTGTTCTGTTTCTCAGGTAGATTTTGGTATAGACAAATGATTAGGTATACCAACTTCATTATTCCTACATATATAAAGTTGAGCAGATGACATTACAAATTTAATATTCAGTACTAAAACTAGGATATTTGTAGTATTGTATACAATAACTCCTTGATTGATCGACAAAATGGATCAACTCAACACTGACAATATCTAAACTCAGGAGAGCAATGTTGTTATTTGGTCAATATCTTCAGGTATTTTGGGATTATCCTCAAAAAGTTATACAAACTAAACCACGATAATTTGCAAAGACTTCGAGCTGAATTTGGTTTTGCCAAATTTAATTTATATATAATATATTTCGATGATTTATTGAAAATAAGTAATTATTTTTTATTAATCACTCAGTTAAGTAATTCGTAATTGAATTAGTTAAGGATTTACGCCCCAACAGGTAAAAACCGCCAATTTGACAATTTGGTGCGATCTTTTGCCAATAATTACGAATTACGAATTACGAACTTGTACTGAGCGTAGCCGTTGGCGCAGCCTCTCGTAGAGAAGTATTACGAATTAGTAGACTACTTGCCACCAACCGAAAGCCGGGCCGATAAAACGGATAGTTGCCCATCCTATAACCATAAGTCCAATGCCTATCCAAGCACCACGAGTAGTCCAAGTAACAAATTGTTCGCCTTGATTTTTTGTGATGGGAATCCAAGGCAAGATGCGAGTCTCTTGACCGTATGTTTCCCCTTGTGTGGTTTTACGACGCTTGGCTTCACCCATAATCAGCAACTCAAATTCTACTTAGGTTCTAAATTTATTTTGCCAGAAATCATGGCTACAGAGAGGCAATGAATCGCATCACCTTCTATAAGCTGATAATAGTGCTTGCTTTGAGACGATCGCACTTTGGTTGACAAAATTTAAATTGGGCATGGGGCATCCCTTCTCTACGAGACGCTACGCGTAGCTTGCTTCCACGAAGTGGTACGGCTCCGCTCAGGGCAAGTGGGCATGGGGCATTGGGGATTGAGCGTTGATAACTGAATTTTAGGCGGAATTTTCCTCATCGGTATTAGAAAACAGACTGGGATCAAGATAGTTAATACGTGCCAAGGGACTTAAAGCCGCGAGAATTTGAGCGCCGTAGCTACGGTTAACTACACGGCTATCAAGCAAAGCAACAATGCCTTGACTTTCTCGTACTGGAGCGATCGCACGTTGTAATTCATTCAAAGCTGCTGGCAACAAGTATAAACGGAACCAATCTTGATGCGATCGCTTATAAAGAGCTACCCTACCAGCTACTAGGGGATTTTCCAAAGATGGTAGGGGCAAAGTAGCAATAATTAACAGATGAGGTGCCGGCAAGACTCGTTGATGTTCTCGCCAAAATTCCCAACCGCTAATCAAAATGCCATTTTCATCCAAACAAGTTTTTTCTACTTGCACCCGTGAACCAAACTCTGAGGCCAGAATTGTGGCAACTTGAGCCTTGAGTGGTACATCCCCCACCAAAACAACCGTCAATCCTGGTGCTGTCGCACTTAAACAAACCAGTGTGCGGACTTTGTGAATAAATGCCGCTTGAAATTCTGGGGTGTTGGGTAGGGGCAACTTATAGGGCACATACAGTTGAATGGCTTCCGCTTGACTTTCCGAAGAGAACTTTAGGCAAGTTAAATCGTCCAAACCAAGGCGCTGTCGGAAAAGGGGAGCTTCAGTTTCCGGTTCGATAGCGCTGCCAATTAAAACTACTGGTTGTCGCTGCCAAATAGGTGAGAGTATTTCCCCTAATTCCATTGGGGCGTAGTGCAAAGAAAATAAACCTTGTCGATGGGCAATAGTCGCCCAGAAGAGAGGAGGGGGGGAAATATTTTGATCAAGGGTTTGAAATTGTTGCCAGAATTGTTTCCAAGGTTCTGGGAGTGCTTCTACTGACTCGAAAGCAGAATAAAGACGGCTTAAAATTTCTATTTCTGGCTGGGAAATTAGATAGCACTGATATGGATTAACAGGATGCTGAAAAAGTTCTTGTGTTAGTTGTATCCGGGCTTCGCTAATTGCCTCGGCTTCGTTTGGACAAGCTAGCAGGAGTTGATCCCAATCATGGGGTTGAACATCTTGGGTAAGTTGATCGCGCACCCAATCTTCGAGATCATCTACCCCATCAATAATTGTGGGAATGCCTTGGGGAAAGCGATCGCCACCAGCGAATTGTCCTGTTAACCAAGCTTCTGGAGAAGTTAAAAGTAGCCCTTGGAACTGGGCATCAGGCCAAGCATCACCTGTTCTAATGGATTTATTGGTTGGTAGCCACTGCTGTAGGCGGGGAATTTCCACCCGCAGCAAAAGTTGCTGCACCGCTTCTTGAGCAACAATAATTACAGGGCCATGCCACATTAGGGCTGATGCTACAAAACTAGTACGATACCGCCCTTGATAGCCACAAACCGCCCCGACTTGAATTAGGGCGCTACGTCCCAGGCGCAAGGCGCGTGCTACCAACCGGGCCATCGTCAAATGATGGGGCCAGGAAGGGAACCCCGCTTGCGATCGCAAAAAGTTATGTAGTGACAAATGAACTTCTGCCTCAATCACACGCTTTTAATTCCATACAAAGTGACTTTTACTTCCAATTGCCCCATTTCTATTATCTTGTCATTAGTCATTTGTCCAAAGTCCAATTGTCAATTGTCTAAAACCAATCACCAATGACTAATGACCAATGACCAATCCACCAATACCCTGAATTATGCCAACTTACAGAGGAATTTCCAGCGAAGCCTTCAGGCATCCACTAGATCGCCAAGCCGAGCAAGCTTTAAGAAATTTACCAGGATTTGATTTAATCGCTCGTAAATTTGTGGAATTTATCTACGAACGCCCTCAATTAGTCTATCTAATGGGTAACACCATCCAAGTGGGGCCGCGTCAGTATTCCACTATTTACCAGATGTTCCGCGAATGCGTCCGGGATTTAGATATTTACCCAGAACCAGCACTGTTTGTCTCGCAAAATCCCGAAGCAAATAGCTATGCATTGGGGCAAGAGAATCCTTACATAGTCATAAATACAGGGATATTAGACTTACTAGACGAAGCCGAGATTCGGACGGTGCTAGCCCATGAACTGGGACATATTAAATGTGGTCATACTATTTTAATTCAAATGGCGATGTGGGCGATGAGTGCTGCCTCTGCCTTGGGGGAATTAACCTTCGGTATTGGTAATATTGTCACTCAAGGCTTGATTTATGCCTTTTTTGAGTGGCGGCGCAAAGCCGAGTTATCCTCAGATCGCGCTGCACTACTAGTGATGGATGACTTGAATCCGGTGATGTTAACGATGATGAAGCTCTCTGGCGGTAGTAAAAAATATGCCAATGAATGTAGTTTACAAGAGTTCATCAAGCAGTCAGAAAATTATCAGGCACTAGATGAAGATGGACTGAATCAGATATATAAATTCTTGATTTACAATGGCGCTCAGGGTACAATGTTGAGCCATCCTTTCTCTGTTGAACGCTTGCATTACATACGGGCGTGGGCAGTATCCGAAGAATACCAGCAAATTCGCCGCGGAAATTATCAGCGATCGCCCGCTTCAGGATCAGTAAATGTTTCAGCAGAAACTTCCGAAAATCAAACAGAAAATTTGCGCCGTCAAATTGAAGAATTACAACGGGAAATCGACAGAATCAGAAGGAATGATACCAATTCTATGTGAGGCTGCACTTTAATTCATGTAGGGGCAATTCATGAATTGCCCCTAATATTATTTATGCAAAATTAAAAATACTTAAGAGTTGAACCAGATAATTACTCCAGTTACCAATACACAAATAATTCCCGCCAAGCCAGCTAGGGGTTTTTTGTTCTTCCCTGTGAACCAGTCAGAGACTTTACCTGTGTAAGTAATTAGTTCTGCTGTATCTAGTGTAGCGATCGCCCATATCCATCCCGCATGAAGTCCCCAAGCTAAACCCAAATTGCCACTCGCCCCAAAGCGTGCCAACACCAGCACCATTCCCATCAGCCACAATCCAGGGAGTTGAGGTGCCGTTTCGCGCTGCTCCCAAACCAGGTGTAGCAAGGCAAAAATCAAGCTAGAAATTGCTGCTGCTACCCAAATTGGATAATCCTGCGCTAATTCAGTGAACAGGAAACCACGGAAAACTAACTCTTCTATGCCACCGACTAATAACGCTATCAAGAAAATCGGTAGCAAGATGGGTAGTAGTAACTTGAAATTTGCCTTTTCAAAATAGCACCAACCTAATCCCAATTGTCCACTAAATACAATAGCTAGACTCAGCACTCCCAAACCGAAACCTAGTGCTAAAGAACCAAGAGTTGAAAGATTCCCAACAAAGCCGTAATCTGAAAAAGATTTATTAGTCAGCCAACTAACTCCCCAGAGAATCAGGGGAGCTAATAGATAAAGTGACACCAATAACGGTATCTTTTGCTCTGGCTGCAAAGGTTTAGGGGGTTGCCAATTAAGCAATATTGATGATATTACTGCTATTGGCAACCAGCAAACTATCCAGCAAACAAAAAATGCCATCACTATAACTAGTGCTGGTGCATTTTCCATAAACGCTAATAAGACGTTGACCGAAGGCTCAAAGAAAGTTATCAAAATAAACAAAAAAACACGATAGACTTCTTGCATTATAGATTTCTTGGTGATTAATCAAGACTCTAGTGAATTTGGTGACTTCTGCAAGGAGTCTAATCGGATTTTTTAACTGAGATAAAATTTTCTCAATAGAGCTATGAGTTTACTGTCGGGGTAAGGACAGGTTATCATCACCTGAAACTTATCCCAACAGGAAATTTACTCTTCGTCTTCCAAATCTTCGTCTGATTCGTCAGAATCTATATCTTGTGAGGTTAGTTTTTTATCGGTTTCACCGAGTTGAATCAGGTGAATATGTTTGTATCCCAGTCTGATTTCAAACTCATCTCCAGGTTTTAAGCCCATTGCTTTGGTATATGTAGCACCAATCACAATCTGACCATTTTGATGGACGCTAACCCGATATGTCGGTTCACGACCACGACCATCTTTAGGTGCTTCTGGACTTAGAGGAATTCCTCTAGCCGATAGCAAAGCGTCATAAAAATCGGTGAGATTGACACGAACCTGGTTATTCTTAGTAACAGTGTAATAGCCGCACTGTTTAGCTCTTTCTCGGCGTGGTAATGTGGAAAGTTCTTTTACTTTCGCAAGTAGTGTTTTTCCAGTTAATGGCGCGGTTGCAGTTTCAGTCATTATGCTCAAATTTTCCTTACTCTCTCCAAACTGATAAACGATGTAGTCTTATGCCAGCATTTGACTTTTTAGCATTTGCATAGAGCTACAGAAGACCCTAGTGTAACGGGTGAATTCCTGCCGATAGGAGCCAAAAGCACTTCTATTATGGTTGTCCACAACCAACTAGAGGCCATAGTTGCCACAGACATTTATTTTGGTGATGTTACGGCACTTTTAAGCATTATTCGCCATCAGAAAGAAAACTATTTTCTCCTTTGGCGCTACTGTAGCGGTGTAACTTTCAGCCACCTTTACAAAATGGGTAGGTTCTACTGCAAATAAGTCGTAGACCCAATAAATTGCAGGTTTTTCACTTTCAGTGCTTGCCTTTATTGCCAATGAGCAAGTAGAGTTTTCTCTACTCCTCCTCTCAAGCTTAGGACAGCATAGTATTTCAATAGAGTCCTACGGGCATACACCCTTTTGTCCTGCCAGTAGAGACGCGAATTCTCTTGTCTCTACATTACGAATCAACAAAGCAGTAGTAGCCGCGCTGATACGGCTCTTGATTCTGGTTTTGTTACTTCGTAATTTTATATTAAATACTAGCATGGACTAATAATAGCAAAATAGTTGTTTAATTTTGAATTAAAGTTGCTGGTAAATTTTTATTTAAATTTCTGGACTTAAAGAAGAAAAAGCAGTGAAGATTTTTCTAACCCTTTATCGCCAGGGTGAGTATTGCCATCTGACTTTTATAAAAATTTATATAATTGAGACGAGCAGTTTTGACCAATGAGTGAAATCCCAGATTTTCTAGATTGAGAGTCAGCCAAAAAGCGAAAAGTCTCGCACATCCCGGTTTCCCGGTACTCTAAGTTTTCTTTGAAAGTGGTGAGGATTTCTCCTCGGTTTATTATACTCAGGTCAAAAGCGGTCAGAGGATTTTGTACGTCTGTCTATGGGAAGAATAAATCTCTTAACATATCCCTAACGCTTGATTGTCAGTACTATATATTAAACATGGGCTTTCACACTTCTATATAATCAAAAAATTCCGTCAAGCCTTAGCGAAGTCGGAATTTTCCAGCCACCACTGCTTGATTCCAGTTGACATCAAGAAGTGTTGCTAACCTCACATGGATTTAATTTGGATATTATCGCTAGTTAAAAGATCAACCTAAGTCCCTCTCTTAGCAAACCCTCTTTCCTTCACATTCCCAAACAGGTAAATTCAATGGAAAGCTGCGATTACATTTTTGGCGTTTGATCTCAGAATTTGACACAAATCTTGTCTACAGCGCTACTACAACTGAAATTTTAATGGTTATCCTTAAACTAGAATCAGTAGCCCTTGAATTGTCAGCCTCTTAACACCAGGATTTGAATTAGGGGCAAAAACATAGCTCATTTTTCGCAACTACCTGCTTTGACTCATAATTTTCGAGGCGGGTGAAGCAATTTTAAAATTTTGGTTAGTGGTTATGGAAGTTATTTTTAAGGTCATTCGACAACAACAAAATTCCTCTCCTGTTGTGCAAACCTACCTTGTAGAGGCAGAACCAGGGAATACAATTTTGGATTGCCTCAATCATATTAAGTGGGAGCAAGATGGAACTTTGGCGTTTCGCAAAAATTGCCGTAATACGATTTGTGGTAGCTGTGCTATCCGAATAAATGGGCGTTCGGCTTTAGCTTGTAAGGAAAATGTTGGCAGTGAACTTGCCAGATTACAAAAAATACCATCATCCGAAAGTAAAGTAAATGCCATTCCTGAAATCACGATCGCCCCTCTGGGCAATATGCCCGTGATTAAAGATTTGGTTGTAGATATGAGCAGTTTCTGGAATAATCTAGAAGCAGTTGCTCCTTATGTGAGTACAGCAGCACGACAAATACCAGAAAGAGAGTTTTTGCAAACACCAGAAGAGCGATCGCGCCTCGATCAAACTGGTAACTGTATTATGTGCGGTGCTTGTTACTCTGAATGCAACGCCCGTGAAGTTAATCCCGACTTTGTAGGCCCCCATGCCCTTGCCAAAGCTTACCGGATGGTAGCAGATTCCCGCGATCGCGATACCGAAAATCGCTTAGAGAACTACAACGAAGGTACTAAAGGCGTATGGGGTTGCACCCGTTGTTTGTACTGCGATGCAGTTTGTCCAATGGAAGTTGCACCATTAGAACAAATCACCAAAGTTAAACAAGAAATTCTCGCCCACAAACAAGCCGGCGATAGTCGCTCAATTCGTCACCGGAAAGTGTTGGTGGATTTAGTTAAAGAAGGTGGTTGGATTGATGAACGTCAATTTGGTTTACAAGTAGTCGGTAACTATTTTCGGGATTTAAAAGGATTACTCAGTCTTGCACCCCTCGGTTTGCGGATGATCGTTCGGGGTAAGTTTCCCCGATCATTTGAACCTTCAGAGGGTACGCAACAAGTGCGATCGCTCATTCAATCTGTGCAAGAAGAAATGGGGAGTAGGGAGTAGGGAATAGGGAGTAGGGGATGATTTTATTTCCCCACACTCAGCAAGCACGGGGAATTCTTCAGCAAGTAAGGAGTAGAGAATTTTATTTCACCACTCCCCACTCCCTACTCCCCACTCCCCATTTTTTCAACGTGGCTCTTGAGGTATATTCAACGGCTGTCCATAACGGTCATATACTAAAACATCCCACTGCCCGTTGTTACTAGATTCAAAAGCAATCCTACTACCATCGGCGCTAATTGTCGGGTTGCGGACTTCCGCTTGTAGGTTATTAGTCAAATTTCGTGATTGGCGTGTTTCCCGATCGTAGAGAAAAATAGCCGATCGCCCTTGACGACTAGCAGCAAACACAATATAACGACCATCTTGTGAAACACTAGGGTGATTTGCGATCGCATCAAAAGAGTTTAAACCTGGCAAATCAACCAAATCACGAGTTACCGTATCAAACATATAAACATCTTGGCTACCCCGTCGGTCACTAATAAAAACAATGTATCTCCCAGAAATTTCGGGGTCTAACTCCGACGATAAACTATTGAGACTCCGACCCCCCGGATCAAAGGGATAACTCAAAATCCGAGGGTAGCCAAAACACCCAGTCAATAAACTTAAGCATAAAAATACAGGTATAAAAAAAATACGTTTCATATAATTAGTCATTAGTCATTAGTCATTAGTCATTAGTCAATAGTCTCACAACTCCTAACTCCTAACTCCTAACTCCTAAGGTACAGACGCGATTAATCAATCACTGGGATTAACCTAGTTGCAAGTTTCCCCTTGGTGTTTGATTTTCTGATAATTAACCGGGGTCTGACAATACCTTTTTGGGTGTAAATATCTTGAGTTAGCAGGGTACTGCATTCGCGGATTCTACAGGCGCTAAATAGGCATACGGCAAACAAGGTGCGTAGGCGTAGCCCGCGGCAGGCATCGCGGTCATTGTCTAAGCCATGACTGAAAATTAGCTGTATCTCTGACTGCGTTAGAACCTTAGCGCGTCCATGCGGATTTATTTTCATTGCCAGACTGTAGACCCTGTAATCCACAGCCTACAATGTTTTGACCTGTGATAAACTACATCGATTAAGCGAGTTGATAAAGGTAATTTTTTACAGATTCTCTCGTGTCCGTTTTGCTTCTATTAGTTTTTCCAATTCACCAATTTCATCTATGGTATAAAACTTGGGGTTAGGTTCAGCGTTAATTTTATCCATTAGAGCGTGAAAAGCTTCTGTATCATTCCGATTCTCTAATAAATAACGTTTTAACTCTATTTTACTCATAGCTGCAAACTTAGGCTTAGTCATTCGTCGTATCTCCATTTACCATTGGGGTTAATTACAATACCTGTTTCATCTCCAGCCAAGATATAGATGTCTCCTGTTCGTTCATTAATGGTACATGGGCTGATCTTCCGAAAGCAGGTTATACAAACTATGGGTATGTATCAGGGAAAGTAGTTTCGCCCACTCAAATAACTCTGAATCTATACTTTTGCTAGTTCAGGTTATGTAAGCTCAGAAACTTGTACCCGCTAGACGCATAGCCACAACCATTTCCTTCCCTCCCACCAGCCCTTCCAGCCCTTAGATTCCCTGTAGCTCATGCTGTGGGGAATTGTGATTTAGTAGTAAACCAAAAAGTTTTTCCCAATTCTCACCCTGTAGCACGTCTCTAGCTGTGGGGTTTTGTTTTTGTGGTTGAGTGCGATCGCTGTTTGTTTGGATGCGTCTCTCCAAACTCTTAACTCCTAACTCCTAACTTTTTCCCCTACGGAGGTGAACCCACAGTTGCACCATTAGGAATATCTAACTCAATATTTGGCCCCCGGTCTAGGACTTCAATATCCCACTGACCACGGGTGGCGGTTTCAAAGACAATATAACGTCCATCTGGGCTGATACTTGGTTTTCTAACCCAGCCGCGATAGATGGGTGTGACGATTTGCGACTGTTGGGTAGCGCGATCGTAAAGCGCCACCACTGGTCTACCTTGGTCACTAGTAAGATAAGAAATGTAACGCCCGGTGTAGCTCAAACTAGGACTTTCGGCAATTGTCTCCTGTCGGTTTATGCCTGGTGTGCTAATAAACAGTTGCCTCTCCAAATCGTACACCAGTAGCTGCTGATTACCATTCCGATTAGATACAAACGCTAAAAAGCGCCCATTTCCACTCAAAGCAGGTTGCTCCTCAGTGTAGCGACTGTTGAGGGAAGTAGACCCTGTGGGAATATTATTAGAATCACAAGATACAAGCAAACTTGTTAAACCAAAAACTAGGCTCCAATGAATTGGTCTTTGGAGCCAAAATATCGGCGTAAATTTTTCCACCTCAACTGTTTTCCGTCGCCTCTAAACCTACTTCCACGCCAACTGTTTTAAACATCGTCATCAAAATCAGTCGAATTATCTGGTCGGTCATTTGGCTTTTCAATCGGATTGTATGGCACATAATCAGTTGGAATCGCCTCATCATCTTCGCGCGGTCTTCGAGGAGTTGAGTCAGCGGAGGGACGACGCCTTCTTGGTCTGGGAGCAACATCATCTTCACGACTTTCGGGACGCCCAGACCCGTTATTACTGCGGCGAGAAGGTTTTCTGACTTCCTCGCCCGAACTTTCCCAATCATCAACTTGCCTAGATGAAGAACCCCAATTTTCTTCTTCAGAGCTTTCAGAAGGGCGATTCACCGGACGCCCAGAAGTCCGCCGCGTTCTATCCCTTGAACCCTGCCTTTCATTATTGTTATTACGGCGCTCTGAAGGACGCGGGGATTGATCCTGGTAGTAGTCATCACGAGTTGAAATCTCATCTCTGCTACCCCGAATCCGGGGACGTGAGGGGCGTTCCTCCTCGTCTTCATAAGGCAGTGGATCTAAGTCTGCCTCCATCTGGGCCCCATACTTCTTGCGATTGCGGTTCATTGAATAATTTCCGCTTACCTCTCGCTCATCATCCACAATGGGAGTGTTACGCTTTGCTTGCTGGGTAGCTATACTCCGCAAGCGAATACTTTCAACTGCAAAAAACACAGTTGTACCGACTAAAAGCAGTTGACCAAATTGTAAAATCGGGTCTAGCCGCCATCCTTGAAAGACGAGAATAAAGCCACATAGTAAGCCGACTGCCGCAAAAAAGATATCTTGATCCCGTGACAATTCTGGACGCACAGTGCGGAGAAAATACAGTGCTGCCCCAGCCACAGCCAGGAAAATTCCTAGAATACTGGCTGAGTTTGCCCCAAAATTTACCTGAGCCAGAAAACTGGCTGAGTTCAGCCCAAAATTTATCATTGCTATTTTCCCAATATCAAATCTATGTTAGCGAGTCACAATTAAAATCACTACTGTAATTAGGGACGATATATTGAAGCTTCAAAGCCTCTGGCAAAGAAGCTCTGAAGCTATTCACCGAAAAGTAAAAAAACATACTTCTGTCATCTACAACCGCCACCAGCAGCAGAAACTGATACTTTTGGTGCAATTAAGTAGATAGTTGACAGACAATTATGAGAGTTAAATTAACTCTCATCAGCATTATGAACGCTGGATTTTATCTTTTTGGCTAATGAAAATTAGACCAACTGTAGCGGGTACTACCACAATTGCAGCACCCCAAGCCAGACTCCAAAGAAAATTTGCTAAAGAAGGCGTCATACTTCTAAACCTTTTTTTACACACTTCATCCTAATTTTAATAGTGTATTACTTTCTTGAGAAGCCTCTAACCTCTGAACTACCAAACTTGGTAACTGGTTTCACCAGTTATTGAGTTAACCGCGTGAGCGAGTTCGCTTTTCTATTTCAGAACGAAGTGACAGCATTTGGTTAAAATGATGATGAGAGTGCTTTACAAAGCTTAAAACTTTCTAGCGATGTCTACGACGGGCTATTCGGCGTCGCAAAGCGCAGTAAGCCGGCGCGGTCTTTTCCCAGAGAGGCTAGTACCAAGGGGGTTTCCTCCATGAGCGACTGGCGTTAGCGACGTAGGAGCGTCACCTCAAAGGCTTGCCTTTGCCTAAATTTTTTCTTTCTTTACAGACAGATAGTAGCTTAAACCGATGACTGGTGTTAACCTGACTGCTTTGATTCTTGGCCCTGCATTAGGGGTGATGACATTTTTATTTATATTTCGTATCATTCTCACTTGGTATCCGCAAGTGGATCTGAATCGTTTGCCCTTTAATTTAATAGCTTGGCCTACTGAGCCATTTTTAATCCCGTTGCGAAAGCTAGTGCAACCTATAGGCGGGGTAGACATTACACCGATTATTTGGGTTGGCATCTTCAGCCTGCTGCGAGAAATCCTGCTAGGTCAACAAGGATTGCTGACTATGCTATCTCGTGTGAATTAGGGATGGGGCATTGGGCATTGGGCATGGCTTATATCTTGCACCAGGCGACTAGAAGTCGCGGCTACACGAGACTTTACCTGTCTCCGCAGGTTGAAAAGCCTTGATTTGCGTTAGTCCGCGTAGGCGGACGAGAGTTTGTATAGCCGCGATTTCTAATCGCTAGGGCTAGGTGCAAGATGTGAGATGGGGCATTGGGCATTGGGCATTGGGCATTGGGCATTGGTTACACCCCATCTCCCTCATCTCCCTTATCTCCCTCATCTTCCCCCACTCCCCACTCCCCACTCCCCTAACCGTTCATTTCCTGCACAAAATTCGTATAGACATTACCCTGCAAAAACTGTGGAGTTTCCATAATTCTTTGATGAAATCCGATGGTCGTGGGTAGTCCCGTGATGGCACATTCCCGCAGTGCGCGTTTCATGCGGTTAATAGCAGTGGGTCGGTCTGGTGCCCAAACAATTAACTTGCCAATCAATGAATCGTAGTAGGGCGGGATTTGGTAATCTGTGTAAACGTGGGAATCAATCCGAACACCAGGACCTCCGGGGGGCAGATAGCCGCTAATCCTTCCAGGAGAAGGGCGAAAGTCATGATCGGGGTCTTCAGCGTTGATGCGGCATTCAATCGAATGACCCCGTAATACTACTTGCTCTTGGGTAAGCTTGAGTCTTTCCCCTTGGGCAATGCGGATTTGTTCGGCAACTAAGTCTATCCCGGTAATCATCTCTGTTACAGGGTGTTCTACTTGAATTCGGGTGTTCATTTCCATAAAGTAGAATTTACCGGATCTATCCAAGAGAAATTCGATAGTACCCGCCCCACTGTAATTAATGAATTGGGCAGCTTTGACAGCAGCTTGTCCCATTTTCTCACGTAGGTCTTGGTCGAGAGCCGGACTTGGTGCTTCTTCTAGTAGCTTTTGATTTCGGCGTTGAATTGAGCAATCGCGTTCACCCAAGTGGATAACATTACCGTAGTTATCCGCCAAAATTTGAAATTCGATGTGGCGGGGACGTTCAATAAATTTTTCTATGTAAACACCAGAATTCCCAAAAGCTGCTCCTGCTTCGCCTTGGGCTGCGAGAAAAAGTTTAACAAATTCGTCTTCAGAACGAACTAGACGCATACCCCGTCCACCGCCACCTGCTGTAGCTTTGATCATCACTGGATAGCCGATATCCTTGGCGAATCCCAATCCTTCTTGCTCGGATTCTACCAACCCCTCACTACCTGGTACTGTCGGTACTCCAGCTTTTTGCATGGTTTCTTTGGCAGTGGCTTTATCCCCCATTCGCCTGATAGCTTCTGGAGTTGGGCCGATAAAAGCAATATGATGGTCGGCACAGATTTCCGCAAACCGGGCATTTTCTGCCAAAAAGCCATAGCCTGGATGAATGGCAGTCGCATTGCGTGTTAGTGCAGCAGCAATAATATTGGGAATATTCAAATAACTTTTACTGCTAGCAGGTTCGCCAATGCAAACGGCTTCATCAGCAAGTTGGACGTGGAGAGCATTACGGTCAACGGTGGAGTGAACTGCAACTGTGGCAATCCCCATTTCTTCACAGGCGCGGAGAATACGAAGGGCGATTTCTCCCCGATTGGCAATTAATATTTTGTCAAACTTCATTTTTTAGTTTCGATATCATTACCAGTAGATTGACATTTTCTCTGATCCAACTTGAAACAACGCTTCCGCATTATTTCAAATTATCACAGGAGATTCGCCACCCTGATTCTAAGCAAACTTGCAGGCTTGCAGGCTCTACGGGTCTTACTACACTAACAACATTGCTGCTGCAAGTCTTAGCTAGACTACCAAGCTGGGCTTTTGCGTCGGCGTAGCCCGTGGTAGGCATCGCCAACGGCGGGCGGTTACGCGATCGCATCCCGCCGAATACAATAGCTCTACCCTTTTTAATATCACTCGTGATCTACTAGATTTCTGTCAGTCTGATACAGGCTGGAGAAAATTTATATTTTTGAGCAAATTAATTTAGATATCACCTTACTATAATTATTTTCTTATGCTATAGTCTATGTTTAGATAAACCATGCGGATGTGGCGGAATTGGTATACGCGCACGCTTGAGGTGCGTGTGGCTTTGCCTTGGGAGTTCGAGTCTCCCCATCCGCATTTTTGCTTGTCTAAGCATAGGGTCAATAGTCACGGGTCAAAAAACCCTAGACTATTGACCCTTAAATCTGAATCTACCTTTAGTAGTCTGTAAAGCGAACAATGCTTGGTTTGTAGTGAGCGCTTTAGCGCTGAAATCAAGGACTAAAGTCCTTACTACAAACTTTTTTATCCAGCATACTTGTCTTCACGGACTACTAGTTTTTTATGCTTTTATAGAGATAGATGAAGTTTTGTAAAAAGCATTGAGTATTACTTTTAGTTCGACAAACAACCTGACACTGCCACCAGCTTGGCATCGCCTCACTCCGATTTGGCAAGGAGGGGAGGAAATAATTCAACAAAGTTTACCTCACACTCAACTCGCACCTGCATGGCAGCTAATGCTTTTGGGTGACGGCTCCCCAACACGTCACTTAGAATTGCTCACAGGTGAGCCTGTAGAAGTAGATGTCATTGATATGTCATTAATTGGCATGGATTTGGATGATGCTCCTGAGTTAATCCAAGCTGTCCCAGGACCGCGACTACGGCGACAAGTATGGCTGCGTACTGCTTCTGGTCAGCGATTAGCCTATGCCACTTCGTGGTGGGAAGCCAGTCATGTAGATGAGTATTTGCAGAACCGTTCATTACCAATTTGGGCGAGTTTAGCTCGTCTTCGCACAGAGTTGTATCGGGATGTTCGAGGAATTTACTACGGTAACTCATCAGCGCTACAGTCAGGTTTTGATGTAACTGGGTCTTTTTGGGGTCGCCACTACTTGTTTTGGCATCATGGACAGCCATTGACCTTAATTTATGAAGTTTTTTCGCCTTATTTAACCAAATATTTGGGGCCTATGCAGTTGAGTGCTATTAATACTGAAGCATAGTATAGGACTAGTATTTGATTTTTGAAATACATGTAGGGGAGCCAGTGCATTGGGGAGGTTCCCGATGCTCAAGGACTCGCTCTCAGCGTTGGCGCAGCCTCTCGTAGACAAGCTATGCCGTTGGCGAACGAGAGGCGTGTTGCACAAGCCTACTCGTTCGCGAGTGCGTCTCCCCTTCTCCCAAAGGGAGAGGCTAGCGCCAAGGGAGAAGAGAAGGCTTTACGCTGCGCTATCTGTTGTAGCAACTGGCGTTGTGTTAGCGCCGAGAGTACGGCACCAAAAGCTTGGAATTGTGCGTTACGCTATCGCTAACACACCCTACAAGACTACCGAGATTTCTTCAGAAATCAAAAATCAAATATGATTCCTATATTTTTAAAAGTTTTTCATCCTTTGCAGTGCGCCCCAGAGCATGGGAATTTTGCACCAATCTCAATAACACTATTATCATCAGATAGGCACTGTCTACATTATTTAATTAATCTTTGATTTTTCAAAAAGTTACCAGTTGCTTCTCAGCAAAAATAGCACCTGTTTTGTATCATTTCGATGTAAATTCCCAAAAAGGATAATTTAACAACACATCTGATTTGGAAGATTGGTAATCGATGGGAAATCCCGGACACTGAATTAATCTAGGTTTAGATAAAGTCAATACTCAGAGATGGAAGCTCTGTAAATAGAAGGTAGTGTGGCTTGCTGATGACTTGCAGCAATGCCCAACTTAGTTATATCCTCGAAGTGCTTGAAATGGCAGATTTAACTCCTTGAGACTTTCCACAGAGGCAACCCTCTAAAGGAAGTGTCCGGCGAAATTCAACAAAGCGTGTTAAAAAAGGTAACTAACCACGAAAAAACCACTTTGGAAACATTCGGGAAGGTTGATTACGGAAATACGATCAATGTTTAGGATGGAGAAATTTATGCAGTTAACTGTCCTAGATAACGAGAAATTTTCTGGTTAATTTAACCAATCAAGCAAGTAATGAGTTTGCAAGTATGAGGTATAGGTTTCAATGGCACTGCCTCTTGTGTCTGTCCCAATGAAGAAAAATAAGAAACCGTCTCTGGTGCTGACGCTTTCGGCTGCTGGGTTGTTGATTGGTGCGGGGAGTGCAGCATACTGGTTGTTAACCCAGAGACAACTATCTTCTAGCGATTTGCTAGTAGGTGCAAATATTATTCCTGGTGATGCCCTGTTTGCGGTTTCTCTGACAACAGATGCCCAGCAGTGGCAGCAATTGCGGCAGTTTGGGACAAGAGAAACCCAAGCAGAACTGGACAAAAATTTAGTAGAATTGCGCGATCGCTTTCTGACTAATAATGGTTACGACTTCCAGAAAGATATCGCTCCTTGGGTAGGCAATGACGTGACGATCGCAATTCTTGCCCCAGCGATCGGCAATAAACCTGCACCCAAACCAATTATCACCAATGAAGATGCTGATAACGATCAGCAGTCGATGGTAATGGTATTGCCAGTGAAAAACCCAGAAATCGCTAAAAGCATTTTGGCACAACCCAAAGCTCTTAAACAAGGCAAATGGATTGACCGTACTTATGAAGGGATCGCCATCAAACAAAGTGAGGGACAAGCAGGGGAAAACTTCTCGGCGGCATTACTAGATGGGCGTTTTTTAGTGATCACTGATAGTCCCAAAGCCACAGAACGAGCGATCGATGCCTACAAAAATAAAACATCTCTAGCCACAACCGGGGGCTTTGCTGAGAATTTCCTAAAAATTGCCAACTACCAACCCTTTGCCCAGTTTTATGTAAATGTGCCAACAGCAGCCAAAATAGCCGCAGCTTCTCAAAACCACCCTTTACCTGCTCAAGTTTTGGCTCAACTGCAAAATAACCAAGGTTTAGCGGGGACAATGACCTTAGAACCAGAAGGAATCCGCTTCAAGGGCGTTTCTTGGTTAAACCCTAATAGTCAACGTGTGCTGGCGGTGGAAAACAAAGCTGGTCAAATGCAAAGCCGCCTACCTGCGGATACCTTGATGATGCTATCTGGCGGTAACTTACAGAGGTCTTGGGGAGACTATGTTTTAACATCTCAGGGAAATCCCTTGTCGCCGATCGCACCAGAAAAGCTGCGAGGTGGTGTAAAATCTCTACTCAATCTCGATTTAGATAAGGATTTGCTCAGTTGGATGAAAGGCGAATTTTCCTTATCATTGATTCCTAGTACTCCAAAAGCAGGTTCACCAGATGATTTTCGTGCGGGTTTGGTGTTTATGGTACAGGCAAGCGATCATAACTCAGCTGAAACATCCTTAAAACAGCTCGATGATGTGATGAGAAACCAATACCAGTTCCAAGTCCAAGCGGGGAAAGTGGCAGATAAACCCGTTGTTAACTGGGTTTCACCTTATGGTACGTTAACTGCAACCCACGGCTGGTTAGATGAAGATGTTGCCTTCCTGGTAGTGGGCGCTCCCATCACTGATAAAATTGTTCCCAAACCCAATAACACACTAGCTAGCACGATCCCCTTCCAACAAACAGTTCCTACAGAACCAAATCCCACAAATGGCCAATTTTTTCTGGATGTTGAACGAACTGTGAAAAATTTCCCTTTACCACCTCTAATTCCCAATCAACAAACTTTGCTAGATGCAACTCGCTCAATTGGGATGACATCTGCTGTCAGCGACAATCGCAGTAACATCTACAACATTTTTATAGCACTGAAAAAAGTTACTAACATGACTACATTCCCTAGTCCAGAAAGCAATAAAAGCACTTCTGCGACACCATCTGCGACTTCTCCATAACACTAATTGGAAAAGTTAAGAGTTTGGAGAGACGCGATTAATCGCGTCTGTACTTTGGAGTCAGGAGTTGTAGGAATTCTCAAAAATCTTGCTATGTCTAAATCTTCGCGTCTGGTGTGTCTTTACCTCAGAGCAATATCATCTGTAGCAACCTGAAAATGAAATGGGATGAAAAAACTTTAATTCATAACTCTCAATACGGTTCGGATAAGGTTGTTTGATGACACGCCGCTAATCGCAAAGCAAAGACGCGATAAATCGCCGTCTCTACAAAGGACTGATTATTGTAAAGACGGCGATTGATCGCGTCTCTTGCCTTAACCGAACCGTATTGTCATAATTCTTAACTCCTTACTCTAACTTTAACTTTCTCCTGTGCCATGACCCTGTAAGCATATAGGATCAGAATAGTCAGAATCGATATTTTAAATCATTCGCGGAGAGAAGACTTTATGAATCTGGTTGTACTCCAGAACTGGCTGGACAATGCCTCCTTTGCCATATTATTCCTGACAATGCTGGTGTATTGGGGAGGAGCGGCTTTTCCGAATCTACCTTATCTAGCCGCTTTGGGGACAGCTGGGATGGCGATCGCTAATTTGTGTATAGCTACTTTATTAGGGGCACGATGGATCGAAGCTGGTTACTTTCCCTTAAGTAATCTCTATGAATCTCTGTTTTTCTTAACTTGGGGAATTACCGCAGTTCATCTGATTGCCGAAAATAGTAGCCGTAGCCGCTTAGTAGGAGTTGCGACAGCTCCAGTGGCAATGGCGATCGCAGCTTTTGCTACTATGACATTGCCATCGCAAATGCAAGCGTCAGAACCCCTAGTACCTGCCTTGAAGTCAAATTGGCTGATGATGCATGTCAGCGTCATGATGTTGAGTTATTCTGCTTTGATGGTGGGTTCATTATTAGCGATCGCTTTTTTAATAGTCACTCGCGGTCAAAATATCCAACTACAAGGTAGTTCTGTTGGTACTGGTGGCTATCGCAGCAACGGCTACCGCTTGCACAAAGCATCCGAACTAATTTCTCAACTACCAACCCCTGCTGTCGAAAATAACGGCTTTGCCCGTTTTGAAACTAGTAGCAATGGCAACGCTAACACTGCTGTTTTGGATTTAGTAACTACCCCTGAGTCTCAAGCTGTAGCATCTGCTGAACCTCTTTCACCCCAGCGCCTTAGCCTTGCCGAAACCCTCGACAACATTAGTTATCGCGTCATCGGGCTAGGTTTTCCCCTGCTGACAATTGGCATCATTGCTGGTGGCGTTTGGGCTAACGAAGCCTGGGGTTCCTATTGGAGTTGGGACCCGAAAGAAACTTGGGCATTAATCACTTGGTTAGTCTTCGCCGCCTACCTTCACGCCAGAATTACTCACGGTTGGCAAGGGCGCAGTCCGGCAATCTTAGCCTCCACCGGCTTGATTGTCGTTTGGGTTTGCTATCTCGGTGTGAATCTTTTGGGTAAAGGTTTGCATTCTTACGGTTGGTTTTTCTAACAACCTGACTAAGACAGTACTCAATACTCTTCGGTTAAGGCAAGAGACGCGATAAATCGCCGTCTTTACAATAATCAGTCCTTTGTAGAGACGGCGATTTATCGCGTCTTTGGGATATATTATTTTCATCAAATAACCTTAACCGAACCGTATTGAGACAGTACTGAGTATTGAGTATTTTTCCTTTACTCATAACTCAGAACTTAGTAGGGGCAATTCATGAATTGCCCCTACCTGAAAATCGACTAATGACTAAATCGGCGGGCAGCTATCCCAGACACCTTGAAGGGATGGTATTTCCGCCGATTTTTCTTGAGTAGCGCTAAATCTATAAAATCATCATTTTATTTCGGATGAACTGTTATGTCTCTGGAAAATATAGGTTTAGTGACAGGAGATTTTTATGGAAGATGGATTTGAGAGACTAAATCACGATGAAGTTGTGTCTATAGAACCAGACACTTTTAATAAGTTAAATATTGCTAAAACTTTTAAAGTACGTGATTTGATTACAGCAATTAAGGAATATATTGGGGCGGAAGATACAGACGAAGTAAATTTGTATACTCAAGGATTAAATTGTGAAGTCTTACAATTTAGTACTCAGGGATGGAAAAAAGGAAAAGTTAGACTTGCTTTAGAATTTTGCTCTGATGAATCTGAGTCACCACTTGATGAAATTTTTCAAAAACTCAAACAAGTGGAAAACTAATATCCAATGAACAAAATATCCCCGACTTCTTAAAGAAGTCGGGGATCTGAGCCTCTCGATGTTTGCAAATAAAATGGGATGTGCTGAATTGCTATCAACATTCATTAATAAAATAAAGATGTACTTGCGATCGCTCGGCATAGATCCTGATTCTCTCATCTGACTTCCTCTAAGGGAACTCCCAATACGGTTCGGTTAAGGCAAGAGACGCGATAAATCGCCGTCTCTACAAAGGACTGATTATTGTAAAGACGGCGATTTATCGCGTCTTTGCGATTAGCGGCGTGTCATCAAAAAACCTTATCCGAACCGTAGTGAGGGAACTCCAACATATAAATCATCTAATCTTGTGGGGTGGGCAACATGAGCGCCCAGTTCACAGGACGGGCGAGACAGCCCATCCCACAATAAATATTAGGATATTTTATTACTTGCAAGTCCCTAAAAACTCGTCCACGAGTATCAAAGACTCGTTAACGGAGTTCAGAGGTGGATGAATCCAGTTCAAAGACTCGTTAACGAGTATCAAAGACTCATTAGAGCAGTTTTCATTTACTTAAATCCCACTCTTGCATTCTCCTCTGCGCCTCTGCATGAGACAAAAATCTTTCAGTAATTACGAATTACGAATTACGAATTACGAATTACGCATTACCCTATCAAGACTTGCACTCACACTTTCAGCATCCGGTGACTTCAACTGCTGCAAAATCTTTAAAGCTGGTTGCAAATAGGATATCGCTTTAGTGTATTCACCCTGCTGTTCTGCCAAATCTCCTAAGCACCACAGAGTAATTGCTTTCCCTTGGACATTACCAATGCGTTCATTTATTTCCAAAGAAAGATTGTAGAGTGCGATCGCTTAATCCACTTCCCCTTTGTTGGCGTAGAGAATTCCCAGTTGGTGTAACGTCGTCGCTTTCCCTTGGACATTTCCAATACGTTCATTTATTTCCAAAGAAAGATTGTAGAGTGCGATCGCTTCATCTACTTCCCCTTTGTTAGCGTAAAGAATTCCCAGATTGCTCAACGTCGCTGCTTTGCCTTGGACATTTCCAATGCGTTCATTTATTTCTAAAGACTGATTGTAGAGTGCGATCGCTTCATCCACTTCCCCTTTGTTGGCGTAGATAATTCCCAGACAGCGCAACGTCGCCGCTTTCCCTTGGACATCTCCAATGCGTTCCTTGATTTCCAAAGACTGATTGTAGAGTGCGATCGCTTTATCCACATCCCCTTTGTTGGCGTAGATCATTCCCAGACAGTTCAACGTCGCCGCTTTCCCTTGGACATTACCAATACTTTCAGTTATTTCCAAAGACTGATTGTAGAGTGCGATCGCTTTATCCACATCCCCTTTGTTGGCGTAGATCATTCCCAGACAGTTCAACGTCGCCGCTTTCCC
>NZ_JBALEK010000057.1:0-99979 GCF_036917815.1 Nostoc sp. | reverse complement strand
GACTCAAATGATTGAAGATTACATTGACAAATTGCCTAGCCACAAGATTGACGACTCCTTATCCAACCCGCTCCCTAATCAATCTAACGATTGATATTGGTCGGAGTTGGAATCGTCGCCGTCCGCTCCCTATCCCCACCCTATGAGTACATTAAGGGTGGGGACTTCCGCGATACGTTAAAAATCAAAAAAAATTCTGATTTTTAATTTTTAACTTCTTTCCCTTAGGGATTAATTCGTAGTTTGTGCAGCTAGCATCTGCTTCAGCTTTTCTAATTCCGAAGCCCAACGAGGATCTGGACGAATAGCGTCTGAATCTGTGGTTGTGGTGCTGCTTTCACGAGAACCTCCGCCACCACTGCCGCCACGACGAGGCTGTTTCTTAGAGCTTTTCTCACGACGGCTGCCTTCTCTGTTAGGCATAGGAGTGGGGGTACTATTACTAGCAAGAGTCACTGGTTTAGGAGCTTGCTCCTCGCCCTCTTCACCCTTTGTCCGAGGTAATGCCTTCTCTAGCTTAATGGGAGTATCTTTGAACATCTGACCATTATATTTTTCAATGATTTCGTCAGCTTGTTCGTCGTTGTTGACTGTAAGAAAACCGAAACCACGGCATTTGCCAGTTTTGCGGTCTTTAATTAATTTAGTAGTTACAGCATCACCTTCTGCTGCAAAAACTGCTTGCAGATCTTGACGATCTATTTCATCTTTAGGCAAATTACCTATATATAGGCGAATGGACATGAACTATACCTCCAGAGTTGAATGAACATGGCAAGGCGAGAAAAGAATCATTTAGCTTTGGCTTTTAAATAGATGCTATTGACTAAGACTGCCATTAACCAATTTTTTTGCTCGAAACTGTCAACTTATACAACAATACAGTTTTTCGTCGGGATCAAGCTTGTTTAATCCAAAGGCTCACAATATGGTGAGCTAATAACACCTTAATTCTAAGAATTGTAAATTTAATAGCCTATTGCCTGCTAAAGTACACGCTTTCTTCTATGCCCTTTTTTGCAGAATCAAATACCATTCCTTACATTACCACGGTATTTTCTACGTAGCTAGTTTAGCGCATAATTTTCCGACGTTAGCATTATTTCATCGTAACATAAAACACCTTTTTTTCTGCAAGAGAGCATATTTGGAAACAAAAACCAGCCAGTGGCTGGTTAATTTACTGCTGTGTTGGGAGGATAAAAGGTATGGTGCAGGGGAAAAAGCATCCAAATTTTTAACTAAGCTGTGGTGCTGAGTTACATCGGTTGCTCTGGTTTGTGTGAATAAATGTAACACTTGTTAATAAAACCTGCAACTTTTGTTTACATCCCAATTTATCCAATGCCCAATGCCTAATACTTCTCTTCTTAGGCTGCGCCAACGACTTCGCTCAGTACAAGTGCCTAATGACCAATAACTAATGAACCAGTGAGAAAAACGTATGCGCCCCAAGTAAGTGCTGCAAGTGCCAAAACAAAAGACCAAATGGGATGAGGGCTGTGAATGGTTTTACCACTTTGAGTTTCCAGGGTTTGGATATCGATCCAAGGTGTTGCTCCTCGCCGAAACCAACCTGTGACGATAATTTCCCGCCCGATTAGCTCCTGATGATTGCCTGACTGTCCTAACCAAGAAATGTGGTGTAATTTCACCAAGCCTGCGCTCGATTGGAGGATTAAATCTTGGGCTAGGGAGTTGCTGGTGCCTTGACGACCTAATAGTTTGCCTACAAGACGCACGCTGATGCTGTCAATGGGTAAGGCAGAAGGATCTGATAACAGGTTGGGTAAGCTGTCGTCAGTTTGCACGGTGGCAGGTTTAATATCGGGGAAGAAAGAGTTAATCCGCATCACTGTACCGATGCTAAAGCCAATCAGAAGGCAGCCTGTAATGAAAGAGGAATCATCATATATCCACTTGAGATTTAAAAACTTGAGTGCAAATGCTAGTTGCCAGGTTATCCAGACCAAAGCTGCAAGCAGAACGCCTAGAGGAATTCCCAACCAAGGAGCGATTTGCAATAAGAAAGACTGACGCTTAACCTTTGATGGTTCGCTAGCCAAATGTAGTTCGGTGTCTAGATGCCAGTGACGGGCTATTTGGCAAAGGCGTTCGATGCGATCGCCCATTAAAGGATGACTATTATTAATCGTAAACCATCGGCCATAGGGATTGGCAGTATCCCACTTCAAAAAGGATTCAAAAGATAGATTGCTGGCAATAGTGCCTAAAGATAAACTCTGTTGGTGGCTGACTGGTGTCAATAGGTTTAAGCTTTCCAGTTGCCAACTGGTGTGTTCTTCTTTTTGGATATCAGCTGCAATGCCAATGGCAATTTTGAGTAAGGCACGAATTAGGGCATTGGGATTACCAGTAATTTCAGAGGCGACGCGATCGCTATAATAAAGCCGCAACTGTGACAACCACAATGCAGTTCCAGTCAGCAAACACCAAACTCCATAAATTAGACTAGCCAGAATTGTCACCGGCCAGCGCCAAATTTTCGTTGATATTTTGTCTCCCCACTTCGACACTTGCTGATATAGTTGATGAGTTGGTAGTGTCACCAGCAGCAACAAAGACATCACAGCAAAATCCCAGTGAGCAATATGCCCTAGCTGCGTGGCATAAATAGTGGCGATTTCATCATCTGCTAGTTGCTCTAACAGCCCTTGACTCACAACAATCCTGGCATTACGTGGTAAACTACCATAAGTCAGGATAATTGGTGCAGCCATTGGTAAAATCCGTAGTTTGGGTAATGGCCAGTGCCGTTGTTGGCAACAACGTTGTAGCACCCGAACAGCTTCGCGGCTATGAGTATTCAATACATCCTTGGAAAATTCTCGCTGACCATACAAGTTTGCCAGTAGCAGATCCAGCAACCAAGGTGATACTCCGATCAAAATCACCAACACTATTAGCAAAAGTTTAGTAGGATCGTTGTATAAAACCTGCAACGGACCCACATAAGGTAGTTTAACTAAAGTCTGGTTGATCAATCCCATTGCTAACTTGAGGATTTCTCGCATCACCCAAAATAAGGCAATGAATGTTCCTGCTGATAGTAGCCGTAAAGGTATTAATTTCGGTTTACGTAGTGGTTGCCATGCTCTGGCGCGTTGTGCTTGTCGCCAATAAATAACGCCGAATAATTTGGCTTGGGTGCGAGTAACAGAACCCATAAAGCCACTTAGAGGCGCAGGTGGTGGTAGTGGTGTAGCGACGGTAGCTTTGAGTCTAGTTAGTGGCACCATTGGTGGGGTGTCGTCGCTTTTGGTTTCTATTACTTGATCATTTGGCTTTTCCTCTAATGTCGGAGTTACCGGGGGAGGATCTAGGTTTGCATCGGGGGTTGAATTATCAAAGGCAACAAATCCAGTTTCGACATTTTTTGATTCTTGATCGGGTTTTTTACGTTTTGTCAGGTGTTCGAGAGCGCGTGTTGCCCACTCTTGAACTTGGGGATTGTTACTCTCAATGAGATTCTGGGAAATAGCGATCGCTTTAGAAACTTCGCCAGTGCGAGCATAAGCCATGACTAAGCCAACCTGGGCTTGTAAGCTAGCAGTACCACTGCTTTGGCTGCTAGCAATAGGTTCTAGTTGAGCGATCGCTGTTTGGTAATTTCCCTGCTTGAGGGCAACTAAACCAGCCTCCAAAGACGATTTGGCGTGTGAAGGCATACAAATTCTGGCACTCCAATCTCTTCTAAGTGATCCACGTTTGGGCAAAAGCGCGAACCTCGGATGCCGTGGAACTCAACCGTGCCCAAGTTTTGCTTGTCAACCAAAATTCGGAGTGAATTATTCCTCCACTGGTTGTTGACTAGAAAATACTGGAGCGATCGCGCTTAATTTTAACTCTGGATGGTCGCCCAATAACTGTTGACAATTCCATTCATTGCGGAATAGTAACACTGGGCGTGCCATACTATCTTTAACTGTAGTGGTATTGAATATCCGTCCCACTTTTTCTAATGCTTCCCAACCACCCTCAACCCAACGGGCGACACTGTAGGGCAATAACTCTAATATGGTTTCTACACCATACTCGTTTTGTAACCGAAACTGTACCACCTCGAATTGCAACTGACCCACCGCCGCCAAAATTGGATCGCGCTTGGCTTCATCAGTTGAATACATAATTTGCACAGCCCCTTCTTCGCGCAATTCCGCAACGCCTTTTTGGAATTGTTTAGACTTCGAGGGGTTCGGATTCCTCAAAGATGCAAACAGTTCTGGCGAAAAATACGGAATCCCTTCATATTCGAGCTTTTGTCCCGTGTAAATTGTATCTCCGATCGCAAAAACACCAGGATTATTCAAACCGATCACATCGCCAGGATAAGCCACATCAATCGATTCTCGCTCTTGAGCAAAGAGTTTTTGCGGGCGAGACAGACGGATAAGTTTACCAATGCGAGCGTGATTCACCATCATATCTTTTTCAAACTTACCAGTGCAGACCCGGATAAATGCGACGCGATCGCGGTGTTTCGGGTCCATGTTCGCTTGCAGTTTGAAGACAAACCCCGAAAATTCTGGGTATGTAGGGGCAACTTCGCCAACACTGCTGAGATGAGAACCGGGTTTGAGGGCATAGTCGAGGAAGTATTTGAGGAATAACTCTACCCCAAAGTTAGTCATGGCGCTACCAAAGAACACAGGCGTCATTTTGCCTTCGTGTACCAACTGTAAATCTAGCTCTGGTCCAACTCCTTCTAACAGTTCCAGATCATTTTTCAGTTGGTAGTACAGACTTTGTTCTAGCTGCTCTTCTATTTTCGGATCGCCTAATTCGACTATGGTATCACGGGCTTCTCGGCTGCCGTGGGCGCTGCGTTCAAACAGGTGAATTTGTTGCTTGTGGCGGTCAAAAACACCTTTGAAGCGATCGCCCATACCAATTGGCCAGTTTACCGCATAGGTTTGCAATCCCAATTCTTGCTCAATTTCATCCAACAGTTCCAGAGGTTCCCTTCCTGGGCGATCGAGCTTGTTGATAAATGTAAAAATCGGGATACCCCGCAACTTACACACTTCAAACAATTTGCGGGTTTGAGGTTCCAAACCTTTTGCCGCATCAATCAGCATTACAGCGTTATCGGCGGCGGCAAGGGTGCGGTAAGTATCTTCACTGAAATCTTGGTGTCCGGGAGTGTCTAATAAATTGATTTGACAATTCCGGTATTCAAATTGCAACACCGTGGAGGTAATGGAAATACCCCGTTGTTGCTCCATTGCCATCCAGTCAGAGGTAGCCTTGCGCTGTGCCCGTCGCGCCTTAACCGCCCCAGCTTCGTGAATTGCACCTCCGTACAGGAGTAGTTTTTCTGTTAGTGTCGTTTTACCCGCATCGGGGTGAGATATAATCGCAAAGTTGCGGCGAAGTTCAACTGCTTGAATAAGTTCAGACTGAAGTTCAGTTGACATAAGTGTATTTGTTTGTGAGCTAACTTAATTTTTTTTGACTCTGGTAAGTCTTTTAATCTTAAGACAACGATGCTCGTGATCGGGTCGTGATATAACCAACAATCTGACTAAATAGGAGAAAGTAATGTACGACACAGACAAGCGAAAGCTTCTATCTGCCTTGTCGCATGGAGCGATTTTTTTCAGCACGACATTGGTATCTGTAAGTGTACCGATTGTCATACTGCTTGTATCTGATGATCCTGTTGTTAAAGAAAATGCCAGAGAATCCATCAATTTCCACTTTAACGTCTGGCTTTATGGAGGAATTCTCGGAGCGCTATTTTTTATATTCGGTTGGTTAGTGTTACCTCTATTATTACTGGGGCCACTAGCCGGTCTGGGATATCTATTGCACTGGGGATTAACAATTTGGGCACTCATCGGAGTTTTCAGCAATCCTGATATACCCTTCCGTTATCCCTATATTTTCCGGGTTTTTTAACACAAATTATCATTGGGCATTGGGCATCCCTTCTCTACGAGACGCTACGCGTAGCTTGCTTCCACGAAGTGGTACGGCTCCGCTTAGGGCAAGTGGGCATGGGGCATGGGGCATTGGTAATTGTCAGTTATTTTTTATTAAGCTGTTGTGCCTTGAATTTGCACACACCCAATTGCCACAATTTTTGCCAACAGACAGTCTTACCATTTTGAATTTTGTTAGCGAGTCCGCGTACCCTTACAGGGAAGCAAGCTACGCTTTTAGCGTCTCCTAGAGAGCGTCATTTTGAATTTTGAATTGCTTCGTATGTTGTTTTTTTTCCAGTCCGTCGGATAGTTGCAACCAAGATGTAGAATACAAAATTGCCCCACAACTTGATTAAGAGTAGGGCAAAGGACAGTTAAGCACTGTTTGTAGTCTGTCCGGCGGCAGGAAAATTTTAGCCTGCTCCTGTGACGCTTTATTTTGTGTCCATTTGCGTTGTTTTTCTTCATAAAATTTTATGTTTCCTACACATCGCCCCCGTCGTCTGCGTACTCATCCCCAACTGCGCCGGATGGTTCGTGAAACTGTTTTAACAACAAGCGATTTAATTTACCCATTATTTGCTGTACCAGGTGAGGGAATCGCTAATGAGGTGAAATCCATGCCCGGTGTCTACCAACTTTCGGTAGATAAAATTGTTGAAGAAGCAAAAGAAGTTTATGACTTAGGAATTCCTGCGATTATTCTATTTGGGATTCCGGCTGATAAAGATGTGGATGCCACTGGCGCTTGGCATGATTGCGGTATCGTCCAAAAAGCAGCGACGGCGGTAAAAGCAGCAGTACCAGATTTGATTGTAATTGCTGATACTTGTTTGTGTGAATATACTAGCCACGGTCATTGTGGTTATCTGCAAGTTGGTGATTTAACAGGACGAGTTTTAAATGACCCAACTCTGGAATTGTTGAAGAAAACAGCAGTTTCTCAAGCGAAAGCTGGTGCTGATATCATCGCACCTTCGGGAATGATGGATGGGTTTGTGCAGGCAATTCGGGTAGGTTTGGATGAAGCAGGATTTCAAGACACGCCGATTCTGTCTTATGCTGCGAAGTATGCTTCGGGTTATTATGGCCCATTTCGGGATGCGGCAGACTCGACACCGCAATTTGGGGACAGAAGAACTTACCAAATGGACCCAGGTAACGCCCGCGAAGCGATTAAAGAGATTGAATTGGATATTGCAGAAGGTGCTGATATGCTCATGGTTAAGCCAGCCTTGGCATACATGGACATTATCTGGCGGGTGAAGGAAGCGAGTAATTTACCAGTTGCGGCTTACAATGTTTCTGGTGAGTATGCGATGGTGAAAGCCGCGGCTCTCAATGGTTGGATTGATGAAGAGCGGGTAGTTATGGAAACTTTAACTGGATTTAAACGCGCTGGCGCAGATTTGATTTTGACTTATCATGCTAAAGATGCGGCGCGATGGTTAAAGTAAGTTGGGCGATTCAAGGGTAAGAATTTAAGAAATCTCACGCAGAGGCGCACAGACGCAGAGTTGTGTTTTGGTGTTTGGGCGTGAGATTATTTGTATTTTGGTTAATTCATGAATAATTAATACTATCTATTGACTTAATTTTATTTTATGAGAGGCAATAACGAGTGTAGGCGCAGCCTGCCCCAGGTATCGCAATCCTTCGTATTTTCCTCAGTGACTGTTATTTGTTGTGATAAACTTTACAGAAAATTCATACTTAGCCACTGTGTAATTCCATTTACATGAGATAAGAGATTTAGTACTGTCGAAGAAACAGATTATACTCACTACACTGGTGTTGATTAATCAAAAACATCTACCAAGTTTAAAACTTCGGCTAAATGACCCATGTATTATCAAATTTGGAATTTCTTTCTTAAAGAAGATAAATACATTTATTGGAAAGAAAAAATAAAAGTTAACAAAAACTTTGACAAAGTTACATGGCAAAAGATTATTGATTTTTTGTCACTAGTAGAGCAAACTTTCCAGTTAAAAAGTCAACTAGCAGAAACCGATAGCCTGGAGCCATTTCTCAAGTTAGCAACAGACAACGGTTACAATTTGACCGCAGAAGAACTTGCCTGGTTTCTAGTTACGAGAAGACAGATTTGGGATCTTTTTGATTTTGCACAAAAAACGCCATCTCTCAAAGAAGACTTGTTAATAACTAAAGATCCGCAGCATTTCGTCAATATCGCTGCCGAAAATGGCTATTACTTTTCTGTAGAAGAGTTAGCTTGGCTGTTAATTGAAATCAAATCATCTTCAGAATTAGTATCTATTAACAACAGCGTTGGAGAGATTATCACGGTATCAAGCTATGGCAGAATTGAAACAGGATACTGGATTTGGCTGGCGGAAGACTGGGGAATTGTACCACCATTCTGTCATCGGGATCAGCCGGGTACTTTCTTATGTGAAAATAACAACAATCCTTTTTTACTTGATCGCTGTTTCTTACCCAAGAGTTACTTTAGTCAACACCTCATGGCAATTAGTAATTAGTAATTCGTAATTACAGCAGAATCAGGAATCAAGAGTTAGTGCCCCTACTGACCAGCCACTAGGCTTAATACTATTTATGATCATTAAGCCTAGTGACTTTTGAATTGAATTTAGTTCTTGTATACTACTTTGTCAGCTTTTTGTTGATGTGTGACAGTTAGGGTGCCGAAGGTGGGTTATAATATAACTTTTCAGTGTACAGCACTAGCTAAGATTCCTAAAATTTTATTGACATCTTTAAGATAATATTCACTTAAGTCTATCTGGATAAATTGCCCTTCTAATTTTAAAAATTGCCAAATACTTCCTGTTGTAACAGTTCCGTAAATTACCAAATTTTCATTACTTGCTCGTTCGTTAAATATTCTTGCTGCTAACATTTCGGCTACACATTGTCCTAAACCAGCAGGAATATTTTCTTTTTTAGCTTCCACAATCATAATAACTGGTGCAGTGATAATTAGTCTTTCTGGAGAACGGGTAATTAGAAAATCACAGATTCCATTTAAACCTTGTGCCGTATCAACATTAAATTCCACACCAGAGAACAAATTTATCTGGTCATTTAATTGTCGTCTCAATTCTAGTAGAATCGGAGAAATAATCATCTCAGAGCGAGCTTTTTCACTATTACTGGCAATAGCTATAGGTGAATTATATTGAAGAATTTCTTTTAATAATTCACTGCATTCTATATCAGGCGTATTAGCAAAAACATCAGTTTTCTCAATAGTATTTATTTGAAATTTTTGCTTGACTTTCTCTAAAGTAAAATCACTATATGCCATATTAAGTAATATCCATCCACAATAACGTTAAATTATAGCGCTTCTCATTTGTATTGCATCCGTTCGAGAACCGCTATTTAACAATTCAAAATTCAAAATGACGCTCTCTACGAGACGCTAAAAGCGAACGCGGACTCGCTAACGCTGCGCTAACAAAATTCAAAATTAAAGACATTTCAGACGGGGATTTAAACCCCGACTGAAATGGGTCTTAAACCCTTTAAATTACGATAAATTGGAATTGCGAATTATATGGTGAAGCATCCTAGACGGAAGATATATCTTCTATCTAGGATGCTTCACAAGAAAATTGTTGCTGAGACAACAATTATTGACAAAATGTGATATTTAGACTAGAGCTATCAGCTAGCAGAAACCGTCAAACTACCTGGTTTCTGAAGATCGCCTTGCAAAAACACACCTCGCTGATTGGCATGGAGATGACGCAAAATCTTGTAAATTGCTTCTACTTGCTCTGATGCGCCTGCTTTTTCGGCAAGTTCCTCAAGAGAAATGGGAGTTTTTTCTTTTTGTAGCACTGCTACCACTCGTGTTTGCAAATCGAGAATGGAGGCGGCAGCTTTTTTACCAGCTTCTACCCCTGGTTGATGGTAGGCGTTGACATTAACCAAGCTAGCGTATAAACCAACAGCGCGTTCATACAAAGCAATTAATGCCCCTACAGTTCGGGGATTAACTTGGGGAATGGTGACTGTAATGGAATCGCGGTGATTTTCATAAAGCGCTTGTCGGGTTCCTTGGAGAAAACCGGAAAGATAATCGCCTGATGTAACTCCCGGATCTATTTCAGTGGATGGCCCCTGACGATCTTCCAACACTTCGATGAAGGTAGCAAAGAAATTCGCTACACCCTCGCGTAACTGCTGCACGTAAGCGTGTTGATCTGTTGAGCCTTTGTTGCCATAAACGGCGATGCCTTGATGGACAACTTTACCGTCTAAGTCTTTTTCCTTGCCCAAGGATTCCATGACTAGCTGTTGTAAATAGCGACTGAATAAAAATAAGCTGTCCTTGTAAGGTAGGACAACCATATCTTTTTCGCCCTTTCCATTGCCAGCAAAGTACCAAGACAAAGCGAGTAAGGCTGCTGGGTTGTTTTTCACATCACAGACGCGGGTAGCGTCATCCATTTCTTTTGCGCCATCTAGGATGGCGCGAACATCTATCCCCTGTAATGCGGCTGGTACTAGCCCCACAGCAGACATTTCTGAGGTACGTCCCCCTACCCAGTCATACATAGGAAATCTGGCTAGCCAACCTTCGTCTTTGGCCAGTTTATCCAGGTTGCTATCAACGCTGGTAATAGCTACTGCATACTGAGCAAATTCCAAATTGTGGCCGGCGTAGGCTTTTTTAACTTCAATCATGCCATTTCGAGGTTCCGGTGTTCCCCCAGATTTGGAGATCACCAATACCAGAGTGCTGGCGAGGCTATTTCGGAGATGATTGATCACGCGATCAATACCTGCGGGATCGTTGTTATCGATAAAGTGAATTTTCAGAGGCGGGAAATCAGGAGCGAGAGCTTCCGCGACAAATTGGGGGCCGAGGGCGGAACCACCAATGCCAATGGAGATAATATCTGTAAAGCGGCTGGCTCTGGGAGGGTGAATAGCACCTGTTTGGACTTTTTCCGCAAAGGCTTCGATTTGTTCTAGGGTTTGGACTATTTCTTGTGTAACTTCTGGAGTTGGCGCTAAATCAGGATTTCGCAGCCAATAGTGTCCAACCATGCGGTTCTCATCAGGATTTGCGATCGCACCCTTCTCTAGTTGAGCCATATCCGCAAACGCCTTGTCAAACTTCGGCTGCAACGACTCCACAAAGGCATCATCGAACCGTATCCGACTCACGTCTAAGTACAGTCCCAATCCCTCGTGGAAATATAACCAGTTTTGGTATCGTTGCCAAAGTGCCCTAGCATCCATAGGGAAATCTCAAATAAAGTGTTTTTCAAAACCAGTTTAATGTAAGGTTATAGCGATCCCTGCCTAGCCTTATACAGTTTACAGTTTTCAGTGTTCCCTTAACTCTCTCCTTAAACATCTGGCATAGGGATGACACGTAGAAATTTCACGATTTCACCCCTGATTTCTATACCAATTAGATAATTATCGAGGGTAAAGCGGTGAAAAATGCCTTCGCTATCAAGCTGTCGCAGTTCTTTTAAATCAGTCAGTTGCCACTTTTGGGCTAACTCAATAAAGACAAAATCATACACCCGCTCGTAGGCGGCAGGTTCTAAATTCTTCAGGTCTAGCAAAAAAGACCTGGCATAGCGCATTTCCAGACTCACTAGGCGTTACCTTAACCAAAACTTGAGGGGCCACTGGCACTAGAAAAGAAAGCGCTGCTGAATTAGAAAAACATCAACAGTCGTACCGCTTCTTCATGGGTTAAGATATCCCACGGTTGCTGCGATCGCTTAACTTGTTGTATTGCTTTGAGCATATAAAAGTCACAATGTAAAGCTTCGAGAACGTCCCAAATGCTTTGCAAATCCTCATCGGCTAACTGCTCGATTAAGTGATGCATTCTCAGTCGCAGCAAATTCATACGTCAATTATTCCTTACAAGCAAACACCAACAATAAATAGTATTCCCAAAAAATTAGCTACGCTAAACTTTATTACTTAGAGCATCGATTCAGGAATCAAAAACCTAACCCCCCAGCCCCCTTCCCTACTAGCGTTGGGGGAGCAAAACTCCTAACTCCCCACTCCCCATTCCCTAACATGGTTGACTATCTCATTTTCTTAGCAATTTCTACAGCGCTTTTTGCTCTATTCGCATTAGGACTCAATTTGCAGTGGGGCTTTACTGGGCTAATTAACTTTGGTCATATTGCTTTCATGACTCTGGGAGCATACACAACGGTATTGTTAAGCTTAAAGGGCGTGCCTTTACTCATATCAGCAATAGCTGGGGCAATTGTCGCCGCCTTGTTAGGTTTGGTAATTGGTTTTGCAACTCTACGCTTGCGGGAAGATTATTTGTCGATTGTCACTATAGGTACAGGAGAATTAATTCGTTTGGTGGTGAATAACCAGGAATTACCTGTGGGTGACACCTGGGTTTCTGGAGCGTTTGGTGTGCAAAGTTATCCCATACCCCTATCCACAGAGCCGAATTTGTTTGTCAAATTTGTGATGATTGGGTTGTTAACGCTACTAGCTGCCGTAACTTTTTTTACATTGTGGCGATGGATTCGCACCACCCAAATATCTCGGACTACTGATTTAGGCCAAAGAATGACTAGCAAGCAAGAATTCGCCTCTCGTTTGGGTGTGGGAATTGTGTTAGGAGTTTTGGCAGTAGCGATTTATATTTCCGGGGTGATTGGACTGTATAATTACAACCCAAAAGCGGGTTTAATGCTAGTCTTGCTGCTGGTTTTAGCATTTGTATACTGGCGGTTAGAAATTTTGGTGCGATCGCCTTGGGGTAGAATTCTCAAAGCCATCCGCGAAGATGAAGAAATTCCCAAGGCGCTGGGAAAAAATGTTTTTTGGTATAAATTACAATCTCTCATGCTTGGGGGTGCGATCGCGGGTATTGCTGGTGCTTTCTTCGCTTGGCAACTCAGCGCCATTTACCCTGATAATTTCCAACCGCAGATCACCTTTGACACTTGGATTATGGTGATTTTAGGCGGTTCTGGGAATAATGTTGGCACAATCTTAGGTGCGGTAATTTTCTTTGCTTACGATGCCCTGACGCGGGAAATCTTACCCAGAATCGTTCCCCTCGATCAAGACCGTTTGGGTGCATTTCGCATCATGGTAATCGGACTAATTTTAATGATGCTGATGATTTGGCGACCTCAAGGTATCTTAGGTAAAAAGGAGGAACTCACCCTTGGTAAATAACCAGTCATCGCCACTTCCCCTTTTAGTAGCCACTGGACTTTCTAAAAGCTTTGGTGGTGTCAAAGCAGTTAATGAGGCGAAAATCGAAGTTGCTAAAGGCAGCATTACGGGCTTGATTGGCCCAAATGGTGCTGGTAAAACCACTTTATTTAACTTACTCTCCAACTTCATTCGCCCAGATAAGGGACGAGTGATTTTTGACGGTGAACCGATTCACAACTTGCAACCATATCAAATCGCCCAGCAGGGAGTAATACGCACTTTTCAGGTTGCACGCACCCTTTCGCGGTTGTCGGTGTTAGAAAATATGCTGTTGGCAGCGCAAAAACAAACGGGTGAAAATTTTTGGCAGGTGCAGTTGCAACCGCACGTTGTCGCTAAGGAAGAAAAGCAACTCGTAGAACGAGCAATGTTCCTATTAGAATCAGTGGGTTTGGCAAAAAAAGCATCCGATTATGCTGGTAGCTTGTCTGGTGGACAACGTAAGCTGCTAGAAATGGGACGGGCGTTGATGACTAATCCCAAGTTAATTTTGTTGGATGAACCAGCCGCCGGGGTGAATCCGAGGTTGATTGATGATATTTGCGATCGCATTATCACTTGGAACCGTCAAGATGGCATGACCTTTTTGATTATCGAACACAACATGGATGTAATTATGTCCTTGTGCGATCGCGTTTGGGTACTTGCCGAAGGGCAAAATTTGGCTGACGGTACACCCGCAGAAATTCAAACTAATCCCAAAGTTTTAGAAGCTTATTTGGGCAAATAAACTCATACTCATGTTAAATGCCCAAATAATCTTGGGTAAAAGGCAAATTAGTATATGCCCAAGAAAATTAGAGAACTGAAAAGTTTATTACTGCGATCGGGGTTTACCTATAAACCGGCAAAGGGAAGTCATAGCAAATGGATACATCCAAAATTATCTAAAGCTATGATCATTGCTGGTAAAGATGGTAGTGACGCTAAACTATATTTAGAAAACCAGGTTAATGAAGCACTAGAAGAATTAAATATAGCGTTTATTAATCAGATGAGGTACATCATAGCCCCCTCTCGAAGAGCGGGGTGGGGTTCTTGTACCTCACTCAACCGAGAACCGCTATAAGATAGAAGCAGAGGAAAAGAAGGAACCAGAAGCATGAAATATACAATATTAATTCAGTGGTCAAATGAAGATGAATGTTATATAGTTTCATTACCTGATTTCCCGGATGTTATGCAGCCTTGTACTCATGGAGACACTTATGAGGAGGCTTTGAAAAATGCTCAGGAAGTATTGGAAATGTTAATCGAATCTTATTTAGAAGATGGTCAGCCTTTACCAGATCCACAAACATTAGGTAAGTCTTTAAAAGTGGCTTGAACACAATATGGATGTGATTATGTCCTTGTGCGATCACATTTGGGTACTTGCCAAAGGGCAAAATTTGGCTGACGGTACACCCGCAGAGATTCAAACTAATCCCAAAGTTTTAGAAGCGTATCTGGGAAAACAATACTGTGGTTTAAAGTTCTGATTGACCATATATTGGGTAATAGATATAGCAGTCCTAAATCATTTGTGAAAGTTTCTGTTGATTCTTCTCTCTGTGTTCTCTGCGCCTCTGTGGTTCGATTAAAAAGTAATTTTCACAACTCAGATAGGATTGCTATATTACCTTTAAATAGGTTTGAGAGAAAGTCGCACACGGTGTCAAATCTTCGGAAATTTGGCTCTTGTTAAAATCGAGTTGTATATCTCAGTGGAAAAAGCTTTTTATGTCAATGATGACAGTCAGAGATTTAGAGCAAGTTCAAACCGCTTTTACCGAAGCAGGTTTAGATTACCAGCTGGAACTCGAAAATGGGAAAATTTCAATCATGGGACCGTCAGATATTGTATCCAGTGAAATCAGTAGTCGTCTCATCGCCTTTCTCTTTGCTTGGGTAAATCCTCGTCGCTGGGGAAGAGTATTTGATTCCGCAGGCGGTTTCATCATGCCAGATACAAACCTCAAAGCACCTGATGTTTCCTTTGTTCGCGCTTCCCGACTTCTCCAAAGTCCTCGTTACTTTGGCGAACTTGTCCCTGACTTGGTGGTAGAAATTAAATCTCAGAGCGATAAAATTAAACTTATAGCAGCCAAAATTCTGAAATTTATAGAACTAGGAGCGATCGTCGGTATTCTAATTGATCCTGATGAAGAGACAGTTACAATTTATCGCTCTACAGGCGAACCGACAGTTTTAGAAAATGGCGAAATTTTAACCATACCAGAACTTTTTCCCGGTTGGGAATTGCCCGTTACTGAATTATGGCCTCCGATCTTTACCGAGGAAGAAACACAAATTTAGTGTTCTAACTGCATAAAAATACAACCTATAATTGTGCGGTTATTGTGCGGATAAAATTTGTGGATTATATTACCATTTTAAAATACTATCTGAAGTTAGTCGGCTACAAGTTTTATCTGAACTGTCCTAAACTATGAGAATATCGAAGAGTGAAGGCGTAGCATTATGGTAATCACTGCTAATACCGCATCTGAGGTCATCTACCCCGAAAGCGACGGACAACCAATGGCGGATAATACCAAGCAGTTTCGCTGGATAGTAACTATTAAAGAAAATTTAGAAATTTTATTTGCATCCCAATCAGATGTATTCATCGCCGGAGATTTATTTTGGTATCCAGTTGCAGACAACCCTAACATCAAACAAGCACCTGATACTCTGGTAGTGTTTGGTAGACCCAAGGTAGATAGGGGTTCTTACAAGCAATTTGAAGAAGATAACATTCCGCCACAGGTGGTGTTTGAAATCTTATCTCCTGGTAATACAACTAAAGAAATGGCAAAAAAACTCCTGTTTTATCAACGCTATGGAGTTGAAGAATATTACATTTACGACCCAGACCGAAATGAATTAACAGGATTTATGCGCTCAGAAGATTGGTTGCAAGAAATTAACCAGATTCATGGGTGGATAAGTCCGCGTTTGGGAATCCGTTTTGAGCTAGCCCCACAAACTCTAGAAATATATCGCCTTGATGGATATAAATTTCTTACACCCGTTGAGCTTGACCAAGTACGTACACAAGAACGTCAACGCGCTGAACAAGAACGTCAAGCTAAAGAAGTAGCTCTCCAACAACTGGAACAAGAACGCCAACGATATCAAGATTTATTGACACGACTACAAGAACGGGGAATTAACCCAGAACAACTGTTGTGAAACATCTTTCATACCTATGTTGTACGCCAATAAACCCCATTTTCGCGCTGCATTAACTGGCAAGCAATCAACTCTCTTCGCAAGGTGGCGCAGTCAAGATGGTAGCGTTTGAGAATGTCATTTACCAGACGTTCAGGGTAGTTGACTCCCACTTCAAACTGGTTTACCAACCATTTAAGAATTACTAAACGTTTTTTGCGACTAGCGGGGATTTCTTTAAGGGATTCGCCCTCGAAATAGTTTTTCAACACTTTGCTTTCCCAAGCCTCGGTATCCACATCTCCAATCAAAGATGCTATTTTCTCAGGTGTGAAAATTTCCTTACTAATGCTTTGCAAAGCCTCGCTATCCAATTTATATAGACGGCTATTACCTTCAGGACGCATTGTTACCAAATTTAGCTCTTTAAGTTTCGCTAAATGATGGGATACCGTCGGTTCCTTCAGTTGCAGTAACACCGCCAATTCTTCGACGCTGCACTCCTGATTCGCCAGGATACCTACAATCTTCAATCGGCTATCATCCGCTAATGCCTTGAAAAAGCGCAGTAAAATGTTAAATTGCTCTGGTTGCATAACTAACTTCTAATTAGATATCTATCTAATTAGAAGTATATCTAATTTAAAAGCTCAGATCCCCGACAACTTTTACGAAGTCGGGGATCTTACTTGTTGTTTAATTTAACTAAACTGTTCCTCTGCATCGAGGTTGAACAGCATTTGCAGAGTTTGCATACAGCGCCGTCTGGCTTCTACATCTTGCTGCGATCGCAATTGCACCATCGGGTCATGTAAAATTTTATTGACAATTCCCCGCGTTAATGCTTCAATCACTTCTTGATGTTTGTCGGCGAATTCCGAACCCAATCTCGACAAAGCTTTTTCTAACTCTTGTTCGCGGATGGTTTCGACTTTATTTCGCAAACAGCTAATAGTGGTAACAGTTTCCAGACTGCGCCACCAAATATCAAAGGCTTCTACTTCTTCTTCTAAAAGTCGCTCCGCTTCCTGTGCAATCTTGCGACGGCTTTCGTAGTTTTGCGCCACTACAGCCTTCAAATCATCCACATTAAACGCCTGCACATTTTCCAATTCATTGACATCCGCATGAACATTACGCGGCACAGAAATATCAAATAACATCAAAGAGCGCTGAACTTCTAAAACTATTTCTAACTTGGCACGGTCAAGTATTGGCTCTGTTGCCGAAGTACTTGTAAACACCAAATCACTATCGGCAATCACTGCCATCATTTCCGATAGTGGATGAATTTGGATCGGTTGTTGAGGGAACTGCTTGGCTAATTCTTGGGCGCGATCGCGGGAGCGATTTACAATACTAATTTGCACAGCACCCTTAGAAAGTAAATGTTGCACCAGCAGCCGCGACATTTTACCAGCACCCAAAATTACCACTCGGCAAGCTGCTAAATTTGCCACTTTTATCTGTGCTAATTCTACAGCGGCCGAACTGATAGAGACAGCGCCAGTACCAATACTAGTTTCAGTCCGAACCCGCTTACCAGCTGTCAGCGCTTGTTTAAATAATCGATTCAAAATGGTTTTTATACCACTATATTGCTGTCCCAGTTTGTGAGTAGTCTTCACCTGAGCCAAAATTTGACCTTCTCCAAGTACCAGACTATCTAAACCACCTGCTACCCGCATAACGTGCATCACGGCATCATCATGAAGCAACATAAACAAGTGTTGTCGCAAAGACTGTCCAGGTAACTTGCTGTATTCAGCAAGAAACTGGGTAACTTCCCGAATACCTTGGTCTGTTTCACTGGTAACAATATAGATTTCTAGGCGGTTACAAGTGCTAAGAATTGCAACTTCATCAATATGGGGATAGCTGGCCAGTTGAGCGATCGCACTTTCAATTTGTGGTTCTGGAATGCTCAGTTTTTCTCGGACTTCTACTGGGGCTGTCTTATGGCTTAACCCCACCACTGCTATATTCATTTGCTAAATCGTAGTTACTAGTTGGTAGTTGAAAATAAGATATTGAGTGAGAAGAGGGAATGGGGAATTTTTGTTTATTGATTGATAGTTTTTCCAACCAACAATTAATCACTAACTACTAACTACTAACTACTGTAAGAATGAAGCATTTGAGTGGCTATTTTTCAGTTTTGTAGAAAGATTTCCTTCCAAATGCTTCGCCCCTACTTTTACCATTCCCCATTCCCTAAAAATTAGTTCAGTTGGAGAGTCTTTGGTTCATTCAACATATGAATTGTATCAACAAATCGAGCAGTTTTCGACTGGTTGGAAATTACCAAGCTTTGAGTTCTTGCTCCGTCCTTGAAGAAACGTACACCTTGCATCAGATTACCACTGGTAATGCCACAAGCAGCGAACAAAACAGTTTTACCAGATGCCAGTTCATGAGCATCATAGACCTTATCAGGGTCATTGATATTCATAGACGTTAAGCGATCGATGTTGGCTTGCTTGCTTTCTCCAATCAGACCTGTTTTTACTATTTCTGGATCGTAGATCAGTTGACCTTGGAAGTGTCCACCCAAAGCACGCATTGCTGCTGCCGATATGACACCTTCAGGAGCTGCACCGATACCCATCAGCGCGTGGATATTAGTTCCAGCAAAACCACAGCTGATGGCTGCACCCACATCACCATCTGAAATTAGGGCGACTCTCGCTCCAGCCTCACGGATTTCTTTAATTAAATCATTATGGCGTTCGCGCTTCATGACTATGATTACAAGTTCTTCAATCGAGCGGTCTAGACACTCAGAGAGAATCTTGAGGTTTTCCGTTGCTGACTTGTTGATATCTACCTTGCCCTTAGCTGCGGGAGGTGCTGCTAACTTCTTCATGTAAAAATCAGGAGCAGCAAACAATCCACCCTTCTCAGAAATTGCCAAGACAGCCATCGAACCAGGTTGTCCATAAGCTACCAAGTTTGTACCTTCGCAGGGGTCAACAGCGATATCAATTTCGATTAATTCATCAGGGTTACATAAACTACTGGCATTTGCTTGGGTACAGATACCAACTTCTTCCCCGATATATAGCATCGGCGCGTCGTCGCGTTCGCCTTCCCCGATCACAATGCGACCCCGCATATAGATTTTATTCATCCGTTCCCGCATAGCTTCCACAGCTACCTGGTCAGCGATGTTTTTTTCGCCTTTACCCATCCACTTTGCGGATGCGATCGCAGCTTGCTCTACTACTTCAATAATCTCTAACCCAAGTGTATTTTCCACAGAATCTACCCTCTCAGCTGCTTGAATTTGCGTCGTTTCTTCTGGCTATTTCAGTTTTCAAGTCTACCAAAGGGCGGATACACGTGGAAGAAAGTTAAGTTTTACTGCTAACTCGTTAGAAAAGCGCCAGTTAACACATCCTGATTTTCTACTTATACTAGTTCAGTATAAAGCGTGTTCAAAAGTAAATGAAGTATCTAGACTGGATATTTATCTGACTGGAATTATTTAGAGAGTTCCCAAAAGTTGCTTCCAGCACCGATGCGGTAAGCAATGCCAGCAATGATCTAGGCTAGAGACATAGTTAAAAGCTTGCTTAATAAAATATGCTGGACTTTCTTAATCCCCTCTTAAATCGCCATCCAGAGCGAGTCAAAGCCAACGTCGAACTTTACACATGGCAAACTTGTCCTTACTGTATTCGTGCCAAAATGCTGCTGTGGTGGAAAGGTGTAAATTTTACTGAGTACAAAATCGACGGCGACGAAGCAGCCAGAGCTAAAATGTCAGAACGCGCTAACGGATGTCGGACTGTACCACAAATATTTATCAATAACCAGCACATTGGCGGCTGCGATGACCTCTATCAGCTAGACGCACAAAGTCAACTCGATCCCCTTTTAGCCCAAGTCGCTATTTAGACGCGATGAATCGCCGTCAAGACGAAAGATTATTGTAGAGACGGCGATTCATCGCGTCTCTTGCCTTAACCGAACAGTATTGGGGGAATGGAAGTGAGGTCAGAATATTAAGTTGCACATTATTGATCAGAATATGCTAACTAAATATAGAGAATATCTTATACATCAACAATGGATGAGTTGTGCCCTAGAATTAGCACAAACAGCAGGTGATGCAGGTGAAGTCCCTGTAGGTGCTGTTATCATTGATTCAACAGGTAAATTGCTGGCACAAGGAGAAAACAGAAAAGAGCGCGACAAAGACCCTACCGCTCATGCGGAAATTCTCGCTCTCAAGACGGCTGCAACAACTTTACAAAATTGGCATCTTAATGAATGCACCCTCTACGTAACTCTCGAACCTTGCCCGATGTGTGCAGGCGCTATTGTACAAGCGCGTCTAGGACTACTTGTATATGGAGTAGACGATACCAAAACTGGCGCAATTCGTACAGTTATTAACATACCCGATAGCGCTGCTTCTAATCACCGCCTCCAAGTAATCGGAGGTATTCTAGAGTCGGCTTGTCGTCAACAATTACAGGCTTGGTTTGCCACTAGGCGGCGTAGGGTAAACTAACAGACAGAGGTAAAACTGTCCATCTAGTACGACACAAGTCACCCAAGAGAATCTACGGTGTAACTAATTAGGCTTTTCGTTAAATTTTACGCGTAAATCAGCTGCATCCGTCATCATGGAATTTTACTCTTCATCTGATACCTGCCAGCACACAGCAGCAAATTCCCAGGTAGACCATACTACCTCAAGAGTCTCGCCTTGGTTAAGTCCTCTGGCATATTTATTAGGGCGTCACTGCCTATTACCATTATTCTTTGGGCAAATTAGAATAACCGGACAAAAAAATATCCCCACAACTGGGCCTGTGATTCTTGCACCTACCCATCGGGCGCGTTGGGATGCCTTGCTTGTACCCTACGCTACCGCCGATTGTCTGAGAAAACAAGACCTGCGGTTTATGGTGACTATTGATGAATGCCGAGGTTTGCAAGGCTGGTTTGTCCGACGTTTGGGGGGGTTTCCTGTAAATTCTAAGCATCCGTCAATCCGCACACTGCGTCATGGAGTTGAGCTACTTCAGCAGGAAAAAACCCTGGTGATCTTTCCAGAAGGGAACATTTTTCGTGATGGCCAAGTTCACCCATTGAAGCCGGGAATTGCTCGTCTGGCTTTGAGTGCTGAATCTAGTCATTCCGGGCTGGGAGTGAAAATTATACCCATAGGCATTAATTACAGCCAACCTGATCCAAACTGGGGTACAGATGTGAGTATTGACATTGGTTCCCCAATTAGAGTAGCGGATTACATGAGTGGCTGTATCAAACAAAATGCCAAGAGTATCACAGCTGATTTAGCAAAGGCACTGCATCAATTAAGCCATCAAGAAACAAAAGTTACTAATCGTGCATTTGCAGAAATCACTAATTCTTAACGTCATAAACATGACTGGTAAAAACCCAATTTTGGGAAGTTTGGACTCGGTACATCACCATTTTTAACTTGTTTGGTGCGATGCCTAGGTTGGGCTACGCCTACGCAAATAGTTCAAGCAGTGCTTTCAAAAAATTCTTCTACCAAAGATCCCAGTTAACCTGAGATAATTATTGGGGAGCAAAGTCGGTAATCAAACAGATGGTGAAGCAGTCTACCGTGGGTATATCTCATCAGGGCGATTTAAGTTGGTTACTATACAGGGTTAATGGGAACTCTAGTAAACCGATTTTTAGTCTAAACCAGAGATACTTTTGATGTAACTTTGCTTTGTCCAAGACCAAAACAGAGTTAAGATACCCGAAGTTTCCATGACTTTTTTATCTAGTTGTCGCACTAATTGACCCATGAACACTGCTGCCGCTGTTACCTTGATGCACCGTACCTTATTATCAGTCATAGCAGTCCTCAGCCTGCTATCACCTGTGAATGCTCAGGTATCACAGTCACCAGGCACTACCAGCCAACCACAACCGATTGACCCCAACGATCCGAATAATCTCCGCCCCATAACTGAAAGTAACAGCATTTTGAGCATTGATGGCGGCGATCGCTTAGTGAAAGAGGCAGACCAAGCCGTTTCTGCTCAAAACTACCCCTTAGCTGCTAAAAAACTGCAAGAAGCACGTCAGGTTTATAATCAGCTATCTAATTTTTATCAAGAATTAAACGCTAGCTTTTCGGGAATTGACAATAGAGTTTCTGATTCTCAGCGTCAAAAAGCTCTATTAACAGCCCAAAAGCGAGATGAAGCCACCTTTCAGCTAGCATTGGTACATCGGGCACAAAATCAGCCAGAATTAGCTGTACCATTGTTGATTCAAATAATTAAGAGTCAAAACCCGACGCGAGATTTAGGCAAAAAAGCCTATAAACAGTTGTTTGAATTGGGTTTTGTTGATTCTCCCTATCCCAGAGAAGGTGGTAGTTCATCCTCTTCATCCCCAAAAAAATAAATAAATTAAATCTTCGTTGACTGTTTTCCCCATCTCCCTAACCAGTCCCTTGGGAACGCCCCAGTGCTAGGATAGAGCTATCCGCCGTAGCCAAAACCTGAGCGTTCTCAAAATCCACCTCAGAGGCGCATTGATCTACAGCCTTGCCAAAACCTGAAGTTGGCACAGGCATTTGCTCTATATCTGTTAATAATAGAAAAGTAAGTTTTTTCAGGAATTGCGATGATTAGTCCGCAGCAGATTGAGGCAATGATCAAGGCGGGACTGCCAGACGCCCAGGTTCAGGTGCAAGACTTGACTGGTGGCGGTGACCACTATCAGGTGACAGTAGTTTCATCGCACTTTGCAGGTAAAGGACTAGTACAACAGCACCAGTTAGTTTATGGTGCGTTGGGTCAAGCTATGTCAACTGAAGCGATTCACGCCTTGGCGGTGAAAACATACACTCCCGAAGCTTGGCAACCAACAGCAGCTTCGTAAAGTTATGAGTTAGGAGTTATGAATTTTTTTTAACTCCTAACTCTATTAATGCAACATAGGAAACACAAATACCATGACACCAGAACTCAAAGACAAAATTGATAACTTGCTACAACAGAACAAGATTTTAGTTTTCATGAAGGGAAACAAGTTAATGCCCCAATGTGGTTTCTCCAACAACGTTGTGCAGATTCTCAATACCTTGGGAGTTCCCTTTGAGACGGTTGATGTTCTATCCGACTCGGAAATCCGTCAGGGAATTAAAGAATACTCTAACTGGCCGACAATTCCCCAAGTGTATATCAATGGTGAATTCCTTGGCGGTTCTGACATCTTAATTGAACTGTACCAAAAAGGTGAATTACAGGAAAAGGTAGAAGTAGCACTAGCTTCGTAATCTCTATTTCCGCAAACTAGAGGGTATGGTGCTAAATTTTCGCTTCGCAATCAAGGCAATGTGCCGTTTTTAATCAGGACTTACGCAAATAATAGCCGAAACCCTGATTTCAGGTAGGGGCAATTCATGAATTGCCCCTACAATATTTTCTTTTGCCTAAATGCTACTCAATGTCCTTGAAAGGGAAAATAAATAGTGTCTCCCCTTTCAAGGGTTTTTTCATAGATTTCTGTCAATTATGTTGGGCTTGATTTCATAGCTAGTCAACAATCCCCTCAGTCGTATTGGCAATGGTAAGACCAATATAGGGCTGAGGGGATGGGTTTAATCAATACAATATCTCCAAAATGTCACACCACGGCAAAGCGTTGACCAATACAGATAATATGCTATAATTATCTGCGGTAATTAGCGTTTACTCTCAATCACCAGGTAAATGGTACTTAGTAGTAATCGGGTTGTGGCTGTGGTTGCGGCACTGCAAAGTTTGATCCATCGTACAAGTAGCGGCTGGCTTCCTCTTCTAGGCGATGAATCAGAAAAGGTTCAATAACGTTGCTATGTCGCAGTGCGGCTAAATACCCATCCAAATACATCCGCATATCATCCGTGCGATAACCGCGATTCCATAACTCGACGAAGGCGTCGGTGAGTCTTTGGTAATAGCGGATGGTTTGTGTGTCTTGGAGCATAACTGCTGTATTAATCTCTTTGGAATGAGAATTGTAAATGATTCACGCTCAAAAGTGAAGTGTAATTTCACTTTGGCATCAACTCAAAGTCAACACATCTACTTTGGGTAGTACCCTCATAGCAGTTACAAGCTACTTTAATCCTATTCCAGAAAACATCGATTTTAGTTAGCTGCTAAGTTATTTTTCTGATTTTCATGGTCAACAGCCCAATTGCATTGGTGTTATATTCCTGAATATGGGCATTAAATTTTTGCGAAAAATCCACTTTAACTATCAGGTTGAAAAGCTGTTGTAGTAACGGTTAGTTGGTTGGGTTATAGATGTTTACCAGATGACAGCCATGTAAAAGCAGAATGTTAAGCTAAAAGAACTTTTGATAAGTCTAACAACACTCTCGATAAATTTAATAAAAATTTAATAATATTTCTAATCGCCTATCGGAAGGCATAAATTAAAGATATTACCGCTCTTTTTATGAGGAAATGTAAAGCTCATCGCAATTGAAGTAACAAAGGCTACAAAACCTTAGAGATGGGCTTGTTACTTTGAAAGTCATCAGACGCTAAGGGGTCTTGCCACCGTGGGTTCGGTTTGTATAGAAATCATTGAGGGGAATCCCCATCTGAGGTCGTTGTTGGGTTGGCACTTGCAACAACTGGAATACCGTGTGCATCAAGCTGCCAGCATTTATCAAGCAAGGGAAGTATTTTTAAGCCATCAACCAACACTGGTCATTTTAGATGCAGACTTGCCTGATGGTGATGGCATTGAGTTTTGTCGTTGGTTACATCGTCAACAACAGCCTCTAATCTTAATGCTATCTGCCCGTAATAGTGAAGCTGATATCGTCGCAGGTTTAAAGGCGGGTGCCGATGATTACCTTAGCAAACCTTTTGGGATGCAAGAGTTTTTGGCACGGGTAGAGGCACTGATTCGCCGGAAGCGCACACCTACTGCACCAGCTTATTTGGATTATGGCACTTTGCAAATCGATTTAGTTCAGCGTCGTGTCCGCTTCCAAGGGGAGTTCATCGACTTAACGCCTCAGGAATTCAGTTTGCTGTACGTTTTAGCACAAGCTGGGGGAGTGCCTCTGAGTAGGTCTGAATTGCTGCGTCGTGCTTGGCCTGACGCTATTGATAACCCTCGTACCATTGATACTCACGTTTTATCGCTGCGGAAAAAGGTTGAACTTGATCCCCGGCAACCGAATTTAATTCAAACTATCCGCAATGTAGGATACCGTTTTAACATGGAAATTTTGAATACCAATATTTCACAGTCACAAACAACAAAGTTAGCTAGAGAGAGATTTAATAATCAACGCTCAACACTTACTAGTAGTCAAGTGTAAATGGGGCATGGGGCACTTGTACTGAGCGTACCCCTCCGGGGATCTTGCTACGCGTAGCGTCTCCAAGAGTTGTCGTTGGCGCAGCCTAAGAAGAGAAGTATTGGGCATTGGGGTGAGGAAGTAAGAAAACAACTCCTGATTCCTATTTCCTGATTCATCCAAAATCGTCTTGAGCTTCTGCTTGAATTAGGCTTTCTCGTAATTCAATCCAGTTTATCTCTGAGAATCTTTGATTTGCGAATAAATGACCTTTTTGTAGATGCAATAACCGAGTGCAAAACATCTGGGCTAGTTCCAGTTGGTGATTTACCATCAGAATCGTGGTTTGATGAGTTTGATTCAACTGGGTTAAGACTTGCATTAGATGAGCAGATGTACCAGTATCTAGTGCAGAGGTTGGCTCGTCTAATAATAATATTTTAGGCTGGATGATTAAGGCACGAGCGATCGCTACTAGTTGTCGTTGTCCCGCAGAAAGTTGTACCTCTGTTCGCCCCAACCATTCATTGGGAATGTGCAGTTGTTCTGTCCAATGATTGACTCGTTGCTGAATTGTCTGTTTGGGCAAACCACGCAAAACTAAAGGATAAGCCAAGGCTTGCCCAACTGTCATCCCCAACAGCTTTGACTCTTGCAATACAAGTGTCACGATCTGGCGTAGCTGGATGACAGGAACTTGGCGATATTCTTGATTTTCTAGATAGATTTTACCACTGGTGGGTTCAATTAGGCGGTTAAGGAGGCGTAATAACGAAGTTTTTCCAGCGCCTACTGGGCCGACAATGGCAATGCGTTCGCCGCAGGCGTTGGCGGAGCCATCGCTGTGGAATACCTCTAAGGAGATATCCTGCAATATGGGATATCCTTGCTGATTGCCGGCAAGTTGGGTTTTCAGCTTCGTAAACAGATTAATTTGCTCTAGCCTGAGTATGGCTTTTGCTGTATTCAAGGGGGAGTGGGAAGATGGGGAAGAAATAACCAATGCTCCATACCCAATTTTAAGTTAATTGTGCAGTAGTTAAGGCTGTAGCGATCGCCCAACCATCGACCAATAGTAGCAGCAGAGTCAATCCTAGTAAAATCAGGTACATCCACGGCTGTGCTAAAGGGCGAACATCTGTGGTATCAATGCCCGTTTTTGCTTGGACAATTTGCACTAAACGGGCAAATCCAGCTACACGCATCGGTAGCAAATAAGCTTTTCCATCCTGGCTAAGGAAATAATAAACTAGCCCTCCTTGACCAGTGGTGCGGGGTTTTAACTCTTTCACATCTGACCAAGGTAATAGCCAGCCTTTACGAAAAAAGCTCGGCACCCAGGCGGGGTAAGTAACCTGAATTCCCTGGTCATTTACCATTACTTGTTCAGTTAATACTGCATACAAGGCAACTAAGCCTGCGGTAATTCCTACCCATAGTAATCCTGGGGGTACGGGTGCAGCTGTTACCTGTGATAAAAAGGGCAATGGAACTGTGAGTGCTATGTATAGACTCAGCAGTGTTATCCTAATCAAAGGAGACAGGCGAAAAATAGATGCTGAGATATTGGCTGAGTTTGCTGTCACGGCTCGATTACAATGTTTTTCTTCATTGTAGGGTAGGTCTATGTCCCAGATGGTTGGTGTGTGGTAGTTCACGGTAAATACTTTTGCACTACAATCCAACCAGTAAGGGATACCCAGGCGAATCCGATAAACAAAATAATATTTACGCCGATGTGTAAAGGTCTAGCCCAAGGTCGTCTGACACTGATTTGCGTAGCACTGAAAGCAGACAGCAAAACTAATACTACCACTATCAAGCCAGCAGCTAAGTGTGACGAGTGTCCTAAAGAACCAAAGTGGCCAAAAGTGCCAACAATGCCAATAACTAGCAGCAGTAGCACCAAACTTACCATGCTGATGCCCATTGTATAGTGGAGCGATCGCACCCCTTTATTTCCGCCGATAAATGGGGTAATAAAAGGGAATTGCTGCGAAGTTCTCGCTCGAAACATCCAAACGCCGGTGACTGCTAACATCAGATATGCCAGCAGGGACAATCCCATCGACCAGGCGGCTATTTTCCACAACCAAATAAATGAAGGCAGATTCATAAGAATGATTGTAGATGAGACGGGGGAGAAATCAATTCAAAATTCCTGCATTAAAGAATTTATTTCTGTCTCCTACCTCCTCTTGCCCAATACTTCTCTTCTTAGGCTGCGCCAACGGCAACTCTTGGAGACGCTACGCGAACGCTCAGTACAAGTGCCCAATACTTCTCTTCTTAGGCTGCGCCAACGGCAACTCTTGGAGACGCTACGCGTAGCAATATCCCCGGAGGGGTACGCTCAGTACAAGTGCCCAATGCCCAATAAATAATCAACAAAAAGGGCTGCTGAATTAGCAACCCTTTTTGTTTAGTAAAATTTTTTTTTAATCAACCGATGCAAAACCAAGGATTTGCAAGGGTTTTGTAGGATCTCCGATTTTTGTATTAATTTGCTGCACCATTAGTTTGGTATTAATAGCCTCTTTTCCATCTGATGAGTCTGTATCAAACTCATAAGTACTGGGTTCTTCGAGCATCAGGCGATCGCACGGAATCTTATCGGATAAAATTGCACTTGCCATCATCCCTGTATGAATCTCCACTTGACCTTTCCTCGGAGCTTCAAAAACTAAACGTTGTCCAGGGAAAACAACCCTTTCAAAGTACCAGTTGGGAATATTGCAGATGCGAGCTACCTGTATTTTGCTCGTGGCATTAATGTAGCAGCAGAGAATTTTTCCCGATTGCTCAGGTGGTAGAGGATCTAATATTTGAGCCATAACTGCTGAGGAGCTTTACGCCACAATTTTACATTACACTAGCCCAGCCTAACACCCACTGATCCCCAACTGCTGTAACTGCGAATACCAACTGAGTTATTTTAGATTATTTTTGTCTAAAGATATATTTTTAGTTGTGAAAATTTTGTAATTATTTACACCTTCTCCGGAATTATACACTATCAATAAAAGTTTTTGATATTTTTTTCTGGTATAAAAGTTTTAATTCTCTTAAGCTAGATAATATTGACATAACCATGATCCCCTTGCTTTTCGCCTAGCCAAGAAGTGAGTTTTGCTGTTTCACCTATCCCAGAATTAATCGTCTGGGATCATCGCTTAATGAATAAACTCGATGTTATGGTAAAGCTATATGAAAAACTTCTTCATAAAGCCTCTTATAGATTCCATGTATATTTTATGCACAGCGATTTTAGCATTTCCCGCAGTTGCTAACGGCAGATTCATGCATACCAACAATTCCTTGAAATGTCAAGCAAGATTGTAATAAATAAAACCAAACAAGCACACACTTTCAAACTGGATGTTTCTCTCGCTTTCTCCTAAAGATTGGCAAGATGGAAGTTAAAACACAGATGACGGAAAATCGAATTCTTTACGTTCGCCTTCCTTGTAACCCCATTTTTCCGATTGGGGTTGTCTACCTGAGCGATCATGTCCATAAGCAGTTTCCTAATATTGAACAGCGCATCTTTGATTTGGGAACAGTGCCACCTTTAGACTATAATTCGGCTCTGGATAGCTGTATTGATGAATTTAAACCGACACTACTAGTATTTTCTTGGCGGGATATTCAAATTTACGCCCCGGTTGGTGGACGTGGTGGCAACCCACTGCAAAACGCCTTTGAATTTTACTACGCCAAGAATCCTCTGTTGAAACTACGCGGGGGATTGGGCGGTTTGCGAATCTTCATCGCTTACTATCTAGAGTTGTGGCAAAACCAGGGTTTAATCAAACGCGGTTTAAAGCGGGCCCAAAAATATAATTCTGATGCTCGTGTAGTTGTCGGTGGTGGTGCAGTCAGCGTATTTTACGAACAATTGGGTAAAAGCTTACCCCAAGGGGCAATTATTTCTGTGGGTGAAGGCGAAACCCTGCTAGAAAAACTTTTAAGTGGCAGAGATTTTCGAGATGAACGCTGTTACGTTGCCGGAGAAGCTCAACCACGTCAACGGCTAATTCACGAACAACCTACCCCAATAGAAAAAACTGCTTGCAACTACGACTATATCGAAAGCATCTGGCCGGAATTTAACTATTACCTGCAAGAACAAGACTTTTATATAGGTGTACAAACTAAGCGTGGTTGTCCTCACAACTGTTGTTATTGCGTCTATACCGTCGTCGAAGGTAAACAAGTACGCATTAACCCAGCAGATGAAGTAGTTGCGGAGATGCGCCAATTATACGATCGCGGCATTCGCAATTTCTGGTTTACCGATGCCCAATTCATCCCAGCGAAAAAATTTATCGCCGATGCTGTAGAACTATTGCAAAAAATCGTCGATTCTGGGATGACAGATATCCACTGGGCAGCATATATCAGAGCCGACAATTTGACACCCGAATTGTGTGACTTGATGGCGAAAACCGGGATGAACTACTTTGAAATCGGGATTACCAGTGGTTCTCAAGAACTCGTGCGGAAAATGCGGATGGGGTATAACCTGCGAAACGTCTTGCAAAACTGCCGTGACTTAAAAGCAGCTGGTTTTAACGACTTGGTTTCCGTCAACTACTCCTTTAACGTCATTGACGAACGTCCCGAAACCATCCGCCAAACCATCGCTTATCACCGCGAACTAGAACGGATTTTTGGGGCTGATAAAGTTGAACCCGCCATCTTCTTTATTGGACTACAACCCCATACCCACTTAGAAGAATATGCTTTCAAAGAAGGCATCCTCAAACCAGGGTATGATCCAATGAGTTTGATGCCGTGGACAGCCAAAAAACTTCTCTGGAATCCTGAACCCCTTGGTTCATTCTTTGGAGAAGTCTGCTTGCAAGCTTGGCAACAAAACCCCAACGACTTCGGGCGCGAAGTCATGAAAATCTTAGAACAAAAGCTGGGTTGTGCCGACTTAGAAGCAGCACTGACAGCACCATTAGAGACAAAAGAAAAACAGTTAGCAGGTGTCTCCTAGAAAATACAAATTCTGAATTTCTCCCCCTCTCTTCCTCTGTGTCCTCTGCGCCTCTGTGGTTCGTTTTCATAAAATCCCAAACCCATGTTAGAAGGTTCAATCCTACAAAAGCTAGAAACAGCCCATCGCCACACAACCAGGCCAATTAGATTCGGTGTTTACTACAAAAATACCCTAGTTGCCCTGTGCCACGCTCTAGAAGACCATATCTTAACCGATGACGGTACACCCCTAGTGATCACAGCCTTCCAACAGGGGAAATGGTATCTACAAGAAGCTGAACGATATGCAGACATCGCCCAGCACAGCCGCCAAATTGCGATCATGGCTGCCTCTGAATCCGGTTTTGCTGAACATCCCACCAGCCAGCTACCCAATGTAGACTTAGTGGCATTACCTCCAGTTGACCCAGTGGCGCAGGAGTGGCACTTAATTATTTTGTCGCCTAAATACACAGCAATGGTAATTTGTCAAGAATTATCAGAGGCAGATTATGGCAGTGCGGGAGTGCCGACATCAGACTTAGAGCGTAAATTCTATGGCTTGTGGACATTTGAGCCGGAGTTAGTGCAAGATACAGCAGAAATAGCGATCGCTCACATCAGAAAATACAACCCAGAACTGGCGAAAAAACTCACAGGCAATAAACAGCAAATTGTACCGTCAATGGACAGATCCCAAAATTTAGGTGCAGTTGTCTCCCGTGTAGTAGATTACCTCCAAACTGGGCAAGATAATTTATCCATCCCCACAGCACTTCAGCAACAAACGCTGGATCGCAACTTGGTTTCTAACGAAATCCAAGCCTTTTTGCGAATGGCGCAACTGATGGATATGGCAGATGTGAACAATCCAATGGCAGCTGCGGAAGTAGTAGTGCTTGCTGAAGCGATCGCCCAGCTTTTGGATCTTCCCGCATGGCAGATTAAGAGATTGCGGCTAGCGGCTTTGTTACATCGCATAGATCCATTACAAAATGCCGAAAGCGTCCTCACTGGCGGTATATCCACACGCTACCAAGAAGATGCCCCCAGTTCTCGCTTAAGTTGTCCCTTAATACCAGGGGCACAAGTATTGCGAACCATGCCACGACTCCGAGCAGTTGCCCAAATTATTACTCACCAAACCGAGTGGTGGAATGGTTCAGGGGAACCAGCAGGTTTAGCTGGAGATGAAATTCCCCTAGAGTCGAGAATTTTGGCATTATTAGCAGACTTTCAGTGGCGGTTAAATCAGCGAAAATTGTCAAATCAAAGCCGGGAACAGATATTTACTCAAGCTTTAGATGAGTGCAAACAGCAACAATCTACCCGCTTTGACCCTAAACTTGTAGATACCCTAGCTTTATTAGTTATGGGTTTACAACAGGGACTCGACTTACCTTTGATGACACCCAAATTCAGCGCCGGCATCTGGATACTTGATTCCCAATGGGATAGCCACAGCAAGATCAGTGAGGAGATTGGTAGTTACTTTACATGAATATTGAAGCCATTAGATTAGGAAAACTCAAACAACTTCCAGGGGCAAATTTAGAAGACGAGGAACTCTCTCGACTGGATTTAAGCCGGATTAATCTTGCTGGCGCTACCCTTGTCGGCACTAATTTTACTGGTTCTAAGCTCGAAGGTGGGCATTTGGAGGGGGCAAATTTGATGGGAGCCAACCTCCAACAAACTGACTTGCGGGCGAACTTGATGGGAGCAAACCTGATGCAAGCAGATTTAACAGGTGCTGACTTGCGGGGTAGCAACTTGCGTGGCGCTAACTTGATGGGAGCCAGACTCAGCGATGTGTCATTGGTGGGTGCTTTCTTGAGTGGTGCCAATTTAATGAATGTGAACTTGCAAGGGGTTGACTTGCGCGGTGCTGACTTGCGCGGTGCAAACCTGACTGGGGCAAATCTCAAAGGTGCAGATTTGAGTCGCGCCGATTTGCAAGGGGCTTTGTTGAGTGAAGCCAACTTGGAAGAAGCTGACTTGCGGGGGGCAAATTTGGCAGGGGCGAATTTGACAGGGGCAAATTTACTCTGTGCGGAGTTAGAAGGTGCAAATTTGAGCGGCGTTAATTTGAATAAAGCGTGTTTGGTGGGGACAGTGATTGAGACGCTTGCGTGAAAAGTTGTGAGCCTAACCGTACCTAGTCGCAGTCCCGATTAAGGAATCAAAGCATGACCGATGACAGCCAATCAAACAACTCAGATGAAGAAGAGTTTGACCCGGTAACAGATCCAAGGGATTGGTCGGCAGCAGAAACAGAGTTAGCCTGTTTTGCGCTTGCCAGAAGCAAGGGTAAACGGTTGGTTAAAATCATCAACACCAAAAAACCACCTATGCCGATTATTTGTATTTTTGAGGACTATCCAGAATGACACCCGTTGCCGCCCAAGTCTCAATCACCGCCATCATTCCCATGTTGACCGCGATCGCCAATCGACAATGGGAACAGTTCAAAGAACTGGAGGCAGATTTTGTATCCCAGTATGGTGTAGAGGTATGGCAAGAGGTTTTTAATTTCCGTCTCAAGCCAGCACTGGATAAAGATTCTGACAGATGGCTACTGATTCAGTGGTGTGGTGAAGGAATTATCTCAGTTAAAAATGTGGCGTAGGTGCGATCGCGCAAAGTGAATTATGGCGATCGTTTTTATTCCCATCCGAAGGTCACTACTTCGCCGTTTTGCAGTACTCTTAGCTATTGATAAAAGCATGAGTATCCAATAGTAATCTATTCATTTCATATATTCTTTCATATCTTGAAGCGGCTCATCAAAGTCATTAGGCAATGGCAGAACAAACATTCCTTTCATCGTTCCAGCAACGCGACGCTTGTTTGTCTGCTTTTCTTCGGTAGAGTTTTTAGCGTGCTTCTCTATCAAAAACTCAATGTAATGAAGCACTTCTATCTGAAGAGACTCAGGGAGTTCTTCTAATTTTTCTAAAATGACTGGCTGTATCATTGTTTTTTCTCCTTGGCAATTTTTATGAAAAACATCACAGCTATATTTGTTTGAATGTCAAATACATTTTAATCCGGTTTGGATAAGCACTTTAATATCATGTCCGCTTGATTACTTACTAAACCCCAAGAACCCCACCCCGCCAATCCTTGTGGGGGCTATGTGCTGATTTAGGAAACGCACCTTCTACAGAGGAAATTGATGTAGCCCGTAGTGAAGAATGGGCTAGCTTTCCACGGGTTTGATGCTGCGTGCTGTATTATCAATATATTCTTGTGGGAAAATTTGCCTTCCTAATACCAACGCTTCTTGCCTTTCCTCATCTGTCATATAATCATCTCCCTTAAGTCCCGTTGGGGTGCGTCGAGGATTTCCCTCTGCATCTAAATATCGCTGACGTGCGATCGCAAATAGTTCTAATATTCTTTGCGCTTGCTGCTGTTTAATGGTACTAGATTGCGTCATCGTTTTATTCCCATCCGAAGGTCACTACTTCGCCGTTTTGTAATATCGTTGCCAAGGGTAAAACAGTGCTAGGAGTTTGAATATGCCAATACCCTGTGTCTTCATCATATAATCTCCAAACAAGTAAATTTAGAGCTTCTAGAGCATTTACTACCAAGTATTGCTCTTCTGTTGGTTCCACAAATGGTAAGTGTGTATGTAAGCCAGTGCTTATATTATCAGACAAGCGATCGCTCAGTTCGCCCTCGTATCCACAAAGCTAGTACACTCATTAACAACACCCCCATCACACCTTGCAGGGGATTATTATTCACACCAGTTACCCAATCAGGAACAAGACCCGAATATTTCACTAATTCCCCAACATTAATAATGTAGTAGCCCCAAACTAAACCACCATGCAAACCAATTGGAAAACCCAAGCGTCCCCTCCGCCAACGCTTTCCCCATACTTGCGTTAACCCCAGCAGTACTAAAGCTGGAAATTGCGGCAGTGTATGAATAATTGCCTCCAAAGGTTTAATAAAGTGCAATGTAGCAAAGGCAGTTGCATCTGTCCACAGTGCCACACGCAGACTGTAATCTCGTTGTAATTCATCTAGCAACCAGCCTCGGAATAATAATTCCTCAGCAAATCCAACACCTAAGCCAACAAGTAAACCCTCTAAAACAACTTTCACCAAAAAAACTTTCGGTTGTTGCCACACCAACCAACCCAACAAACTTTCTACCCCAAAAAGTATCAGAATATTAATTATCCCTATAGCCAAGCCACGCAGTAAATCTACACCGTTTTGCCGGGTGAATTCTAAGCCATAATGTCGCAGAATTTGAGGCTGCTGGTAGACATATTTACCCCATAGTCTCAGGAGAACAATAAATACCGCATATAATAACACCAATGTCAATATACTTTCTAAGTTTGAATCATGCACTAGTAAGTATATTGGTGTAGCTAAGGGCAACCATAGCAACAATAAAATCAAAATAAAAGCACCCAGCCTAATAGGGGCAGGGCGTTCAGCTAAACGGATAAGGTTTTCTTTCATACTAGTAAGTCACCAGCCAATACTCTATATTTCAACTAATGACCAATACTTCTCTACGAGAGGCTGCGCCAACGACTACGCTCAGTACAAGTGACTAATGACTAATGACTAATGACTAATGACTAATGACTATTCATCAGGTTCAATCGTGCTACTTAAACCATGACTTATCAATGTTTCGCAATAAAACTCAGCGTGTTCCAGAGCGCAAGTAATGACTAAAGCTAGCCCGTTAGTATGGGCTTCCATCATGATACTCACGGCTTGGGGTTGGGTAAGGCTTGGTACAGTGGCTATTAGTGACTGCACAACATGCTCCATCGAGTTGTAGTCGTCGTTATGGAGCAAAACGCGATACCGAGGCGCGAGCTTGCGGGTTGTGGAAGGCTTTTGAATAGTTTCAACTGACACGGCTCTTTGCTCTTTTCTCGTTAATTCACTACAACAAAGTCTCTGTTTAGCGATCGCTCAACAGTCGTTCACCTATTCTATAGTATTTCTGCTCAGATACTATGCTAGGAAAACCCTTTACTGCTAGGGATTGCTCGTATTAGTTTTGGTAGCGACTTGTGAGGCAGATGTCTGAGACATGGCTGCCGTCACAGTGCTACCATAATCTTACAGAAGCTTTCCTTAAACGTAGCGCATTTTCACTTTTAAGATTAAGGAAGTTGCAAAATAATCCTTGCCCCTGCCCAAAGTGCATAATGATGGACATCAGCCTAGATTTTCTTCAACCGGGACAAATTGTGTCTTTAGAGCATGGTGACAGTAATCTCTATGCAGAAGTCATTCAATTTGTAGTTTCCCGTCAGTTGTGCTGGGTGCGTCCTTTATTAATGGTTACTTTTATTGAAGAATCGCCCCTAATTACCGATTTGCGAGATGCATCTGATTTGCTTTGGCCTGCCAATTTATTTCGCCCAGCTTTAGACACAGAAGTAATTACCTTCTTGAGCCAGGTTTTAGCAAAAGAACCAAAAACTGAACCTGACTCAGCAGCCAAGCAGCAACTCAACCAGTTTATTCACCAACTTTGGCAAGCATATCAATAGGGATTGGGCATTGGGCATTTATCATTCTCCCCCTGCTCCCTCATCTCCCCACTCCCAATTTCTCATTCCCCATCCCCTTATCAACCGTAGCGAATACCAGCATCTTTATTACGAATTACGAATTACGAATTATTTTAAAATCCCAGGCTGGGAACCAACTGGATTCGGCCAGCATCCATCTCTGCCATTAATAATTCTAGGGCTTCGTAATCAACATCAGAAATGTAACCCCGTTCCGTCAGTTCTGAGTTGATTTCATTTTCTATCTCAGGAGTTAGTTTTTTAATGTCAAGAGCTTTTTCTACCAATTTACGAATAGCGTACTGAGTTCTCATAAGTAATAACCCAACTGTATATGATAATAATCATCCCCGATCAGTCTAGGTATAAAGAGTGATCGAAATACTAACTTACTAGTGACATATATCACAACCTAATTAGTTAGTTAGATGATGTGCAATAACTTTGCCACAAGACATCAGCAACGGTAAGGCTTGAGATTTCATCCACCATTAAGACTTGGCTAAATTAGGTTGAGTTATAGACTAAGCAAGTTTTCTCAGCATAGTTACTGATGAATTTGTCTATTCTATGGCTGTCTATAGTTGATTGTTTTTGAACTGGGATAAAAAAAAAGTATACATAAACACATTTTAGCCTGGAATTATAACAATCTTTAAACAGAGATACTAAAGCAATAAAGATTCAGCAAAGAGAGCTAAGACATAAGGACGATGCGACAAAATAGAGTTTATGTTCAAATAATCCTTAGCTTGACGCTCTCACAATTCTCGATAGGATGTAACTATGCAAGCAGTGCTTAACTATCCCAAGATTGCAGTTATTCGCCCCCAAGGGTGTTTGAATGCTGCAAATGCCTTGGAATTTGAACGAGATATGACCACAGCGTTGGCACAAAATGGTATTTCCATCTTGGTAGTAGACTTAGCATTGGTAGAATCCTTAGACAGCGCGGGGTTGATGGCATTGTTATCTACACACAAGCTGGCTCTTACTTTAGGACGGAGTTTTCGGCTTTGCGCGATCGCTCCGTCAATTAGAATTATTTTTGAACTGACGCAACTCGATCGGGTATTTGAAATATTAGACGGCGAAGCCGAGTTGGCCGTAACATAACTTTATGTAAAAGCACAAAGGTTCGGGCAAGAAGTGGACTTTATGTAAAGGAGTTGTAAGTTACAACGATAAACTCTGTTATAAGAGCTAATTCAATGCTAAGGTTGGGGTTGAGTAGCTGTAATTAAGGTAGCTAGAAGATAGCACAGTGGTTGTTGCAGTTGAAAGATTAATAACGTCAGATATTTCAAAACCAGCCCGTTACCTGGGTAACGAGCTGTTAGCAGTCCACAAACCTTGGGATACGACAGCAATACATTGGGTTTTAACCTACCCAGAAGTGTATGAAGTCGGTGCATCTAATTTGGGGCACATCATCCTTTATAACATCTTGAATGCCCAACCGCGTCAATTGTGCGATCGCGCCTACCTCCCAGCACAAGACTTGGCAGCCAAACTACGCGAAACTAATACGCCGTTGTTTGCGGTAGAGTCAAAGCGATCGCTCACAGAATTCGACATTTTAGGCTTTAGCCTCAGTTACGAACTGGGTGCAACTAATATCCTTGAAATGTTGGATTTGGCTGGAATTCCCTTGACGTGGAGAGAGAGGCAGGGGAGCAGGGGAGAATTTAGCGATACCCAGTTATCTTATCCGTTGATTTTCGCTGGTGGGCAAACAGCGACATCGAATCCTGAGCCTTATGCCGACTTCTTCGACTTTTTCGCCCTTGGAGATGGAGAAGAACTGCTGCCAGAAATTGGTTTAGTATTGGAAGAAGGCAAACAAGCAGGATTGAGTCGGGAACATCTGTTACTGGATTTGGCACAGATACCAGGCGTATATGTTCCCCAGTTTTACAACATGGCAGAGGATGGCTCAGTTCATCCTCGTCGCCCAGACATCCCAAAACGAATTCTGCGAAGGGTTGCAACTCCCATACCAGCATATTCCATTGGGTTAGTTCCTTACGTAGAAACGGTGCATGACCGTTTAACCATTGAGATTCGGCGTGGTTGCACTCGTGGCTGTCGCTTCTGTCAACCAGGAATGCTGACTCGACCAGCACGGGATGTAGAACCCGATCAGGTTGTAGAAGCAATTGAACAGGGGATGCGGGCAACTGGTTACAATGAGTTTTCCCTACTATCTCTGAGTTGTTCTGATTATTTATCCCTACCAGCAGTGGGGATGGAAATCAAAAATCGCTTAAAAAATGAAAATATTTCTCTGACTCTACCAAGCCAACGGGTAGACAGATTTGATGAGAATATTGCCAACATCCTGGGAGGTACGCGCCAAGGTGGATTGACTTTTGCTCCAGAAGCTGGTAGTCAGCGAATGCGAGACATTGTGAATAAGGGTTTGACGAATGAAGAATTGTTGCGGGGAGTAAAAACGGCTTGGGAGCAAGGCTGGGATAAAATAAAGTTGTATTTTATGATTGGCTTGCCGGGTGAGACGGATGTTGATGTTTTGGGCATTGCGGAAACAGTAAGCTGGCTACAGCGAGAATGTCGGGGTAAAGGCCGAAAACCCCTAAACTTTAACCTGACAATTTCTAACTTTACGCCCAAGCCCCATACACCATTCCAGTGGCACTCAGTTTCTACGGCTGAATTTAAGCGTAAACAAAACCTGTTGCGGCAAGAATTCCGCCGAATAAAGGGAGTGAAGGTAAATTTTACCGATGTCCGGATTTCGGCAATGGAAGATTTCGTGGGACGAGGCGATCGCAATTTGGGCAAAGTAGTCCGCCGCGCCTGGGAATTAGGTGCAGGTATGGATTCCTGGTATGACAATTTAGATCAGGCTTTTAGTGCTTGGGGATCTGCGATCGCCCAAGCCGGTTTAGATTGGAAATACCGCCAAGTAGAAAATGGCGAATGGAATTTGTTTCACGCAGAAACGCCCAAGAGCAGAGAAAATGGAGAAAATACCCAACTCCTAACTCCTAACTCCCCATTACCCCTTATCCCCAGAGGGGACCCTACCTTCCCCACTCCCCACTCCCTCGATATTCCCCTACCTTGGGATCATATTGATACCGGGATTGACAAAAAGTGGCTCCAAGAAGACTTGCTACGCGCTCTAGAAGCCGCAATTGTACCCGACTGTTCTTTTGAAGGTTGTTCTCATTGCGGCGTTTGTGGCACCGATTTTGGGCATAACATCGTGATTGAATCACCTGCGATCCCAAAATTCGCTGGCGAGTTTATCCCCAACAAAACTAAGGCGCAAAGACTGCGAGTTTGGTTTGGCAAACAGGGTAATATGGCTTTAATCAGCCACTTGGATTTAATTCGTCTGTTCGATCGAGTTGTGCGGCGAGCAGGCTTGCCAATTACTTTCAGTGGTGGATTTCACCCAATGCCACGGATTTCTCTAGCAACTGCTTTGGCTCTAGGGGCTACTAGTAGCGGTGAAATTGCAGATTTTGAGTTAACCGTGCCGGTGGAAGTTGATACTTTCCGAGAACAGTTGGCTCGTGAAATGCCCACAGACATACCTATATATAATGTGGAGCAAATAGATTTAAAAGCAAGTGCCGCTACCCAACTGCTAGAGTCCGCAGAGTATTTGATTACTGTAGCAGCACTTGCAGAAACAACACCTATACAATGGCAAGACTGGATTGATACAATCAAAGCAAAAGAGGAGTTTTGGTACGAGCAAATAACTAAATCAGGCAAGAGCCAGTTAATAAATCTGCGTGATCGCTTATTTGAACTGAAATTAGTCGAAACCCACAATAGCAGAGCAGAATCTATCTCATCTGTGATCCGTTATTTAGGTAGTTATCGCCAGGACGGTTTACTGTTGCGTCCCGAACAAATCCTGTTTATGCTAGAGACAGTGGCTAATGTAGAATTTCAACTCCTGCATATTCACCGCAATCGGCTAATTTTAGAGGTATAATCCCTGTAGGGCAACTTGCTAGTAGTTGTCCTAACACGGCAGATCACAGGAATTGATTTTTAGCAAGGTTGCGTTAGAATAGGGTGAAGAGAAATTTTCTGGCGCTGCATTGAATTAGCTGGTTCACTACCCTGGTATTCAGGGGGCGAAAGCAAAGATATTAGAGTGCAACTTCTAGGATTTTATCCTAGACAAACAAAAAGCAGATTAAAGAATGCACACTCTCTCTATAGCTACCTTGTGAATCAGTAAGGAACAGCAGGCTCGGTTAGCTTCTCTAAATCCATGCTTTTTAAACAACTGCTGAACGTCTAATCCACGTAGTGCCCAAGAGCTAGTGCATTACTTTTTTAGAGTTGAAGCACTACTGTTGGTTATGCCAACTTGTAGAAGTTCACAGACGCGGAAGGCGAGGCTTGTCTTAGGCTAGAGCGGCTCAAGGCAGGATGGCTACTGGCGCTGCTGAGTATAACCCTAAGATAAATCCGGGGAATGGAAAATAGAAATAGTTTCTTTTTCTTAACGAATTCAGTAGGTTACTCTCAAATAAAGCGTCCTGAGTTAAAATTCTCACTCAGGATTTAGAACTTTCAACTCAGAACTCTCAAGATTTGAGAGTATTGCATCACAAATCAACCACGGACGGTTGATTAACGGTTGATTTAATTGCTTAAACGATATGCAGCCGTTCTCGAATAATCAGCAGTGGAAATGCTCTTAAGAGCGCCAATAGCTATTTAACTTAGAAGCTCAGATTTACGATTTTTATTACCAGTAGCGTCTTTTGAGGGTTGTGAGGGCAGCAAAAGTATAATATCAAACCGATAAAACACTGATAATCAAAACTGAGGCGGAGACGCGGGTAGTTTTGAAATATAAGTAATTAACCGGATTTGATACAACAAACCTCAAACCTGTAAGTGCTGCCAATTTTTGAGGAAATTGAATGCCAAAACAAATTATCATTGCGGAGCAGCACCAAATTGCTGCAGTTTTTTCTGAAGATCAAATACAGGAACTTGTTGTTGCTACGGGTCATCATCAAATAGGTGATATCTACTTAGGAGTAGTAGAAAACGTATTGCCTGGGATAGATGCGGCTTTTGTCAATATTGGCGATCCAGAGCGAAACGGTTTTATTCACGTCACCGACTTGGGGCCATTGAAGCTCAAGCGTACCGCAGCCGCAATTACAGAACTACTAGCACCACAGCAGAAAGTTTTGGTGCAAGTAATGAAAGAGCCAACGGGGACAAAAGGCCCCAGGCTCACGGGTAATATCACCTTACCTGGACGCTACGTAGTACTAATGCCCTATGGTCGGGGCGTAAATTTATCCCGACGAATTAAAAGTGAAAGTGAGCGCAACCGGTTGCGGGCACTGGCGATTTTGGTCAAACCGGCGGGAATGGGTTTGCTTGTGCGTACAGAAGCCGAAGGCAAACCCGAAGAAGCGATTATGGAAGATTTGGAATTGCTGCAAAAGCAATGGGAGGCCATTCAGCAGGAAGCCCATTCCACCCGCGCTCCAGCACTGCTCAACCGAGACGATGACTTTATCCAGCGCGTATTGCGAGATATGTACGGCGCCGATGTAAATCGGATTGTTGTGGATTCTAGTACTGGTTTGAAGCGCGTAAAACAGTACTTGCAAAATTGGAGTGGCGGTCAAACACCGCAGGGATTGTTGATTGACCATCACCGCGATCGCTCTCCAATTTTAGAGTACTTCCGGATCACTGCCGCCATTAGAGAAGCCCTCAAACCGAGAGTGGACTTGCCTTCTGGAGGTTACGTCATCATCGAGCCGACAGAGGCATTAACCGTAATCGATGTTAACTCAGGTTCCTTCACGCGATCGGCAACAGCTAGAGAAACAGTTTTGTGGACAAACTGCGAAGCTGCAACCGAAATCGCTCGCCAATTGCGTCTGCGGAACATCGCCGGGGTGATTGTCGTTGATTTTATTGATATGGAATCACGACGTGACCAACTGCAAGTTCTCGAACACTTTAATAAAGGACTCAAAGCAGACAAAGCTCGTCCCCAGATTGCCCAACTCACCGAACTAGGTTTAGTAGAATTGACCCGCAAACGTCAGGGTCAAAATATTTACGAATTATTTGGTGAAACTTGCCCCACCTGTGGCGGTTTAGGACATACTGTGCGTCTGCCTGGAGAAATCGAAAACCGATTACCAATACCAGCAGAGACACCAGACCGTGAGCGTTTTGTATCCCTACCTCACCGAGAACCACGTCAGCCATCTGCCCGTACCCCCGAACCACGAGAAACTTATGATGGATTTGGGGAAGCATTTGATGGCGACCCGGAATTGAGTAACCTAAATCTGATCAATCATCCTAGTTATCAAGAGCTTAATGATAAGCGTCGTACCCGCACTCGCCGCAGTCGAATTGGTGTCAATGGCTTAAATGGGAAAGATGAAACTCGGATTGTTCCCAATCCCCTGACTTTTGTCAATGAGCCAGATTTAGATATTGATGTAGAACCAGAAATAGGAGTTGCACCAGAGATCCCCTCACCAACCCTTGGTAAACCAGGTTGGAGTGAAAGAGCAGAGCGCACTAAAGTTATCAAGGCAGAGCCAATCAAACCAGTGGTAGAACCACCGGAAATTAGAACTGTAGAAATGAGCCTCCAAGAACAGGATATGTTTGCCTTGATGGGAATATCTCCCTTGGTGAAGTTAGAGCAAGAGGTTAAAAATACCAAGTCTGTGATTATTAATGTGATTCAGCCTGGTCAATTGCCAACTACCCCAGCAGAATCAACTATTGTCCAAAAAGCAATACCTGAAATAACCCCTATTGTCCAAAAAGCAATACCTGAAATAACCACTATTGCTCAAAAAGCAATACCTGAAATAACTGTAAGCAAAATACTCACACCAAAAGTTATTGAACCAGAACAAAAATCTTTGCTCGAAGAGACAACCGAAGCATCGGAGTTGACTGTGAATCCTTCGGGACGCTTGGCGGCAAAAGCCGTCGCCAACGAGATCGCCGATGAAAGTGAAGCTGAAGCTAATAGCAGCGCTACAGCCAGCCGTCGCCGTCGTCGTCGTTCCTCTGCGATCGAGGATAATTAATTTGCTTTATGGTAGAAACATCGCCAACGCCTTTGGAACAATCTAGTTGGCTGGAGTTTTCTACCTTGTCAGGGATTCCAGGATTGGTTGCAGGTGTGGATGAAGTCGGGCGAGGTGCTTTATTTGGTCCGGTGGTAGCGGCAGCAGTGATCCTACCAGATCGCGCTTTGCCAATACTAATGGCAGCTAAAATTAAAGACAGTAAAAAGTTGTCTAGTTCTCGTAGAACTCAGCTAGCGCAGCAAATTTGTGAGCTAGCTATAGACTGGAAAATTGGGTTTGCTTCCACTGCCGAAATTGACAAGATAAATATTTTGCAAGCGACGCTGTTAGCAATGAAGCGGGCTGTGCTGAAGTTAAAGGTACAGCCTGCCCTCTGTTTGATTGATGGCAATCAGTTAATCAAAGACTTGCTATTGCCACAACAAACAATAGTTAAAGGAGATGAGCGATCGCTCGCTATTGCCTCTGCTAGTATTGTCGCTAAGGTTTGGCGTGACGATCTAGTAATGCGTTTAGCATTAAAATACCCTATGTACAACCTGGAGTTTAACAAGGGTTATGGTAGCCAGCAGCATTTACTGGCTTTGCAACAATACGGGTCTTCGCCCTTACATCGTCAGTCTTTTCGTCCTTGCCAAATCAAACGTCTGAGTGTTGAGTGATGAAATAATTACTCAGCATTCAGGATTGGGAATTCAGTACTATCACCGTCAAGTCCTCTATCTTTGGTTTGTGATATCACCCAGTAGCGATAATCCGCCAAAAGTTGATTTAATAACCTTTGTTTAACTGACAACAGTACGCTTTTGAGCAAACCATTGCCAGTAGCTTCTAAAATTGGCTTAGGAGTGAAGGAAAATGGCGGGGGGAAATCTACCAGCACTTCTAAATCAGCCCTTCCTTGCAGGCGAGTGCCAGTACTAAACTCTTTTGGAGACAAATACCCTTTTAAATTGAGAGTAAAGCGCTGGTTAATATACTCGAAACCCAGAATTTCACAGCCTAGCGATCGCAAATAAATTATTCCATTTGATTCTGCCCAGACTCTCATATCCACAGTAGGTTGAATACTTAGTGACATAAAAGTTAGCGGACGCATTTTCAAGCGAAATACTTCCTCAGAAAGCTGCTGAATCCGGCTATTCTCAACTAAAGCCTTAACCAGACGTTGAGGCTGACGCAAATAGTGCTGAATGGGAATAGGCTGCTCTGGAACAGCGATTTCAACCGATTGAGAGGCAGTAAACCGGGTAGCCATGAGCGGATAAAAATATCTGTTTCTTAATTTTAATATTTTTTAACAACTTAGTTCTGATTATTAGAAAAGTACGAAATTTATCGACCATAAAAATGATTGTTGCTGATCAGGTATACATCATTGGCAAAAAGTTGGTACGCTCATTACTATATTTATGGAACTAAATATAGATTAGGATTCTCTACTTGACATAAAAACAAAAATATGATTTTTATCTAGGTAGAAACTAATAGAAATCTTCAGGAGAAGATAGCAAAAAACTGCCAATAAATCTATCTGATAAAAGATTGATTTGCATAACTTATTTTTTTGGATACATATTTTGGTCTATTTGTTTAGTGCGTAAATTTTATACCGGGAGCATCCACTTTTGGCGGATCGCCCTCAGACTAGAAGTCTGGGGCTATACAAACTAAACCCGCCTGCGCGGGTTTCAGAGAGTCCGCGTAGGCGGACTTCGTTTGTGTAGCCGCGATTTCCAATCGCCCGGTGTTTCTTCCAAAGGTGGATGCTCCCTTTTACATCTAACAGTGTTAACAGTGTCTAGTAGGATTAGATATTGGATATATTCGCCAAGACCAAAATATCATACCTCTGTTTACCGATTAAACTCAGAACTCAAGGCTAAAAGCATGACTATATCCATCGCACATTTAGGACCTCCCGGCACTTACACAGAACAAGCAGCTGTTTTTTATGTCAACTGGCTAACTAAAAGTACGGGAGTTGAAGCTAGGTTATGCCCCTATCCCAGCATTTCCCAATCGCTGCACGCCGTTGCTAACGGTTTAGCCCAGTTAGCTGTTGTGCCAGTGGAAAATTCTATTGAAGGGAGTGTTACCACAACACTGGATACACTTTGGCAATTGGACAGTTTGCAAATTCAGTTAGCTTTAATATTACCCATTGCCCATACGTTAATTTCCTGCGCGTCTAGCTTAGACAGGATAAAAAATGTTTACTCTCACCCGCAAGCTTTGGCACAATGCCAGGGATGGTTAGAGCGGTTTCTCCCAACTGTACAAATTATTCCCAGCAATTCCACAACGGAAGCACTACAGGGATTAGAGCAAGAGACAACAGCAGCAGCGATCGCTTCTAGTAGAGCTGCTCAACTATACAACCTGCCGATACTTGCTAGTGGGATCAACGACAATCCAGAAAACTTTACCCGTTTTTGGGTAGTAAGTCAGGGTGAAGTGAAGGCTGGATATCAGGCATCAACAACACGTACCAGTCATACATCGTTGGCTTTTAGTATGCCTGCCAACACACCCGGAGCATTAGTCAAACCTTTGCAAATATTTGCTCAATTAGGGATTAACCTCAGCCGGATTGAATCTCGTCCGACGAAGCGATCGCTAGGCGAATACTTATTTTTCATGGATTTAGAAGCGGATGCCAAAGAAGCACAAATGCAATCTGCTTTAGCAGAGTTAACTATCCACACAGAGATTTTAAAGATTCTTGGCGCTTACAATGTTTTGCGGATTAGCGCTATTACTTGATAAGTTAGGAGTTAATAATTATCAGTTAGGATTTACGAGTTATCAGTTATTAGCTAGGGAATATAAATTATAAGTTGTAAATCTTTTATTTTTTGTTTTTTCTTCCTAACCCCTAACTCCTAACTCTTGTACAGACGCGATTAATCGCGTCTCTACTCCTAACTCCTAACCCCTCACTTTTCACTAAATGTGTCTTTGAGAACAGCGCGAGCCGCCAAGTGATTCCGAGTAGAAGTTAAAATTTCTGCTTCCCGCTCTAGACGAGTTACAGTATCTTGCATTTCTAGCAATAATTGCTGCTCTGCGGCGACACCATAAAGATTACTAGCTACCCAATAAGATAACTCTGTTGGTAGATCAGGCAAATCTTCTGGCAATTCGATATTTTGTTCGGTTAATTTAGCTGACAGACGCACAACATCTCGCAGTAGTTGTTCTACTTCAGAAGATAAAGGTCGTAAATCTTTAGTTGGTGGTTGGTCTTCAATCCACTCCACTAAGCCAACGCGGTATGGCTTTTCACGAACATACTCTAATACACGAAATCTTTGCTGCCCTAAAGTCATCATCTTGATCCGATCATCTGGCAGCCTTTGGTGATGAATGATTTCGGCACAGCAACCAGTGTTTGCAATTGTACCTTTAACTGGATCGAACATCAAAACACCGAACCTGCGATCGCTCTCCAAAATCGTGTTCATCATGATTCGGTAGCGAAATTCAAAGATGTGCAGGGGTAATGGCCTGGTAGGAAACAGAACTACTTCGGGTAACGGGAACAGAGGGAGTTCACGAACTGCAATTTTAGAAGATGATGTCATTGTTACTTTGGTATAAACTTAATCTTAAAAAATAATTTTTCTCTGCTTTTCCCGCACTTTATCTATATTCTATCATTTGTTTCCTAGCTAAATAAAAGCCCTGAGATATATTTCTTCAGGGCTATGTAAATATTCATACTAACGTCATTTGTCATTTATCCTTTGTTAATGACCAATGACTAATGACTAATAACTAATTAAAGTTTGACTTCAATATCTACACCCGATGGTAGATCCAATTTCATCAGGGCATCTATAGTCTTAGAAGAGGGCTGGTAAATGTCAATAATCCGGCGATGAGTACGGGTTTCAAAGTGTTCCCGTGAATCTTTATCTACGTGAGGCGATCGCAACACACAATAGATCCGGCGTTTTGTTGGTAAAGGAATTGGACCTATGGCTGTAGCGTTGGTGCGGTTAGCTGTGTCTACAATCTTCTCGCAAGATGTATCTAATAAGCGTCTGTCAAAGGCTTGTAAGCGAATTCTAATCTTTTGCTGCTGTAGAGTTGCCATCTTTAATTTTCCAGGTTCTGCGTAATTAGGGGAGTATTTAGAGGTTAAAGGTTACAGAAAACTATTACCTGTCCCCTGTAACCTATTACCTTATTTATAGAGGGAAGAGAAAGGAGCAGAGAGGCACAATCAAGACCATCTCTGCTCCTTTGTTATGAGCGAAAAGGTGCTACTTGATAATTTTGGAGACGACACCAGCACCGATGGTGCGACCACCTTCGCGGATAGCGAAGCGCATTCCTTGTTCAATAGCGATCGCGTTGATCAATTCTACTGTCATCTTGATGCGATCGCCTGGCATTACCATTTCTACTTCTTTACCTTCATCAGAGGTATAGGCTTTGATGGTACCAGTTACATCCGTTGTCCGTACATAGAACTGGGGACGGTAGCCAGCGAAAAATGGAGTCTTGCGACCACCTTCTTTTTCTGTTAGGACGTATACTTCACCTTCAAATTCCAGGTGAGGTTTAATTGAACCTGGTTTGGCAATTACCATACCGCGTTCAATATCAGCCTTCTGGATACCCCGGAGTAGTACGCCAGCGTTATCTCCAGCCATACCTTGGTCAAGACTCTTCTTGAACATTTCAATACCAGTTACGGTAGTGGCGCGAGTATCTCTGATACCCACTAGTTCAACGTTATCGCCAACTTTGACAACACCCCGCTCAATCCGACCAGTGGCGACAGTACCACGACCTGTAATTGAGAATACGTCTTCTACAGCCATCAGGAAGGGTTTATCAACATCCCGCTCAGGAGTGGGGATGTAAGAATCTACAGCATCCATCAGTTCATAGATTTTGTCTACCCAGGGATTTTCACCGCGTTTGGTTTTGGGATTCTTGGTCATTGCTTCCAGAGCTTGCAGACCAGAGCCTTTGACGATGGGGATGTCGTCACCAGGAAAATCGTAGCTGCTTAACAGTTCTCTAAGTTCTAGTTCTACCAGTTCCAAGAGTTCTGGGTCATCCATCAAGTCTTCTTTGTTCAAGAAGACAACCAGACTAGGAACGCCAACCTGTTTTGCTAACAGAATGTGTTCGCGGGTTTGGGGCATAGGTCCATCGGTAGCAGCAACTACGAGGATACCTCCGTCCATCTGGGCAGCACCGGTGATCATGTTCTTCACATAGTCAGCGTGTCCTGGACAGTCTACGTGAGCATAGTGCCGACTTTCGGTTTCATACTCTACGTGAGCGGTATTGATGGTAATACCCCGTGCCTTTTCTTCTGGGGCATTATCAATTTGGTCGTAGCCCTTAGCTACAGCCTGACCCATAGCTGCCAAGGTCATGGTGATGGCTGCTGTCAAGGTAGTTTTACCGTGGTCAACGTGGCCAACTGTACCGATATTAATGTGGGGTTTATTCCTTTCAAACTTTGCGCGTGCCATGAATGCTCATTTCCTTATTTTAACTAAGCGTTCCCTTTGCTTTTTGCAATGATAGTTTCAGCTACGCTGCGAGGCACCTCTTCGTAGTGGCTGAACTCCATCGTGAAGATACCCCGACCTTGCGTTTTTGACCGAATATCAGTGGCGTAGCCAAACATGGTCGCCAGTGGAACTTTGGATGCGACCTTAGCAAGTCCCTGTTCGGTGCTTTGGCTTTCAATCTGACCTCGGCGGGAGATGAGGTCGCCAATGACGTTCCCGATATAGTCTTCAGGAACTTCAACTTCAACTTTCATCATAGGCTCTAAGAGGACGGGTGAAGCTTTCAGCACAGCCTCTTTCATCGCCATTGAGCCAGCGATTTTAAAAGCCATTTCCGAAGAGTCTACATCGTGGTATGACCCATCAATTAACGTCGCTTTGACATCAATCAACGGATATCCAGCTAGAACACCGGATTCGCAGCTTTCTTTCATTCCTTGTTCTGCGGGGCCAACGTACTCTTTAGGTACTGTACCGCCGGCAATTTTGGAAACGAATTCAAAGCCAGTACCGGGTTCTCCAGGCTCCAAATTGATCACAACGTGACCATATTGACCTTTACCACCACTCTGGCGGATGAATTTGCCCTCAACTTTGTTTACAGCTTTCCGAATTGTTTCTCGGTAAGCTACTTGTGGCGCACCTACGTTTGCTTCCACCTTGAATTCTCGTAACATCCGGTCTACTAGAATTTCTAGGTGTAGCTCTCCCATCCCCGCGATCACGGTTTGGTTGGTTTCGGGATCGACGCGGACACGGAAGGTGGGGTCTTCTTCTGAGAGAGATTGCAGAGCCTTGGATAGTTTATCCATGTCGTTCTTGGTTTTGGGTTCAACCGCCACCGAGATTACAGGCTCAGGAATGAATAGGGATTCCAGAATTACTGGCGATGCATCATCACAGAGCGTGTCACCTGTCAAGGTATCTTTCAATCCCAGAGCCGCTCCCAAATCACCCGCTCGCAGTTCATCGACATCTTGCCGATCATCTGCCTTCATGAGAACTAAGCGGGAAATCCGTTCTTTTTTATTCTTACTAGCGTTGAGAACGTAGCTGCCCTTTTTCAGGACACCAGAATAAACGCGAACAAATGTCAGGCGACCGTAAGGGTCAGCCATAATCTTGAATGCCAGAGCCGCTAGGGGTTCGTTGTCATCAGCCCGCCGCTCAACAGCATCGCCATTGGGTAGTAAGCCTTGAATTGGCGGTACTTCACTTGGCGCTGGCAGGTAATCGACAACGGCATCCAGCATTAATTGCACGCCTTTGTTTTTGAATGCCGAACCGCAAAGTACTGGTACGATTGTCCCCGCAATTGTGCCTTTACGCAGGGCAGTCCTAACTTCCTGTTCTGTAAGTTCTTCGCCCTCGAAGTACTTAGCCATCAGAGCATCATCGGTTTCTGCGGCAGCTTCTATTAGCTTGGTGCGGAATTCGTCTACCTGCGCTTGCAATTCTTCCGGGATATCTGTTTCCTGGATATCGGTTCCTTGGTCATTAGCGTAAATATACGCACGTTGCCGTACTAGGTCAACGATACCTTGGAAGTCATTTTCACTACCAATTGGTAGTTGAATGGCGATCGCATTGGCCCGCAGGCGATCGCGAATTTGCTCGTGAACTCTATAAAAGTTCGCTCCGGTGCGATCCATCTTGTTGATAAAGGCGATCCGAGGAACTTTGTAACGTTCTGCTTGACGCCACACTGTCTCAGACTGCGGTTGCACGCCGCCCACCGAACAAAATACTGCGATTACACCATCCAACACGCGCATGGAACGCTCAACTTCAATTGTGAAGTCTACGTGACCTGGAGTATCGATAATGTTAATTTGATGATCTTTCCAACTGGTACTGATAGCAGCAGCAGTAATGGTAATTCCCCGCTCCCGCTCCTGCTCCATCCAGTCTGTAACGGCAGTTCCTTCATGAACTTCGCCAATTTTATGAATTATCCCAGAGTAAAATAATATTCTCTCTGTTGTTGTTGTTTTGCCCGCATCTATATGCGCCGCAATACCAATGTTGCGTACTTTATCTAGCGGGATCGTGCGTGCCACAGCTACCTCCTATAGTTTTTGCCTCATGATATCTTGTATATTACTCTTTGTTAAGATTCTATACTTTTACGGAAAACCGTCTTTTTTTGTAAATCCACGATATACCGCTTCGGCAAGGCGATATATCGCTTTTCTACTTAATAACGATAGTGTGCAAATGCCTTGTTAGCTTCCGCCATCCGGTGCGTTTCTTCGCGTTTGCGAATGGCATTACCAGTTTCGTTGGCAGCATCCATTAACTCATTTGCCAATTTGCTGGCCATTGTCCGGCCTGGTCTAGACCGGGAATATTGCACTAACCAACGCAGTGCTAGGGTAGTGCCCCGTTCTGTACGCACTTCCATTGGGACTTGGTAGGTTGCTCCACCAACTCGCCGAGCTTTTACTTCTACTAAAGGCGTGGCATTTCGCACTGCTCTTTCAAAGGTTTCCAAAGCACCGTTACCAGTGCGTTCCTCAATAGTTTTTAATGCTTCATAAACAATCCGTGCGGCAAGGGATTTCTTGCCATGACGCATGATCCGTCTGATAATCATGCTCACAAGGCGACTGTTATATACAGAGTCAGACGGAACTGGGCGCCTTTGAATAACACCACGACGAGACATACTTCACCTTTAATTCGGAATTGGCAACGAAATTATATGCTATCAGACACCGGAAACTAAAAGCGGTAGAACCCAACCCTCAGACTTCCTCAATTTTTTTCGACCGTTGCAGCAAGGCTGACTTATTGACTGGCAATTTTTGATTTGGGATTTTTAATTTTGGTGAAGCAGCGCGGTCTTGGGGGTTTCCCCCATGAGCGACTGCTGAACCCGAAGGGATTAAAAGTTTTCGGTATATATTTCGACCACAGGGGTCAGAAAAATCAAAAATCTGTAAGCCTCATCCCTTCTGGGTTCGACCAATCCAAAATTGCAAATCTAAAACCTAAAATTGTTTGACTTGCTACCTGCAACTAAATACTCAAGGCGACAAGATTATAAACTTTAAGGTCCAGATGAGAATTATGCTGTTAGTTACAGCTTTCTCTTCAGAACTTCTACACTTGCTCGCTTAGTGTAGCTTGCTTGATTTTTTTGAAACAGACATAACTGCTGTTAGAACACAGGCGGCGATGGTTTTTCGCAGCGCTTTTAAGGTAGACGATTAATCGTGTTGGCTGCGATTAATCGCCTGATCCTATTTTTTCGCTGCTTTGGGACGCTTGGTTCCATACTTGGAACGGCCTTGTTTGCGGTCTTTGACTCCGGCTGTATCTAGGGTGCCACGGATAATGTGGTATCTCACGCCTGGTAAATCCTTAACCCGACCGCCACGAATCATCACAACTGAGTGTTCTTGTAAGTTGTGACCAATGCCTGGAATGTAAGCTGTAACTTCAAATCCAGAGGTAAGTCTGACTCTTGCTACTTTGCGTAGGGCTGAGTTAGGCTTTTTGGGTGTGGTCGTGTAAACTCTGGTACAAACTCCCCGACGCTGAGGACATTGTTTCAGAGCCGGGGACTTGGTTTTCTGACGCGCTTGTTCGCGCTCATTTCGTATTAGCTGCTGTATTGTTGGCATGAGTTACAGCGCGTAAAGCTGCTTATGGTCTAAGTTTTAACAAATCCTAATTATATCTTTTTTTACGGTTTTATGTCAATTGTTATTTGTCATTTGTGGTTTTTTTGCTCAATGACTTATAGAGAAGGAATTGCCACAGCCACAGGTGGCGATCGCCTGGGGGTTGTGGAAGCGAAAACCACCACCCATTAAGTCTTCTGAATAATCCACCCTCAAACCGTTGAGGTAATTTAAGCTTACGGCATCTATGACTACTTGAATCTCATCTAAATCAAAAACCTGATCGCCAACTTTCATTGCTTCATCGAAGGACATATCATAAAATAACCCGGAACAGCCACCTAGTTTTACTGCCAATCGAAACAATACATTTGGCTGCTGCTTGGACTTTATTCGCCCAATCTCACTTGCTGCTACTTGACTCAGATGAATCATGGAACTCGTTTTCTGCAATTGAATACCCCATCTTTCATTTTACAGATGGGTTGACCCTCGCTTCTGCAAAATTCCAAATCACCGAAGGCATGAGCGCGATCGTTCTTACTACATTTATAACACATAATATGCTTCAGTCCCTACCTTAAGTAAGTAGGGACTTCTGGGGTGCAATGTTTACCAAATACAGTTTGCACAGCCAAAATGTATTCCGTTTTAGAATTAAGGTGAATTCTAGTAATAAATTTACCATAGCCGTTGGTTTCGATAACTCTTGGAGACGCTACGCGTAGCAAGATCCCCGAAGGGGTACGCTCAACCAACTGAGTAGTCGAGAGTTGAGCGACTCGTGCTGAGTGGAGCCGAGGTAAGTCGAAACTCGCCAACATAGGTATTTTTTTTCTAAGAAATCACCTAAAGCCTTTAGAGTTTTACAAATAGCGTTCTTTTGTTTTGGTTTTAATCCTTGGTACGGGCATAGTCATCTTGGTAGCGAATAATATCATCTTCTCCCAAGTATTCGCCATTTTGGACTTCAATCAATACCAAGGGGATTACGCCAGGATTCTCTAAACGATGAGATGTACATTGGGGTACATAAGTTGACTCATTATTGCTCAGTAGTACTTCTTGCTCACCACAAGTTACCCTAGCTGTACCAGAAACAACAATCCAATGTTCACTGCGGTGGTGGTGCATTTGTAGACTGAGGCGGTGTCCGGGCTTAACTTCGATGCGCTTAATTTTGTATCCGCGCCCTTCTTCCAAAACTGTAAAAGCACCCCAAGGACGCAATTCAGTTGCAGCAACGCCCCTGGAAGTTATGTTTGGAGGTAGGTGTAGAGTTTCAGTCTGTGTAGTTTCTTGATATCGAGCCATAGTTACCTCATTTGGAGACATAACAAACCGTTGGTACTCTTAACTATTGATCAAAAATTTGGCGCTATCTTGCAACTTTGAAAATTAGCAATTGTGTTGCACCTTGATAAACATAGCAAAATCAGACGTTATGGTGTAAATCATCACTACTAAAAATACTATGTCTACACCAACTCTTCATCAAGCAAAATGACAGCTTGTTCTAAACTTTAAAGAAGGATTGGGGATTGGATCTTGATAATTAAGAGACTTCCTTCTCTATTCCCTGTTCCCTGATTTTTGCAGGAAAATACCAATTCCGTTATGAACACGAGCTGCTGTACTAGGCAATCGGTCGAGTAGTTGCCCTCCTAAGTAAAGGCTGGTTGAACTACCACCATCCAAATTTAGGGCATCGACACAGCCCATGAGTTGCATCAATTGGGCATGTTCTGCCAAATTAGGCCCATAGCCGCCGACACGATTATGTGTGGCAGTAATCATCAGTGTCCCTGTTGTCGTTGTGCAAATACCGCTACGAATAGCTTTTTCGGCAATAAAGGCATTGCTGAATTTTTCACTTTTGGCATCAAGGACAATTTGACGGTTTTGGACTAATAGGGGACCTGCTCCGATAATGTGGGGATAACGACTAAAATCAGTGGGAGCAGTGGTGCTGGAAATACTGACTGTGCTTCCAATAGATAGTTGTGAGGCAGCACTAACAGCGTTGGCGCGTAAAGTTAGCAGGTAGCCATCCTGGGGAATGGGAACCGCCATACCACCAACTTTACCGCCTGGTAACTGTTCAGTAATTTGGTCTTTCTCTACCACTAGGATAATTTCGTTATCCGTCAGAGGCGTATAAGTTGATCCCCAAGCTGGGGTGTAACGAGCAATACCACTTTGGATGTAGCCACTGTTGAGAAACAGAATTGGTAAGCGCTGGTTATTTGCTGTGATTAAAGTTTCTTCTAAGGTGAGACGACCGAAGTAAAATTGGCCTGAATCATTCCAAGCGATCGCACCTCGATTTAGAATCGGTCCTGATAACCACTGATTATCCCGACGAATCGCACCCAATGGCAATCTATTATTGCGGTTAAAATAACCACCATTAATCCCAGCTACTGCTAAGTAACGTTGTGCTGTTTGAATTAAGGGAGCAGTACCCGCAAGGCCATCAGGACTAGCCCACATAGGTTTCAAAGTTAACCCAAATTTGCGGGGATTAACTTCTAACCAGACCACCGGAAAGCGTTCTGTGCCTAAGTTGATATAATGCTGTCGCCAGCGCAATCCTGGGGCCCAAGTAATATCCCGCTCTTCTAGAGGATCGGGTCGAATATCGATAATCAGGCGATTGGGATTATCTACAGTGCTAACTTGAGGTGATAGACCAAAGGGAACGCTCAGATGAATAATCGTTTGGTTTTTCACCACCTCCACTTGTTGAATCAGTGCTTGGGGGGCTGGTGGTATTGGTTCTGTTGGTGTAACTGGTAATAATTGTTTGAGCAGATTTGGCAGCAATGCTGGTGGTGCTGCTGGTGGCTGCGGGGTATAGCGTTCTATCAAAACGGGATCAGCTATTCCATCCAGGGTAACTGTCCACTCTCGATTTGGCGGTGTAGTGGGTTTGGGAGTTGGCGTATCTGGATCAGAGGATGGAGTTTGGGGTTTGGCGATCGCTGACCCTTGTGCAACTTGCCAGGGTGTTGGATGATTTAAATCTACAAGAATGCGAGCCTGTTGCAAAGGGGCACTCGCGTCTGGAGGTTGCTGGCTCTGAACAATATTTGTGATTTGCGCTTTTGGGGTAGCAATTACCAAGGTGTTGCCATTGGCTTGGATTTGCCATCCAGATGTTTGGGCAAAATTAGTAATATCCAGATAGCGATATGCTCCTAGCAGTCTGGCGGCTAACACCTGTGGCGTTGTCACCGACGAAAACCACTGTATCGGTTGCCTCGCCCAATTACTACTGTTTAAGAAATTTATTCCAATTAATTGTCTGAATGCCCCGTCACTGAGATTAGTTGTCACTTGACCAGATTTTCCCGGTCGCTGTAACCAAGTTCCTGGTAAAGTACGACCATTGAGGGAAATTTGATTACCAGAGGATGCCACACCTGGTAAAGGAGGTGCAAGTGACTGTGAGGTTAACGTGGGTATGAAATTGGTGGTTTTCGGGGACTCCTGGGCGTTGAGAGGATAGGTACTAATTAAGCACAGGGCTGTCAAAAGTATTGGTGACACAGTAGCCCGAAAAAACTTGCGATGCCTGCGGTGGGCGGAGCGATCGTTAATCCCTGATTGGCAACAATTTGGCATTTTTACCATATTTTAGTAGGTAATGAATGAAAACTATCACCCAAGGTATAAACTAACTAATTATTTGGAAATATAAAAATAACATGAGTTTGTTTTTAAATAAATATGGTATTATATATCCTGGCTAGTTGTATCTTTTAAGCATAAACCACCAATTTAGAAGCTAAAGCCATTGCAATAAAGTGTTTTAATCGGCACTAATTCTAACCACAACATACACGGTAGCTTTGGCCATCAAAACTGGATTAAGATATTTAATCCTCACGGAACGTTGCTACTGTCGCTACTTCAGTTAGGTGTAGTTAGTAGTAATATATGTGGCAAGTGGTAAACACCAAAACTCTAGACAACAACAATATTTGGGAATTGTCAAATGGGTATATATTGTAATACGCTGATTTTATTGCTGGATCAGGATGATTTCGGCTTTAAAACATAGTACAGCGTTAAGTTTTAGTTTTTTTGTTTCAGGTGAGCCGAAATAGGCTCTATGAGTAACTAGCGTGCATCTGGAAAAAGGGGATTGAGAAAATACTTAGCTTCACAATATAAAAAAGAAACTGTCAGGGCAAAAATAATGTCTTGGCGGAGGTAAGTTGTCTGAGACCGCATAAATACATAAAGAATACGCAACTATTTTAACACGGGTGAACTAATAAAGTAAAACCGAAGTTAAAATTTTTTTTCCCTAAATTTCGGTGCTTATATATATTATCAACAGCGAAATTTAGAAGTTTTTTCCCGTAAGTAGTGGCAAAATTGGTAACTCGATACTTCAGGAACAGGGTATGAATAATAAACCGATGAATCAAGACCAGAAAATCACGGCGGATATCAACTCAAGAGATACCTATCAGGGGCAAAAGTGGTTAGTAGAGGAACGAGATGCCTGTGGTGTAGGTTTTATTGCTCATCGCCAGAATCATACCAGCCACGAAATTGTCGAAAAAGCCTTAGCTGCTTTAACCTGCTTAGAACACCGGGGAGGTTGTAGCGCCGATCAAGACTCTGGTGATGGTGCTGGAGTATTGACAGCAATACCTTGGGAATTGTTCCAACAAGACTTTGACCAAAGGGGTAAGGAATTTCCATCCACCAATAATATAGCTGTGGGGATGATATTTCTACCACAAGACCAAGAAGCTGCACAAAAAGCTAGGGCGACTGTTGAGCAAGTAGCTGCTGAAGAAAAATTAATTGTACTGGGATGGCGAGTAGTGCCAGTGCAATCTGATTTACTGGGGGTACAAGCCAGAGAAAATCAACCCCAGATTGAACAAGTTTTGTTAGCTTCTGTTGACAAAAGCGGCGATGAATTGGAACGGCAGTTGTACATTACCCGCCGCCGCATTAGTAAAGTTGCAACCAAAATCTCAGAAGAATTTTATATCTGCTCGTTGTCAAGTCGGACAATTGTCTACAAAGGTATGGTGCGTTCCGCCGTCTTGGGCAATTTTTATGACGATTTAAAAAATCCAGCTTATAAAACTGCCTTTGCTGTCTATCACCGCCGTTTTAGTACCAATACAATGCCCAAGTGGCCTCTAGCCCAACCAATGCGGTTTTTGGGTCACAACGGCGAAATCAATACCTTATTGGGTAACATCAACTGGATGATGGCACGAGAAGCTAGTCTGAATCATCCTGTATGGGGCGATCGCATCCAGGAACTTAAGCCATTAGTTCATATTGATAACAGTGACTCAGCTACCCTAGACAATGTAGTGGAATTGCTGGTTTGCTCTGGACGCAGCCCCTTGGAAGCTTTAATGATTATGGTTCCAGAAGCTTACCAAAATCAGCCTTCCTTACGTGAATTTCCAGAAATTGTTGATTTTTACGAATATTACAGTGGTTTGCAAGAAGCTTGGGATGGTCCAGCACTTTTAGTATTCAGCGATGGCAAAAAAGTTGGTGCAACACTAGATCGTAATGGTTTAAGACCAGCTCGTTACTTGATCACCAAAGATGATTACATTGTCGTCGCTTCCGAAGCTGGTGTAGTGGAATTCCCAGAAGCCGATATTGTCGAGAAAGGTAGACTCGGACCAGGGCAAATGATTGCTGTGGATTTAGAAAATCATGAAGTGCTGAAGAATTGGGAAATAAAGGGGCGCATCGCCAAGCAGCACCCTTATGGGGAATGGCTGCGAGAGTACCGTCAAGAACTCAAAGCAATTGTCAGTAGTCAAGATGGTAATGGTAATGGACATCTGGCTGCTGAGAATGGTAACGGCCATAGTACAACTGACAAAATTGACCAGCAAACCTTACTTCAGCGTCAAACTGCCTTTGGTTACACCAAAGAAGATGTAGAAATGGTGATTCATCCAATGGCGATCGCCGGTTCCGAGCCGACTTTCTGCATGGGGGATGATATTCCTTTAGCGGTGCTGTCAACAAAACCCCACCTGCTTTATGACTATTTCAAACAGCGCTTTGCTCAGGTGACTAACCCGGCGATCGATCCCCTGCGGGAAAAGCTGGTAATGTCTCTGAAAGTCGAACTGGGGGAACGGGGTAACTTATTAGAACCCAAGCCAGAATATGCTCGGAGATTGAAGCTGGAATCGCCGGTGTTGACGGATGTTGAATTAGAGGCGATTAAGCTGTCAGGATTTGCCACGGCTGAATTGTCAACCCTATTTGCGATCGCTGATGGACCCGAAGGATTGAAAGCCGCAGTGCAATCTTTACAAGCACAAGCTGCTGAGTCAGTCCGCGCAGGTGCAAAGATTTTAATATTAAGCGACCAGATCCCCCCAACCCCCTTTATTAATGGGGGTAATGAAGGGATCAGTACAGAACATACTTACATTCCTCCCTTGTTAGCAGTGGGTGCCGTGCATCACCATCTGATTCGTGAAGGGTTGCGAATGAAAACATCCCTAATTGTTAATACTGCTCAATGCTGGAGTACCCATCACTTTGCTTGTCTCATTGGCTACGGTGCTGGTGCAGTTTGCGCGTATATGGCTTTAGATACAGTGCGTGAATGGTGGTCTGATCCCAGAACTCAAAAGTTAATGGTTGTGGAGAAAATTCCAACCCTCACCCTAGAACAAGCTTTAGGAAACTATCGCAAAGCAGTAGAGTCAGGTTTGCTAAAAATTCTCTCCAAGATGGGAATTTCTCTGCTCTCCAGCTATCAAGCAGCCCAAATATTTGAAGCTATTGGCATCGGTGGAGATTTAATCGAACTGGGATTCCGTGGTACAACTTCCCGCATCGGTGGTTTGAGTGTGAGTGAACTCGCTGATGAAGTGCTTTCCATCCACAGTAAGGCTTTCCCCGAACTGACGACCACGAAGTTAGAAAACCTGGGCTTTGTGCAGTATCGTCCAGGTGGCGAGTACCATAGCAATAACCCAGAAATGGTTAAGGCGCTGCATAAAGCTCTAGATGGCAAAAACTACGACCACTACGAAGTTTACAAAAAGCACCTCCAAGGCAGGCCAGCAACGGCTTTGCGAGACTTGCTAGACTTCCAAGGTGATGCGCCGCCAGTTCCTCTCGAAGAAGTGGAATCAGTATATGAAATAGTCAAGCGCTTCTGCACTGGTGGGATGTCTTTAGGCGCTTTGTCAAGAGAAGCCCATGAAACTTTAGCGATCGCCATGAACCGCATTGGCGGTAAATCAAATTCTGGAGAAGGCGGGGAAGATCCAGTGCGCTATACAGTTTTAGATGATGTAGACGAGTTTGGTCATTCACCAACCCTACCTCATTTAAAAGGATTGCGGAATGGCGATCAAGCTTATAGTGCCATTAAACAAGTTGCATCGGGACGCTTTGGTGTCACACCAGAATACCTAGTCAACGCCAAACAAATTGAAATCAAAATCGCCCAAGGTGCCAAGCCTGGGGAAGGTGGACAACTACCAGGTCCAAAGGTGAGCCAATACATTGCCATGTTAAGGCGCTCGAAAGCAGGTGTAACGCTGATTTCGCCACCACCGCACCACGATATTTATTCCATTGAAGACTTAGCACAACTAATTTTTGATCTTCACCAAATTAATCCCAAAGCAAAGGTGTCGGTGAAGCTAGTTTCAGAAGTTGGCATTGGCACGATCGCAGCTGGTGTAGCTAAGGCAAACGCTGATATCATCCAAATTTCTGGCCATGATGGTGGTACAGGTGCATCACCACTTAGTTCGATTAAACACGCTGGTTCACCTTGGGAACTTGGCTTAACTGAAGTGCATCGCGTCTTGATGGAAAATAGCTTGCGCGATCGCGTGATTTTACGCGTAGATGGCGGACTCAAGAGTGGCTGGGATGTGGTAATAGGTGCATTGATGGGCGGTGAAGAATTTGGTTTCGGCTCCATCGCCATGATTGCTGAAGGCTGTATCATGGCGCGAGTTTGCCATCTGAATACCTGCCCTGCGGGTGTTGCTACTCAGAAAGAAGAACTCCGTAAGCGGTTTACAGGAATACCAGAACAAGTTGTCAACTTCTTTTACTTCATTGCCGAAGAAGTGCGTAGTTTGTTAGCCCGACTTGGCTACCGTTCTTTGTCAGAAATCATTGGGCGTGCAGATTTGTTAAAACTGCGCCCAGAGGTAAAACTCACCAAAACGCGATCGCTCAATCTCAACTGTTTACTTCAGCTACCAAATAGCAGAGACAATCGTCGCTGGTTGGTGCATGAAGAAGTCCATAGCAACGGCGTGGTTTTAGATGACAAATTCCTTGCCGATCCTGACATTCAGACTGCTATTAGGGATCAGTCCACTGTTACTAAAACTTACCCCATTGTCAATACTGACAGAACAGTGGGTACAAGATTAGCAGGTGCGATCGCTTCCCAATACGGTGATAGTGGCTTTGAGGGACAAATTAATCTCAACTTCACAGGTAGTGTTGGGCAAAGCTTTGGTGCTTTTAATCTCCCCGGCATAATTCTGAGCCTGGAAGGGGAAGCAAACGACTACGTAGGTAAAGGGATGCATGGTGGTGAAATCATCATCAAACCTCCAACTGATGCTACCTATAACGCGTCACAAAACGTGATAGTTGGCAATACCTGCCTCTATGGTGCTACTGGTGGGATGTTATTTGCCAACGGTTTAGCAGGAGAGCGCTTTGCTGTGAGAAACTCCAAAGGCATAGCAGTGATTGAAGGTGCTGGGGATCACTGCTGCGAATACATGACGGGTGGTGTGATTGTCGTCCTCGGCAAAGTAGGACGTAACGTAGCAGCTGGAATGACCGGTGGACTGGCATACTTTTTGGATGAAGACGACTCATTTCGTGAGTTAGTCAACCCGGAAATTGTCAAAATGCAGCGAGTAATTACAGAAGTAGGTGCAAAGCAACTGCAAGAGTTAATCCAAACTCATGCGGAACGCACTGGTTCACCAAAGGCGAAGAAAATTCTGCAAAACTGGCAAGAATTTTTGCCGAAATTCTGGCAGTTAGTTCCACCTTCTGAAGCTGATAGTCCAGAAGCTAATCCTGAAAAAACAACTGAGTTGAGTTTAGTGACTAGTCATTAGTGAGTTTAATGTAATTCGTAATTGAATTAATTGGGGTCTAAATCCCCAACTAATTCAAGCTCAAAGTTTGACACTTTAGTGGCGGACTTAAACCCAATAATTACGAATTACGAATTAGTTCAATGAGGGTATCTTTACTAACCGAACGTGAATTCGATGAACCTCTCCCTCCCAGCCTCCCTCTCCGAAACGGAAAGGGAGGAGCAACGGAAAATTAGCTTTTTGCTCCCCTCTCCGCATCGGAGAGGGGCTGGGGGAGAGGTCAAATAAGACTTTAGGACTCACGTTAACTGATTCAGAAATAACCTATTCTAAGCAAAAAAGATAATTTTAGTTTTTAGCGAATTACTATTAACTAATTACCCATAATTAATAATTATTACTTTTTGTTAGCAAGCAACTTTTGCTCTGTATCTTGAATTTCTAAAAGTTCTGGAATAGTGACAAAGCGATAGCCTTGCTTTCTAAAGTTGCTAATAATTTCTGGTAAAGCTTGCACAGTTCTAGAACGGTTCCCACCACCATCATGCATTAGCACAATCCCACCAGGTTTTGAATCTTGAATCACATTATTGATCAACTTTGGTACAGCTGGCTGCTTGTAGTCTGTGGAGTCAGCTGACCACATCACCACAGCATATTTTTGGCCTTTAGCATAAGCAACTAATCCATTGTGCAGGAAGCCACCAGGTGGTCGAAAGAGATTTGTTTTAACACCTGTAACTTGATAAATTAGGTCTTCTGTGCGATCTATTTCAAAAGCAGCTGCTTGTGGATTCAAGAAATGATACCAGTGATGCCAAGTATGGTTGGCAATGACGTGACCTTGAGCGACAATCTGCTTTCCTAACTCTGGATAATTTTTTAGGTTCTGCCCGACGACAAAAAATGTCCCTTTGATATTATTTGATTTCAGGATATCTAGCACTTGCTCTGTGGTTTGAGGCCAAGGGCCATCATCAAAGGTGAGAGCAATGACTTTCTCACCTTGAGTGAGTTTTGCCGATTCAATTATTGCCCCTTGAAAACGTGATGGTAGAGCGTAGGCTAGACCTTTTGTTTGCGCTTCTTGCTGCCAACTTGTAAGCATCGCCGCCTTTAATTTTTCAATGCGCTGCTGAGTTCCTACATTTGCAGCGACATCCTTGATATTTATACTTTGTCTACTCTGAGCCTCCGAAGCATTTGGCCTTAGAAGCATCATGAAAGCAAGGCTAAAAACACCACCCAAGGCAAGCAGCGCAATTAATATTCCTTCTGGCCAGAGAAACGACTTATTGTTTTCCACCTCATAGCTCCTTCAAAGATCGAACCGTCACTAAGGTTATGACGGTACGTTATACCACATTTTTTTATATATTTAGATACCAGTTACTTTCTGGTAATCATGAAAATTGGAATTGGGACTAACGGAAATTCAGAATCGAGAAGAGAGACTATTTGCTTTAACTGAAATCTATCCACTCTAGATTTGAGCGATGTTTAATATCAACCCACTCATAAGAGGCAAGGTCTGCACTTTCACATTCTTGCCGCTAGCTCTAAGAAGGAGCGCAATCAGATAATTAACCACACCCCACAATCCTCTTAATAGCAGTTCTGAATTAGTTGCTGTTTTTCGGTTTACCGCGAAAGCAGCATTATCCTTTCAAGTCTTATCGCTTTGCAAATAAGATGAACTAAGATATCGCGCTGACAATTTGCACTTTTCGCAGGCTGAAGTTTTCATCATCAGACTTTCTCAAAGGAAAGTTGTATAATTTACAACCTAGTGAGTTATTTGATTAACATACAAAACTACTTAGAAGGGGTGGGGTATCTTTCAAAAAAGAGTTTAGAGTTTAGTAAACTATTAATTCTATTCTTGATAAGATATATTCTACTGCCTGCTGCCATTGCTTCCTTTTTAAGAAAAAGTTAAATCTTCAACTGACAGAATGTGACCTTGTACCTTCTATGAAATAGACCAGACGAAAATTGATTCAATATAGTTTCTCATTGCCAAGGGGCACTTATTCGTTAATCTAGATACTTTTGACTCATTCAGCAAAAATAGTTTTATCGCCAGTTTAGTTCTCTTTTAGATGCTGATACTTTAGCCTAAATTGCTAGTAGTTTTCTGTCTGTTAATGTTTTTATCGATGATTAAGGAGATTTATATCTTAATTAATAGTACAATTATATATGCGCCGTCACCGTGTAATTACGGAAGTTAATTCCATATATATAGGAAAATTTTAAAATTCCATTGCAATAGTATGGCATCTCTCTATTGAACCATTAAATTCTACATTCAAATGTGATATTTTTTACTAATTATAGTTAATTCAGGCAAATTATGTATCTAAAGCTACATTTGTATAGCGGTTAATTTTATGTAATGTTACTTAATAATACATATCAAAATATATTTTCTTTCAACTCAGCCTCCAGCAAGACTGCCCTCTGCCTTTTTTCGGTAAAGTGAAGCAGATATTGTCAGATATGGGGTAACTTATTTTGACACTCAATGACCAATTTTTTGCTCAAAGAAAAAATCGACTGACTGGATGACTCCACTACTCGGTAACTAGCTTTTTTAGCAGGAAGAAGCAAAACTGAAAACTATCTTATAACTTGCCTTATAATTACAGCAATTAGAATTAGGTTTATTTGCGGTACTTTTGCTTATCTTTAGTAGATGCAATAAGTGTATTATTTAATATCTGTATGAGTTTGGCGCTAAACCCATCTTTCGTATTAATATACCTTTGGAGTCAAAATAATCAAGGTATTTGTCTCACTTCTTAAACTGGGTAGAAACTTTTATGATTCCTGACGAAAGTGATGCAAAAGAAGAGCGTGCATCGTTAAAAGTATGGCGTAATTGGCAGGAAAATCTGATTTTAATTGCGATCGCATTGTGTTTGGCATTCCTAATCAGGACTTTTATCGCCGAACCCCGCTATATACCTTCTGACTCGATGTTACCCACCTTACATACAGGCGATCGCTTGGTAGTTGAAAAAATCTCTTACCATTTTCATCCTCCCATAACTGGCGATATTGTTGTTTTTCAGCCACCCGCAGAACTACAACGTCGTGGATATCCCAAAGACCAAGCCTTCATCAAGCGAGTTATTGGCAAGCCTGGTGAGGTAATTAGTGTTGATTCTGGCAAAGTCTACCTCAACGGTCAACCCTTGGCAGAAGACTACATCGCTGAACCCCCAAATCAGCCATATCCACCAGTGAAAGTCCCAGAAAACGAATTGTTTGTCATGGGAGATAATCGCAACGATAGTAATGACTCTCGCTATTGGGGCTTTTTACCCAGAAAAAATGTCATCGGTCGGGCAACGTTTCGCTTTTGGCCTCTCGATCGCATTGGGTTCATTTAATTAGTTAGGAGTTTGGAGAGACGCGATTAATCGCGTCTGTACGTTAGGAGTTAGGAGTTTGGAGTTGAGTCTAATAGAGACCTAACCCCCAACCCCAACCCTTGTAGCGTTGGGGAGTAAGATTCAAAGCCTCTATTCTTTTAGGAGAGAGGAATGGAAGTGAGGTCAAAGTGTATTGCATACAAATAAGAAGCCCTACAGTTAGTAACGTGAAGTACCCCAACTTGCCTTCGGCTGAAGTAGTTGCTCTCCCAAATTCAACTAGTACAAGGACGGTCTTATTCGTCTTCGGAGTTTCCCGTCTCAACCGCCCTGGCCACGTTAGGAATTTCACTTTTGGTGAAGTTCGGGACTAAACCCGATGATGGTCTGACAAAGCGTCCACAGGCAGCCGCCCGTCTACCACAGGCGGTTTGATTTTTATTCGCACAACACCGCTTGGATTCACGACAATAGTCAACCAGCTAACAGTGTTCTTTCCCCGATCTACCGATTTTTCTGCGGCAAGTATCTGACTACTACTTTGAAGTTAGCCTGTCTGTTCAATACGGTCGGGCGGGTCAACGACCATTTATATCATAACATAGATGTATTGCTAATATATATACATCATGAAAGAAAAATCGATGATGATCAGACTTTCTCAGAAGCGTTACGACAAACTCAAGCTCTATGCTCGAAGCAAAGAAAAAACAGTTACACAGTTGGCTGAGGATTGGATCGACAGGCTACCTAGCCCATCTATTGACGACGAAAGCACCCCACTCCCTAATCAACCTAACAGTTGATATCGGTCGGAGGTGATGAAAGTCGTCGTCCGGCTATCCATCCCCGCCCTGTAGAGGGACGGGGAATTCCGCCGAATCAGTTAAAACGTTAAATAATACATGATCTGAGCGATCGCATCACCAGTTAACTCTAACCGTCGTTGAAAATCAGCCAAGTTGCGGTAAAATCCCCCTGATTGCCGATTTTGCACCACTGCTTGCGCCAAAGACAAATCGATAAATGGAATTTGTGCTAATTTTTCAACGGTTGCTGTATTCGGGTTGACTAAATGCGTAGGATTTTCTAAAGATTCGTGGTCATAGTAAATAAAATTCAGCAGAGGCTTTAATGGCTCTAAGCGCGGCGCGGGCATACCCAAAGCCGCAGCAATATCTTCAATACAGTAAAATTTAACACCCGAACGTGAAAGTTCCACAAGCGATCGCGCTTGGTGAATTGACAAACCTGGTAGGCGTAACCAATCATCTACAGTCGCTTGATTGGCATCAATGCGGATACCTAATTTGGCCGCTATCTGAATTTCTTCCCCAGATTGGAGGCGATAGTAAGGATCGTTGAGGAGCTTGGCACGGAGTTTTTGCAGCCTGGAGTTTAAAGGTAGCCAGTTATTCATGATTGTCGCTCACCTCAAGAAATCTGGTCTAACAATTGACGGCGCTTTTGCTCAAATTCATACTCTGAAATCAGTCCATCCTGGCGCAGAGCATCTAATTCACGCATTGCATCAGCGATCGCCCCTACCTGATTATTTACCCGTTGTGAGTTCTTTGCTGCTGACTTCCCTAGATTAAAATTGCGATCGAAAGCTTCTTCATCTTGGGCTAAATACCAAACTCCCTCAATCGCACTAGCTACCTTGGGGATAGGTGTCCAGGAAAGTAACACATACAAAACACCCCAAAGTGGCTGTCCCAAATAGAATTTATGTAATCCTGAAATTGTCAGCGTCCCAGAAAAAGCTAAAACAGCAGCAACACTTCGACTTTTGCGCTTAGTCAACATATTTATAACAAATATACCAATACCACAGTTCCTACAATCAGACAGTCAACTACCCTGCCTTGCCCTTCAGATATTTACAGTACTTACGCAAACAATAGCTAAAACCCTGATTTTTAGGTAGGGGCAATTCATGAATTGCCCCTACAGCGTGCAGTTAGTTTTGCGTAAGTCCTAATTTAGATGTGAAATCCCACAGAAAATTGGGTAAGTTTCACATGACTGTGCATTGAGCTTTGATGCTAATTTTAAGTTTTTAACAGCCTTATTACTACTATGTCACAGACCTTGCTACCACCAAAATGGGTTGAAAAGCTTTGTGATCCTTACGCTGTGCTAGGAATTTCTGTGATTGCTGATGATCGTCAGATTTTCAAACGCTATCACGCTCTAGCAAAGTTGCTACATCCCGATCGCCAGTCCAAAAACTCTAATTCAGACCAACAATTAGCAACGGCAATATTTAGCCATTTAATCAATCCAGCATATGAACAACTGAAACATCGACAGAAGCGCTTGATTGCGATCGCGATGCTGCGATCAGATGGAAGAGTTTTGGAGCAGAAGACTTTATCTTCTCAAAGTGCCATAGCTCAGGAAATTATGGAAATGTCTACACCCCAAGCAGAATTATTTTATGAAGAAGCGATCGCCTGTTATGCAGAAGCTCAATATAAATCACTAGATCAGTTTTATCAGGTGACGCAACAAATTACTATACTGAATTTAGTATACTTACGGTTGCATAAACCAGACCTATTCCTACCGCAAAAAGCTGTTCCCATCATCCCTGAGGGAAAAGTCAAGCCAGTTGGATTGACATTATCTGAACAAACTGATGTCAAACCAGTTTTGACAAACTACGCTCAACGCCACTACCAACGAGCTATTGAGTACGTTAGGGTAGCCAAATGGCCACTAGCTGTGCAAGAACTGCGTGATGCTATCAAGTTAGAGCCAAATAACAGCGACTACTATGCCTTATTAGGTTTGGTACATCTCAAACAGAAATTTACCGGTATGGCTAGGGTTTACATCTATCAAGCATTAAAACTGAACCCGCAAAATTCACTAGCCTTGAAATACGCTCCCGAACTGAAAATTCAACCGAATGAAAACACCAATCCTAAATCAATGGCTAAAGCTGTAAGTATTGCAGCTTTATTAAGTCGGTTTAGATTGGGGAAAAGTCCTCAAGTCAAGTGTTGAAATTTCGGTAACAAACCGTACTAAAACCGAAGCTTTGTCATTAAACTACTCACCTAGACTAAAATAATAAATAGAAGTAAAACTATTAAGCTACTGAGTCTGGGCGCTCAGTTTAATATAAGCAATATGGGATTCTTCGATTCTGAAATAGTTCAGCAAGAAGCAAAACAGCTGTTTGAGGATTATCAAGCGCTGATTCAGCTTGGCAACGGCTACGGCAAATTCGACCGCGAGGGCAAAAAGCTGTTTATTGAGCAAATGGAAACCATGATGGATCGATACCGCATCTTTATGAAGCGCTTCGAGTTATCAGAAGATTTCATGGCACAAATGACAGTAGAGCAACTGAAAACACAATTAGGTCAGTTCGGTATCACCCCGCAACAAATGTTTGACCAAATGCACCTCACTTTAGAACGGATGAAAGCCGAGCTAGAAAAACAAACCTAATAAAAGTTAGGAGTTGGGAGTTATGAGTTCTGAATAAACTCATAACTTATCACTCCTAACTTTAATTTGACTTGGGGCGAGAAAACTCCGAAGTTGGTTTGAATTTTTCTACTGGTACGTTCTTAAGTGCTTTCTCCATAAAATCTTTCCAAATGGGAGCGACCATAACACCGCCTGTTGCATGGTCAGCTAGTTGTCTGTTGTCGTCTCTCCCTACCCAGACAGCAGTTGTTAACTGTGGCACAGTGCCCACAAACCAAATATCCTTTTCTGATGATGTTGTTCCCGTCTTCCCGGCGGCTGGGCGGCCGATGGCAGCACCTTTACCAGTACCTTCATTGATTACCGATTGCATCACATCTAAAATTGCTGCTGATGCCCAAGGATCGAGAACTAGCTGCGGTTTAGGGGTGTTATCTAGCAACACATTACCACTACTATCAGTAACACGGGCAATTACAGTTGGTGGAGATTGCCAGCCATAATTAGCAAAGGTAGCATAGGCACTAGCCATTTCCAGAGGGGTGACACCAATTGCCCCAAGTGGCAAAGAAGACACAGGTTCCATCGGACTCGTAATCCCCAAGGTACGGCAGGTTTCGATCACTCTATTCATCCCCACAGCCTTACCAACCTTGATTACAGGAATGTTTCGTGATTGGGCTATCGCTGTGCGGATTGGCATTGATCCCCTAAAAGTATTATCATAATTCCTGGGAGAGTACCAACCGTTACCATCTCGATAGCTGACTGGAGAATCTTCCACCGTTGAATCTGGCGCATATTTACCACTAGCGAAAGCAGTATAATATACAAAGGGTTTAAAAGAAGATCCGGGCTGCCGTTGAGCTTGAGTTGCACGGTTAAATTCACTGGTCTTAGGATCTATTCCGCCCACCAATGCTTTGATAAAATGCGTGCGTGGATCAACTGCTACCAGAGCCATTTGATTCTTAGATAATCCCTCCTCTAAAAGTGTTTTATGCCACTTCGTGACGGTTTCTTCTGCCATCTTTTGGAAGTCGGCATCAACTGTAGTTTGCACCCGCATCCCGCCTTTGAGTAGTGTCTCACGCCCAAACTTCTTAGCTAACTCTTGCGCTACAGTATTGGTTACATAAGGTAAGGCACTACCTTGAAAGGATTTGATTTTACCAAGTTTGATTTCTTGCTTCAGGGCATCATCGTACTCTGACTGGCTGATCCAGTTCAATTCCAGCATCCGTCCCAGCACTTCTTTTTGTTTCTGTTTTGCCAGCTTCATGCTCACAAACGGGCTAAATTCTTCTGGTGCTTGGATCAAACCCGCCATCATTGCCGACTCACCCAAAGTTAAATATTCTGCTGACTTATTAAAGTAACTGCGGGCTGCCGTTTGTACACCATAATTGTTATGACCCCAATAAACTTGATTGAGGTACATTTCTAAAATTTGGTCTTTATTGAGAATTTGCTCTAACCGAATTGCTAGCACCGCTTCTGCTAACTTCCGGGTAAAGGCACGCTTGCGAGACAAAAACAAGTTTTTTACTAATTGCATAGTCACAGTAGAGCCACCCTCTTTGACTCCACCTGCTACAGCATTAACTACTACAGCCCGCCCAACGCCGACGGGGTTAATACCGTGGTGATCGTAAAAGTGGCTATCTTCACTTGCCAATACTGCCCGTTTGAGATTCGGAGAAATTCTATCTAGGGGTACTACTTCTCGGTTGGCTTCCCCGTGAATACTCGTTAAGAGTTTGCCCTTAACGTCATAGATGTAAGTCGTTTCTGAGGGGAAAAAGTTACGTAGCTGTCTGACATCTGGCAAGTTACGGAAACTAATCGCTAAACCAACCAGTCCTCCGGCTACAATGGAACTTGCCAGCATGGTGATTGAGAGCAGAGTACCGCCAGTTACCTGACCAACTCCTTTCAAAAACTCAAAACCTGATGAAGCCTGACGTTGTGGCTGTTTGTTTTCAAAAGTCCTAGACGACGACACGGCGATTTCACTTCCTCACTTATAAATTTAACTGTAATTGATTGGGCGAAGCAAGGCGGTTAATTTTTTGCAATTATAGTAGTTTGGCAGATGAGAAAGTGGATAAATTGCAAGTGTTTATAACCAACTTAACTTCTAGTGTGCAAAACATAGCGAGTAATGAGTCTCTTCAGATGACGCAAGATTTCGCTTGGCTGCGTCGTGGTGTTGTAGAAGTTTTCCCACAATCAGTTGATGTTAACAGTGAAAGCCTAGAAAGGCTCTTACTAACTACAAACCAACCTTTGAGGATCAAATTGGGCATTGACCCTACAGGTACTGATATTCATCTCGGTCATAGCATACCAGTACGTAAACTGCGAGCGTTTCAAGATGCAGGCCATATAGCAGTTCTCATTATTGGCGATTTTACAGCCCGTATTGGCGATCCAACTGGTAAATCTGAAGTGCGTCGTCAGCTTACAGAAGCAGACGTAGCCCAAAATGCTCAGACTTATCTTGATCAAGTACGTCCTATCTTGGATTTTGACACACCAGGAAGATTAGAGGTGCGCTATAACTCCGAATGGCTCTCTGGGCTAAACTTAGAGAAAATTTTGGAGTTACTCTCCACGATGACAGTTGGGCAGATGTTGGCGAAGGAAGGATTTGCCGATCGCTATAAGAAAGAGAATCCGATTTTTATCCATGAGTTCCTGTACCCATTAATGCAAGGTTTTGATTCGGTTGCAGTTGAGGCAGACGTGGAATTAGGTGGCACTGATCAGAAATTTAACATTGCTGTAGGCAGAGATTTACAACGCCATTTTGGTCAAGAGCCACAATTTGGGATGCTGCTGCCAATTTTGATTGGCACAGATGGCGTGCAAAAAATGTCTAAGTCTTTAGGTAATTATATCGGATTGTCAGAACACCCAGGACAAAAGTATCAAAAGTTGCAAGGAGTTCCCGATCAACTGCTGTCACAGTATTTTGAACTGTTGACGGATTTACCTTTGGATAAACTGCCAGAAAATCCCCGCGATCGCCAGACACTCTTAGCTTATGAAGTTGTTAAACAGTACCACGGCGAAACCGCAGCCCAAGAAGCAAAAGTTGCAGCCCAAAGCGGCGGTAAGGAAGGTGCCGTTCCCGAATTTTCTCTTTCTTCTGGGGTGCAGCAGTTCCCTACTAAGTTAGCGTATATTCTCAATGCCACTGGCTTGTGCAAAAGTACGGGGGAAGGAAAGCGGAAAATTCAAGAAGGTGGAGTGCGCTTAGATGGCGATCGCATTACCGATGTGGATACTACTTTTGCTGATGCCACCGAGTTACAAGGTAAGGTTTTACAAGTTGGGAAAAATAAGTTTGTCCGTTTAGTTTAAATGGGGAGTGGGGAGTAGGGAATGGGGAATAGTGAACAGGCAGAACAACGAGTTATTGTGGCTTTGGATGTGCCGGATGAACAAAGTGCGATCGCTCTTTTAGATCAACTTCCGCAAGTGGTTTGGTGGAAAGTCGGCTTAGAGTTGTTTACCAGCACTGGCCCAAAAATGCTGGAAGTGTTAAAGTCTCGACAAAAGCGCATTTTCCTAGATTTAAAGTTTCACGATATCCCTAACACAGTGGCCGGCGCCTGTCGTAGTGCAGCTAAATATGGAGTGGATTTATTGACAATTCATGCTGCATCTGGTAAAGACGCTCTCAAAGCTGCAACAGAGGCGGCACACGAAGGGGCTGCCCAAGGGGGTGTAAAACCGCCTAAGTTAATTGCGATTACTTTGTTAACGAGCATTTCTACTAGACAGTTAGCATTTGATTTGAAGATTCCCCTAGAATTACCAGAATATGCTCTAGAAATGGCATTAATGGCTCAAGAGGCCGGATTGGATGGGGCAGTTTGTTCGCCTCAAGAAGTGGCACAATTGCGGCAAACTTGTGGAGATGACTTTTTACTAGTTTGTCCGGGGGTTAGGCCAACTTGGGCTGATATTGGCGATCAAAAGCGATCGCTCACCCCAGCCCAAGCAATTATTGCAGGTGCAGATTATCTAGTCATTGGCCGTCCCATCACTACTGCTACGGAGCCGGATTTAGCCTGGAAGAGGATTTCTGAGGAGTTAAGCACGGTGACATGAAGCTAGCAGTCAGTGAGAAGCCGGGGGACAGGGTACAGGGTATAGCAAAGAGCAATCTTGTCTCTTCGCTCAAGAAGAAAAATTATAGTTGGCTTTTAGCTTGCAGCTTCTGGATTTTAGTATCAAATAGCCTTGCTTACCCAGCGTTATCGATAAACCTCACCCCTAAACCCTCTGCGATCGCACAAAGAGAAAATATCAACACTGGGGCGAGGTCTTTGTGTTCTGAGCAAAATTTAGAAACATTAACTATACAGCTAGTACAATATTTACCTAGTTATACCAATCGCGCCAGTCAACGCGCCCGTCGCCTCAGCAGAAGCGGTGATGTTTACAGTTATATGCTAGTGGCAGGAAAACCTGAGTTTACTCCTCTGCCCCTTAACCTGGAAGAATATAGTGCAGATGCGCCTAAAAACTCTGCATCAGGAATTGAGCAAGTTTTCTTTACTACCTTGGAGCGGCAGTACATAGGAAAGAAAGCCATAGAATTGGAGCAATTCCATTGGCTGTTGCTGACAAAAACTACAACTGGTTGGCGTTTAGTGATGATGTTTTCTCAAACTGGTTCCCAGTCACCACAGCAGCCACTATCCCCGCCACGTGATAGTAGTAATGGTGCGATCGCCCAAGGGGTTAAAGCTTGGTTACGCGATTGTCAAGCTGGAAGTGTGCGACGGATGCGTACTGTGAACGTGGGTGGTAGACAAAATTGAACTTCGTAGAACTGAAGTTAATTTAGTAATTAACTAGGACTAGCCCTTAGTCGGGTAAACTCTGGGCTTTAAAAGCCCCCACTGTATTAGGTACTTCTAATCAGTGGTGGGTAGTTTACTTCCCTAACAACAGGCAAGGGAGAATGCCACTGTCCCCTTACTGTGGAGCGGAATATGGGTGATCCATTAAGCGGTTTTCGTACAGCAAGCGACAGGTCGAGTGTGTATTTGTATCAGTGGAATTTCACATATATCTTTGGGAAGATTTTCAGGAAGAATAGGTGATAAACAGCTAAAAAAAAGCAGACATTATTTAAAAACACAGACTGGCTTTAATTTAAGCGTTGTAACTCACGTTTTTTGGCGATAACATAAGGATAAGTTTATTTCAAGCTTTTCAAACCGCGTTTAGCGTCAGTTTTTTCTATGGACATTCAGTTAATCAACATCGGCTTTGGTAACATCGTGTCTGCCAACAGAGTAGTTGCCATTGTCAGTCCAGAGTCTGCCCCGATTAAGCGGATTATTACCGAAGCACGGGACAAAAATCAACTCATTGATGCAACTTATGGTCGTCGGACTAGGGCAGTAATTATCACCGATTCCAGTCACGTCATTCTCTCAGCGATTCAGCCGGAAACAGTAGCGAATCGCTTTGTGATTTCCCGCGATCATCAGACTGTAGATAATTGACCACTACAACACAGCGTAAATAAACCACCCATTCCAAATCAATAAAACCCTTACGCTGTATACCTAGTTTGAATTTTAAATTTTGAATTCCGCTCTGCGGTACTAGTCTACTTGGCCAGGAACACAAGACTGATGAATAATATCTATTGATTGATTTATAGGTTTAAGGGATGATGCCAGTTTTACCCATCCAGAATAGTGCTATTACCGAAGAATGCTTACATTTAGGCAAACTAATTGTTTTAACTGGCCCCAGTGGGGTTGGGAAAGGTACTTTAATGCGATCGCTCCTACAACGTCATCCAGAACTCTATTATTCCGTATCTGTAACGACTCGTTCTCCCCGTCCAGGGGAAACCGATGGTAAAAGTTATTACTTTATCAGTCGCAGTAAGTTTGAACAATTAGTTGCTGAAGGTGAATTTTTGGAATCGGCAGAATTTGCTGGTAACTGTTACGGCACACCCCGTGAAGCTGTGCTTAACCAAATTAATTCTGGTAAGTTGGTAGTGCTGGAAATTGAACTAGAAGGAGCAAGACAAATTCGTGCTTCCTTCCCTAGTGCCTTGAGCATCTTCATTTTACCGCCTTCCTTTGATGAATTAGAGAAACGGATACGCTCTCGTGGCCAAGACTCTGAAGAAGCAATCGCCCGTCGTCTACTCCGCGCCCAAGAAGAAATTCAAGCCGCAGACGAATTTAATATTCAAATCGTTAATGACGATTTTGAAACTGCTCTAAATGATATTGAAGCGGTTTTGTTTAAATAAGTTAGGAGTTAAGAGTTAGAAGTTAGGAATTTAAATTCCTAACTTCTAACTCCTACTAATTAACCAAATAGACCTTGAATTAGTGCCAAGTTACTAGTCAAAAAGTAAGCAACTACTGCACCACCAATACCACCAATCAAGAAAGAACTGGCAAAGTTGTTCCAGCTTTCTTTAGAGTTAAAAGCATCTACTGGAGGGTTCGGTACCGTAACACTAGCAAGTGCTTTAGCAGGATTGCTATTGGAATACAGGGATAGACAGGCGGTAAGAACAACAACCAAGCCGATACCTCCCAGTAACCCAGCTAAGTTAGCGTTAGCTGTGTCCCGCAGTGGTCCCAATTTGGCAAAGGGGCCAAATAGCAAGTAACCATGAGCCATACCAACTTCTAAACCACGTCTAGCAGGAGCCAAACCTGGGCGATAGGCAGGTAAGTTATTAATGAACCACTTGATCAAGGGAAGAGAATTAACTGGGGTTTCTAGGTTGCCAATCTGTGGATCGCCGAATGCGGGAAAAACAACTTCCCGATTTCTAGGATCGCTGGGAAGATTTTTTGATGCATCTACTGCTTGTGCCATATTTTATGTTCAGCCTCTAAATTAAAATGGTGGCATTTTTATATTAATAATAATTGTAGCCAAAGATGTCTTTTTGCTAGGAAGTTTAGAAAAATTAATTTAGCTAGTTTTAAAACTGTGAAACTCGCGATCTGTAAACAGAATCACGAGTTTCAAAAAACTATTTTTGCTGCCTATTCTGGTGATAATTCTGCCTAACTAAGCTGAATATACCAACTACACAATATTAGGCAAAAGACAAGACATTCAACTTTCCTAAATCCCATTTGACCAGCAATTTGGGATTTGGGATTTTAGATTAAAAGAATTTTTTGGTTAATGTCCCGCCCCTTCTGGGCAGTGTCCATCCAAAAGACGCTCAGAGACGTTGTTTCCGCATCGTTCGCGGAGCGTCTCGTAGAATCGTAAATCTAAAATCCAAAATCCTTTGACACTTATGGCAGTGGGTGGAAAAGTAGGTCGGGGAAAAAGCGGTTGAATTCAATCAAGATCCCTGCTGTGATGGTCAACCAGATTGTGGCTGCCACGGGCGCGGTGGAAATGAATTTAATCAAATAAGATGCTTGATCTTCTTTGTCTGCCATGAATTTAGTCTCCAAAACGAATGAATTAGTTAAGCTGATTTAGCGTGGGGAAACAGTGATTTCTGAATCCTTGGCTGCTAATTTTCCAGAGAGAAGTTCTTGGACTGCGGCTGCTGGCCAAGCAAAGCCTGACAATATTAGGGGTAGTGCCAAACCAAGATCGATTTGGATTTCTTTGAGTTCAGTGTCAGATTCCTTTTTGATTGCTTGCAGATAGGCACGACCTACCCAACCAATCCAACCAGCAATATATAAAAACAGAATGCTAGGGATCAAAAAGTCACCAGCATGATCTAGACGACTATCAACAATCAAGTGAGGGTATCCCTCAGGACCGCATAGCGCCTGAGAATAACGCTCAAACCGCTTTTTCCCTGATTCGGGGTCAGCAGTGGTATTACGGGCATTAGCTGCTAGCTGTTGAAAAGCGGGATTGTCTTTGCAGGGTGTCAAATTAGCCCCTAAAGCCTGTGCTGGGGGAGCAAAGTTGAACCAAAGACAGATCGCTAACATCAAAGCAAACAATCGTCGCATAGAGTTGTTTCCTTTTATTACAAAACAAGAAGTTTTTTGTACAAAACGAAGCGGCTTGTACAGTTGTTTATTTGCATAACTAGGAAGTCATCATACTCTTGGGTGGGAACCGAGTAAAGTTTAAGTAAATAAAAGTTAAAGCTTCTCAACCAAAATAGAGTGTTGACTGCCCAGGAAGAAGTGCCAACTATAAGAATTGTTGTTGTAGGGTAGTAAAGAAGCAAGATTTTCTCTATCACTCAGGACTCCAGACTCAGCGCCCAGCACTGATTACTCTCAATGACAACCGTTTTAGCAATAGAAACCAGCTGTGATGAAACTGCCGTCGCAATTGTTAACAATCGTAAAGTTTGCAGCAGTGTCGTCGCCTCGCAAATTCCAGTCCATCAGCAGTATGGCGGGGTAGTGCCAGAAGTAGCATCTCGCCAGCACTTGGAAACGATCAATGTTGCGATCGCACAAGCCTTAGAACAAGCCCAACTAGATTGGGGAAAAATTGACGCAATTGCTGCCACTTGTGCCCCTGGACTTGTAGGAGCGCTGTTGGTGGGGTTAACTGCTGCCAAAACCCTGGCAATGGTACACAACAAGCCATTTTTGGGAGTTCATCACCTGGAAGGTCACATTTACGCAACTTACTTGAGTGAATCAACTTTAAATCCCCCTTTCCTTAGCTTACTGGTTTCAGGCGGACATACAAGCTTGATTTATGTCAAAGATTGTGGTAGTTACGAAACCCTGGGACAAACCCGTGATGATGCTGCGGGTGAAGCCTTTGATAAAGTGGCGCGATTGTTAAAGCTGGGTTATCCCGGTGGGCCAGTGATTGACAAATTGGCACAACAGGGGAATCCTCAAGCCTTTGCCCTACCAGAAGGAAGAGTTTCTGTACCCGGCGGCGGGGTTCATCGTTATGATACGAGTTTTAGCGGATTAAAAACGGCTGTATTGCGTTTAGTGCAGCAGTTAGAAAAAGATGGTGGACAAGTGCCAGTGGCAGATGTCGCAGCTAGTTTTCAGGATACCGTAGCGCGATCGCTAACCAAAAGAGCGATCGCCTGTGCCCTAGACTATGGTTTAGACACAATTGCCATTGGTGGCGGCGTAGCAGCTAATAGCGGCTTGAGAAAAAACCTCCAAGCCGCCGCAGTTAAAAATAACCTACGCGTCCTATTCCCACCTCTCAAATTCTGTACAGATAACGCCGCCATGATTGGCTGCGCCGCCGCAGATCATCTATCGCGTGGTCATATATCCACCCTCACACTAGGCGTTGAGTCTAGGTTAGCGCTTACCCAGGTGATGAAATTGTATCAACCTGTAGATTAGTCATTAGTCATTAGTCAGGAGAGAAGAACTTTCTGTTTGCTCCAATGCCCACTTGCCCTGAGCGTACCCCTCCGGAGAAGCAAGCTACGCGTAGCGTCTCCAAGAGTTGCCGTTCGCGTAGCATCTCGTAGAGAAGGGATGCCCAATAATTATTGACTTTTAACTATCGCCCGAATGTGATCAGCCACAGCATCCGGCTGTTCCAACATAGCCAGGTGTCCACAATTAGGGATTTCCAGAACATTATCACCACAATATTGGAACAGTCTGTGAAAACTAGCTAAATGCCGCACATACTTGGGTTCCATAACCTTGTCTTGGGCGCCAGCCAAAAAATAAACTGGCTGCTTCAGTTGAGATACTAGCTCAGGTAAACGATTGATTTCTTCTTCCGTTGTGGAATCTAATAGAGTTCCCAGAGCTGCTTCTGGATCAGCCACAACGAAATCTATTACTCGTTGACGTGCCCAATAGCGCTCCAAAGGACGAGCCACACTCGCTCTAGTAAACAGCAAATCAATCAAAGGCATTTGGGAAAGCCAGCGCGGACGGACTTGTAAAAATTTCTGACCAGCCGAGCGAAACTGCTCAAAGGATTCTTTGAGGTAAATACCACCACCAGCGTTGATACAAATAACACCCTTAACGCACTCAGGTATTTGATCTGCTCCCCAAAGAGCGATCGTCCCACCCAACGAGTGACCAATTAGCCAAGCACTGGTAATATTTAGCTGTTTTAGGAGAATTGCTAAATCCTGAGTATATGCAGCAGGAGTATAAAGAGATTCCATTGGTGAGCCAACCGCACTACTTGAGATGGGCATGAGACTCAGAGACGTTTGTGCTTGACTAAAATCGGTTTTTACCTGAGATTGCGACTCACCAAAACCCCGCAAATCATAGGAAAGGCACTGTAAATCATCTGATAGGCGGGAAATCACGGGTTGCCAATATCCACGGCTATTGAGCCAACCGTGGATAAATACTAAAGCGTGGGGGCAAGAAGTGGGAGCCGTTAGCTCGTATGCGTGTGGAACGCCCAAGATTTCAATAGTTGCCATACTTATATCGTACCCTTAAGGGCGGGTGCGACTAAATGCGAAGAGTTAGGAGTTAGGAGTTAGAAGTTGTTAATTTTTCACCGATAACTCATTTCCCTAACAATCTCTGTCGCACCCCTTCAGCGATTTTGTGACCCAGATATTCAGGAATGAGGCTTTCATTTGGCCCCAGCAAGTAGAGAATTAGCCGTGTACGTCCGCGCCAAACCAATAAATTGGCATTGACTACCAGAAGGTCTTCTTGCCAGATGGCGTACATCACTTTGTAGAATAATCCTGGTTGATTATCAGCTTCAATCACTAGGGCAGGTAGATGAAACACCGGATCAACATAGAACTCAGTTTGTACCTGCTCTAAGCCAGTGTCAAGATTGAATTCTACTGCCAGCATCTCTTCTACCTCAAACCGACCTCCTAAAGCCTCACGAATAGCACGACAGACATTTTCTGCGGTTTTCTCGGTCAAAGCTTTGCTACCACGAGATACCAACAGTTTGATAAAAACTAACATTGGCGGACGGATCTGACCGTATAGACTTAGACCGTGGATAGTCAACCCATAAGCTGCTAGTACACCAAAAATATCGCTGAGAAGAAAAGACTGATTGCGGTAAGCAAAATGCAGGGCACTTTTGCTACCTTCCGGTTTCAGTTCAATCACAGCGCGTCTAGTTTTATAAAGACGGTAAGCTAGCCGCAAATTTTGCAGTTGAATTTCACTGCTGACGAATTGCTCATAAAACTGGGGAAACGCTCGGTTAAAGCGCTTTAGGAGTTCCAGTGTCGAAGATTTTAAACCAGAAGCCATTGTTAAGGGTAAGACTCGCTTGCTTTCGTCACCTGGGGGTTGGGTGTTGGGGATTAGGGATTGGGGATTGGGGATTGGGGATTAGGGACTGGGGGACAAGAGAAGAGTGTTCTCAATACCGATGCCCCATACTTCGACTGCGCTCAGTACAAGTGCCCCATGCCCCATGCCCCATGCCCCATTTCTTGTATACAATACACTCCTAAGCTAACGTGCATTTAAGCACTATACGAGCAATTGCCAGGATTAGGTTTTTCCATTTTGAATTTTGAATTTTGAATTTTGAATTGTTTATATTCTTCCCTTTTTGTGAATTTCTCCTAGCCCAGACAACAAAATGCTAAAGTTGAAAATGATTGGTGTGAAACACGCCCTAAATGGCTGTTACCATTGCAAATCCCGAAAACAACCGAAAAACTTTGAGTGTCAGGGGTAATAAATGGGGGTAGCTATGTTAAACGTGAATCAACACTCCTGAGAGTGGAAACCAATTCAGTTATACTACCCGAACCACGTTGGCATGGGTTTTTGGAAAACTTGGTTTAGCACTCCTGAATCTGTAGGGACAACTAGGACAAACTCTTTTGAAGAGCATAGAGCGGAAACTGCGGGCAATTCTAGCCTCGGTAGCATTAGCGAAGCTTCTTCAAAGGAGACTCGCATCGTCTTCAGCACGGAACGAGACATTGACCTATATGAGCTAGAAGAACTCTGTGATGCAGTTGGTTGGTCGCGTCGTCCGCTAAGAAAAGTGAAAAAAGCTATTGAGCATAGTTTTCTCGTTGCCTCAATGTGGCAGGTGAGAGGAAACCAAAAGCGGCTCATTGGTTTTGCCCGCGCTACCTCAGATCACGCTTTTAATGCCACTATTTGGGATGTGGTGGTTCACCCAGACTTTCAAAGTCAAGGATTGGGCAAGGCGCTGATGAAATACGTTCTCAAAAAACTTAGGAGTGAAGAAATTAGTAATGTCACTCTCTTTGCCGATCCTCATGTTGTAGATTTCTACCGAACTATGGGGTTTATGGCTGATCCAGAAGGCATCAAAGGTATGTTCTGGTATCCTCACTAGCGCTCAATCCAAATAAAACCCGATTCGCACAATAAAATCAGGTATAGTAGTACAAATCTATTATTTTGGTTTGGTTTGACAAGGTTTAGCCGACGAAGGAGCAAGTATATCTCTTGTAAAACTAAGTCGGCAGCAAAACCTTTATCAGTCTAGGATGTAATCTAGCTCAGTCGTTGCAGAAGATAAAAGATATTAGGCATGAGCCGTGTTATATGATATGATTAATTTAACGCTCTTGTGAAAGGGCGATCGCTTTGGTGGTAAGTTAAAATCAAACCAAAAAAGTAGATAAGTCTAACCGGGATGTAGCGCAGCTTGGTAGCGCGCCTGCTTTGGGAGCAGGATGCCGCAGGTTCAAATCCTGTCATCCCGATTTAATTAGTGAAGATATTAAACCAATCGCAGATGGAACGATTGATTAAGCAGTAGCGTCACCCCATATTAGAAAAAGCCGATAAAATGACATTTATCATTTCTAAGCTGGGAAAGCTTTTCACTGTTTGAGAAGACATATAATAGGCATCTACGGCATTTCGCGGTGAATAGCAAAGGGAAATCGGGAAAAACACAAGTCGAGTACAGTCAATTTGGGAAAGCGATACTATAGCAACCCTAAGTAGTTAGGGAATATTGGATTTTGTCCGTTGACCCTCCGGGTGACGCTACCGCTTGCGCTAACGGCAGTGCCAATGCGTTGGAACAACAAGACCGGGCTGCCTCACAGTTAACACTCAACCTCAACGCGCATAATGAATTTTTCACAATTGAAATAGATTGCTATATAACTAAAGCTAGTTGGTGCTGTGCAAATCCAACCATTTGTTTAATTTAATTGGACTATTGATGCGAGGAGCAGTCATGAAATCATTTATTCGCTTGGGCGCAACATTGGGTATAGCTACCAGTGTATTTTTAACGGGGCTTTCAGGAATAGGCAATCTACCAGGGATGGGCAATCTAGAGGCGATCGCATTGCCACAAGATCAGATAGTGAAAAAGCTCCAAGAAGTACCCGTATTCACCCTCACCAATCCTAAAGGCGAATTCGTAGTTCTTTCGAGGAAAAACGAATCCAAGACGATCTCGCAAGTAGGATTTTTTATTAGCAAGCAAGATGCTCAAAAATTCCTTGACAATCGGCTCAAAAAAGAAAATCCCCAGTTGGCAAGTACCCTACAGGTGAGACCTTTGTCTTTGGCAGACTACTTTAAAATAGTGCAAGAAAGCAAAAAGAAACCAGATTCTGTGATTTATACTTTAGTGCCGACGCAAGAACAGGTAGCATCGGCAACTAGTATGCTAAATCAGAATGGTAAAAAAGTGGAGCAATTCAATGGTATTCCCTTGTTTGTACCCAAATTTAAGAAAGATAATAGCTATTTGACCATTCCCCTGGCAAAAGGCAACGAGCGCTACATCCCTTTCTTTTTTGAGAAAGAACAAGCAGTGGCTCTGTTAGACCAATTCAAAAAAGCTGTGCCAAAGGAAGCAGACAACACTGAAATTCAGGTGGTGGATTTGTACGGTGTTCTAGAGGCTCTCAATAGCAGCAACGATCCTAGTATAAATAAAATTGTTCTGTATCCATCGCGGGAGTCGATCAACTTTATTCGCTCCCTTGCGCCAAATCAATCACCAGCTCCTGCGCCGGCTGCGAAAAAATAACGGATAGGCGCTCCAAGGTTGAGGTATGGAAGAGAAACATCTGATAGTTTCTGGTTTACAACTTTGGCAGTGGCGAAATGTAGCTATCCAAGCAGCGATCGCCACTGATGTCCCTCCAAGGGAGGTAGACTGGCTACTTATAGAGGTGGCTGGATTAGACCGCTTGGCACTGCGTTTGGAGTCTTTTAAGAACTGGCCGCAAATTCAGCTGCAATTGCCTCTAGTAGAGTTAGACCAGCTCTGGCAGAGGCGATTAAATGAACGCTTACCAGTGCAGTATATTGCGGGAGTTACACCTTGGCGTAATTTTAAAATCGCAGTGTCGAGTGCAGTTTTGATTCCCAGACCAGAGACAGAGTGCTTAATTGATTTAGCTAAAGCATTGTTCGCAGATGCTTCAGGACATTGGGCGGATTTGGGTACTGGGAGTGGTGCGATCGCCATCGGATTAGCAGATGTCTTGCCAAAAGCAACAATTCATGCAGTTGATTACAGTTTAGCAGCTCTGGCGATCGCCCAAGCCAACGCCGATGATTTGGGTTTTGCTGACCGGATTAAATTTTATCAAGGTTCCTGGTGGGAGCCACTGGCATTGTTAAAAGGTCAGTTCAATGGTATGGTGTCCAACCCTCCTTACATCCCCACCAGCATCTTACCTACTTTGCAGCCAGAAGTAGTTAACCATGAACCGCATCTAGCTTTGGATGGTGGCGCTGATGGCTTAGATTGCATTCGGAATTTGGTAGAAATTTCACCTAGTTATTTGCGATCGGGTGGCGTGTGGCTGATTGAGATGATGGCTGGACAGGCCAATGCAGTGCGAGAACTTTTGCAAAATCAAGGTAATTATTGCAATATTCAAACTCACGCTGATTTAGCTGGAATTGAACGCTTCGCCCTAGCTTATAAAAGTTAGGGTTTCTCTTACTCAATTTGGTTATCTCCATCTGTTTTAGCTATTCCAATATCACTCTAATATTATCAATTGCATCGGCAATTTGTCGTAACAACTTATGTGCTTGTGATATATCTAGTGAGATTCTGTATCTATATCTACCTATATATTTTTATCTAAACATCTTGTTTAACTCATTTTGTTGATTGACAACAAAATCTAAATAGTGGTAGCTTTAATCTCGGATTAAAAATTCACCCTAATCCAGATTTCCAACACATCTAAAAAGATTTAGATATTTGGTACGTTCAGAACAGAGGAAACACTTTTGGTGGTTAATCTTTCATTAGAGAAGAACATTTCTATTTATATGCCTTCTCTTCAAATTAAAATCATGTTTAAAGTTGAAAATTGGGTACAGTATTGGCCAACTGGCACTCCTCGTTAAATTAATATTACACAGCAATCTTAAATGCTTTATAAAAACCGAGAAAAGGTTGATTTTCTCTGATTTTATGATGTTCACACTTCAGATAAGATTGCTCTACATCGAAAGTAATTGATATTTGTTTGCTAATTTCCAGTCTTTAGTGAAATTAGTTTTAGCATTTATCTTGGTGTGCGAGTACTTGGAAAACTACTGCATATATAGCGCTTCTCTGTTGAGTGCAATACAGACCTAACCCCCAGCCCCTTACGCCAGGTGCTTCAAGTCGGCGGAGCCGCCCAACGCACTGGCTCCCCTACTAGCGTTGGGGAGCAAGATTCAAAGCCTCTCTCCTAAAAGGAGAGAGGTTTGGAGAGAGGTCAAAGTGCTAGCAAGATAGCCTTTGCTCAGATGAAAACTGCTTGCTATTCTCAATGCCTTCACCAAGAAAGTAGATATAGCTTTTATCAAAATAATGCAATGAAAGTGTGCGAGTGACTATTAGACAGAACGCATACTCACAAACTAGCGACTTATCTGTTGAGCAGTTCATAATCTGATTCACACAAGAGGTTTATTGCTTAAAAGACTTAAGCGGTTAGTTTGCTGTGCTAAAAACAGAAAAATAAATCTAGGTGAGAGTTCACAATGTTAAGTAAACAGACTAATAAATTCCCAGAAGATGTTAAGAATATATGGGCTGCACCGGATACCAGCAGCCATGCCGAGAATTTTTCCTTCAAAGATTTTTTCCCAACCATTGGTTCATCCTTAGCGGAGCGTGTGAAACCTTGCTCTAATTGGCTGCATACACCAAATCCATCCATCGGTCCCAATGCCTGTATGCTGACCTATTTCCCTCGTGAGGTCGTTGGACCAATTGAAAATCGAACTCTGATCAAAGATCCGCTCACTGGTGATATCAGGTCAATGCTGATGTTCGGATCAAATAATTACCTGGGATTGACCACCCATCCCTATGTTCGAGAAGCAGCAAAGCAAGCCATTGAAGAATTTGGTGTTGGTATGGGTGGGCCACCTCTACTCAATGGGATGAGCAGCATCCATCGCCAACTTGAAGCCCGTATTGCCCAGTTCAAAGGCGCTGAAGATGCTCTGCTTTTTGCGAGTGGATTTCAGGCACAGTTAGGGTGGGTGAATGGTCTGTTACGGGATGATGATGTTTTAATCTGCGACGAGTTAGGCCATGCCAGTCTGTATGATGCCATTAAGCTTGTGTCTATGGGTTCCAGGGTTCGCGCTTTTAACTTCAAGCACAACGATTGTGACGACCTTGAACAGCGTCTGATCAAATGCAAGCAAGTTGGAGGAGCATCAAATCGATTAATCTATGTGGCTGTCGAAGGCGTATATTCGATGGATGGCGATTTAGCTCCACTCCCAGCAATTCGTGAGCTTTGTGACCATTACGGGGCTATTCTTGTCGTGGATGATGCACACGGTACGGGTGTCATGGGTAACAAGGGCGGCGGTACCGATGAACACTTTGGTCTGAAAGGTCGAATTGATGTAACGATGGGGACTTTCAGTAAGGCATTGGGGGTCACAGGCGGCTTTATCGCTGCTAGTCGTGATGTAATCGAGTATCTGCGCTTCTTTGCTCGGTCTTATATGTTCTCAGCATCTTTGCCTGTTCCTGTTGTTGCGGCTGTCTTCGCAGGTCTGGATATCATCGAGCGGGAACCGGAGCGTATCAGTCAGCTTCGAGCCAATAGTGCTTATTTGTTGCAGCAACTCCAAGAGGCGGGATTCCAAGCCAGGAGTGATTCTGCGATCATACCAGTGAGAATCCCGGCGGAGGTCGAAATTCGCACTCTTGCCTGGAGATTTCACCAAGAAGGCATCTTTGTGAATTCGGTGGAGTACCCTGCTGTTCCCCTCAATGCCCAAAGACTCCGAATCAGTGTCATGGCAACCCATACACGTGAAGATTTAGATACATTTATTCACGTTTTCCAAAAGTTGGATCGTGAATTAGGCATCATCCGGTAAATCGTTGACGGTTAGAAAGACGCGATAAATCGCCTAGAGAGACGCGATAAATCGCCTAGAAAGACGCGATAAATCGCCTAGAAAGACGCGATAAATCGCCTAGAGAGACGCGATAAATCGCCTAGAAAGACGCGATAAATCGCCTAGAGAGACGCGATAAATCGCCTAGAGAGACGCGATAAATCGCCTAGAAAGACGCGATAAATCGCCTAGAGAGACGCGATAAATCGCCGTCTCTACAGGGAATTTATCAATTATTTATTGACAGACTCGTAGCTGACAAATCTATACATACACATGACATCACTGTGTAAACCGTGAAATGGGCTTATGACTATTTGTTTGGCTGATCTCCAAAACCCTCTTGACAAATTTTCAAATTTAATAGAATTACTGAGCTACAGAGCTAAAAATCAGCCTGAGAAAACAGCTTATATATTTCTCCGAGATGGAGAAACTGAAGAAAATAGACTGACTTATGGAGAATTAGACCTGCAAGCGCGATCGCTCGCATCCCATCTTCAGTCTCTAGTATCTCCTGGCGAACGGGCTTTGCTGTTGTATCCACCGGGTCTAGAGTTCATTAGCGCCTTCTTTGGCTGTTTATATGCGGGTGTGATCGCCGTTCCCGCTTATCCGCCGCGAGCCAATATGAACTTGTTCAGGTTGCAAGCGATCGTTAAAGATGCCCAAGCAAAGGTAGTCTTGACTACGAAATCCTTGTTAACCAACCTGGAAGGTCAGTTGGTCGAAAATCCAGAATTGGCAACTATGCGCTGGTTAAACAGTGATTACATTGACAGCAATCTCAGTTCAAATTGGCAAAAACCAAAGCTAGAGAGTGACACCCTGGCATTTCTCCAATACACTTCCGGCTCTACGGGAACGCCAAAGGGGGTGATGATCACTCATGGGAATTTGCTGTGCAACCAGAGATCCATCAAGATGGGTTTCGGACATACAGATAAAACAATTTTTGCCGGTTGGTTGCCTTTATTCCACGATATGGGACTGATTGGGAATGTGTTGCAGCCTCTATATCTGGGTATACCGTCTATTTTGATGTCACCAGTAGCTTTCCTTCAGAAGCCTTTTTCCTGGTTGCAAGCTATTTCTCGTTACAAAGCCACTACTAGCGGTGGTCCAGATTTTGCTTATGACCTGTGTGTTCGCAAGATTACTCCCGAACAGCTTTCCAAGCTTGACTTAAGCAGTTGGGAAGTTGCTTTCAATGGAGCCGAACCAGTCCGTGCCGAAACTCTGGAGCTATTTGCTAACTATTTCGCGCCTTGTGGTTTCCGTCGGGAAGCGTTTTACCCATGCTATGGGATGGCTGAAGCGACTTTATTCGTTTCTGGGGGTTTGAAAACAGCTTCCCCCGTTGTGTACCAAGTTGAAGGAGTAGCCCTTGAGGAAAATCGGGTGGTGGCTGCATCTGGGGAAGGGACTAAAACAATTGTCGGCTGCGGTCGCACCTGGTTAGATGAGAAAATCGCCATTGTCGATCGCGAATCTTTAACTCAGTGTCCCCCTGGGAAGGTAGGAGAAATTTGGGTGTCAGGTTCTTCTGTGGCTGCTGGCTATTGGAATCGACCAGAGCAAACTGGGGAAACTTTTCAAGGTTATCTGGCAGATACAGGAGAAAGGCCATTTCTTTGCACGGGTGACTTGGGATTTGTGCAAGATGGCGAACTGTTTGTCACCGGACGACTAAAAGATGTGATTATCATCCGAGGACAAAATCATTATCCCCAGGATATTGAGTTAACAGTTCAAAAAAGTCATCCAGCATTGCGATCGCATTGTGGAGCAGCTTTCACTGTAGAGCAGAAGGGACAACAGCGATTAGTCGTTATTCAAGAGGTAGAACGAACCTATTTGAGGCGGTTGGATATTCAAGAAGTCGTCGGCAATATCACTGAAGCAGTTGTAGATAATCACGGTTTACAAGTGTATGCCACAGTTTTGATTAAACCTGGAAGTATTCCCAAGACATCTAGCGGGAAGATTCAGCGTCATGCGTGTCGGCGTGGGTTTCTAGATGGCAGTTTGAATGTGGTAGCACACTGTAGCGGAAATCTTCAGCATCAAGCCCAGTTTCACAAGTTGGAAGTTGATGTCAACTCACTCTTAGTAAAAGTGCAGCAAGGTAATCCTGATTCTCAAACTGACTTTTCACGTGATATGGAAAAATCAACGCGAAACCTAACCCCCTAGCCCCCTTCCCTACGAGCGTTGGGGGAAAAATCAAAGCCTCTCCCCTTGTAGGGGAGAGGTTTGGAGAGAGGTTTTCTGAGTAAAGATTCTCAAAGAGCGAATATTCAGGAGGACGCAAAAGCTAATGCAGTTTAATAGTCAAAGTCAGTCCTTAGAAAGTTCAAGTCGTCAACGTGCAGAACAAGTCATCCATTGGTTACGTGACTATGCCCAAAGACGAATCAATTCTAGACTGATGGACGAGCGACGGTGTATAACGCCCCATGTCGTTCTAGACTTTGGCAAAAAAGGCTTATTAGGAATGATTGTGCCTCAATCATCCGGGGGTCTGGGCTTAAGTTACAGTGATACGTTGCAAGTGATGGAACAACTTGCAGCTATTGATCTCAACTTAGCTTCATTTGTGGGTGTAAACAACTTTCTGGGAATCTATCCAATTCTTAAATATGGTACACCTCAAATCAAAGAAACCTATCTCCAGAATTTAGCCCAAGGGAGAGATTTAGCAGCCTTTGCGATTACCGAAGCATCCGCCGGATCTAATCCTAGAGGAATCAAAGCTGAAGCGCATCCAGATGGAAGTGGTGGGTGGTTACTTAGCGGCACCAAAATTTGGAGCGGTTCTGCATCTTGGTCAAGCGCGATCAATATTTTTGCTCATGTTGTAGATGAACAAGGCGAATCTTTGGGAATCACAGCATTTACCATCCCTGAAAATGCTCAAGGATTGAAGCAAGGTACTGAAGCTCTGACAATGGGAATGCGAGGTATGGTTCAGAATACTATTCACCTTGAACAAGTAAAAGTCAATCACGAAAATGTTTTAGGCAAAATTGGTTCAGGTTTTGAAATAGCCCAGGACGCAATGCAACTGGCACGATTGGGAATTGCTGCAACCTGTATTGGCGGAATGAAACATTGTGCCCAACTCATGCTTCGTTATGCTAACCGTCGCTCAATTGGTATAGAACGGCTAATAAATCAACAGATTACTTTACAACGTCTGAGTGATTTAACAGCAGCAATTGGTGCAGTTGAGTGCTTGGTTAAAAACATTGCAACATCCCTAGATGAAGGGAAATATGTTCCTTCAGAAGCTTATCTTGTCGCTAAAATTATCGCACCTGAATTAATGTGGCAAGCAGCCGATCATCTTGTTCAACTGTTAGGTGGACGGGGTTATATCGAATCTAATATTGCGCCCCAAATCTTACGGGATGCTCGTTTGTTTCGGATTTTTGAGGGACCGACTGAAACTTTACAGATGCACTTAGGTTTATTAGCTTTATACCAAACACCTCAAGTCTGTTCATCTCTCAATGAGTTTCTGGGAGCGACAAAAATCAGTGAGCAATTGCAACAAACGGCGGAATATTGTGCTTCTTACCTCAAAAATAAAAACCTATCTCGGAGCAGTAATAAGAAATTCAGTAAAATATTATCCCAAAAATTGGGTGATGTAGCTGCATGGGCATTTGTGCTTGCTTGCATACAAAAGTCAGATCAAAGTGAGCCGACAGATGAATTAAAACGTGTCGAAAAGTGGGGTCAAGAATATTTTCAGGCAAAGATAGCTTATGCTCTTGCAGAAAATCTCTATGACCAGACTTTACTAGATACTAATCAGGTGGAGAATTTGATTAATCAGTATGCAGAAAAAATTGGTGATTTCGAGCAAAATTTAGCTGGAGAAGAAGATGATCTGGATGAATATCTCTGTCAGAAAGCCTAAATATCAAAAATTTAATGAGGGTGTAAAAGCTAATGCAGTTAAATAATCAAAGTCCTTCTTTACTTACTTCAAAAAAAGAAGCAAAAATCACAATCAAAAATGATTACTTACAAACAGTCCAAAAGCGGTTTGCCGCAGCCACGATCATAATTCCTTTGATCGGTACACTGATAGCGCTCAAATTCGCTTGGGATTTGGGAATTAATCTCATGGAATTAGAATTGCTTTTGGTTTTCTGGTTTTTAACTATGGTTGGGGGAGTGACTGTAGGTAATCATCGGCTTTTAGCTCACTGTGCTTTTAAAACCCACCCATATATTCGAGTTGCTTTCGCTATTTTGGCTTCTATGGCAGCTCAAGGCCCTGTCATCAATTGGGTTAGCAACCATAGACGGCATCATCAATACAGTGACCAAATAGGAGATACTCATTCTCCCAACCTTCACCAAGGAGAATCTTGGGGAAAGTTAAGGGGAATGTGGCATAGCCATATTGGTTGGATGCTTAGTGGCGAACTCACAAATTCTACAGTTTTTGCGAAGGATTTGTTGCAAGACCCTGTGATGAAAAAAGTCAATCAACAGTACCTAGCTTTCGTTTTTTTGGGTCTTTTGATTCCAGCTATTCTTGGAGGAATATTGTCAGGTACTTGGATAGGTGTAGGGCAAGGATTTTTGTGGGGAGGGCTTGTCAGAATTTTTGTAGTGCATCATTTAACTTGGAGTCTTAACTCCATTGTTCATCTGTATGGTAGTCGCTACTTCAATACTACTGAAAAGAGTACTAATAATGTTTGGCTAGCAATTCCTACAGGAGGAGAAGCTTGGCATAATAATCATCATGCTTTTCCTAACTCATCAAAGTTTGGGTTGCAATGGTGGCAAGTTGATTTAGGGTACTGGTTAATCCGCATTCTTGAAGTATTAGGTTTAGCTTGGGATGTTAAAGTTCCCACGCTAGGAATGATTGAAGCGAAAAAAACTGCTAGCTGATTTTAGTCTAAATTTTGGAGGATGTATGCTTTCTCAAAAAACTGAATCTTTAAAAGTCTCTACTACAGAAATCAAAGAATGGTTGATTTCTTATCTAGCAGATTTGCTAGAAATCGAACCCGAACAAATAAATGTAGAAACCACTTTTGCACGTTATGGTTTAGATTCCTCAGTTGCGGTGGTTTTAACCGGAGATTTAGCAGATTGGCTAGGAAAAGAGCTAGAGCTAAGGGTAGTTTGGGATTATCCGACGATCGCAGACCTTGCACAACATTTAAGCAAATAGTTAGCGAATAGTTTTAGTACTTATATCTTGCACCAGGCGACTGGAAGTCGCGGCTACACAGGCAAAACCCACCTCCGTGGGTTAAAAACCCTTGATTTCCTCTTAGTCCACGGAGGTGGACGAAAGTTTGTATAGCCGCGATTTCTAATCGCTAGGGCTAGGTGCGAGATGTGAGAGTACAGATTTGATGGAGATGCTGGAAATGGTTTTATCTACCTTACAAGAAACAAAAGACTACATTGCTCTAGCTGCCTCATTAGGAAAGGAGTTTGCTAAAACAGCAGTCGAACGAGATGCTAAAGGTGGTAGTCCAACCGCCGAACTAAATCTTCTGCGGGAAAGTGGTCTGCTTAAACTCCTGATCCCAGAAGAATATGGGGGATTTGGTCAAACTTGGGTTACAGCCCTGAAAGTTGTACGAGAAATTGCTAAAGCGGATGGCTCCCTTGGTCAACTTTTGGGTTATCACTATGTCAATTCTGTCATTCCTGAACTAAATGGTACTCGCGAACAAAAAGCCCGATTCTACAGCGAAACTACTCGCAACAACTGGTTTTGGGGTGATGCTGTTAATCCGCGAGATCCTAAATTGGTGCTAACACAAGATGGAAACAATTTCCGGCTCAATGGTACTAAAAACTTTGCCACAGGCAGTACTGGCTCCGACATCATTGTAGTGACAGCCGCACGCGGATATATGGAGAATCTTCCCGTTGCCATTGTTCCCAAGCATCGGGAAGCGGTTGAGAATCTTCCTGTTGCTATTGTTCCCAGCCATCGGGAAGGAGTGATTCTCAATGACGATTGGGATTACATTGGACAGCGACAAACCGATAGCGGTAGTGTCAGTTTTAATAATGTCTTGATTCACCGAGATGAGATTCTGGGCAATCCTGACTCTAAGGATGCGCCTAGCTCCTTTGCCTCATTGGTGACCCCTGCGTTCCAATCTGTCTTTGTCAATTTCTATCTGGGAATTGCACTGGGCGCATTTGAGGAAGGCAAGCAATATACCCTATCTGCAACCCGTCCCTGGATTTTTTCACCTGCCCACACGGCAGCTAAAGATCCTTATATTATTGAGCAATACGGTAATCTCTGGGTGAGTTTGATTTCGACCATCAGCCATGTTGATTATGTCAACTCGGTCTTCCAATCGGCCTGGGAAAAGGGAGAACACCTGACAGCCATCGAACGCGGTGAAACTGCTGTTACTATTAGCACTGCCAAAGTCTTGACTACACGAGTGGCATTAGAAGTAACAAGCAAGATTTTTGAAGTCATGGGAACTCGTGCGGCTGCGACAAAATATCGCTTTGATCGCTTCTGGCGCAACGTCCGTACTCATACTCTGCATGATCCAGTTGCCTACAAAGTCCACGAAGTTGGTGACTGGGTACTCAACGAACAAATCCCACCCTTCACCATTTACACCTAAGCCGAATGGTACGAAGTTAATAGCAAAAAAGAGGCAAGGGGGATAGTTCTCGTGGGGATTCGACCCCGCCTGTAGCTTGCTTCCCCGTCTGACTTTTCACGTTATGTGGAAAAGCCACGAAAAACCTAACCCCCTAACCCCCTTCCCTACGAGGGAAGGGGGAAAATTCCAAGTCTCTCTCCTTTTAGGAGAGAGATTTAGAGAGAGGTTTTCCAGATCCCGTGAAAAGTCAGCTTCCCCGTAGGGGTAAGAGAACCACGCTTTTGAACTAGGGGATTCAGACCCATGTTCCGCTCCGCTCTGTGTCTAGAGGAAGGGTAATTTGGGATTACCCCACACGCATCCCTATCACAACATTTAAGCCAGTAATTGAACTGGGGACTGGGATGGGTATCCTCACCGTCTGATATTCAGGGCGAGGATGCCCACCCCACAAGATGGATAATTTATTTTTTGGAAATCCCTAAAGTCCTATATAGCGGTTATCGGTTGAGTGAGGTAGAAGAACCCCACCCCCAACCCCCTCCCCGCAAGCGAGGAGGGGGCTTAAGATGTACCTCACTAGATTGAGAAACGCTATATTTCTTTATATATATTGAATTGTTCTCGCCGACTTACTTAGCAAGATGACGCAAGTTTCCCTCAAAGACCTAATAGTTGGCGCACGCTCTGGACTGTTAGTAAGCTTTCCCACCGATACTGTTCCTGCACTTGCAGCTATACCAGAAAAAGCAGCATTAATTTTTGCGGCGAAGCAACGTAGTCAAGATAAACCTTTGATTTTGATGGCGGCTAGGGCTGAAGATTTGTGGCTGTATGTCAAAGGTAGTCAGAAGGAGTATAAAGTTTGGCAAGAATTAGCAGATAAATATTGGCCAGGAGGGCTGACGTTAGTTTTGCCAGCGAGTCAACGCCTGCCAAAGGTTATGAACCCTATCGATCCAACAACAATTGGTATTCGAGTACCGAACAGTGCGATCGCTCAATCTATTTTGACTCAAACAGGCCCTCTTGCCACCACTAGCGCTAATTTTTCCGGTCAGCCGCCTTTGCAAACAATGGCAGAAATTGAGACTCAGTTTCCCCAGGTTCTAACTCTAGCAACAACAGAATGCCAGGGTGAAATGCCGGGGATGGGTGTACCTTCCACTGTTGCTAAATGGACAGGGGTAAATTGGGAAATTTTGCGGCAAGGTCGGATCAAGTTAGATATTTCGAGTGATAACCAGATATAGGTAGCTATAATGTTGTCTTCCTGATTTTGACAACAGAGAAATCTGAAACTTTAGTTTGGGCTGTTGTGGTCAATTAACAAGTTAATAATTGCCAAATTATGAATTGGAGCAACTGGATATATCTAGCAGTCGGAATAGCACTAGGTATGGTTTTCCGTCAGTTATTTGGGCGATGGCTATGCCCGGCGCAGGCATCGCCAAATGTTTTATCTAGCTCATCCCCAGTAGCACCATTAGATCAACCGGATATGCCGCCAATATCGCAACAGCTACAGCAAACGCAGCTGGCATACCTGATGGCTAGGGAAATGAGCCTGTTTAAAGCTGGTTTTTTGGCGCGAACTACCCATGAATTGCGATCGCCTCTCAATGGTTTGATTGGCTTACATCAGTTAATTTTGTCAGATTTGTGTGAAGATCCAGCTGAAGAACGAGAATTTATTGCCCAAGCTCATGAGCGAACGCTGAAGTTGCTCAAGCTGATGGATGAAATTCTCAACGTTGCCAGGACTGAACATGGTACCAATAAATTAGATATTCAGCCCAGACCCTTAGCCCAAGTTTTGGAGGAGGTTCATAAATTAACTTATATGCTGGCGGCAAATCGCAATTTTCCCTTGCAATTGTTACCCGCAGACCCAGAAATTTATGTTTTGGTAGATTATCTCTGGCTCCGTCAAATATTGACCAGCTTAATAGATACTGCTATTACTCAAATGGAGGAAGGTAGCATCTGTATTTCCAGTAGCGCCATACCTACAAGTAATTTTGTAAACATTTGGCTGGATGTACCAACCCATGCTATGACTTGGAGCGAGCCGATTGATTTGCTCAAATCTGAAGATCATCTGACCAAGATTGACCAAGAAAACGCTGCTCTTTCCCCAGGAATGAGGCTATTAATCAATCAGACTTTGATGGAAGTTATGGGAGGAAAGTTAGAAATCCTGCCCTCGACCATTGTCAAAGAACCACTTCAGCAGTTTACCAGACTACAAATCTCTATCCCCCTAGTGATTCCTGAAGCTGAACTTCTGTAGCAGCAACGAAAGCACGGTTAGCTAGGTTGTGTAGCACCATCGTCGTGGTAGTGTTGGGTTGAAAACCAATCTTTTCGTAGAAACCCTGTTGGTGAGTAGTCATCAGATAAACGCGCTCAACGGACCTCATGCGGGGATGATTCAAAAGGGTTTCTAGTAAATTGCTTCCCAACCCACTATGTTGATAATCTGGATGAATCACAACATCCCAAATTGTGGCGCGATATATGCCATCGGATGTTGCTCTCGCAAAGCCAATGAGTCGATCGCGATCGCACACAGAAATCACTGGTTCACTGTTGGCAATGGCTATACCTAAATCCTCAACACTGCGTCCCTTTGCCCAGAAAGCTGAAACATTTAACAGTTCTTGGAGTTGGTAAAGGTCAATTTCAGACTGGCGTTCGCCTTTGGCGCAGCGAAGCTGTTCGCTAAATTGAATCTGAGGCTCGTTCATCTCTAGAAATTGCTGTACGTGTATATGTATATGCAACGAGAAAGAAAATTTAATGACAAACCCACTTCCACAGAGGATGAGTTGCTCCCTGTTGACGAATCCGATAAACTTGTTTTTCTAAACGTTGTTTTTCCGGCTCTGGTAATCCGAATAGAATATTTCGACTTTGCCAAACTAAAACAGCAGCAGTCATGCCCAGACAAAAGGCTAAACCAAAGGTAGATAGTGGATGGTAGAAGAGTCCAAATCTCACTGCCACCCAGGTAAAATATTGTTGCCACAAAGAAATTTCTGCACGTAGACCCCACAAGGAAACAGGTGCAATGGTCAGCCATAAACAGCCCACAAACAGCCATCGGCCATATACTGTCAGCTGATGTAACCTTTGTACTTGTTGGGCAAAGTCTGGGTCAGATTTGTCAAAGTCTGGGACAGTAGTTAATGGTTCTTCCGGTTGATCCATAAATGGGAATAAAATTTCAAAGTATAGGTGAGCAATTTAAAATGCTTTCACCCAATTGTGAAATATACACAAGTTTAACTATCCTGAGAACTAGTAGGTGTATCAATTGACCCAGCACCTTCTACCACGATAGTTTGACCTTTGCGCTCTCGCCACCAAGCTAGGAGAGTACTGGCGATGAAAATACTTGAATAAGCACCCATCGTGAAGCCAATAATCAAAGCTAGGGAAAAGTTTCTCAGTGTTTCTCCACCAAATAGGAATAGGGAAAACAAGGTTAGCAAAACGGTTAACGTGGTATTGATTGAGCGCGTTAAAGTTTGATTGATGGCATCATCAACAACTTTGTCAATGTGATCGTTAGGATGTAGAGTCAGTATTTCTCGAATGCGATCGTAGATAACTACGGTATCTGTCACCGAGAAACCAGTAATAGTCAAAATAGCAACGACGAAAAGACTATCAACTTCAATACCTGCGACTAATCCCAAGATGGAGAAAGCACCCAGCGTAATCAAAACATCATGGAACAATGCAAGAATTGCGATTACGGCATAGTCTATCTGGAAGCGCACACTCAAATAAATAACGATCGCAGCAAAGGAGACAAGCAGAGCTAATAACCCTTGGGAAAGTAGTTGACGGCCAAGTGTCGGACCAACGGTGTCAATTTGGGTGGCTTTCGGGTCAAAGGCTCCAATTTTTTCACTCAAAGCTGTTTGCAACTGGGTGCGTTGCTCAACATCTAATGTCTTTGTGCGAATGGATATTCCCTGTTGGTTTTTACCAACAACTTGGATGCTACTATTATTTAGCTTCTGAGCGTCAACGACTTCCCTGACGTTAGAGATATCAATGGGTTGAGTGCAGTTGTTTGATTGTGTACAATCGCGTTCAAATTGTAGTCGCGTACCACCAATAAAATCTAAGCTGGGACGTAGTGGTGCGCCGAGTTGTTGCCAAGAAATCACCATCCCCACGATGCTAACGATCATCAGGGTAGCAGAAATTGTCCACCATAATCCTCGCTGTTTGATGACACTAAATTTCATAACTGCACCTCCGCACCAGATTTAATTGACGTTGAGAGATTGGGACAAAACAACTCTGGCTTACGCAAGTTGGGAAATTGCAATGATAAGAACAGCAGTGTGCGGCTACAAGTAATGGCAGTAAACAAATTCACCAATAACCCTAGCGCCAATGTCAAAGCAAAGCCTTTAACTAAACCTGCTCCTAAGAAAAACAGTGCAGCACAAGAAATTAATGATGTGACATGACTATCTAAAATGCTAGACCAAGCTCGGTAGAATCCTGACTCTACAGAACGATATAAACTTTTGCCAGCGCGTAGTTCTTCACGGGTGCGTTCAAAAATCAATACGTTAGCATCAACTGCCATACCGATACTGAGAATAAATCCAGCAATACCGGGGAGAGTTAATGTCACACCTAGCAAAGCGAAGGTGGCATAAGTCAATACCGCATAGATAATCAAGGCAAAGTCGGCAATTAATCCTGGTAGTCGGTAGTAAACTAACATGAAAATTAATACTAACAGCAATCCGCCAGCACCAGCGTAAATACTGCGTTGAATACTATCTTTCCCTAATGTTGCTCCAACAGTGCGGTTTTCGACGATTTGCACTGGTAAGGGTAAAGCACCCCCCCGGAGCTGCACACCTAAGTTGTTAGCTTCTTCGGCGGTAAACCTACCTGTAATCACAGCAGCACCACCAGTAATACCAGTAGCGGCAAATTCTGGCCCGACACTGGGAGCGCTGATCAGTTCATTGTCTAGGAAAATACCAATACTGCGTCCTGTCCCGGCAAGTTTTTTCGTCAGTTCGGCAAACAGTTCACCACCCTTTTGATCGAAGCGAATGGCAACATTCCAATTGTTGCCTTGAGAGGGTTCACCGGCTGCCTCTTTCAGAAATTTCCCTGCGAGTGGGGGGTTTGTGCTTTCAAACAATTCAGCGATCGCTTGATTATTTTTCTGTAAATCTTGCTGATTTTTGACAATTTCTGCTTGATTGTTACTCTTTCTCAAATCTTGCTGCTTGGATTTATATTCAGCTCTGGATGCTTGGAAAGCAAGCAGTTGGGTTTCTGTATTTGGTTTTTGTGTCCGAAATTCTAACTGTGCTGTACCCCCTAGCACCCGTTCAGCTTGTTGTGGATCGCTGACTCCGGGCAATTGCACTAGGATTTGATCTTTCCCTACAGTTTGCACCACTGGTTCAGAAACGCCAAGACCGTTAATGCGGCCTTCGACTACTTTTTTCACGGCTTCCAATTCGCGATCGGTGATTTGCTTAATCTCCGGTGTTGTTTTCACTTGAATTGTGAGCTGTGAGCCTCCGCGCAAGTCCAGTCCTAACGGAATCGAAATTGTGGTAATCACCGCTATAGCGGCGATTACCAGGACTACAATTAAAATTAAAAGCGATCGCTGTCTTTGCATACCATAACTCGCAACTGACAAAGGCTATAATAGCGCTCTTTTAGAGGAGTTAGGGCATTGGGCATTGGGCATTGGGAAAGAGGAGGCAGGAGGCAGGAATAAATAAATTCTTGAATTTTGAATTTTGTTAGCGCAGCGTTAGCGAGTCCGCGTTCGCTTTTAGCGTCTCGTAGAGAGCGTCATTTTGAATTTTGAATTGATTTCTCCCTCATCTCCCTCATCTCCCCAGTCCCTAATCCCTACTCCCTAGACTCGCAACGCTACCATTTTTTCCACAGCTTCGACTATTTGCTCTGGTTGGACGATTGTCAGTCGTTCCAGATTGCCGTTATAGGGTGTGGGAATATCTTGGGAAGAAAGCCGCAATACTGGCGCATCCAATTCATCGAATAAGCGATCGTTTATTGAGGCGATGACTTCTGCTCCAATACCCGCAGTTCGCATGGATTCTTCCACAACAATGACTTTATGGGTTTTACGTATTGATGCCCCAATTGTATCAAAATCTAATGGCTTGAGGGATATCAGGTCGATAATTTCTGGATCATATCCTTGTTTTTCAAGAGTTTTTACTGCTTGCACCACATGATGGCGCATCCGCGAGTAAGTAATAATGGTTACATCTTTTCCTTCACGCACAATTTCGGCTTTATCCAGAGGTAACAAATATTCTTCTTCTGGTAAATCTTCTTTCAAGTTGTAAAGCAGAACGTGTTCAAAGAACAACACGGGATTATCATTGCGGATAGCGGATTTCAGTAGTCCTTTAGCGTTTCTTGGTGTGGAGCAGGCAACAATTTTTAATCCTGGCACAGCTTGAAAGTAGGTTTCTAGTCGCTGGGAATGTTCTGCGCCTAGCTGTCGTCCCACACCTCCAGGGCCGCGAATTACCATCGGAATTTTAAAGTTACCGCCAGAAGTATAGCGCAACATCCCAGCATTGTTGGCTATTTGGTTGAAGGCGAGTAGTAAAAAGCCCATATTCATCCCTTCGATGATGGGACGTAACCCAGTCATTGCGGCTCCCACAGCCATGCCAGTAAAGCTATTTTCGGCAATGGGGGTGTCTAAAACGCGGAGTTCGCCATATTTTTGGTACAGGTCTTTGGTAACTTTATAGGAACCGCCGTAGTGTCCGACATCTTCACCGAGAACGAATACGCTGGAGTCACGCGCCATTTCTTCATCAATGGCTTCCCGTAAGGCGTTGAAGAATAGTGTTTCTGCCATTTAGACCTTTTAGTACGATTATGGTTTTAGAATTTTATCGTGCTGCTGTCGCAAATACGGTGAGCGATCGCACTAGTTAGAGTTTAGGTTGTTTAAATGAACCGTCCATAGCATACAGCGAGTAATTGCCATAACTATATCAAAGCGGGATCAACGCGATTTGGTGAGATGGGATAAAAAGGTGCGATGCCAACTCTTACGAGACGCTACGCGTAGCTTGCTTCTCCCTAGGAGTACGGCGGGCTACGCCTACGGTAAAAATTATATTTAAGTATAAAGTGGCTTGATTTGCCATTATTATACTGATTCACAGGAAAATTTTTCTTGATGAAATATCTCAAAAAGATTACTAGCAAGCTACGTGCAGCATCTCGTAAGAGTTGGACGCAAAGAGCGGGAAGGGAAGAGGTTGTTTGAAAAGTTTTTTTTAGACGCCTATAGCGGTTCCCATTCAGATGCGGTACAACATTATATCGCTAGGTGTAGGGGCACGGCAGTGCCGTGCCCTTACGGGTGTACCTAACTAGGTCGAGAAACGCTATAACCCTTGGAGATCCCCCTAAATCCACGCCACGTGCTTCAAGTCGGGGAACCCGCCCAACGCAGTGGCTCCCCGATAAATTGGCGGACTTTGATTCCGGTTCCCCCCTTTTTAAGGGGGGTTAGGGCAGGGCTGTTTCATTCGTTCAGATCAGAATTTTGTCAAGAGTATCAACCAGAAAATTTAGTGAGTTGGTAATCGAAAAATTACTGTTTCA
>NZ_JBALEK010000056.1:0-93333 GCF_036917815.1 Nostoc sp. | reverse complement strand
TGACCAATGACCAATGACCAATGACCAATGACCAATGACCAATGACCAATGACCAATGACCAATGACCAATGACCAATGACCAATGACCAATGACTATTTACTAGATATCCAAAATGTCCACGCCGGATACATCAAAGATGTAGATATCCTGCAAGGTGTGAATTTCCGGGTTGCACCAGGGGAATTGGTGACAGTGATTGGCCCCAACGGTGCGGGTAAATCTACTTTGGCCAAAGCAATTTTTGGGCTTTTGATCCCCCACACAGGCACAATTACCTTCAAAGGTGAAAATATCGTCGGGCTAAAGTCTAATGAAATCGTCCAACGAGGAATGTGCTACGTACCGCAAATCGCCAATGTTTTCCCCTCTCTCAGTGTTGAAGAGAATTTGGAGATGGGCGCTTTTGTGCTTAACGTTCCTCTCAAACCAATTAAAGATAAAATATTTACTATGTTCCCCAGACTAAGCGATCGCCGTCGTCAACGCGCTGGTACTCTCTCTGGAGGAGAACGCCAGATGCTAGCGATGGGCAAAGCTTTGATGTTGGAACCTAGTTTGCTAATTTTAGATGAACCATCTGCTGCTTTATCCCCGATCTTGGTGACACAAGTATTTGAGCAGATTAAACAAATTAATCAGGCGGGTACTGCGATCGTATTAGTAGAACAAAATGCCCGTAAAGCTTTAGAGATGGCTAATCGTGGATATGTATTAGAATCGGGACGTGATGCGATCTCCGGTCTTGGTGAAGAATTGTTGAATGACCCGAAAGTGGGTGAGCTATATCTGGGAGCAGGTAAGAGACATTAATCTTTATTTAATCACTCTTGCCTCATTCAACATAACACCAGTTTAATCAGTTAGCTCTCATCAGGCGATAGCGATGGTTAGGTTGGGCTGCGCCGACGCTATCTATAACTAATACAAAAACCATAACATTACCTGCCACTACCGCGACCGTCGTTTTCGATGCTCAAAGAATTCTCCCCAATAATCCATTTCTAATCACATCTACAGCTAGTCAAGAGGGAAAACAGGACATTCATTCAGGAAAAAGTGACCAAAACGTAAATTACCCGGGTCTGCTAGAATCCTCCATTAACAGCATTTTTAGTCTACTTTGTCAATGCGTAAGTTATGACGAATTACGAATTAGTAATTATGTTGAGTGCTTTTGGCAATTTGGCATCCAAAATATTTCTGTTGCAGTTTTAATTGATATATCAGCAGGGTTACAGGGACATTGAGAAAATTCTACAAGGGATTTATTCCCGTCTCGAAATCCCACCCAATGGCCAGTTGTTGACGTCTACGCTCTCCGAACCACCTTAATGTGGATGCAGCGCAAGCGTCACCGCTTCACTACAACTGGCTAGAATTCAAACAGAAAACACATAGTACGAATGCACTTACCAGATTTAAGTCGGGTGATGACAGTGCTTGAAACAATTAATTCTAAATTAGGAATAGACCCTCGTGAGAAGATTTCGGCGGGAATATTGGTAAAAGCTATTTTACTCAATGGATTAGGATTTGTATCAAGACCTTTACTTCTCTTCTTAGGCTGCGCCAACGGCAACTCTTGGAGACGCTACGCGAATGCTTAGTACAAGTGCCCCATAGCCAATGACAAATGACCAAATTCTGTGACAATGATTAACAACCAGCCAGAATATTGTATCTAAACAACTCATGAGCCAGAGTTCTGAAAATAGCCCTTTACCAGGCAAACCAGTTCAATCATATTTCCAGTGGTTATACGCCTTCTGGAAATTCTCTCGCCCGCACACGATTATTGGTACAAGTCTGAGTGTTTTGGGTTTATATTTAATTGCCATTGCCATTAGTAATCCTACGGATTCCCTATTCCCGTTCGGCTACGCTCACGGCAAGCCTACTCCCCACTCCCATTCGACTACGCTCACGGCAAGCCTACTCCCTGTGTTGGGCGCATGGATTGCTTGTCTGTGCGGCAATGTCTACATTGTGGGGCTGAATCAATTAGAAGATGTGGAAATTGACAAGATTAATAAGCCTCATTTACCCTTAGCATCGGGTGAGTTTTCCCAGCAAACAGGGCAATTAATTGTTGCTTTGACTGGGATTTTGGCGCTAGTTGTGGCGTGGCTAACTGGGCCGTTCTTATTGGGGATGGTGGCCATTAGTTTGGCCATTGGGACTGCTTATTCTTTACCGCCAATTCGCTTAAAACAGTTTCCCGTTTGGGCGGCGCTGTGTATTTTTTCGGTGCGCGGTACGATTGTTAATTTAGGATTGTATCTGCACTACAGCTGGGCATTGCAACAAAGCCAAACAATTGTGCCTGTGGTGTGGGTGCTGACGTTATTTATTTTGGTGTTTACCTTTGCGATCGCTATCTTTAAAGATATCCCCGATATGGAAGGCGATCGCCTCTACAATATTACTACTTTCACCATCAAACTAGGCCCGAAAGCTGTGTTCAATCTGGCTCTTTGGGTAATAACTATCTGCTATCTGGGAATAATTCTAGTTGGGGTGCTACGCGTCGCCTCAATTAACCCCATATTCCTGGTAGTGACTCATTTGGGACTGTTGGTTTGGCTATGGTTGCGGAGTTTGAAGGTAGACTTACAAGATAAAAGTGCGATCGCTCAATTCTACCAATTTATCTGGAAACTATTTTTTACGGAATATCTGATTTTTCCTATCGCCTGCCTTTTGGCTTAGACAATGCTAGAAACCTTTCCCACTAGTTCTATTATCGCTGCTGTTGTAGTTGCGATCAGTCTGTCAACCCTTGGCTATTTCGCCTGGAAAACTTTGATTACCTCAGACTTGTTTCAAAAAGGAATCAATCTTGCTCAAGCAAAAGATTACCAAGGTGCAGAAGCAGCCTTTCGCAAAGTCATTTCCCTCAACTCTACTAATGATGTGGTGCGCTTATTTTTGGGAGATGTTTTAAACCAGCAAGGACAAGTAGAAGAAGCAACAGAATTATTCCGGGAAGCAATTCGCCGCAGTCCGAAAAATCCTGATGCTTACTTGCGTCTGGCGAATATTTTCATGCAGCAAGAGCGAGAAGAAGAAGCTAAAACTAACCTACTACAAGCTAAAGATTTATTACAAAAACAGCGCCAACCTGAAAAAGCTAAAAAAATCGCTCAACTGTTAGATAAAATGAGTGCTAAGTCTAGTAAATCTTCAATTGAGTAAGAATTGCGTAGATAAAATCTTCCTGTTCAGTCTCCTAATTTTTTTACCATTCCCATCATTATGGTGAGAATGGTTTTTATTTTGGAATTTACCAATGTCTGCCGTAATTATATCCGCAATTTTCACAAGTTTGACCACTTCCTTCATAGCCCTTATGGACTGACAAATAAAAAAACATCCCAAATTTTCTTGTGGGATGGGTGTCCCCACCCGTCCCAGATTTAGGGCGCTCATGTTGCCCACCCCACAAGATGGATAATTTATAGCGGTTCTCAGTTGAGTGCAATACAGACCTAACAAGAACAGCCCATTCCCTACTAGCGTTGGAGAGTAATATTCAAAGCCTCTCTCCTAAAAGGGGAGAGGTTTGGAGAGGTCAAACTGTATTGCATCCAAGCGAGAACCGCTATATTTCTTGTCATATCATGTCCGCATAATTAGTTATGATTCCCACGGTAATTGCACCCCACACGCCAGATGCTCCACTTGGGGAGACCCCAGACGCTCTCTACGAGACGCTAAAAGCGAACGCGGACTCGCTAACGCTACGCTATCGCTTTTAGCGTCTCCCCTTCTCCCAAAGGGAGAGGCTAGCGCCAAGGGAGAAGACCGCACTGGCTCCCCTTAATCCCCTCCCCGCTTGCGGGCAGGGCTGATTCATTCCCTAAAAGACCTTAATTTACAAGCGTATCAGTCAAAAAAATCAGGTTTTTAAACACTCTAATTGGGTCAAAAACCAGGCGATCGCACTTAAATTTACCGATTGAAACAGTAATTTTTCGATTACCAACTCACTAAATTTTCTGGTTGATACTCTTGACAAAATTCTGATCTGAACGAATGAAACAGCCCTGCCGCTTGCGGGGAGGGGAGACAAAGCGTAGCTTTGGCGGGGTGGGGTTCTTCAGGTTTGATAAGTAATCAAGCGGACATGATATCAGTCCCTTACAATAGACATCTCCAGAAATGAAATATGCGTTATCCAGAACCCTTCTAAAGACGTAGCATTGCTATGTCCCTACATTCATTTGGGAGCATCTCAGCGAAAGCAAATATACCAGGCGATTAGAAATCGCCGCTACACAAATGTACTCCTTTTGAGAACCCGTTGGCGCAGCCTTTTGAAGAGAAGGGTAGGCCGCCTACGCAAACTCAAAGAATTTAAAACCCAGGTCGGTGGGTTTTGTCTATATAGCCGCGAATTCCATTCGCCAGGGCAAGCGTGTTTTTATACTCATTGAGATGCTCCCCATTCATTTTCACCCATATCTCTAATTACAATCTGGTGCGCTACAAGCTCCATAGCCGGCAATGAATTGATTTAGAGGAGAAAATTTGGGGGATTTTAAAAGCTTGTCTTTTGGTAAAACATCTATGAGACTAACAGCTTTCTTGCTTTGCCAAGATATATTATAGTCTCCCTAAACAGTACAGGACTTAGACACACTGTACCAATAGTATTTTAGCACTAAAATACTATTAAGCGAGGACAGAGATTTAATCGTAGATTTTATAGATTCCCAAAAATCAAGTGTTTATGTCAGACATAATATCAGAATTGTGGACTAACTTTTTTACATCAGGATCATTTATTCCACATGGGCACTGCTATCTATGGCAAAGGAATTTAGTTTGGTTACATATATTATCTGACGCCTTCATTGCACTAGCTTATTATTCGATTCCAGCTACACTATTTTACTTTGTCCGCAAGCGGCAGGATTTGCCCTTTGATTGGATTTTTCTGCTGTTTAGTGCATTTATCGTAGCTTGTGGCACCACTCATTTAATAGAGATTTGGACGCTTTGGCATCCAACCTATTGGGTGTCGGGGTTTGTCAAAGCAGTAACAGCCACAATATCTGTAATTACAGCAGTACAACTTGTATCTCTAGTTCCCCAAGCACTGGCACTTCCTAGCCCCGCTCAACTAGAAGAAGCAAATCAAGAACTTCAAACACAAATAGCCGAGCGCTTACGGATTGAGGAGGAACTACGAAAATACCAGAATCATCTCGAAGAAATGGTTGCTGTTCGCACCAATGAAATTACCAAGACTAACGAGCAATTACAACAAGAAATCTTGGAACGCCAACGCATCTTAGAAGTTCTCCGACAAAGCGAAGAACGCTACCGTTACTTAGCTGAGGCAATTCCTCAACTTGTATGGACAACGGATGCTAATGGTGAATGTGATTTTTTTAATCAAAATTGGTACGATTACACTGGGCTAACATTAGAGCAGTCCTTGGGTTCTGGTTGGTTAGCGGCATTACATCCAGATGATATCCAAAGTGCTGATGAGGTGTGGTCTGATGCTGTAAAAAATAAGACTATATATAACAATGAATATCGCTTCAAACGGGCCTTGGATGGCTCCTATCGTTGGCAGCTAGCGCGAGGTTTACCGCTCAAAGATGAGCAAGGTTTTGTAGTAAAGTGGTTTGGAACATATACAGATATCCACGAACAAAAACAAATACTTGAAGAACGGGCGCAACTGTTGCAATTAGAACAAATAGCACGAGCAAAAGCAGAAACAGCCAATCGAATTAAAGATGAATTTTTAGCCGTCCTCTCTCACGAACTACGCACTCCACTAAACGCAATTCTCGGCTGGTCAAAGTTGTTGCAAACTGGCAGGTTAGACCAAACAAAGACATTTGAAGCACTAGCCACAATCGAGCGGAATGCCTCATTACAGGTTCAACTCATTGAGGACTTGCTGGATATCTCCAGAATTTTACAGGGCAAACTGACGCTGAATATTACGAAGATTAACTTAGAGTCTATGGTATTGTCGGCACTACAGACAATGGGTTTAGCGGCAGAAACAAAGTTGATTAACGTGAATACAGCATTTGCACCGCTTACGGGACAAGTGATGGGCGACTCGACTCGTTTGCAGCAAGTCGTTTGGAATCTCCTTTCTAACGCGATCAAATTTACACCCAAGGGAGGAAAAGTAGAAGTGCGACTAGAGCAAGCTGATGGCTATGCTCAAATCATAGTTAGCGATACAGGTAAGGGAATTAGCGCTGAGTTTTTACCTTATGTGTTTGATTATTTCCGCCAAGCAGATAGCACATCTACTAGAAGTTTTGGTGGATTAGGACTGGGATTGGCAATTGTCCGTAATATCATTGAAATGCATGGCGGCATCGTTAAAGCAGAGAGTCAGGGTGATGGGAAAGGGGCAATATTTACTGTTAGCTTACCGCTTCTACCAGATGAAAGCCCAAAGCTGAAGGAAGAACAAAACTATCCGACATTCTTAACTACTAACTCCTTACCCCTCACTGGTGTTCGAGTTTTAGTTGTCGATGATGATGCTGATTCGCGAGATTTTGTTGCTTTTGTATTAGAGCAAGATGGGGCTTCTATCATCGCGGTATCTTCTGCTTATGAAGCATTACAAACCCTAGCAGAGGTAAAGCCAGATGTGTTGGTCAGCGATATTAGTATGCCTGATATGAATGGCTATATGTTAATAAATCAAGTCAGAACTTGGACACCAGAACAAGGTGGACAAATTCTGGCAATTGCCTTGACTGCCTTTGCGAGAAGCGATGACCAGCAAGAAGCACTAAAAGCTGGGTTTCAGATGCATTTAGCCAAGCCTGTTAACCCAGAAGAATTAATTGCAGTCATTGCACAACTTCTGGAAGCAAAGACAGGATGATGCCAACCAGGGAACCCAAGAGTAGTACTATACTGCTGGTAGAACTAAGATTTAGATATTGCATATAGCGGCACTTCTGGTGAGAAATGCGGGACTTGTATAGCGGTTCTCAGTTGAGTGAGGTACAAGAACCCCACCCCCAACCCCCTCCCCGCTCTTCGAGAGGGGGATATGGTGTACCTCATTTGATTAGGAAACGCTATATCCAGTTAGGTTAATCACTTATAATTCCTGGTATAGCAACCGCCAAAGCTACGCTTTTGCTCTTAGGCGAGCAAGCGTACCGTGGTGTACACAAGTCTTATAGATGTATGTTGTCCCACAGCATTTAGATCCCCCCTAACTCCCCTTTTTAAGGGGGCAATCTGAGTCATTAGCCGAACTGAACATTAGATGTAAACCAAGCAGATAAGGTAATAAAAATGCTGGAAAATAAGAATCTACTGGTAGCAGCTATTATCTGCTTGTGTTTGAGTAATGGGAATACTGCCTTTGGTAAAGATGTTGGCATTGTTTTATCAAAAATTCCAGACTCAAATCAAGCAGTACTTCCTGAGAACAAAAATGCAGTTGCTAACTTTGAGCAAGGAAATAATCTCTATAAACAAGGAGATTTAAAAGGAGCAGAGGCGGCTTTTCGGAAAGCAATTGAACTAGAACCGAACTTTGCACAAGCTTATATTGGCTTGGGAAATATTCTTGACGCTCAAGGTAAACCAGAAGAAGCGATCGCACTATACAATCAAGCCATCAGCTTTGATCCTAAGTATGCAGACGCTCACTATTACTTAGGGAACGCCTTGTATGCTCAAGGAAAACCAACAGAAGCAGTGGCAGAATATACAGCAGCCATTGCCTTAGATCCGAAAAATTCAGCAGGTTATAACGCCTTGGGAAATGCTCTCTACGCTCAAGGCAAATTAGAAGAAGCGATCGCACAGTACAAAAAAGCCATAAGTTTTGATCCTAAGTATGCAGATGCTCACTATAATCTAGCAAGTGCTTTATACGCTCAACAGAACCTAGCAGAGGCAGTTGCCGAATATACCGAAGCGATTCGCCTCGATCCCAAACACGCACAAGCTTACACGGGTTTGGCAAATGCAATGGACGATCAAGGCAAGCCACAAGAAGCGATCGCACATTACAAAAAAGCCATTAGCCTCGTACCTAACTACGCTTATGCTTACTATAATCTGGGCATCGCTTTGGGAAGGGAACAACAGCTAGAAGAAGCGGTTTTTAATCTTAAAAAAGCCAGAGAGTTATTTCAAGCTGAGGAAAACAAGGAGATGGTTGAGCAAGTTGAGCAAGTAATCCAAAAAATTAATACGCGAATGAATTGAATATTGGGCATTGGGCACTTGTACTGAGCGTACCCCTCCGGGGATCTTGCTACGCGTAGCGTCTCCAAGAGTTGCCATTGGCGCAGCCTAAGAAGAGAAGTATTGGGCATTGGGAAAGAAGCAGGAGGAGAATAACTTGACTCTTGACTGTTGACCGAAAAAGAAAAGGATACGGAGCAAGTGAATTTATTTATGGGAATTTTGAATGCGTGAATTTGGAGCGAAGCGACGTGACTCAAGAAATAGGCAAAGTCTACCTCGTAGGTGCTGGCCCTGGAGATGTGGCATACCTGACAGTAAAAGCTTACAATCTCTTAGCTGCGGCTCAGGTGTTAGTCTACGATGCTTTAGTAGATGCTCAATTATTGCAGTGCGTACCAGATGATTGCCTAAAGTTGGATGTCGGCAAACGCGGGGGTAAACCCAGTACAACCCAAGCAGAGATCAACAAGTTACTGGTAAAGCACTGTGTAGAAGGAAAAAAAGTTGTACGGCTCAAATCAGGCGATCCGTTGATTTTTGGGCGTTGTACTTCTGAAATTCAAGCGTTGAAAGCATCCAGTTGTGATTTTGAACTAGTACCAGGAATTTCCTCAGCTCTTGCAGCACCTTTGTTAGCAGGAATTCCCCTCACAGATCCAGTTTTGAGTCGCGGTTTTGCAGTGTTTACCGCTCACGAACCAGAGGTTTTGGACTGGGAGGCACTGTCACGCTTAGAGACACTGGTAATTTTGATGGGGGGTCAACATCTACCAGAGATTATAGATCAGCTGGTGCGATATGGGCGATCGCACTTAACACCTATTGCCATCATCCGTTGGGCAGGAACTCCCGATCAACAAATTTGGATCGCGCAACTGGGCAATATTGTGGAACAAACCACCGAATTATCCCTTTCTCCTTCGGTAATTGTGATTGGCGAAGTTGTTGGGCTACGGAAGTACCTACAACCTGAGAAAATAGATGATCAGAATTCGACTACAGCCAAAACTCCTAGCCCTCCTGCTATGTCAAGCAACTTCCCCCAATCTCCCCTTGCCCTTACTGGTAAAACAATCTTGGTGACACGTTCCGTTGGACAGTCGAGCCAATTTAGCGATCGCCTCATGGCATTAGGTGCAACAGTCATCGAAATGCCTACCTTAGAAATCGGCCCGCCCTCCAGTTGGGAAGATTTAGATAATGCGATCGCTCATTTATCTGAATTCGACTGGTTAATTCTTACTTCTACCAATGGCATAGACTACTTTTTTGAAAGGCTAATTGCTCAAGGTAAAGATACCCGTGCCTTAGCTGGCGTTAAAATTGCCGTTGTTGGCGAGAAAACAGCCCATAGTCTCAAGCAACACTCTCTGCAAGCAGATTTTATTCCCCCCAACTTTGTTGCCGATTCTTTAGTAGAAAATTTCCCAGAGAAACTGGATGGTAAAAAGGTTTTATTTCCCAGAGTTGAAAGTGGCGGAAGAGAAGTTTTAGTTAAAGAATTAACTCTCAAGGGAGCAAAGGTGATAGAAGTTGCTGCATATCAATCGTGTTGTCCTAATAGTATCCCACGTGCGGCAGAGTTAGCTCTCCAAAACGGCAAGGTAGATGTGATTACCTTTGCCAGTTCTAAAACTGTACAATTTTTCTGTCAACTTACTAACAATATATTTTACAGCAATTATAATGCTAGTCAATTTTTAGAAGGAGTTTGTATTGCCTCTATCGGGCCTCAAACCTCTAAAACTTGTCATGTTTTATTCGGACGAGTGGATGTAGAAGCTGAAGAATATACTTTAGATGGTTTAACCAAAGCATTGATAATATGGGCGACAAATTCTTAGATGAGGGAGAAATCAATTAAAAATTAAAAATTAAAAATTGTACCCTTACAGGGAAGCAACCTACACGTAGCGTCTCGTAGAGAAGAAAAATACTTGGGGAGATGTAGGTTTAGCTTCACACAGGGTGGTAGATGAGGAAGCAGGAGAAGCAGCTTCAGAAAGAATGCCCCATGCCCAATGCCCAATGCCCAATGTCCCATACCCAATGACTAAACGTATAATCGGCTTAACCGGAGGTATTGCCACTGGCAAAACCACTGTCACCAATTATTTAGCCAGCACTTATAATCTGCCGATTTTGGATGCAGATATATACGCTAGAGAGGCAGTATCTTTAGGTTCGCCTATTCTGGGTGCGATCGCTGAACGTTATAGCGAACAAATTTTACTACCAGATGGCAGCCTCAACCGCCAAAAGCTAGGCGAAATTATCTTTAATCATCAAGATGAACGCAACTGGATAGACGATTTGATTCATCCTGATGTGCGCGATCGCTTCCTCAAAGCAATTGCCCAGTCCTCCTTACAAACACTGGTGTTAGTAGTGCCTTTATTATTTGAAGCTGGGATGAGTGATTTAGTTACAGAAATTTGGGTAGTGCGTTGTTCCCAAGAGCAACAACTACAAAGATTGATCCAACGAAACCATTTAAATAGAGAACAGGCACAAGCCAGAATTAACAGCCAATTATCTATCGAACAAAAAGTGGCTCATGCAGATGTTGTTTTAGATAACTCCTCCACCCTAGAAGTACTGCTGAAACAGGTGGATATAGCCCTACAAACTAGCAGTAGTGGAGACTAGTACAAGAAGGTAAAAGTAAAAAGGCAAAAGTAAAAAGAAAGAATGCTTATTTTGTAGGCTTTCTGGCTATTTAAAATGGTTGCTTTATTTACGCCGTGTCGTACTAGAGTCTATTTATCTTAAAAAATACATCTGGGGGACATTATTATCAATATATAAAAATTTGATGAATTAATATACCGATTCTAGCAAAAAACACTCATATCTGACAAAATATTATCTAGTGATTCGGTGATTTTACAGTTGAATATATGGTTGATATTATTGTAAGTTTAGGTTATCAGTAAAAAATAGCTGATATCACCTCTGATATTTTATTAGACACTCAACATTTCTGGTAATCAAGTAATTTCACCTGATATATATAATCATTAATGACATCAATGATTTGTTTTACATAAAATACTATTTCGGATATAATAAGTATTAATATCTCAAAATCAAGTTTTAGAATAACTGATTTTTTAAATTTTTATTAAATGCCTTCTCTTCAATCAGAACAGGTATGAACTTAAGTTTTAGTTTTTTAAACAAATTAAATCTGATTATCTCTCCAATAAAGGAATTAAAACGTCAAAAGAAAATACACGATTACAGCCAGCAAGTTTCGGGAAGTGACTACGTATTTGAGAGCATCAATGAAGGAATGATTGGGTACATGACTGGTGTAGGAAAAGGCATCAAACCCTGCGATCGCATTATTTTACGACAAGGTTGTGAATCTTATCAATATCAAGTTGAAGAAATTGATTACTACTCCGATCCATCTGATATGTGGATAGCTTTACTTAAGCAAGTACCGATTGAATAATATTAAATTCAATCAGTTGCTTCAATTAGATATCTGAAGACTCTTCTTCTACTAGAGAAGAATAGAAGGAATGCATCTATTTTAAGTTGATCAAAAAATGAGCTATTAAAGTATTCCTCTCGTAAGATAACAAGTAAAGATGTAAAAGATTTGGGTTCTCTTTATCAAGGTGCATCACTGAACCATCAACTGCTAAATGGTGATGATCTATCCAACGATCCTGTGAATCTAGTAAAAAACTGAAGTAGGGGCTAACATCTGGATGATTTTTCGTTAATTCATCGTAGCTTTGATAAAAAGGAGGTATGCCAATTCCCATTGGCATATATAAACCTTTAGGATACTCTTCTACAGGCAATTGAGGAAGCTTTTTAAGATTAATACCACTGATGAATAATCTATTTTGTTCACTAGTCTTAGTATCTGTGAATACTAACTCAATTTCCTGTAAATTTTGTTCCACACCAATTGGTTTAATGTTTCTTAAAATGGCTTTGTCAAATTTGCCTATTCTCCAGTATTGATTTACCCAAGGCTTATTCTGGTCGTAAAATCCTGGTGGTCGAAAACTTGCAAATTTAATTTCATTTTTAGCGTCGTAAAAATCTCTCCAAGTTGTGATATTTGACGCTAGTGTAGTTCTAACTTTTCTACTTTGCTCTCCCGATACAATTATCTTTTCATCAAGCGGAAACTGAATAGCAACTTCTTTTTCATCAATTACATTTCTCAGCACATTAGTCTTTACAACTGTCCCACTTGGATCTTGCCAGTGTTCTAATCTCCACCAATGCTGCCAATAAGAAATATGATTAATATTTTCAAAAATATTTTTGTAATGTCCCATCGGGAAGGTAAACCAACTTTGATAATAAAGAGATTTATTACCATCATCTTTAGTAAAAAGTAAAATTTCCCACAATCCTGCATTTAAGCAATTATTAGCTAAAGCAACCTCTACGAGATTTTGCTTTTCAAAACCGTCTCCTCCGACAATATCTATATTTTTGGAATTAGCAGGAAAACTAACCTGTTGCCTGTTCCACTCGCGGTCTGTAAAAGCGATTATTTCTAAACCTTGATCTTTTTTAACCCATTCGGGTGCTTTCGGGACTAATAGCTCTAAATCAACATTTTTTATAACTATTTGTGCCGTTTTTTTGTCTGTTGGCTCAAGCACAAAATCGAAATGTGTATTATCTCTCTTAATAATTGTTAATTTTCTATTAGAATATCTTTGAAAATTTTTGCTTAAGGGCGCGGGATTGACTGGATAATCGACATTAGATAACTCTTGTAGTTTTACACTCATCTTATTATCAAATTTATATCTGGATTGAAACCAGAAACCACCCAGTCCCAGTAAACCAAGGCATAGAATCAGGGCACTAAATAAAATCTGTTTCTTCGTTATTCTAAAATTAGGCTTGCCAAATTGGTAAATGCCTACAATTTTTTCATTCGCAGAATTATTTTTCATTGGATAAATTTATTTTTATAAGAATGCTGATTAACATCATACCGTTAGAGAAAACTTAAGAACTAACACCAATAATTAGTAAAGGGGATAGATGACATTCGCTTGTGGCGAAGCACCCATCCCCGAATAGCTGCCCAGATGATCAACCTGGAATCTATAGTCCGGTATCTAATCATCCAAGTATCGTCCGAGATATATTGATTGTCACTGGGATAGATACTGATTTAGAAGATATCTACCAAAAGATGCGCTGTTGATTAACCCCTTCTTCCATCCCCCATAGCCAACAGCGCCGTCCCATAAGCAGCTTCTGTGTATACTGACGTTACTACAGGAACCTGCAAATGACGCGCCCTAATTGCAGTCCAAGTATGATTCGCCGCGCCACCGCCAGCAGTATAAACACGACTCAACTTGTCTGCGCCCATTTGTTGTAATAATTCGTACCCTCGCGCTTCTATGCGGGCAATACTTTCTAACAATCCATGCAGAAATTCCACGGGGTTGTCTGGGCGTGGTGACAAACGTGGGGGTAAATTGGGATCATTAATGGGAAAGCGATCGCCTACCTTCAACAACGGATAATAATCTAACTCGCTGGCTTTTGATCCATCAATCTCCCCGCTAAGGCTTTCTAACTCAGCCTTTGTGAAAAATTGCTTCAGTACTGCACCCCCAGTATTAGAAGCACCGCCAGTCAGCCACAAATCACCCAGGCGATGGCTGTAAATTCCATATCGCGCATCTTCTACACGGGTACGACTTAACAACTTTAGTACCAATGTTGAACCAAGGGAAGTTACGGCTTCACCAGGTAATTTGGCTCCACTGGCGAGAAAAGCGGCAATACTATCAGTTGTACCAGCACATATCAGACAATCACGGCCTAAACCGAACTTCTCCGCAATTTCCGGGCGCAATTCGGCAATCGGAGTCCCAGGAGTTAAAACTTTGGGTAGCTGAATCGGTATTTGCAACAATTCTTGCCATTCTGGGTATTTCAATTTTTCCACGTCATAACCCAGCTTTAAAGCATTATGGTAATCGCTAATACCCAATTGTCCATGTAGGAGAAACGCCAGCCAATCTGCTTGATGTAGAAAATATTTAGCTTCACTAAAAGAGGGTAATTGCCTCATCCACAAAAGTTTGGCGAGGCTGGAAGTGGCACTTAACACGGTATGATTGGGGGGAGCGATACTTCTCAAATGCTCTAGGACAGATGATCCCCGCCCATCGTTGTACAGCAATGGTGCATCTGTTGGGTTGCCAGCAGCATCAACCAGCAAGACGGTTGAAGAAGTACCATTGATTGCGATCGCTTTAATTTTTCGCCGCAACTCTTCAGGTATTTGTTCCACCAGCACAAACAAAGCCTCCTGCCAAATTTTTGGCATAACGGCGGTTGGTGAGTCCTGGAAGGGATATCGTACCTCAGCTTGAATATAAGAAGCTTCCTCGTCAATCACCAGCGCGCGTGCGCCAGATGTGCCGAAGTCGATACCAAGATATAAATTCATAATTTTACGCGGTGTGCAACTTTCTCTCAAACCTAACCCCCAGCCCCTTCCCTACTAGCGTTGGGGAGCAAGACTTAAAGCCTCTCCCCGAAGCGGGGAGAGGTTTGGAAGTGGGGTTTCAAGAATAAGTCGCACATCGCGCAATTTTTATAAATTTTTTTAACGGAGAATAAATAAAGACTACTGACTAATAATTGCTTTTGTTGCATCTTGTAACAAGATATTCCCCAATTCTGGCAAAACAAGGAAAAGTAGTAAACGAACTGTTCAAAATCTATTCAGGTTAGGAGGTTTTCAGCCATGCCTATCTTAGATACTCTGTACATCGCTCAGATATCTTCCATCTCGGATACTCAAGTCTACATCGCTCTAGTTGTGGCGCTGATCCCAGGAGTTCTCGCTTGGCGGTTAGCCACAGAACTTTACAAATAACGCTCCGATGTGACACAGTTAAAAAGCTAATAATCCTGGCAGTACGGGGTGCAATTTCCAGAACTTATGGTTTTATGCCATCAGTACCTAGAAACCTTGCACTTACGTAAGCCAGGTTATTTTTTAACTGGTGCAACACTTGTAGCTATTTCAAAAAAATGAAGTAATATGACAGCTAAATCAAGCAGTAATTAGCACCAGAGGGCTTTTACAGTGCTTCCCTTCACTACGCGAGGTTATCTTTTAGCATCATGAACGCGATTAAACCATCTAGACCACCGTCGCAACCTATACAAAAACGCCGGGTCACTCCTCGACCAAAGCGGCATCTTCGTCAACGTTCTTACCAGGTGATGGCACTAGAAAGCACTGCCAAAATAGCGGTTAATCTTGTCATTACAGCCGTTTCCGCATCTGCTTTAGCGCAACTTTTGCCTTATCATTGGTTACAGCAAGCAAAGTTGCAAGAAATTAGTACTGAAGTCAAGCTGATGGAAGGGCATGTCAATGATTTGCAGACGGAATTTAGCCGTAACTTCGATCCGCAACAAGCTAAAATTATTAGACAACAACAAGGATATCGATTTGATCCGAATCAGCGTCGGGTAGTGTTGATGAATCCAGATCGCCGAGAAGATGAACAAACAGACTCATCACCCTAAAATAAATGGCGAATTTGGGATTATTTAGGCTTGTTATGATTCTGGCTAGGTATAAACCGGGTGTTAATTTATATTATTGCTAATAAGTAATGGTTAATAGCTAATTTTTGAATAGCTATGTAGTTATCATCTATCAGTCATTAGACATAACCAATTGACCTTTTCTTCTAAGCTTGGGATATTACCTGAAATACTTAACGCGATGTGCGACTTATTCTTGGAACCCCGCTTCCATTCCTCTCCTCGTTGGCGTCAGCCTGTCGTCAGACAAGCGGAGAGAGGCTTTGATTTTTGCTCCCCAACGCCTAGTAGGGAAGCAGGGCTGTTTCATTCCCTAAAAGATGTAAAATGACAAGCGTCGAGGGGATGAAAACAATGGGTGCAAATCTGATTGCATTATCAGGGCGGGCAAGATGCCCACCCCACAACCATGTTGAAAAAATATTAGTGCAAATTAAAGGCGCAACAGCTTATCCCTGTATTTAGCTGAAATGTCTGCTTGTCTTGACTTCTAAAAACCTTTTTGGTTTAGTGATAATTGGTGCGTTAGTTTTGCCATTTTCATAAAAGTTGTAAATCTCAGGAAAGTTATGAATTAGCTGTCAGCATTTGAAATGGTTACTATCAGGAACTATCTCAAATGCTAATTATTTCGTTGATTCTGGTTTGATGTTAACGCCGTGCAAGTCCAGACGTGGAGCGTTCTGCAAATTTTCGGAGATGTCTAATGAAAAGAGCTTACATTTTATTTTCTATTGGCTTTATCTTAGCTTCAATTTTGATTATTTCCAGTACTTCATCTGCCCAGATAACAGACCCTATTCCTGAGAAAATAGAAAAATCAAAACTTTTGGTAGGGCTGAAAGAAGTTGTGCAAATTCCCATAAGTGGAACAGGACGTGTGAGAGTTGCGCGGTTGAACTTATTAGCCCATGCGGGAGACCACAGTGGAAGATTATTTGTCAATGATATGCGCGGCAAGCTTTATGTCATTATAAATGGCAAAGCCTCTGTATACATGGATGTAAAAAAGTTAGTGTGTCCAGGCTTTACTGATGAACCTACTCAGCAAGGCTTTTCCTATTTTGCTTTTCACCCAGAATTTGCCCAAAACGGAATTTTTTATACTGTACATACTGAAGAAAAAAATGATCGCATTCCTGATTTTGCAGTAACCAAAACAATTGTTGATAAGCAAGGCAAGATTATAGAAAGTTCTCACCATAACGTGATTCGCGAGTGGAAAGCTTCTGACCCCGCTGCTAATACTTTTTCCGGAACATTTCGGGAAATACTTCGCATTGAACAGCCGTACCCAGATCATAATATAGGGCAATTGGGCTTTAATCCGAATGCAAAACCCAAAGGTGTAGATTATGGTCTTCTGTATATTGCAGTAGCGGATGGTGGTAGCGACGGCTTTCCTGTCAGCCATACAGACCCTCTAAACAATGGACAAGACCTCACCACACCCCTGGGAAAAATACTCCGCATAGACCCATTGAGTAAAAATAGTGCTAATGGCAAATATGGTATCCCTAAGGATAATCCTTTTGTTCAGGATAGGAACCCAAAGAAATTAAGGGAAATTTGGGCTTATGGACTGCGTAATCCTCATCGTTTTTCCTGGGATACGGGTGGCGAAGGCAAAATGTTGATTGCTGACATTGGTCAAGCTATGATCGAAGAAGTTAATCTTGGCATCAAAGGTGCGAATTATGGATGGGGAAAGCGCGAAGGAACCTGGATTGTAGAGAAAAATAATGAGAATGTTCTGTTTGCTTTACCTAAAAATGATGCCGAGTATGGTTACACATACCCCGTTGCCCAATATGCACACCACAAACCAGCTAATTGGTCAGGCAACTATGCGGTTGCGATCACAGGCGGTTATGTTTATAGGGGTAAAGCAATTCCGGAATTGGTAGGTCAGTATGTTTTTGCAGATTTTGCCAACGATGGGCGTTTTTTTATCGTACCTGTAGATGAACTTGTTAATGGGAAACAGGCAAAAATTAAAGAACTCAGATTTTTTGACAGCAAACGAGAGGCTTCTTTTCTAGAAATTATTGGCAGTGAACGTTCCGATGTCCGCTTTGGAGTAGATGAAGAAGGAGAAATCTATCTTACCACCAAGAGTGACGGGAAAGTGAGAAAACTGGTTCGATCACCAGAATCGCCTCATGCTCAAAACCTCCATAGCATACAAGATATTATAGGCAGTAACGCCAAGGTAGAAAAGTTGTCTGGTGAATTTCAGTTTACAGAAGGACCAGTCTGGCATCCAGATGGTTTTTTACTCTTCAGTGACATCCCAGCCGATACGATTTATAAGTGGACAACTAACGGTAAGATTTCTATATTTCGTCGTCCTGCTGGAAATCCCAACGGGAATACATTCGATAAGTCAGGACGGTTAATTACTGCTGAACAAAGCCGTCGCCTAATACGCACAGAAAAAAGTGGTCAAATAACCATCTTGGCAAAACGCTATCAGGGTAAGCGTCTCAATAGCCCAAACGATGTTGTGGTTAAGTCAAATGGCAACATTTCTTTCACAGATCCGCCCTACGGTATCAGTAAAGAAAAGGAAGAACTTGGCTTTTACGGTATTTATACTTTAACACCGAATGGAACTCTAATCCTTCTGAGTAAGGAGATGGTGCGACCTAATGGAATTGCTTTTTCGCCAGATGAGAACAAATTATACGTTAGTGATTCAAAAAAATTAAATATCCGCGTTTTTGATGTCAAGTCAGATGGGACGTTAACTAACAGTAAAGTTTTTGCAGAGTTACCAGGACCTACAGATAAGGGTATACCTGATGGTATGAAGGTGGATGTCAAAGGCAATATCTACTGTAGCGGTTCTGGAGGAATCTGGATTTTTTCACCAACAGGTCAACTTCTAGGCAAGATTATGATGCCAGAGGTAGTAACAAATTTGGCTTGGGGTGATCAGGACTATAAAAGACTTTACATAACAGCACGTAAGGGAGTTTACCGCATCCAGCTTAATATTGCGGGAGTTCGCCCTTAGTGTTACCCCAACCGTCGATTTTTCCTCAAGGGTATAACAAGCAATCAGAAGATTTACCCGCTAACTTAAAGGTAGACAATGGAATATTCTCCTTGACACCTTTATCTTGGTTACAAAACTGTACCCTTCGGCGTAGCTCAGGGCATCGCTTCCGACTTCCAACTTCTTTAATAATTTATTTTGAATTTTGAATCCTCCAGAAGAACTAATCTACCAATTAGGACGCTGATTCAGACAGCAACTCGTTGAGCCAATTTTCGAGTTGTAAACGCAAGCGATAACCAGTAATATTCTTACTGTTGCCAAGAGAGGGCAGTTGAGTGAGGGCGCGACGATAATCTGCAATCGCACAATTCCAGTCGCCCCAAAGATGGTAAGTTCTGCCGCGTTCAGCCCAGATATGACCTTCTATTTGACCGAAAAGCAGCGCTACCTCAAAATTCTCAATTGCCTCCTCGTATTGCCCCAAATCACGCCAGGTAATGCCTCGGTTAATCCACGCCCGAATGTGGCAAGGATTTAAATTAATTGCTTGATCGTAGTCGGTAAGTGCTGTTGCTAAATCTCCACAAACCGCGTAGTAATTTGCCCGATTATTGTAAGCGCTAGCCAAATTTGGATTGAGGTTGAGGGCGGTGTTGTAGTCGTAAAAAGCTTTTTGCCTTTCGCCACCTTGAAAATAAATTAGCCCCCGGTTGTTGTAATCAACGGCATTGTGGGGGTGGCGGCAGATTAGTTGGGTTAAAAGTGCGATCGCTTCAGTATAATCTCCTTGTTGAGCCGATTTCAAAGCAAAAGAGCGTAAATAGCTATCTTTTAAAGTAGATTTGCTGCGATCGTTTTTCCTCTGCTCTTGAAGTTTGTTTGTAGTATTTAGAACATACTTGTATTGTTTGCGTTGCTGGTCATCGTCAGCTAAAAACGATTGAATATTCATCTTTTCCTGCCTGAAATCCCTGTTTTATAAAATAAAAGTCTAGTTTTTTACCGATGGTGGCTTTACCACTGTGTCTATTCTTAAGATATTTATGGTTACTTTAAAGCCATCTCAAGACTGAATTTAAACTACTCACAGCAGTAGAAATCTACGCCCTAAATAAACAATTGCTCACCAAACCTAATCATGGATACTTGATCTCGAAGGTGAATTCCAGAAATAGCAGATGTCAATCTCAAAGACTAGTCAAGTAGTGAGAGCGACAAATTGGTAGAATACCAACAAGCCGTTCGTTAAAGAGGGGATGAGGCAATATGGTTCGGATAAGGTTTTTTGATGACACGCCGCTAATCGCAAAGACGCGATAAATCGCCGTCTTTACAATAATCAATCCTTTGTAGAGACGGCGATTTATCGCGTCTCTTGCCTTAACCGAACCGTATTGGGGGATGAGGGAGATGAGGGAGAATAATCAATGACCATTCCCCATTCCCCATTCCCCATTCCCTAAATTCAATTTTTAAGTTTTGAGAAATTTCCCAATGACAACTGCAATTTCCTATCCCAATGCCCCTGATTTAGCAACCGATGATTATATTGTGATCGGCTTGGCAACCTGCTTCGTCAAAGAAGATGGAGAAGTTTATCAAATCGAAGTTATAGAACCAATTCCCTCTGCGGCTTTAGAAGCGCTTTTAAAGGGCATCCCTACCTCCTATAAGCTGGCTCATGCCACAACTTTGGGACGTTTGCTGGATGGCGATTCCCAACTGCTGCCAGATGGCTTTCCAGAGTCGGCTCAGTTTGGAGAGGAATTTGTGCCACGGGCATTTGCCGCAGCTCGTACCTACAAGCGTCGTGAATCTGCAAAATCTTTAATTCCCTTGGGTACAAACTACAGTGAATTTAAGTATTCCATTGAGCGCAAGCGGGTGTTAAACGCCGCTAGAGTTGTCACCAAAGAAGACAATGTTAAACAACATTCTCACACTCACAAAGTTCTTTAAATTATGCTAAAACTTTACGGCGGCGCTCGTAGTCGAGCTTCAATTGTTCATTGGTATTTAGAGGAACTAGGAGTTCCCTACGAATTTGTCAAACTGGATATGCAGGCGGGTGAACACCTCAAGCCTGACTATTTGGCAATCAACCCATTTGGTAAAGTCCCAGCAATTGTTGATGGGGATTTTCAGCTTTGGGAATCTGGGGCAATTTTGCTGTATCTTGCCGATAAGTACAGTAAAACTCCACTTTCACTACAGGAACGCGGTGTATTTTCCCAGTGGGTGTTGTTTGGCAATTCTACCCTCGCTACAGGGGTTTTTGTAGAAACAAATCGGGAACGAGAAATGCCCCGCTTATTGACACCATTAAACGAAATTTTAAGTAAGCAACCTTTTTTACTTGGCGGCGAGTTCACTGTTGCTGATGTGGCAGTGGGGTCTATTCTGAATTACATTCCCATCATGCTGAAGCTAGACCTTAGTTCCTACCCAGAGGTATTGAACTATATGAAGCAGTTATCTGAGCGTCCGGCATTTCAAAAAAGTATTGGCAGAGGAGCTTAAAATAATTCGTAATTCGTAATTAAATTATTAACTACGAATTACGAATTTTTTAACGATAATTTGTAAATTGCAAAGCAACTGGGTAGTCTTCTTGTTTCAGACGCTGCATGACAACTTGCAAGTCATCTTTAGATTTGGCAGAAACCCGCACAGCATCACCTTGAATTGAGGCTTGTACCTTTTTGAATTCGTCCCGAATCAATTTGGAAATTTGTTTAGCAATTTCCTGACTGATGCCTTTTTTGAGTTTGATTTCTTGACGCACCCGATTACCACTGGCTGATTCAACCTTGCCAAAGTCAAAGATTTTCTGGGATAGGTTACGCTTGGCAGCTTTTTCCCGGAGGATGTCGTGTATAGAATCTAGGGTAAACTCACTGTCAGTACTGACGTTAATGCTTTCTTCGACCAACTCGACAGTAGTTTGAGTGTCTTTGAGGTCGTAACGACCTTTGATGTCTCGTATAACTTGATCGACAGCGTTAACTAACTCTTGTCGGTCAAAGTCGCTCACAATGTCAAAGGAAAAAGTAGAAGCCATAAAATATTTTGGATTTTAGATTTTGGATTTTGGATTGGTGATTGGTGTTGAATATCTAGATATTGGGAAAACTTTTCCCCAGTCCCCAGTCCCCAGTCCCAAATTAACTAGTAGCTTGGATAATGCTCAAGAAAAAAAGAGTGCCAGAGCTAAAGATGCCAATGGCAAACATGAGCGATCGCAAAATGGGTATATTCAAAATATAAAAAATCGAGTATAGCAAACGGGCTACCACAAAGGCGATCGCAGCTACTTGGGCTGTAAAAGAATTTACACCAGTTATGTATGCCATCAATGCGGCCGCGGCAAATATCATAAAGGCTTCAAAGGTGTTCTGATGCGCCCAAGTAGCCCGTTGTGCATAAGGTGGCAATTTCTCTAACAGAGCGCGAGGGGTTGAAAACATTTCATTCCCAACACGCACACGGGCATAAGCTACCACCAAAAATGGCACATAAATTAGAACGACAGCAGCAGCGATGGAGTACAAAAAAATTATCATTACTTATTAATCATTGGTTATTAGTCATCGGTCATCAGTCATCAGTCATCAGTCATCAGTCAAATACCAAAGACAAATGACAAATGACAAAAGACAAATGACAAATGACTAATCAAAGTAGAAAAGCGTCACCACTTTTCTTTGTTCTTCTGCATCCTGACAAGTTTGCAACAGGGTGCGACTGTCGTGAAACGCAAAGCAAATTAGTTGCTGGCAACGGGAGACAATCTCCTTGTTGCACAAATAACTAGCTTCAGCAAGAGACAGATTATCGTTACTGGGATTTTCGACTAGATGCATTACCTGTTCTAGTTGCTGGCGCGATTCTAAAGGCTGGCGTTCCAGGCTTTGGGGTAGAATCACCGTCAACAAATTTGCATCAGCCCGGGTTGCTCCCTTGATGGCCGCTGAATTTGTACCTGTAGCACCAGAAGTAATGATTCGATTACCCGATAAAACTAGGGCATAAGTCATCATTTCAATCAAATTCTGATGCGTAATCGGTACATGACGAGAACCCAGCAAGGCGATTCTTTTAGAACCCGTTTGCTGGATTGTCGCTAGTTCTTGCGCCAATGTATCTAGGTTAATAAGGTCTGTTGATTGGCTCAAAGATGGAGAAAATCAGATTAAACGACCCAGATATTCTACCAAACAGAGTGTAGATGCGAGGAAAACTTGAGTGAGACATTACAACAATTTTTCGATTGTTTTGATTCCTTGGTACTACCAAGCAAGCTAATGCACATCTACAAGCTTGGCAAAAATAAACTTTGCGCTTGTGTGCGTTTAAATTTCAATCCTTAATTGTCAACGTCCCACCAGCTATACGGTGGAAGGAGAGCGATCGCCCCAGAGTTGACAGTGAGCAGACTGTGCCTTCCCCAGTAACACAGCCTTCTAACTGAGCATTAATGCTCTTAATAGTTTGAGTTGATCAATCTAAGACAATGTGGCTGCGGGAGTTAAACCTAGTTTGGATAACAAGCGGTCAATGTCAAAATGCTCGGACATCAACTGGCGAATATACTGAACCTTAATCGGCTCGTGGACACGGACTTGACCAAAAGTGCGGTCAACAATTCCGACAGTAGTCAGGGTGTCTAAGTCAACAGACAAAATGGGGATTTCTAGCTCTTCAGCGCGACTGAGAATGAACGGTGGCGGTGGTAGTTGCCCGGTGAGAATTAAACATTGGGTAGAAGTTTCTAAAGCCGCTTGCTGAATTTCCACCCGATCGCCTCCTGTTACAACTGCCATATTCCGGCGTTTGCGGAAATATTTCACAGCTGAATTGACATTCATCGCTCCAATTGCTAGACTTTCGACCAACAAATCCATGCGATCGTTACGACAGAGAACATCAGCCTTTAACTGCTTGACTAGTTCGCCAACACTCACACTCCGAAGCAAATCGCTGCTTGGCAGCATTGCTAGCACCGGAATACCCTGCTGTTCCAAAAATGGGTGCAAGATAGTGTCAACCGCTTCTAGTTGGGTGACAGGGATATCATTGATCACAACTCCAATCAAGCGATCGCCCACACGCCGTTTTGCAGCCAATAGAGCCTCAACCGAAAGCAACGATTTATAGCGGGCTACTAACAGCACAGCACTATCTAATACTTCAGCCATTTGCAGCAAAGACAAGTCAAACAAATTGCCTTCAGACAAATCACCAGGTCCCTCTAGTAATACCAAATCTCCTTGAGATTTATGTAAATATTGCTGTATTAGGGACTGCTGATAATCGGTTTTATCTTCCCCCTGCAAGCGCTTTTGCACATTTGGTTCATCCAAAGCCAGCATTGTAGGTGCAATGCGGTTTTCCGGCAAATTGAGGCTAAGAGCGATGAACTGGACATCTTCCTCGATTACGCTTCCGCTAGAGGAATTGAAACACGTACCGAGCGGTTTACCGTAGGTAATATCCAGACCTTTTTGCTGTAGCTGATGAGACAAACCCAGAACAGTTGCAGATTTACCGCTATAATTCTCGGTTGAGCCAATCAGCAAATATTTAGGGGATTTTGGCACACATGCACTCCTAATTTCAAAAGTCAGAAGAACCCAGCTAGGTGTTTTCTAATTCTAGTTCCTTCTGGCAAAAGCCTCTCGCTCTCACAAATTAAGGTTTCCCAGAATTACCTTCTGAATAAGCAGGGGTAAGACAGGACAGAGGTTTTCTTTCCTTGTGTCGGCTCTGCTAACCTGTAGGTCTACTCTTCAAGCCTTGTCATTACCAACAACCAAACTAAGGGACTTCCAACTAAAAAAATATCCTATCGCTGTGTAAGCAGGGGGGCAGGGATCTCTTAGCAGGGGGACAAAGAAAATATTATCTGAGTAAGTAAGTGGGCGCAATAAAACCAAACTGCGTGAAGAAAAGTAAACAAGGCTCAAACTCTTTTTCCCCCAGCTAAGTGCCCCCTGCTCCCTGCTTGATCCCAACGATAAGGGACTTCCAAATAAAAAAATATCCAAAACTGACGCAAAAATCCTCTCTATTTCTCTTCTCTCTGTGTTCTCTGCGCGGCAGTCGCTCATGGGGGAAACCCCCAAGACCGCGCTGCCTTGTCTCTGTGGTTCGTTTATTTGGATAATTTATTTCTTGGAAATCCCTAATTATTTACGCCGACCTACTGAAATTGGATAATTTATTTTCTGGAAGTCCCTAAGAGCTTCATTGCTATGAGCCTAAGACTTAAGTTTTAGGCTTATAGCCTCAGTCCGTTCAAACGGACTCAATTAAGTGAGTTTGAGTTTGCTTGAATTGACTTTTGCTACGCAGCTATCTGTATCAATACTGCGTAGGTTAAGAATATTCGTAGGTTGGGTTGAGGCAATAGACATATCCGCGAATGAGTATCAAATCCTTGTAAAGCAAGCGTAAAAACCTAATTTTCGGATATGTCTAATGCGTTACCCAACAAACATCTTCGCAAGAATCTGATTAACAGTCACCAGGATTCCAAGCACACGCTGTGTTCAATATAGAGGTGAATCGGCTGTCCAGAATCGAGCTGCCTTGGTCAAGAGGCCCGACAGCAGCAGGTCCGTATGAGGTAACACCAACAATTTCGTTGAGACTTGTATCTGACCCATTAACTTGTCCATCAGCAGCAACACCAAAATTCTCCACCCAAGGTCCTCCACTAGACCCCTCTGACATGTCGGAACCATATATAGCTGTGTTATTGCCTCCACTACCATAACTTCCTGCTGTAATCTGATGCATTTTTTCACCGCTGTCTAGATTACCTGGATATCCCAGCATAGTAACGTGATTCGGCAAAAGATCGAGAGTTTTAGTTCCGAAGTAGCCAACTACACTACCTATTGTCGTGCTTACTCCGTTAAATGACTGGTCTGAGAGTTCGATAATTGCATAGTCGGCAGCATTGGGTTCTGAACCACTACCTGTAATCCAAGTGTTTGTTGTCACAACGCGGGTCCAAGACCACTGCCCAAATGGGGCAGTACCATCTCTATAAGCAGGAATAAATACGAAGTTACTGTAGAAACCATTGTTTCCTCCACTTCCACTGTGAACGCAGTGACCTGCCGTTAGGATAAGTCTTGGTTTGATCACAGCCGCAGAACACAGAAAATCACCTTCGGGTGTGGAAAAGAAAAGTTTCCCTGAGGCTACATAGGGATAGGATAAATCTGCTGATAGAGGAACTAGCTCAGAGCTGGTAAAACTGGCACCTTTTGTACCCTCATTGTCGGGCTGAATGCTGTTACTTTGGAATTTCCGCTTATTAGGTGTAAATAGCGGCTGTTGATTAATAGGTACTTTGACTGTTGGTGCTGCCCCAGAGCTTGCTTGTGACTTACCTATATTACCTATATCTTGAATTGTTACTCCTGTGACAACGCCGTTAGAGGATCTGGGCAAAGGTAAAGGTTTAGCTTTTCTCATTCTCTCAGGAGTCCAGAAAGTTTTCGTGGTGTTAATCCTCTGAGCATTACTTTGGACTTCAGGCTCGTTAGGTGTAAATAGGGGCTGTTGATTAATAGGTACTTTGAGTGTTGGTGCTGCCCCAGAGCTTGCTTGTTGTAAATTTTCTGCAAACACAGATGTTTGCAAGATGGCTAGAGAAGCAGCCAAAAAAGAGACTTCTAACACAGCAATAGACTTTTGCATCATAGTAAATTTGCCCTTACTCGCAGGTTAGTTGATATATCTGTAATTCAGGTCATGTACGGGTTTTTATGCAAACTGTTGACTAAGTTTTTTTAAATTCACACTAGATTTGGTTAATTTTATCAAAGAAGGCAGGAGGCAGAGGGCAGTCAAGAAGAGGAAAACTGCCCTCTGCCTCCTGCCGCAACCAGACGGGTTTTGGGTTTAAGACAAGAACTCCAAATTTTCAATTTGGGGCTGCTTTTTCAGGAGGGGTTTGAATCCCCTTCTGAAAAAAACCATACTGATGACGTAATTCTCGATATCTTACCATCCCTGCGCTCCTGCTATGACTGCCAGAATCGCAATTACTAAGATGTCTGTCAGTTGATGTTTTTTGGTTCGCTCTACTCTTGGGTCTTTAATATCAGAGAAATGCTCCACTAAACTCTGTTGAATACTGCCGATCTCTGCCACTTGTATTGGCTGTCTCTGACCACCAGAGTTTTTCGTAGCATCAGCAGATTGAGTTTCAAAGCCTTGTGACATCAACCAACTCTTATTAGGTTCAAATATTCCTCAGTATTTGTCAATGTATATGTACACAATCTTTTATGACAGTAGATACTACGAGAATATAGAGGATTTATGTAAATAGCAATTTAAACACGTGGGAGCATCCACTTTTGGCAGATAGACTTTTTTAGACAACCCATATAATAGGATTTCTGGCATCAAACAATTATGTTTTTTCCAAAAGTGGATGCTCCCAAACACATTCCTTTGGATGGCTTTTATTTTATTTATAGATAATAATTAAGCGTTATTAAATTATTGTTGGCTTAGGTAACAAAAAGTATTGACTAAAAGTATAAGTTTGCTCAGATTTTAAAATTCTATATTTACTAATGCTTTTTATCGTGAATGAACTGCATCAAAGATATTACGAATTACTAATTACGTTAGCGTAGCGGGGCGTAGCCCATTACGAATTGGTATTATTATCTCAATAATTTGCTAAACTCCAACTTTGGGGATATAGCGGTTCTCGGTTGAGTGAGGTACAAGAACCCCACCCCCAACCCCCTAAGAGCAAGCGAGGAGGGGGCTTAAGATGTACCTCACTAGATTGAGAAACGCTATAGCAAATAAAAACAATTTGAGCCGGGAATTTAGAGGGGGTCGCAGAGTGGCTGATGATGAACGCATAGTCAATACACAACAGATTTATCCAAGGGATTTTTCCTGGGGATTATGGCCTGTTTTGCCACTTTACCCCTTTGGCAAGCGGCGAACAATCCGCAAAGAAGTGGTCAAGGACACAATCTGGAATTTTGACCAGATTCAGGGCATTTTCTACGTTGTTGTACCGATTCGCATGACTGTAGTTAAGCTCGAAGCCGGGGGTCTTCTCGTCTACGCACCTGTTGCACCAACCCCAGAGTGCATCCGGCTTGTAAATGAGTTGGTGGCAAAACATGGTAATGTTAAGTACATCATTTTGCCAACTATCTCTGGTATAGAACACAAGGTTTTCGTCGGACCCTTCGCCAGATACTTTCCGACAGCACAGGTGTTTGTGGCTCCCCATCAGTGGAGTTTTCCGCTAAATCTCCCCCTCAGTTGGCTTGGTTTACCGCCAAAACGAACTCAAGTACTACCAGATGATAGTAGCAAAACACCCTTTGCTGATGAGTTTGATTATGCAATGCTCGGCCCCATTGCTCTTGGGACTGGTCGGTTTGCGGAAGTTGCTTTTTTCCACAAGCGATCGCATACTCTTTTAGTAACAGACTCAGTACTTTCGATCCCAGAAGATCCACCTGCCATCGTTCTTTTAGATCCATATCCCTTATTATTCCATGCCAAGGATCATGCTTCTGATATTGTTGCAGACATTGAGTTAAATCGCCGTAAAGGTTGGCAGCGCATCTGTCTGTTTGCTTTGTATTTTCAACCAAGGGCACTAGATATATTGCAATGGAGTCAGGTGTTGCAACATGCCTTGAAAGCAACAGAACGCTCAAGAAAAGCCTATTTTGGATTGTACCCCTTTAAATGGCAGTCAGATTGGCTGCGATCGTTTGATGCTCTACGAGGGAATGGGCGTTTGTTTGTCGCACCAATTTTACAAACGTTGATTCTCAACCGCGCACCGCAAGAAACCATTGACTGGGCTAATAAAGTCGCAAGTTGGGACTTTCGGTGGATTATTCCCTGCCACTTTGATTCACCGATTCAAGCCGAACCGCAGCAGTTTCGTCAAGCTTTCTCTTTTTTGGAAAAGCAGCCTGCTGTGAGTGGAGGTTTATTGAGTAGTAGCAGCTATCCTTTGCCAGAGGAGGATTTTAAAGCACTTAGGGAAATCGATGCCGGTTTAAATAAGTTTGGCATTGTGCCAGCTGCAAAGGAGAAGGTGTAGCAATACGTTTGGATAAGGTTTTTTGATGACACGCCGCTAATCGCAAAGACGGCGATTTATCGCGTCTCTTGCCTTAACCGAACCGTATTGGAAGGTGTAGGAGAATTTTTGATAACTGCTGTGCTTCAGAAATTGCTATAGCAATCCTGAATTATTTATGAGAAAAAAGATCCCGGACTTCTCAAAGAAGTCGGGGATCTGCGGGTTGCAATTCTCAGAAATCAAACATGAGTGCAAAACTAGCTGTTATTTAGTTCCATTAATGAAATATTTTCGTGGGAATAAAGCCATTTTTCAAAATTACTTTTACAACGCGGCCATTCTTTATCTGTCATTGCGAACCAATTTGTCGAAGGGTCGAAGGACTGAAATGGGTGCTAAATGTAGATTGCAGGTTCTTAAACCCTTTAATTTACGATAAAAACATCCCAAATTTTCTTGTGGGATGGGTGTCCCCACCCGTCCTATATTCAGGGCGCTCATGTTGCCCACCCCACAAGATGGATAATTTATTTCTTGGAAATCCTTCAACCCATAGCAGCCTATGGATGCTATGTGGAAAATCCAGTGAGTGTTTGCTTTGAGAAACAGATTTTTGAGTCTTAACGTTTGATTCCCTTAAACCGTTCTTGCGCCGCCTGAAATGCTTCTTGCATCACCAATTGAATTTGCTGGGGATCGGGTTTCTTACCTCCCATTAAATCACCAAAGTAAACACAGGCTGCTTCCCCTAGTGCCCAGGTATAGGCAGCTGCCCAAGAAGCGGCGATCGCACTGCCAAAACCTGGGATAAATTTAATTAACTCTCGTGCTATAGCCTGGGCTAAAAAACCACCTGCGATCGCACTTACAACACCTCCCGCCTGAGATGGAGTAACTGTTTGCCCATATAATTTACCCAACAGACCCACCATTGATACTTGCAAGGCAGTGAGTACGGGCATTGTAGCAAATGGCAGAGGGACAGCCGCGAGGGTGGCAGACATCATCGCAAATGGCAAAATATAACGGCGTGCAGCATCTCGATAAAGGTTGCCAATTTGCTTCCCAGCTTCTTCTCGATCCAATAGCTGATAAATCGCCTGGGCTTCGGCTTGTGGGAGTAGTTCTGCTAAGGAATCTCGCAGTGCTTCTAAGCCATAAAATACCGGATTGTAGCCATCTTCTTCTAAGGTAAAGTCAATGAGTACAGAGCGGTCAGTTATTCCGGTGAAGGCTTGTTGGATTGCGGCAAATGTGCGGTTGACTTCCTCATAATCTGGCGGATAGGTGGGATGATCGACGGTATGGAGAGGATAAACTTCATGCAAGCAGGTAACTACCAGTAGACAGGGAATGTCTGGATACTGCTGGCGCAACTGTTGAGCAATTTGTCCTAGGGTGTCAGTTGCAAAATCATTGATTTTAACAGTCAAAAGCAGGATTCTGGCGGAACGAGTTTCTTGTTGTAAATCGCCAACTAATTCCTGAATAATTGTTTGAGTATCTTGTTTAACATCACCCAGCCCGACAGTATCAGTAAAAATCAGTAACGGCAGGTCATTGGAAGGATAGGCATAGCGCTGGGTGTGTTGTGTGTGTGGGCGAAATCCCTGACCGACAATTTCGGCAGAAACTCCTGTTAATCCCCGCACAATTGAGCTTTTTCCGGCTTGGGGTTTACCAATTAGCAACGCTTCTGTGGTTGGCAGTTCGGCTTGAATTTTCTCTAAAATCTCTGCAACCTGAGTTTCGCTGACGCTAAACCATTCCACAACAGTCTGTGCCACTTGTTCTACGGGTAGGAGTTGCGTTAGACGTGTTGTTGCTTTGTTCCAGACATCGCCAAGGCGATTTTTCCAGGAATTATCGACCGACTTGGTAGTTGTTTCATCGGTCGGTTCACTCAATTGCTGAGAATCATTTTGCTCAGTCATTCCCATGAAAACGGTTAAGAGAATTCAATACATCCTGTCTATATTTATCCTACTGTCAAACTTGGTTTCCCTGAAGTTACAATCTAAGGAATTGGGAGCAGTAGACAATTTATGACTCAAGCCATACCCAAACTAGTAACCTTTGAAGATTTTGCAGCTTGGCGTCCCGAAGGCGGAAGGTACGAATTACATAATGGCGTGATTGTTGAAATGGCGCAACCATTGGGAGACCATGAAGACGTTGTTGGTTTTATCGCAAGAAAACTAACAGTAGAATTTGACCGATTAAATTTACCTTATATAATCCCTAAAACTGCGCTGATAAAACCAACTAATTCGGAATCTGGCTACTCCCCAGATGTGCTATTACTCAATCGCTCTAATTTAGTGAATGAGCCACTATGGAAAAAAGAATCAACTGTTAGCCTTGCAGCATCAATTCCCTTAGTAGTTGAGGTAGTTAGTAGCAACTGGGATGATGACTACTACACAAAACAGGGTAAGTATGAAGGTATTGGAATTCCTGAATACTGGGTTGTAGATTATCTCGGTCTAGGCGCTAAAAAATTCACTGGGAACCCCAAACAGCCTACTATATCGATTTATCAACTAATCGATGGTGAATACCAAGTTACTCAATTTAGAGGTGATGACCGCATTGTATCACCTACTTTCCCCCAACTAAACCTGATTGCTCAACAGATTTTTCAAGCTGGTAGTCGCCAGTAGTTTGTATATGCGAGGCGCTCATGTTGCCCGCACTACAATAACTTTACGTTTTCGTGTTATACAATTTAGCTGCACATCAGCTTATCCCGGTTCACGGCTACAGTGCATTACCGCCAAAATTAAAACACTATCTTCCTCAATATTGATGAAACCAGATGAACTATCCAAAGTCTAGCAGGAAAGCAGTAGACATCGGATAACAGTAAAGTTATGGTAAGCCTCCGAGAGCTTACCTGGATCATTTTGCCTCAATCAAATCAGCGATCGCCTGCACCAATACATCTGGATCTACTGGTTTAGAAATATGCATTTGAAAACCGGCTGCTAGTGCTTGCTGTTGATTCATTTCCCCAGCATAGGCTGTGAGAGCGATTGCTGGTACGTGTCCTCCTTGTTGGGGCGATCGCGATCGCACTTCCCGCATCAGCATATAACCGTCTGTCTTTGGCATTCCAATATCACTAATTAAAACATCTGGTACTGACTCAGACAGTGCTTGTAGCGCTTCCTGTGCTGATGCTACGGCGGTTACTTCTACACCGTAATCTTGTAAAATGAAGGTAACTAAATCTCTAATATCTGGTTCATCGTCCACCACCAAAACTTGAGCCTCCGAAAGCATCGAGGATTCAAGCGCACGAGGTAAAGACTGATTCTCCTCACGCCGAACCTGTTCACTTCTAACCAAAAGCGGTAGCTCAACAGTGAAGGTTGCACCCGATTCTTCTCCAAGACTTTCGGCTTGAACATTTCCCCCATGCATTTCTACAACCCGACGCACGATCGCTAATCCTAAACCTAATCCCCCAAATGTCCTTGTTGTTGTGCCATCAGCTTGGCGAAAGTAATCGAAGACATAAGGCAAAAAGTCTAGCGGAATTCCCCTACCTGTATCGCTAACCTGAATTTGCACCTGATTACCAGCTTCCATGAGTCGAATTTCTACTCGTCCTCCTGTTGGTGTAAATTTTACCGCATTAGAAAGCAAGTTCCACACAACTTGCTGGAGCCGATTTGAATCGCCCATAACTTGTCCTAAAGTGGGATCAAATATAGTCTGAATTTGAATTGACTTGGCTTCTGCTGCTAGTCGTACCGTTTCTAATGCTGCTTCAACTACCATTACCAAGTTGACTGGACAGACATTCAAGTTTAATTTTCCTTGGAGGATGCGAGACACATCCAACAAATCTTCAATTAGCTGGGTTTGTAACTTGGCGTTGCGTTCAATGGTTTCCAAGGCGTGGTTAGTAGTTTTTTCATCAAATTTGCGAGTCCGCAGCATTTTTGACCATCCCAAGACGGGGTTGAGTGGGGTTCGCAGTTCATGGGAGAGAACCGCTAGAAACTCATCTTTGATTTTGTTGGCGATTTCGGCTTGTTTGCGTGCTGTCCTTTCGCAATCTAGTAGGCGATCGCATTCTTTCTCAGCTAATTTGCGCTCGGTAATATCCAGTACAAAAGCAACACCATGTTCTTCGGAGTCATTCAGCAAGGCTACCCCCAATACAATTGGTACTCGCTTTCCGTTGCGGTGAATGTACTCTTTCTCATAAATTTTGGAAACTCCAGTGGTTTGCACCTCTAAAATGGCGCGATCGTCTAAATCTTGATACTCAATAGGGGTAAGTTCTCTCCAATTAATTCTACCTAAAATGGCAAACTCATCACGAGTGTAGCCAGCTATTTGAAGAAAGGCATCATTGGCATCAATAACTAACCCATCCACATTCCAAAAAGCGACGCCAATTAGGTTAGATTCAAACAAACGCCGAAATCTGGCTTCACTTTCGCGTAATGATTTTTCTGCCCGTTTGTGTTCGGTAATATCACGAGAAACAGTGATTACGCCTTCAATAGTTTGGTCAATATTGCGTAATGCTGTGAGGATATATTCATAATAATGCAGCCCATCGGCAGTAATATATTTACACTCATCCTTAATCGGCTGCCCAGTTCTCATGACAGCTTGGCGTTGACTATCTACTTGTTCTATTAACTCTGCTGGTAAATCTAGTTCTGGCAAAGTTTTTCCGATTATATCTTGGGGTTTTAAACCTAGTATAGTCGCTGCATCACGACTGACATACTGATAGCAACCTTGGCTATTAAAGATGTAAATGTGATCGACTGAAGCTGTGAGAATAGCATTTAAAATATTTGCCTGTTCTTGCACTTGGGTTGTAAGTTCACGAGTACTTTCTTCTGCCTGCTTGCACACAGTAGTTTCCATACAAACGCCGATCATTCTCACCGCTTGCCCGTATTCGTCATAGATAAATTTTCCCTTGGCAGAAATCCAATGTACACTTTGGTCTGACCGAACTATGCGAAATTCATCATTGTAGTCAGTTTTTTCTGCCAAAGCGTGAGCGATCGCTTCCATGACAGATTGCTTATCTTCAGCATAAACGCACTTATGAAACGTCTCATAAGGGCCGTCTAAACTACTTGGAACTAGACCAAAAAGTGCTTCATAATTCCCAGACCAGATGACTTTATTGGTAATAACATTCCAATCCCACAAGCCCATATGGGAAACATCTAGAGCTAGTCTCAGCCGTTCTTCACTCTCTCTGAAAACTACTTCTACTTGCTCTAGCTTGGCAATTTCTTGTTGGAGTTGCTTTAAAATTACTGCCGCATCTATTGGTAGATTGATAGCTGTGGATGTATCGTTTTGGATATGGGAATTTTCTAGTTCTACTGACAGCTTTCCTTTTAGTTGTGTTAATTCTTCCTCAAGGGCTGCTTGTCTTTGCTGATAAGATATCTCTGATTGCTCAAACTCAGCGACACGCTGCCGTAGAAGTGTTAATTCATCAGTGAGTTGAAAGTTAATTTTATCAACACTTGACATCTTGTACACCGCTCATAACTTAATAATATTAACTTCAAGAGTAGGCACCACCGAGTTTAATTAGTATAAATTTTTCATCTAAAAAATTAATCCATCAAAAGGCACATAAAAAATTCAAAATTACATATTTTAAAATAAAATTCCAATAAATATAGGGTGGATACTGCCACAAATATCAAAATCTATATTTTCGACATCCGTCAATAGTGGACAACCAGACAATAATAGGTAATTAGCTAAAGAAAATTTATCTCTTCAATCGCATGAAAGCTGCACCAATCAATAATCCCGCAATCTGTCCCCAGAAGACAACACCCGATTGATTTACGCCGACAGGAGGAATATTTAAGCTGCCGATACCATAAAATAACTGTTGCACAAACCACCAAAATATATAGAAAAAGGCTGGGAGTTGGATGGGGATATACACGATTATTAGCGGCAAAATGGTGTCAATTTTAGCTTGAGGAAATTTGAGAATGTATGCTCCTAAAATAGCTGCGATCGCACCATTTCCCCCAATCAACGGTACTGTCAGACTCGGTTCAGCCAGAATTTGGACTACCCCTGCGATCGCGCCAGAAGCCAGATAAAATCCGAGATAGCGTCCATGCCCTAGAATATTTTCGACAGTCTTACCAAAAACCCACAAGAATAGCAGATTTCCTAATATTTGACTAAAAGTGCCGTGCAGAAATATGGCAAAAAATAGTGAAAATACTCGCCAAACTACAATTATCCAAGCAGCAGAGTTGTTGAAAAAGAGAGCATTTGTAACTGCTCCACTAATTTGGGCTGGAATCACACCCCAACTATTGATAAAATAACCTAGTTGACCACTAGATTCTAGTTTAAGTTCCCATAAAAATATAACTAGGTTAATGCCAATTAGCCAATAATTAATAATTGGCTTACTCCGACAACGAATATTATCACTAATAGGAATCATATAGATTAGTCATTAGTCATTGGTCATTAGCTATTAGTATTTGTCGGGTGCGTTAGACTAAAGTCATAACGCACCAAACCCTTGAAAATGGTGCCGTACTCTCGGCGATAACAGACCCTACGTGTTGTTCAAAAATCAAATAGGAATCATATAGATTAGTCATTAGTCATTGGTCATTAGCTATTAGTTTTCTTCCCCTGCCTCCCCTACTCCCTCACTTCCCCTTAACCTGTGGCAAGATTGAAATCAGATCGCATCGCACTTAATTAGGCAAACGAGATGCTAGGAAACACACTTGTAGGAAGATACCAAATTATTAGTAACTTGGGAGGTGGGGGTTTTGGTGAAACTTTTGTGGCTTGTGATACCCAATTGCCTGGTTCACCTCCATGTGTCGTTAAGAAACTCAAACCCCAAGCAACAGATCCAGTAAGTTTGGAGACAGCTAGACGTTTATTTGATACAGAAGCACAAGTTCTCTATAAATTAGGAACTCACGATCGCATTCCCCAACTTTTAGCTTATTTTGAGGAAAATGCCGAATTTTATCTCGTACAGGAATTGATCGAAGGTCATGACCTGAGTCAAGAATTAACATCAGGTAAAACCTTAAGTCAAGAGCAAGTAATTGCACTTTTACAAGAACTTTTGACAATTTTAGAATTTGTCCATCAACAGAATGTAATTCACCGTGATGTCAATCCGCGAAATATTCTTAGACGACAACCAGATGGCAAATTAATTTTAATTGATTTTGGCGCAGTTAAACAAATTGCGACTCAAGTTATTACTCCCCAAGGTCAAACTATCGCAACAGTAGCTATCGGGACACCTGGTTATATTCCTGGTGAACAAGCTCATGGTACGCCAAAATTAAGCAGTGATATCTATGCTGTGGGAATAATTGCTATTCAAGCTCTGACTGGATTATCAGCAGAGGAAATAGTAAAAGATGCTGATACTAATGAAATTATCTGGCATAATCAAGCCACGGTCACGCCAGAATTTGCTCAATTTTTAGATAAAATGGTGTGCTACGACTTTCGGCAACGCTATCCTTCGGCAACCGTAGCATTACAAGCGCTGAAGGAATTAACACAACCACCCGCCCAAACAATAGCCTTAACTCCTATTTCTCCACCAAAAAATATAAATAAACCTCCACTTAAAAAAGGTGTATTGGGTAAAGTTTTACTAGCGATATTTTTGATTAGTGTTAGTGGAGTAGCATCAATATTTATTTGGAATCACATTAATTCCAAGAATGCCATAGAATTATCTAAACAAGGAAATACTTTTTTTGATTTGCAACGCTATCAAGATGCTTTAGAGGTATATGAAAAAGCCGTTGATATTCGACCAGATTATGCTCAAGGTTGGAATGGTCAAGGTAAAACGCTAGATAAATTAAAAAAATACAAAGAATCTCTCGCTGCCTATGACAAAGCAATTCAAATTCAGCCAGATTATTTAGATGCCTGGATTGGACGGGGTTTTGTATTGGGAAATTTACAGCAATATCAAGAAGCGATCGCGTCTTTTGACAAAGCCTTACAATTAAATAATGATAACTCAGAAGTCTGGAATGCTAAGGGTGAAGCTTTCAGTAATTTAAATCAATATGACCAAGCAATTAAATCTTATGAAAAGGCGATTGAACTCAAACCAGATAATTACGAAGCTTGGTATAAAAAAGGATTAGCTTTGCAGAATTCTAAGCGATATGAAGAAGCGATCGCAGCCTTTGAAAAAGTCGTTGATTTAAAACCAGACTACGACCAAGCTTGGTATAATTTGGGGAATAATCGAGTTAATATGCAACGCTACCAAGATGCGTTCACAGCTTATGATAAAGCGGTGCAATACAAAGCTAATTATTATCAGGCTTGGTTATCAAGGGGTAATATTCTCATGAATTTAAGACGTTATCCAGACGCAATTGAATCTTTTAATCAAGTAATAAAATACAATCCCAGAAACTATCAAGCGTGGTATAACTTGGGTTGGTCGCTACATCAAAACCAACGCTATGAAGAAGCAATAAAAATTTATTATAAAGCAGCAACAATTAAGCAAAATGATTATCAACTCTGGTATAATCTAGGAAATTCACAATACATATTGCAGAAATACGAAGATGCGATCGCATCTTATAATAAGGCAGTTCGTTATAAGCCAGACCATTCTGAAAGCTGGTATAGCAGAGGCAATGCCCTATTAAATTTGAAACGCTATCAGGATGCGATCGCATCTTACGATCAAGCAATAAAATACAAGTCTAATTACCAACAAGCAATAGATGGTCGCAATCAAGCCCAAATTCAACTACAAGGTGCAAAACCACAGCCTGTAGTTGTCCCAACTCTCCCATTTCCTAATCGCACTAATCCACCGCAGACGATGCCCTAATACATTAAGGGACTGACAAATAAAATAAATACTCAACTAATTAATTCTTGTGGGATGGACGACACGGGTATCCGTAGCCAAAGGCACTCATGTTACCCGCCTCACAAGATTGGATAATTTATTTGTTGGAAGCCCCTAATAATTCGTAATTAGGAATTATTAATAACACTTTTTATAGCCAATAATTGGAATTATAGTTAATTTTCAAGAACATTTTGAGATAAAAACTTATAATTCATGGCATTACTATAAATTTCTGGTTTATTTTACCAAAAGCTGTGAGCATCGGTAATTTTTTGGGCAATCTAAAGATAACCTAGAACACCAATTCAGTAATCCTGAAAGAACCTCTCCCCCAACCTCTTGATCTTGGCGTCAGCCTGCCGTTAGGCAAGCCCAGAGGGGAGTTTGGCTCCCCATTGGTGTCAACTTAAGCAAAAACGCTTATCCCACAGGCGTTTTACCCCCCTTAATCCCCCCTTGTAAAGGGGGGAAACAAGAAAATCCGGTTCCCTCCCCTTTATAAGGGGAGGGTTAGGGTGGGGTAAAACCTTAATCAGCTATTTCAGACTTAGAATTTCTTCTTACCGAACTGTGTGATTAAGGAGCTAACCCTTGATACAACAAAACTCCAGCCTATCGACATCTGACAAAGAAAATCATCCCTTACGGAATTTACTGATTCGATTTATTCTTGGCGGCACCACCCTTGTAGTCAGTATTTCTGCTTATTTCAGCTATCAAGCCACTAGAAACATGATGCTCAAAGATTTGAGACAGAGCGCTTTTTTAGAGGTACAGAGAGGGAGTGCTGAAATTGAGGAGTGGTTAAATGTTCGGCAAGTAGAGGTACAAACCCTGGCGAATACTTCAACTGTACGCTCCTTAAACTGGTCTGTGGCAGAACCCTATTTAAAGGCAGAAGTTAAGCGGATCAATGAATTTTTCTTGTTCCAAATAGCTAACCCAGATGGTTCATATTCCAATACAAAAGTTGGTCGAGCAAATAAAAATATTCAGGATCGAGACTACTTTCAAAAAGCAATTGTGGGAAAGAGCAACATTTCCGATCCCTTCATTAGCCGTTCAACAGGAATTCCTTTAATTGCGATCTCTACCCCGATTTGGTCAAATTCTGCAAGCAGTAATTCACCGATCGGGGCTTTCCAGGGGAATGTGAGAGTCGATCGCATTGCAGAGGTTGTCAACTCCCTCCACTACGGCGCGAATAGCTATGCTTTCGCTCTCAATTCCCAAGGACAAGCGATCGTCGATCCTAACTCGGCGTTAATGTCAACCGTAGAAAAACCTGCACCCAGCCTGCTGAAAATAGGCGATCGCAATTTAAATGCGATCGCTCAGAGGATGGTAAACAAACAACAGGGAATTGAGTTAATGGAAATTGACGGCACTAAAAAGTATGTAGCTTATCTGCCGTTGCAAGGCGCTAATTGGTCTGTGGCTTTGGTGATTCCCCGGCAAAATATCGAATCTCGATTGCAATTCCTCGATTTAATCGCCTTAATTGTCGGTGGATTGACAGTCACTATGATTACCGTTTTATGGCAGGTGCAAGCATTTGAACAACGTGAACTTAAAAAATCTAAAGCTGCGGCTGATACAGCCAACCATGCTAAAAGCGAATTTTTAGCCAATATGAGTCATGAACTGCGAACGCCCTTGAATGGCATTCTCGGTTGTGCCCAAATTTTGCTGCGTTCTCCAGCTTTACCTAAACAAGAGCAATATCACGTCAATATTATTGAACAATGCGGTTCTCATTTACTGACTTTAATTAATGACATTTTGGATCTCTCCAAAATTGAAGCGAAAAAGCTAGAACTGCATCCTGATGATGTGCATTTCCCCTCCTTTCTCCAAGGAATTGTCGAAATCTGCCAGATTCGGGCAAAACAAAAAGGCATTTTATTTGTCTATAAACCTGCGCTCAACTTGCCTACAGGGATTCATGTCGATGTGAAAAGATTGCGTCAGGTGCTATTGAATCTGCTGGGAAATGCCATCAAATTTACAGATAAAGGCCAGGTTACTTTCAATATTGAAGTAATCGATCAACCTCCCAGCGATCGGCAGAAACATCGTCTTCGCTGTACCGTAGAAGACACGGGAATTGGTATAACTCCCGCAGAATTGAGCAAAATTTTCTTGCCATTTGAACAAGTAGGTGAGAAAAAGCGCCAAGCTGAAGGCACTGGGCTGGGTTTAGCTATTACTCAGCAGTTAGTACAGATCATGGGTAGCGATATTCACGTTCAGAGTCAGATCGGTCAGGGGAGTAGCTTTTGGTTTGAGTTGGAGATTCCCGAAGCGACTGACTGGGTACAATCTGCGATGACTGCATCAGAGAAACAAATCATTGGTTTTGAGGGTAGCCCCTACACCATCCTGATGGTTGACGATCGCTGGGAGAATCGCACAGTGATTACAAACTTACTCCAACCACTGGGTTTTAATGTAGTTGAAGCCAACAACGGTAAAGAAGGTTTAGAAATAGCGATCGCCCTCAAGCCAGACTTAATCATCACAGATTTGCTGATGCCAGAAATGGATGGGTTTGAATTAATTAAACACCTGCGTCACACTCCAGAAATTAAGGATGTATTGATTATCGTCTCTTCCGCCAGTGTCTTTGAAGCCGATCAACATCGCAGTCTGCAAGCTGGAGGTAATGCCTTCTTGAGCAAACCTATACAGGTAGATGAATTGTTGCATCAACTAGAAAAATATTTAAATTTGGTATGGATTTATAAGCAATCTCAGCCTGATGGAGAAAAAGCTCAAGAAGCATCAATAGCAAATAGCCAATCTGCTCAATTAACTCCTCCATCGTCCCAAATTTTGCACGAACTAGTCACCTTAGCCAGTAAAGGTAACTTCAATGCAATTCTCAAGTGTGCCGATCAACTGGAGGAAACAGACACAACCTTCGCACCATTTGCTAACGAACTACGGCAACTAGCAAGGCAATTTGATGAAGATTTAATCCTCAATTTATTGACTCAATATGCGGTGGAAACAGTATGAAAACGGCTATTGAAGACCAAAATAATTCGATCAATCACACTCCTTCTAGGGGAATTGTTTTAGTCGTTGACGATAACCCTGCCAATTTACAAGTTTTATCCAGCTTTCTGGATCAGTCTAACTTTGAAGTTTGGGCAGCGCGTAGCGGTGAGAAAGCCCTTAAGCGATTAGAAAATGATGATTTACCTGATTTAATCTTGCTGGATGTAATGATGCCGGGTATAGATGGTTTTGAAACCTGTAAACAGCTAAAAAGCAATCCTCGTGTCCAAGATATTCCAGTCATTTTTATGACAGCCCTCTCAGAAACTGCTGATAAAGTCAAAGGTTTGCAATTGGGAGCTGTAGACTACATTACCAAACCTTTTCAGCATGAAGAAGTCTTAGTGCGGATCGAAAATCACTTCAAGCTGAGAAATTTGACGAAAACCTTAATCGCTAAAAACGCCGAATTACAACAGACTCAAACTCAACTGATTCAAGCAGAAAAGGTAGCAGCTTTAGGCCAAATCACAGCAGGAATTGCTCATGAAGTTAATAATCCCATCAATTTTATAGCTGGCAACTTAAATTTTGTTGAAAAGTATGTACAGGAGGTAGTTAGTTTACTGCATCTCTATCAAAAACATCTGCCCGAACCACCAGAGGAAGTTAAAACCGCGATTCAAAAAAGCGATCTCAACTTTTTGTTAGATGATTTATCTAAAATTATTCAATCCATGCAAGTTGGAACAGATCGCGTTACAGAAATTGTGTCATATTTGAACAACTTCTCGCGCCACAGAGAAGCTGGCAAGAAACTAACTAACTTGCATCAAGGGTTAGAAAGTACATTAGTTATTCTCGGACATCGCTTTAAACTAAATGCTCATCGCCCCGCCATCCAATTAGTTAAAGAATATGGAGATTTGCCACTTATTGAGTGTTTCCCTGGCGAAATTAATCAGGTATTTATGAATTTAATTTCTAATGCGATCGATGCAGTTGAAGAAACATATAAAAATGAAAATTTTGATGCAATTTATCAACATCCTGGTGTGATTAAAATTAAAACTGAGGCAATTGGAGAGCTAGTTATTTTAAGAGTTGCCGATAATGGCTCAGGTATAAAAAACACAGACCCAACAAAAATATTTGATGCTTTTTACACAACAAAACCTGTTGGTAAAGGAACAGGGCTTGGTCTATCTATTGCTTACCAAATTGTGGTTAACAATCATCATGGCAAGCTCACATACCATTCCAAGGCAGGTGAAGGGATAGAGTTTATCATTGAACTACCCATCCGATAATTCAGGAGTAGAGCCGGAGACGCTCCGCGGCTTGGCGTCAGAATGCAATTAGTAGAGGATTAATATGAATAGACCACACGACGCGTAGGGGCACAATATATTGTGCCCCTACAATGACTGTATTCTACGCATCTGAAAATTGCTGTATGTAACAAGTCTATGCATTTAAAAATTGCTGTAACTACCGAATATTAACCTCTTGCAGGTAATTTACTCCCTGAAAAGATTCAACCTTAGTGACTGATTTTTTAGGAACGAATGAATTTATTCTTTTTGCATAAGCTATCTTTTGATAGTCAGTCAGCACGCGTTGTTTTTGAGTATACTCATTTAATTTGACTTGAGCTTGAGCATAAACTAGAGTATCTTGGGGAATATTTTTGAGAAATTTTACAGCCCGATCGAAATCACCAATAGATGCTTTTTTGTAAGCTTTCTGTAAAAAGTAAGCTGCTCTAATCTGTCGCTTTTGATTGTATTCAGCTAACTTTTCTTGAACTAAAGCACCCGCATGACTTTCTTGAGGAATTTGACGCAGATATTGTAATGCCGCCGAAAAATCTTTTTCAGAGGCTCTTTCGTAAGCTTTTGCTAATAAATCTTGCGTTTGGGCTTCAATATTGACAGATGCTTTCTGAACTAGTTTATTTGTTTTAGATTGCCAATATAAAATATTTGGAACTTTAGCAGCAGCATGAAGAACATCTGACCATCTGCTCTCATGAAAAGCTGTTTGTGCTATTTGATATTGCTGTGCAGCCACTTGCCATTGCCCTTGCCATTGTTCAATTGTCGCTTGGGCTTCTGGATAAACATTACTGTGGGAGGGAATCGATTTAGCGAGGGCGATCGCTTCTTGCAAATCCCCTGCTTGATATTCTTTTGTGGCTTTATATAAAGTATCTGTTTCTGAGTACGCAGGCGAAGTATTAACTAAAGAATATACACCAAATCCCATCAATAAAGAATTAGCCGCCAGTCCTATTTTCATTCCGGTTAATAACGGGGATGATTTACCAGATTGAGGATTTTGATAATTATCATCTTCAATAGCAGCTTCTGGGAAAAATTCAGAATCTTCGTCTAATATTTGTGATGGCTGAGTTTCCCAGATTATTTGTTTAAGTACCCGCAGCACCTCACCCGCAGACTGAAAGCGGTCTTGGTAATTATAGCGGATCATTTGGCTGAGAACAGCAGCTAGATAATCGTTAACTGGCGTGTTTTGAGAACGCCAAAAAATTTCATTAGTATTAGGATCAACTTTTAATTGTAATGGTTCTAGCCCTGTTAAAGCCTGGATAGCAATCATACCCAAAGCATAAATATCACTGTTGGGCTGTGTTTGTCCAATAAATTGCTCTGGCGGTATGTACCCCAATGAAGTGACGGGAATTCTATCAATGGCCAATTCTGCACATATCCCAAAATCAATGGACTGGATTGAGCCATAGTCAATCATAACTAACTTGCGATCGCTACTGCGTCTGATCAAGTTTTCCGGTTTGATATCGCAATGGATTACGCCTTGAGAGTGAACAAATTCTAAAATACCTAAGGCATCTATCAGAAATTCTATAACTTCTTTTTCAGTCCACAGACAGCCCCATTGTTGATCAATAGGCAATTCCGCAGTCAGCCCATGTCCTTCAATACGCTCTTGCACTAAATAAAATCGCTGGTTTTCTTCAAAGCAGGCGATAAATTCAGGAATTTGGTCATGGCTTCCTAGAAGTTTGAGGGTTTGGGCTTCAGTCACAAACAGTAACCTCAACATCTCCAAGTAGCCAGATTCGGAACTACTAACTTTGATCTGTTTAACAACGCATTTGGGATTCTCTGGATAATCTACGTCTACAGCAATGTATGTTTGTCCAAACGCCCCTGCACCAAGGCTTTGAACGATTTGGTAACGCCCTTGTAGTAATTTACCGATTATGTGGTAGCTCATGACCTGGTTACTCAGTAAGTCCTTTTATTTACTTTTTCTGACATTCCCTGCTGTTTCCGGAATGCTTTAGAAATAAATAACCAGAGTTTTGATACCTGGAATACAAGTTTAATTTGTTAAGTATTATTACGTAATAAAAGATAATATTTTATTAAAATTCTTAATCTGTGTAAGAGGTTGTTTGAAAAGTTAAAAGGGCGGTTAGAAACCGCGTCTACACAGACGAAACCCGCCTGCGCGGGTTAAAAACATTAATTTTCTCTTAGTCCGCGCAGGCGGACGAGAGTTTGTGTAGCCGCGAATTCCATTCGCCCAGGCTTAAGTTGACACCAATGCCAAGACGCCCACCCCACAAGATGGATAATTTATTTATTGACTTCTTCATCGTGTTCAACTACTTCAGATTTATCTTGTAATGGCTTGACTACCCGTGCGATCGCTTCCTGAATAAAAGCTTTAATAAATTCATCTCTGCGATTAATTTGAAACTGTCGCTGTACAACTTCCGTCATTCCCCCATCACCCCAATCTTGATCGTGACGAAAATATTCAATAAAACTTTTCCCAGCAATTCGCGTTAAATAAGCTGCTGTCACTCCTTGAATCGCTCTACCAATAATAAAGGTGGCAACATTGAGTTGCAATGCTGTAGATAATAATTGAATTGCTCCTTTGACAATGCCTAAACTAGCGATAGTTTTCGCTAAAGAAAGGGCTAACTCTCGTCCCCGTTCCATATTCAATTCACAGCCGTAGACTCGACCAATTTCTACAACCATTTGAGCATTAACAGCAGCTGTTGCCAATAAATCTACCACTGGTATCGGCGTGACTGATACTACACCAGCACCAATCCATTGAAACCGTTCCACGATCTTGTCAGCTTGACGGCGACGTTGGCCATCGATGAGTTTTCGCGCTTCGTCTCCCAATCGCAGAGATTGCAAAAGAATATTATCCGCCACCAAATCTTCACCTTCGGCGCGTAAAACCGCAGCCGTGCGCCGCAGCAAAGGCACAATATCGGGTTCCGGCTGGAAGGTTTCGCCAGTTTCTAGTTGTGCAGATTGGGGATTAGCTGCGATCGCTACCACATCATTAGTAGCAATAAATCCCCGTACTCGTTGACGCAATCTTGCGAGGATGGCTTCTTTATCTTCATCTGTATATAAATCAGTTTTGTTGAGAACTAGGAGCGATCGCTTCCCAATTTCTGCCAACCCCCGTAGTGGCTCATATTCTGAGCGTCGTAAATCATTATCCACCACAAACAAGAGTAAATCTGCTTCCGTCGCCAGTTCTCGCGCCATTTGTTCCCGTTCCGTTCCCGCCACCCCTGCTTCTAAAATTCCCGGTGTATCTGTAATTAAAATCTTGCGTTCTAATCCCTTCAACCGCAGACAATAGGTTTCTCCAACCTGGGTTGTACCCATTGGTGCATCCACCTGACCAACCATGCGTCCCATAATCGCATTAACTAGGGAAGTTTTGCCAGCACTCCCCGTACCAAATACTACTACTTGAATTTCACCCCGTGCTAAGTTCGCTTCAATCTCTCGTGATTTACTTAATAAAGCCTGACGTGCTACTTCATCTTGAATTTGCCCTACCTGTTGCCGCACAGCCTGTAGAGTTGTAGAAGCAGCATCAGATTTAGCAGCAGGAATTTGTGCCGCAGTTGCTCGTTTCGGGTTGCGACGCGATCGCTTTTCCCCAGATCGAATCACTAATACGTAATAAACGAAAGCTGCAACCAAGGCTCCAATGAGGACAATCAGCAGCAACAGCAGCAAATTGCCTAGCAACGGCGAATAGGACAATTGCCAGTAGAGCCGTGATAGGGAATCAATTAGCCATAGGGCTAGCCCCAAAATGACGATCAGACCAACAATCAGCGTTACTATGCGTGACAGAGGCATGGCTGGGAAAGATTAGTAAGTATTCAGTAGGCAGATGCTTCTAATCTTAATAGTTTCAGCATTTTTTACCAGAGTAGCAAGAAGGAGCTTTTGTTAAACCAACAACGCTCACTCCTTTTTTTGTGTCTTTAAAAAATTGCAACAATGTTAGGGCTTACAAAAAACTACACGCGCTCTGGGGCAATTCATGAATTGCCCCTACCATTGTTTACGTCAGTCCTGAATGTCAGAATGCAATTGTGTACATCCATAATCTATTAGGCAAAATTTTAATATGCATACTATTACGAAAAAGTCAACGAAAAAAGCCTGGGCTAGTGCGATCGCAGAACCGGCAAAAGAATTTCCCCTTACCCAACTGTCAATTCTTTCTGGCAAAATCTGATCGCTTTTAAAAAAATCTCTGCCATCTCTTCCCCTGTAAGGTTTTGAGAGGCAAACGTAAATAACTTGATTTGAGCGCTTGCAACAGCAATTCTTTCTAAACAGTTATTAATGATTGCGCTATCTTTGGTCAGAACAACCCAGTCTCTTTTGCCAACTTCTGGCAACCAAGCTACATCTTGAGCATTATCGTCAAAGTGGTCATGATGAACTTCAATAGTAAGTTCTGCACCCTTAAGTGTTGAAATAATGACTCTGGAACATAGGCATCGATCGATAAAAAAAGTGATGGACTGGGGTTGTCTCATGCAGCAACGAACTTCTCGCAACGAATAGCTTCTTCAACTGCGAGGCGATCGCAGTTGTAATCATGGGCAAGATAATCAATTGAGTCACCTGCTTGATAGCGTTCTGCTAACACGCGGGTAGCAATTCCTGTGCCAGCAATAACAAGGCGACCAAAAGCGATTCGGGAGTCCATGACAACGAATCGAGGGTTATCTTCCTCGTGAGAGCGAGTAAAGGGATAAAGTTTAATTGCAAGCCCAGTGTCATCGGGTTCAATTCGCTGAAGATGGGCATTCAAAGCGTCTTTCATTTCCGTTTGCCCACGTTTAGAGGCATTAACAAGAGAACCATATCGCTCGATGAAGAGATCAACACCATCAGTACGAAAGCGTTCACCTGCCAAGGGGTGGGATACTTGAAACTGCTGCTCAATGAAATCAAGGGCATCTCGCACCTTGCCTAGGTCAATTTCGTGATGTTTGCGAATTGCTCTTAATACGTGAACTTCAATTAGGTTGGTAAATGAGAGAAGTCGCGGTTTGAGGTGACGAATTGGGATAAGGGGTTTGAAGAAGTTGGAACCTTTTGTGATTGCATAGTGCCGCCCAACTGTCCAAGAGCGAATTGTGACTGCTGGAATGTGTAAGTAACGAGCGGCATCACTAATGGAGTAGGTCGGAATGTCTCTAGGGTCAATTCCTCCGTAAAGCTCGGTCATAAGCGTGCCTACCAGAGATGTCTATTTTTATTATCGCAAATACCAATATATATCGATATTAGCAAGGCTTAACTTATTGAAAAATTCTTCTTAATGAAGCGATGCTCTTGGCTCTCTCTAGTCTATTGGATAACTAGATGGGCTAAAAATAGCGAGCGTGACATGAGCCGTCACGCAACGCCTGAAAGTCTTTCTACAAAATGGTTACAAAAATCAAATAGCTCTTTAATCCGAACATAAATGATCGCCAAAAGTGAATAAGACCCCTTTGTTGCATCGACTTGCAAAAATTAACCTACCCGACATTAGGCAGTAACTCTAAAAGACTTGTGTGTACACGGTAGAGAGAGAGGTTTTCCATATTCCGTGAAAAGTCAGAATAATTGCTAAGTGTAAAAACGTAGTATCCTAGATATTGGTATCTAAAAATAAGTCCGAAATCATGAGGAAAAACCCCATAGCATTACTACTTAGCGGAGTGATTGTCAGTTTCGGACTGTCATCAAAGTTAGCTCAAGCACAACAACAGGTTTCTAATGCCCAAGTCGCGGCGATGGTAGAGGCATTGCGACGGGCTGCACCGCAGACAGGCATCGCAAATGATGGACTTTACAGCCAATGGCAAGTCAAACCAGAAACCTTAAAAGGCTGGTCGAAACATTGTCTCAAACGAGAAATCACACCGACGCAGTTTGAAAATAGCCCCGAGACGGCACGCCAAGTTGTGTCTTGTATCACGCGCCGTGAGTTAAACAAGCAGTTTATCGCCACCAATAATGATGAAACCGCCTCTGTGCGTGGCGTAGCTTGTTGGTGGATGACTGGCAGCTATACAGGCTGCAACAGTGGATTTACTGCTGCATATCTTCAAAAAGTTGTGGGTTTTTACAACCAGCAACGGTCAAAACCAGCAACCACTCCATAGATATCACCAAATTAATCGCCGCGATGTGACAATGATTATGCGATCGCCAACTTAAAATATTTAGATGAATCGGTTTTTGTGTATGGGGTAAACCAGGTTATATCTAAGAAAGGATTGTTTGAACTTTGCCGATCCTGTTAGAATGCATCGATGTCAAAAAAGCAACATTTCTTAAACAAAAAACCCGGTTGGTCTTTGGATGAGCGAGATCCAAAGTTCATAGAGTCTCTGATGCCCCTGTTTAGCTTTTTCTATCACTACTATTTCCGAGTTAAAACTAGCGGCTGGGATAATATTCCACCCCAAGAAAAAGTCCTATTTGTCGGTTCGCACAATGGGGGACTCGCGGCTCCCGATATGGGAATGGTGATGTACGACTGGTTTCGACGATTTGGTGTGGAGCAACCCGTTTATGGTTTGATGCATCCCAAGGCTTGGCAAGTTAGCCCACCACTAGCGCAACTGGCCGCCAAAGCTGGAGCAATCATCGCTCATCCAAAAATGGCTTACACTGCCTTGCACTCTGGAGCTAGTGTACTAGTTTATCCAGGTGGAGCCGAAGATGTCTTCCGACCGCATTATTTACGTAACAAAATCTACTTTGCGAGACGACGAGGATTTATCAAGTTAGCGTTACGGGAAAGTGTGCCCATTGTGCCTGTGATTTCCTGGGGCGCTCACGATACGCTGATTGTGATCGCTGACTGCTACAAAATTGTGCAGCAACTCCACGAGTGGGGAATGCCTTGGCTGTTGGGGATTGATCCAGAAGTTTTTCCGATTTATCTCGGACTACCTTGGGGATTAGCAATTGGTCCGTTGCCCAACATTCCATTACCTGTGTCTATGTACACGCGGGTTTGTCAGCCAATTGTATTTGAACGCTACGGCCCTGAAGCAGCCAGCGATCGCTACTATGTCAATGAATGTTATGAATTAGTTGTTAGTCAGATGCAGCAGGAGTTAGATGACTTAGTGAAGCTAACTGCTAATGCCAATTCTCTTTGAGTAGTGATGAGTTAGAAGTTTTGAATCTTTAACTCCTAACTCCTAACTCCTAACTCCTAACTCCTAACTCCTAACTCCTAACTCCTAACTATTTTGCTAGCCGCCGCTAACTGGTGGAATTAACACTACTTCATCGCCATCTTGTAGTAAAGTATCTGGTTCAACAAATATGAGATTAATCCCAAAACGGGTGACATCACGCCATTGGGAGAGTTCAGGGTGTTCAACTATGAGGCGATCGCATACTGCTTTAACTGGCATACTATTAGGAAATTCTAGCACCAGTTCCGAAACCCTAAAGGCTTCTTGATAAGCAGCGAACAGTTTCACGGTAACGGTGATTGCAGATTTAGACATACAACATACTTTGGCATTACCAGCAAGTGGTTTAATACTTGACCAGTAACCTTAATTCTTGGGATTGATTATACATTATTAACTACATGATTTCATATCATGTCCAAATAATTTAGTTAATGATTTTCACTATTCAGCATTGAGGATTTTTGGGACTTTGAAAAATTCGCCTTCCTGTTCAGGCGCATTGTCGAGAATGCTTTGTCGGTCAGGATAGGGTTGCAATTCATCTTCTCGTGTGATATTGCTAACATCAATTGCCCGTGTTGTTGGGGGCACATTACTGACATCAAGCTCATTTAGTTGTTCGATATAGTCCAGAATACTTCCCAACTGCGTAGTGAATTGTTCCTCTTCTTCTGGAGTTAATTCTAAACGAGCAAGATTAGCTACTCTGTGAACTTGTTCTTGGTCAATCATATTTTTTTACTTAGGAGTGAGAATTTAGGATCTTTAGGGGCAATTCATGAATTGCCCCTACCTGAAAGTGAGGGTTTCGGCTATTGTTTGCGTAAGTCCTGTTCTAGAAGAATACGTCAATTTGCGATCGCCCAGTGGTTTTCAGCCAGTTTTGGGCTTCGATGTAGTTATTGGGAGCCATGCGAATAGCTCGAATCCAATAATCTGCGGCTTGATCAAAAAGAGCTTCGCCAGCCTCGTTATCTCCAGCTTCTTTTTCCTTTTCGCCTTGGTAGTGGTAAATCACGGCGATGTTATTCAAGGCTTGGGGTAGGCGTGGGTTGAACTCAATTGCCTGGTGATACAGTTCTAAAGCCTTGTTGTGGTCGCCATTGCTGGCATAGATTAGCCCCATATTGTAGAAAATATAGCCGCGATCGTTAGTATCTTCCTCTAGTGTTAGAGCTTCTTCATAGTATTCCAATGCTTCAGCATATTCCCCTTCTGCTTGGGCTGACATCCCATCTCGATAATAAACAAATGCTTCTTTAGCTTTTTTGTTGGTTGGCAGGATCTTCAGAATGATATCCGCCATCACTGTAAAGGATTTGTCAACAAAATTATCGTTTTTTTGTGTTCTTGGCATATTTTTCTCTGGGTATTGCGTATTGAGATTCGGTATTGGGCATTGGGCATTGGGCAATAATCAATAGTTTTTCTTCCCCTGATCTTTCATCTCCCCAATCCCCTAGTTCACTCAATAGCTAATTTAACTGATTTACGGGGGCATTCTTCTCACTGAGGGGTATGATACATTGCGGACTATTATGCCGAGAGTTGTTTACCAAGGTGCTGACTGGATAGGCAATCATTGCTGACGCTGGATAGGGACGCAATAGCTGCTGTAGAGTTTGGGGCGTTTGCACTTGCGAATCTAGCCATAAATCGTAATCTTGTGGTTTTAAAATCACTGGCATCCGCTCGTGGATAGGTTGGAGTAATTCGTTAGCTGCCGTTGTCAAAATTGTACAAGAGATTATTTCTTCATTAGCAGGCGTTCCCGCTTCTCCTGTGGTATCCGCTACGCGTAGCTTGCTTCCCCGTGGGGGTAAGGGTTGCCGTAGGCATCGCCATCTCTCCCACAAACCTGCAAAGCCAAAGGGTTCCCCATCTTGAAGACGAAAATAAAATGGCTGCTTTTTACCTTGTTGCCGTTGCCACTCATAAAAACCATCAGCTAGCACTAAACAGCGTCGATGCTTAAAAGCCGAACGAAAAGCGGGTTTTTCGGCAACAGTTTCTGCCCTAGCGTTAATCAGCTTTGCCCCCATTGCCGCATCTTTTGCCCATGACGGAATTAACCCCCAATGCAACTGCTTCAATTCACGCTTTTCGCTTTCGGGATTTTGTAACACTGTAGCCACCATTTGCGTAGGTGCAATGTTATATTCTGCTGCTAAATCCGCAACTGGTTCAACATGAAAAACTTGAGCTAAACTTGCTGGCGACTGTTTTAGAGTAAATCTTCCACACATACTTTTATTTTCAACCAATTACTGAATTAAACAAATAAATAATACTTTTTTCATTTTCCCAGATGATTCTCTGTAGTGTTCCGAAGCTAAATATATAAAAAAATATCCGGTTTTGGGAAAATCTTTTGGTAACATATTGTATTTTGAAGCTTTACTTATCAACATATTCCTAACTGGATTTTAACATGGAACTACTGCGTCTGTACGATTTTTTACCTTCTGGCAATGGTTATAAGATACGTCTTTTATTGACACAACTAGGTATGCCTTTTGAGATGATAGAGCTTAACATCTTGAAAGGGGAGACTCGAACACCAGAATTTTTAAGTAAAAATCCCAACGGGAAGATACCTGTTCTGGAAATCGAGCCAGGGAAATACTTAGCAGAATCAAATGCCATATTGGTGTATCTGAGTGAAGGTACAGAGTTTTTACCTTATGACCGCTTTTTACGAGCGCAGGTGCTGCAATGGTTGTGTTTTGAACAATATAGCCATGAGCCTTTTATTGCTACATCAAGATTTTGGATTTCTATTTTAGGTAAAACTCAAGAATATAGTGAAGCTATTAAGCAAAAACGTGAACCAGGCTATACAGCACTTAACTTGATGGAGCAACATTTAACTTCTCACAATTTTTTTGTTGGAGAACATTACACAATTGCTGATATCGCCTTGTTCGCTTACACTCATGTAGCTGATGAAGGTGGGTTTGATTTGGCACAATTTCCTGCTATCCAAGCTTGGATAGAAAGAGTCAAAACTCAACCAAGGTATATCAGTATTACACAAGTCTAAGAATTAGATTTTGTGAGTTTCTGTCTGTAGTTTCTTGACTTTCATAGAGGATGTATTAAGTAGGATATATAGCAATCCGATTTGATTTATGAATCACTCGTAGAGGTAAGGGACTGGGGACACTTCGACAAGCTCAGTGCATCGCTGGGGACTGGGAAGAAGGAATAAAGATGTACTGAGTTTTGTTCAAAAATCAAATATGAGTCCTATAGCCTGACATTGAGGAGGTATATATAAACTAGTACGACACGGCGGAAATAAAGCAACCATTTTAAATAGCCAGAAAGCATACAAAATAAGCATTCTTTCTTTTTACTTTTGCCTTTTTACTTTTGCCTTCTTGTACTAGATATCTCTATCAATTTCTATCAGCTTTTGCCGAGAGGACAAACCTGACTTAATTCTGATATAAGATTTGGGTACATCAAATTTCTCTGCTAGTAGTTTAATTAACTCTTCATTAGCCTTACCATCAATTGGAGGCGATTTTAAATACACAGTCAGAACACCATCAGGTTGTTCTTCAATCTTTTGCTGTTTTGAATTAGGTTTAACTTTGACTTTTTTGTGCATAACCTATTCCGTATATTTGTCGTATCCACAACCAACCTAAAACACAACCCAATAGATAATGAGGAAAATCCCACCAAACAAAGGTAGTACCAAGTAGCAATTTGCCTATCAATGTGGCGCGAATTTCCTCTAATAGTGGCGGATGCCAAAGTTGTAAGAATTCTATTATACAGGTGATGACAAAAACCCATATAGGAATTTGGATTACCGCCGCCCGACTTCTGAAAAACCCAAATGCGAACAGACACCAAAATATTTCGTAAAGTACATCTGCTCCGTAGTCATTAAACCACTGATTGGCGAGTCCATTATAATACTTAAACAAAAAGCCCATCGGTACAACGATGAGCGCAGAAAGAATAATAAATATTGTTTGGTTACGGTTTCGGCGCATTTGCTGAAAGCTTAGAGACTAAGCAAAATTTTAGCCTCTGCATAGTAGTTTTTCAATAATTCGTAATATTCTTAACAAGAAAGAATTTAGGAGTCAGGAGCCAGAATTCAGAATTAAATTCTGTGCTACTTGTGGATAGTGCAGTTGTAGCGAGTTCGCGTACTCCTCGTCTTGATTCTGACTTCTGAATTCTTCTTCAATTACGAATTATTTGGTTATGGATATCTTCTGCTACCAGCACCCACTACACCAATTTTATGGCGATAGGAGAGTTCTGCACCGAACCAGCCGGAAATACTAACCAGCGTACCGACAATCAGCGAGAGTAAAAGTCCCCAAGGTACTATTCGGGATTCAGCGTCGCCCAAACGCAGGAGGAAATTAACCAGAGTTAAAACTAGTAGAGAAACGTTAAGTATTAAATGCGCCCAACCTGCGGTGCGCTTGCGAACTCGTTCAATTTTCAAAAAGTCGCTCAGTCCGATCGCTGCTGCAAGGAGTCCTCCAGCTAATCCGAGGCCGATTAACCATAGCGAAGCCCTAGCCCAAAAGAAATCATGAGTTAACCAGTAGCCGACATCACTTCCCAAGGCGGCGGCTAAAAAGGCTATGGGAAACATCACACTCAAGGGATGTAGGGGATGTCCTGCGATCGCAACTGTACTAGGTACACCACTATCACGATACTCACTATCGTTACTTTCAATAACTGGTGGAATATTTGGGAAAGGTGTTGAACTTGTTTGCGTTGTTTCTGTAGTTTCCATTATTAGTATCCTGAATTGATCAAGTGCCTAAAATTACACCCAACCACTTTTAAAACATCCTCTGAAGCCAATTTAATAAACTAACATCAAATTATTATCTATCTAGCGATGTAATTATAGATTTAAATTTTGTCTGTCTAAACTGTGTAGGCGTAGGCAATAAATTTTTTAAAGGCAACATCAACCCAGATACAACATCTTCACTACTCAATATTGCCAACCTAAAAATATTCTTAACATAACCGTATTGGAAGTGGTTTATTATAAAATTGAAACAAACCTTTGATTCGGTGATTTATCTTGACTACTTTTATACAATGCTTTCAGAACGCTTTACCGCAGCCCTGATCTACGCTACCCAATTGCACGCCAACCAAGTTCGTAAAGGTTCAGGTGTTCCCTATATTGCCCATTTATTAGGTGTCGCCAGTATTGCTTTAGAATACGGTGCAAATGAAGATGAAGCGATCGCAGCCCTCTTACATGATGCCATCGAAGACCAAGGTGGCGCAACCACACGGAAAGAAATCCGCCGCCGCTTTGGTGATAATGTAACAGCAATTGTAGATGGTTGTACGGACGCTGATACAATTCCCAAACCGCCTTGGCGACAGCGCAAAGAAGCATACATTGCTCATATTCCTACTGCTTCTTCATCAGTTTTGCTGGTGTCATCGGCAGATAAACTTTACAACGCCCAGTCTATTCTCAAAGATTATCGCGTTTTAGGCGAATCACTTTGGGAACGTTTTCAGGGGCGTAAAGAAGGTACTCTTTGGTATTATCGGGCGCTTGTGGATGCCTTCAAGCAGACTACAACCACTGTAATCATTGAGGAATTAGAACGGGTTGTTGTACAAATTGAGGTATTAGCATCTGAATGAAAAATTTTATTTACCCAGAAGTAGATAGGACTTACGCACGAGTTACGAAATAACGAACCGCAGAGGCACAGAGGGCACGGAGAAATCAGAGTTTGAGAGATATTTTGCGTAAGTCCTAGTAGATAAAAGATTCATAGTGAACTAGACAAATAGCCTCTTTACAGACAAGATATAGTCATATCTCTTACAAACAAATTTTGTCTTCTAGGTTCTCTCTCTAGATAAAAAATCTTTCTCTCGATAGATAGGTGTACTTACATTATTCTGACTGCTATGTTACCAATATGACGATAGTAAGACAAAACACCCTAAATACAACCGTAAATCCTTTAGTAAGTCCTCCAGAAAACCTGGCTGAAAAGTATAGGGAAGCAGAGCGGATGCGTGATGTTCTGCTTTTACTGCAAAACTTAATTAACAGTGAAGAAGCCACTGTGAAACTAATTCTGGATTGTCTTTATGATGTTGGTTCAGTCAATCTGATCAATCAAAAGCTTCCCTTGAAGCCCCTAAACAGGTTGATGAAATTAATTGCCAGAATGTCCAAACCAGTTTTTAGAACCTTAGCTTTTAATTGGTTTAAGAAAAACTGTCCCAAACTGATTACTGATTGGCTACAGACGAAAGTCTCTTTTGAAAATCCCCCAAATACACCAGAGCAAGTAGCGATCGAAGTTGTACAACTGGAACCATACAGTATACCACAGACACAAAGCCTGAGCCAGGAGATTAAAAATCTGCGATCGCAAGTTAGGTGGCTAGCTGCGATTTCAGTAATAGCGATCGCTATTTTAGGAGTAACAGCCACTCACTTAAACTAAAAACTATGAATTATGAATTATAAAAAGGAGTCAGAATTCAAAATAATCTACCCATAAAGGGATAGACTTTTAACTTTTCAAAAAATCATACTAGTTTCGCCCACAAGGGGCGAGGTTTTGAACCAATATTCATTACCCAGTCGTACAGAATTCATACTGAATTATGACTCCTGAGTTCTGAATTCTTCTTATGAATTAATATGTCTTTGCCAAAACCAACCTTGGAGGATATCGAAATACACCTGCTTTTAGAAGGGGTGTATCAGTACTACGGTTATGACTTTCGCAATTATGCTCCTTCCTCACTGAAGCGGCGCATTCAGAGCTTCATGGAATTAGAGGGGTTAGCAAATGTTTCGGCATTGCAAGAGCAGTTACTGCATAACCGTGCCTATTTGGAACGATTTTTGCTTGCTCTGACGGTGAATGTAACATCAATGTTTCGCGATCCTAGCTTTTATAACACCTTTAGAAATCAAGTTATTCCCTTCTTGCAAACCTATCCCTTTATTCGCATCTGGCACGCTGGATGCTCAACTGGGGAAGAAGTCTACTCAATGGCGATTTTACTACAAGAAGAAGGACTTTACCACCGTTGCCGCATATATGCCACTGATACCAATGAGAAGGTATTACAAAATGCTAAAAGTGGTATTTTCTCTTTGAAATTGATGCAAGAATATACTCAACTCTATCTGAAAGCGGGCGGAAAGAAGTCTTTTTCCGAATATTATACAGCAGCTTATGATAATGCTATATTTCGAGCATCCCTAAGAGAAAATATTGTCTTCGCCCAGCATAATTTAGCAACTGACGGTTCTTTTAATGAGTTTAATGTCATCCTTTGTCGTAATGTCCTAATCTATTTCAATCAGATACTTCAAAAGCGGGTACACGAACTGTTTTATAATAGCCTCTGCACCTTTGGTATCTTGGGTTTAGGAAGACAAGAATCTATTAGGTTCACCTCTTACGAGCAGTCCTATGAGGAGATAATCAAAGGTGAGAAAATATATAAGAAAATTGCGGGTGGCTGAAAAAAATACTCTGATCCCAAATCTATGTGATCCTGCATAGAATAATTATCTGCTAGGGGACTGACAAGAAATAAATTATCCAAAGAAACGAACCACAGAGAGAGGAGAAATAGAGAGGGTTTTGCCTCAGTTTTGGGATATTTTTTTATTTGTCAGTCCCTACTAGTATAGCAGTTATCGTTTACGTGAGGTACACCCGTAGGGGCAGGGCATTGCCCATTGGTGTCAACTTAAGCCTGGGCGAAGGTCATTAGCGGCTACACAAACGAAGTCCGCCTGCGCGGACTGACGAAAAATTAAGGATTTGAAACCTGCGGAGGCAGGTTTTGTTTGTGTAGACGCGGTTTCTAACCGCCCATTTCACGTTAAGTTGACACTCATGGGCATTGCCGTGCCCCTACTCGTGATGTAAGGTTGTACTGCATCTGAATGAGAACCGCTAAGTAGAGCGGCGTGAATAATTCAAGGTTTGTAGTGAGGACTTTAGTCCTCGTTTGAGGGCTGGAGCCGCTCACTACGAATTAGTCTCAAGATTTTTTACATTACTTAATGTACTTTGATTTATTCTCGCCGACTTACTTATATGCAGTTTCAAGTATTTTCTTGTGTGCATCTTCATAGACAATTGGATGAGTGGGGAAATGAATCATGAATTATGAATTATCAGACAATAACTAATGCCCAATACAACTCTTGGAGAGGCTGCGCCAACGGCAACTCTTGGAGACGCTACGCGTAGCAAGATCCCCGAAGGGGTACGCTCAGTACAAGTGCCCAATACCCCAAAAAATATTAGGAATGAAATTGTGCCCGTTGTCAAAAGACAGTCTGTCAAACATTTTTTATTGTGTTTAGAAGATAGATTTAGCGATGGCTTAAGGTAAATTACACATTAAAGTCTTAAAGGAAATTATCAATGCAACTTCTTGAATGTACTCCGGTTGCAGTCATTGCTGGAGAAAATGCGGTTCATGTTTCTCAACTACCTTCTATATGGCAAGACATTGCTAGAGGAACCACGAGTACCGGACTTTCCCATCCCCAGAGCTATGTTGAGATGGCGCAGTTGTTCCTATACAAATTAGAACATGGTGATGTTGACTTATTTAGCGATCGCCCCCAACTAGCTCACTTGATACCCTCATTCTCCCAGCTATTTGCACAACTGGCATGGGAAACCCTAGAGTTTTTTGGGCAAGATTTTCTCAAAAACAGCTATCCGAACTTTGCAGAAATTCTCCGTGATGTCGAGTCAAAAGGGACAGAGTATGCTAATGAAGTAAAAGTAGCTCGCATTGGCATAGATTTGTTTAACGAATTTGGTTATGAACTACCTGCCAGCTTTTATCATGTGCATTTAGCACCAATTTACCGCGATCATATTTTTGAAGAACGCGCCTTACGATTTGATCAGCGCGACATCGAACACAAACGCGCTTGGGATGCCATACTCCATGCAGGTAAGGTGTTTGCTATTCAAATGAAGGTACAAAGTATTGCCTCCAAATACGGCTTTACCTATCAACATGGCTGTGGTTGCAACTCTCACCTATCTTCCATTGATATATCTCGTGGAGCATTTGAATATGAATTGAGTCCCGAAAAGCGTCAGCGCTGGATTCGCAGTTTCATTTGGACTGCTTGGTATGAGTATGCGTTTTTTGCGATCGTACCGAATACGAGTTATTTGGTTTAAGGGACTGACAAGAAATAAATTATCCATTTTGTGGGGTGGGCAACATGAGCGCTCTAAATCTGGGACGGATGGGGACACCCATCCCACAAAAAATTTGGGATGTTTTTTTATTTGTCAGTCCCTAATACCTCGCCCCCCGAAGCCTTTTAACTAATTCGTAATTGGTAATTTTGGGGTTTCAACTGTAGGGTGGAATTTAAGAAGTAAAAAGTAAAAAGTAAAAAGATAATCCCCATAAATAAATTGAGGGGATTTAATAATGACACCTTATTTCTCTCTACGAGACGCAATCATGCGAACGCGCTGCGCCACGACGCTCGATGACTCGCTAACGCTACGCTATCGTTATAAATGTTTTTATTTCATTCCATAAATAAATTTAGTTGCTCTCAAACCATTTTTCTTTTTCTTTATGAGTGCCTTTTTACTTTTTACTTTTGCCTTATTCGGTGACTAAATCGCTGGATTTAGATCCCCGACTTCTTGAAGAAGTCAGGGTCTGGGAAAGGTTAGATCATCTTAAATTATTGATATCAAGATTTTCCTTAATCCAACATTTCTGGAGCAATTCCTAAAGCCTTGAGTTCTTCAGGAGAGATCGATAATTAATATCTGTTGCTAATTGGTAAGCCATAAACTTACCTAGCAATGGATATTCTTGAATTATCTGAAAAACATCTTCAAATTTTTTGGCTTTGACTATGCAGTTTACTACACTATCTTGGACAACCATTTTATCAATTAATGCCAAATGATTCTGGTGCTTCTTATCATAACCAAACTCTTTGCTGGCACAAGACATATATGCACTAGTGTAAATGACATATCCAAGATTCATCGCCTCCTGTAATATATCTGAATATACATTTGAGTCGAAATTAGACAGTGTAATATAATCTCCTATTTTCTTTTCTAAGTATTCCCATGTTTCTATTTTATTAAAAATTTTAAATAGTAGAATTCGTAAAATTACTTCTTCTTCATTCTTGCTCCTATTTTCATCGTAAATTACGTTTCTGATCAGATATTGTGAAACACGATCGCTTGCGCGATATGCATTACAAAATTTATAAGTATTAATAATCGGGTCACTTGTCCAGGGTGGTGGTACGTTGTTAATTTTGTTGAAAAATACTTCCTGACGCATAGCAGCAAATCGCCAATATGTATCAAAAATTTCTTGTCTTACTTGCATACAGTGTTCTCCTGGTTTGTCTTCATCAGTTTCAAACCTGTTTTTTATCTATGAGGGAAGATTATGCGACAACTGCCGCATAATAATCGTATCAGATCGCAGTTTTGCCAAAATATCCTTAAAGCTAATTTTCAGCAAGTCTTCTTAACTTTTATCCCCTGAATAATATGATTTTCAGGAAAGACTAGGATCATCTGAAGTTTTGATCTCTCGCAAAATTCGTTCGACTTGATTAACTTTTTCAACTCTTTTCTGTGCTTTGAAAATATTTATAGCTTTTTCTAAAGAAGATAACGCCTCATCTTTTTTATTTGTTTGCCATAATGCCAGTGCAAAATTAGTCAGCGCCTCGCCATAATTAGGATTGATTTCCAGAGCTTTTTTATATTCAGTAATGGCTTCTTGCCAGCTACTTTGGCTAGCGTAAGCCATACCGATCGCATTGTAAGCTAGAGCATATTTGGGCTGGAGGCGAATGGCTTCTCGATAGGCGCTAATTGCTTCTTCTGATTTCTTTTGCTCAAAAAGCGCATTTCCTAGTTGAAAGTGTCCAAATGCATCTTCTGGAAATTTTTTAATGAATTTACGTAAATTTTCCTCTGCGCCTTTGAAGTCTCCTTGATTATATAAAGCATTGGCTTGTTGCAGGAGCTGCGATCGCTCTGGTGTATCTGTACCTGAAAATTGTGCTATTTTTTGCGGTTGTCTCTGTGCATCCTGTTCTGGCGAATGCAAAGAAACTTGTCCAGAAAGCGCTAAGACTGATGGTGATATCCCCATTACAGTGATAATACTCAGCATCATGCAGCTAAAAGGTTGAACAAATGCTGATTTGGGTTTGCGCTTTACCTTCATCGCTCTGAATACCTCAATAATGTTCTATTCTTATAATAATGTGAGGATGCATTAGGAAGTCTGCAATGCACTAAAAAGTTTGTCAATACGCTGGCTGCACGGTGTAATTAAAATTTTAGGTACGGGCGAGCGCGCCTATTTGTTTTATAAGAATAAATTTGTATGTGCATACTCATGTATTATTTCTATGGTCATACCAACTATTTATACTTGAAATAATATTAGCTATTTCTTTGTCATCAAGTTTTTTCAGTTCATCATCTTGGTTAAAGTGCAATTTAACTTGCTTTTCTCCATCTATTTTAGGTTCTAAAATCCATTTATAATAACCTTGATCGGTTTCTAAAATAAAGAAAAATAGGCAAACGGGGAATGGTAAATCTTTAAATTTTTCTAGTATACTCAACCTATTTTTGTCTAGCTTTAAAATATCATTATGCTTCTTTAAATTAGATGTAGAATCTGTTGCTTTTACTTCAATACCAAAAAGTCTTCCAGTATAAACTCCATCTTTGGTAATTGTGATTAAAAAGTCTAATCCTTGATTTGGTGTTGGCTGATAAATAATCAAGTCATCACGACGAGTTAAGTAAACAATGGCAAGAGATTCTGCCCGTCTTCCAATATACCAAGGTGCTGTGGTTTTCATTGTTTTATCTCCAGTCTCGATCGGCAAATTTGGAAACTAACTGATTAGTATGGTATCTACTCCAAAAATCATCAACTTCCTGCCATAGCAGTTCTCTATTTTGTTTAATAATTTTAAATTGAGTAGAAAGGCTTGACAAAGACTTAAGACTTTCACCATTTGCAGAAACCATGTAACCTATCTCTTGAATTTCATCGATACCTACTATATAAGTTGGTGCTGGATAAGATGCTAAACTAATTACATTTTCTTGTCGTACTTTCACTTTTAATCGATTATATTTTTTAGTATAACCTTCTCTTGTTGTTTTCACTTGTACAAAGAAATAAGGGACAGATTTACCAGCCCCTACCAACTCTACAATAAAATCAACATATTGCCATTTGTCTCCTAAAAACTGCGGCTTGAAAATAGGGCCAGCATGAGAGTGAAATTCCGTCATTAATACTGTAAAAATTGCTTCGCCTCTTTGCCCCAGTGCATCTCTCATTTATAGACCTATTTTAATTGAGCCTGTTCAGCTAAGGGCAGGCTGTTTTGCCTACCCTACAGTATTAAGAATTGCTTTGTGTTAGTTTGTCGTTAACAGACTCCTATTTTGGGAAATTTGCATTACTTACGCGCCTTCCCGTAACTTATCCAACACACTCCGATCTTCTAATGTCGAAGTATCACCAGATACCTCTTCCCCAGCAGCTAGATTCCGCAGTAAGCGCCGCATAATCTTACCCGATCGCGTCTTGGGCAAAGCGTCTGTAAACCGAATCTCTCCAGGACGTGCGATCGCACCTATTTCTTTAACAACGTGCTGTTTGAGTTCTTTACTCAGTTCCTCACTAGCCTGATAAGTCCCTTCTAAAGTCACAAAAGCAACTACTTCTTCACCTTTGAGTTCATCCGGTTTACCCACTACCGCCGCTTCTGCAACGGCTGGGTGCGAAACTAAGGCTGATTCTACTTCCATTGTACCGAGGCGGTGTCCTGATACATTTAGTACGTCATCCACGCGACCCATTACCCAGAAGTAGCCGTCTTCATCTTGTCTCGCGCCATCACCAGCAAAATAAGTATAATTCCCATCTTTAGGCGGAATGTGTTCCCAATAGGTGCGGCGGAAACGTTCTGGATCGCCGTAGACTGTTCGCATCATTCCTGGCCACGGATGGCGTACTGCTAGATAACCGCCTTCGTTATTCGGTACGGTGTTTCCTTCTAAATCCACGACATCTGCAATAATTCCTGGGAAGGGAAGAGTTGCAGAACCTGGTTTGGTAGGAATTGCCCCTGGTAACGGTGTAATCATGATACCGCCGGTTTCCGTTTGCCACCAGGTATCCACAATTGGACAGCGATCGCCACCAATTACTTTGTGATACCATATCCAAGCTTCGGGGTTAATTGGTTCGCCGACGGTTCCCAGCAAACGCAATGAAGACAGATTTCGCGCATTTGGATGATGTTCACCCATTTTAATAAATGCCCGAATCGCTGTAGGTGCTGTATAAAAAATATTAACGCCGTATTTTTCAATTACATCCCAGAAACAGCCAGGATTAGAAGCACGGGGCGCACCTTCATACATCAACGTTGTTGCACCGTTGGAAAGAGGACCATAGACAATGTAGCTATGTCCCGTAATCCAACCGACATCGGCAGTACACCAATATACATCTGTGTCTTGGAGGTCGAATATCCATTTGGTAGTGATATGGCTATACAAATTATAACCAGCAGTTGTATGCACTACACCCTTCGGTTTGCCCGTGCTGCCAGAAGTGTAGAGGACAAACAACATATCTTCACTGTCCATTGGTTCGGCGGGACAATCTGCTGATGCAGATTTTTGCAAATCATGCCACCAATGATCGCGTCCGCCCAACTGCATATCAGTTTCTTGTCCGGTGCGCTTGACAACTAGGACATTTTCTACACTGGGAACAGCACCATCAGCTAAGGCTTTGTCTACCTGTTGCTTGAGAGGGACGATCGCATCTTTGCGCCAACCACCATCAGCCGTGACTACTAGTTTAGCTTGAACATCAATTAAGCGATCGCGCAAAGCTTCGGCGCTAAAACCACCAAATACTACAGTGTGGGGTGCGCCAATTCTCGCACAAGCTAACATAGCAATCGCCGCTTCGGGAATCATCGGCAGATAAATTCCGACGCGATCGCCTTTTTGTACACCCAGTTGCTTCAATACATTGGCGAACTGGCAAACTTCCCGGTGCAGTTGGGCGTAGGTGAGGGTGCGCGAATCACCTGGTTCTCCTTCCCAAATCAATGCTGCTTTATTTTTGCGCCAGGTAGTGAGGTGTCTGTCAAGGCAGTTGTAAGAAATATTAATCTTACCACCAACAAACCACTTAGCAAAAGGCGGTTGCCAGTCTAATACCGTGTCCCATTTTTGGAACCATTCTAATTCTGTTTCAGCCAAATCTGCCCAAAATTGCTGCGGATCGGCTTTAGCTTTGTCGTAGATACGCTGATAGTCATCCAGGCTTTTGATATGGGCATTCTGCGAGAATTCCGAGGCTGGATGAAATAGGCGATTCTCTTGTAGGATTGATTCTATAGTTGGTTGAGACATGGTTATGAGTGCGATCGCTATTGTTACTAAAAACTATTCTTAGCCCAGTTGTGCTATACAGGGTTGAGATTTTCGTTAAGCTGGGTGGAAATTGCCGAGTTATTTAGTTTACCGAAAATTTGGGTAAAAGCCCCCTCCTTCCAGGACGGCTTTATATTCATTTTCATCTACCAAAAGCAAGCGATCAAGAAATGTAAACACGTTTTGCAACCTATCTACCGGTAATGTTGCAATATTGTAAGTAGTCTTGACAAAGAAAGCCTGAAATTATGACGCTTACTGTTGAAGCTAGCAGCCTATCTCTCAACGATGTTCATCGGTTTCTCAAACTAGAAGAGCTTTCAACTGGTTTGTTTACAGACTTCTTAAATTTAGAACCGTTGACAGAGTTTGAACAGCAGGATTTATTGCGAATTAGCAACGACTTCCGTCGTTATCTGAGGTTGGGTAAAATATCTGAAGGTTTGGTTAAATTTATAACCATTGCGCCACTAATGCGGCTAGCTGGATTTTACGATGTGCCGATTCGATTGACAATGGAAGATAGCATTGCGATCGCAGTCGAAGATGAAGACAGAAGAATTACCGGGCGGATGGATATTTTAGCAATCAACAATCCTCAAAGTAATATTGCGCCGCCTTTTTGGGTTGTGGTGATTGAAACGAAAAATAGTGCGGTTGATGTCGGTGAGGGTTTACCTCAATTACTCACTTATGCTTTTAAAAGTTTAGATCAACAGCCATCAGTTTGGGGTTTGGCAACTAACGGACTGCGTTATCAATTTGTTTATTTAAGACATGACGTGCAGCTAATTTATCAGTTAATGCCATTATTAAATCTGAATGAATCTCCCGGTGCAATAGAGTTATTACAAGTTTTCAAAGCTATCTGCAAGTTACCAAATTTTCAGTAAAATGAACGTAAATAGCGGAGCGATCGCTGATGTCTGAACCTGCTACCCTAGAAATAGAATTAATCTCTGATAATATTTTAGAGGAGGAAGTTATTTTTCCTCCCGGTGATATACTTAGTGACGAACCACCCTTGGAAAGTGATCTACACCGAGACCAAATCGATTTGCTGATTCGCATACTTAAATTATGGTGGCGAGAAAGGCAAGATTTTTATGCTTCTGGCAATTTGACGATTTACTACAGTCCTAACCAGAAAAAATCAGAACATTTCCGTGGCCCAGACTTCTTTGTAGTTTTGGGAACCCAGAAAAAAGATCGTAAGAGTTGGGTAGTTTGGCAAGAAGACGGCAAATATCCCAATGTGATTGTGGAAATTTTGTCAAGTTCAACGACAACAGTTGATAAAGGGTTAAAAAAACAAATTTACCAAGATACCTTCCGTACACCAGATTATTTCTGGTTTCACCCTGTAACAATGGAACTTCAGGGATTTCATCTAGTTGATGGGAAGTATCAAGAAATCCAAGTAACCACTGATGGACGTTTGTGGAGTCAGCAGTTAGAACTTTATTTGGGAGTTTATGAAGGTAAATTAAGATTCTTCACTACTGAAAATCAATTAATACTATCATCAGAAGAATCGGCTGAACAAGAACGTTTACGTGCTGAACAGGCAGAAGAACGTGCCCAACGTGCAGAGCGAGAAATTGCCCGACTGCGGGAGGTTTTACGTATACAGGGCATCGATCTAGAGAATATTTAATGACATCAGGAAATTAACTAAATACATTTTCAAGTTAAAATCTAGTTATCAGTGTGTAAAAAAAGCGTAATCTTCTGAAAGTAGGGCATCGTTTGCAAGCAACAGAGATTAAGGATCAGCTAAAGTCCCTTATCGAGCAAGCTTCCTCGATAGATCATAATTTAGCGAGAAGATTAGATGAAATCAATCGTTGGGTAAAGAACATCAAGCCAGGTTCCCTGACTGCAAAACCCTTTGTAATTGCCTTTCTGCTAGAGGTGATTACGGATTCCACAATATGGCTGATCATCAAATCCTTACCTTCAGAGGAAGAACAAAAAGCAAAGTTCGATCTTATGACGCCGATCGAGAGATATTGGTATGGTTATCTCTTTCCCAGATGGTTCAATGCAAGTGACTCCAAGTTTTATATTTGGAAACAAAAATTGATGGCAGGCGAATTTAATCAGCTTGATGATGATATCATTAAATTAATAGCTCAAGATGTTGTCAGTCGAGAAGGTAGTTTTTTGCAGCGTTATATTGCCGACCTTTCTATGGCAACAGATTTAATTGTTAGTCGTAACAATCAACCACTGTGCATTCAAGTAACTAGTGTTAGTGAAGAACTGAATCACCAAAAGTACCAAGCTTGGCAAAATACACTGCGATCGTGGGAAATAGAGAGAGGGTTGTTCTTAAGTTACAATCCCAAGGATGCTAATTTTGTTAACCAGTTAGTCAACGTGGCCCTGTATAACAGTGATTACCTTTCTGGTGGCAAATATTTAAAATTTTCGTGAACTTTCAGGAATTTGATCTTTCAGATTTGTGTTCTAGCCTACATACTTACGTGCTAATTAGAGCTTTTATGGCTAACAAAAGAGAAACTCACTGCGACAATCAAGTAGATACATTTGCTGAAGCATTAGCAACAGCGCGACAAATGCAGCAGAACTGGCTGACTTATGGGGTTGATTTTGTCAATTTTTACGTTGAAGATGTGGATGGAGACTGGCTGGAAACGTGGGGACATGACGAAATATTAGGTAATTCTCGATTAGATACTATCAAAGAATTTTTGGTAAGTAATGATAGTGTAGCTGTTAGGGTAAGAGAGCATTTAGGAGAGCGATCGCTATTTGATTTTGCAGTAAACTTAGATGAATCTTGGAGAATTTCCGAAACCAATGATAGGTTATCTGCCGTGAGAAATCTGTTAGCTGGTGAAAGAAATAGTGTTGATACAGATGAGATTAGGTTGTTTGATTTAGTAAACAGTCTGCTGGTAAAGTTGGCAGAGATTTTGTGAAATTTTTAGTTGCATAGTGGTAGAGGAAATTCGGAACTCAAGAGTTCTCATGTTTTATGTAGCTTGCCATTGGGTGGCATATAGGCGATCGCTTTTCCAGATAAGCTTTAATAATCTTTTAGATGTGCAATCTTTATCACTGTTAGTAGTAAGGGTTGATCCTGAATCTGGTAGATAATACGGTATTCACCCAAACGAACCTTATACAGCCGTTCGGTATCCTTCAATGGGTGAGCGTCTTCTGGACGTGGATTTAATGCTAATTCCTCTAACTTTTGTGCTAGTCGTTGCTGCACCTCTGAGTCCAATTCGACAATTGTCTGTACAGATGAAGGTGCTAATGCTACTTGGTAGCTCATATCCCTAGCTCCCTTTTAATGTCTTCAAAGGGTGTTGTCCCCAGCCTTGTAATTTCCTCTAGTGCTGTATAAGCATCTCTGACATCAGCCTCATCTAACCTTGCTTCAATTAGCTCATACATCTGCTCTGTTGAGGTAATTTCAATCCCTGGTTCTTCTCTAAGTTTGTCCGTTAATGCATAAAAAGCTTCTTGTTCGTCTCGATGTTCTAACACATAAGCTCTTAACTCTTGTTTAGTCATCGCTTGAAAATTGGCCTTACTCATAAATATCTCACCCTCCCATTTGGCAATATTTCTACTTCAAAGTTTTGTCCAGCCAGAATGTAAATGCGTGTTGTCCGTTCATCTAATCTTACCAAGTAAATTGGCAGGTACATCTGAGTTAAATCCTGACACACCTTAAATAATTCAATTGCTTGTTCATTTGTTGGTTTCATTCAGCATCATTAGCAAATCAAATAGCAGTAAAAAATCCTGACCAAAAGCTTGAAATTGATAGTCTTATTTTAACTACTTAGACCAGTTTTCTTGAAGTCCAGCCTGGAAACTTTAGTGGTATCACGAGGTACAGACCAAAGTTTGATGGTTTCGTCACCACTGCCACTTACTAGGGTTTTCCCATTAGGACTGAAGGCCACAGACCATACAGATTTGGTATGTCCTGCAAAGTTGGCAAACTCTTTACCAGTGGCTAAATCCCAGAGCTTGATTGTTGTGTCATAACTACCACTGGCTAAGGTCTGTCCATTAGGACTAAAAGCAACAGACCAGACGGCATGAGAATGCCCCGCTAGAGTGTGCAACAATTTGCGATCGCTCACTCGCCACAGCTTGATGGTTTTATCCATACTACCACTGGCAAGAGTTTGCCCATCAGGACTGAAGGCAACAGAACATACTGCTTGGGAATGGCCTGTGAGAGTCTGTATAAGTATCGGATTGCCAGTGTTTAGCTGCCAAATTCTGATGGAGTTATCTCTACCACCACTTGCTAACTTCTGGCTATCGGGGCTAAAAGCAACAGACTTTACCCAGCCTACATCCTGGAGCGTCAAGAGTTCTTTGCCTGTTTCTAGATTCCAGAGCTTAATGGTATTATCAGCACTGCTACTAGCAAGCAATTTTCCATTGGGACTTATAGCGATCGCTTCTACATCGTCTCTATGTCCATCAAGGGTACTGATAAGACTTCCTGTTTCCAGATTCCACAGTTTAATTCGATTATCCCAGCTGCCACTAACGAGTACACGCCGATCGGGGCTAATGGCTAAGGATACAACTGCGTCAGCATGACCTTTAAAGCTGTGGAGTAATTTGCCAGTATGCAGATTCCAAATCTTGATCGTGCCATCATAGCTACCACTAGCTAAAGTATTACCATCTGGACTGATAGCGATCGCATAAATCCAGGTTGAATGTCCTTTGAGAGTTTGATCAGGTTGAATAATTGGCAAAGACATAACCCCAGCTGTGACTGTCTGGAATGGTAATAGTAAACGATAAGAGCCAAACCCAGCCAAGGTTACTGTAGATGTAATTGCCAGTAATACTGTAAATTTATTAACAATTATGTTTGACACTATAGAGCGACTCTCAATTTACATAATTTGGGCGACAAATAATATGAGAAGGCAGAATAAAATAAAGCTTATTTTAGCTTTATTAACTAATTAGTTACTTCTGCCATGTTGTACTAATGAAACTATCTAATGCCTTTTCCTACTAAATCTGGTTTAGCTACCTTAGCTGCATTTTTTTGTTGCTTACTCTGGTATTCAATCCAAAGTCGGATCACAAATAAAACTGTGATGATGGTAATAGCAGCAAGGCTAATTGGTGTTAAATACGTCCAATGACCCGACATTTTATCCCAGATATGCCAAATCAAAACAACCATAGCTACATAAGTGAGCTTATGTAATTGCTTCCAGTTCTTTTTCAGCTTTTTTACACTCCAATTATTAGAAGTTATAGAGAGGAGTGTAAAAATAATGAAAGTGCTTACACCCTGGATATATATCCAAAATGTCTTGATGTCAAAAAAATCAAAATTTCTCTTTTGAACCATTAGGAAACCATGACCTAAAGCCAAAAAGAAAGCCATCACACCAATAACCCGGCGGCGTTTTAGCAGCCATTGGGGAATACCAGTCTCTTTTGTCTGAGGAAAAACAATTCTGAGAATTGTGGGAATTAATGTGGCTATATAACTAGCTAATGCTAGAAAACCAATAATATTAGGCAGGGGTGATTCATCCATTGAAATCATGATTAATTCCTACAAATAAGATTTTTGATGATAGAAACTACAGGTATAAATAATGAAATAAAAAGTTCAACTCATCCTCATTTTAATAGCAGATGAGCTAGGCATTTTAGCCCGTAAAGTAAAGCCTATATATTTATCAGAGGCTGATTCACAATTTATGCAATTTTCACAAATTAATTTACAATTATCCCTAAAGCCACCTACCAGTAAATAAATAGATAATCTGGTGAAAAAAGTAGAGACGTAGCACTGCTACGTCTTTACAAGGGTTCTGGATAACGCATATTTAAATTTGGTCGATGTCTAATATTTATAGCCGACCCTTCTTCTGAAGTCGAGGCTATTTACATTTACAGGACTAGCCCTTTCAAGGTGACTCAGAAAATCTCTGATTTCCTCTCTGCGTTCTCTGTGCCTCTGCGGTTTAAAAGTAATTTATCTAACCACAGAGGCGCAGATAACACAGAGTAAAGAGGAATTTTTTGAGCAAAATTTTTACTCACCTTGAAAGGGCTAGTCCTAATTTATTCTTCACGTTGAAGGATTCATAAGATAGTTTGAGCATTTGTTGCAAAGGTTAAATATTTTCTTATGAATGCTGAAGCAATTGTTACTCGCGTTCAAGCATTTATAAGAAACGTTTAAGCATTTGTTACAAACGTTAAATATTTTCTTATAAATGTTGAAGAAATTGTTACTCAACCCCTGTTTCTGCAAGCTTTAGAACTTTATAAACGCCTGCTCGGAGATGCACACCCGGATGTTGCCACCAGCCTGAACAACCTGGCATTACTCTACAATTCTCAAGGACGCTACGACCAAGCCGAACCCCTGTTTCTGCAAGCTTTAGAAATTCGTCAGCAGGTGTTTGGGGTAAATCATCCCAATACGGTTACTGTTCGGCAAAATCTAGAAAATCTTCAAGCTCAAAAGAGTGATAGCCGTAAAGTTGAGAACAATCCTAACAATACTAAAAATCAATAGTTTATAAACTCAACTGGATAACGAAGTCCTCAAATACAGGGTTTGCCGTGGCAGATATCTGGATTATGAGTAATGCGTTGTAGAAGTGTGTCATTCATAAAGAAATATTCATAAATTATGACGATATTTTTGTTCTCATATTCTAATTCTAGATGTCAAATAACGACAGCAGAAAAATAATTAGTAGCTACAAATAAATACTTTTGACAGTTAATTTATTTTTGATTTAGGGCTTTACAAGTATAATTTTATACTCTAATATACAAATAAGAAAGGCGATCGCCCTCTGCCAAGAATCTGCGATCGCCTTTCCCTAAACCCCCATTCTGGGAGATAATTACAATGATGACACAAGTACAAAAGTTTGTAAAAAATCAGAAGTTCGCCCAATCGGAATTACAACAGTACTTAGAGAGCGAAAACTTAAATACACCCATCCTGAATCAATCTTCTGAAAATCAATTACCGAAAAGAGAACCGATTAAACATCTATTAATAGGTTCTCCAAAAGCAGTTACTAGCACAATTCACTATCTGCAAGTGATTGGCTACGCCAGCATCGGCGATTGGAGTCCGCTACTACCAACCGCTAACCCAGGCGAGGTAATGAGTATTTTAATCCGTCAGATTCTAATGTAATAAGACATATCAAGATGGTGCGTTGCGCTGCACGACAACGCACCCTACTGGAATGACACAGCTAAAATAGTGCATTAGACGTAGGTTGGGTGGAGCGGAGCGCAACCCAACAGATATCAGGATGTTGGCTTTGGCAAAGCCTCCACCCAACCTACAATTTTTTTGCTGGAAACTGTGCTAAAATTTCAAACTTTTGAGTGATGATTGTGAGAAATCTATCTGCGATATCTGCATTTCCAGCAAACAGGTAATCGTTAATTTCTTGTAAGTCTTGGGTAGCTTGAGGCGATAGAAAATATAAACTCATTACCATATTTTTGTTCTCATATTTTAATTCCAGATGCGAAATGACGACAGTCCATTGCGATCGCATCAAGCTAAATATCAAAAATTTTAGCGTATTGAATAATACTAAATATATTCCAATGACACGGCGATCGCACCCATTGAACCCTCTTCAAAATGCACCACAACCACGTTAAGCTGAATTAAAGTAGCAATTTATTGCGCTTTCTAACATGAAAATCTCTGTTTCTGTCAAATTTTAATTTTTTCTGCTTGAGAAACCCGGAATGCTAGACCAAATTTTTGATAACCTCAACTTTCATTTCAGCGTTGAAGCCCCGATAGTTCTGCTGATCCTGATATTTTTAGAGGCAGTGTTATCTGCCGACAACGCGATCGCTCTGGCTGCGATCGCTCAAGGGCTTGAAGACAAAGAACTTGAGCGTAAGGCCCTCAACTTTGGTTTAGTCGTTGCCTACGTGCTGCGAATCACCCTGATTTTAACTGCCACCTGGGTACAACAATTCTGGCAATTTGAATTATTGGGCGCTGCTTACCTGCTGTGGTTGGTATTCCAACACTTTAGCTCTCAACAAAGTGAAGACGAGCGCCATCACGAGCCGCGTTTTAGTTCGTTGTTGCAAGCTATACCCGTGATTGCATTTACAGATTTGGCATTTTCTTTAGATAGCGTCACAACTGCGATCGCAGTTTCTCAAGAAAAATGGCTGGTGCTGACAGGTGCAACAGTTGGTATTATTACGCTGCGATTCATGGCGGGATTGTTTATCCGTTGGCTAGACGAATTTGAAAACCTAGAAGATGCAGGCTATGTAACTGTAGCCTTGGTGGGTTTGCGGTTGTTGTTAAAAGTGGTGAACGATGATCTAGTTCCCCCAGAATGGATCATGATTCCTGCCATCTTCCTGATTTTAGGCTGGGGATTTTCCAAACGTGTTGGCACTGAATTACCCCAAGTAGAACCGGAAAAGAGCGAAGTCTCGAAGTGAGAAGAGGGGATGAGAGGGATCTGACTTTTCACGGGATCTGCAAAACCTCACTTCCATTCCTCTCTCCTGCAAGGAGAGAGGCTTTGAATTCTCCCCCAACGCTAGTAGGGAAGGGGGTTGGGGGGTTAGGTTTCGCGTTTGTTTTTCCACATAGCGTGAAAAGTCAGAAGGGAGATGAGGGAGAATAATAATTGTTCATTTGCTACCCCCACTCCCCACTCCCCACTCCCTAATGTTTTACTCGTGCAACCAAGGCGTTAAGTGTGGTTGCCAACTTACCAATTCTTCATCCTTAAACCACAGGGCTATTTCCTGTTGCGCGGTTTCTGGAGCATCAGAACCGTGGATTAAGTTGCGACCAATATTCAGGCCAAAATCGCCGCGAATGGTTCCAGGCTCTGCTGTTAAGGGGTTTGTCGCACCAATAATCTTTCTGGCAGATGCAATGACACCATCACCTTCCCATACCATCGCCACCACTGGGCTAGAAGTGATAAATTCTACTAGACCACCAAAAAAAGGACGTTCCCGGTGAACCCCATAGTGTTGTTCGGCCAATTCCCGACTGACTTTCAAGAACTTTAAACCAACTAGGGTAAAACCTTTAGTTTCAAAGCGACGGATAATTTCCCCCACTAATCCCCTCTGTACACCATCAGGTTTAATTGCTAAAAATGTGCGCTCCAAAGCTATCTCCCAAAACTTAATTAAGTTTTTATCTAGTCAATTGTCCTTTGTCCTTTGTCCTTTGTTCTTCATCCTCCGTCTTCAGTCCAAGGGTTTTGCACTAATGACCAATGACTAATGACCAATGACTAATGACCAATGACTCTTGACCAATCAGAGTTTATCTCAGAAATTATCTTTAGGTGCATATACGTTGCCAAATGAATGCGCTAAATTGTTAACTCGTGGGTGAAAAACAGAGGTTAGGAAGAAATGGGTGCTGAGTCAACTGCTACATCTGAAGAGGTGGTACTACCGTCCAATGGACAAAAATCTGAAGTGAAACATCCTAAACAGAAAAAACTTTTACCACCTAGTCCTACCACAGGAGATTTACCTCGCCCCTGGAAAATTGAGGATAGTGAAGCCTTATACCGGATTGAAGGATGGGGACAACCTTATTTTTCCATTAGCGCTGCTGGACACGTCACCGTGGCACCCAAGGGCGATCGCGGGGGATCTCTTGACTTGTTTGAATTGGTCAACGCCATGAAACAGCGCAACTTGGGACTTCCCATGTTGATTCGCTTTTCGGATATTTTGGAAGACCGGATTGAGCGCTTGAACGCTTGTTTTGCCAAAGCGATCGCTCGCTACAACTACCCTGGTGTCTACCGTGGTGTCTTCCCCGTCAAGTGCAATCAAGAGCGGCATTTGATTGAGGATTTAGTCAGATTTGGCAAGCCCCATCAATTTGGTTTAGAAGCCGGTTCCAAGCCAGAATTAATGATTGCTCTAGCTGTATTGGATACACCAGGAGCATTGCTCGTTTGCAACGGCTACAAAGACCGAGAATACATCGAAACGGCAATGTTAGCCCAAAGACTAGGGCAAACACCAATCATCGTCTTAGAACAGATTGAAGAGGTTGATTTGGTGATTGATGCCAATCGCCAGTTAGGTATTAAGCCGATATTAGGAGTTCGTGCTAAACTCAGTACCCAAGGTATGGGACGTTGGGGAGCCTCCAGTGGCGATCGCGCTAAATTTGGTTTGACAATGCCTGAAGTTATTGAGGCTGTTGACAAGTTACGAGAAGCTAACCTCCTCGATTCTTTGCAGTTGATGCACTTCCACATCGGCTCACAAATTTCTGCCATCAATGTGATTAAAGATGCCATCCAAGAAGCCAGCCGTATTTATGTGGAATTGTCGATGCTGGGCGCGGATATGAAATACCTTGATGTTGGTGGTGGCTTGGGCGTAGATTATGACGGTTCCCAAACCAACTTCTATGCATCGAAAAATTACAATATGCAGAACTATGCCAACGACATCGTAGCAGAGTTAAAAGATACCTGTGCAGAGCGGCAGATTCCCGTACCAACACTGATTAGTGAAAGTGGACGAGCGCTCGCTTCCCATCAGTCGCTGCTGATTTTCGACGTTCTTAGTACTAGCGATGTCCCCCTCGACCCACCAGAACCTCCGCAAGAGGGAGAATCCCCAATTATTAATTATCTTTGGGAAAGCTACCAATCCATCAACCAAGAGAATTATCAAGAATTGTTCCACGACGCTGCCCAATTCAAAGAAGAAGCCATCAGCCGCTTCAACTTAGGAATTTTACGCCTCAGAGAACGAGCCAAAGCCGAACGCCTCTACTGGGCTTGTTGTCAGAAAATTCTCACCATCACTAGACAGCAAGAATACGTACCCGATGAACTGGAAGACCTAGAAAAAATCATGGCTTCCATCTATTACGTGAATATGTCAGTGTTTCAATCGGCACCAGATTGCTGGGCGATCGACCAGCTATTCCCGATTATGCCAATTCACCGCTTGGATGAAGAACCAACGCGGCGGGGAATTTTAGCAGACCTCACCTGCGACAGTGATGGTAAAATCGACCGCTTTATTGACCTGCGCGATGTCAAATCGGTTTTAGAGTTGCACACCTACAAGCCCGGAGAACCCTATTATTTGGGGATGTTCTTGAATGGAGCTTACCAAGAAATCATGGGTAATTTGCACAACCTATTTGGCGACACTAACGCCGTTCACATCCAATTAACACCCAAAGGCTACCAGATTGAACACGTTGTCAAAGGTGACACCATGAGCGAAGTAGTGAGCTATGTGCAGTATGACTCCGAAGACATGGTGGAAAACATTCGCCAGCGTTGCGAGAAAGCATTAGAAGAAAAGCGCATCACCCTAGCAGAATCTCAGCGACTGCTGCAAACCTACGAGCAGAGTCTTAGAAGATATACGTACTTAAATAGTTAGGATTGGGAATTGGGCATTGGGCGAATGGCACTAATAAAAGCGCAAAGGCTTGTGTCGTCTCGTTCCCAGCCTCCAGGCTGGGAATGTATTTAAAGAGGCTCTGCCTGTTGTCAAGCTACTCGAGGCGGAGCCTCCCAGAATGGGTTCCCAGCCTAGAGGCTGGGAACCAGTTACCAGTTAGAGCAAGGGCTGTATCTTTTCTTAGTGCCATTCGGCATTGGGCATTGGGCATTGGTTATTCCCCTTGTCTCCCTTGTCCGTCTATTCCCCATTCCCCAATACCCATTCCCTAATTTACATTTGTCCCCAACAATTCTTCTATCGCTTGTCGCTCAAGAGGGGTATGTAATGGCACTGTCTGACGGGCATCTGTAATTAGCCAGTCTAAAGCTGCGGCTTGAACATCGATCGCCGCGCCAGTTTTATCTACGCAATAACGCCCAAATACCAGCTTATCGACTAACCGGACTCCCGGACCCAGGCGCGACCATTCAAAAATTACGCTGTTATCTACTGTTGCACCACTACATATCCAACAATTGGGGCCAATCATCGCCGGACCGACAATTTTAGCTCCGTCTTCGATTCTCGTCATGCCACCAATGTAAACTGGGCCTGTAATATCCACTTTGTCCCAATTGACGGCGACATTTAAGCCAGTGTAGATACCAGGGGCGACTTCATGACCAGGGATTTGCACATTTTTGATTTCACCTAGCAGCACACCGCGAATCGCCCGCCAGTAGTCTGGGACTTTACCAATATCTACCCATTCAAAGTCCATCGGAATGGCGTAAAAGGGAGCTTGGATTTCTACCAATTTGGGAAACAATTGGCTCCCAATGTCATATTCCACATCAGAGGGAATATAATTAAAAACTTCTGGCTCAAAGATGTAAATACCTGTGTTGATATTGGTGCTGAGGGCTTCTTCAGTTGAAGGTTTTTCTTGGAAAGCTTTGACACGTCCCTCTTCGTCAGTGACAACTACACCGTAGCTAGAAACTTCTTCCTTGGGGACAGATTTTGTAATAATAGTAGCGATCGCTCCTTTGGATTTATGCCATTTAACCGCCGCAGTTAAATCTAGGTCAATTAAAGCATCACCGCACAAAACCACAAAGGTATCATCAAAAAACGGTGAGAAGTCTTGGATGCGCCGCATCCCTCCAGCTGAACCAATTGCTTCTCCCTCTAGTTTACCGTTGTCATCAATTTTGCCTTCAAACGAATAAGCAATCTGTACCCCAAACCGTTGACCGTCACGGAAATAGTTTTCTATTTCCTCAGCCAAATGACTAACGTTGACCATAATCTGGTCAAATCCATGTCGGCGTAACAGTTCCAGCAAGAACTCCATCACTGGCTTTTGCAGGATGGGAATCATCGGTTTGGGAATTGTATAAGTAATTGGACGCACGCGAGTACCCTTACCAGCCGCGAGAATCATCGCTTTCATAAAAATTTATTCCTCAACCACAAGCCAGTTTACTTTCATCGAGTGATACTTAATCATCAGTTTTTATTTCTGCTCTAAGTTATCCCCAAACAGGGATAACAGGAATTTAGTGGTTATTGCAACCATAACTATACTTAGATGACAAGCGATCGCTTATCTTTTCAATTTACTCGGATTTTGGGACTGAAGCACAAATCTGTAAATTATCTGTAGGGCTACTTTTGCCTTTCTTAGTTCATCGGTTGCTCAAGGGGTTTACAAGAGTTAGCTGAATCTCTAAGTAACCGAATTTTAATTTCATGGTAAAACTCTTCTTGAAATAGCTCTACTTTCGATTGAGCTGAGAGTAGTAGTAACGCCCAGAAAACGCTAACTAGTTGACTCTGTTTAGACTCATGTCCAGACCCATTTTGGTTGAGAAGCTTTGTCTGAGTCCACAACTCTACAAGTTGTTCTAAATTCAACCAAGTTTGCTCTAAACTTAACTCTCTTGCTGACAAATTCAACACCTGCTCCAGTTCCCTAGCGACTTCTGTCAGATTTTCCTGGTGAGCTAACTCCAGCGCCTCCCGCATACTTTGGACGCTAGGTTGACGCCTGGGACGTATGGGTCTACTGACTTTTTCTACCAGCTTTAGTTGGTTCGCCATAATCTGCAATTGCTTGATTAACTCTTGCAGAGTCACCCGGCGCTTTGGTGGCGGCATTGCCGATGGACGACGACGCAATTGCCGTTCTAATGGTAGACGATGACCCTGATGTGATGCACCGTCTTCACCTTCTAATAGGGCATCATCTTCTACACCATCCTGTGCATCTCCTACTGTTGACAATTGCATCAAGGTATTGGCCTTGAATAATACCAGCATTGATGCTGACAAAAATGCCTGTCCAGATTGAGACAAGTCCGCTTCATAGCCTCTTGTGATTGCCCCCGGTGCCATCAGTTCTAAGTAACGGTCAATCACCTGAATCACTTGGACATCCCAAGGATCAATTTCTCCCTGCTGGGCTTGATAAATCAAGAGTGTGATTGTTTCTAATAGCTCGGAAGCTTCCATCAACGGGTTCTAAGTTAATTAATCAGAATCAAAGATCGTAAATTCAATTGTGAATTGTGAGATCAGATTGTGCAACTTTTTACTTTTCACTTGGGGATTGGGGATTGGGCATTGGGCGAATGGCACTAAGAAAAGCTATAAGCTTTGCCCTAACTGGTTCCCAGCCTGGAGGCTGGGAACCAGCTCTGAGAGGCTCCGCCTCCTCTTTCTTGATGAGAGGCAGCAGCCCATTCAGAATACATTCCCAGCCTCCAGGCTGGGAACGAGGCTACATAAGTCTTTGGGCTTTTCTTAGTGCCATTCGGGATTGGGGATTGGGGATTGGGGATTGGGGATTGGGCATTGTTTATTCTCCTCTTACCCATCCTTCCCTGCTCTCCCTGCCTCCTCAATCCGGGGGTGAGTCATGGGTAATAGTGACAGTTGAGACAAAATCACTTGGCTTGCCGCTCTTGATCGCATCGAAAGTGCCTTTAATAGTACCAGCGATGGGAACAGCAACAAGCGTCCCCAACAACCCAGCAATTTCAAATCCCATCAGAATTGCTACAAAAATCCAGATGGGATTCAGTCCGATAAAGTTGCCGAGTAACCTGGGAGCTAATAGGTTATCTTTAAGCTGCTGCATAAGAACCGCCGCGATCGCCACTTGAACTGCCAACCACCAATTTTGCAACAGGACTAAAATCGTCACCACACCAATGCCGAGAGATGCCCCAATAAAAGGAATGAGTTCTGAAATACCGATTAATATGGCAAACAACAGGGCAAAGGGCACCTTCATCACTAAGAAAATGGGCGTTAGGGTTAGCACCATAAATAGTCCTAACAACAACTGGCTGAGGAAGAAATTCTGGAAATTTAGGCGTAAGGATGCAGTCAGGGGATCTCCAATATTAGAGGGCAAAAGATTGATCAGACCATACCAGACGCGATCGCCATATAAAAGCATATAAAAAGCAAGCACAATGACTAACACTAAGTCAAGTAATCCTGAAAGCAGTGTTCCAGCAAATCCCACTACACCAGAAGCTAGCTGTTGCACTAAATTCTGAATGTTGGCATTGATTTGGCTGCTCACAACCCTGAGATCAATTGGCAAACGTCGTTGCTTTGCCAGCATTTCAAACTGCTCTAGGTTTGCTTGACTGGCACCTAACCAATCAGGGATATTCTTTAACAGTTGGATTGTTTGGTCAATGATCAACGGCACTAGGGTAACGCCCAGAATCCCAAACAGGGTTAATGTTGCCAGTAAAACGATGATCACCGCCTGAGTGCGGGTGATCCGAGCACGTTCAAAGAACTTAACCGGGTAATTTAGCAGAAAAGCCAGAATCGCCGCAATGCTCAAGATGGTAATGGGATGCTGGAAATAGCGAAAAAGCACGGACAGTAGCCAGACATTGAGAGCGATAATCGGACCGCTCAGACCATAAATTAACAGGCGTCGAAGGGAGGCTGAACGGCGCATTTTATGCAACCTATTTTAGATATTCGTTGAGAGAACTTGTAAAATTCTTGATGGCGCTGATCACCATCTCACCATCATAGATATTTTCGACAAAGATTATGTATCAAAAATAATTAAATAAAGTATAGTCTAATATATACAGATATCCTCATTTTGCGCCAAAAGCTGTATGAAGCTCTCAGACTATGCCCAACATCTTGGAATTTCCTATCAAACAGCGTGGCGACATTTTAAGTCAGGCAAAATACCTTATCCCACTCAAAAGCTCCCATCTGGAACTGTGATAGTTGATTACGTCCAAGATTCTGGTATCGCAATGAAGGGTAATGCTGCGATTTATGCTCGTGTTAGTAGTGCTGAAAATAAAGATAATCTAGAGCGTCAAGCAGAGCGTTTAACTGCCTACGCCATAGCCAGGGGGTACAAAGTCCAACACGTTGTAAAGGAGACTGGGAGCGGATTAAACGACAATCGAAAAAAACTAGAAGCTCTTTTAAAAAAGGATGACTACGAGATACTAATTGTTGAGCATCGTGACCGACTTTGCAGATTTGGAAGTAATTACCTTGATGTGCTGCTTTCTCGATGTGGTGTGAGTTTAGATATCGTTAATAAAGTTGACGATAAACCGGATGACTTGATGACTGACTTAGTAGGGATAATTACAAGTTTTGCAGCTCGTCTTTATGGACAACGACGCGGAAAACGTAAGACTGAAAAAATCATTGCTACTTTACAAGCTGCTGATGAAGAATAGTTAAAACAATGGATAAAACCGTAGCTGACCTTCGCAAAGACTACACCTTGGAAGGTTTGAGTGAACTCGAAGTAGACCTCAATCCTTTTATCCAATTTAAAAAATGGTTCGATCAGGCTCTAGCGGCACAACTCCCCGAACCAAATGCCATGACCATTGCCACCGCCACCCCAGACGGTAAGCCCTCTGCCAGAATGGTGCTACTCAAAGATTTTGATCAACGGGGCTTTGCCTTTTTTACCAACTACAACAGTCACAAAGGACAAGAACTGGCAGAAAATCCCCAGGCGGCTTTAGTCTTCTGGTGGGCAGAACTAGAACGTCAAGTGAGAATTTCCGGGTATGTGGAGAAAGTTTCTGAAACTGAGTCTGACCAGTATTTTGAAAGTCGCCCTGTAAAAAGTCGCTTGGGTGCGTGGGTATCTAATCAAAGTGAGGTGATAGAAAGCCGAGAAGTCCTGGAGCGACGCTTGCAGGACTTCCACAACAAATATGAAAATCAGGAGATTCCTCGACCGCCTCATTGGGGAGGCTTACGAGTAATCCCCAGAGAAATTGAGTTTTGGCAAGGACGCTCTAGCCGCTTACACGATCGCTTGCTCTATAGCCGTTTAGATAATGGCACTTGGAAAATTGAGCGGTTGTCACCATAAGAAGATGTGGGCATGGGGCATTGGGCATGGGGCATGGGGCAATAGTTCTTCCCCTGCTCCCCTGCCTCCCCTGCTTCCCCTGCTCCCCTGCTTCCCCTGCTTCCCCTGCCTCCCCTGCCTCCCCTGCTCCCTTACCACTGGGCGATCGCATCTTGAATTGCTGCCTGTGCTTCTGATAGAGATTGGGTTCGGGCATCTCCCCCATTCAGGCTATTGGCGTTAATAAATTGAATGTCTGTAAGCCCAATAAAGCCGAAAATCGTCCGCAGGTAGGGTTCTTGGAAGTCATAAGGAGCGGCAGGAGATGTGGGACTAAAGTCACCGCCGCGTGCTGTGATGATAACCGCCTTTTTACCCTCAACTAACCCTCTAAAGCCTTGAGTATCTAAAGCAACAGTCCGGTTAATGCGAACGATTTGGTCGATGTAAGCCTTGAAAGTGGAAGGTATATTAAAGTTATACATTGGCACTCCAAAGACGTAGCGATCGGCTGCCAAAAATTCATCTACTAGCTCGTCAGAAATCCTCAGCGCCTCAGTTAATTCTGGGGTATGGGTTTCTGGTGGTGAAAATGCCGCCGCAATCCAAGCTTCATTAACGTGAGGAACTGGGTGATGCCCTAAATCTCGATAGGCGATCGCGTCTTCAGGGTGTGCTGCTTTCCAACCACTGACGAATTCCTTAGATAGTTCTCGTGAGTGCGATCGTTCACCACGGGGGCTGGAGTCAATATGTAGAATGTTTACCACCAATTATCTCCTGATTAACTAGGATTTCTGCTTTGACTTTTTTTGTCAAAGCATTACATCAGATACTAAAAGTAACTAGTTACTAAAGTAAAGTAGTTACCATAAAGTAACTATTGGATAATTTTGGCTAACTTATCGATGTCAGGTTTTAAAAATCCTGATGCTTGCCCAGTCAGTATTCTGATGTCCTTGCTATCAGGACCCTGGACAATGTATATATTGTGGGTGTTGTGTAATAGTGGGCCTACTCGCTTTGGTGCATTGAAGCGCCAAGTAGAGGGCATCTCCACCAAAGTTCTGACGGAAAGACTGAGGATGCTTGAGGCGGCAGGGATTATTTATCGCCAGTATGAAGCAACTGTTCCACCCCAAGTAACTTATGGTTTTACAGAACGTGGTGAGGAATTAGTTGATGTGCTTCATAAACTCAATGCACTTGCCGAACGCTGGTATGGCAGCGAACAATAGGAACATAGTAACACTAATGTTTAACCCTAAATTATACAAGTATCATCTCAAACCTAAGTATTTTTAGGGTTATTGTCCCAAATATTGGAGCTGTGGGCTTCAGGACAGTTCCATCCACACTGAAAGTTCTTCCCGATCAAATAGAGGAAGTTTTTGAATACCAGCTTTTTCAAGACTGTTGTCTTGTGTACTTCTTTCCATTCAGATGCGGTACAACATTACATCACAAGGTGTAGGGGCACGGCAGTGCCGTGCCCCTACGGGTGTACCTCACGTAAACGAGAACCGCTATATAGTCTACTGTTCGTGGATCGCTGCTGCTTTGGCAGGAAACTGAATTCTGGGATCTGGCATAAAATTGTATCTCAAGTAGAATCCTCCCCAGACAAACAGAATAATTAACAACCCACCAATACCAAGGGGGCTAGGAAGCCAGAAAACAGCTTCTATGTGGTTTAACTCACCAGGCTGGAGTTTCCACACTAGTTGATTGCCATTTTTTTCTGGCTCAATGGCAGTTTCAGTTAGTTGAATGTTTTTGGCTCCCCAAGGAGTCTTCAAGCTAAATTCTAAGTCGAGAATTGAACCAGCATTGGACAGGACATTACCTTTGCTGGCAATTAGAGATAGCGATCGCAAATCCAAATCATAAATTAACCGATTTCGGACTAAAAGTAAAAAATTGTTCTCCTCCAAGAGTACGTTTGATTCAATTTTCGGCAGTTCTGAGTTAGATTCGCTCTGCACAGACTCAGAAGGTTGATTAGCATGGGAGTTAAAAAAATCGTTGAACTTCTCTTGCAATTCCCTACCACTACTAAAAGGAATTGTGACGATAATTTCTTCTTGGGAAACTCGCTGTGTTTTACCCTCAAGTTGACGGGCGCGGCGTTCTATGCTGTTTAACCATTCATACACAGAATCGCCGCTAAAACTGGTTAGGCGTTCTCCCAACTTAATATGCTGTACTAGTTCACCACTATTTGAATTGTCAAAGTTAAGCCCCACATCGTACTTAACACAACCGGATAGTAGCAGGGATGTTAACAGCACTACCCACAGAATGGGATTTCGGATGGGAAAGACGCGCTTGATTCGATTTCGACCATTCGGTGGTGAGAGAAATTTCATATTTGCCAACACAAAATTAAATGGTCTGATTAACCACAAGAAAATCTTTCCGAAAATTGAAGAAGTTGAAACCATAAATTTCCCCAAAAGTCAAACTTTTTAACCAATCTTGACTTCTACTACTGGGCGGCGGAATACAGGGCAAAGGCACATAATTTTTTAAACCCTTGTTGGATAAGGATCTTGATCAAAAATAGTCTAAATTATAAAACGCCCAAACCCTTGCTATTTATTAAAGGATTATTATACTTTAGATGCGTTTGCCCTGCGATCGCTCTAGTTCCAAAAGTTTTAATGGTAGTACATCTATTTAGTAGTGGTAAGTTATAAGCTGATGTGCAGCTAAATTTTATAACAAGAAAACCCAAAAATATTGTAGTGCGGGCATCTTGCCCGCGTCCAATATACAAATTAAATAAATACGCAACAGCTTATCAAACTTAATAAGTGAAAATATTAGTGTTATAGCGGTTCTCGGTTGAGTGAGGTACAAGAACCCCACCCCCAAACCCCTCCCCGCTCTTCGAGAGGGGGCTTAAGATGTACCTCACTAGATTGAGAAACGCTATAATCTTTACTAGGGCTTACTTAGTATTTGCGTTTCTTAATAAAGTTGTCTTGACTTAACTTGCATAAACTTGCATAATGGTTAAGCTAATACAATTTATAAAACTAATTAGAAAGCTTAAAAAGCTTACCTAGTTAGATTTCTGGGGTTATAGCGCAGTTGGTAGCGCACCTCAATGGCATTGAGGGGGTCAGCGGTTCGAATCCGCTTAGCTCCATTCTTAAAATTTACTAAGAAGAGGAAAAGGGTGTGACTTTACCCATAACTTTGCCGCAACGGCAAGCTTATGCTTCCAATAGAAGGTGGCAAACTTATAGTTCCAATTTCTGGGTAATTTTTAAGCTTCATAAGTCAAGTTCACGATTCGCTTCTCTAAGAGCTAATCTAACTTTTTTGCATCGGAAGTACCCTGGTTTGGAAACTAGCTCTGAAACAGCAGATTCAGTAGGATATTTACCCTGATTATGTAGCTCAAAAGCAACTAGTCGCACCTCCTGGCAGCATTCCTCTATTATTTTCTTATGATAATCTTTCTTATAGCTGACATACCTGGCAGAGATAGCACGACATATATCTGGAAAATGCTTGTAAATAGTTCTTCTATCAACTCCTAACTGCCTAGCAACCTCCTCCATAGATAAAGGAGGAGACTCTTTATTTGTGAGTAGCACTTCTAGATAGGATTTGACTCTCTCAGCATTAAACGGCTTACTCCTTGTTCTTAATGTGGTTTTAACTTCAGTTGCTACCAATTTCCTTGAGAGAGATAAATTATTAGTCTCTTCTGTCAAAAAGCTTAGAATTGATACTCCAAAAGAGTAACAAATATTTATCAGTGCTTCAAGAGAAGGTAAATTTCTACCTTTACACCAGAGCCAAACTGTATTTCTGGGAATATTAATCTGACGAGCAAATTCAGCTATATTTCCTTTTGCAATTTGCTCAACCCAGTTAGATAGGGTGAGAGCGATTGCAGTAGAAGATAAAGCATCATTCAAATATGGAGTAGCAGCAATTAATTCTCCAATAGCCTTAGCGACCCATACTCTCTGTTCTAGCTCATTTTTTTTCAAAGCGTTCCTATTGGCTGATTCTTGGGATAGAATCTGTCCTAACCACTCTCCACATTTTGAACAATATCCTGGTCGCGATCGCCAAGCTAGTGTAGTGTTTTTTTGATGACAATGAGGACACTCAAAAATTAATTGATGATGGTGATAGGGGCATATTCGTACTACATCTAGCGACCAAAGTAAAGGCTCATAAATTAATTGTTTTTTTTCGTACCATTCTTGATAACAACTCGGACACCAAGCCCGAACAGAGCGTAGTAAATTTCTAGAAGGGAATAGTTTGTCCCAAGTTAGTAAAGTGAGAAAGCATAAGTCGTCACGGAGCGTTAATTTCTCTAGAGCTTGAACTAAGTCAGTTGCCATGACACCGCTACCGTTGAGTGCGGTAGTGTAATTATATATCCTGTGTAAATTGGCACTTCCAAACTCTTTGTTAACCAGCGTTGCGAGTTCTTTCTCCATTAAAACCCCTGAATTAACGCAATGAGCTTCTGCTAATCGAGATATATAACCAGTTAAGCTTTCCACTAATGGAGTACCAATACCAATAGGATCTAACCTATACAACCGACTGCGAGATGGAATAGCAACCTTTCTTAAATCCCAAGATTCGTATGTTTCTAATACACTAGCTAACATCTTGCTGCACTCCGATGGGATCTCTTTTAGGTTTGCGTTTGCCAACCTTTCCTGGCTGACGAGTAGTTTTTGGCGTTTCTTCGGGTAGCACAATTGGTTTTGTGCCAAGTCCTAATGCAGAGCGTAAGTTTTGTATATCTGTTTCCGTTTCAGATAATTGTCGTTCGCCCTCTTGAATTTCCTTGAACATTCTCTGACACTGAGCAACCGACCAAGCACGTTTTTGTAAGTCTTTGAGAGTGACTGTTGTTGCTTCTCGATCTAGAGCATCTTTAAGAGCGCGTGTTAGCCAATTTTTCAGTATGCCAACACATCCTAATGTACGTTCATAAAAATATTCCCAATGAGTAACTAAATCTGGATACTCTGAAAGTGGCATCTGCTGTTGAAAAGTCAACAATACACTTTTAAAAGCCTGTACGTCTTCTGGATTATCAGCACAATAACGGCGGAAATGAATATCGACGCTACGGCGTGAGAGTTGACCGCTTAAATTACGGAATGTCAGTAATTCGTAAGTTCCTAATAGACAATGCAAGATACCTGTCATATTTGCCACAGATTTGAGGCAGTCTAATTGATCTTGTAGCTTGTATCCGCTTGCCATCTTGCCAAAATGTTGTGCTTCATCTACAAAAAATACGTCTGGATGACGATGGATGAGAGCATTTTCTAAAGCTCTGCGTAGAGCAGGAGCAACTACTTTCGACTCAACATTAATTTTTCCGAAATTATCGCGGGAGATGCCACGCACGCCGTAATCAAACTTGTGATCGATTAAGGGTTCTTCTAAGGCGATTAAGGCGCGTGTGTAGTAATCTTTCCAGTTGAAGTTTCTCGATTCTGGGGCTACAGCTTCAACACCAACAACAGGAACACGACTGCGATCGCTTTCCAATTTAGGTAATGCTAGTTCTGTTAATTTCTGCTCAACGCGGAGTCGCAAAGTTGTTTTACCGATACCGCTAGGGCCATAAATAAAGATAAATGATGCCCCTGCGGGTTCAGCAATTGTTCGCATGAGAATTTCATAGACTTCTTTAAGTCGAGGATGCGCTACGGTGTAATTTTCAAAGTAAGCAAGCCTTTCTGTAACAGGCCGTGTGAGGAGTTCAAGAGGAAATCCAATAGATTTTGTCATAGTTAAAACTCCTCATACACTACAAGTGTTTCTGGGACGATCGCTTCATCTTCATCCGCTTGAAAATCGGTATTGGCAAAAGTAACTTGAATAAGTTTTGGTTCTTCGTTACGGCTTGTTGTCGCTTTTCCACCCTCGATTACCCTAAAGACTTCCTTAACTTCTGCATCATAGGAACGCTGTTCTAATAGAGCTTCTTGAGCTTCTACCGATGCTAAAAATTCTGCTAAATTCTTAGCCGAAACTTTAGATTGTTGTGCATGATTTGAAGAGCGTTTGCGTAACTCGATACTAGCTAACTTCAGTTCTTTTTCTGAACGGCCTTGGAGTTCTGCATAATATTGAGAGATACACTGTACCCACTGTCCTCGAACAAAGGCGTAAGCGATACCAATATTAAACGGGTCATATCTTATCTGAACAGAGGTATTTTCAATTTGGGGATCGCGGAAATTATTAGACCAGTAGTAGATTGAGTTAATTTTTACACCACGTCCAACTTGAACTTTTGCTTTTCCCTCTGAGGTTGTAGGTAGGGTAAGAATCTGAAAGTTTTCATCGTAAGGAATCATGCGGTGAACCCGACTGCCTCCAATCGCCATACCCGCAGCAAACGCATCCCTCGGACTCTGGAAAAGTGCCGGATGTTCGTCTGTATCGTAAACTTCGTAAGCCCAAGCACAAAGATATTCATAAAGTAAACCAAGTGTCCATACAGCTAGATTTTTAGGGTTAACTGACTTGGTGACTTGGCGGACGTTACGAGTTATTTGTGTATTACCGAGTAAGTTATGGACAAATTGAGTATTGGAAGTTCCAAATAGGCGTTCGCAAACCGAACCAAAACGAGCTTTGGCTGGGGGTCTTTGCTTTTTTGTACATTCAAAAGTAGCTAGTAGTGTTTCAAAGTAAACGCTGTGAAACTCTGCACCGTTATCTACAACTACAATTTGGGGAAGCCTGCCATGACGCTTGACACAAATTCTTAGCACCATTAAGCAAGAACGATATGAGGGTGAGTCAAACGTTAGGTAAACTGCCAGCAATCGCCGTGAATAAGCATCTACGAGAAATGTTGCCCAAGGTCTGCCAAGATTGCGACCTGTATCAGAGCAAACTAGCTCTACATCTAACTCAGTATGATCTATATGCCCAATTTCAAAAGGGCGATCGCCGTGTCTTGGGGTAGTTATAGCAAGCTCCCAATAGAAGGATTCATGCTGATAAGCGGCACGACGACCTTGGCGTTTTTTAGTCTGTTCGTAACCAGTCCGGCGTTGTACTTCTTTGGTAAATGCTTTATAGCTCGGAGCAATTACACCAGATTGTTCGCAAGCTCGAACTAAAGCCGCGTGAACCTCCCACATTCTTTTTTGTTTAAGAGTTTCATAGTCTTCTAAAATAAACTTCTCCATAATTGCTAAGGTGTCTTCGGGCAGCTTGCGCTGACGATTACCTTTGACACTGCGATGGGACAAAAGCCCAATGTAGCCGCAACCGTATTTTTGAATTGCAGTTAGATATTTAGCTTTCCAGTGACGAATGGTACGGGCTGGTATTGTTTCGTTTTCTGGGGGATGGCCGTTTAAGTAAGGTTCGATAGTTCTGTAGCGTTCAAGAGCTTCTGCTTGGTCTTCAGGACTAGCTTGATAAAATCGCTGCCAAGATTCTGTGGTAATAGCTGTTTTTTCTGGTGTTTGGAGACTTGTGATTTTTCCTTGCCGAACCAGATTCTCAAATATAGCTTTTTTGAGTTCAATTAACTGATTATTTTCTGCGCCAAGTATAACCTCTGTTTCGCCAACATGGATGATATTTAAACCTTTGCCGTCCCAACTAACAGTTGTTCCAGTAACAATATTGACTACAGGAGAGATAGCCGGAAGACTTACACTTGGTTGCTCAACCATTAATCTATAAGCACTAGCCGTTTGTTCATCACGGAAGATTAGACATCTTTCTGGTTCGGCAAGTGGTGAAATATTTAAATCAACATAGATTTGCTCTTGAGTAATTAAGGTATAGATATCGTCAGATTTAGCTCCTGTTGACCCATTGAGTAATTCTGCTAAAGTTATTCCTGGTTGAGATGACACAATTGCAAGTAATGATTGAGCGATCGCTTCTTCCACTACTAGAGATTCTGAGCGATAATAATCTTCTAAAAATTGCAGATTACGTTGCAGAACCCAATTGATTTCACGATCTGAGCGAATGCGGTAATAAAGCCCAAACTGGTTAGCATAGTCTTCTCCTGGCGGACAATGCCATTGATTATCTTCTTGAGAGTAAAAGTAACGATTGGGGTTTTTCTCTGCTAGTTTTTTCAAATCATGCTCAGTTTTACATTCTTCCCAACCAGCCGAATTGGTTCGGATGACAAATAAATCTGGGGTGTGTAAAACGCCTAATCTACGTCCGTTACTTGCTTGATAGTCAAGTTTAATTTGCGGTGGTTGATCGTAGAATTCTAGAACATCTTCATCATGTTCTAACTGATAGATAATTGGCAGTTCAACCCGATGAGACTCAAATTGAATCGTGACTCCCATCTTGCGGCTAGGATAGCGTCCCGAAACATTCTTGCTACCGCCACCAACGCGACGGGATGGCTCAGATGAGCGAACTTTCTCAATAATTTTTTGCCCTGCCTCGGATATTTGAAGGCGAGCAACCCATTGTTCAAATTGCTCTTTCATATACTCCTTAGTAAGCGCAAAGCGCTTTATTTTATGAATCTATCAAAATAAGACCATAAAGTTAGGAACTTGCTTGCCTGATGCTATACTACTTAACTTTATAACACTTATATTGTGCAAAAGTCCACTTATAGTAGATAGATTTAATGGTGATACTGGTTCAGTATTGTTTTGTGACGCAAAAACACCCCAGTATTGAGTACCGCTTTGGCAAAGCCATTAGGCGGCGAAGGCGAGAGCTAGATTTATCCCAAGAAGAACTGGCTGAAAAGTCAGGACTTCATCGCAACTACATCTCAGGAATCGAAACCGGAGAGCGTAACCCTTCGTTAAAAAATATTGTTAAGTTAGCCGCAGCTTTGGAGATATCTGTCTCCGACCTCTTTGTTAATTACGGCATCGAGGTTAAGAGTGAATCGGAAACTAATTCCTAAAATTTAGCTGTTAAAACTAAAGTACCAGCGTTTAGGTTAATCCCAGAGGGATGACTATTTACTTAGAACATTGGAGCCTAAAACCTCTAGAAATCCCGCAACGGAGTCGGTTATTCTCTCTTGAACCTATAGCGCTGGGAACTCCCTACGCAGAAAGTCTTAGTAGCTATCTCCATCGTTTGGCACAGGCGCACTGTTTAACCTCTCAAAAGCTCGTTATGGGAGAAATTGCGCCACTTATCCTCAAAGATGAGGATAAATCTGAGCTATTAGCAAAAAATCTGAGTCACCTATTGGGAAATAGCGATGCTAAACCGGCTATCAACGGAATGCGAGAAATGACAGGAAAGTTAGTTACTGTCTTAGAAGAGTTAACAATGCGTCAGGATTTACGCTTTTTGACCCTTTTAAGCTGGAAAGGAATGATTTATGACAAGGGGTTATTTCGGAACTATCGCGCTTGGTGTCCTTGTTGTTGGGAAGAGTGGATGCAGGAGAACAAAACTATCTATGAACCATTATTATGGTCATTTAAAGATGTAGAATTTTGTTTGATTCACAAACAGCGATTAATAGAAGAATGTCCTCATTGTGGTTCGCGTTTACCTGTGATGGCTAGGTTTTCACCTGCGGGATTTTGTTCTCGTTGTTACGGGTGGTTAGGACAGGAAATTAAAGGCGAAGAGGAAATAGAGAAATATCGAGTTAATATTCAAGGAATTAGCGAATTAATTGCACTTACTCCCCAATTAGGTTATAAACCCATCCCGATTGAGTTAACCCGAAAATTACAATTGATTTTGTTAGTGTTTGAACAAGCAATTGGAAAGGATGTGAATTTATTGGGAGATTTAGGAGGAATCATGGAATCGTTGAGGATAGCCTCAACAACAAATCAAAGTCAACCTTACCATTTGGTGAAGTTGATTATTCCTGTGTGCGAGAAGGCGAAGATTAGTATATCCCAGTTGTTTGGGTCAGATTTTAAGGAATTGGGCAAGATATTGTTCGGGAATTTTAGTCTGGAATTAAAGTTGTAGAAGCACCAGAAAAATGTGTGAATTAACCAAGTATCTAGGTGAATTTTTCTGGTTGTTGAAAATGGGCGTAGGCGTAGCCCGTCGTAGACATCGCACTCCAAAATTACTTCTATTATTGATATCGTGTCAGCACCACATCTCTGGATTCGGCATTAGATGTATAATTACTCAAGGTTTTTGTGTATTTATTGACTGGTTAAAACTAGATGATTACTGTTACACCAGAGGAAATTAGTCAGTTTCGCAGCGAATTGGCAGATAATCCCCAGGCTTTAGTAGCTTTGGACACTATCGAAGAGTGTGAAGGTTATTTAGACGATGCTGTTCCACTGCTGGTTATGCGGGAAACTGCACAGGAAGGAGATAGAGGATTAAATGATTGGTTGGAAAAATCCCGCCAATTTTTCTGTCAGGAAGAAGTTAGAGAAGCCTTGGAATCTGGATTGCTTGCTCCAGCGATAGAAGCGATCGCAATTGGTATTGCCATTCCTCCTGGTATAGCAACTGCACTCAGTATTTGTGTGTTTAAACTGGGTGCTAAAAAGTTTTGTAAAGTCCCCGAATCTGGTGCTTAAAGTCCAGAAGCTGTAAATCCAGCCCAGTAGTAGGGATTTGCGAAAGGTAGGGGTTGACGTTGCTTGATTAGTTTCAAAGATTCTTGAAATATGATGCGTTGTCCTACTCTTAGTTGAGCAAGGACTTTTTCAATCTGGGTTTTGTGTTCCTCCAGAAATATGTCTAATCCCTCAATAGTCAGATTTCGCAGCCAGTTTTGAGCTTGCTTAAGGGCTATGGCAACATCTCCTGCTTCCAATCGAGCAAGTTTGAATAAGTTTTCGTAGAATTTAATCATTAAAAAGCTGGTGGAAAGGTCATCTACTTTCCATAGGGAACTAACGACACTGGGACTACCTGCTAATAGAAAACCGCTAGGTAATCCAATATATTCATCGCTGGCATTGTCAAAATCAATTAATCCAGTTTCGCAAGCGGAAAGGGTGACGAGGCGACATTGTTCTAATTTGAGAGCGAAGATTTTATCTAAGGTAAGGCATTTTTCTAAATCGTGGGTTTCCCCTACTCGCAAATTTAGGTAACGTTCGGAGTTGGGTTTTGTTGGTGTGTCTGCGATGGGTGCATTTGCCAAAATTAAGGCTGATTTACCGGGATTTGTTAAGTTAAAATACCCGTGACAGCTAAAGTGGGCGCAATGGTAAGTATTTAAGTCAGAATTATTAATTGCTGTGAGAGTTGCTGCCGATTTTTTCAGGACGTTGGCAGTATTAAAGTAACTTTGAATAACTTGTACTTCTAAATCTGTATAGTTTAAATCACCTGTGGGGTTTTGAATTGCAAATAGAGATTGAAAATCAGGACGTTTGCGCTGTTGCACCTGTTGCAGTAGTTGACAACTGGGTGCATAACTCACACCACCAGGAAATAAATCTAGAAGACAAAGCGAATTTCCAGAATTTTGATTTACTGGTAGTGCATGAAGGGGGAATAAATGCAGGAATCGATGGGGAATTAAGATGAGTTTATCGTAGTGCGTGGGTATCTGGTTTAATATTTCATCAATGTGCAGAATTGAGGCTAATTGTTTGAGTTCTTCCCCTAAGTTATTCAACCATTGGTCTTTTTGATCATCGTAGTTATGTAAATATTCATTTACCCAATCATACAAAGCTTTTCTATCTTCTGGCTGGGATTGCCAAACTGTTACCTCTCCTTTTTTTGTGACAATAAATGCCACAATTTTGTCATTGAGAATATACCACTCTATAATGGCTGTACGCTCATCTAAACTAGGCTGGAATGAATCAAATTTGAAACCATAACCAACGGGTAAGTAGCGGTTTTGCAATTCATTATGCTGCTGTCGCAACTTTTGGAGATGTTGTGCTAGAACTTGGGGATTTTCAGCTTTGCCATTTTGGATTTGATATTGTCCTGTGGCTATTTCATCCCTGTATGTTTCTAGTTGAGTGAATACTTCTAGAGGAAAGATGGTTTTAGAGTCACGTTCAAGGATTTGTTCAACTAAACTGCGGGTTTTACTACGTTCAACATATTCAATTGCTTTGGTGATATTAGCTAATTCCAGGCAAATTTCCACCATGCGGCTATAAACTTGGTTAAAGGATTCCGCTTGCTTGCGTTTGCTTTCCTCCCCAGAAACGATTTCTGACCGTAAAGATTCTACTGTGTCAATAGCAGATTTAAACTGATCATAAGCTGAGGTAAACTGATTAGTGTTTTGGTAAGCAATTCCGAGTCCCCACAAAGATTCTGCATGGTTTTGAGGCAAAGCTTCAGCAGTTCTGACAGTTAAAGCAGCAGTAAAAGCAGCGATGGCATTTTCGATGTTCTCAGCCTTGTCTCCTTTGATTCTCTCCCTGTAGGCAATTGCGAGATTATTATGCGTAGCTGCCCATTCAAAAGGCAAAGCTTCCCTGGTGTAGACAGTTAAAGCAGCAGTAAAAGCAGTAATAGCATATTCGATATTCTCCGCCTTGCCTCCTTTGATTCTCTCCCAGTAGGCAATTGCGAGATTATTTTGCGTCGTTGCCCATTCAAAAGGCAAAGCTTCCCTGGTGTAGACAGTTAAAGCAGCAGTAGAAGCAGCAATGGCATATTCGATATTCTCAGCCTTGCCTCCTTTGATTCTCTCGC
>NZ_JBALEK010000055.1:0-86037 GCF_036917815.1 Nostoc sp. | reverse complement strand
ACTTTGGTAGATTTTCCTTCTCGGTTTAGAGAATACACAATTTCTGGTTCTTGTCAAACTTTTTGTTAAGAAAGATGTTTATAATGGATAGCTTTATAAGGGGGGATTAAGGGGGGTAATTCGACTTGTGTGTACACCGTAGCCTTTTAGGAGAGAGGTCAGAATATTAAGTTGCACATCGTGTTAATTTTAATTTAGAAAGTAGATTTGCTTATATACATGAACTTCTTGATAAGATAAACTAATTAATCATCGTGGGTTTGCAACCCTTTCAAATCCATCAACTCTTAGACAGCAGATCCTTGCTAAAGTAATAGTTATGAATGTTCAAAACCACAACCCATCTTTTATAGGAATATATAGAGGACTATGAAATTATAGGGCGAACGATGGGAATTGAACCCACGAATGGTGGTACCACAAACCACTGCCTTAACCACTTGGCTACGCTCGCCATTCAACAATTTGAATTATAGCAATTATTTGGCAAGGGATCAAGAGTTTTTATTTAAGGAACGGACTGAGTTGATTTAGAGTCTCTGGAATCTAACGATTACAAGGAATTTTACTTGGCAAACATGAAACCCTTCACCATCATCATGGCTACTGGAGCAGCCGCAGGAATCGCCGCCTTGGGTGTGACAATGGCGAAGACAAATCCCAGTGAGCTTGAATATGAAGAATATGCAGTGCAACGGCTGACAAAATACTTAAAAACCGATGTATGTAAACAAACTACGAATATTATCCAAAATTTAATCCATTTTAATTGTAATAAGTTGGTTGACTCGGCTAACCCGCAAATGCAAGAAATTGTTACGAGGACTACAGAAAGACAAAATTACATTATATTTAGCATTTACCGCACAGATTTAAAAATAAGTTCTTGGATGCCTTCTTACAAATTTGAAACGGTGGCAGCCTTTGATCAATTTTATACTTACACTGCCGAAGAACAATAAGAGCCTGTTTACGATCTTTTTTTGCAAAAAGGCTGAAATGTGCGTTTGAGGGATAAACAAGCCTCAAACCCATGCAGGGTAAGGGAAATACACCAAATTCTCAAAAATGACTCCAACCCAGATATATCAATAAATCAAGCAAAGCGATGTCAAAGTCTCTCTGTATATAGGTTTGCTGATGTTTAGGAAACGCTATATTACTACCAGCTTAATCTTAAGTAAAATATAAGAATTAGTAACTAAGAGTTCAAGCTTTGCCGATGTCATCTGTTTATCTGCTATTATCTCACGGAAGTCGCGATCGCCGTCCAGAAATTGCTATGCAGCAACTAGCAGGGCTGGTATGTAATAAATTGCCAAAAAACCACAACCCAGTAAATAATCAACATCTGGTTGGCATAGCCGCTTTAGAAATGAGTTCTCAGCCTTTACACGAGCAGATTCAACAATTTGCTCAGAGGGCTTTTGGCGATGGCAGAACATCTCAAAACGAGAAGCGCCTAAAAATTATACCGCTATTTCTGCTACCGGGAGTCCATGTCATGACAGATATTCCCGCCGAAGTCGCACTAGCGCAACAGGCTACTGGTGAAGATATCATCATTGAGTTGCAACCATATTTAGGCTCTCACCCCAATTTAGAGAAATTGCTGGTTAAGCAAATAGCTACTATAAAAGCAGAAGCATGGATTCTGTTGGCTCATGGTAGCCGTCGCCCAGGTTCCCAAGAAACTGTGGAAGCAATGGCGGCGAGTTTGGGAACAATGGCTGCTTATTGGGCTAATCCTCCTAGTTTAGAATCACGGGTAAAAGAGTTGGTAGCTGCTGGTTATCGGGAAATTGCTATCTTGCCATACTTTTTATTTGCTGGTGGAATAACCGATGCGATCGCTGCCTCAATAGAGGAGTTAAAATTACAATTTTCTGCGGTGAATTTCCAATTGGCGGAGCCACTGGGAGCAAGTGCAGAATTAGCCGAGCTAATTTGGGATTTAATAGATAGATGAACCGCACAGAAAAACAGGAGAACAAGTATTTGGGAAAGGTTTATTTAGTAGGTGCGGGGCCAGGTGATCCAGGATTAATAACCCTGAAGGCGAAAGGTTTATTGGAATGTGCAGATATAGTAATTTATGATGCCTTAGTGAGTCCGGCAATTTTGGCAATGATTAATCCCCAAGCAGAGCAAATTAATGCTGGTAAGCGTGCCGGGAGACATTCGTTGTTGCAAGAAGAAACAACTCAATTGCTGATTGATCAGGCGCAGGATCATGCAATTGTGGTGCGGTTAAAGGGTGGCGATCCATTTATTTTTGGTCGTGGTGGCGAAGAGATGGCAGAATTAGTAGAAGCTGGGATATCAGTGGAAGTTGTGCCGGGTATCACTTCGGGAATTGCGGCGGCGGCATACTCCGGTATTCCTTTGACACATCGGCTGTATAGTTCATCAGTGACATTTGTAACTGGTCATGAGGCAAAGGGCAAGTATAAACCGCTAGTGAATTGGAGTGCGATCGCTCACGGTTCCGAAACCATTGTAATTTATATGGGAATTCACAATCTGCCTTATATTGTGGAACAATTAAGTGTAGCTGGGTTGAATTTAGAAACACCCATTGCTTTGGTACGCTGGGGTACGCGGCCAGAACAAGAAGAATTAATTGGGACTTTGGAGACAATTGTCGAGCAGGTAGAGCAAACTGGATTTGCTGCACCTGCGATCGCAGTCATTGGACAAGTAGTGAATATGCACAGTATTTTATCTGGTTGTCGTCCAGTATAAGCAATCCTGAATCAAACGCGCACAAACAAGATCCCTGACTTCTTGAAGAAGTCGGGGATCTTGGCAGTTGCGAGTGTATGATCGATAAGGTGATTCGGTTCTGGTGGGAGTCAGCTACCAGAGGTAACGGGGAAAGTTCGGTGCAAATCCGGCGCTGTCCCGCAACTGTGAACAAATTTGAGATTAGCGTACTAAGTAATCGAAAATCCCAAATTGAGTGAGTCAGGATGCCCGCCGAAGTAAATTTATCAGTTTCACATATCTGCGAGGTACAGATGACTACTACTGTAAATATTTCCCCAACTAGTCCCTTGGGTGTTGCTGAACATACTTTATTTGTTTGCAAAACCTGTGCCAGTGTTTGGCAAGATGGAAAACGCTTAGGAGAAAGTGGTGGTGAAAAACTTCTACACCAACTTCAGCAGCTTGCACAAGATTGGGACTTACGAGATCAATTTCTAATTGAGGAAGTTGAATGTATGAGTGCTTGTAATCGTTCTTGTGTAGTCGCCTTTGCTGCCAAAGGGAAATTAACATATTTATTTGGTGATTTAGCCGTTGATGGTAGTGCCTCTGCGGTACTGCAATGTGCTAGTCAATACTACACCAAAGCTGATGGTTTACTGCCTTGGTCAGAGCGTCCAGAAGCTCTGAAGAAGGGCATTTTGGCAAAGATTCCACCTTTATCTCAATGATGCGCGTTTTGATTCTGGGTGGGACGGGTGATGCAGCAGAACTAGCTGCTAGAGTGGCGACTATTCAAGGGTTAGAAGTAATCACGTCTCTAGCTGGGCGCACCCATGAACCATCAATACCCTTGGGCGATTTGCGGGTTGGAGGCTTCGGTGGCGTGGCTGGATTGGCTAGCTATCTGCGAGTAATGCAAATCGACCGATTAATTGATGCAACCCATCCTTTTGCTAATCAGATTTCCTTCAATGCGGCGGATGCTGCAACGGAAGTTGGAGTACCCCGTCTGATGTTAACTCGTCCGCCTTGGGAAAAAGTCAGTGGCGATCGCTGGATTGAAGTTGATAGCGTTGCAGCCGCAGCAGCATCTGTAGCAAACGAATCACAGCGCGTGTTTTTGACAGTTGGTAGGCAAGAACTCGCCGCTTTTGCTCACCTAGAGAAAATTTGGTTTTTGATGCGGATGATTGACCCTCCTGGCGATGATGCTTTAGTGCCCTTGGGGATGGTATTGTGCGATCGCGGCCCCTTTACCCTCAATAATGAAAGGCAAATCCTGATTCACAACAACATTGATACCATCGTTAGTAAAAATAGCGGTGGTGATGCAACCAAGCCCAAGATTATTGCCGCGCGAGAACTGGGTGTGAAGGTTGTGATGGTAAATCGTCCAGTCATACCGCCAGGGGAGCAGGTTAGTAATGTTGATGCGGCTTTGGCATGGCTATTTGATCGCTGCTAAGTAAGTAGGCAAGAATCAATTGCCCAATGCCCCTTGAATTATTATTGCCCTGACGATCGCACCTGCGGAATCTGGGTTTAAACAACCTCTAATATCAAAAATTGAACAGAAATGTTTCGTGCAGTCCCCACCTAAAAATACTATAAAAATATCTACATTTGAGGTGGGGTAAGCGAAACTAGTATAAAACGCGCAGCAACAGCTATTCTTTCATGCTATTATTCTAAGAATTAGTTTTTGCGGTACTGTAAAAGCTTTATAGCTGGAGACATAGACCAATTTCACTAATTATTTATAATCAGTAAAAAGTATTACTAATAATGACTTTTTACTAGGGTGTTCGGAAGCGAAAGTTCTAACGACACACTGAGAACGCCAGTAGCCCTGGTAACGCTCAAGAAGTATTTCAGCTTCTTAGTGCACTAATTCCCATGTATAATCTTTGATTTAGATGGGGTGCGTTCAAAAACTGAAACCTTGAACTTAACAGAGCATCCGTTAGCAATGCATATAAAACCCCAACCAAACCTATACCCGTTAAAGTTAGTGCAAGACTAAACAATCGCAACCACCCTGGCATATTTGCAGCTGGCTCTGGTGGCGCTTGGAGATCCCCCTAAATCCCCCGATAAATTGGGGGACTTTGACTCCGGTTCCCCCCTTTTTTAGGGGAGCCAGCGCGGTCTTGGGGTCCGCCCTAGATTGCAAAGACGCGATAGTTCGCCGTTTTTACAATAATCAGTCCTTTGTAGAGACGGCAATTTATCGCGTCTCTTGCTTTGTAGAGACGGCGATTTATCGCGTCTCTTGCTTTGTAGAGTAGGTCTGTATTAGACTCAACTGAGCCTTGGTGACTTTTCAACTTGCTTGCAAGTTGTCAAAACTTCTGTAAAATTATGACTAAGGTGATGAGACTCACCTTCTAGAATATCTAGAAAACCGCCCCTCGGCTGATAGTTTCTACCTCAATTCTGTAACTGGCTTCGTGTAAACGTGGCTAACTTTGCATTACAGGAGGTATGGAATATAAGCCGATAGTTTTAAGAGGGGTGATAATCAGTTTTTACATAACTTTAAATATTTCGTAGCGATTAGCTGTCGGGTGTATTACCGCAAAAAGTACGTCATCATTTGCGGTTTTCACTTCGTATAGCTTGTTTCCCAAAAAATACCTGATTTTTCACGTCATCTGGAAAAGCTAACGCGAAACCTAACCCCCCAGCCCCCTTCCCTACTAGCGTTGGGGGAGAATTCAAAGTCTCTCTCCTTTTAGGAGAGAGATTTAGAGAGAGGTTTTCCAGATGACGTGAAAAGTCAGCTTAATGACAAATGACAAATGACGAATTACCATGAAACAGCTTCGTAAATTTGAACCATTTATTGCATTACCCCACCTGATCAAGTGGTTGCCTATTTCCTTTATAGTTGGCATTCTTGCTGGAACTGCTTCTGCGGCTCTTTTAGCATCATTAGAATGGGCAACTGATTGGCGAGAATCCCATAGGTGGATTATCGCTTTCCTTCCCCTTGGCGGCTTTTTGAGTGGTTGTATTTATCATCAATTCGGTCGAGATGTAGAAGCCGGAAATAACCTTTTACTCGAAGAAATCCATAACCCCAAAAATATTATCCCCTTCCGCATGGCTCCTCTTGTTTTGCTAGGAACAAACCTCACCCATTTATTTGGAGGTTCAGCCGGTCGTGAAGGTACAGCATTACAAATGGGTGCTTCTTTGGCAGACCAATTAACTAAAATATTCCGCTTTCAAGGGGCAAATCGGCGAATTTTGTTAACCGCAGGTATCAGTGGAGGATTCGCTTCCGTTTTTGGTACTCCCTTAGCTGGGACCGTATTTGGTCTGGAAGTTTTAGCGATTGGTAAAATTCACTACGATGCTCTTTTTCCTTCTTTAATTGCTGCGATCGTGGGAAATCAAGTAACCTTACTATTTGGTTTGCATCATACTGCATACCAACACGCTCCGTCTATACCAACGCTCACAACTTGGGGGCTGATTTCTGCAATTATTGCAGGCGCAATCTTTGGAATTGTCGCGAGATTTTTTGCTCAAGTAACTCACAAAATCAGTCACTTCTTTAAAGCAAAGATATCTTATCCTCCAATGCGTCCTTTAATTGGCGGTGCGATCATCGCAATAATTGTTGGGTTGAGTGGTACAACTAAGTACATTGGGCTGGGTATCCCGACTATCGTTGAATCTTTCTATACTCAGCTACCTCCCTGGGATTTTGCAGCAAAGTTGGGTATGACGGCTCTAACTCTAGGAGCAGGATTTAAAGGTGGGGAAGTAACCCCTTTGTTTTTTATTGGTGCAACTTTAGGTAATGCTTTATCCTTGCTTTTGACATTACCTGCACCACTTTTAGCAGGAATGGGATTTGTGGGTGTGTTTGCAGGTGCAGCAAATACACCTTTGGCATCTACTTTAATGGGAATTGAATTATTTGGTTTGGAATCGGGAGTATTTATTGCTATTGGCTGTATAGTCAGCTATTTATTTTCAGGTCATTCGGGAATTTATACTTCACAGCGTATTGGGTTGAGTAAATACTCTTCTGTATATCTGGAAGAAGGGCTGACTTTGGGTACTTATGGGCAAGCAAAAGTTGAGCCAAAAATTGATTTAGCCAATGATAGCGAGGAAAGAGAAAGCAATTCTCAGGATTGACAGACCCTTAGTTTCACTACAAGATGGATTGGTTAAGGGACTGACAAGAAATAAATTATCCAAATAAACGAACCACAGAGACACAGAGAACACAGAGAAAGGAGAAATAGAGAGGGTTTTTGGGTCAGTTTCGGGACATTTTTTTATTTGGAAGTCCCTAAGCTACAAGCTCTCAAAATTTTTCATCATTCTCAACCTAACAGTGTTAAGTGTTACTTGCTTTAACTGTAAGATAAAGCATGAAATTCCAGTCCATCATAAGCTTTAGAGGGGGGAGCCGTGGCTCTCAAAACACCAACTGAAGACCTCATTGTTCTACGAGGTGTCAGAAAATCTTATCAGCAACCCAACGGTCAGCAAATCGTCATCCTGGAAAATATCAATCTAGAGTTACGTCCAGGAGAAATAGTTGCTTTACTAGGGCCTTCGGGTTCAGGTAAATCTACTTTAATGCGGATAATTGCGGGGTTAATTCCCGCCAGCCAAGGTGAAGTGATTTATCATAACCATCCTCTAGTTGGCTTAAATCCAGGTGTAGCAATTGTTTTTCAAAGTTTCGCCCTTTATCCTTGGTTAACTGTTCTAGAGAATGTGGAACTGGGTTTAAAGGCAAAAGGGGAACCCCCAGACCCCCGGCGACAAAAAGCACTACGGATGATTGACATCATCGGCTTAGATGGGTTTGAAAATGCTTATCCCAAAGAACTTTCTGGGGGAATGCGTCAGCGAGTTGGATTTGCCAGAGCCTTAGCCGTAGAACCAGAATTATTATGTATGGATGAGCCGTTTTCGGCGCTGGATGTGCTGACGGCAGAAAACTTACGTTTTGAGTTATTGGATTTGTGGTTAGAGCGTCGGATACCTACTAAAGCTATTTTAATTGTCACTCACGGTATTGAAGAAGCGGTGATTTTGGCAGATCGGATTATTGTTCTCGGGCGCAATCCGGGGAGAGTAAGAGCGGATTTATCTGTGACTTTACCTCATTACCGCGATCGCAAACATCCGAGCTTTCAAGCCCTGGTAGACCAGGTTTATACAATTATCACCAACCCCGATTTGGAGACAATTGAGGCTGCTGCACCCGTTTCTCCTCAACAACCAAAACCAGAACCCAAGTATCAGTCTTTACCAGCCGTGCGAATTGGTTCCATTGCTGGTTTATTGGAACTTTTAGAAGATCGTCAAGAAAAAGACCTGTACCGTCTCGCGCAAGAATTGCAACTGGAAGTAGATGATATTCTGCCAATTGTCGAAGCTGCAAAATTAATGGATTTTGTAGAACTAGCACAAGGTGATATTAGTCTAACCCCAGTCGGGCTGCAATTTATTGCTGGTAGTATTGACGATCGCAAACAACTTGTGCGATCGCAACTACTCGCAAATATTCGCTTAGTACAACAGATACATCGTCTCTTACAAGCAAAAAATAATCAACGCATACCAGAAGAACTGGTATTAGATATCCTAGAAAGTCACTTTAGTCCACAAGAAGCCGAGCGGCAATTAAAAACTGCCATCGACTGGGGTCGCTATGCCGAAATATACAGCTACGATGAGCCATCTGGACAAATCTTTCTAGAGCAAGCCGTCAGCGTTGAACCTTTGATAGTTAGTTAGTCATTTGTCATTAACCAATGCCCAATGCCCAATGCCCAATGGCTAATCTGACTTTTCACGTTATGTGGAAAAGCTAACGATTGACCTAACCCCCTAGACCCCTTGCCGACACGGGAAGAGGGGGAAAATTCAAAGTCTCTCTCCTTGTAGGAGAGAGAAATAGAAGAGAGGTTTTCCAGATAAAAGTGAAAAGTCAGAATGGCTAATGCCCAATTCACCATTCCCCATTCCCAATTCCTATGACTCGCCCCCTTACTCCCGCTAATAAAACTCAGGGACGCATCAATTGGACTTGGCAAGATGCCTTGTTGATTCTGGCTATTGTCAGCTTGATTGTGGCAATTGTGAGAACTGCGTCCCAGTTCCGTGGTGCTTTTAACCCCGAATTTACAATTTCGACAGATATTAGTGCTTTACCAGGTTATACAGCCCTAACCCTGTTACGTATGGGGCTGGCTTACTTTTTTTCCTTGGGGTTTACCCTCATTTATGCTTATAGTGCCTATCGTTCCCGCATGGCGGAACGCATTCTGATTCCCCTACTGGATATTCTGCAATCAATTCCTGTGTTGTCATTTTTACCAGGAGTCGTACTAGCTTTGCTTTCCCTGTTTCCCGGTCGGCGCATTGGGGTAGAAATTGCCTCTGTTCTGTTGATTTTTACCGGCATGACCTGGAATATGACCTTTAGTTTTTATCAATCCCTCTGTAGCATCCCCAAAGAATTGCTCGAAGCATCTCGTGTTTATCGGCTGAATTTATGGCAACGGTTTTGGACTTTGGAATTACCATCTGGTGTGATTGGGTTGGTCTGGAATAGTGTCATGTCGGTTGCTGGGGGCTGGTTTTTCTTAATTGCCATTGAGTCATTTACTCTGGGGAATAAAGATTTTCGCTTACCAGGGTTAGGCTCTTATTTAGGAACAGCAGCCAACAAGGGAGACTTTAAAGCCATACTTTGGGGTTCGGCGGTACTAATTGCGGTAATTGTGGCAATTGATTATTTCGTGTGGCGACCGTTGATTGCTTGGGCAGAAAAGTTTAAGTTAGAGATGGTAGAGTCAGAAAATACACCCGAATCATGGGTGTTAGATGTTTTACGACGATCGCCTAGTTTACGGATTTTAAGCGATCGCATTTTTCACCCATTGCAAAGAGTCCTAGATGATGGTTTAGTTCGGGCTTTTCCGGTTCGTTCCGCACCCATCAACGTCAAAGGTGATTTGCATTTGCCGGGATTGCTGAATTGGGTTTTTGTTAGCGGCTTCACTTTGATTGTGCTGTGGGGTACTTGGGAAGCCCTTTTGCTGTTACGGACTTTAGGCTGGGCGGATTGGCAACAGGTGATTCAGGGGGCTGTGTTTACAGCCTTGCGAGTCATCGTTGCATTGCTATTATCCCTGTTGTGGACTGTGCCGGTGGGAGTAGCCATTGGTCGCAATCCTCAGCTAGCGAGGGTGTTACAACCCCTAGTTCAAATTGCCGCTTCTTATCCGGCGACAGCTTTATTTCCAGTGCTATTGCTGGCATTAAGCCGCATGGCTGGCGGTTTAGAAATTGGCTCAGTGGCTTTGATGATGCTGGGGACAATGTGGTATATCCTATTTAATGTCATTGCTGGGGCACAATCCATTCCCTCAGATTTAATGGAAGCAGCTTGGGTATATAAACTTACCCTTGTGCAACGCTGGCGAATATTAATTTTACCCGCCATCTTTCCCTACTTAATTACAGGGATTATTACTGCCGTTGGCGGCGCTTGGAATGCCAGCATCGTCAGCGAATACGTCACATTTCAAGGACAGGTTCGTACCGCCGAGGGACTAGGGGCAACAATTTCTCATGCTACAGCTACGGGTAATTTTTCTTTACTCTTAGCTGCAACAACAGTGATGTCTTTGTTGGTAGTGATAACCAATCGTTTAGTTTGGCGTCCACTGTACAAATTGGCGCAGGATAAATATCAACTTCTGATTTAAGGCAAGATATAGCGCTTTTCGTTTGTATGCAAACACGTCGGGGTAATTCATGAATTACCCCGACATTTTTTTATGTCGGTAGTGAGATAGTGGAGAAAGTGCGATCGCTATTATATAACAATACAGTTCAGATAAGCCCAAAACACTTGTAGAGACGGCGATTTATCGCGTCTAGAAAACCCAAAATTGTTGCCAGTAGCCCTTAACTGAACCGTATTGTATTATATAAAGGAAAAAGGAGAGGGGGAAATCGTACATAAATTTGCTGGGCAAAAGGTGTCTGAAATCCTGAAGTACAAGAAGGGTAGTATAAAACAGGCTCCACTCCCGGAAGAATCGCCCAGTTGGGATGAGTTTTGTGAAATGTTATGGGAGGAGATTGAAGCGGGAGCAGAGGTAAATCAACCAGGTTTTAAAGTTGTTCGCAAGTTATTAAGCGATAAGAGGTTTGACAAATGAAGAATCATGGATTTGGCAAACTAGTTACTTTTCTAAATCAATTGGAACAAGAGAGAATTAGTTACACCTTAGCCCATCATCGGGATGAAACCATTATGGTGAATGTGGCGGTGGCTGGGGAACGATGGGAAGTGGAATTTTTTGAGGATGGTTCGGTTGAGGTAGAACGATTTGTTAGTAGTGGAGAGATTAATGGCGAAGAGGTTTTTAGTGAATTATTTGCTATGTATTCAGAGCCAGAAAGTCATTCTGCCAAACTTACCCAAAATCCTAAGTTGACAACCACAACGTGAAAGCGATCGCATTTTATCTACCCTGTAAAATCGAACCTTTAATTTAACTGTTTATCTCAAGGCTAATCATTATTTGTATATGTGACTGCTGGAGAACGAAGTTCGTATCCGACTATGGCAGAGTAGAGACGGCGTATAACGTCTTCAATTTTATAACTTTTATCGCGTAAATCTTGATAGAAAGCCCCTTCATGTAGAATCTTGCTGCGGATTGTATAAGCTTCTTCCAGAATTTCTAATGATATTTTTTCCTCAGTTAAATGAGTTGTAATAAGGCGTTTAATAGCGTGTGATACAGATTCGCGCGTTAGATTCCTGATACTCCCTTCGAGCGATCGCTTTATATCATCAGGCAAATCCACTGAATCTTGCACCTTGTTTAAGGTCTCTTTGACAATCTTTTTCAAGTCTGGGTATTCAAATTTTTTCTGTTCAGCTAATGGCTCAAGTGCCGATATCAGCCCAACAAATCTTGCACGTTCTGTTGCCTCTAAACGAGCTGCGGCAAAAAGCTCCATTGAAACGAGTAGCTGTTTATTATTAATTGGGACATTAGAAGTGAAAGTTTGCTCCAATACCTCAACAACTAGACTTGCTCCAGTGGTTAACATACCACGAAATTCTACCCCCATCAGCATCCCTTCCTGTGGAGTCCGATCATATACTACACATGGCAGAGGAGTGTGATATTCTAACCGCAGTGGACATTTCAATGAGACTGCTGCCCACAAAACTGACATTGCAAACTTTAAACCAGCCTCTTCTGCTTCGCTAGCAGTAGCAAAACCTTCTAAATAGGCTGTAAATTTCTGAAATTCAAACTTATTGTTTTGGCGAGGAATTAGACGAACAATCAAATCATTGCCCAAAATGAGACAACTTTCTCCATCAAAACCAAACTGATAGGTGTCACCAAGAATAATATCAACCTTTGAGCCATAGGGTCTAAATTTAGGTTTGTCTGCTATTTCGTATCTTGTTTTTGGTAAATGATTACTTGGCATTTACTAATCTTACTCCTCTAAGTATCGCTCGTTGGATAACTTTAACTACAACATTTAACATACCCAAACCCGTTGCCCAATAAACCTACACCTTAAACTTTTTCGTAATCATCTGAACTGTTTAACTCCCTATTTTACGAAATTTGATCGCACCTTCTAGTGGATTAATTTTTACTGCATATAGTGCCATAATTGCAACATCATAATTTGTCATTAACTCACAATAAGCGATGCCTATTTTATCATTTACTAAATCATCGCTTCCAATTCTTCTAAAGCTTGAAAACTTCCTACTTGCCAACTACGTTCCACTGCCGCAGGGATAATTTGAGTAATCGCTATATCTGCAAAATTAGGACTGGTGTTAGATTTTATGTATTTCCCCTCTCTCAGTAAATAAATAGAAAGGCTCCCGCTATCGTAAACCCATAGTTCTGGGACTCCAATGGCTTCATAAGCATCGAGAGTAGTTTTTGATGTGACATCAGTCTCAATCGCTAAATCTGGCGGCGGATCATCAGCTTGCAAGCGGCGATGACCAATCATTCGTTGATAATTCTGAATATAAAAGCAAGCATCAGGTTCAACTCCTGCTACACCTTGCCGTTTGAAGGTGGTGGAACCAAAAGGTTGGTATCTGATATCTTTAGCCTTCAGTAATATTTTGACAATATCAGAAATTACATCTTTGGGTATTTCATGTTCTGGTAAAGGAGCCATAATTTCTAAAGCACCCTGGCTGTAAGCAATTCGTGTAGTTCTTTTTTCTCCCAATTCTTGTAAAATAGATTCAAATTCTTCCCAGCTAACATCTGGAATAGTCACGGTGCTACCAGGTGCTAGCTGCATCTGACTAACAGGTTTGAAAATGGGGATAGCAGCAGTCATAACTAGATAAGCTGAGTTTAAATAATTATCTATCAGGTTACGGTGAATGTAACGGAGAAACCTAACCCCCAACCCCTTCCCTACAAGGGAAGGGGAGTAAGATTCAAAGCCTCTCTCGTTTTAGGAGAGAGGAATGAAAGTGAGATCAGAGTGTATTACATACAAACTAGCGTAGGGGTAGCCCGTCGTAGACATCGCCTTACACCTTAAACTTTTCGGTAATCCGCTTCATCGCCTCTTCCACATTCTCGCGGCTATTAAACGCCGAAATGCGGAAGTAACCTTCACCCGCAGCACCAAAACCAGAACCAGGTGTGCCCACAACGTTGACAGTTTGCAGCAGCTTATCAAAAAATTCCCAACTGGATAAACCATTGGGCGTTTTCACCCAGACGTAAGGTGCATTCACGCCTCCGTAAACTGATAATCCGGCGGCTGTGAGTTTTTCGCGGATAATTTTGGCGTTTTCTAGATAGAAATTCACCAATCCCTTAATTTGTGTTTGTCCTTCTTCAGAATAAACCGCTTCGGCTCCCCGTTGAACGATGTAAGAAACACCATTAAACTTGGTGGACTGGCGGCGATTCCAGAGTTTCCACAGTTCCACATCGGAACCATCGGCGGCTTTTGCTGTGAGTGTCTTCGGTACTACGGTTAAGGCGCAACGAGTTCCTGTGAAACCTGCATTCTTAGAAAAAGACCGAAATTCGATCGCAACTTCCCTTGCACCTTCAATTTCATAAATTGAATGGGGAATCGAGGGATCGGTAATATAAGCTTCGTAGGCTGCATCAAAGAAAATAATCGAGTTATTAGCTTTGGCATAGTCTACCCATGCTTTGAGATATTCTTTGGTAGCAGTTGCGCCAGTGGGGTTATTGGGAAAGCAGAGATAAATTAAATCGACTTTCTTTGAGGGAATCTCGGCGGTGAAGTTGTTATCAGCCGTAATTGGCAGATAAACTAAGCCTTCAAACTCACCTTTATCGTTGGCATCCCCAGTATTTCCCACCATAACGTTAGTGTCTACATACACGGGATAAACTGGGTCAGTAACGGCAATTATATTGTCATGTCCAAAGATTTCCAGAATATTGCCAGTGTCGCACTTAGAACCATCGGAGATAAAAATTTCTGAAGCATCTATATCGGCTCCCCGTGCTTGGAAATCATGAGTGGCAATTTTCTCCCGTAACCAAGCATAGCCTTGCTCTGGCCCGTAGCCTTTGAAGGTATTGCGATCGCCCATTTCTTCCACAGCTTTAATCATCGCTGTGCGGCAAGCCTCCGGCAGAGGTTCGGTAACATCGCCAATGCCCAACCGGATGACTTTAGCATTACTGTTTGCTTCTACAAATACATTCACCCGCCGAGCAATTTCTGGAAACAGATAACCCGCTTTCAGTTTTAGGTAGTTGTCGTTAATACTTGCCATTATGTAAATTATCAAAAACGCCCTCAAATAGCTTACTGCTAATTTATGAGGGCGGGGAGTGGGGAGTGGGGGGATGAGGGAGATGGGGGAAGAATTAATAACCAATGCCCAATGCCCAATTAGATATTATCGGCTGTTTACTATTTCCTGATGTGTAATTACTGTGGCGATCGCTAATTCGTGAGTGGGTGGTGATTCTTGTCCTGTAATCAATCTTGCACCGCGATTACGGGTGAAATAGTTCCATGTCCACTGAATCATTACTACTAATTTGTTGTTAAATTCAATTAAGAAGTAGATGTGAATCAATAGCCAAAACAACCAGGCAAAGAAACCTTTGAGTTTGATAAAGCCCAAATCCACCACAGCAGAATTGTGCCCAATCATTGCTAAACTACCGTGATCGACATAAGAAAATGCTGGCAAATTGTTACCTGCAAGCCGCTTTTGCACTAATGTTGCTACATATTCGCCTTGTTGCTTGGCTACAGGTGCAACACCAGGTAGCGGTTTACCATTTTGATGAGAAAAATTTGCTAAGTCACCAATTACAAAAATATTGGGATGTCCCTTAACACTCAAGTCAGGTTCAACGATAATCCGTCCAGCGCGATCGCATTCGGCATCTGTGCGTTCTGCTAGCACTTTCCCCATTGCCGAAGCTTTCACACCTGCTGCCCATAATACCGTTTTTGAGGCAATCTCTTTCACTTCATCGCCTTGTTTGAGGGTAACAAGATCATTTTCAATATTCGTTACCAATGTTTTTGTCTGCACAATCACCCCCAAGCGCGTCAGAGATGCTTCTGCTTCTTGTGATAACTCTGGTGCAAAAGGTGGCAGAATCCGATCCAGACCTTCTAATAGCAAAATCTTGGCTTCTGATGTGTCGATGTTGCGGAAATCTTCTTTGAGAGTTTGATTTGCTAATTCGGCGATCGCGCCCGCCAATTCTACACCAGTGGGGCCACCACCAATAATTACAAAAGTTAACCAGGCACGGCGCTTTTCTGGATCAGTTTCTTTTTCTGCGGCTTCAAAGGCGGTAAAAATCCGGCGACGCATTTCTATGGCATCTTCTACAGTTTTCAAGCCGGGGGCAAATTCTTCCCAGTTGTCTTTGCCAAAGTAGGAATGCTTCGCACCTGTGGCAACAATTAAGGTGTCGTAAGGTATTGCTTCGTCGCCCACCATCACTTGTTGCGCTTCTGGATCAATATTATTCACCTCTCCCAGCAGCACTTTCGTATTCTTGCTCTTGCTGAGTACCGCACGCAATGGTGAAGAAATATCCGCAGGCGATAACGCACCTGTGGCAACTTGGTATAGCAGGGGTTGAAATAGATGAAAGTTGCGTTTATCGATCAGAGTAACCTTTACCGCAGCCTTGGAGAGGGTTTTTGCCGCATAAAGTCCACCAAAACCACCGCCAACAATTACTACTTGATGGGGTGGATTATTGTCAAGTGAATTTACCATAAGAAATATTATCCTGTATTCTGACTATTGTAACTATTCTTAACAAATTTGTATCAAAATTGTCATCAGATATTTTGTATTGCTTTTTACATTTGAAGAATAATTAAAGTAATCAAAACTACAGGATAAACAGAACTTTTCCAGATAGAGGTGCAGACAATAAGAGTTGGGAATATTTGAATTGCTCCTTGCTTGTGTAAATTTATCAAAGGTAGATGTAGGATTTATGCAAGCTCATTCAGGACTACTTGATTCTGGGGTTTGTGTCAAATGTGGTGAATGAGTTTGTCGCCAACGGCTAAAGCCATAGACAATAGCAGCAAAAATTAACAAATAGGGACTGTAAACAATTAACCAAATACCTAGCTTAAGTAAGCGAACGGAAAATGCACTCAAAGAGTGGGTAGATTTGTTCCAAGTTTCCTGAACTTGCAAACCAAAGGCAGGTTGTGGACTGGTGCTAGAAACTGCTGCTTCTAGGTTCAGCGTAATAGTGGAATAAGCAACTTGATTTTGTAGGCTTTTGAGTTGGGCATTAATTTGTTCTATGCTTTCTCGGACATTACTCAATTCTTGGGCAACACTCAGCACATCTCTAATAGAACCCGCCCGATCCATAATTTTTTGCAAATTGGCTTCAGTTTTCTGCAAATTAGTTAATCTAGCTTGGAAATCTACCAGGCGATCGCCTACATCTTCCGCAGTGATATTGCGACTCTCAACAGTGCCCAATTTAGCTAGTTGTTCTAAAGTAGATTCCAGCAGATTCTCTGGTATCCGTAATTGCATTGTTGCTGTGTGACGCGAATTATCATTTTTGGGTTGTTGTTGTTTCAACCCGATCAAATCCCCTTGCTGTTTATTGATAATTTGCGAAACAGCATCAATAGTCTGATCTACAGAGTTGACAGTTAAAGATATTGCTGCCTTTTTGATCAGTTGGGGACGAGAACGGGCTATTGGTGGAGCTTCCGTCTTTTGGGAAATACTGCTTTCATTCGCAGGTGCCATTACTTTATCTGCGGCGCCACCGGCTGCACTTGGAGGTAAAGCCTGATTTGCCAACTGATGGGAAGAGGCGCAACTGGTGAAAATCACCCCTCCTAATAACGCACTGACAAATAAAGCAGATGTGCGCGGCAATTTCATTAAAGTATACATAATCTACCCCCAGATGGATGAAGTTAAACCCAGTATTGCTGAAGTAAAACTCAAAACCTGTATTGTTGCGATTTATGTAACAGGGGGGAATAACTGCTCACCAAAATTTACCGAAAAATTGGGTTTAGAGCTACGTCGTTCTACGACGGCTTTTTCCTCTTCAGACTTCTAATCAATTCTCTAAGAACATCAGTTTTTGTTCGCCCAACTGATTCGCAATATTCTTCAAGAACCTGGTTATTAAAAAGTAAAAAGTAAAAAGATAATCCCCATAAATAAATTTAGGGGATTTAATAATGACGTATTATTTCTCTCTACGAGACGCAATCATGCGAAGGCGCTACGCCACGACGCTCGATGACTCGCTTGCCGCCGGCGCTATCGTTATAAATGTTTTTATTTGATTCCATAAATAAATTTAGTTGCTCTCAAACCATTTTTCTTTTTCTTGATGAGTGCCTTTTTACTTTTTACTTTTGCCTTGTTCGGTCAACAGCCCAATAGACAAACGCCAGAAAACCTCTATAATCGAGAAATTATCGAGGTTCATGATCCACAGTCGCTCTCTCTGGGTTGGGCTTGGGTTTATGTAATGGCTATAGAGCAAGTTCAGCAATTAGGAGGGATACTCCAACCTAACGACTGGTGGACTGGCTCGTGCTTTAACCACAAAGTACAGTTATAATCTGTGAACTTTGCGATTAGTTTATATCCTGTTTGGGGTCATGTCGTTGCGTCGGTACCTGATAAATTGGTTTTTCTGGAGAGGCTACTGCCGCTTTGGGAATTTCAATTACCGGGTTATTTAGTCCCACCATCAGAGGTGAAGGGGGAACTATAGACGCTGAAGACGTTTGTATCGGTTGTATTTCTGGTCGTTGTGCCAGTTGCGGTACTCTCGAACCACTACCAGATAATAAGCCAGATACTGCGCCGATCGCACAAGCAGCAACAGCTGCACTTCCCAGCATCCAGTTTAACCGGGAGCGGCGGCGCAAACGTGTCAATACTTGCCCAAGTGTTGCTTCTGGGGACTGTTGGACTACTGGCACTGGGAGAGTCCGCAAGCCTTGACGCAGTTTTAACAGTCGAGCATACAAGCATTGAACTGAGGCATCATTTGCCAACCATTCTTCTACTTGCTTACGTTCGGTGGCTGTGACTTCACCATCGAGATAAGCACTCAATAACTCGAAGCGATCGCGCTTCACCATATCAATAAGACCCGTTGATTCATTGGTATGCTTGGCCATTCCATCTGGCAAATCTTCAGGAAGTTGCAAAGGAGAACGGTCGTAAAACTGAGAATCACTAGTCATCTTAACATTATTACCAATTCATAGACGGGTAAACTGAGCGGGAATTTTCGGAAAATTAGCCAATTTTCCTCCTAAGGACAGAAACGATCTATGTCTTTCTAGTAATTATTAATCTATGCTTAAATTCTGCCATTGGGCAGAGGCAAGATCATGTAAATTAGGAGTCTAGATAATTCTGCAAGTGAGCTTGCAGCCTCGTTCTAGCTCTGGCTATTCTTGACTTGACAGTTCCCAAGGAAACTCCAGTGATTTCGGCAATTTCTTCATAAGCCATGCCTTCGATTTCTCTGAGGACAATGGTAGTACGAAAAACTTCTGGTAAATCCGCGATCGCTTCCCGTAATTGCTCGTAAAATTCTCTAGTTGTCAGTTCTTCCTCAGGACCTGGAGTATCGCCAGCGATTTCCCAATCCATCTCGCCGTCTTCTAACGAACGAGGAGCATCCAGTGACAAAGGACTCATAACCCGCTTCCGTTTCCGTAACTCGTCGTAAAACAAGTTGGTGGCAATGCGGCTTAACCAGCCCCGAAATTTGGCAGGCTCTTGTAATCGGTTAATATTCCGATACACTCGAATCCAAACTTCTTGAGCTAAATCGGCTCTGTCAGCCCAATCGGGAGCCAAGTGGTATAGAACTCGATCAACTTGACTTTGATAGCGGCGTAATAGTTCTGCAAACGCAACACGATCTGGTCGCAATCCCGTTTGACAGCGCAAAATTAAATCGTGGTTAGGGAGTTTGTCAACTTGCACTGATGCTTCTGGATACTTTGCATCAACCGTTGACCAGGATACAGTAATCGACTGATTCATAGATCGTACTGGCTCTATATCATCCCTATCTATTAGACCTGCTAATGAGACAGAAGTTCCATGCTTAGGTGACGGATTGATGACTGGAACACTGAAGCATACAATTTTGGATACATTTATAGCAATAAGGAGAGCCACTTTTTCCTTATACTGCTCACATAGTTGCCCTTGCACCCATCAACTAAATAAAGGCGCAGCAAGATGCACAATTGGATACTTTTAGCAACTGGGTATATACGCTTGATCAAAAGAATTAAATCTGGTTATAAGGATGAAGATAAAAATTTTCTAATTCTAACTTCTTGATACCTTTAAAATTCCGGTAATAATTTCTGGAAGTTGGGTTGCTGTAGTTGCTAAGATGGTGACTTAATTTTTTGATTTTGTTACCAGAATAGTTGCTGATTGTTCTGGCTGTGTCCCGTAGGCAGCACTAGAGTTATGTTGCTCTGGTACGCGAACTTGAAAAAAGAAATTGAGGGAAAATGTAATTGTGACTGCTAGCAATAGTTTTTCAAACATTGTTTTTCTTCCACCTACACCATTGATGATTGATTGCTACATTTCAAAAGTTCCACTAGAAAGTCTTATTAAAGGCTCACGACTCCCAGAACTTTTGAGGAATGAGGTTGCTCACTTCGAGTTTTGCTGCTGGGACAATTCGCATAGTCTTAGTTTGCCCAGAGGTGTTGGCAGATTTATAGCAGAAATGATAAGTATTGATAAATTTTTGATGATCGGATGATGAACTCATCCAATTACTGGGCTGGATATGTCAGGGATAAACAATAGGCGATGGCAATGGTAAGAAACGAATCTGTAGGGCGTATGGTAATGCTGCTTTGTTTTGGCACAGCATTTTTATCTTTAGCTGTCCATTGGCGCATTACTACGGCGGAACGGCAGTCTGAAAAGTCTGCATCTACTTTGATGCGGCGAGATTCTATCCGAACCAATCCCAAGGGAAGCCGCCCAGAGGGAGTCTACAAAAATCTTTCCCCAGTGAGTTTAGGGGAAGTTGCGCTGGGTGCATCTGTGCCACCTGATGAAGTTACCCAAGGCTCAACTGTCCAGAGGGTGTTTCATAAATCTCAAACTAAGTCGAAAATAATTAAGAAGAATATAGCTAAAGCAACTACTCGGAAGGCTTCTACACTTAAGTATTCTGCTATCAAGCCTCCAACTCAGCCCCAAATTATTAAGAAGAATGTAGCTCAAGCAACTGAACTACCAGCTAAAACGCGGCTGGTGGCACAAGTAGAAAGACAAAATCCAGTTGCGGATAGTTGGCCAAAAGGTCTATGGTCTGAAGCTTCAGCCCAACAAGTACCATCTAGTAGGCTGGCAAATGCGAAAACGCAAGTAGTGGTTGTTTTAAGCGATCGCCGCACCTATGTATACGCAGGAGATGAGGTGATAGCTAGCTACCCGATCGCTGTCGGTAAGAAAGGTTGGGAAACGCCTACAGGTTCTTTTCAGGTGATGCACATGCGACACTATCCAATCTGGCGTCACCCAATTACGGGCAAAGTATTTCAGGCTGGTACGGATAGTCCTTTGGGAGACAGATGGATTGGTTTTTGGTCAGATGGACGGAATGAAATTGGCTTTCACGGCACACCAGATATTGATCTGGTAGGAACGGCTGTATCCCACGGCTGCTTAAGAATGCGTAATGCTGATGTCCGAATGCTATATGAGCAAGTCAGTTTAGGGACAACAGTGGTAGTGCGTAATTGATTAATTAAGAGTCATTAGTCCAAAGTCCAATTCTCTAAGGGACTGACAACAAATAAATTACCCAATCTTGTGGGGTGGGCAACATGAGCGCCTTAGCTTAGGGGCGGGCGAGACACCCACCCCACAAGAAGTAATTGGGTATTTTTTATTTGTCAGTCTCTAAAACAAATGACTAATGACTAATGACCAATGACTAATGACTATTAAAATTATAATTTTTGCTCAAAGTTAGGTGCATAAGACTGGAGTAAAGCACTAACTTGGCGTACAACTTCGTTGCCAGTATTTTTGCCCAAGGCTTGCCGTTCTGGGAAGAAACTGGGTTGATCGAGGTAACGGTTAATCGCTTCACTTACTTGCTGAGAAATTAATTCTTGCAGTTGTTCCTGAGCCGTTTGGCGCTGGAAGTGAGCGCCTTCTTCTGTAGTAGCATACAAAGGTGGTAGCCGATTAAGAGCGTAAGCAGCAATATCACCGACATCTAGGGAACTTTCGCTGGTGGCTTCAATTTCTGCGACTCGAGCGATCGCTTCCGTCAGTACCAATTCTTCCATAACGTTAATGAATTGTTTGCGAGGTACCGCCACCACTTCACCAGTCAATAGCGCACCCATCAGCCGATCCAACGCCATATACTCTTCAATTGAGAGTTCCGAGGCGTTGTCACAAATTCTACCGACTTCTGCTTCCATTGCAGGTGTTAAATAACCATCCTGGAGAGCTTGTTCTACAATTTTTTCGATACTCATAACGCTTATCATCATTTATGTTGGCCAAGCAAGGTGGGGACGGTATCAATCCAATTTGTCTTGCCTAATTATCAGCAAAAAAACACAAATTATGCAAAGACGCGATCAATTCCGCCTCTACTAGTTAACGACCTTAGTTTGCCAAGGTGTTGGATCAACAGATTGTCCGTTGACATACAGACCCCAGTGTAAATGTGGCCCCGTGGCAGCACCCGTTGAACCTACTGCACCAATTAGTTGACCAGCTTTCACAAAATCACCTTCTTTAACGTTAATACGACTCAGGTGCATGAAAATACTGGTTACTCCTTGACCGTGGTCAATGCCAACTACGTTACCGTGTATCCGAAACCCTTGGGATACTCTACCTACCAAAGCAACTCGCCCACCGGCTGGGGCAATTACTGGTGAACCGGCAGCACCCGCGTAGTCAAGACCACGATGATAGTAGTCTTTTGCAAATGTACCATTATAGTAGCGACGTACACCATAGTTTGTACTCATTCGCCCGGCATTTGGCTTCAGGAATACTCCATTCCAATACTTTTCTGGTGTTTGCAGTGCCTTAAAAGCCGCCACGCGCTTAAGTTCGTACTCTGTGGCATCCACTCCGGCTTTACCAGGTGGCAAAGTAATGCGTTGTACGGGGAACTTGCGATTAAGCACATTCACTGCCAAGTTTTGTACCTGACTATCTCCCGCAACCCGAAGTGTTCTAGTTCCAGCTTTTTCTAGTGGAGTTGTGGGAACAAAAGCCCGATACTCATTGGGTGCAATTTCAAATGCTGGGTATGTATTATTACCACTAGCTACTGTTGGATTTGTACCGTTGTCTGGATTAGCTAGATTAATCTCTACTGAGAGTGTATCCCCTAATTTAGGATTAGTTGGAGTCACCTTCACTTGTAAAGCATCTACAGGTAATGCCAAGGTGATCGGGAGAATAGCAAATATTCCCTTTAACATATTTATTGCACGGCGATTTTTTGTCAAAGTTTTGACACCAAAACCGAGCAACTTTTTGTTTGAACTACTAGCGCTATTCTCAATAATCATAGAAATACAAAAAATCCCTTGCTTGTGTTGGAAAATAGACTAGCTGATGATCGCTAGTGTTTCCTGTTTGAAGCCGATGTTGTTGAAAACCATAAATGCGAGAAATCCGGTTTCAGGTATTTATGGATTCTTGGGCAATTATTGTATCTGTAATTTTAGTGAATTGGTCTTAACTCTAATAACTAAGGTGTATGACATTGGCAATGAGGATAAAATTTAACTAGATTGATGACAAAAATGCTCTCATGGCTACTATGTGTGTCACTTGTGAGGCAACAAATAAAACTCGTTGTGGTTACTATCATTACATAATGATACTTGAAGTAAATATTGGAATCAACTGGACACTTTTTCAACTGGACACTAATATCACACTGTTCCGTTGAAATCGGTATGGGGAAATTACCTAAACCAGATATAGCAATCCGATTTTATTTTTGAACTTATTTGCGTAAGCAGGGAATAGGGAGTAGGGAATCAGCCCTTTCAAGTTGTACGAAGTTTTTTCAAAAATCAAAATAGTTAGAGAGACGCGATAAATCGCCGTCTCTACAGAAAATTTATTCGTCAATTAGTTCTTGACAGACTACTAGTGAGGTACAAGAACCCCGCCCCTAACTCCCTAAGATCAAGCTAGGAGAGGACTATGATGTATCTGATATGATTAGGAAACGCTATAAGTAAGTCGGTGAGGATAATTAAAATAATTCGTAATTCGTAATTATTCGGTCACGCTGGTAGTATTACTTTTGACTTGAGTTTGCCATCTTCCATGTCAACGAGGCGATCGGCAATGTCTAAGATCCGGTTGTCATGAGTAACCATCAAGATAGTACAGCCTTGTTCTTTTGCCAGTTTTTGCATGAGATTGACTATATCTCGTCCCGATTGACTGTCAAGGGCGGCGGTGGGTTCATCGGCGAGGATTATTTGAGGATGACTGACTAAAGCACGAGCGATCGCTACTCTTTGTTTTTGTCCTCCAGACAGTTTATCAGGATAGTAATGCAAATGATTTCCTAATCCTACCTGCTCTAACATCTGGCCTGACCTAGCTTGCATCTTTTTTAACCCAAGATGTTTGTGCAATTCTAAAGCTATTTTCACGTTTTGGAGTGCCGTTAAACTACCATGCAAGTTATGTGCTTGGAAAATATAACCGTTACGCCGTCGTGCTTGTACTAGTTGTTCGGCACTTGCACCACAAAGTTCTCGTCCCAACACCCGCAAACTACCAGATTGGGTAGAACGTAACCCACCTACTAAGGTTAGCAAGGTAGTCTTTCCAGAACCAGAGGGGCCAGTCATGATAATAATTTCACCGGCGTTAATCTCTAAGTTAATTTTACATAAAACTTGCTTGCGGAGAGAGCCGTGACCAAAGTGGTGGTCGAGATTCTGGATGGAGATGACGGGAAGCATATGTGGGGAGTGGGGAGTGGGGAGTGGGGAGTGGGGAGTGGGCATTGGAGAGACGCGATTAATCGCGTCTGTACAGGAGTTGTAAAAATTCTCCCCTATTCCCCACTCCCCTAGTTCTAAAACATATCAGCAGGATCGGTGGCTTGGAGTTTGCGGGTGGCGATCGCACCGGAAATTGTACACATAATGATAGTCAGTATTAATACCTGTAATGCCCGAATCGCAGTCATGTACATGGGTAAATTTGTGGCCCGGCGAGTCAGTTGGTAAAGTGCTAATGACACTCCCAATCCAGGGAAGAAGCCCAGTGCTGCTAATATCAACGATTCTTCAAGCACTACACCTAGCAAGTAGTAATTGCGATATCCCATTGCTTTGAAGGTGGCGTATTCTCGAACGTGGGCATTAACATCGGTGGAAAGTACTTGATAGACGATAATCACGCCCACCACAAAGCCCATTGATACACCCAGGCTGAAAATAAACCCGATTGGGGAATTTGTTCTCCAGAAGTTATTTTCAAATTCAATAAATTCGGCGTGGGTTAATACTTTGACATCATCTCTGAGGTAGGCTTTGAGCATTGCGGCTACTTTTTTTGAGTCATAGCCTGGTTTGATCTGAATCAAACCGAGACTGATACTGCTGGATTGTCGCCCAGAAAATAGCCGCAAAAAGTTCTGATCGCTGGTAATCAGGTTGCCATCAGAACCAAAGGAAGCCCCGACTTGGAATAAGCCACTAATGGTAATTGTGCGCCGTTCTATTTCGGTAGTCAGGGTTTTACCTTGGTCAATTTGAGCGATCGCTTTTTGATAATCTCCTCTTGCACCACGATCGAACAAGACGGTATCGGGGAGTTTGATCGCTTGCAATTGTTGGTTAACATCTGGTAAGTCAAAAGCTGGCTTATCTGGGTTAAAACCGATAACTAACACCCCCGTCTCACGATGTGTTTGGGGATTCTTCCAGATTGTGTTATTGAAATACATTGGTTCTGCCGACTTCACCCCTGGTATATCCATTGCTTGGTAAAGTCGCCGACGAGAAAATGTAGACAAGCTTGGCAAGTTACGGGCTTGGGGACTAGTTAAAACAATATCTGCTTGCAAACTGCGATGTAATCTGGTGTTACTGTCATACAGCGCAGTTTGAAAGCCTAGCTGCATGAACATCAAAAGATCCGCAAAGGCAATGCCTGACAATGCTACAAAAAGACGGCTTTTTTCATGATTCAGTTGTAGCCATCCTAAAGGGGTTCGACGTTGCAGTTGTTTGATTAATCTCATCATAATAAATGGGGAGTAGGGAGTGGGGAGTGGGGGGAGATGAGGGAGAAATCAATTCAAAATTCAAAATTCAAAATTAAAGAATTTATTTCTGCCTCCTGCCTCCTCTTTCCCAATGCCCCATACTTCGACTGCGCTCAGTACAAGTGCCCCATGCCCTTTTCACAATTCAATTACTGCCCTAACTTGCATATTGGTTAAGGTGGCAGCTTTTCGACTGGAGGCTTCATCTAGTCGGATATGAACTTCTACTACTCTGTTGTCGATATTGCTGACAGGATCTGTGTTGATGACATTTTGTCGTCGCACTTGCAAGCCTTTGCGATCTACGATTCCCTGCAATTCAATGGGGAGGAAATCACCAATTACTCGCACTTGCTGCCCTAAATGCACTTTGCCGATATCGCTTTCGTAAACTTCAGCCGTGACATACATCTGGCTGGTTTGTCCAATATCTGCAATGCCATCATTTGATACTAATTCCCCTGGATGGGTGTGGATCTCAAATACCTGTCCATTTTGGGGCGATCGCACTTGGGCTTGTTCGAGATTGACTTTTGCCAGATTCATGGCTGCTACGGCACGATTAATTTCTGCTTTGGCAGCTTCTACATCCACTCCGCGCACTTCAGCGATTTCATCGAGTGTTGCTGTGGCTTGTTTAACTTGTTGCTGGCTAGTTGATTGGGTACGATTTAACTGTGCCTGGGCTTCTTGCAAGCTTTTTTGGGCGGTTTCCAAGTTTAAACGCTTACTATCCCGTTGGGAAGTGGAAATTGCGCCCTGTTCATGTAGTTGCTGATAGCGTTCGTCTTCTGCTTGGGCATTACGCACTTCGGCTTGAAACCGCTCAATTGTCGCTACTTGGGCATTAATATCACCTTGGCGTTCTGCTTCTAGACGAGCGATCGCAGCTTTTTGGGCGGCAATTTCACCGCGTTTAGCACCTGCTTGGATGCGGTTGAGGTTTGCCTGGGCGACTTTTACTTGTTCCTGCGTCTCTTTGAATGCTGCTTGTAAGCGATCGCGACTATTCAAAATGGCGATCAATTGTCCCGCCTTTACCCTATCCCCCTCCTTCACTAACAACTTTTCTACCCGACTTCCATCCGCAGACACCGCCGCAGAGAGTTTAATTACCTTTCCCTGTGGTTCAATCCGCCCTAAAGCTGTTACCGTTTTTAACTGTGGCAATGGTGTTGCTGGCACTTGTGCCTCTAGATTTGCATAATTTTGCCAGCGGTTTATTATATAAAAACTTATTCCGCCAATCAATAAAGATGCAATTATACCTATAGCAACAGATGAACGCAGAATAAACTTAGGGAACGTTCTGTACCCTAGCTTTGAATTTCGCACCATAGATTACCTCTTAACTAGTGGCGCAGAAAAAAGAACAGATTAGGCTTTTCTCAGTACTTGTTTGCTAATTCCTATTTGTTTAGTCAGTTATTATTGAACTATCACTTCAAAGTCAATAACCAAATTGTAAATTGTTGACATTTTACTTAGATCAGGTGATTTAGCTGGATAAGGTAAGAACAAATTACTCTTCTGAAGAGAGCTTTATTTTCCTAGCAAACTACCTTTGTTTTATGAAATTACTCAGTTATCGTAAACGGTTTAAAAATTACGGATTGTAACAGTGCCAACAATCATAATCAAATTAAGTAAATCATCAATATTTGGTGTGATTATGATCGGTGGAAATTCATGTCAAATTTTGATGATTAATCCCATCCAAAAAGCAGTAAATGCATATATAGCAGTTCTCGGTTGAGTGAGGTACAAGAACCCAACCCCCAACCCGCTCTTCGAGAGGGGACTATGATATACCTTATATGATTAGGAAACGCTATATAGAACCCATTTTATTTTTGAAAAAACTCGCCCTCAACTCGAAAAGGTTGATTCCCTACTCCCCTCCCCGCTATCTCCTGTACCCTTTCAGGACTGAGAACGTACCTCACAATACCGGGAACTGCTGTAATAAACAATGGTGCAAGTACTCATTAATTACGAATTACGAATTAGTATTTTCATCGGGCGCTTCAAACTTATAACCATAGCCCCGCACAGTTTTAATAAACTCCGGTAAGCTGGCATCAACTTCCATCTTCTTACGCAACTGACCAATATGCACATCAACCACCCGTCCATCTCCTGCGTAGTCACAACCCCAGATTTTTTGGATTAACTGTGGGCGACTCCAAGCCTGATTAGGATGACTTGCCAAAAAATGTAAGATATTAAATTCCAGGGCTGTTAAGGCGAGAGGTTTATCGTTAAGTGTTACCTCCCGACTCTCTGGGTTAATTGCTAGGTGCTTGAAAACGATACGTTGTGTTGGGGAGGCGTTGATGTACCGTATCCGCCTCAAAAGAGCTTCTACTCTAACTTCAACTTCTGCAAGACTAAATGGTTTACTCATGAAATCATCAGCACCTGCGCTTAGGATTTTAATTTTATCAGCCTCGTCAGTCCTACTAGTCAGTATCAGCACTAAAACATTAGTACGACTCTGCATTTGTTGACAGAGGCTATAACCAGTAACATCCGGCAAATTCCAATCCAGAATTACTAAAGCCGGGTTGAATTGTTCAAACAACGATAAGGCAGTCTTACCATCTGCTGCCGACTCTATTTGATATTTCCGACTTAAAAAACGATAGACGAGATTTCGCACACCGAAATCGTCATCGACGATCATAATTTTGGGAGTAGTAGGGGGAATCATAACCATAATGCTGCCTATTGTTGATTGGGCGATTCGCTGTTGCGCCAGTTTTGCCTTACGTGTTTCTGTTGAGAGTGTATTCACGCGCGTCTCTGGTGAGTGCGATCGCTACTGTAGTACTTGTACACAACTAATTTTCCATGAAGTTTATGAAAACTTCAGCCATCGGAATGCTTGTAAAGTGTATAATTGTCGTATGTTTATGGTACGATTTTGAATTTGCATTGGATATTTTTTAACTTTCATACTTAAAAAAAGTGTAATTTAAGACCATTTTCATAACCACAAATAGTCCAGAGAAACACCAAACGCCACGGAAATTGCTACAACTTTGGAAGAGAACCCACTACCTAATTGATTAGATATTTAGAAAGGCTCACAAAGGAAGCTATAAGCCAATCTAGATTTTAAACTCCTATTTACCCAACTTGTATGTCTTCTTCAAGAGGATCTACGAAAATTTACCCTGGTGCATTTACACGTAGCTAGACTCTTAAGCATATACTATACTACAAGTTTCATCACAAGCCAAGGACTGAAAGCATCGCCAGAAGGTATAACGCCAGCAAAAATAGCTTTAACAGAGAAAACTTGGAGTCAGCATAAATTAGCAACAGCTTTAGGTATTACACGTCAACCAGTTTCCAAATTTTTTGCAGGCGAGTCAGTTTCCCGCTCTTGTTTTGTGCAAATTTGCCAACAGCTAGGGTTATCTTGGCAAAAAGTTGCTGGCTTATCTCAAGATGTCGCATTTGAGGCAATTCTTAAAAAAGAGAAAATTTTGCAAGTTATTGCTGACTATCTAGATAGTAATTCTGAAGTAACTCAATTGCAACTAGATCAGGAGGCAGTTTTGAAAGTAATTGAAATACAAGATGGGTTATTGGTAGAAAGGGCACAAGAAATTTACTCATTTTCTCATTTGACGCTCCAAAAGTACTTCACAGCTAGAAAAATTGTGGGAATTTCCCAAGCCCCAACTTGGAACAATCTGGTTAGTCATATAACTGAATTACGATATCAATAAATTGCTGGTAGATTGCCTCAATAGTGCTGCTTATGTAACTCCAAGAGTGCGACAGTAGATTGAGGAGACATTATTATTAGCGATCGCTGATATTGAAAAGGTACGCAACTCATATATTAATAACTGAATATTTTTAATTTTTAATGTTTTTATCAACTCCTGGGCGGCTTAGATCCCCGACTTCTTCAACAAGTCGGGGATTTTTTTCTTCCTAACTCCTACACAGATTGCTATATCTGAAGAGAGAGTTAGAGGAGATTCATACCAGCGAAAGAGCAATTAAATACATTCAGTTCGCTAAATTGCTATTAATATCGTCAGCAAGGAATAATTATGGCTAATAATTTAGTAGGCGGCATCATTCCCTCACAGCCACCAATAGAAGCACAATCTGATGTTCATGTCCTGAAGACTCGTCTGGAATGGGGCGAACCAGCTTTTACAATCTTGGATGTGCGCGATCGCACCACCTTCAACCAAGGTCACATTCTGGGAGCAATACCGACCCCAATAGATGAATTGGTAGAGCGTGCAGTATCTTCTTTGCATAAAAGCCGTGATATTTACGTTTACGGTGCCAATGAAGAAGAAACGGCTCAAGCTGCACAACAACTGCGTTCTAATGGATTTGAGCGTGTCTCTCAACTCAAAGGTGGTCTTGCTGCATGGAAGGCGATCGGTGGACCAACAGAAGGCATTATTGAATCAAAAACTCCCCCAGGTGCAGATGACTACAACGTTGTAGACCGGCTAAAAAATCACCAAGAAAATCTGCAAAAGGGAGGAAGTAGCGCCACAGAAGCCGTTAAGAAGGGAGTTAGTAATCTCAAGGAAGGCATTCAAGAAGGAGCAAGCAACTTCAAGGAAGGCATTCAAGAAGGAGCAAGCAACCTGAAGGAAGGCATTCAAGAAGGAGTCAGTAATATCAAGGAAGGTATTAGTGAATCTAAAAATCCTAGAGACACTGATGATTCCAATGTTTGATCTTAGGCAAAAATGACTTAGTTTTGAGCGTTTGCAGTCAGGACTTAAGTGCTTAGAAAATAAGGACTAAAGTCCTGACTACGAACTGCTTATCTATCAATTTCAACTTGACAGATTACCTGAATTTTCACGTTATGTGGAAAAGCCACGAAACACCTAACCCCCAACTCGTCGCGGGAAGGGGGAAAATTCAAAGTCTCTCTCCTAACAAGAGAGAGAAATAGAAGTGAGGTTTTCCAGATACCGTGAAAAGTCAGGACAGATTACCAGCATGGGTTGTTGAGAAATAAAAGTTTTTTGTCCCCTGATATCTTGCACCAGCCGACTGGAAGTCGCGCGCCAGGTGCTTCTCCCAGGGGGAGACGCTACGCGAACAAGTCGGCGGAGCCGCCCAACGCACTGGCTTGGCTACACAGGCAAAACCCGCCTGCGCGGGTTGAAAACCTTGATTTTGCATTAGTCCGCGTAGGCGGACGAGAGTTTGTATAGCCGCGATTTCTAATCGCCAGGGCTAGGTGCAAGATATGAGTCCCCATTCTCCATTCCCTACTCCCCCTTTGATCAATGTTCAAACAAATCCTTAAATTGCAACAAATCTAAGGAAACTATTGTTGGCAGACATTCAAAACATTCTTGAGCAATTTGCCAACGTTCTTCTCGTTTGAGCATTTCTATTAGCTTCTGCTGCACACTAAGTAAGTAGCGCACATCATTGGCAGCATAACTTAGTTGAGCTTCAGATAAGCTAGCGGCGTTACCCCAATCAGAACTTTGAGAGCTTTTATCCAGTTCCACTTGTTCTAACTCTTGCACCACATCTTTGAGTCCGTGGCGATTTGTGTAAGTACGGGCTAATTTACTGGCAATTTTGGTGCAAAAAACAGGCTTAACCTGAATCCCTAGATTGGCTCGCAAAGTGGCAAGGTCAAATCGAGCAAAGTGAAACACTTTCACAATATTGACTGCTTGCAAGAGTTTTTTTAAGTTGGGGGCATCAACTTGTCCTTTAGCGATGCGAATTGCAGTCACTTTCCCTTCTGGGTTGCACAACTGGACGAGACACAAGCGATCGCGCAGTGGCAATAATCCCATCGTTTCTGTATCAACTGCGATCGCGGTCGATTCTAAATACTGGCTAAGGGCTGTATCACTAAGATCGCGATCGCTCACCTGAAAATCTGGTAATGTCATGAAATGTTCAAAAATAATAGCAGTGTCCAGCAAACAAAAGTCTTGTCAGACACTACATTATTATTGGGCAAAAAAACCAGAAATTAAATCTACCTAGTGCGAAAAAACATTTGTGTCAGGTAGACTTCGCCTTGATTATTAGTAGCAACCCCAATTCCAGTCAGGTTGTAATTTCCTTTAAGATTCTTTAGATGTCCAGGACTGTTGATCCAACCAGTAACAGCTTCCTCCACGGGGTTGCTATATCCCCGATTGAAAGCAACATTTTCTGCCGCACTGTTGTAGCGAATAGGGATAGCTTTGACTCGCGCTTCAAACCCATGATGGCTAAAAGGGGTTTTACCTTTAGCCATATTTTGACTATGAATTCTAGCCTGTCGAGTCATGCTTGCATTTAAGGTCAACTTTGGCAGTCCTTTAGAAGCTCGATATCGATTAATTTCGTCAAATACTGATTTTTCTAACTCAGTAGTTTTAAAAGTAGGAGTCGATATTGCAACCTGACTAGAAAAAAGCGACAACAGCTTATTACGGGTGGATGTATTCGTAGAAGTATGATTTGGTATCGGAACAGTCGTTAATCCACTAGCAAGGACAAGCGCACTTAAAGCGATGCCAAAAGCAGTTTGTCGGAACATGGAGAATTGCGTAATGTTAGAGATATAAGACTTATACTCTAGCTCATTGTTCCGAAGATATATACCACGATACTATTAAGTGTTGATGAATTTTGGCAGTTTGCCTACATCCTTTACAAGGGATATAAATAATCATTTCCAATGGTCAATCTTTTAATAGGTCAGCTTCATGGAAATCACGGTTAACTTTGCTAAGAATTTAAGATTTTCATGAACTAATATAGTATTCAATAGACAAATGTCATTGAAACTACATTATAGACATCTCGTGAAATTAAATGTGCGTTATCCAGAATCCTTGTAGAGACGTAGAATTCCTACATCTCTACATTCTTTTTAACAAAATGTCTAAGGGACTTCCAAGAAATAAATTATCCAAAGAAACGAACCACAGAGACACAGAGAACACAGAGAGAGGAGAAATAGAGAGGCTTTTGGGTCAGTTTTTAGGACATTTTTTTATTTGGAAGTCCCTAATAGGGAATTGGGAGAATTCAAAGCCTCTCTCCTAGAAAGAAGGAGATCAGAATATTAAGTTGCACATCGCGTCAAACCTATGAGCGAATGAACATTTGTGTGAAGTAAATTCCGCCTTGACTGTTCTTGGCGACACCAATCCCCGTCTTATTATAATTACCTCTGATATTAGCAAGATGCCCTGGACTTTTGAGCCAGCCCTGAACAGCTACTGTGGCAGGATCACTATATCCCTGATTGAAAGCGACATTTTCACCAGCTGCTTTGTAAGAAATACCGGTTGCTATAATACGCTGTGCAAATCCATTATGTCCAAAGGGAACTGTACCATTAGCCATGTTCTGACTGTGAATCCTAACTTGATTATCTATGGCAGAATTACGAGTCAGCGCTGGTAGCCCTTGGGAAGCTCTATAGTTATTAATTTGGTTGAAAATCGACTGTTCTAGAGTAGCAGTGTCGATGTTAGATGCTGCCATTTTAACAGTACTACTTGATACAGGTAAAGAAGTCGGCGTAAAAATTGGATTTGTTATGGGGGTAGCGATCGCGTCACTACTGAGAACAAGAGTGCCTAAAGCTATACTGTAAAATATTGACTTGATCATTTGCTGGAAGTAAAGTTTTAGACAATCTAACCAACTAATATCAATGTGACAAATTGCTTATAGGTCTGTATAGCTCTATTTATGCCGTTTTATGTTCAAAAACTACCAGCAAACGGTTAAATTCACAATCTTACGAAAAAATAGTGCTGTTTAATAAGTAATTGTCTTCTACCGTTAGTATGATTGTTTTTATCCCAGATTTGATACCGAGGTTGTCACATAGTGTAATTACTATATTTCTTTCGCTTTTTTAGTTTCAGGTTATGATTATTTATCCTTAATATTAAGTTATTTTACGCTTTTTAAGTATACTTAATAGCCTGATTTACGTCTAAAAAGCAGTAAAAACCGATTGTGACAGTTTAAGATGCGGAATATATGATATAAATCGTATGGATTTATTCAGCAAAATATCTGCGTGATTTCAACTAGCTTTGTTTGATAGCTATTTTTACTCCACTGCTGGAGAAGTTTCGGCAGATGTAATTAAGATATATATCGAAGACCCTGATCATAATTAACGCTCTTCTATGACTCTGGGGAGAGAATAATCCAGACGATTAGAAATCGCCTTGCATAATCAAGGCGCTCATGTTGCCCACCCCACAAGATGTTGAGAAAATTTTAATCTGCAAATTAGATGTGTTTTAGCTTAAAAGAGCCTTAATATTGAATGCGAATGAGTTCGCCGTTGGCACTTCCTCCACTGCCTTAAGTCAAGTGGAGGAAGTGCCGTTTGGGATTCTTCATGTAAGTACGTTGCGGTAGCATCACGTGTTGGAATTATTGATGCAGTATGGCTTTTTCCCCAATATTTTACGTAGGTTTATGCTGGATCTAATAACTTTACTACCGTCTGTACATCCTTATCACCGCGTCCAGAGCAGTTAATTACAATTCGAGGACTGTCGGTTAGCTGGGGACAGAGGGTTTCGAGGTAGGCGATCGCATGGGCTGTTTCCAGTGCTGGGATAATTCCCTCCAATTTCGACAATCGCTGGAATGCTGCCAAAGCCTCTGCATCTGTCACACTATAGTATTCGGCGCGACCAGTATCCTTCAAATAACTGTGTTCTGGCCCCACACCGGGATAATCTAACCCGGCACTAATTGAGTGTGCCTCAATGATTTGCCCATCTTCATCTTGCAGCAGGTAGCTCATGGCTCCGTGCAATACACCAATTCGTCCTTTTGTCAAGGTTGCTGCGTGTTTATCGGTATTGACACCTTCCCCAGCTGCCTCAACTCCAATGAACCGTATAGAAGACTCATTCATAAACTCATAGAATAGTCCCATCGCATTGGAACCACCACCCACACAAGCCAAGAGAATATCAGGCAATACACCCCACTTTTCCATTGCTTGGGCGCGGGTTTCTTGGCCGATTACTGCATGAAAATCACGTACCATCATCGGGTAAGGATGAGGACCAGCTACCGAACCCAGGATGTAGTGAGTCGTTTCTACATTTGTCACCCAATCCCGGATTGCTTCAGAAGTAGCATCCTTCAAAGTTCCCGTTCCCGCCTCCACCGGGCGCACTTCTGCCCCCATCAGCCGCATTCTGAACACATTCAAAGCTTGGCGTTCCATATCATGAACGCCCATATAAATGACGCATTCCAACCCAAAACGAGCGCAAACGGTGGCTGTAGCAACTCCATGTTGTCCAGCGCCCGTTTCGGCAATAATTCGCTGTTTACCCATGCGTTTCGCCAACAATACCTGACCAAGGGCATTATTGATTTTGTGAGCGCCAGTATGATTTAAATCTTCACGTTTTAAGTAAATTTGCGGGCCCGTGCGATCGGGTCGAGCATAATGAGCAGTTAGGCGTTCAGCGAAATATAATGGTGTCGCACGTCCCACATAGTCTCGTAAAAGTTGCTGTAGTTCTGCTTGAAAACCAGGGTCATTGCGGTATTGCTGATAAGCTGTTTCTAATTCAGCAAGGGCAGGCATGAGTGTTTCAGGTACATACTTACCGCCAAAGCGTCCAAAGCGGCCTAGCGTATCTGGAACCTGAGCAGTTGAACTTGGAGATAGGGGAGTGGTAGTCACAGGCTGTTTTCGATGACGGGAATGACTTAATTATTATAGAAAGTCTGGGGCATATCTGGGGAACAGGGAACAGGGAACAGGGAACAGGGAACAGGGAACAGGGAACAGGGAACAGGGAACAGGGAACAGGGAACAGGGAACTAAATTGTTCATTGATATTCAATGCAATGCCCAATGCCCAATGCCCAATGCCCAATGCCCAATGCCCAATGCCCAATGCCCAATACCCAATACTTCGGCTTCGCTCAGTACAAGTGCCCAATTACTTTGAATCCCTTGCAATGGATTTGTGATGTTAGTCTAGAAATTGATATGCCAGCAGAATGGTTGCGTAGAAGTTTCCACTGCCTTTGAAATTTTTCTTAAACATTCATTTTATGTCTTCTTCAAATCCCAAATCTTCCGATAAAGGCTTTGTCTACCGCGAATTTGGCAACGACAATTCTGCCGCCACAGAAAGACCAGTGCCAGAACTGCCCCCACAACAACAAAATCTCAAAGTACAAGCTTCCCGTAAAGGACGCAAAGGGAAAACCGTCACAGTGATTAGCGGTTTTCAAGCCAAACCGGAAACCTTGGCAGATTTGGTGAAGCAGTTGAAAAGCCAGTGTGGGACAGGTGGGACGATTAAAGATGATGAGATTGAAATTCAGGGTGAACACAAGCAAAAAATTGTCGAGATTTTGATCAAGTTAGGTTATAAGGCCAAAATTAGCGGTGGCTAATCTTGAGTGCGGTTTACCGCATCTTAACCGTGACCTAGATTGAGAGAGAGAATGTTATCTTTGAAAGGTACAAATATGCTTCAGCAGTGGTGAATCAGTTCGCCAACAAGCTGTTTTTTCTGAGATTAACAGGAGGTTTAAATGGATTTAGTTCGGATTTTGTGTGCCATTTTCCTGCCACCTTTGGGAGTTTTTTTACAAGTAGGTTTTGGTATAGACTTTTGGATTAATATAGTTTTGACGCTTTTCGGTTATATTCCTGGGATTATTCATGCAGTGTGGATAATTGCTAAGAAATAATTCTTTGTGGGGTAGATTGGAGGCTCTGCATCCAGTGAGAAATTGAGTCAGAGCCTCAATTGATGCATTTGCATACAGAGCATGGAAATGAGGAAAAAAGCCAATATTTCCGGGGCTTTGTTGGGTTGTGCTTTGCTTAACCCAACCGACAATTTTTCACAAAGCCAAGGGTATTGGTTTATAACTTTGACTTAGCTATGACAATATTGTGGGGAAAATAACTATCTATTCTACTTTAAATAAAAATTTTAAAGACCAGATTTATTAAGTCTATAGTGTGGGCTTATGTGTGACTAGAAATACCGAATTAGCTCTCATTTTTTAACATCGCATAGAGTCTAAACTCCAAAAGTAAGGGGCAGATGTGCAATTGCCATTGCACAGTTGAGACGTTCAAATCTTTGATTAACCCAGTGCGTATATCTAGTACCCAGCCATGAACCATAGGCGCTTTTCGCTGATGGAGTACCTGACGCATCATGGAAGTTTGATAAAGATTTTTCACTTGCGCTACAACATTGATTTCCGCCAAACGATTTAGACGTTCTTCTCTTGTTGGTAAGGTATCAATTTCTGATTGTTTCTCTAAATACAGTTCCCGAATCGGATTTACCCAGTTATCAAGAATTCCGATGGTTCTACCTTCTAAAGCTGCCTTAATTCCTCCACAATCGTAGTGACCACAAACAATAATGTGTTCCACTTTAAGATGTAAAATTGCGTATTCTAAAACAGCTAAAAAGTTTATATCCGTTAGAGAAACCTGATTGGCAATATTACGATGTACAAATAACTCTCCTGGTTCTGTACGGGTAAAACTTGTTAATGCCAGACGACTATCAGAACACCCAATGTATAGAAAAGGTGGTGTTTGTCCGCTAGATAATTCTTCAAAGTAAGTTGGGTCTATAGCTAGCTTTTCGGCAACCCAAGCCTGATTATTTCTGAAGAGTTCATCAATGTTGTTATATTTCATCTTTCGTCAAATTTGAGAGAGAATATTGCGGTTATCGTACCCTGCGGGAAGCTGCTACGCGTCTATGGATGCAATGCACTCCGAACTCACTTCCATTCCTCTCTCCTAAAAGGAAAGAGGCTTGGAATCTTAGGCAAGGGGTTGGAGGTTAGGTCTGTATTGAACTCAGTTGAGAACTGCTATATGATCAATATTTTAGCTGATCTAAAGTTTGCTCTAAATCCAGATGAACTTTTTCAGAGCTAGAATTTTATAAAGATGACAATTTTTTATACAAAATTAATATAACTTCTGTATAAATTGTAAAAATCTAAGTTAGTAATTAGAGATAGAATAACTATGTATAACTTGAGTAAACTAGCTAAATAAACTAAAATCTGAGCGTTGTGACTGCTAATTTTAAATTTTCATCTAGTTTAGATGTTTTTGCACAGCAGAAAAACTTTTGTAACCATAATTTATGTAAATCTTTTGAAATCACACCCCAAACTGTGCATTTGAGTCAAGCAATTGTGCGGAAGTTTTGAGTACTGTCCCCTTCAATACACAAAGACCCTTTCTGATGATGGGAAGCTAACTTAACAAAGATGCCAAATTTGAGGTTGAGATATTAAGCGATCAGCTTCAATCGGGGGCGACAACTTTGCTCTCGTGATGATGGTTGATTGACCAACGGTGATCAATACTTACAGAGGAAAACTCGCAAATTTCTTCTAGTCGCTTTTGCTGGACAGCAGCTTTACGGAGAGTAATAATTAGCTGATTCACCTGATACCGTAAATCAGGATTATCATTTACTGCTAACATGGTTTGTCTTTCTAAGAGTTGAAGTATAAGTTCGTAGTGAATAGGTGAAGGTAGAGGAATTTGCTCCATAAAGTTAAATTTTGATTTCATATTTGGGATTTTGTATTAGTCACACTTTCTCTCTTGTTAATAAATTGTTACATAAGAAATAACTAGTTACTTATGGCTTTGATTTGATTAGCAATGAAGATTTGGCAAAGATATTGATGATATTTGACGGCAAAGTGCTGCGTTTCTACGCATAGTATGCCCGATTACCCAATTATTGGGTGCAGTTGTCCTGCGCCCCTTAGGGCACGGGAGGTATAACTTTTCAGAAATTTCCTGGTAATATACGGGCGATCGCCGCGCCGGGATCTGGTTGTTTTACCAAAGATTCTCCAATGAGTACGGCAGATGCACCTGCTGTCATCACCAAATTCAAATCCTCTGGGTTGTGTAGTCCTGACTCGCTGACAACAAGGATGTTTTTCTCCTGCAATTGGCTACCCCTTGCAGCTAAAAGTTCGCAAGTAGTTTGCAGCTTAACAGAGAAATCTTCTAAATTGCGATTATTGATTCCAACCAACGAGACGCCATCCAAGGCTAACACACGGTCAAGTTCTGCCAAGCTATGGACTTCAATCAAGGCTGCCATTTTCAGGTTGTGAGCAATTTTCAGAAAGTATTTCAAATCTTGATCGCCCAGGATAGCTGCAATCAACAGAATTGCATCTGCACCCTGAACCCGCGCCAAGTATATCTGGTAAGCATAAATGATAAACTCTTTGCATAGTAGGGGCAAATCTACGGCAGCCCGAACCTTGGCTAAGTTGTCAAAACTACCTTGAAAGAACTTGACATCGGTCAGCACAGAAAGACAAGTAGCTTTGGCTTGTTGATAAGATAGGGCGATCGCTACTGGGTCAAAATCTTCTCGTAAAACGCCTTTGCTAGGTGAAGCTTTTTTAACTTCGGCAATCAATGCTGGCTTTGTCTTACCTTGGCGCAAGGCGGCGACAAAATCACGGGTTGGTGGCGCAGTGAGTACCTGCTTCTGTAATTCTTGCAAAGGAACTTTTTCCCGCATTTGGTCATATTCTACTTCTTTTTGCCAGACAATTTCTTCCAAAATATTATTTGGAGTTGCATCTGGCACAGCAATCTGATAGCACAAAATAGATACAGAAATAGATGGGTTAGGTGAACGACGACGGATTTGCATAATTGAGTTATGAGTTAGGAGTTATGAGTTAGGAGTTAAGAGAGACGCGATTAATCGCGTCTCTACTTTGGAGTTAGGAGTTAGGAAGTATTAACTCCTCACTCCTAACTTCTCACTCCTAACTTTTAGATGGCGATCGCTCGTTTATAAGCTTCGTCCAAGACTTCCGAGAGTGTCGGGTGGGCGTGAACTAGATGTGCGAGGCTTTGAACTGATTGACGGTTGGCGATCGCGGCTGACGCTTCATGAATTAAGTCTGAGGCGTGCAGTCCGAAAATATGAACGCCTAAGACTTCTCCGGTGTCTTTGCGATATATCACTTTGGCAATACCGTCAGCTTCGTTTTCTGCTAACGCTTTGGAATTCCCTTTGAAGTAACTCCGACTTGTGGCGATTTCAAACCCTTCGGTTTCTCCCAACTCCTTCGCTGCGGTTTCTGTTAAGCCCACATAGCTGACTTCGGGGTGGGTAAACGCTGCTGCGGGGATGCTGCGATAGTCTACTATTCTTTCCCTCCCAACTATGTTTTCTACCGCAATGACGCCTTGAGCAGAAGCTGCATGTGCTAACATCATCTTTCCATTAGCATCACCAATTGCCCACAAATGCGGCACTACTTCACCTGCTGATAGTACTGCCATGCGATCGTCAACTGGGATAAAATTCCGCCGATCGACTTCCACACCCACAGACTCTAAACCAAGATTTTTGGTCGCTGGGATGCGTCCCGTAGCCACCAAGCAAGCATCTACTTCGATGACATCTAGATCTTCTTTGGTTTTGAAATCTGCTAATTCAATCACCACGGGTGAACCTGGGGTGACTTTTTTGGCGTATATCCCCACTTTCGTTTCAATATCGCGGGGAGTAATTAGCACTCGTTCGGCAAGTTTGGCAATATCGCGATCAAATCCTGGCATTAACTGATCTAGGGCTTCAATCATGGTGATTTCACAACCCAAAGCTGAGTAAATATCCGAAAATTCCAAGCCGATATAACCACTGCCAATAATCGCCACCCAGTCTGGTAACGACTCTAGTTTGACCCCTTGATCGCTGGTAAAAACAGTTTTGCCGTCTACTTCAATCCCTGGAGGTACAAAAGGAATTGAACCAGGTGAAAGGATGATGTCTTTGGCTGTAATGGTTTTTTCACCATTGTCTCCGGTAATAGAGACTTTTTGCGCCCCAGCGATTTTTCCCCAACCCCTGATGATATCGACTCCTAGACGTTTCAGGCTGTTGGTTAAGTCGCCTTGAATTTTCGAGACGAGATTAGCAGCATGATTAGCGATTGCTTGGCGATCGAATTCCACGCTACCAACTTGAATTCCCAGTGACTTGAGGTGGTGGGCATTGCGTAACTCCCGCACACGTCCAGATGCCGCCAGCAGCGCTTTAGAAGGAATACAGCCCCGATTAACACAGGTTCCTCCCATATCAGCAGCTTCAATAATCGCTGTTTTCAAACCACAACTTACGGCGTGTAAGGCTGCGCCATGTCCGCCTACACCAGCGCCGATAATTACTAAATCGTAATCATATCCTTGACTCACGTTAGTTTCCCCGTCTGCTTCGCCTATTTATTCTCAACTTGACCGACAATCAGCGCAACCCTTTTAACAGTGATCAGTTATCAGTTTTATCGCTGAACTCTAAATCCCTCACCTTACACTACCCTGACTGTTTACTGTTGACTGTTCACTGATTTCAGGTTCGCGTGTTGTTAACTCAAATTATGATTCGCTCACTTCTGGCGAAAATATGGATGTTTTCATTATATGGGTTGGTTTTCCCAGAAAAGCGACAATAAATTAGGTGAGTATTTGCAGGGTAATCAACCTGATTCCTAGTTTTGAGCTAGTTAATCATTGACACTCTCAGGTCTAAAGACACTGAGATTCTACAGACAGAGTTAGACTAAATTAGTCTAACTCTCGCTACGACGGCCATTGATCGTCTACTGAGTTGATCAAGTAAAATACCTAATCTTCCCGCTACTTTTCTTAAAATATTAGCTGCGCCATTCAGGTCAGCATTAACAAGCAACCCGTCAGCAGACTGATACAAACCACGTTTAACTCGTTTTCCAGATGCTTTCCACCCAAAAGGTTTTTCACCGTATTTAGGTAGGGAGTCTCCATCTAAAAAACTAGCCTGACTAGTATAAGCTTCTTCTGTTATCTCAAACCTAATTCCATGTAACTCACATAGTTGACATAACCTATCTCTTAATTTACCTAAAGGCATTTGAACAAACTTTTGGTTGTTCAAGTTACCCATGTTAGAGTTACTTTTAAATCCCTCATTCCAACCAATAACTAGAGTACCAATCCCATGTTTAATACAGTGATCAATAATTAACTTAGCAGTTTTGTTAATCCCATCTCTCATCTGATGATGACGTTTTCTAGTTACCCTATCTAACCATTCATCCCAGTAACCTTGAGGTTTATTCTCTTGCCTAGTTGCTACTTTCTTATTCCAAAGTTGATTAGCTGATTTCAAAAATTTAGCATCTATCAAAAATGAATTGCCTAATGTATCAACACCAACTGCTAAGTTTTGAGAAGTTCCCAGGTCAATACTCAAAGCCTGATTAATATCTAACTCGTGTTTTGGCTTGTCAACTAAATAAGAAATCTCTAGATAAAAAGCTCCATTTTTCGGGAGGACTGTAAACTCTTTCACTCTTGAGTAATCAATATTAGATGGCAGTGGTAAAGAAAAAGACTTGAGATTAAACCATCTATTTACCGTGTTACCTAAAGGAAATTTAATTCTATCTCCCTCTAGAATCGGTCTACCTAGTCCAGTGTTGGGATAAGCAACTTTGAAAAGTTTAGAGCCTTTGAGATATTGAGGAGGTCTAGGTTGAAAATGTAGATTACCTTTGTTAAATTTAACTTTCAATTCTTTAAAAGATTTAAAAGCTTCAGTAACAGACATTAAAGTTTGTTGTGCAGGGATAGATGGCAAAGAACTACTTAAAGTAGTTTTAGAGATAGATGGCTCATAAATTAAATCAAATTTGCCTGTTAGTAATTTACCTGTCTTAAAGAGTATTTGTCTAGCGAAATAGACTCCGGAGTTATATAATTTTCCTGATTGCTCACAGAGATATTGCAATATAGCTTTAGTATCTTTATCTAGGTGCAATAATAATTTTTGTACACCCATTAAATATTTTTCTTTACCCATCTTTTTGCCTGTTTGTGATATCATTAGTATCGCACAAAATTAAAGAAAAAATCCAGTGACTTAAGTCACTCGAGTCGCTTATATCTCAGCCCTAAAGGGACTGAGTTTTACGCTTACCGAGTGTTTCTATAAAAATTGCAGTCTCATCCAGACTCCCAATGCCCAATACTTCTCTTCTTAGGCTGCGCCAACGGCAACTCTTGGAGACGCTACGCGTAGCAAGATCCCCGGAGGGGTACGCTCAGTACAAGTGCCCCATGCCCATAAATTTGAATTTCTTTACAGCGCGTTAGCCTAACACTAAGCTGGATTTAGGATTGATCCAGAGGATTTACACAGGCGATCGCTCGATGTCTATTCCCCAAATTAGTGAATTTACTATCCGCCGTCATGCCAACGCCAAATCTTTCCAGCGAGGCGAGGCATACTATGAAGCTGGTGCTGTTAATGCTATTACCTTACGTGGTCATCTGCTTCAGGCAGATGTTGCAGGCACTCAAGCTAGACCTTATCATGTCAATTTGAGTTTCGATAGCAGTGGGTTAACCTCAGTCAACTGCACCTGTGCCTACGACCTTGATGGGTGGTGTAAACACATTGTAGCGACGATGCTCGTCTGTGCGCGTAACTCAGAATGTATTGAGCAGCGCCCGACTTTAGAACAATTACTCGATCGCCTAGATCATATCCAAACCCAAAGACTGCTGCAAGAGTTGGTAGCAGAATACCCACCACTGATTGAGGCGATTGATCGCCATGTTAGTTGGATGACGAATCCTACTGACAAGCAAATAACGATAAAATCTGTGCGCCGCAGTACTCTTGATCCGGCTCCCTTTCGGCGGCAAGTCCGGCAGATTCTCAAGGATACTGTGCGCTACTTTGAGGAGGGGTACGAAGAAGACCCGATTGCCGAAGACTTGCTGAGTGTGGTGCAAACGGCGGTAGATTTTAGCGAACGGGGAGAAGGTGAAAATGCCATCGCTATTTTGGAAGCGATTACTTCTACCTGTGCGGAAAATTGGGATGATGTTGCCGAATACGGTGCTGAAAACGATGAAATTGTCGGGGAATTAAATAATGCTTGGTGTGAAGCAATTCTCAGTGTGGAACTCAGCCCAGAAGAAAAAGTTGATATTCAAATAAATTTAGAAGCTTGGCAAGATCAGTGGAATGCTGATTTTGGCCTAGTTATGGAAGCTTTACGCCAAGGTTGGGATTATCCACCATTGTTACAAGTTCTTCAAGGTAATATCACGGAAAGAGGAGCTTGGGAAGAAGACGTGCCAGATTATGCAGATGATTTGGCATTAATTCGCCTGAAAATTCTCGAAGGTCAGGAACGTTATCAAGAATACCTCTATTTAGCACAAGCAGAAGGGCAAACCCAGCAATATCTCACAATGTTGGGGCGTTTAGGTAGGGTAGAAGAAGCAATTGATGCTGCCCAAACCCAGATGAACTCAATGGAAGAAGCCTTTGCTCTAGGGAAAACACTCAGTAAACAAGGCGCATTAGAGCAAGCACTAGATATAGCCCAGAGTGGATTAAATTTACCGGGTAATTGTCAGTACGAGTTGGGAATTTGGACAAGTGATTTGGCTGTGGAGTTGGGTAATCGTGAAGCTGCTTTATTAGGAATCAAGGCGGCTTTTCAAATCAAGCCTTCCTTGGTTGACTACCAAAAGATGGCAGAATTGACCGGTGAAAGCTGGGAAAGTGTCAAAACAGACCTGCTGACAATTGTCCGTACTTATAGTGGTTGGGGAACAGAATCAGCCAAGGTGAATATATTTTTGCATGAAGGGCTAATTGATGATGCAATTGCGATCGCTAATGAACTCAGTTCTAATTATTCAGAGTTGATTCACCAAGTCATGAGTGCTGCCATCTCTCATAATCCTAGTTGGGTGATTGCTAATGCTCGTCGCCGTGCCGAAAAGATTATGGATGCAGGTAAAGCCGAATACTACTGCTACGCGGTTGAATGGTTAAAAAAAGCGCGTAATGCCTACTTGGAATCTGGGAAGAAAGCTGACTGGTTAAGCTATCGAGAAAACTTGATGCAAACCCACGCTCGTAAACGTAAATTAATGGGAATGTTTAAGCAAAGGGGTATGGAGTGAAGGATTATTGTGATTATAAACTGAGTAGACTCGATAATGCTCTCCCAGGCGCAGATAATTCCCAATACGGTTCGGTTAGGTGATTTATCGCTAGAAGATCCCCCCGATAAATTGGGGGGCTATTTTCTTTATTTACCCCCTTTTTAAGGGGGTCAACCTAGGCGGGGGGATCTTATCCGAACTGTATTGAGATAACTCCAACATATCTGCTTGCTTATGCAGATCGAACACCATCCATACTTTGAAGTCTGCATTGACCGAAAAATCAAACGATACAGAGCAACTAAATTTTGTCTCGTTGTTTCATTCCTGACTTTTCACGTTAGGGACTTCCAAATAAAAAAATGTCCTAAAAACTGACCCAAAAGCCTCTCTATTTCTCCTCTCTCTGTGTTCTCTGTGCCTCTGTGGTTCGTTTCTTTGGATAATTTATTTCTTGGAAGTCCCTTATGTGGAAAAGCCACAAAAAAACTAACCCCCTCTTCCCTACCAGGGGGAAAATTCAAAGTCTCTCTCCTTGTAGGAGAGAGATTTAGAGAGAGGTTTTCCAGATACCGTGAAAAGTCAGATTGTGATTTAAATACATAAAAGGGTTATGGTGAATTACCCCCCTTAGAAAGGAGGGAAAAAGAAATATAGTTCCCTCCCCGTATGTATTGGGGAGGGTTAGGGTGGGGTATTTTGTACCTCACCAACTCGCAATCTGCCATAGATTGAGATTTGCCCAAAATATGAACTTTAGCCGCAGAAGATCAAGTAATATTCACATCTGAAGTATTCCCCGTATAATCCCATAGTTTCTGACAAAAAATAGTCCAGTACAATGATTGATAAATATCTTCAGAATCTTATAGTGTCCTGCTTACCTCTGAGTACGCTTATATTACCCAGTAGCATATTTTCTAATCCACTGAAAGCTCAGGCTATTGATACTACACAATTACCAACTAGTAATTTCATCCTGTCACAAAAATTACCACCACCACAGGATGTCCAACCACCCTCACCTTCCCCACTTCCCTCACCTGAACTGCTACAGCCACTCCCCCCACCAGCAGAACTATTTCCACCCTCTGCCCCAAATCCGACACCTGAAGAACGACTCCCTGGCAACTTTCCTCAAACTATTGTTGTTGAACGCTTTGAAGTTGTTGGTAGCACAGTCTTCAGTGCTAAAGAGTTAGCCCAAGCCACTGCGGAATTTACCAAACGACCGATCTCACTGACCCAAGTGTATCAAGCACGTTCTAAAATCACTGATCTATACTTCAAAAATGGTTATATTACTTCTGGTGCATATATTCCACCCCAAACAATTCAATCCGGTGTAATTAAAATTCAGGTGATCGAAGGTAAATTAGAAGACATCCAGGTAACTGGGACTCGACGGTTGAATCCGAATTATGTCCGCAGCCGACTAGCAATAGCGACATCACCGCCTCTGAATCGCCAGCGTCTACTAGAAGCACTGCAACTTTTACAACTGAATCCTTTAATTCAAAATGTGTCTGCTGAACTCTCGGCAGGATCGCGGCCTGGTGTGAATCTGCTAGAAGTTAAGATCAGGGAGGCAAAAACCTTTAGTAGTCAAATAGTTCTTGATAATGGGCGATCGCCTAGCGTTGGCAGTTTCCGCCGCCGATTACAATTGAATGAAGCCAACTTATTGGGACTGGGAGATGCTCTGGGTGTAGCTTATACTAATACCGACGGTAGCAACTCCGTTGATGCCAGCTATACATTACCACTCAATCCCAAGAATGGAACCCTCACCTTTAACTATGGCACTACATCAAGTAATGTCATTGAACCTCCTTTCAACATTTTAGATATCCAATCGTCTTCTCGCTATTACGAACTAACATTTCGCCAGCCCATAGTTCAAACGCCTACACAAGAATTTGCCCTGGGGGTGACAGCCTCACGACGGGAAAGTGAAGCCTCTTATATCGACATAGATCGAATCCCTTTCCCCGGTTCAGGTGCTGATGAACAGGGACGCACTAGGGTATCTGCGTTGCGATTTTTTCAAGAATGGACTTCTCGTAACAGTCGTGAAGTCATCGCCCTACGTTCTCAATTCAGTTTGGGCATAGATGTGTTGAATCCCACTATTAATCAAAATCCTCCCGATAGCCGTTTCTTTGCTTGGCAAGGGCAAGCGCAGTGGGCACGTCTTTTAGCTCCTGAAACCTTACTTTTACTTCGTTTAAATACCCAACTCGCAACCAGAACACTTTTACCTTTAGAGCAATTTGGCTTAGGTGGGCAAGATAGCATTCGGGGCTACCGTCAAGATTACCTGCTGACGGATAATGGCACTTTTATTTCTGCTGAAGTTCAAGTACCAATTCTGCGTTTACCCCAGATAGATAGCACCTTACAGGTTGTCCCCTTTGTGGATTTTGGTGTTGGCTGGAACAGTTCTGATAGAGAGAATCCCGATCCTAATACTCTAGCTGCTGTTGGTGTGGGGTTGCGTTGGTCACAGAGCGATCGCTTCACCGTTCGTCTTGACTGGGGCATTCCTTTAATATCTGTTAATTCAAATGATAGAACACTACAAGAAAACGGACTGTATTTTAGTTTACTCTATAATCCTTTTTAAATTTGAATTTTGAATTGTTAATCTGGGTATTCTAAGAAAGACAAGGTTGAATGATATAGACGAAGGGAGAAAGTTTATAACTTATGCATGAGTGGAGAAACCATCTAGAGCTTCTACCGCAAAAACTGATTGAACAATTAGCCATCTTATGAAGATCAATCATCAAGAGAAGGGCTGGTTTGCACCCTCATGCCAATGGGATCACAAATGGTGACAACTTTGATTGAGCAAATTTTCCCAGAAGTGCAGCCTGAAAAGCTTAACTTCTGGGAGTAGTATTTTTCAGACTAAAACATAAAGAGATGAGAATTTGAGGAACAGACATGCTAGGAACTGAGCGGGAAAAAATACGCCATCTGCTGGTTATTCAAGACCTGCAAGGGCGGCGAACTATCCCCTTACGAGAGACTACTTATTCACTGGGGCGGCATCCCGCAAATACTATTGTCTTGGCTTCCCGATCAGTATCAATGCAGCATGCAATTTTATTGCGAGTAACTGTTCCAGAAACTGACCAATATGGCTTCCAGATTATTGATGGCAACTACAAGGGAAAAGGAAGTACTAATGGCTTATTTGTAAATGGCAATAAATGCTTTTCTCATAATCTCAGACATGGAGATATCATTGACTTTGGTGGTAATCAAGCTCAAGCCAAATATTATGCTATTTCCAACCTTTCAGAACAAGCATTTTCTGAATCTTGTGATGTTGAAGACTTATCTGGTTTCCTCTCAGATCAAGCCAATCCTGCTAATCCTTTTCAAACCCTAGCGGTCGATCCCGGCTTGGAAGCGGCTAGTGAATCTGCCCTAGCTCGCCTAGCATCCTTCCCTGAACTCATCCCCAATCCAATTATTGAGATGGATTTCGAGGGAACAGTTACTTATCTCAATCCAGCCGCAGCTCTCAAGTTTCCCAAACTTCGGGAAGTTGGGACGCAACATCCGATGTTAACAGGACTTCTGAGTGGAGTTAAAAATCTAGAAAAAAATTCTTTTGTGCGGGAGGTGGAAGTAGGCACAGAAGTTTTTGAACAATCCGTTCTCTACCTTCCTGAAAGTGATTTAATTAGAACTTTTATTATTAGGGATATTACAGAGCAAAAGCAAGTTACAGCCGAACTGCGCCAGCGCGATCGCTTGCTACAGGCAGTTGCAGAAGCTGCCAATTATTTGCTGGGCGAAATGAATTACGAAACTGCTGTTGCTCGATCTCTAGCTGTACTGGGTGAAGCTGCCCAGGCAGATCGTGCTTATCTCTTTCAGAACCATCCCCATCCTGCTACAGGGGAAATAGCAGTCAGCCTGTGCTTTGAATGGACGCACCCTAAGATTAAATCTACCCACCATCATTGGCAAAATCAGCCTTATCAAGATTCTGGATTAGCCCGTTGGTATACTGTTCTCTCTAGCGGTCAGTCCATTAGCGGACTCACCCAAAAATTTCCTGTCGCCGAACAAGAATTCCTGATTCGAGATGGCATTCAATCCCTTCTTCTAGTGCCTCTGCGCTTAGACAATGAGTTCTGGGGGTATCTTGGCTTGGCAGACTGCACCTCTGAGCGTCATTGGTCAAGGCACGAAGAATCTACCCTTTTGACGATGGCGGCCAGTATCATTAGTACCAAGCAGCGTCAGCAAGTAGAAGAGAAGATTCGCTATCAAGCCCTCCATGACCTGCTGACAGGGTTGCCCAATCGCCTACTATTTAACGAACTGCTCAGTAAAACCCTGCCCAATGCCACTCGGAATGGCGAAAGTTTAGCTGTGATCTTCCTCGACCTCGATCGCTTCAAGGTGATTAATGACACTCTGGGGCACACTCTGGGAGACGAATTGTTACAAAGGGTCGCTCAAAGATTAAATGACTCACTCAGAGGCGGAGACACCATAGCCCGGTGGGGAGGTGATGAATTCACTATCTTACTCCCGCGAGTCAATGATATTGAAGAGGTAACTCTGGTGGCGTACAGAATCTTACAATCCTTAGAGGATGCTTTCCATCTCCAAGGGCACGAACTTTATGTGACTGCCAGCCTCGGTATTGCCTTGCTTGATAACAATAGTCCTGATGCCGAAACACTAATCCAGCACGCCGATGCCGCTTTGTACTACGCCAAGGACAAAGGGCGGAATAACTACCAATTCTACAGTGTTTCCTTGAGTGCCAAAAATCCTGAACTCCTGAGTTTAGAGAAGAGCTTGCGCTATGCCCTAGAACGTAATGAATTTACGGTGTACTATCAACCTCGTGTGAACATTGCCACAGAAGAAATTACTGGTATGGAGGCTCTGTTGCGTTGGCAGCACCCAGAGATGGGATTGGTTGCACCCAGTGTCTTCATTCCCCTGGTCGAAGAAAGTGGATTAATTGTCCCCATCGGCGAATGGGCGCTGCGGACAGCCTGTAGCCAAAATAAAGCCTGGCAAGATGCCGGATTGCCACCGATAATGATCGCAGTCAATCTTTCTCTTAAGCAGTTCCGCCAACCCAAATTGGTGGAGACTATAGCCAAACTTTTAGAAGAAACAAGGCTGGAGCCGCGCTTTTTAGAATTAGAAATTACCGAAAGCACAGCTATTGAAAATTTAGCTTTTACCACAAAGGTGTTAAAAGAGCTACAACAGATGGGTATTTACATCTCCATTGATGACTTTGGTACAGGTCATTCTTCGCTCTCGCGCCTACAGCTTTTGCCACTGCACAATCTGAAAATAGATCAGTCTTTTATTCGAGATTTGACGCACGATGTCAAAGTAGCTCATATTATCAAGGCCATAGTTAGTTTGGGACAAAGCTTGGGATTGAAGTTGACGGCTGAAGGGGTAGAGAATAAAGAGGAATTGGAGTTCTTGAAATCTATCAACTGTGATGATGTACAGGGCTTTTTATTCTACCGACCGCTTTCTGCAAAGATTGCAACAGAAATCCTCGAAAGTAAACGACCAAGGCTTTAGTATTTTGTGAAGATGGGGAGCGCCAAAATAAACCTATCTTATTGAAAGGTTGAGCAAGGTAAATTTCAGCTATTGCCAGAAGGGAAAAAGCAGCAGTTACAAGAAAGAAAGTAGTAATACAGCTTAATTCAGAATTATTTACTGAAAAAGACGCGATATTTCGCGCCTCTAAGAACCAAAATTCCAATTCTAAGTGTTACCTTAAATCTTTGTTTGTAGATATTGCACCAACTGGGGCGCTTGCATTACTCCCTCTATCCGCTCCACAGGTTGACCCTGCTTAAACAGTACTAAGGTTGGCAGAGACGCAATTTTATACTGAGTAGCCAAATCTGTGTATTTTTCTGTGTCAATTTTGACAATCCGTAGGCGGTCCTTAAGTTGGGCATTGACTTGCTCTAAAATTGGCACCATCATCTGACAGGGGCCACACCAGTCAGCGTAAAAATCTACTAATACAGGTACATCAGAAGCAGACAGCATATCTTCAAAGCTGTTAAATTCTTTTTTAGTTGCCATGATGACACACACCGATTTTCAATTGTTTGTTTCAATAGTAATTCTTAGAAAATAAAATCGGTATAGATTCATCGGTTTTTGTTGGGAAAAGATTAGATTAGTTAATCTAGACTGATTTGCCGGACAACAATCTTAAATAATTATAATAAAATACGTATATTATTTTAATTTGTGTATATCAATAGATATATATTTAATGGCACGCCTCTACGTTGATAAACAGATGTAACCGACGAAGAACTTTATCTATTTAATAAGTGTAGTTAAAATTCCTAACAGATTATCCACAGGGTTAAGATAGATTTCATTTAAATCAATATTCACCACCTGATTTTCTAGCTTTAAAAATCGCCAAAATGACATATGATTACTACTTTTATCGGGTGTTTTTCATAAAATAACTGACTATTTATTAGTTATCTAATTTGCATCATGACAGCAACATTGTCATCCCGCAAGAGTTAGATTTTATTCAGAGAATATTCAGATGTTCCCGAAATCACCATAAGATAATTAGCGCGGTATTTCTAAGATTGAGGAACATTAAATGACACTATTACAAGATAAAGTAGCAATTGTCACAGGTGCATCACGAGGAATTGGCCGAGCGATCGCAATTGAATTAGCCACACAAGGAGCGATCGCAGTTGTTAATTATGCCAGTTCGAGTGCTGCTGCTGAGGCAGTTGTTACAGAAATTACAGATGCGGGAGGGCAAGCGATCGCTATCCAAGCAGACGTTTCTCAAGGCGATCAAGTAGACGCACTAGTTAAGACCGTCATGGAAAAGTTCAGCCGTGTGGATATCTTAGTCAACAACGCAGGTATTACCCGCGACAATCTGCTTTTGCGTTTGAAGACAGAGGATTGGCAAGCGGTGATAGACCTGAATCTAACTGGTGTTTTCTTCTGTACACGCGCCATCAGTAAAATTATGCTGAAGCAGCGATCGGGGCGAATTATCAACATTACCTCCGTTGCAGGGCTAATGGGCAACCCAGGCCAGTCTAACTACAGCGCCGCCAAAGCAGGTGTCATCGGCTTCACCAAAAGCGTTGCCAAAGAACTAGCTACTCGTGGCATCACTGTTAACGCCGTCGCCCCTGGATTCATCACCACCGACATGACCAGCGATCTTAACAACCCCGAAGATATTTTGAAATACATCCCACTCGGTCGCTTCGGTCAACCGGAAGAAATCGCTGGGATGGTGCGCTTCCTCGCTGCCGATCCCGCCGCCGCCTACGTCACCGGACAAGTTTTTAATGTCGATGGCGGTATGGTAATGGCATAAATAGTGCTGATTTAGGAGTTTTCGTCGTGTGCGTTACACCATAGGCTAACGCACCGATTTTATCTGGCGATCGCTGATTTAGGGACTTCCAAAGAATAAATTACTCAACAAAAATCAAGATCCCACACTTAAACAAGAATAATTATTATTAGCGCTCTTCTATTACTCTCGTTAAATAAAAATCAGAAACCTTTATTTTCATAGGCTTTAATAAATTTAGGGATAGGTTGGCGAGCGATCGCGGTCTTCTGCCTTTGGGAAAAGGGGAGACACCAAGGCAACGAGGGTCACAGCAGGTTGTAAACATCACTTGCCATTGGTAAAATATCTTGGCATATAGAGAATAAAAGATAGTAGGGCTAGCATTGCAATGCCAACCCTACAAGCAATTAAGGCTGTTGACGTATCCTTTGCCAGACAGTAAAGCCCAAAAGAAGAATAATGCTAGTAGCAGTAGCTACCATCACAGCCAAACTCATACCTTGTATTCTCATCGCCAGCAAGTTAAAAACTAAGGTAATTGACCAAAGCGTAAACGCAGCATGGCGCTGGGAGAGTCCCCAAGCAAGTAAGCGGTGATGCAGGTGGTCTTTACCAGGAGTACTCAGAGGATTATTTCCTGCTAGTAGCCGCCGCACAAATACTTGAGTGGTGTCTAACACTGGTAACAACAGAAATAAAACCGTAGGAATTAGTGCATAAACTGTGTTTTGTTGCAGTTTCCCTAAAATACTAGTTGCTGCCAGCACATAGCCAAAAAAGTATGCTCCGGCATCACCCATAATAATTCGTGATGGATGGAAATTATGGCGTAAAAAGCCTAGTGCAGCACCTGCCAAGGCTGCGAGTACCAAAATTGCGGCTGCACGGTTGTTAAATTGGGCTGCAACGGCCAACAAACTCATGGCCGTAATAAAGCTGATTCCTCCTGCCAAGCCATCCATACCATCCATCAAGTTGATGGCGTTGGTAATCCCTACTACCCATAGTACTGTTAGCGACATGGAAAGGAGCGAGTCGATGGGGGTACCAAACATCACTTTGACGCTGATGCCATTAGCTACCAGCAACAGTGCCGTGACAATTTGCGCCCACAATCGAACAGAGGGCGGTAAGCCAAACTGATCATCGATAAAGCCTACAAGGACTAATATCGAACCTCCCAATAGAATAGTGAGTACCTGAGCCAATACGTTTTGAAGTTCGATCGGTCGTAAAAGGCTAGCTAATACCAGCGCGGCAATTACACCTGCGTAGATAGCCAGCCCCCCTGCATTGGGTAAAGGTTCTCGGTTGAGTCGCCGGGCGTTGGGTTGGTCAGCCCAACCTACCCGCAAGGCGAATTTGCGTACTGTCGGAATTAAACGCCAAGTTACAACCCAAGCCAAGAGGAACGTAAATACTACTGCCAACCAGCCGGTGCCGCCAGGGTCGGCAATACCAAGGGATTTAAGGGAGTTCTCTAGATTCATCTCCCAATTCAAGCATTACTGCCAGTATCTAATATGAGCATCACCTGTATATTAATCAATTTTTTTTATTTCCATTTGTAACTTGAGCCAGTTGGGAGATTAGCACTCTTGCTCTGTGAGTGCTAAATTGTCTAATGGAAGCGCTGGAGAAATCAAACATGGCGAAAATTATTGCATTTAACGAGGAATCTCGGCGAGCTCTAGAAAGGGGTGTTAACGCCCTTGCCGATGCCGTAAAAATCACCTTGGGACCAAAAGGTCGCAATGTCCTTTTAGAGAAAAAATTTGGCGCACCTCAAATTGTCAACGATGGTATCACTGTTGCCAAGGAAATTGAATTAGAAGATCCTTTGGAAAATACTGGTGCAAGACTCATCCAGGAAGTAGCCTCAAAAACTAAAGATGTCGCTGGAGATGGGACAACCACCGCCACAGTTTTAGCACAAGCCCTGATTCGGGAAGGTTTGAAGAACGTCGCGGCGGGTAGTAACCCAGTTAGCTTGAGACGCGGGATCGACAAAACTATTGAGGCACTTGTACAAGAAATTGCCAGAGTAGCCAAGCCAGTAGAAGGAAGTGCGATCGCTCAAGTTGCCACTGTCTCTGCTGGTAACGATGAAGAAGTTGGCCAAATGTTAGCCGAAGCAATGGAAAAAGTCACCAAAGATGGTGTAATTACCGTTGAAGAATCTAAATCCCTAACCACTGAACTAGAAGTAGTTGAGGGGATGCAGATTGACAGGGGTTATATTTCTCCCTACTTCGTCACCAACAACGAGCGGCAAATTGTCGAATTTGAAAACGCCCGGATTTTGGTGACAGATAAAAAAATCAGCAGCATCCAAGATTTAGTGCCGATTTTGGAAAAAGTCGCTCGTTCTGGTCAGCCCTTGCTGATTATCGCTGAAGATGTTGAAGGTGATGCTTTGGCAACTTTGGTGGTGAACAAAGCGCGGGGTGTACTGGCTGTAGCTGCCATTAAAGCACCTGGGTTTGGCGATCGCCGCAAAGCTTTGTTAGAAGATATTGCTATTCTCACCGATGGACAGTTGATTTCTGAAGAAATCGGCTTAAGTTTGGATACCGCTTCTCTAGAAGCCCTGGGAACTGCCCGCAAAATCACCATCGACAAAGAAAGCACCACAATTGTCGCTGGCAGTGTCACCAAGCCAGAGGTACAAAAACGGATTGCTCAAATTCGCAAACAGTTGGCAGAAACCGATTCTGACTACGATCAAGAAAAACTGCAAGAACGTATCGCCAAGCTTGCTGGCGGTGTGGCAGTGATTAAAGTGGGTGCGGCAACCGAAACCGAACTCAAAGACCGCAAACTGCGGATTGAAGACGCGCTGAACGCTACTAAAGCCGCCGTGGAAGAAGGTATTGTTCCTGGTGGTGGGACGACCCTAATTCACTTGGCTAAGAAGGTAGAAGCGATTAAAAACAGCCTAGAAAATGAAGAAGAAAGAATTGGGGCTGATATAGTCGCACGAGCGCTAGAAGCTCCCTTGCGCCAAATAGCAGATAATGCTGGTGCTGAAGGCTCTGTGATCGTCTCTAGAGTTCGGGATACCGACTTCAATATTGGCTACAACGCCGCTACTGGGGAATTTGAAGACTTGATTGCTGCTGGTATTATCGACCCTGCCAAAGTCGTGCGTTCAGCTTTGCAAAACGCTGGTTCAATTGCTGGTTTGGTCTTAACCACCGAAGCGATCATTGTTGAAAAGCCGGAGAAGAAATCCGCAGCTCCTGCCCCTGATATGGGCGGTATGGGCGGCATGGGCGGCATGGGTGGCATGGGTGGTATGGGCGGCATGGGTATGTTCTAACTTCTGCTCACCCAGATAAATATTTTTTAAGCAGTTTGTCTTGCCAAGGCAAACTGTTTTTTGTAGCATTGCTGATTCAGAGGCGATATGTTATACCAATTCGTAATTCGTTAGATTAAATCTGGCTGGTCATCAAATTAGCAACCTCAATAATTGCTTAATCTAGAAATGACCGTCTTTGTATTAATTTTTGTAAAATTAGTGTAACTTGTTATTTGTTATTCACTAATGACCAATGACCAATGACTATTAGGTAGTATTGCATGGCACGAAAACTGCGTCGCCTTCCCAAAGTAGTAAATAGGGTATATGAAGATGAATTCTATCACCAACCAGGAACTCTGCCAGGAACCATTATTATTGATGCAGATGCTCCGCCACCGATAATTTTCTTGATTGACTATAACCAAACCAATTTCACCCGTGAACAAATAGTAACTCCAGAAGAGTGTGTTCCATATCTAGAGATGGAATCTATTTCTTGGGTAGATGTACAAGGTTTAGGCAGTCAAGACATATTACAACGATTGGGTAACGTTTTTAAGTTACATCCTTTAGTTTTAGAAGATGTAGTCAATGTGCCGGAGCGTCCGAAAACAGAGGATTATGAAAACCAATTGCTATTCATTAGCCGCATGGTAGTACCAAAGGAAAGAATATGTGGTTTTTACAGCGAGCAAGTGAGTTTAATATTAGGTAAAAATTATTTGCTGACAGTACAAGAAGAACCAGAACATGATTGCTTTGAAGCGGTGCGATCGCGAATTGAAAAAAACAAAGGTATCATCCGTAAACAGGGAGCGGATTATTTAGCTTACGCTCTGTTAGATGCGATTATTGATGGCTTTTTTCCAGTGCTGGAGCTTTATGGAGAGCGAATTGAAGAGTTAGAAGAGGAGGTAATAGTCAGACCGACTCCGCAAACACTCCAAAACATTTATCAAATTCGGCGAGAATTACTGCAACTACGTCGTGCTATTTGGCCCCAACGAGATGCAATTAATGCCTTAATTCGAGATGGTAGTGATTTGATTAATGAAGAAGTGCGAATCTACCTGCGAGATTGTTATGACCATACGGTGCAAGTGATGGACATGGTGGAAACTTATCGAGAACTAGCATCTGGATTAATGGATGTGTATCTTTCGGCAGTGAGTAATAAAATGAATGAAATCATGAAGGTGCTAACGATAGTTTCAACAATTTTTATTCCCCTGACTTTTGTGGCCGGAATATATGGGATGAATTTCAGTACTGAAAAATCGCCATATAATATGCCTGAATTGAATTGGTATTGGGGCTATCCACTTTGCTTGGCATTAATGGCTGCGATCGCACTTAGTTTATTATTCTTTTTTTGGCGACGAGGTTGGCTACAAAATTCTGTCACAATGAAGGGCAATTAAAAATTGCAAATGAGCGATGAGTAAAATATACATTCATTAGCACCGGGAGTTAAGATTCTGAGTTATGAGGAGTAGCGACCAGAATTTAATAGTTTTGACGGCTTATATTATCGGTGTCTCTTATGTGTTTAACCGTATGGTTGAATCCATCGACGACCAAATTAAGTTTGAGTTTAAGAAAGGAATCGTTGATGAGCAGCTAAAAGAACAAAATCTTGACGATAAAATTGGAATTTCCTTTAAACTCAAAGCCTCATACCCAATTGGCGATTTGAAAGATTTAGGAATTAGCATTGAAAATAAATCTGATAATGTTGCTGTATACGTTGACTGGGACAACAGTTCTTTGGTAGTTGAACATAGTAAGCAATCGCGCCGCGTGATTCGGAAATCACCAGACTTAACCCGCGACTTAGCAGTACCCCAAAGTCCTAGTCTGATTGCTCCCAAGAAAACACTTTCGGAAACGGTGACAGCAGAAGATGTTTTTGAGCGCGATAAAGAAGCTGGAACCTATTTAGCCAAAAAACCACTAATTGATATCAACGGGCTGCAAAAAGGACAAAAAAAGTTATACAACGACTTTATTAACAGAAGAAAGGAGTTGGATTTTTCCCTGCAACTGGTACTCAGGATATCTGAGGTGCGTTTAGGTCTAGCCCCAGGTCGTGATTTTCCTCCCATTAGTATTATCAATTGTCCTTTCACAGTCAGGAAACTACCTTGGACTTACGCTCTACCTTGGAATAAAAAAAAGCAATAGCAACCAGACATACTATGCCAACCAAAGATTACACTGGATCTAAGGAGAGAGTAGGCGCAGGTGGTTGCAGATCAGTCATAGTCACTGGTTTGAGGAAAGTCCGGACTCCCGAAAGACCAAACTTGCTGGATAACGTCCAGTGCGAGCGATCGTGAGGATAGTGCCACAGAAAGATACCGCCAAAACAAGGCAAAAGGTAAAAGGCAAAAGTAAAAAGAAAGATTTCTTTCTTTTGTCTTTTTACTTTTTACTTTTTACTTGATTTGGTAAGGGTGCAAAGGTGCGGTAAGAGCGCACCAGCAGTATCGAGAGGTGCTGGCTCGGTAAACCCCGGTTGGGAGCAAGGCGATAGGAATTATGGTTGGTCTTTTACCAGTTCCGCTCAATGAGAGCCGCTAGAGGCGTTTGGTAACAAGCGTCCCAGATAGATAACTGCCCTCGCAAGAGAACAGAACCCGGCTTATGTCCTGCTCTCTCCCCTGCAATGGAGTACGAACCTTTCACGGTTTGTACTCTATTCTTTTTTGTCCGGATTTTGAGCAGAGGTTTACCCGCAAACCTTTAAAAATCAAGCTTTTTTGGATAAAAAACCCAGGTGTGATGTCTGGATACTAGTTCTCATTTTTCCTTCATTTTTACCTGCTCTATGGTAAGTTTGGAAAAAATGAGGAAATTATGAGTAACTTATGAAGCAAACAGAACGAATTCCTTCTCTGCCAGAAGTTCACCGAACGATTAAAGTGCCTGTCGGAGGGGGCTTCTGGCGTAAGATGTTGGCTTATACAGGGCCAGGATACTTGGTTTCAGTGGGCTATATGGACCCTGGCAACTGGGCAACTGACTTAGCTGGCGGTGCCCAATTTGGCTATATGCTCCTGAGTGTCATCCTATTCTCTAATTTGATGGCAATTTTGTTGCAGGCGCTTTGTGTCAAATTGGGGGTGGCAACGGGACGAGATTTGGCACAAGCCTGTCGAGATAATTACAGTCCACGTGTCAGCTTTTTCCTATGGATTCTATGTGAGATTGCGATCGCCGCTTGTGACTTGGCAGAGTTAGTCGGCAGTGCGATCGCCTTACAATTATTATTTGGCATTCCATTAGCTGTAGGTGTTTGCATCACAGCTTTAGATGTGCTAGTGGTGTTGTTTTTGCAAAGCAAGGGCTTTCGCTACGTCGAAGCTTTAGTGATTACCATCATTGCGGTGATTGGTGGTTGCTTTATCGTTGAATTGATTGCTGCTCGTCCCGATTTGGGTGGAGTTCTCCAAGGCTTTATCCCTCATTCAGAAGTGGTGCGAAATCCAACAGCACTATATATTTCCATTGGGATTTTAGGGGCAACCGTTATGCCCCATAATCTTTATCTACACTCTTCCATTGTGCAAACGCGCGATTGGCAAGAAATTCCTGAGAAAAAGCGCGAAGCCATCAAGTTTGGCATGATCGATTCAAGCGTTGCCTTATCGATTGCTCTATTTATTAACGCTGCTATTTTAATTCTATCTGCTGCTACCTTCCACTTTTCCGGTCATCAGGATGTGGCAGAAATTCAAGACGCTTACAAGTTGCTGTCTCCGGTGCTTGGGTTTGCACCTGCGAGTATTCTCTTTGCGATCGCTCTGCTAGCATCAGGGCAAAACTCTACATTGACTGGAACCCTAGCCGGACAGATTGTGATGGAAGGATTTTTGCAAATTCGACTGAAACCTTGGCTAAGACGCTTGCTAACTCGTCTGGTGGCCATTGTTCCAGCCCTCCTAACCATTGTATTTTTGGGCGAAGGTAGCACCACCAATCTACTGATTATGAGTCAGGTAATTCTGAGTTTACAGCTTTCTTTTGCCGTAATTCCCCTGGTCATGTTCACTAGCGATCGCCGTTTGATGGGAGAGTTTGTTAATCCTCGCTGGCTGAAAGTTCTTGCTTATGCCGTAGCGACGGTAATTGTTGGACTAAATGCTTGGTTGTTATGGGAGACATTCTTCGGATGGCTATAATAAAATCCATTAATGTAGGTTGGGTTGAACGGCAGTGAAACCCAACATGAACAAGTGGGTTTGATTCTTCAACCCAACCTACCCCGGAGTGCTTTTTTCGGCTTAACCGAGCAGTATTGGGGTTAGCTGACCACATCGTGTTGACTGTAATTTCCGATCCTTTGTGCAGAAATATATTCAAAATAAGCTAAATATAGCGGTTTTCACTCGATTGCCCTCTTCGCCTTGTTATGTAATGCCCCTTGCCTATCCACGCCGTCAACGGCAACTCGAAAGTTTAGTCCAAAAATTAGGTTTGTCGCTAGATGCACCTATAAAGTGGGAACTGCTAGATTTAGCGCTAACTCATCCCACTGTCTCTGATTCGGCAAATTATGAACAACTGGAGTTTGTTGGCGATGCAGTGGTGCGGCTGGTTTCGGCTGTGGTTTTATGGGAAAATTATCCCGATTGTCCAGTCGGGGATTTTGCAGCAATTCGTTCGGTGTTGGTGAGCGATCGCATTCTCGCCCAATTGGCCAGAGTTTATGGTTTGGAGTTATACTTGCTAGTTGCTGGTAGTGCTACTGCTGATAAAGTTGGTCTAGAGTCTCGACTGGCAGATGCTTTTGAAGCAGTTCTGGGTGCGCTTTACTTAAGCACTCAAAATCTGGAACTGATCCGCTCTTGGTTAGATCCCCACTTCCACCAACTAACCACAGAAATTCGCCTCGATCCTGCCAGACTTAATTACAAAGCTGCTCTCCAAGAATGGACTCAGGCACAATTTAAAGTTTTACCAGAGTATCGGGTTGTAGAAGTCAGCCAACCACACCGCAATCAAGAACGTTTTGTGGCTGAAGTGTGGCTGCACGGAAACAAGCTTGGAGTTGGTAAGGGACGCTCGATCAAAACGGCTGAACAAGCAGCAGCCAAGGTAGCTTTTTTAGCAATTTCTAATCCGCAATAACCCTGAACTCAAAAGATTACAAATAAACTCATAATCAGTTGGTTGCCATTAGTTATTTTTTATTTGACTAATGACAAATGACAAATGACAAATGACTAATAACTAATGACAAACCAAATTAAAATTGCTGTCATCGGGGTTGGGCGTTGGGGAGTGCATCTGCTGCGAAATTTCTTAGCACATCCCCAAGTAAATGTAGTTGCTGTAGTAGATCCTCATCCAGAAAGATTAGCGGCGGTAAAGCAACAGTTTAACTTAGGTGAAAATGTAGTATTAACAACCCAGTGGCAGGACTTAAAGCAAGTGCCAGGGCTGACAGGAGTGGCGATCGCCACTCCTGCTACCACCCACTACGCTTTAATTAAAGACTCTCTCCAACAGGGATACCATGTTTTGGCAGAAAAACCCCTAACACTCAACCCAGCAGAATGTCGGGAACTTTGCCACTTGGCACAGCAGCATCATTTAATATTGATGGTTGACCATACTTATTTATTTCACCCAGCAGTTGAGCGCGGAAAAACTGTAGTACAGGCGGGTAAATTAGGTGATTTACGCTATGGCTACGCGACGCGTACCCATTTAGGGCCTGTTCGCCAAGATGTTGATGCGCTGTGGGACTTAGCAATTCACGATATTGCAATCTTTAACGCTTGGCTGGGTCAGATTCCGGTGAAAGTACAAGCAACGGGTACAGTGTGGCTACAGGGAGAGGGGAGTAGGGAAATGACCCACTCCCCATCTCAAGGACTAGCTGACCTAGTATGGCTGACGCTGACATACCCCAATGGCTTTCAAGTTTATATTCACCTGTGCTGGCTGAATCCTGATAAACAGCGACGACTGGGAATTGTGGGCAGCCTTGGCAGCTTGATTTTTGATGAAATGTCACAATCATCACCTCTCACCCTACTACATGGGGAGTTTGAACAGCAGGGCAATCAATTTATTCCTGTGAATCAAAAGCAGGTGGTGTTGGAATTAGAACCAGGTGAACCATTGGGGCGAGTTTGCGATCGCTTTGTTGTCTCTGTTCTTAACAATACTCCGTCAGAGGTTTCATCTGGCTGGGTAGGCACTGAGTTAGTAGAAATTCTTGCTGCTCTGACAGTATCTCTTGAGCAAGGCGGCAAACCTATTTTTGTTGATAATTCTCAAGTAATTATTTCAAAGTAGAAATACCTGACATCTGCTGATTAGCGGTAATAAAAATTAAAGTTACTCAAAGCTGTAAGTCTTAAACACAACGAACGATAGTAATAGCCGATAAATTTATCTAGTTTATGTACCAGCTTTTGGAAAATTGAATTTTTGCGGTATTCAATCGCTTCGTGCTGTTGAAAATATATCAGCGTTTCATCTGGATTTGCTTGTCCCTTTTTGATTTTCTGGCGTTCTATCCAATCCTTGAAATAAACAATACCCTCCATAGCATCCCATCGAACTGGTAATCCAGCCTTAGCAGCAGCTAATCCTATTGCATAACCCTCAGCACCATAAAAACCATTTAACTCACAGTAAAGTGCAATGGTTTCCCAGTGCTTGAGAAATTCGATTTCACGCTCATCTTGCCTTGTCACTACAAATAACATTTCCATCACAAACTGGATACTATTATCTTCTAAATTCAAATCCAGTTTTTGTGCTAGCTTGTTAACAATTTCCAACTCTCTAATTCTTTTTGGCTTGTGCAAGTCATTTACTGAACCAATGTAGGCTTGATTATGTTTGACAATACTCGTACAACTTCTTGCTGTGACTCCAGGAAGATATTTTAGATTTGATGCCACCTTATCCAATATTCTGATATCTACATCAACAAAAATGCAGGTATTAAATAGTAATAATGCTTGGGCAATAACAAACCTTTTATCGTGGTAACAACCAATGCTTTGTTGTTGATGCGAAAAGGCTAAAATATGAGAATATTTACTAAATTCTTGTGGCTTATCTGTTAAGATTACCAACTTGGTTCCAGGTGAATGTTTTTCAATATCTTGAGCTAATAGCAAAGCATGAGAGCGATATCTTTTACCTAAGGCTAAGGTGCAAAAGCAAAATTCTTTTTCTTCTTGACTCATAGCTTATAAAACTCCTTTGAAAAAAATAAAAATTTGCACGAAAAATCGTAAAAGGGTGAGTATTCCTGACTATTCTTTGAGCAGAGATACTACAGTGTATGTACGTAATTTTAACGCGATTAGATATTATTTGTGAAATTTCAGTAAAAAATAAGTATTAACCGCGAGGAAATTATTTCCTCGCGGTAAAGATTTACGTTAATTTGTATGTTGCTGAAGCTTTCTATAGCAATCCTATTTGATTTGTGAAAATCACAAGACTCATATCCCCGACTTCTCTAAGAAGTCGGGGATCTCGTTATTCACGAATGATTTAGGATTGCTATATATCTAAGAAAAAGAATCTAAATCTAAAGATTGCATACCTTCGCGTTCTATAAAGGTCATCATACTTCCCAGCTGCAACCAAACTAATAAACAAGTAAACAGGCTAATTGGTAAACCAACTCCTAAAGCCAAGGAGGAGGGAAAGCCAAATATCTCTAAGCCTGAATACAGAAATAGACAAGTACCGCCAGTTATACCGATAAATGGCACAAGCAGTTGTTTCAGTGATGAACGCGGTTTAGTATTTTCTGTACGTTCGCTTGGCCATTTCTGCACAATTACTTTCAATGTACCAGATAATGCCAAACCAGATGTTAATGCTGCCAAAAAGCCAACAAGTAATAGGAAGTAAGGTGGCTGTAGAGGAAAATAGTACATCAAAACTCCTAATTGATTTAAAGATTTTTTACTTTTTATTTGTTGACTGGTTCTCAGCAAAAGACCCAAGTGATGTTGCTTTTGGCAGGATAGCAGCTGCGCCTTCTCTGGATAACTCTGTTAAAATGCCGATCGCTACATTTAATAAACGATCCGGTTTTAAGTCATCTTTAATCAGGTTCCACACCCGTTGAACATCTTCGGTGTGGAGGCGGTCATCTTCAGTGAGAGCAAGCACCAACTGGCGCCGCAGAAATTTGCCTTCTTCCGACATTAAATATTGAAACCCCATCTGGGCTGTGGGCAATACATCAAAGTTGCTATCGGTGCGAGCGATCGCGATTAAATTTTCTAAACGCTGCCACTGAAATTTACCATCTTTGAACAACACATTCAATAATCGTCGCCGCAATTCGGGCGATTCCCCTGTCAGCAACCGCCGTGCTATGTAGGGATAACCCACTTCCACGATTTTGAAATTCGGGTTGAGGGTAAGGGCAATTCCTTCTTGGGTAATGAGGGAACGAATAATCAAGGCAAACTTTGCCGGCACTCGGAAAGGATATTCATACATCAGTTCCGAAAATTCATCGGTAATAGTTTTGAAGTTAAAATCCTTGACATTTTTGCCAATAGCGTTTCCTAGCACTGCTTCTAATGCTGGCACTATGGGGCAAATATTCGTATCTGGAGTCAGAAACCCTAATTTTACAAAGTCTTCGGCTAGGTCGGTGTAGTCTTTATTCACTAAATGCACTAGGGCATCCACGAGTGCTTCTTTGGTGCTTTCCTCCAACTGATCCATCATCCCGAAGTCAATATAAGCCATCCGACCATCGGGCACGGCAAGCAAATTGCCGGGATGGGGGTCAGCATGGAAGAAGCCATTTTCTAACAGCTGTTGCAATCCTGAGGTAACGCCTATTTGGATGATTGCTTCTGGGTCTAAACCTGCTTGGCGGATGCTTTGAGTGTCTGTCAGCTTAAACCCATCAATCCATTCCAGGGTTAAAACGTGGGTATTAGTGTAACGCCAGTAAATACCTGGAACTTTTATTTGGGGGTCGTTGCGGAAGTCGCTAGCAAATTTTTCGGCGTTGCGGCCTTCATTAATATAGTCAATTTCTTCAAATAACTTCGTACCAAACTCGTCCACAATTAAAGTGAGGTCGTGACCGAGATTTAAAGGCAACCAAGGAGCTAGCCAACCGGCTGCCCAACGCATCAGATATAGGTCGCGGGTGATTACTGGGTGCAAGTTGGGGCGTTGCACCTTGACAGCGACTTCTTCGCCACTCACTAGACGACCTCGGTATACTTGTCCCAAGCTAGCAGCCGCTACTGGGTTAGCTGACAGTTCGCTAAAGCTGGCGTGAATAGGACGGTCTAGTTCAGTTTCGATAATCTGGTAAGCGATCGCATTATCGAAAGGTGGTAACTGGTCTTGTAACTTGATCAGTTCTTCTAAGAAATCTTTGCGTATCAGGTCTGGTCTGGTGGAGAGGGCTTGACCAACTTTAATAAAAGTCGGGCCGAGGCGGGTGAGCATTTCTCGCAACTGGATCGCTCGTTTACCCTTGTTCTGCTCAACTTTATCTTGCCATTCGTCCCACTTCAGATTGAGTATAAATCCTGCAAAGGAGGAGATAATTCTCAGCAGTCGCCCCCAGGCTAGCCAAGGACGGTAACTATAGTAGCGAGCGATCGCATCTGGGTTATAGAGTTTTAGCTGAGTAGGTTGATACTGACCCACGCCTTTTTTTGCCTCTTCAACTGAAAAATTTACAATGATTGTTTTTCTCCTAACCCACAAGTTAGTTGTAAGCTCAGGATGGCGGTAGTCTTTTATCTAAAACAACCAGAACTTTACCCTTTAGGGATAGTGTTTGAGGCGATTTTAGCTGATGTTACTGCCTAGATTTGTTGATCTTTATTCTTAATTATACTTTATAAAACTACAACTAATTATCCAGGTTCTAGACGATTTTATTTTTTCTTAACTTTTATTTATGTTTTTATAAACAATAAATATTTATTTACCTATGTCTAATATATATAAATTTGAATAAATGCGATAGTTAAGTAACTTTATTTACTAGCATTTACATATATCAGTAGTACTATTACTGTCTTAGATTTAATCATTATTAAAGTCAAATGCACGTACAACCATGTTATATCCTCTCTGCATATTAGTTTCAACGAAGCCAACACGGGCATAGAACGAGCGTAAGTCAGGTGGTGCATTAACATATATTGGAAGTGTATCTCTCTGCAAAATATACTGGACTAGATGATTACCTACTCCTCTAAGACGATGGCTAGGTGCAACGTACAATCCCAGTAAAACTGAGTAATTTCCTCGAAAAGCTATTAGTGCAGAACCAATTATTTGTTCTCTATATAATGCGATAACAAGTCGTCTTTCGTTTTCTAGAAACAGATTATATAGAAAACCAAGCTGAAAGAAACTAACACATCCCAAAACAATTAGTACCGAAATGATAAGTATGTAGAACCAATCGTGTAATGGGAATATAAAGCCTATCAATAAGAGAATAATAACTAGTAAAGCAAGCAGAGTCAGGGTATAGGGATTCATGACTACTGTCACTAATTTCGAGCAAGAAGGTTCCTCGTCACGTTCCAAAATCAGTAATCTATAAACAGCCCATCTATCTGTTCGGTTTCTTGCAGGACGAATTATATAGTTAGGTGGAAGAATCAACCCGTGACTCATAACAGAATTATTATTTATGACTGCCATAAATCTGGTAATTGGTAGTGTTTCGCCACAATTACCAATTACCAATTAGCTACTTTTAATGATTATGTAGTGCTATTTAGATTTGGCCTCCAAGTTTTCTAAACGGCTTCTCAATTCCTGATTTTGTTGTTTGAGTTGGTCGAAATCTTCACGCAATTGACGCAGGTTTTTTTCTGAACCAATATTATTTTGCACCTTAGAAATTTCTTCTTCAGCATAGCGACGTACACGCCCATCGGCTGTTTGGTCAATTAGCGATCGCAAAATCCCCACGGCTTTAGGTGTTTCCATTTGTCCTAAGGCTGTGGCTACGGCTACTTGCGTTAAAAAGAAGGTTTCTTTGGCTAGTTCTGTTAATTTTTCTAAAATCCGTTCTAAATTAGCCGGACTTTGACCTACAGAAATCTTTCCTAAAGCGCGAATTGTCGCTAAACGTAGGGGTTGTGGTACACCAAGTTTGGTGTATTCGATCAGCAGATTTAAAGCTGCTTCTGAGGTTTTGAATTCAGCTAAACCAGCAACTGCACCACTCCGCACAACTTCATTCCAACCCGCCTTTTCTTCTAAAACAGATTTCAGCTGCTTTAATACCTTGTCTTCCTTGGGTTTTTCTTCCAAGTTTGCTGATGCAATCGCCCCGATCACACGAGAAGCGGCTGCTTCCACGTAGTAGCTAGGATCGCCCTTTTGGACTAACCCTCTCACAACTTTATAGCTTTCAGCAGTTTTTATTTGAGCAAGTGCTTCCACTACAGATCGCCGCACATAGGCATTTTTATCTTTTAACCCAGCAACTAAACCATCAAAGGCTTGATCTAAATTAATCTGGGCTAGTTGTTTCGCCGCTTCCACACGCACACCCCACAATGGGTCATTTTTTAGGGACGTAGAAACTGCTTTAGTCGCTTCTAAGCCGCCTTTTTTCGCCAAAGCTGCTGCTGCATAAATACGCGAAATCGGGTCGGGATCAAATTCTAACTGTGCTTTTAACTCCGCGATTGGATACTCTAAAGCTACTGTTTTTAGATAATTATTTCCAACATCAAAGCTGATAAATTGGGGCTTATTTTCTAGGGGAAAGTAGAAGCTTTGTTCACGTTCATTCACCCGCACGGTGAAACTTTTGAGTTGGGAGTTAGGAGTTATGAGTTTGGAATTCTTTTTAACTTCTAACTCCTCACTCTTGACTTCTTCTTGTTGGGTATAGCCAAAACCAACAGGTATTTTTAAATCAAACAAATCCTTGCTGCCATTTTTACCTTCAGCAGCTTGGGTTTGAGTTACGGTAATTTTTGCTAAATTAGCATCCCCATCCCAAGAGTAAGCCACTTTAAAATCGGGATGACCACCACGATAAACGTATTGGTCAAAGAGGAACAAAAGATTACGTCCCGTTGCCTTTTCAATCGCCCTGAGTAAGTCTACAGTTTCTACGGTTTTGTGGGCATTATCTTGGACAAATGTTTGGATAGCTTGCCAAAATAATTCATCTCCCAATTGGGCGCGAATCATGTGATAAACACAAGACCCTTTTTCGTAGATGTGGCGATCGTAAAGTTCAATAGCTTCTCGGTAAACGTGTGTTACCATTGGGCGGCGATAACGGCTGCTATCTTCACTTAAGTAACGACGAGCTTCTAATAAACGATAGTAAGCTGCTTCTTCTTGACTATATTCCTGTTCTGTCCACATCACCTCAGAATAAGAAGCCATCCCTTCTTTAATCCAAGCATGAGACCAATGCTTAATCACCACCAAATCACCAAACCACTGGTGCGCGAGTTCGTGGACGACTAAAGCTTCGGTATTGCGGTTATCTAAGGCGGCGCGTTCATCCAGCAAACATCTATCTGTTAACAGGGTTGTGGAAGTGTTTTCCATTCCACCAAAGATGAAGTCATCGACGCAAACTTGGGCGTATTTCGGAAAAGCATAGAGATAACCATATTTTTGGCTCAAAAATTCGATCATTCGGGGAGTTTTGCCCATGCTGCGTTTAGCATCTTCCTCCCTTCCCTTTTCTACATAGTAGGTAACTGGTTTTCCGTTCCACTCATCCCGAATTTCAGCAAAATCACCTACTGCCAAAGTCATCAAGTAGGTAGGATGAACTTGTTGCTGTGACCAATGGTAGATTTTGTAATCACCATCTTCTGTAGTGTTAATCAATTCGCCATTGGAAATAGCTACGAGAGGGTTGGGGACGCGGACGCGAATTTCCGAAGTAGAAAGTTGTCCTGGATAGTCAAAGCAGGGGAACCAAAAGCGAGAGTCTTCGTCTTCTCCCTGAGTCCAAACTTGGGTGGGCTTGTTTGGGTAGTGCTTGTCTGGTTGAATAAAGTAAATGCCGCGTTGGGGTTTTGCCACCGAGTAGGCGATCGCAATCAGCAAGCTTTTACCAATTTGGGTCGCCTCAGAAAGTTGGATAGAAAGCTGTTGGCCGTCATAGTCAAAATTTTCTGGGATCTCGTCCACCTGCACAGACTCGATATTCAGGTTGACAGCATCCAAAGTCAAACGATCAATGCCATTACGGATTGGTAAGAGGCGAATGCTACAAGTGCCCTGATAGCTTTGTTTGGGAATATCCAAGCTGAGATCGAGAAAAATATGCTCTACTTGTCCGGGGCGATCGGGGTTGTAGTGTGGTCTTGCTCCCGGTAACTCAAAAGGTTTGTGTGTGTTATTATCTGTATCAAAATAAGACTTCGACATTGATCCTTACTGACCTTGTAATCCTGAAAAGTCTGGCTTGGTTGGATGTTGTTAAGCAAAATAGCGGTGTCTGTATTTCCCAAATCAACAGGGTAGTATGCAGGTGAAAACTCACCTTTGGGATTGGGGGATTGAAATTAATCTCACGCGAACTTCCGAAGATCGGCAGCCGTTCCTGGGACTTTTTTCCATATCCCTCCCACATTTACTTTTCCTGATATTTTGCACTTTTTTGTCATCGGGTCAAGAGTATCTTGCACCTCGATAGATTCTCATTAAGTGGAAATACTCCTAATTATTCTTATAACTTAGGATAACTTGCTACTGCTGATTAGGCTATTTTGTTTGAGATGAACAGCAGATCATTTGCGGATTTGCGGATCATCCCTTTGAAGTATTTTTGAGAGTAATTATTAGACCGCTAACCTATAGGACTACTAATTTTATCAGTAAATACCGATCAATGAGCGGAAATTATTAATAAATCCGAAAACTCTACAATGACACTTGTATAAATCTCGGTGACAATCTGACCAAAAGAGGATAATAAAATGTCTGAAAGTAAATCAAAGTTTCTCATCCCTGCTGTTGGTGCTGCTGTAGTTGTAGTTGTAGGAGTAAGTATAGCGGCCTATACGTATTTGAAAGGCCCATCAGGAGGTAGCTCAGACGCTCTCGGCAGTGCGAAACTAGTACCTTCAACAGCATTGATGGCAGCTTATATTACTACTGATCCCCAAGCTTGGGCAAAGTTACAACAGTTTGGCACTCCAGAAGCACAAAAGTTAGTGGCAAAAAATCTGGAAGATTTTAATCAGCAAATGTTCAGTGACGGTAACGTTTCTTATGAAAAAGACATAAAGCCTTGGGTTGGTGGTGTGATGATTGCTGTACTGCCACCAAATCCGGTGAAACCAGCACAGTTCAACGCGCCGTCTGGGACGCCTAATGTACCAAAAAATGTACAACAGGAACCGAATATCCTGATAGTGGTGGGAATTAAGGACAAACTCAGTGCCTTAAATTTTGCTAACAAATTGAAGTCCCAAAAAGGGGTGAAATTACAGGAATCTGATTATCAAGGTGAAAAAATTGTCGAAACTACACAAAATGACAAGCCGACATATAGCGTAGTTTTAAATAATAGTCACTTGGTATTAGCCCCCGAAAAGCAAGCTGTAGAAAAAGCAATTGACACATTTAAGGGACAATCTTCTTTTGCCAGTAAAGAAGGTGCCAGCAGCACTCTTAAAGGAGTGGATGTCAAAAACAGCCTTGCTCAAATTTATGTACCAGACTATGCCGGGATGGTACAGCAATTAGTCGCCGGAAATCCGCAGGCAAAGCAGTTACCACCACAAAGCTTGGCACAATTGAAGCAGATAAAATCTGTGGTGGCGGGTCTTGGTGTTGATGATGCGGGATTGCGGTTAAAAGCGATCGCTAATTTAGATCCGCAACTAAATAAATTTCAGTATCAATCAAGTCCTGGGAATATAGTCGGGCAATTTCCGGCTGATACCTTTGCTCTGATTAGTGGAAATGGCATCAGCCGGGGCTGGGAAGCGCTAGTAGAACAGTCAAAAGATTATCCAGAAATGAAGCAAGCTCTAGAACAAGCGCGAGGACAAGTGAAAATTGCCAATATAGACCTGGATAAGGATATTTTTGGCTGGATGAATGGGGAATTTGCCTTTGGTGCGATTCCATCAAATCAAGGGGTATTAGCGAATGTTGGTTTTGGAGGTGCTTTAGTATTTGATACAAGCGATCGCAAAACTGCCGAAGCCACCTTCACAAAATTGGATACCCTTGCCAAAACCCAACGAATCAACGTCGCCAACAGAAATATCGGTGGTAAAGACGTAACTGAATGGCAAATCCCCCAACAAGGAGCTTTATTGGCACATGGTTGGCTGGATCAAGATACAGTATTTGTAGCTCTTGGTGGCCCAATTGCTGATGCAGTTAGCGATCGTAAAAATTCATCTCTTAACAATAGCGACACCTTCAAAGCTGTTACTGGTTCTTTGCAAAAGCCCAACGGCGGCTATTTCTACCTCGATATGGATAAAACTAAAACTGTACCCCTGATCAATAGTTTTATTTCATCTAACGCCGATACCATCACCATCCTGAATTCCATTCGTGGTTTTGGTATTACCGCCACTAGCGCCGATAAATCCACCAGTCAATTAGAGATGTTGTTAGCTCTCAAGCCGAGTGCAAAGTAGGGGATGGGGCATTGGGCATTGGTTATTTCCCATCTCCCTCATCTCCCTCATCCCCCTCATCCCCCTCATCCCCACTCCCCACTCCCCACTCCCCACTCCCCATTCCCCAGAATGTTTTTCAATTTGCATCTAGACTGGCCTCTAGCAACTATGTCATAAGTAGAAAAGGCTCTTCAAATGCAAATTGATTTATGACTGCTGCTGTAAACACTAATCCTGGTTTAGCTTCGCGCTTGGTGAATGGCATACTGGCAATCCAGCCTTTAGCTAACCTAGCCAAGCATCAAGCTAGACAAATGATGATTAAACGTGCCGAGAGAATTGGCGTGCCTTGGACGCAAGAAGTCGAAACACTACAGGCGCTTGATTGGAAGGCCGATTTAGCTCAAGTAGAAAATCCTCAGCTTTCCTACCCCGATTACTACGTCACCTCATTCCATGCCTACGAAACCGGAAATCTCAGTTGGCAAGCCGCTTTTGAGGTAGAACCTGCTGCTTATGCTGTCCACGCTAAGATTTGGCAGGGCACTGAAGAAGCGCAAGGCGATCCCATGCTGCGCCAAAGTTACCACAATATCCTGAAAAGTCAAATCCCCAATCAGCCACAAGACATCTTAGATGTAGGCTGTAGTGTTGGCTTGAGTAGTTTTGCCCTACAAGCAGTTTATCCCCATGCCAAAATTACAGGCTTAGACTTATCTCCTTACTTCTTAGCTGTTGCCAATTACCGCGCGGGGCAACGCCAAGCTAAAATTAACTGGCTTCATGCCCAAGCTGAATCTACCGGGCTACCTGATGCCTCCTTTGATTTAGTTTCCATTTTCCTGATGTGCCACGAATTACCCCAATCGCCAACCCGACAGATTTTAGCTGAAATGCGGCGCGTGCTGCGTCCCGGTGGCTACTTGGCAATCATGGATATGAATCCCAAGTCTGAAGTTTACCAGAAAATGCCGCCTTACATTTTGACATTGCTCAAAAGTACTGAACCGTATTTAGATGAATATTTCGCTTTGGACATTGAGCAAGCTATTGTTGAGGCTGGTTTCCAAACTCCCACTATCACCAGCAATACCCACCGTCACCGCACAGTAATTGCTCAGGTGAGTGGTTGATTTATCTCTACTGTTGTGGGCAGGGATACCACCGTTGCTACTGCTAGGCTACTACTATTGCCGAGTGCCATTTGCCCCACCTCTGTTAAAGTTACTGATGTTCTTTATCATCGGGGCAATATCGGGGATTTTAGCCCTTAGCCTCGAATGGGTTTTTGAAACTCTAGCCAACTCTTTTATAGACTGGCAACAAATCAAACGTTGGCTTCCTGGTATAGCCTTGCGGCAGCTTGTGGAAGTAGGAACAATTGAAGAAGGCTGCAAATTTGCAGCAGTTGTTGTCCCAACCTGCTATCTACAACGCAGGTATCGATTACTTCAGTCTACGGTTTTCCTCTTCACCATCGCCGTTGCCCTTGGATTCACTGCCGAAGAGAATTGGATTTACCTTTTCCACGGTACTGCATCAATCCTTGACCGAACTATTGGCACGCCAGTCCATGCTATGTTCTCTGCGCCTTGGGGATATGCTTTGGGAATTTATATTTCTTCCCATAGTCGGTTAAATCGAGACAAGAACTTCATTTTTAGTACTTGGCTAAATTCTGTAATCTGTCACGCCCTAGTTAATGTCTTATCTAGTGCTTGGGGTTACTCATTACCCCTACGTTTGCTGAGTTATGGTTTATTTCCGTTTCTGTTGTGGATGTTTTGGCGATTAGAACAATTACTGCGAAAAGTGCAAGGTAAATCTGTAATTACACTAATTTCAGACCGCATAATCCAGCACCGTTACTGGCAGAGGAGTTTAGTGCTGTTTGCCCTCGTGCTGGGTGGAAATGCAATTTTTGGTCTGTTTCTCTTGGCCAGTAAAATTAGTCCTTTGAGTCCGTCGAAGCTTTTTGACACTGATATTTTGTGGTTTATATTTAGTCGCTTTTTACTAAATCTCTTTTTCGGAGTTTTAGCTTGGGGCATTTATCGCTATTTGCGACATTCCGCTCGTCGTCGGTATTTTTAAAATATGATTTAAGAAAATGCTAGGGGGTTTCTATGCAAACAACTCCAGTGCGTTGGACGACTGCTGACTTAGAGCTATTTGCTAGCGATTCTCGTTCCGAGACACTTTGTGAACGCCGAAATCGCTATGAGATTATTGATGGACAACTATTTGTGACTAAACCACTTAGTTGGAATCATCAAACAAGCTGCGTCAATATTGCTACAGTTCTTAAGATTTGGTCAGATGAAACTGATTTAGGTAAAGCTGCGATCGCACCTGGAATTATTTTCTCAGATTCTGACAATGTGATTCCTGATGTGGTGTGGGCAAGTCATGAACGGTTAAAATACTTGCTAGATGAGGCTGGACACCTGACGGGCGCACCTGAGTTAGTCGTAGAGGTTCTGTCACCCGGTGAAAAAAATGAGAACCGCGACAGGGAAACAAAGCTAAAGCTGTACTCAGTGCAAGGGGTTCAAGAATATTGTATTTGCGATTCTATACAGAAGAAAGTTGAAGTTTATCGTCGTGAACAGGCTGCATTAAAGCTAGCAGCGACTTTATTTAGTCAAGATGAACTCACAAGTCCTTTGTTACCTGGTTTTAACTGCTTAGTTAGTAAACTTTTTTAGCTAGGCATTGGGCATTAGGATGCTATGAATTCCCTATGAATTCCCTATGTCACACGATGTGCAACTTAATTCTTAGAACCCCACTTCCATTCCTCTCCCCCACTCCTGAGAGGCTTTAATTCTTGCTCCCCTTCCCTTGTAGGGAAGGGGTTGGGGGTTAGGTTTGAAAGAAAGTTGAACATAGCTTTATGTCCTATGCCTAAGTTTCCAATTACCTAAACTCGTGCCAATACTGGCTGATTCACGGCTGGGCTGACTGACTCTGATTCTGACTCCGTGCAGTAGATTTCGCAGGAGTTATTAGGGCTTTCAATCAGTTTTACTTTGTAAAGTTTAGCTCCCAATTCTTGAATAGGCGATCGCAGTAAATTACTAATATAAAGTGCGATATTCTCAGCAGTGGGCACAACTTCGGCAAAGTAAGAAATGTCTTTGTTTAAAAAGGTGTGATCGAATGGCTCTACCACATAATCTTCTACAGCTTGATTTAGAGCAACTAAATCAATAATCATCCCAGTACGTGGGTCAATTTTCCCTTTGACAGTGACTTCTAGATGATAATTGTGTCCGTGACCGTGGGGACGAGCGCACTTACCATAAATCTCAGTGTTTTCTTCATTACTGAGATTAGGATGAGCTAGCCGATGGGCGGCGCTAAAGTGAGTACTGATGGTGAGGTAGGCTTCCATTGCGTTTCCCATATAATCTGCCCAAAGTTCAGGATGTTCAAATAACTGCACACGGACTAAAGGCAAATGGGGTGCTAGTTTCTGCCAGATAATCCGTGCAATATTCTCAGTAGTGGGCAGAGTTTGTTGAAATTCTGCCCACACATCGTTGATATAAGAGAAGTCCAATTGACTGGTAACTTCCTGTTTAATTACGTGTTTCACATCAGACAGGTTCAGCACCATGCCATATTCATCCAATTCCCCGGCTAGAGAGATGAATAAAACATAATTATGTCCGTGTCCCGGAAATCTAGAGCAAGCACCAAATTTCTCAATATTCTCGGCTTCACTCAGTTCTGGCAACCAATAACGATGACTTGCTGAAAACTGGGCGCGGCGATTAACAATACATTGCATGAGTACACTGGGAGCAGAATTTAAAATTTCTTAATCTTTTTCTGTTTCCAGGATAAACTAATTTCTCTGTCAGTGGTTAGGGGAATCAATACTTCGGACAATTTTAGAACGATACCGAAAGCCTTACAGGGTATTCTCTGGCAAAAAATTTGGAAATAGTCGAGGTATTCATTTAACTCATGTACCGAAATTATTGGTTAAGAATAAATGATGCGTATCAAACAGACGCTTGGGCCTCACAGTGTAATCCCGTAGCTATGCGGAATAGTTCTTGACCAGTGTGTAAATAACGCTCATCGTAGCTCAAAGGAAAATAACCTAACTCTTCGAGTCCATCTGCTACTTGATCGAGGCTGTAATAGAGGTGAGCCGCCGTTCTTGCTAAACTAGGGGGATTTGGCAAAGAGCGAAAAGTAATTTGTGCCTGCTTGAGGTCATCTCGACAGCTTTGTAAATATTCCTGAAATTCATCTAACAACTGATCATCAAAGGGATCGGCGGCTAATTGATCCATTTGTTCTTCTAACGAATAAAGAATGTTACAAAGTAAGCGATTAACTGGTTGGTAAACTTGGCGCAGCCATTCTTCAACCTGCTCATCAACATCCCGTCCGGTTTTTCGTCTTGTCTGGTAATGCTTTTGCGCTGATGCTGTACGCTGTTGGCGATCGCTATTTAATTTTTGAGGGTCATCTTGCAGTTGTTGGTCATAATTACGGCGATTTTGGTTATCGCCTAAAACCTCATAAGCTGCATTGATGCGGATAATCTGATCGCGATCGGCACTTTCCTGATTACTGTCAGGATGAAACAACTTAACCAAGCGGCGATAAGCTTGCTTAATCTCTGCAAGGCTTGCACTTGGACTAACTTTGAGAGTTTCGTAATGGTTAGAAACGTGCTTATAATTGACCATTAATTCAATGTATCGTTAGCTGACGCTAGCGGCTAACCTTGCCTCCAAATCTTGGAACAACGGTGTACTCAAATACCTTTCACCAAAACTGGGCTGAATCATCACAATTAAACGCCCTTTGTTTTCTTGACGTTGGCCAACGCGAATTGCTGCACATAAAGCAGCACCACTGGAAATCCCAGATAGTAGTCCTTCATCTTTTGCCAAACGCCGACTGTAGGCGATCGCTTCTTCATCAGTGACGGTAATCACTTCATCAATCAATTTTATCTTTAATACTTGGGGAATAAACCCAGCGCCAATTCCCTGGATTTTGTGCGCCCCTGGTCGTCCCCCAGATAAAACTGGGCTATTGGCTGGTTCAACTGCGATCGCTTGACAACTAGGCTTACGTGCTTTAATCACTTCTGCCACACCACTGATCGTACCACCTGTGCCCACTCCTGCCACAATTATATCTACTTGTCCATCGGTATCTTCCCATATCTCCAGGGCTGTAGTTTCTCGATGCACTTTTGTATTGGCTGGATTGCGAAACTGCTGCAACATATAGGTATTTTGTGTAGTATTAACCATCTGCTGCGCCCTCTGAATTGCTCCACTCATGCCTTCCATCCCTGGTGTTAATTCCAGTTCTGCTCCATAAGCCCGCAACATTGCCCGACGCTCTCCACTCATCGTCTCTGGCATGGTTAGAATTAATCGATAACCCTTAGCTGCTGCTGCCATTGCTAAGGCAATTCCTGTGTTTCCAGACGTGGGTTCTACCAATATTGTCTTCCCAGGAGTAATTAGCCCCTCCTCTTCGGCGGCGTTAATCATACTTACCCCAATGCGGTCTTTGACTGATGCCGATGGGTTCATACTTTCCAGTTTCACCACAATTTCCGCAACACATGCTTCTGTTTGAGGAATGCGGTTCAACTGCACTAGGGGTGTACGACCAACTAGTTCTGTAATGTTACGAGCTATTCGCATAATTTAGTCCTTAGTTATTAGTTATTAGTTATTAGTCGAATGGCACGCTTGTAAAGCCCAAAGTCTTGTGTTACCTGGTTCCCAGCCTCCAGGCTGGGAACCAGTCAGGGAAAGGGCTGTATCTTAACTTAGTGCCATTGAGTTATTAGTCATTGGTCATTTTTTGATGAATAATGACCAATGACCAATGACTAATGACTCTTGACTAAATGTAGTACATGATATCCAACTGCCGCAGGGAATCTCGTTTTTCACAAAGATCCTGGAGCGTATATTTTTGCAACACTGAATTTGCCGCGCGACTTGCTTCTTGCCAAATTTCTTCTATAACCGAACTGTCTACCGTTTTGGAATTAACCTTTTCTTCACCAGTCCGCGCCTCTAACCCTTCTAAACATTCCAAAATCTCAAAAAGGATGATTTTTCGAGGTTCTCGCGTTAATAGATAGCCACCTTTTGATCCGCGCTGACTCTTAACTATACCCCCACGCCTCAAGGTTGCTAGTAGCTGTTCCAAATAGCGATCGGGTATATTTTGTCGTGCTGCAATTTGTCGAATTTGCAACGGTTCGCCACTTTCGTAATGAGCGGCCATCTCTAATAATGCCAGAATTGCGTATTCCGATTTACACGATAGTTCCACAAGCAGCAATAAGTTAGGGGTTAAGTAGGAGTTAGGAGTTATTCAATTTAGATTTGAGATTTTTCCTTCAATCTAAAATCCAAAATTCAAAAGATAAAACCGTCCATAACTCACAACTCCCAACTTTTCTAGTATACTCCGGCTAACCACTGGGGTTTGTTAGTTGCTGCTATGGGCAACAAAAAGCCCCGCCTAATGGCAGGGAGAAATAGAATTCAAAATTGTCAGTGGATAGTCAACACTCTAGAAGGTGAAAGTTGTTCTAAGAGTACCGATAATCGCATCGTCGTTGGCGCTACTCTGACCAGGAGAAGTCAACCAGATTACACCAGGGGTGATTGAGATGTTATCTGACACACGATACTTGTAGAAGCCTTCAAAGTGATATGGTACATTATTACCAGTAAAACCTGGTCGGTTAAAGGAATAGGGTTCTGCACCAGCAAAAATACCTAGAACGTTACCCTTTTTACCCAAATCAGGTAAGGCTACTCCAAGACCGTAGCTCCAAGCGTTATAATCATCATTTTGACCGAAGCCGGTGACCTCGTGGTAGGAGACGAAGCCACTAACTGATAGCTTTTCGCTGGGTCTAAAGGCAGCCTCTACACCGTAGGAATTACTTGAAGATGGGCTGATAACACCTGTTGTATTATTACCTAAAAAGTTAGCTTGTTGAGTACCTACTGCAAAAGCTCCATTTGGCGCGGAAGTTGAGTTGAATAAAGCACCACTTGCGCTATATCCGTGAACGTAGGTAGCAGCTAAAGCCACGCGATTGCCAACACTAAAGTTCAACTGTCCTAAAGCAGCATAGTCGCCGTTAATCAGACCTTGACTAAGACCAGGATTATTAGCTTGCGATGCCAAGTAACCCGCAGTGATTGAGCTATTTCCCAGGATGCCGCCACCTTTACCAAGTGGTACATTGAGCGCTATACCTGCACCGCCACCAATCCGATAGATGGGACTTTCAGAAGCAAAGGTAGATAAAGCGCCGTTACCACCGTCAGTTTTGTCAAAAAAGTAAGGGTTGTTGACAGCCGCATACTGGCTATGCTCTCCACCACTAGCTGCAATGTAAACGTTGGCTGGGCCTATAGGAACTTCATAAGTCAAGCGGTCTATACTGACACTGTTGTTACCATTGCCAGCACCAACTTGGAATGTTTGTGTGCCTTCAGCACCAACGTTATTACCATTTAGTGCAAAGCTTTGTGCATTACCAGCAGCAAGACGGGTGTGTAACACGTCTTTACCTGTGAAGCTGGTTTGCAAGTCTAAACGTACCCGATCTTGGAAGACCGTATTGTTGTTATTGCCATTAGCACCACCAAACACATCAGTAACGCCAAAAACGGCTTCACCGACTAATTTTGTAGTAGTGGAGAACTGATGAGCTTCCAATTCAGCAGTCCGCGCTTCTAGGGAATCTACGCGACCGCGTAGGGTTGCCAATTCTGCGGAGAATTCTTCTTGCAACCGTTGTAAGGTAGCTAAATCTTGTTTAGTCACCAAGTCAGATGTTGCTGTGGCAATCAATTCATTAACCCGATCCAAACAGGCGTTCAAACCGGCGGCAAATTCATACCGAGTCAAAGCACGATTACCGCGATAAGTAGCATTGGGATAACCTGCAATACAACCATACCGCTCAACCAAGGACTGCAATGCTTGGAATGCCCAGTCGGTGGGTTGTACGTCGGAAAATTGAGAAACCGATGTTACTTGAGACTGAGAGTTATTTTGGTTGCCTTCGTTACTGTAGCGGTTAACTTGATCTATCGTTGTTTGAGCCAATACATCTGGCTGTTGGGCAACTTCCGTTACACCCGCTTGTTTGGCTGATGATACTTGAGTGGTTGTGTTTGGAGCCGCAATTGCTGTTGTCGAAACTAACAATGCTGCTCCCAATACTGCTGGGCTAACCACTAAGGATTTCCACAATAGATTAGACATCTTTTCTTTACTCCTCACACCTTGTTTAGACAATTGGCTTCGTTACACCTAATTCTCAAAAATGCCACATCTCATTGAAACCTGTGGATGAGGCATACTCGCCAATACTACAATTCTAGTTTTTGCAAAGCTAATAAATGATTAACTTCGGGTTAAAAGCCTATGGGATTAACTTATGCAAAAACATATCTTCATATCATAACATTATAAAACATCTGATCTAGATGGCAAGATTGGAGCGATCGCCTTAACAACTGTCACACCTACTGGTCTAAATATCTAAGCAGGGAGTAGTCTTGGGGTCATTCGCTCCGACTGGGCTAAATTGCGGAAAGTTTTAGACACTTAGCAGCTTGTCATCAAAATCGCTTCTTGCGCTTCGCTTTGGCGATGATTAGAAATCGCACGCCAATCAGAACGCACTAACTTGGCGATACAAAAGTAGGCAAAGCCTTCTCGTAGCTTAGTTTGCCTGGTTTTATTGGATAAACACCAAATCAGGAATCAAGGTTTTTGAAACCCGCATAATCCAAAGCAAAACCCGTAGCTCTACTCTTAAGCAAGCTACGGGCTGCATCTCTCCCAGGAAAAGGATAGGTGTGTTTTGTCTATGTATTAGTGATTTTCAGTCATCGTAATGCAAGATATCAGAAGAAATCACTTAGTTGATTTGGGAAATCGCTCCCGCCACATCAAAATCTGGTTGCGTCAACCCGCCTGCATCATGTGTTGTGAGTGTAATCTTCACTTTGTTGTAGGAAATCTCTATATCTGGATGATGTGCTGCTGACTCAGCCGGCTCCACCAGTTTATTGACAAACTCAATTGATTCGATAAAATCCTTGAATGTCCGGGTAATGTGCAACTTGGAGTCTTCAACAGTCCAACCTGACAGTACCTTTGCCTGTTTTTGAATTTCCGCTTCGCTGAGTAGTTGTGCCATCTCAAAAAATTCCTACTTATATATCTGTTATGTCTGTTACATTTTTCATCCGAAAAAGGCAAACCCCTTTTTTCTCCACACAAAAGTATGGGAGGATAGCCTAATACCGCAGGGCGTAATTCCAAATTCCAAATTCTAAATCAATGCAGCGTAAGCATTTCATTGATTTGGAATTGGTGGTTTATTTGCGCCGTGCTGTACTATTACATAATGTGTGCATATTTAAATCACACTTGGGGGATAGATGCTATTGCTCACATCGGAATCACATCGGAATCAGACCCCAAGGTTTGATGCAAGATATTTTTCTTTTTAAGAAAACTTAAACGCTTTGGTTTTGCCCAACCCAGGCATTGCGATCGAAATTTTCAAAACAACCATTGATAAAACAAAAATCACCCATAAAAAACTATCCGCTCTGATTTAGATCGGTTGATCTAAGTCAGAGCGGTCTAGCGGGTCTTCAGGTTGCAACCAGACTGCCGGAAGGAACTTCTAGCTTGCCTAGCTACTTGAGCTAACTTAGTATCTCAAAGATGACTAAGGCTAACTTTTAGAGAACAGCCCCGGCACACAGCCGGCTAACTGCAACCTGATGACCCATGCATTTACTACTTTCTATCATGGGCATCACCTCCTTATTGCCTAAGCGGTCTTAGTTTTAAAAGGGCAGAGTTTTTACTCTGGGCTTATCACCTTCATCTAAGATAACACATAAATTTAGAGATGTTAACCATATCCATATATAAAAATCTCCCGCCTTTTGGTGGGAGATGACTGGAGAATGGAGAATATTGACACTTTATTAGCTGATGTCAAGGAGATTATTTAATCTGGGTGGTGTCAATTTTTGGGAACCACAACCCTAATTCAAGGCATGGTCGGCTTTTATTAATTGTTAGAGAGCGTTACCACGAGGTAGAACTTCCTCAGGGAATACAAATTGTTCGTGGGGTTGATCTTGAGGAGCCATCCAAGCGCGGATACCCTCGTTCAGCAAAATGTTTTTGGTATAGAAGGTTTCAAACTCTGGGTCTTCCGCCGCCCGCAATTCTTGGGAAACGAAATCATAAGCCCGCAGGTTGAGTGCTAAACCGACGATGCCGACGGCGCTCATCCACAAGCCTGTAACTGGCACAAACAACATGAAGAAGTGTAACCAGCGCTTGTTAGAGAAAGCAATACCGAAAATCTGTGACCAGAAACGGTTTGCCGTCACCATTGAGTAGGTTTCTTCCGACTGGGTGGGATTGAAGGCGCGGAAGGTGTTAGCACCATCACCGTCTTCAAACAAGGTGTTTTCGACTGTTGCACCGTGAATGGCACACAATAAAGCACCACCCAATACACCAGCAACACCCATCATGTGGAAGGGGTTGAGTGTCCAGTTGTGGAAGCCTTGCAGGAATAGCAGGAACCGGAAAATTGCCGCTACGCCAAAGCTGGGTGCAAAGAACCAGCTTGATTGTCCCAAGGGGTACATCAGGAATACGCTGACGAATACGGCGATGGGAGCGGAGAAGGCAAGAGCGTTATAAGGACGGATACCTACTAGACGGGCAATTTCAAATTGCCGCAACATGAAGCCAATCAAACCGAAGGCTCCGTGTAGGGCCACGAATGGCCACAAACCACCCAATTGGAACCAACGGGTGAGGTCGCCTTGGGCTTCTGGTCCCCACAACAGCAATAGGGAGTGTCCCATGCTGTCGGCGGGGGTGGATACTGCCACTGTCAGGAAGTTAGCGCCTTCTAGGTAGGAGGAGGCTAATCCGTGGGTGTACCAAGAGGTGACGAAGGTGGTGCCGGTCAGCCAACCGCCTAGTGCTAGGAAGGCGCAGGGAAATAATAGTATCCCTGACCAACCTACGAATACGAAGCGATCGCGCTTGAGCCAGTCGTCGAGAACGTCAAACCACCCTCTACTGGGGGCGCGTCCAACTGCGATGGTCATTAGAGCAAATCTCCAAATGTTTATAAGTACAGGTTGTATCTGTATTATAGATGGCTAGATGAAAGCCTTCCATAAGCAGAAAGTTAACCGGGTTGTTAACCAAGTTTACAATTTTTTACACACCTTTAATCATATTAGGTGTAAATCGCTAATTTTTCTAGGGCATTTGTAATAAAAATTAATTTTTTATCTAGAAGAGGCGGGGAGATGAGGGAGCAGGGGAGGCAGGGGGAGAAGAATTAATAACCAATGCCCAATGCCCAATGCCCATTTCCCTAGAATCAGCCAGCTGACGCTAAAATGAGTCCACAGTTAAATTTGATTATTGCTAAATGTTTACCATCGATTTAAGCATCAGAAACACTGCTTTCCCTATCTCGGTACAACGCAAGTCAGCAGAGGATGCTGAGGCTGTCTATCAGCTAGTTTTGGCAGCAATCCGTTCTGGGAACCCTGACATTGTGGAACTCAAGTGCGAGGGTAAGACAGAGAAAAAAATTGCTGTCCGCGCTAGTGAAATTTCTGGGGTGCAGATTGTTCAGAAAGATGGTACAACCCCTGGCGGTGCCAGACCACCTGGATTTTTCGCTGTAGCTGCTGAGTAACCAAGGTTGACAAATGGTTCAAGTGGGCATTGAGGTCAAGGATTTAAATTTCAGTTGGCCTAATGGGGAGAAGGTGATCAAATCTTGCTCTTTAGAAGTGCCCAAGGGTGAGTTTTGGATGCTCTTGGGTACAAATGGGAGCGGGAAATCAACGTTACTCAGACTGCTGGCGGGGTTATTAGCTGCTGAATCTGGCGAAATTCGGGTTTTGCACCCCGTTGGCTTTGTCTTCCAAAATCCGGATCATCAACTGGTGATGCCAACGGTTGGTGCTGATGTGGCTTTTGGATTGGTGGAAGAAAAGTTACCACCTGCTGCTATCAGAGCCAGGGTTGAGGAGGCGCTAGGGGCGGTGAATTTGCTTACCCTGCAACGACGGCCTATCTATGCACTCTCTGGGGGACAGAAACAGCGAGTCGCGATCGCCGGTGCGATCGCCCGTCGCTGTGAAGTCTTATTATTAGATGAACCCACTGCCTTACTAGATCCAGATAGCCAGTTGGATTTAGTTGCTGGTGTCCGCCGTCTTGTCAAAAGTCGAGGTATTACGGCCCTGTGGGTAACACATCGATTAGATGAGTTAAATTACTGTGACGGCGCTTTCTTGCTAGAAAAAGGCTCTCTGGTTGATAAGGGTGAAGCCCAACGCCTCAAACAACGTCTAATGGAGGTAGACAGCGAAGCCTCTTAATTAACTGCCCAGTGCTGAGTAACGAGTGCTGAGTAAAAACTACTCAGGATTTTCACACCCGGTACATACTCCTGCCTTGATTGGGTGGTCTTTTAACTCAGTACTCTTCATTCTCACCAATACTAAAAAATAACTGCAACGCGCCTTTTAAATAAAGGCGCGTTTTAAGTTGGTGGGTCTGTCTGAAATTTGAGCTTTGTGAGACTGCCGTATTTTTTATTCTATGTAGCATAGTGTTACAGACTATGCATCAATTATTATAAAACTTATGAATGAATTTTGTTAACTCTAGAAAATTGTGATTAAAAACCATGTCCCGTTCCTTACTCCAAGCTGTTTTGTTGGTGGACGGCTACAATATAATAGGCGCTTGGCCTTGCCTTAAAAAAACGCGTGATAGCGTTGGACTAGAGGCAGCACGGGGCGAACTTGTGGAAGCGATGACTGGTTATAGCGCGTTTCAAGGTTACACAACTCAGGTAGTTTTTGATGCCCAATATCAAAACACCTCTAGTAATAAAGAAATTATTACTGAGCTTTTATCAGTTTATTACACTGATTTTGGGCAAACAGCAGATACTTATATTGAAAAATCCTGCGCTTCTTTTCGCCACCAAATAGCTCAATCTTTGATTTCTCGTGTGATTGTTGCTACATCAGATCGGGCACAACAGTTGATGATCCAAGGTTATGGGGCTGAATGGTTGTCGGCACAACAACTCTGTGGCGAAGTGGAAACCACCGTCTGCCGGATGCGACAAAAGTATCATACGCGCAAACAATCTAAGAGTAGGTTTTTAGCTAATGCCATTGATGCTAAGGCGCGGCAACGTCTGGCTGAATTACGAATGGGATTACAGTAGATATTTAGTATTTAACAGTCTCTGCTTAAGTTCCTGAATGGATTTTGACTGTAAAATTTCTACAATTAAGCATCTCAAAAAAAATATTTGCGAAAGTACTTGCCAAATTCTATTTTTAGCCCTAAGATTATAAATCGTGAGTGATCCTCAGTAGCTCAGTGGTAGAGCGATCGACTGTTAATCGATTGGTCGCTGGTTCGAATCCGGCCTGGGGAGTTGATCAATTTTGGATTTCAGATTTTGGATTCTAGATTAGTAATCTATGGTCACTTGACTCGTCTGTGACCTTTCTGAATCATGGGTCTTTTGGTGCTTGTCGTAAACAAGTGCTGGAGTTTTAACAACGTTTGCGTAGACGCAAAGCGGCTTGTCGTTAGACATCGCAGTTAGAACAGGAACCCATACGCTTTTTTGGTAGGGAGTGGGAACCCCTGTTAGACGATGCCAGAAGTAAGCTGGCGGCCTTTGTGGGGGTTGATGTACAAGATTTGGTATTTGTCCTTAATGCGACGACTGGCGTTAATTCGGTGTTAAGGTCGCTGGTATTTTCACCAGAGGACGAGATACTTACAACTAGCCACGAATATAATGCTTGCCGCAATGCACTTGATTTTATTGCCAGTCGCACAGGTGCGCGGGTGGTAGTGGCCAAAATTCCTTTCCCTATTGACTCGCCACAGCAAGTAATCGCAGCAGTAATTGAACGAGTTTCACCAAACCCGATTAGCACTTTTGGATCATGTTACCAGTCAGACAGGGCTAATTTTCCCAATTCAAAAGTTGGTGCAGGAGTTGCAACAACGGGGTGTAGATATATTGGTAGATGGTGCCCATACACCTGGAATGATTTCTCTGAATTTGCAAGAAATTGGCGCAACTTATTACACCGGGAATTGTCATACAGCACTTCCGGCAGCTATGAGGTACATCCTAAAAGCTGAAAGCGATGATAGGAGAGGGGCAAGGAGAAAACTATATTGCATAATAGCCGGAAGCGCTGTAAATGGCTGTGTGCGCCCAAAGGGGCAGCATTTTTGTATGTGCGACGAGATAAACAGTTAGAAATTCGTCCTTTAACAATTAGCCACGGGACAAATTCGCCACGCACTGATAAAACCCGCTTTCAGTTGGAATTTGACTGGACAGGTACAGATGATCCTACAGCTTATATGTGTGTGCCAGAAGCGATCGCTTTTATGGGTTCCTTGCTACCTGGTGGGTGGACAGAATTGAGACAGCAAAATCATCAACTACTGTTGCAGGGAAGACAGCTACTTTGTGAAGCGCTGGAAGTGCAGCCGCCTTGTCCAGAGGAGATGATTGGTTCAATGGCGGTTGTGCCATTGCCCACGACTTTGGAAAACCGCGATTTCATGTCTATACATGATGAGTTGTTTGATAAGTTTGGTATTCAAGTGGCGGTAATGCCTTGGCAGGAAAAACCTCGGCTGTTGGTAAGGATTTCAGCGCAGATTTACAATACTTTAGAGCAGTATGAGTATTTAGGATAAGGTGTTAAAGGGCTTGTGCTGTTAATCTACTTTCAGCAAACTGGCGATCGCAACTTTCGTCATGCTGTACTAGTACTGTTAAGCGTCTACTCACTTCCTGAGAAGTTGTGCTTACAAACATCACTACTTTTTTTTACAAACATGATACACCACTTTAGATAAACCGATTGGCGTAAAGGTTACTATCGGTTCCTTTAGCGGCACAGATCACCTGAGTTGTCCCTAATGAGGCACAACTAGGATCAGAGGTAACT
>NZ_JBALEK010000054.1:0-82367 GCF_036917815.1 Nostoc sp. | reverse complement strand
CCGTCCGCCACTAAATCCGAAGATTCCGTTCGACTTGCATGTGTTAAGCATACCGCCAGCGTTCATCCTGAGCCAGGATCAAACTCTCCGTTTTGTTGTGTTTCGAGTTTGTGGCTCTGAAAAAAATATTTTCCAGAATCCTAATTACAATTTCGATTATCTTTTTGGGAAATCCCAAAACTAAAATCTTTTGACGAGGATTGGTTTTTTTCTTAAGCTTTCAAAGTATTATGTTTTTTAGGTTCAGCGGTCGTTTGCGTTCTTTCGCTTCCCGACTTAACTAGAGTAACTAGTCATCCCCTAGTTTGTCAAGGGGTAAATTTAATTTTTTTTCTAAAAGGGCAAATCCCTTGACTGGCACTACTTTCAAGAGACTGGCTTGAGCAACGGGAGGGAGGCGAAAACGAAGTGGCTAAACTTGACTGTGTGAATAATGCACATTGCTTGTCCATAAATCGGATCTGATGCAGGTTGAGTGATTATCGAAAAAGTCAGGAGGTAGTCTTGCTTGAGGGATTTATCCTGAATCCAAATACTCGAACTAACTATATATAAGAGCATAATTGTTGCGGAGCTTGCGGTTTAAGACTTCCATCCCACAGGTGAGGCTTATATGGACATTTAGGCGATCGCCACCGCTAAGTTCGCGGAGCGTTTGGAAGGGAAGATAGGCGTTACAGTGAGTCTAGCGCTGTAGAGGGGCTTCAAAATTTATAATGAATTTTTGAGAAAAAGCTAAAAACTAGACTAGGCAATAAATACAGATGATCCGACCGCGTAAGGTCTTTGCTCAACATTGGCTCAAAAGTGAAAAGGCGCTCAACGCAATTATTCAAGCAGCAGAGTGTATAGAAAGCGATCGCTCCGCCAACGCCACAGGCGATCGCGTCCTGGAAATTGGCCCCGGAACGGGGATTCTGACACGTCGTTTATTACCCTTGGTGCAATCTCTGATTGCAGTTGAAATAGACCGCGACTTATGCCAACTGTTGTCAAAGCAGCTTGGTAAGACTGAGAATTTTTTACTGCTGCAAGGCGATTTTCTCACTCTAGATTTACCATCTTATCTGGCAGCCTTTCCCAATTTCCAAAAGCCAAATAAGGTAGTAGCCAATATTCCCTACAATATTACAGGGCCAATCATTGAGAAACTACTAGGTACGATCGCTAACCCCAACCCCGAACCATTTGACTCTATAGTGTTGCTGGTACAAAAAGAAGTAGCAGAAAGGTTGTATGCTAAATCAGGCTCAAGAGCTTTTGGGGCGTTGAGTGTGCGGGTACAGTATTTGGCTGAGTGTGAGTTAATCTGCACAGTCCCAGCGGCCGCATTTCAGCCCCCGCCAAAAGTCGATTCAGCAGTGGTGCGATTGCGTCCCCGAAAAATAGAAATCCCAGCGCTTAATCCCCGACAGTTGGAGAATTTCTTAAAGTTGGGGTTTGGTGCCAAGCGCAAAATGTTACGAAATAATTTGCAATCAGTTATAGAACGCGATCGCTTGAGCCACTTACTGGAACAATTAAAAATAAATCCCCAAGCTAGAGCCGAAGACCTCAGCGTTCAGCAATGGGTAATTTTAGCAAATGAATTGGGAATAGGGAGTAGGGAGTAGGGAACAAGGCAAATTTTTCCCCATTACCCATTCCCCGTTCCCCGTTCCCCGTTCCCCACTCCCAGAAAATGCGTTCCTACAGCCTAATTGCCCCTGCTAAAATTAACTTGTATCTGGAAATCATCGGCGATCGCCCCGATGGTTATCACGAGTTGGCCATGATACTTCAAAGTATTGGACTTGCAGACCAAATTGATGTGCGTTCCACCAGCACTGAGAGCATTCGCGTTCACTGCAACCACCCACAAGTACCGACAGATAAAACTAATCTGGCATACCGCGCAGCCGAATTAATGGCGAGGCAATTTCCTGAGGCCTTTGCTAAATATGGGGGCGTCGAGATTAACATCAACAAGCAGATTCCTGTTGCTGCTGGGTTAGCTGGGGGTTCGACGAATGCAGCATCTGTGTTGGTGGGGATAGATTTACTGTGGAAGTTGGGGCTAACTCAGTCAGAATTAGAGGAGTTGGGAGGTACACTGGGTTCAGATGTACCATTTTGTGTAGCGGGTGGAACTGCGATCGCCACAGGTAGAGGTGAGCAACTTTCTCCCCTGCCAAGTTTGGATACTATATATATAGTCTTGGCAAAATACCGCAGTCTGGAAGTTTCTACGGCTTGGGCATACAAAACCTATCGACAGCAGTTTGGTCATTCTTATATTAGAGATAGCGGCAACTTGGAAGCGCGTTCTAATGGAGTTCATTCAGGAGGAATAGTAAAAGCTATCCTGGATAAAGATGCGGTAGAAATTGCCCAAAAACTGCACAATGATTTAGAGCGCGTGGTATTGCCAGTCTATCCCCAAGTTTTGCAACTGCGAGAAGTGTTTGCAAATCAAGAAGGTGTTTTAGGAACAATGATGTCTGGTTCTGGCCCAACAGTATTTGCTCTTTTTGAATCTCAACAGCAGGCAGAACTAGTTTTGCTGCAAGTCAGAGAAGCAATTATTGATGAAGACTTAGAGTTGTTTGTGACTCGGACAATTACACATGGTATTCAGGTGGCATCTTCAGTTTAAATAAATTTTTCTCGTTAATAGAGTAGAAGGAATAAGCTGATGAGTTTTTAAGTTGCATAGTTCAAATCGCTAGAAATACACAAAGACGCAATTTGAATGACAATTAGCTGAGAACAAGAATTATTCCTAATGCTCGGATCTAAAACCTCAAATCTAAAATGTTATGAATGACGAAAATCTAACGCCACAAACAGATACTAAAGAACAGGTTACAGCGAGTCCGTTACGCTGTTTTACTGGGGCGGTAATTTCGGGAGGAATGGGATTTGCAGTGTATTCGCTGATGATTGCGATCGCAACAAATTTTGCTACTAAACCTATTCATTCAATTAATCCATTGGTGGTAAAGATTTCTTCTGCTGTCCGTACTCTGGTTGTTGGTGTAGTTGCTTTAGGAAGCGGGATATTTGGTATAGTGGCAATTGGTTTGTTGGCTTTGGGAGTGCAATTATTAGTGCAGCAATTGAGCAAGCAAAAAAGTAGTGAAAACTAGTAATTTGCTTTAGAGTAAACAACCTAATACCAATTTAAGGTGAAGATGATCGCGTACACTTACTCTTTCAGTACCACCCAGATGTTGAATTGAGCAAATTAGTCAACCCCTTCGGGGAATTCAAAATTCAAAATTATTAATTCAAAATTAAAGACAATCAGTGCTTGCTCTGAAACCCGCCACTGATTGTAGACCACTGATTCAAAGAATCATTGTTGGCTCTGTACCCAGAATTAATTAATTCAAAATTATTCTTATTCTTATTCTTCATTTTGAATTTTGAATTTTGAATTCAAAAAATGGTCAATCGTACATTGTTTTTCTAGTCGCTTATATGGATTACGCAAATACAAGTAAAAAGTAAAATTAATTGCTCAAGGTGTTGATCCTTGTTCAAAGTCGTGTATACTTTTTCACGTGAAGAAGTATACAGAAGTTTGGTGATGTTTGCCATCAAGCGAGAATTAAAACTAAATAATGTTGATACCTCCTTGATGCGCGGCAATGCTGGTTTTAAACGGTTTGTTTACAACTATGGGTTAGAACTGCTAACAGCGTCTTGGAGTTTTGAGGATATAAAAGCTTCTGACTCTAAGCGCCTTGATGCCATCAAAAAAGTATTTACTCAAATCACAAGGCATAACTAGGCGATCGGAACTACAAAGCTTGGGCATTATCGTCGTTAGTAAGTCTGACTTTTTTACACACACTGATTTATACCTTGTAGTTCAAGCTAGTATATATGCCATTATACTTGGTGAGTCTCTGTGTATAGTATTATCCTTGACTTTAACAGATTTCGGGTTGACACTTTATAGACTGGCTCAATATTCAAAAATTTATGCGGAATTGATACCGGCGACACTGAAATTGATAGCAGCAACATTATTTATAAGCAAAAATTATGAACACAACCAAGAGATATTTTTTACCCCTTATTTTTGTGACAATGGTCGTCAGCCTCGGCAGTTGTAGTTCTAACCCCATCGCTCGTAATATTGATAGCGGAACGCCATCGCCTGCCACAACACCGCCGAATAGCTTATCATCTCAGACTCCCAGCCAAATTCCTAGCGTAGCTCAGTTGAGAGAAAAATCTCCTAAGGAAAATACGCCTTCGCCATCAACTTCTGAAGCTACCATTAGCAAAACTACCAATGTCACACTATACACAAGTGATACTCAATGTCAAAAACTCATTCCAGAAAAGGTTTCAGTACCAGCCGAGGAACCAGTGACAAATGTAGTGAGTAAAATTTTAGAAAAACGAGATACAAGCGACTTTAGCCTGTCTGGGTATCGTGTCAACATCAAAAATGGCATTGCTACAGTTGATTTGCGAATATCTCCTGAGTCAAAGCGGCAAATAGCTTCTCTTTCTAGTTGTGAACAGTTTGCTCTGTTTGGCAGTCTTCGTAAAACCCTAACGAGTAATGCCCAATGGAATATTAAAGAGGTTCGCTTTACCGAGCGAGGTGAGGACATTGTTCTTTAGGTGAACTGCTGAGACTTGCCTAAGATTGAAGCTGGGGACTTTTGCGACTCGTTAAATATGGTAGTAAGTGCCGTCATCAGCTAGCTAAAAAGATTTCCCAATCTGAACACACTGACAGAACTCATACATCAGCAGTTGCCCCGTCAGGTATGTTGTAGCCAATTGAAAACAGCTGTAAATAGTGGTATGGTTAACTTTAATGCTAAGTTTATGGCAGCAATTAGCGGGTGTAATTCAGTGGTAGAATGTCACCTTCCCATGGTGAACGTCGTGGGTTCGAGTCCCATCTCCCGCTTTAAAATCTATGTAGTATTTATTGCTCTAAATCGAATTTAGTGCAACTTACAGGTATGGTTTATTGGCTATTTGTCGGGATAAGTTTCGATATTACCATATTAAACTCTGAAATTTTATTTTTAGTCATTTACCTTAGTTCCTCTTGTTGAAATATTTCTAGGTTGAATTCTACTTAAATTCTAATTTACCGCTTTTTGGTATGTTGGCATTTGTGCAAAGGCCAGTAGAGACGGACAGATGTCATTGGTGTCAACTTAAGCTAAAACCCTTTTCAAATCTCGTTTCTAGCCTCTGGCTGGAAATGCTGCTCTTGGCGGCAGAGCCGCCAGTAAGGGAGGCAGCAGCCCCAACGACGGGCATTCCCAGTCGGAGACTGGGAACGAGGCAATCTAAAAGCTGGTTCTAGGTTTGCTTTCACGTTAAGTTGACACCTATGGACAGATGTGCGCCCCTACGAAGTATTCACATAATTTCAATATGAATAATTTCTGGAAACGCATCTATCCTATGGAGTATTTTATGATAAATACAAATAAATATTTATATAGTTATTTAAAGATAATGTAATCTCAGCATTCAAACCCGACGCTGTAAATCTGATAACTCAAGGCATTACCGTGTATCGCAGGTAGCAAAACCAAAGGAGGAATGTCATGATTATGAGATGTACCTTTGGGTAATGATGTCAAGTAGGTGAAATATTTATTAATATTATGAATAGGAAGTGTAAATTCAGCGACAGGAGTCCGAAAAAATTCCTAATGGTAGGTATTTCGCATCAATCACCAGACTCTTCACTAACGGAGCAGAAGATCATGAACGACCAGCAACCATCAGACTCTAATAAATTCGTCGGAAATCTCAAGAATGGGATTTGGCTGTTTGGGCTGTCATCCTGGGTATTTGGCATTACCGATCGCAGTATTGCTTCATTTGCGGATGGCTATCTATCTGCTTTGGATTTGACGCAACTATTCACGGCGGCGACGTTCTTTGTGGCGTGGCTATTTTTGAAACCGACATCCAGAGTTTGAGATTGGCGACTGGTTGAATATCCAGTCACTGTTTAGGTTAGTCTTATAAAGATTTAGAAAGTATTTGATCGCCATAAGGGGTGCGCCACAGAATGCATAGATTCTTTTGCATTGATTTTTGCGTTGATTACAATCAGGGTAATTTATAAAATCTCTGAATTACCCTGATTTCTAGTTTTCGCAAGAGAGAATCAGGATCTATACCGAGTTCGGGCAACCTGAAAATTTTTCTAATTTTCTGAAATTGATTATCCTCAAGTGGTAGTCTGCTATACAAAACTTGGCTAGACTTATTTAAAGTTAGCCATTCAACTAAAGTTTCCTTTAGAGGGTCTGCTTCTTGTTTCATCCAAGGAAGACGGCTTCTTCTTGTCCACAAGCGTAATTCGGGGGTAGCCCACCCTACTGATGATTAATATGTTTCTGAATCTTTTAGCCATTGGGCATCCATTATTTTCAGCAAATTTAACCTTCGGGGTACTCCCGTTTGACCTTTTTACAGGCTTGCTAGTTTTGACTCGACCGTGGTTTACAAACCAGATATTTAAGCCTTGGTTTTCGGCATTAATTAGATTTTACAAGAAAATGTTACTTATTTTGGTGAAGTTTAGAGCCTTTTAATGAGCTTTTTGACAATTTAGTACAACTCTATTAGACTAACGATTTATACTGAAACTCTATAACGAACCTTCGGGGAATATAACCCCATTTCGGATTAAAAGCCCGGTCTTCATGGCCGGGCTTTTGACAAGGAACTTAAAAAAATTGGGATAACTCTGGAAAATCCCAGAATCACCCCGAATTTTAAAAGTTAGAAGTTAGGAATTTTTTTTAACTCATCACTTCTGATTAAATTAGGCAAAGGCGGCGGTTGTCACATCGTTATTCGAGAGAATTTCTTGCAACTCTTCGGCATCTACTGTTTCTTTATCAACCAACATTTCCGCTATCTGATCTAAAATGTGGCGGTTACGCACCAACACTTCTTTAGCGCGTGTATAGGCTACATCTACAAGTTTGCGAACTTCTTCATCAATGGCGGCGGCGGTTTCTTCAGAAAAATCGCGCTCTGACATGATATCTCGTCCGAGGAACATATTACCTTGTTGACGACCAAGGGCGACTGGGCCTAAGCGATCGCTCATCCCAAATCTGGTAATCATCTGACGAGCAACACGGGCTACTTGTTGGAGGTCATTAGAAGCACCTGTGGTAACTTCTTCTTCACCAAAGATTAATTCCTCAGCAATCCGACCACCTAAAGCCACAGCCATCTGATTTTCTAGATAAGCCCGGCTGTATAAACCAGTGTCCATCCGGTCTTCGCTAGGGGTAAACCAAGTTAAACCACCTGCGCGACCACGAGGGATGATACTAATTTTCTGCACAGGATCGTAGTCTGGCATTAAAGCACCAACTAAGGCGTGACCAGCTTCGTGATAGGCTACCAAGGTTTTACGCTTTTCGCTCATTACTCGGTCTTTCTTCTCTGGGCCAGCTAATACGCGATCGATCGCGTCGTTGATTTCATCCATCGAAATTTCAGTCAAATTCCGGCGGGCTGCCAGAATTGCGGCTTCATTCAACAAATTGGATAAATCTGCGCCAGTAAATCCAGGGGTACGACGGGCAATTTTATCCAAATCCACATCTTTGGCCAAGGTCTTACCACGGGCATGAACCTTGAGAATTTCGCTGCGTCCGGCATAGTCGGGACGGTCTACCACAACTTGACGGTCAAAGCGACCAGGACGCAATAGGGCTGCATCTAGGACATCAGGACGGTTGGTAGCGGCAATAATGATGATGCCAGTGTTGCCTTCAAAGCCGTCCATTTCTGTGAGCAACTGGTTGAGGGTTTGTTCCCGCTCATCGTTACCACCACCTAAACCTGCACCTCGTTGACGACCTACGGCGTCAATTTCATCGATAAAGACGATACAAGGAGCGTTGGTCTTAGCTTGTTCAAACAAATCGCGGACGCGGGATGCACCCACACCGACGAACATTTCGACAAATTCCGAACCGGAGATGGAGAAGAAGGGTACACCTGCTTCACCAGCTACAGCACGAGCTAGGAGGGTTTTACCTGTACCAGGAGGACCAACTAACAACACACCTTTAGGAATTTTTGCACCAACGGCGGTAAAGCGATCGGCGTTTTTCAGAAAGTCTACGACTTCGTTTAATTCCAACTTGGCTTGGTCAATACCAGCGACATCGCCAAATGTCACCTGAGTTTGTGGTTCCATTTGCACTCTGGCTTTGGATTTGCCAAAGTTCATCGCTTGGCTACCGGGGCCACTTTGAGCGCGACGTAGTAAGAAGAATAAGCCAACTAAAAGCAATACAGGGAAAAATAAGCTGCTCAGTGCCTTAAACCAAAATCCTTCATCGGTTTGGGGCAAAACAGAAATATCAACGCCGTTTGAAGACAGAGTATTGATCAGGTCTGGATCGTTAACTAAGGTCACAATCCGTTTAGCTGGGTCATATTTGGGTGTAACCAGTGCTGTAGAGCGATCTGCACTCAAACTGACTTTTTCGACTTTGCCTTGTTGAACTTCTTGAATAAACTTACTGTATCGCCATGTCTCTCTGCTTTGGGGTTGTTTGTCAAAAAATGCTGTTCCCAGCGCAATGACGACAATAAACAGCAGCGCGTACAGCCCTGCATTTCTCCATTTTTTATTCACTAAAGTCTATCCTCCTGTATTTTTCGCGCCATCGCTTACCGTCTCTGCTCGGAAAGGTCATTATTAAGAATTATGTTAACTTATCTTAAGTGTAACAAGTTGCCGTAGCTGTCATCCGACAAAAAGCTCCCTGATTTGCTGAAAGCTAGGATGGTAGGGATTATATTGTAGCGACCCGGAAGGTTGATGCACGGTATGAATGGGAATAATTTCCACGACACTATTAGTGTAGGCGATCGCTTCAAATCTCTGGACTAATTCGACGCTCCAAGTTTCTTCCCGTACTGGCTGCTGCTGCTTTTGCAACCAGTTTACAAGTTGCGATCGCATAATTCCCGGTAAAATTCCTGCCTTTTTTGGTGGCGTGTACCAAGTGCGATCGCACCACCCCCAAAGGTTGCCTGTGCTGGTTTCTAGCCAATTTCCTTGAGTGTCTACTAATATTGCTTCTTGAGCATCTAAACTAGTTTTTGCCAACCAAGCACTCAAATAGTTTCCAGTTTTATGAGAGGGGAGAGAGCGAGAAAATTCTGAACTAGCAACGGCGCATATTATACCAATATTTTGTTTTTCTGTCAAATTATCTGGTAAGAATCTGCCAGTTATCCATTCCCGTCCATCAGGAAAGATGGTAATTCTGAGAATAGGAAAGTGTGCGAGGAGAATTTGGGCACCTTGACGCACAAGGTTCCAATGGGGTTGTTGCCAACCAAAAGTTTGTAGTGAGAAAAGTAGGCGATCGCAATGTGCTTGCCAATTTGTTAAATTACTATCTAGTGAGTTCTGATAAACCCGCAATGTTGTAAAAACAGTTGCCCCATAAAGTAAACCCGGATCGTTAATGTTTAATTCTAGGGTTTGAGACTCAATTAATTTACCATTGTACCAAAAAATATTATTTGTCACAACCAGATTGCTTGTCCCTACAACTCTATTGAAAAGTGATGACTTGTAATGCTCATACGCTGGATGAGATAAAACCTGTGGGCTGCAAATCGCTGAACACCAGAATCAAGACTCAGGTGTTTACACTCATGATTTCTGGCATATTCAATTAGCCACTGAAATAACTGTTTACCATAGCCATGTGACCGATTCAACTCATCAACAACCAAATCATCAATGTATAAAAACTTTCCTGATGCTAAACAACTAGAAATGCGAAATCCAGCAATTGCCACAGCTTGCTTCTCTACTTCCAAGAATGCAAGTTGATATCCTTCTTTCATTTGATATCGAACTTGTTCTACAAACTTAGACTGCTCAAGGTGAGGGCGCAACTGGGACATCACAGGAAAACATGCTAATATTTGAAAGTCAGATTCTACCAATTGTATTGACATTAGTATTGCCCTACTCAATCATGCGTGATAAATTTGGAAACAATTGAGTGAATATAATTTGCTACTACACTTGCAGCAAAGCGCTATGAGCAATAATTTAATCTTTGGGGGGAAATATAATTTTATTAGTACCTTCAGGAGTTCTAATTACTTTTCCTCCCAAAGCTTCGATTGCCCTAATTGCGCGTTTACTAGTTTTCTCATCAACTTGATTACTTAAAACCATTCCCCAGGTAGAAATCTGAGCATATTTGCTGTTAGGATTTCGATTCAAAAATTCAGCAGTTCTTTGGGAAGTATTAGCGATCATCTGACTCTCTGGATCGGAAAATTTACTAGCCCAGTTTGCCGCTATTGCAAAAGAATGTTGGGCAGCTTTAGCGTTGCCTAAAAATAATAACTCATCAACTCCTTTATAACGCCAGACGTAATAAGACCTTTCGGGAACCCAAGGAGATAGTGATTTTAACCCTTTTTCTGAGATTGCGATCGCCCGTTCGGGCATGGCAGCATACAATGAAGTACTGACAGAAAGACTCTGATACGCTGCTAAAAATCGCGGGTCACGTTCTAGAATAACTTCAAAATATTCTGGACTTAAACTGTAACCTGTTTTATCCCGAACTTCATCGTCTCCGAAGTATTGTGAAAAATCGAGATATACTAAATCTGCAATCAAGTTATCATAACCAAAAGTAGGCATTTTTTGAAGAAAATTAAGGCGGAGATTTTCAGCTTTTATTTCTTTCTCTAGAGTTTCTATAGAGGCGGATTTTTTGCTACTTATCAGTTTTTGCAATTGGGGGAATTGAATCAAGCCAACTCCTAATATACATGTACAAATTATCAAAGGTGTAACAATAGCTTTACGCGATAACAACAACATATTTTTCTTGTTTTCCCAGGTATATAGCGGTTCTCGTTTACGTGAGGTACACCCGTAGGGGCACGGCAGTGCCGTGCCCCTACACCTTGTGATGTAATGTTGTACCGCATCTGAATGGAAACCGCTATAACTAACTCATTGTATATAATGTACTTATTGTAAGAGTAGCGATCCTGAATTCTTACAGCATTATTTTATACATTAATGTGTATTTACACTAGTGTATACTTTGTGCCCCCTTGTTTGCAATAGCAGATAAATTATTTTCTCTTGTCAGATTAAATTAGCTCCGGTAAATCACAGCTTGACTTTTCTTGATCAATAATTCTTTCAATTATTAAGTTGTTTAGATTTTGCTTAGTTTTATTAAGTAAAGACGGGAGAGTTTTTCACATAAGCTAGAATGATACTTTGTTGAAATTTAAACCTTTGGCCACCAAGAAACTATGGTAAATACTGTAAATTCGAGAAGTACGGATAACTTGGAAAGTAATAGACTAACTGTTACTACAACAAATAGTGATTTCAGAACAATAGTTACTAATCTTAATGCTGATAAAAAGGGACTGGATGTTGATGAAATTATTGATGCTATTAAAACAGCAATAGTTGAAGTTGTTGATTTAAAAATCACCACTTGGGTTGTAGATTCATCTGAGCAGTCACAAAATGAGATAACATCGGCACATCCCAAACCAGGTAATCGAATATATACCCGAATTAATCTTGTTAATGGCGATATCGACAATGAAATTGGTAGTGAATTTACTGATAGCGGTACTTATAAAGAAATCCGCGAATTTCATTTAACTCAAATTAAAGATGGTCGGGAGATTATTCACAAGAATATAGAAAGTGTAGAAAAATTGTATAGATTTTTTATGGAAATCGTGAAAAATCGCAAAAAATCAGAAATGTAAGCATTACTTTGTTAATTGCACAGTTAAACTCAAACACCGACAGCAATCTAGCCTAATTTATAGGTTGATTTGCTTCTACCTATCAATAGAAGCCTACAGCAATCTTGGTCAGAACTGATAATAGGGTTACACTATGTCTAATGATATTCAAACTAAAGACCAAAATGGTACTAAACATCCAGATATTCAAACCCAAGCTAGAAGCTTGATAAACAATTTAGTATCATCTGTACAGACATTAGTTTCTGACATCACAGCTATAGAAGTAAATACGATGGTTGTGGATAGGATTAATGCTTCAAAGTTTAATGCTTGGGAGGCATATCAAGAAATTTATTCTATACACGATCCAGATTACTTTGATGCAAAAGATATTCCAGAAGAAGGTTATCAAGCTCAAGAACTTCGTAAGCGTTATAGAAGTCTATTCGACCAAATTGAAAGAGAATATTTTTACCTTCTTCTTGAGGAAGGTTCAGATTTTTATAATCCGCAGGATGAGAGGATAAAACGATATCGTCGGAGGCTTGAATATGCGAAGCAACATCAAGAAAATCTAGTTGAAAGCGATGAAGAAAATGTGAAACTAGCTGAACCAATACTCCCGGCTCCAACTCCCGTTCTTGATGACAAAGATGGTAATAAGCAAGAAGATTGGATTGACAATTTTAAAGAAATTCAAAGGCTTTTAAATAATGCTAGATTTGTTCGTACCCTACGTAAAATGTATGAACTGAAAGCTGCACTTGATAGTAGTAACGTTAAAAGTACTAAAACTGATATTATTTATGCTCAAACTGTCATGCAGTTAGATGGAGATATTATCACTCGTTACCATAAAGAGCTTTTTAATTTATCTGAAGAAGCAAAGAATTTAATTATTAATACACATCATGAAGGAGTAGTTTCTGGGGAGAAGCAGTGGCGTGGAACATTTAGTTTTTTGATTAATTTGATCAAAGGTATCGCAAATTTATCTCAATAATGAACGCCGATATAATAAAAAAAGCTCGTAATCAAGCTGATGTTGCGCTCTTGCTTTCTCTACAAGTTCCTCAGGGCGATCGCTTGGAACTGAAGGTGGAGCAATCGCAGTGTAGTTTTTACCTGAATGGGACAGTTGTAGAGCAGATTCAGCAAGCACAAAAAACTGGTGTTTCTCTGTACATTCCACCTAAATTGATAATTCCTCTCTGGTATTACACTTGCTTCAGCAATAATGATGTACTTGTCAAGAAGAAAGAAACTACTGAAAAGCAGTTTAATCAAGCTTTTTACGTTATTGTTATAGTTAATATTTTTAAATTTTTTCTGATTAAAAATACAACTGGTAAAACAGCCTTCCAGCCTGGAGTCACCTTTAATTCTTACTATAAGCAAACTCAATCATCTTCAGATAGTTATAAAGATCAAGACATCATTTTGCAAAGCACCATCCTTCTTCATGGTGATATATTTCACAAAATCAAGTTGGATTTTATGGAAAATTCCAACTGTTCAATAATTGTCTCGGCTCATTATTGGCTGACTGAACAAATACTAAGTTCTTTTCGGACTAATCTAAATCTGCTAGTTTGGGAGCTAGCTTCGCTGCTTCCTGCTGCTTTAGTAGTTTACAATCTGTATCTACCAAATTGGGTACTATCAATATTTGCTTGGATAGGCTTCACTGTATTATTTGTGACTACTCGCTATTTTCTTGTCAATCAACTCCAAAAACGTACTTCTATCAACTCTAAATCTATAAATCGGTTGATATGGACGCTGATTTCTTTCATCCCTAGCGTTGTTGTTGTTGCTACTACTAGCTTTAGTAATATTAATGCCTTATTATTGCCATTTTTGCCACTTCTTTCACCAAAACTTGCGGAGTATATTTTAAATTTTATCGGCCTACGACTGGGGAAACTAATCATTCGCAGATTCGTGTGATTCTGAATATAGCGCTTCTCGAATGGAAGCAATACACCTTGACCTCACTTCCATTCCTCTCTCCTTTTAGGAGAGAGGCTTTGAATCTTACTCCCCAACGCTACAAGGGTTGGGGCTGTGCGTTAGGTCTGTATTGCATTCAATCGAGAAGCGCCATATATCAGAACTTAGACACAATAATAAAAAATAGTTCAGCCAAAGCGTAGTAGATTGACATCCTCCCCACCCTACTTCGCCCGTGGTAGGGGCATTCGGTGGCTCATGGTAAAGTAAGAAATCTCAAAGTGCGTGTAGATATGGAAACCTACGCGCAATAAATTAAAAATCACATAACTGTCGTAATGTCAATCCTTCCAAAGTAAGATTGTCGCCATGATCAACTCAACTCCAATGGATGACGATAAAAATTTCCCCAAGAAAAAGGGCAGGACACTCCCCCCCAAGCTGATCATCTGGCTGGGAAAGTTTGTTTGGACGACTATGTGGCAAATCATGATGTCCAAACTTGCTCCTAGCAATCAGTCGGGAGCGTATATTCGTCCCAATAGCCAATTTCGGAACTTCATTGGCACAGAGCAAGGGAATCCACACCCACCAGCATCGGGGCGCTACAAACTATATGTTGGGCTGGGCTGTCCTTGGGCACACCGAACCTTGGTTGTGCGATCGCTAAAAAAACTCGAAGCGGTAATATCAGTGTGTATCGTCTCTCCTTCTCCCATTGAAGGCGGTTGGATATTTAACCAAGAAGAAGAAGGTTGTGGCACACTAGCTGAATTTTATCAACGCGCACAACCAGGCTACAGTGGACGCTCTACAGTTCCAATTTTATGGGACAATCAAACAAAAACTATCGTCAATAATGAAAGTTCAGAAATTATCGTGATGCTGAACTCTGAGTTTAACGAGTTCGCCAACAATCCTACGTTAAATCTTTACCCAGAAGAACTTAAACAAAAAATTGACTGGTGGAATGAGAAGATTTATCACGCGGTAAATAACGGTGTGTATCGCTGCGGCTTTGCCCAAACTCAAGAAGCATACAATGAAGCTTGTAATGAACTGTTCGCAACTCTCGATGAGATTGACATAACATTGCAGACTAATCGCTATCTATGCGGAGAAAATCTCACACTCGCAGATGTACGTTTATTCACAACATTATTTCGGTTTGATAGTGCCTATTATGGGCTGTTTAAATGCAATAAGCAGCGAATTCGAGACTATGAGAATCTCGGGGCTTATCTGCGTGATTTGTATCAGCTTCCAGGTGTGGCTGACACTTGCGACGTAGAAACCGTGAAGCGGGACTATTACGGGAACCTATTCCCACTCAACCCCGGCGGGATTATTCCCAATGGGCCTGATATGTCCTATCTTAATCAACCACACGATCGCGATCGCATTGGCAAAGTTAATGCTTCATAAAGTACTCGCTGGATTGTAGAGTTGGTGTAATTGTGAACCAGATGAATCGAGTTGCAATTGTTGGCGGAACTCATGGCAATGAATTTACAGGGGCTTACCTGATCCAAAAATTTGCCCAGTTTCCCGATTTAATTACTAGACCAAGTTTTGAGACAGTCACCCTGTTAGCAAATCCCAATGCTTTTGCAGTAGGGAGGCGATATCTAGAGAAGGATTTAAATCGCTGTTTTCTTAAGCAAGACTTACAAGATCCGACTCTAAACAGTTACGAAGAATTGCAAGCTAAATTAATCCAGAACACCCTCGCATCAAATAGGGATAAACAAGCAGACTTCATCTTAGACTTGCACAGCAGTACAGCTAATATGGGTCTAACAATTATTATCGATAACGGTCATCCCTTCAACTTGAAATTGGCCGCTTATCTAAGCCATATCAGCCCTTTGGTGAGGATTTATCGCTGCTCTTTTAAATCAATTGAAGAAAATCCATTTGTCAATTCTCTCTGCGAACTAGGCTTTGCGATCGAAGTTGGCCCCATTGCCCAAGGTGTTTTAAAAGCAACGCTATTTCAGCAAACAGAAGAACTTGTTCATGCGGTTTTGGACTACCTAGAACAGTTTAAGCAAGGGGAAATTCCGTCAACTAACGAAACATTGATTGTCTATGACCACTTATCAACAGTGGACTATCCAAAAAAACCTGATGGTACAATCTTTGGGATGATTCATCCAGAGCTTCAAGATAAGGATTATCAAGCCTTGAATCCAGGAGATCCAGTTTTTATAAGTTTTGATGGTAAAACGATTGTTTATGATGGTACATCTACCGTTTGGCCTATTTTTATTAATGAGGCTGCTTACTACGAAAAGGGAATTGCAATGTGTTTGACTCAGAGGCAGCAAATCAATACCTAGAATGTGGAGATTTTTTTATAATCGCTTTTTATTGAGAGTAATACAGTACTTTGCAAGTAAATGAAGTACACCCTTCCATTGCTTGGTGCTACGGTGAATTACCCCCCTTAATCCCCAGGGCTGATTCATTCCCTAAAAGACCTTAATTTACAAGCGTATCAGTCAAAAAAATCAGGTTTTTAAACACTCTAATTGGGTCAAAAACCAGGCGATCGCACTTAAATTTACCGATTGAAACAGTAATTTTTCGATTACCAACTCACTAAATTTTCTGGTTGATACTCTTGACAAAATTCTGATCTGAACGAATGAAACAGCCCTGCCTTAATCCCCCCGATATATCGGGGGGAAACAGCAAATCTAGTTCCCTCCCCAATATGTCGGGGAGGGTTAGGGTGGGGTATTTTTGTACCTCAGCAACTCGCAATCTGCTGTAATATAACGTGAGTTCGATGAACCTCTCCCTCCCAGCCTCCCTCTGGGAAACGGAAAGGGAGGAGCAACGAAAAATTCAGCTTTTTGCTCCCCTCTCCGTGTCGGAGAGGGGCTGGGGGAGAGGTCAAATAAGACTTGTCGAACTCACGTTAAATTAGGTGAAAATATCATCTATTACCAATTACAAGAAGCAAATAAATTAGCGACAATCTCAACTAGTTCTCCTGGAGAGACTGGTTTAGATACATGAGTCTGAAAGCCAGCTTCCAAAGCGCGAATCCGATCCTCTCTATCGCCATAAGCAGTTAAGGCAATAGCTGGAACTTGTCCACCCATATCTGGCTTTAGCGCCCGTATTTTTCGGATAAAAGTGTAGCCGTCTTCCCCAGGCATACCTATATCACAAATTAAGACATCAGGTTGCAATTGCGGTAACACTTCCCGTGCTGCTGGCGCTGACGGAACTGCTACAATGGTGGCTCCGTCTGCTTCCAATACTGTAGTAATAAAAAAGCGAATATCATCATCATCTTCAACTACAAGAATATTTAAGCCAGCAAGAGGCAGAGAAGGTTGCATAACAAATTACACTTTAATTTTGTCTGACAACAATGCCGACTTAAAGATTTTGTTTTACTCTAGCCGTAAGCACAACAATCCTGTAGCTAGCAATAGCTTTCAACAATTTCCTATTGTATCTCTATACTCCATTATATAATATTAATATTTGTATATTTCTAGTTCTTGATAACCTGTTTGTTGGTCAAAAGTTCTATTAAAAGTAAATTCCTCACTTGCACCAATAACTATTTCAGCAGTTGTGTAAATAATGCATCCATCGTCGAGATGTCCACCGATAGTTTTGCCTTCTCGATCAGAAATAGCGATATGCAAATGCACACCTGTAGTTGCTATTGTACCGTTGAGAGCGATGATTTCAAATTTTTCGGTTAATACTGTACTGATGTCTTGATTAGCAAAGCGAATTTTCGCTTCTTCTAGACTACCAATGGCACTTAATATAAACCCGGCTTTGATGTCTTCCTGTTTGACAAAATTCTTTAAGCTTTGTCTTAAATCGTCGTGGGGTTTTAATCGGATCGCAAAAACTCTCATTAGTTAATAGTCATTAATTAGTTGTTTAAGTAACATCCAGCAATTAACCAGGATGAAAATTATCAGGAATTTTACTGAACCGCCAAGACAATAAATATTACTAATATATACATAATTATTGTCAGGATGCCCAATATGTCAGATTTACCGCTTCAGTGCAAAAATTTGAAAGAGCAGGTTGAATCTATATTACAACTTTTGCAACAAGAACCAACGCTACGTTCTCAAGATATTACACCTGTACAAACTTCCTTAAGTAAGGCAATTTCTCCCAAGTTTGAGATTGTATTTGCAGGTGCGTTTAGTGCTGGGAAATCAATGTTAATAAATGCACTATTAGAAAGGGAATTACTTTACAGTGCAGAGGGACACGCTACAGGTACAGAATGCAAAATCGAGTATGCAGAAGTAGATCAAGAACGTGTTGTTTTGACGTTTTTAAGTGAAGCAGAAATTCGGGAACAAGCAGTTTCTTTGTGTCAGCAGCTAGGATTTAAGACAGTACCTAATATCAACCAAGCTGATGTAATTAACTTGCTACGTGAAGGTTCTGAAGTTATTATTCAGCAGGAGGGTGGTGAGAGTAAATCAGAACGTGCAAAACAGGCGAAGGCGTTAATGTTGTTGCTAGAGGGATATATGGCAAACCGCGATCGCATATACACGGTTAATAATGCTACATATTCAATGGAGCAATTTAACTTTTCTAACCTTAAGGAAGCGGCTGGATATGCCCGTCGTGGTAGCAATAGTGCAGTATTGAAGCGGATAGAATATTACTGTAATCATCCTTTGCTAGAAGATGGAAATGTAATTATTGACACACCTGGCATCGATGCACCAGTAGAAAAAGATGCACAGCTAACTTATGCCAAAATTCAACATCCTGATACTTCGGCGGTGGTGTGTGTGCTAAAACCTGCTTCGGCGGGTGACATGACAAAAGAAGAAACAGAACTTTTGGAATTAATGCGGGAGAATGGGGGAGTACGCGATCGCGTTTTCTATGTCTTCAACCGAATCGATGAAACTTGGTACAATACCCAGCTAAGGCAACGATTAGACGATTTAATTAGTGGGCAATTTCACAATACAAGCAAGGTTTATAAAACTAGTGGATTATTAGGATTTTACGGCAGTCAGATTAAACAGACAAGTGGACAAGATAGATTTGGTTTAGATTCTTTCTTTGCTGAAAGCGTCAAAAGTTTAGACAGTCAAGAAGAAACACCACAATTTGTCTATGCGTTTAACAACTACTGTGTAAATTCAGGGAAACTTGCTTCCACTAAATTCCGTGTGTCTGTTAACGGCTTTGAAACCCCAAATCAAAATTATGTGCGGATTTTGGGTGATTGGGGAAATGAACTGATAGAAAAGCTAATTCAAGATAGTGGTACTGAAGAATTTCGTATAGCAATTACTCGCTATCTTACGGAAGAAAAGCGTCCCCAACTATTTAAAAATCTTGCTGATGATTTGGAAGATGTTTGTATTAAACTGAAGAAACATTATCAGAGTGTCCAACACAATTTAGATAGTCAGCCTCAAGAAATTGAGACGATGAAAGCGCAAGAGTTGCAACGCCTAAATCAGCAACTTCAGCAAATTGGTAGAGAGTTTAGTGAGCATATCACAGAAGAAGTTAACCAAATAATTAATAATTCCTGTGATGCTTTTGAAGCAGATTTTAAGCAACTGCAATCACGGATGATTCGCCGTCTAGATGAATTGCTAGATACTTTTTCTGTCGCTGATGCTTATCGACGCGCAACCATTAGCCATCCTCGCAATGCTACAGCACCTTTAATTGCGATTTTAGTAGAGGCATTTTATTATTTAGCAAATCAATTGGAAGATATTTTGATTGAATCTTCTCAGCAAGTAGTTGCAAGTTATTTCCAACGATTGATTGAAAAGATTCGGAAGTCAGAATATTATCGTCAATTGTATCGTTTATTAGATCATGATGGTGGAATTGAACAAACGATAAAGACTGTCGAAAAAGTAGTTACTCAAGCATTACTGAGTGCTGCTAGTGTAGAGTGCGATCGCTTTGTGCGAGAAAGTCCCAGATTTTACGATGAAGGCACTTTTTCTATATATCAATTTCGCCAGACTCTATTACAAACTTCTCAAAGTTACGACGCTGAAAGTGTTGTCGAAGCAGAACCAGCAATTAGGCAATTATTAAAGTTAGATTTTGAACCAAAAGTTTCTCAAACTATTCGTAAATCTTTCCGTCAAACTATCAACCAAACTCTCAAAACTCAGTTATTGCCAATGGCAGATCAGCAAGCAGATGAAATTTTGCAGCAATACCCACATGCGCGTGCTTATTTAGAGAAAACATTAGAACAAGAAGCTGAAGAAAAAATTGCGAATAATCACCGATTATTGAATGTTGTTGAAGAAAATATTGCCGCATATAATTCAGCCGCTTCTAATATTAATAGTTGTTTACAGGCGATGCAATTATACGATCATCTTTTGCCTATAATTGGTGATTCGTTTGATACTGATAGGAAGTTTGGGAAGAATGAGTTTTTGATTTCAGATGTGGTATAAGAGGTTTAATTTTAATCTCGAAGATGATTTGAGATAAATTTAGCTTTTAGTGAGTGCTAAAGCATTCACTAACTACAGTTTTGCGTAAATTAGAAAAATTTCAAAAATTGAGGTTGATATGCAAGATGAATTCAAGAAAATAGAGTGTAACGATGGTGATGTTTTTGACTTAGGAGACAACACATATAAAGTTGCTAAATTTAAACAAGCAATAAATAACTCATCTAACTCCGCCGTAGAATTAACATTGAATCAACAATTAAGTAGCCAAGGAGTAAAGATAAAACAATCTCCGAATGTAAATTTGTTTCAGACGGGGATAGATTGCGAAATCTTAAAACTAGGTTCTCAAAGCTAGAAAAAAGGGAAAGTGAAAATTAAAATAAGCGTTGAATTTTATGTTGAAGAGGAAGATGTACAAATAACTAACAGCAACAATTCAGAAATCACCGAACCAGAATCGCCTCTTGATGATCTTCGCCGGATGATTAATGAGTAAAATTAGTCAATCAAAATTTACATATAGCAATCTTATTTGATTTGTGAAAATCGAAAGGTTTAGATTCCTGACTTATTTAAGAAGTCAGGAATTTTGTTGTTGAGGAATGATTTATGCTGGCTATAACTTAATACGCTTAGAGGTTGTTTTAAATGTAACTTTGGGCACTGATTGATCCCCCCTAACCCCCCTTAAAAAGCAGGGCTGTTTCATTCGTTCAGATCAGAATTTTGTCAAGAGTATCAACCAGAAAATTTAGTGAGTTGGTAATCGAAAAATTACTGTTTCAATCGGTAAATTTAAGTGCGATCGCCTGGTTTTTGACCCAATTAGAGTGTTTAAAAACCTGATTTTTTTGACTGATACGCTTGTAAATTAAGGTCTTTTAGGGAATGAATCAGCCCTGCCTTAAAAAGGGGGGAACCGGAATCAAAGTCCCCCAATTTATCGGGGAGCCACTGCGGTCTTCTCCCAAGGGGAGACGCTAAGAGCGATGGGGATCTCCCCAAGTAGAGCAAGTGGCGTGGATTTAGGGGGATCTAGAATTTTTTGCTATCGATGAGAGGACTTTTCAAGCATCCTTTTAGGTTAGGAAAAATTGTAGGTTGGGTTAAGCAAAGTGCAACCCAACAAAGCCCGGTAAATGTTGGGTTTCGTTCCTCAACCCAACCTACGCCGTTTAAGGTTTTTGGTGCTAAATGAACTGTATTGTGCTATAAGTACTCTTTACAAAACTGGGTATTTAGATATTAGGAAAATAGTCCTTAGTCCCTAACTTAATGGTTATGACTATCAAACGTCGGGAATTTATCACAACCTGTGGACTAGCTACCTTAGCCACCCAGATACCAGCACTTACCGCCCAAGGTAAGCCATCACCAAACACCATATCCAAGCCGCCCCGCCTGCAAGTTGGCGATACTGTAGGATTGATTTCCCCTGCGGGTATCATTGATGCTAAAGATATCGAAGCGGCGCAGCAATCAATTTCACGGTTAGGGTTAAAAGTCAAGCTGGGGAAGCATATTTTAGACCGTTACGGCTATTTAGCGGGTAAAGATGCCGATCGCGCCGATGATGTAAACTCGATGTTTAGCGATCGCACCATCAAAGCAATTATTCCCATGCGTGGTGGTTGGGGCTGTAATCGCATTTTACCCCTACTCAACTACTCGCTGATCCGCTCCCATCCGAAAATTATCATCGGTTACAGCGATATTACGACGCTATTGTTAGCAATTAATGCCCGTAGTCAAATGATTACTTTTCATGGGCCAGTTGCTACATCTACCTGGAATCAATTTACAGTGGATTACTTCAAGCGCATCCTATTTAATGGTGAAGCTGTGACTATGCAAAATCTCAACCCTAGCGAAGTGCGGGTGGAGATAATAGCACCGGGAAAGGCGAGGGGGAAACTTGTGGGTGGAAACTTATCAGTGCTATCAGCGATGGTGGGTTCACCTTACTTACCTTCTTGGAACAAAAGCATTCTGTTTGTGGAAGAAGTTGGCGAGGATGTTTATCGTGTAGATAGGATGCTGACACAGTTAAAAACTGCTGGGATACTTAATCAGATTGCTGGCTTGATCTTTGGGCAATGTACTAATTGTAGTCTTGGGGATGAACCATCATTTACTTTAATGCAAGTCTTGCAAGACCACATACTTCCTTTAGGTATTCCTGCTTGGTATGGTTCAATGATTGGTCATATTAAGGATAAATTTACCTTGCCAATCGGTGGGGAAGTGGAAATAGATGCTGAACTTGGGACAATACGAATGTTAGAAGCGGCTGTTAAATAATTTTGGATTTTAGATTTATTTTGCGTAGCTTGCTTATTGCGGAGGGAGTATAAGGGATTTCCAAGAAAGAAATTATCTAAATAAACGAACCACAGAGACAAGGCAGCGCGGTCTTGGGGGTTTCCCCCATGAGCGACTGCCGCGCAGAGAACACAGAGAGAGGATAAATTCGCATTCAGACCTTTTGAAATTTTGGATTGAAGATTCAAAATCCAAAATCCAAAATCTCAAGTTCGCTAATTTTGATTAAGATTTTAATAGACAAGTATGCATTTCTCCTCGCAATGTTACGACTAACAGAAGTAAAGCTCCCGCTTGATCATCCTGAAGATGAGATCAAGTCTGCCATCCTCAAAAAGCTGCAAATCACAGACGAAGATTTGATCGGCTATTCTATCTTCAAGCGTAGCTATGATGCCCGTAAGAAAGGAGAGATTACCCTTGTTTATATTCTGGATGTAGAAACGACTCAGGAAACTCATCTACTCAAGCGCCTGAAAAAAGATCCTCATCTGATGGCTACGCCAGACATGAGTTATCGCCCAGTGGCACAAGCACCGAGCAATTTGACGATTCGCCCCATCGTTATCGGTACTGGCCCTTGTGGCTTGTTTGCGGGTTTGATGCTGGCGCAAATGGGGTTCCGTCCCATCATTTTAGAGCGTGGCAAAAAAGTTCGCGATCGCACCGTTGATACTTTTGGCTTTTGGAAGAAAAAATCAGATTTCAACCCCGAATCTAATGCCCAGTTTGGCGAAGGTGGCGCGGGTACCTTCTCCGATGGCAAACTCTACAGTCAAGTCAAAGATCCTCAGCATTATGGGCGTAAGGTGTTGACCGAATTAGTCAATGCGGGAGCCTCACCGGAAATTTTATATATCAACAAACCGCACATTGGCACCTTCAAACTAGTTGGAATCGTCCAAAGTATGCGTGCCCAAATCGAATCCCTCGGCGGTGAAATTCGCTTTCAAAGCCGGGTGGAAGATATCAATATCGAAAATGGACAGGTGCGGGGAGTCACCCTCGCTAGTGGGGAATATATCGCCAGTGATTATGTAGTTTTGGCGGTAGGTCACAGTGCCCGCGATACCTTTCAAATGCTATTTGATCGTGGGGTTTACATAGAGGCAAAACCTTTTTCCATCGGCTTTCGGGTCGAACATCCCCAGTCTCTCATTGACCAATGTCGTTTCGGCGCTCAAGCGGGTCATAAACTTTTAGGTGCTGCCGATTACAAACTGGTTCACCACTGCCAAAATGGTCGTTCCGTCTATAGTTTTTGTATGTGTCCCGGAGGCTTGGTGGTTGCAGCCGCATCAGAACCGGGGCGACTTGTCACTAATGGGATGAGCCAATATTCTCGCAATGAGCGTAATGCCAATAGTGCGATCGTTGTGGGCATCACCCCCGAAGATTATCTGGGAAACGCCTTGGCGGGAATTGACTTGCAACGGCGCTTAGAAGAACGAGCTTTTAAATTGGGCGGTGGAACTTATGAAGCTCCAGGGCAGTTGGTGGGAGACTTTCTCAACCATCGCCCTTCTACAGCATTGGGCACTGTTAAGCCGTCTTATACACCGGGGGTAAATTTGGGTGATTTGAGTGATAGTTTACCAGATTATGCGATCGCTGCTATCCGTGAAGCCCTTCCCGCTTTTGATAAACAAATTAAAGGTTTTGCGATGGATGATGCCGTGTTGACTGGGGTGGAAACTCGCACCTCGTCACCGATTCGGATTAAACGCAATGAGGATTATCAGAGTTTAAATACAGTCGGTCTTTATCCGGCTGGGGAAGGCGCAGGATATGCAGGGGGAATCCTCTCGGCGGGTATCGATGGGATTAAAGTGGCGGAGGCTGTAGCTTTAAGTATTTTGCAAAATTGCGTAGTTTAGCGCCGTAGGCATCGTTATATCTGAAATATTGCCAATATCAAGCCCTACCTAGATACTTTCGAGGTAGGGCTTTTATTTTTATGGCTAGAGTCCATATGCAATCATGAGTTAAGCGCGATCGCAGTGGGAAATTTAGCCGAATGTTAAAGCTGGCTCTTCACAGAAGTTAAATAGAGCTGACTCACTTTCTGATTCATCTTCAAATACAGCAGAGATATACCATTCACAGGGCGAATCATTAGTATATTCAGCCCAAGTAATTGTTGCTGTTTCACCCGATGGAATTCCTGAATCACTCAAGGTAAATGAAGCCCACTCTTCATCATCCACAGATGCCCACAACTCTGTAATTGTTTGTTCGGTATCATTGGTAACGGTAAAGGTGAATTGGTCTGACATAAATATCCTTTTAGCGATAAATAAATTGCAGATTGTCAGTCACCGATTATACTGCCACTTTTTAAAAAAAATTGTCATAATAACCGCCAGAACATTTACTCAGAAGAAGTTTCAAGCTTTTTTTGCTCAATTTAAATTTATTAAAGAGTATTAAAAATATCACCGACTCATATTGATTGAGGGGGCGCGGGTATCTTATAATACTTCCAACAGTGGAGCCGCAGGGGATATTAGATTTCAGACTGACCAACTCTTAATGGTGCTGGTACTGGGCTTTTGCCACTAAAACTGTGGGTTCTACGGGCAAAGGCGGTAACATTACGGTGGGAGCAAAAATGGCTTTATTCCAGGATGATGCCGCGATCGCAGTGGGTTGTTAACAAAACTGCTGTAATTTAATCAGTAGTCAATTTTTCAACTTAGAATTTTGAATTTCTTATGTCTAACCTGCCACCACTCAATACAGAAACAATTTGGGCAATTCTTGACGAAAAGCTTGATGATGCCACAGTTAACCAGTTGCTATGGCATTATTTAGGCTATCGCTATGATTCCTCAACTGCACAATGGGACACTAGCCAAGTTGCATCAGAATGGCAGAATGAGTACCCACAACCACCAGATTTCATTGAATCTCGCCCCGCAACAGTCAAGTTGACTCGTTCCATTCCTGCTGAAAATAAACAAATGCTAAAAGAAAAACTGGGCTTCAAAGGTTACAAAATTGGGGAATTTGGGCCTCGGCAAACTCGCAGGGCAACGGCGGCGAATTGGTTATTAAGTTATCTGCAACAAACTAACGGCAAAATAGAGTAATTTTATCAGGAGATATTTGGCAAAAAATATCCTAGTTTTACCGAATATCTGCTGTATTAGAATTTCATAAAAAACTATTAGTTTATTGCAGTTGTATCCAATAGTATTTAAAAATATTAGACAAGCATGCAAAAGTCCCCTAACACCCCACCCCCAACCCCTAAGAGCTTGCGGGGAGGGAAGACTTTGACGTAAGTTATAGCAGTTATCGTTTACGTGAGTTACACCCGTAGGGGCACGGCATTGCCGTGCCCCTACACCTCGTGATGTAACGTTGTACTGCATCTGAATGGGAACCGCTATAAAGGCGGGGTGGGGTTCTTTTTTTTGATTTATGCAAGAAGTCTATTAGTTTTAAGTAGCTAGGCGTAAATAATTAAAGTTTGTAGTCAGGACTTTAGTCCTGATAATTGTTGTTTCGAGCGATGAATCGCTCACTACGAAATAGGATTGTATTTTATGTTTAATTAATTATGCCTACCTACTTATAGGCAAAATTTGCAACATAGCAAATCTATCTATTAGTCAATTAATAAATGCTACAAAAAGCTAAAAAAAACCAACATAGTTAAATTTTATAAAGTCTTTATCAGTTATTCCTGAAGATAGAAGCGCTCGCGATCTAATTATTTCTCTAGAGCGATTTGCAAATTCAATTGACCATCAGAGAATACTTCTATCAACCCTTGATATTACAAACACTTCTATGGCAAAGCCAATTGAATTCAATTTATTTGCACCTTACAACAAAGGAGCCGCATTAATTGGTTCTTTTTCTGATTGGCAAGAAATTCCAATGGAAAGAGGTGATGATGGTTATTTCCGCACAAGTGTTGAACTAGAAGATGGCGTTTATAAATATAAATTCCGCGTCCAGTCAAATTCATGGTTTTTTGAACCAGAACAATGGGTTGAGGTTACAGACCCCTATGCAACTGATATAGATGAACTGAGTGGAAAAGATGATGGTGTTATCCGGGTCAAAGATGGCGAAAGGATAACTGATACATACCTTTGGCAACATGATGATAAACCTTTACCTGCTGACCACGAATTAGTAATTTATGAATTGCACGTCGGAGACTTTTCTGGTGGTGAAGATGATCCTTATGCACGAGGTAAGTACAAACACATCATTGAAAAGTTAGATTATTTGTCTGAACTGGGAATCAACGCTCTTGAATTGATGCCACTTAAAGAATATCCTGGTGATTATAGCTGGGGTTATAATCCACGCCACTTCTTTGCAACAGAATCAAGTTATGGTTCGACTGCTGAGTTGAAACAATTGATTGATGAGTGTCACGCCAGAGGTATTCGTATAATTCTTGACGGAATTTATAACCACTCAGAAGCATCTGCTCCCTTAACACAAATTGATCACGATTATTGGTATCATCACGAACCTCGTGACCCTGATAATAACTGGGGACCTGAGTTTAATTACGAACATTATGACGAAAAATTAAAGATTCATCCAGCGTGGAAATTTACTGGTGAGGCAATCCGTTTCTGGATATCAGAATATCATCTTGATGGTATTCGCTATGATGCAGCACGGCAAATTGCTAACTACGACTTCATGCACTGGATTGTTCAGGAAGCCAAAAAAACTGCTGGTGCGAAGCCTTTTTATAACGTTGCAGAACACATTCCTGAAACTACCAGCATTACCAATGTAGATGGGCCAATGGATGGTTGCTGGCATGACAGTTTTTATCATTGCATTCTAGAACATATCTGCGGTGATACATTTGATTTAGAGCGTCTAAAAGATGTCATTGACTGTAAGCGCCAAGGCTTCTTGGGTGCCACCAATGTAGTAAATTACCTCACCAATCACGACCATAACCATATCATGGTCGAACTGGGGAACCGTGAGATTTTTAACGAAGAAGCCTTTAGGCGGGCTAAATTAGGAGTGGCCATCCTAATGACTGCTATTGGTGTACCTTTGATTTGGATGGGAGAGGAATTTGGTGAGTATAAACCTAAACAACCTGAATCATCGAAAATCGATTGGACGCTGTTAGGGAATGAGTTGAATCGTAGTTTATTTGAATCCTACAAAGGCTTAACCAACCTGCGTAAAAATAATCATGCTCTCTACACAGAAAATATTGATTTTATCCACGAAAATGCCGATACAAAAGTATTAGCTTATACTCGTTGGAATGATCAAGGTTCTCGTGTAGTCGTAATAGCAAATTTCTCAGAAAACTTCCTAGCTGGCTATCATGTTCCTAACTTTCCTAGCCCTGGTACATGGCACGAATGGACAGGCAATTATGATATAGAAGCTGGTGACGATGGCATCATAACTGACTTAGGGCCATACGAAGCTAAAGTTTTTGTATGGCAGTAATAATATACACTACCACTGAGTCAGTATAGCAATAGCAAGAAAAAGGGGGGAAATATTTCCCCTTTTTCAGTTATTATTTGATTCAAGTACAGTGTGATCTAGGACTAGCCCTTTTAAGGTCACTCAGAAAATCTCTGATTTCCTCTCTTTGCCTATGTAGTTTAAAAGTAATTTATCTAACCACAGAGGCGCAGAGAACACAGAGTAAAGAGGAATTCTTTGACCAAAATTTTTACCCACCTTGAAAGGGCTACTCCTATAATTATAAACTTGTCAAGCATAAAACAGGCTGTTTTAAAATCTGATAGGTTTGTGTTACACTTCTCATGAAGTGCGTATGTAAAACTGCCAGAGCATCACCATGCACAATAAATTATTTAATAGTAATATCGACAACGCTAACATCGAGAACGATCGCATCTTGTTAACTCCCAATGAGGTCAAATCAAAATTACCTTTAACACCATTAGCCGAACAAAGAGTTTTAGAATATAGGCAGGAAATAGAACATATCCTGGATTTTCAGGATCGCCGAAAATTTATAGTAGTTGGACCCTGCTCAATCCACGACCCCAAAGCAGCGCTCGAATATTCTGAAAGATTAAAAATCTTGGCCGAGCGAGTTGAAGATAACCTGCTATTAATTATGCGAGTGTACTTTGAAAAACCAAGAACAACCGTAGGCTGGAAAGGGTTAATTAATGATCCAGATATGGATGATTCTTTCCATGTAGAGAATGGTTTATTAATTGCACGGGATCTACTATTAAAAATTACAGAATTGGGATTACCTGCTGGCACAGAAGCACTCGATCCAATCATACCTCAATATATTAGTGAACTGATTACATGGTCAGCAATTGGGGCACGCACGACCGAATCACAAACTCACCGCGAAATGGCAAGCGGACTTTCCATGCCTGTGGGTTTTAAAAACGGTACTGACGGCAATATTCAAGTAGCTTTGAATGCTTTACAATCAGCGACAAACCCGCATAATTTTCTGGGAATTAATCAAAACGGACAGGTTAGCGTCTTTCAAACTAAAGGTAATGGCTACGGTCACGTAATTTTAAGGGGAGGTACTCAACCCAACTTTGATGCAGCAAATGTCAAACTGGTAGAAGAGAAATTAAAACAGGCAAATTTACCACCGAGAATTGTTATTGACTGTAGCCACGGCAATACCAATAAAGACTACAAATTACAAGGTGCTGTCTTAGAAAATATTATTCAGCAAGTAGTGGATGGTAATACATCAATAGTTGGCATGATGCTGGAATCCCATTTGTATGAAGGTAGTCAACCAATTACTGGTAAACAAGATGAATTAAAATATGGTGTTTCTGTAACTGATAAATGTATTAGCTGGGAAGAAACCGAAAAAATTATTTTGGCTGCCCACGAAAAACTTAAATAAATACCATAGTGGGGTAAGCAAGCGATCGCTACTGTTACCCATAACCCCTACCAGCTAGCAGCCGATATCTACGGGATCAGTTTTCTGACTGCTGATAAGATTGCCCGTAACTTAGGAGTTGCACCCGATTCCGAATTTAGATACTGCCCTGGACTTGTTCATGCTTTGAGCGAAGCTGCCGAGGACGGGCATTGTTACTTACCTCAAGTAGAACTGATTGAGTCAGTGATTAAACTGCTGACTACTGAGGATCACCAGCCAACAGAAGATGCGGATATGGCATTAAGGGATTAGCCAAGCTTTCGGTATTTTGGGATTTCTCTGACTAGCACAGCCAGCATTATACCAACAGCCCATCAACCTTGGTTATATAGCAGATTTCATCGATATCACCAACCAGGCAGCACTCTGTTTACCTGTTGTTAGCCACCATCCCTCGATAAATTTAGCTGGCCATAAACGTTGATACTAAATGTAAATTCAATATCAATGTAGTTCTTGCGATATCCTGTGGGCAAAGGTGCAAAAGGTGCAGATCGCTGTATCGCATTCATTGCTACTTCATCAGTCACACGAGATCCAGAGGTTTGTACAATATTGAGATTGTTAACTTCACCTGAACGATTAATAGTGAAGTTAAGCACCGTTCGCCGATTAGACTGGCTCATTCCTGGTAGCCACTGCTGCTGAACGCGTTGCTTTAATTTGTTTAAGTAAGAGGTGAGGTCTACATCTTGACTGCTGGCATCAACACCAGAAGTCCCAATGCGATCGCGGTTGGAATTAGGCACAGCTGCAAGTTGATCGCCGCGATAATTCTGACTAGATACACCCACAGTACCACCCAACAAACTTGCTGCACCTGTTTTTAGAGATGACTGAGCTTGAGTCGGTGTTCGCCTACTGAATCCAACTCTCGACTGCCTTAACTTCTTCGGACTCCTGGGTACTGGTAGTGTTGTAGCTCTTTCAAGTGCTGTTTTTCCCAATTGTGCTGGCTGTGGCGTAGTAATCGGTGCTACTGCAATTTTTTGAGCGTTAGGTACTTGTTTTGGGTTAAGTACTAAAGGTGTTGTCAAAGGCGCTGTTTTCAGAAGCGGAACTGGCTGTGGCGTAGTAATCGGTGCTACTGCAATTTTTTGAGCGTTAGGTACTTGTTTTGGGTTAAGTACTAAAGGTATTTGCTTTGGGTTAGGTGCTGTTTTAAAAAATGGAACTGGCAGTGGTGTGGTCATTGGTGCTACTGCAATTTTTTGAGAGTTAGGTACTTGTATCTCGCTTGCAGATGCTGATGCCGTTTTTGGAGATTTGAATTGCGGTTGTTGACCAAATCGATTTGGTAATTCCGTTTTCTGCTGCTGCCGTCCTGTCTGGAGTACCTTGAGAGGAGATGAGGCTGTTAAGTCAAAAGAACGCTCATTATCGGCTTTCTGTCCTGCCAGATTCCCTGACTTCACCCCCAAAACAGGTCTTTCTGGCAAAGCTTTACCACCGGCAAGAGAATTTTTGGTAGCCCTCAATGAGGTTTGAGGAGTTATGTCTGTTTTCTGAGGAGGAACTTCAACTATCTCGATTGGAATCTCTTGGCTAATTTCTTGCTTCGGCTCAGGTATCAAAGCTCTGTACCAATATTTGCTCCCCACTAAAAAAATAGAGTGTAGCAGGATAGAAGTAACTACACATTGGAGCATATTGAGAGGGCGCACACTCCGATGGTACAGAAATTTATCAGATGAAGCCATGTGATTGTACTTTCTTTAATAGCATCCTCAGCAGTCTATTTATAGAGTACAAGTTTCTGTTATTTTCGGTTGTCTATAATTCCTCGCACAAGGGCATCAAGGAGAAATTTGAGCGACTGCACCGTGTTCAAGTCAGTCAGTTCCCCATTTGCGTTTAGTTTTTTACCAATAAACGAGATAGTTACTGACCCACCTTCGACAAGATTTGCGGCTAAGGCAGTCAGCGTCAGCACTAGTGAAGCATGAGCTTTTGAACCTCCCAATTCTGAAGGAGATGCACTGATAGTAGCTACTGGCTTGCCTACTAACTCACCTGATGAAACGATCCAATCCAGTGCGTTCTTCAGGACACCTGGCATTCCGTAAGCATACTCCGGTGTACTAATTATTACTCCATCATATTTCTCCAGCACCGCGCGCCAATCTCTTACAGACGTGGGCAAAGTATCACCATCAAGTTCAGGAGTAAAGTGTGGCAGATCAGCTAACCCTTTGGTTGACTGCGTTGCGGTTAAGATTGTGGTTTCTTATATTGCAACAACAGAGCTAGCAACATGAAGCCATCGTGGAGAACTGGCATCATTTTAACCGCGATCGCCGGAGCTATCATCACCGCTATCTTGATTTTCCAAAGAACTAACCAGCCATCGATTGCGCTTACTGAAGAATGGATAGCTACTCAAGTGGCAGATGGGGAAAGCATCATAGTCCGCCTTTCCTAATGGCAGCCAAATGTCAGTTGAGCTTTGTGGAATTGATGCCCCGGAATGGTAGCTAGCTTGGTGCACTTCTCTACGAGACGCTCCGCGAACGGCAAGGCTCAGTGACCACCGTAGGCATCGCCCCCTGGACTAACATTTACTCGCTTGTATTTTGGGCGATCGCTGGAATGTTTTTTCATAACATCAACTTCTTGCCATTGCTCCGTGTCATTGCTTTCCCATTTTCAAAGAGGAAAGGAGCGATCGCACCCATTCTGAAGGGAAGACTAACAGTAGGAGCGTAGCTTGCCGCCAACTCTTGGAGACGCTCTGCTGGCCCATTCAGTCTCTATTTATGATGTTGAACATCGTAAAGGGCACGCTTAGTCGCTTTGAGTGCAGCATCGATATGCACAAGAGAACGATGTTGTAAGCCCCGGGCTGTTGGATCGTCTTCCTCACGCCTGACATCGGAATGCACTTTCTTCAATATTTCTTCTGCCTTGTGTAACCGTCCAGGATGATTATTGGGGACATCGACATTTGGATGCTCGTGGATGTCTTTGCCATCATCAATAGATGCCTTCTTAATGTCGTTAATAGTGTAATCTATCTGCCCAATTGCAACATCTTCTTGTCTACTAACGGCAGCATCGCCTGGGCGATGTTCCAGCAACCACCGTGCAGTGCGTAAATCAGTCAGGGCGTGCAGGTAATAAGGATGCTTCCCTGGCAAGTCGGCATACGCAGATCCCGAAGTCATCAAGAGACTGTTACCTAGAACGACTGCTACTAGTCCTGTGAAGATACTAATCGAAGGAACTTTATGCTTGCTCATATTTGTGAATGATGGATTCAAAACTTGTCTACATTATTTAGACTTCCTGGTTTCACAAAAGGTTTAATTAGATTTACGTCAATGTGATGTAGTTAATATGTCAATCTTGTGGCTCGTGCCCTCTGCCTGATTTGGAAGCAGTTATGTAATAAATTTGACTAAAATTGTGCTTTGCTCCAGAAAGGCAGATGGCGTGCGACGTGGCTCAATCTCAAATCCGAAATCCCAAATTGAATCACTCACCTTCACTCAAGCGAACGCGAGCCGCGTTTCATAGAGAGGAAAGCATCCAAGCGATCGCTCTCCCGATTCCAGCGAGGAAAACCCAAGCGATACCTGCGGTGGGCTATTCGGCGTCGCTCCTCAGAATTCACCACTCGTTTAGAGACAGTATTAGGTAAAGTGGCAGTAATTTGATTGTGTTTATCCTTCACTTTAGCTAGCTTATCTAGTACAAAAGCACTCCTCTGGTAGCGAATGGGGAATTAGGTGTTACACGATCGCTTCAGTTCTTTGAAAAGCAACCGACAACCGTAGGCGGCTGTTTGGGAGATCACCAAATTACCAAATCCCTTCTTGACTTGGTTTTGTTTCACCCCAGGGGCGATATCTTCTGCGGACATCGATGCGGTTAAACTCAACTGCATGGTTTGGAGTGTGAGTTTAAGAGTTGCTTCTAGCTGTGGTTGCAAATCCTTTGACACCATTGGAATCAGATTTTTGATTTGGTGTCCGACTACGTAATATGAGCAAGAAGTATGGCGAGGCCAAAGAAGCTGGCGGACGACGCAAAGAACGTGTCCCTATTCCTAAGCAAGAAGGATTGGGATCTATTCGAGACGCGGGCGAAAGCGATGGGATTGAGCAGGGCGGACTTGGTAGCCAAGATAGCGAGGGGGGACATACCGTTAGGTCAGGCATCTCCCTCGCTGGAGAAAGCGATATTGGAAAAGTATTAGAGCGACTTGAGTTATTAGAACAAGGTTTCAAATTTTATGTTGGTTCTCATCGCCAACGTCTTGAAGCTCGACTTGACGAGAATAAGAATTTTGCAGACTCATTTGACGAAGGAATGAGACTGATCAAGACAGAACTCTACAACATAGCCGCTCAGTCGCTCGAAAAACCTGAAGAACCCGAATAAAACCGTCCTGCCTGCAAAGGTAAGACGGTTTTGTTTTTTGCGATCGCACCTCGGCTTCATACAGTGCGATCGCTTTTGACCAATGACTAATAACTAATGACCAATGAAGAAAAAACCAGTAACTCTCCGAGTAGCTAAAAACCTGGCTCTATTTGAGCTACAAGACTTTATCGACTTTCTTCACGCGGTCGATCCGGAATTAAATCCCGATGAACTGACATCGCTAACAGCGTTTGTAGTACACAGTTTACCGAAAATGTTTACAACCAGCCCCGAAATGCTAAATCTTCTCAAGGAGATAGCGCAAGCTATAAAGAATCAGCGCAAGTAGCGCGAATGACTATTCAAAAGAAAAACAAAAAGCCACCTGTAGATTTAGCGATTAAGGTGGCTCTCTGAACATTAGCTAATAGTAATTATGACACAAAACGCATTAAATAAATCACTTCCTTGGACTGAAGAACACGAGGCATTCTGCTACAAACATCATATTTGCCCTGCTGCTAAATCACTTTGGCAATGGCTAATGCGACAGGGTTTAATCGCAGAAGAAGTAGAGCCAGATTTATCAGAATTCAATGCCATTTTATGCCGGCATTGTGGAATTGCCTAGTTTAATTTTCTGGGGATTCTGAGTAGAGGCGTAATTTGGCAACACTTGATTTAATTTTGCTTGATTTAGATGCAGATGATCTGACAACACGGCAGAGATAACATCCCGAAAATCAGTGGTAATAGCTAAGTCCCTACCTTGGTAAAGTTCGGCTGTAGATAGACCAGGCCATTCACCATAAACTTTACCACCGCGAATTTTACCGCCCAAAACCCACATAACATTCCCATGACCGTGGTCAGTACCACCGTTATCATTTTGCTTGACTGTACGACCAAACTCGGACATGACAACAATGGTTGTATTCTGGTAAACGCTCCCCAAACCATCAACCAAAGTTGCTAAACCTGAACCCAATTTTTTTAAGTTCCGAGCTAATTGTCCTTGAGTGCTACCTTGATTCACATGGGTATCCCAACCCCCCAAAGCCATAAACCCTAACTCAATTCTGGGGTCTTTGACCATTAGTTGCGCCAATCGTTGGGCATCACTGGCGAAGCCATCAGGTAAAGGCGCACCATTATTCGCCATTTTCATTTCACTATCCAGGTCATTCACGATCGCTTGATGCGCCATCCGTCCTTGGCGATAGGTCTGACTTAGGGTATCATTACCCCCATAAAGCTGGTCAAATGCTGCTGCTAATTGAGGACGATCTATTGGCAGAGGTCTGGTAGCATTTCTCCCTGATGCGATGTTAGCTACAGGCATCCGACCAGAAAAAATCCAGGGTGTTGTTTCTCCGACACTTATTGCTTGGATGGGTGTTTTTTGAGAAATTACCCCTAGTAAACGATTCATCCAACCATCCTGAGTATGTTTGTCACCAGGGGTAGCGTTTTCCATGTATTGTTGAGCATCAAAGTGAGAGCGAGTTGGATCGGGGGAACCACAAGCATGAACAAATGCTAGACTGTTCCCCTTCCAGAAGGGCATCAAAGAATCTAACGCTGGATGCAACCCAAAGCGCCCATCTAAATCTAAGACACCCCCTTCCTTCCCTGGTTGGGGAATGGCAATTTGCGGTCGGGCTTGATAGTAAGCTGTTTCTGAATAAGGAACTACAACGTTTAAACCGTCTACTGCCCCCCGGAGGAAAATTACAATTAAGCGTTTGCGATCGCTATTGTCGGTAGCGGATCTAGCTACAATAACATTGCTACCTATGGCTGTGATGGCGGCGGCTGAAAAAATTCCACTTTGGATGAGAAAATTACGTCTTTTCATCTTTAAAAGTACTGAATTATGACTGTTTTCAATTCGGTAGAATACAAGTGATCTGTGCTAGGAAGGCATATTGCATCTCAGCTGCTATGGCTGAGGTACAAGAACCCCACCCCCAACCCCCTCCCCGCTCTTCGAGAGGGGACTATGATGTACCTAAATATTGATTAGGTAAAGAAAACGCTATATATTGAGTTATGAGTTTAGTTTTGTAACTGATAACTAACGCTGCATAAATTCTGGACTGCCCAAAATTAAAGCACTACGGATTTGAGAGTCACTAGAGGCGATCGCCTTTTGGGTTTTCACTGAAAAAGAATTGCCCAATGTATTGGTTAGTTGCCAAGCATCTACAGGAATACTGGGAGACTTTTGTAGTGTTCTGTCACCCTGTTGCATATCTGTTGGGATGCTTGATAAGGGTAAATTGCCATTGGCGATCGCAGTCGCAAAGCTCAGGCGGCGGTTCATCGCATCAGGATTTAACCACACATCTGCTGTATTTTTGTAACCGTCTGGAGTTGGACACCGATATAGAGGCATTGCTAACTGTTGCAGCAGATTAGAGATTGGTTTGGTGTTATTCACTTCCATACCTGTGGCTCGCACCGCCGAGATCGCGTATTGATATGGTGTTTTAAACTTGGCATTAAAGTTTTTTGTATCCCAGAATTCCTCGCTGTGGAATAGGGTGTTGAGAACCTCACGAATATTGCCATCAGTGGCAAGATAACGTTGTGTGAGATGATTTACCAGGGTAGTGGGGGGGCGATCGCTAACAAAATATTGAGCTATTTGATAGCTGATGTGACGTGCAGTTGTTGGACTTTGAGCCAAAATATCTAGAGCTTCCTCACCTTCGGCTTCACCACCGCCTTTAATTGTGTGTCCCAGAAAAACTTTATCGCTAGAATCATGACGCTTCGGGTTGAAATAAAATCCGAAATTATTATCTGTCTGCTGACCGGCACGACTGAAACCCCAGCCACTCAAAATCCGCGCTAGAGCAATTACATCTTGCTGAGTATAACCGCCATCTACGCCGAGAGTGTGCAATTCCATCAATTCGCGGGCATAGTTCTCATTCAAACCTCGGATATTTCCCTGAGCATCGGGGCGGCTGTCAGCCCGATTTTGGAAGTTGTCTAGATAATACTGCATAGCTGGATGATGAGCTGTTGCCCCCAACAGATCACGAAAGCGAGCTAAAGCGTAAGGTCGAATCGCCTGTTGTTCATAAGCTCCTACCCAGAGGCCATCGCGTCCTTTACCAGCATCGACATTAAAATGGTTATACCAAAACTCCACCATCACTTCCTGGAGTTGTCGGGGACTACTAGTTGCCTCTAATAACCGCGCCTGGACTGCCTGATCTAGCACCTGTTTAGCCCACTTGTTGGCAGCTTTTATTTCTTCCTGGCTGGGTTTTTGTCCTGGGAGATGAGTTGTGCCATGTTCTGATAGTTCCACTGGATTCAAGTGGAGAGTATCTAGCTGGTTTAGTTGGCTGGTGAGACTTTGCGGTTCGGGAATGGAATCAGGTGAGAGTTGCTCTTGAATGTATCGCTCTACACCCATAGATTCCACTCTTTGCACATCACCGGGGCGAGGGCCAAAGCTGAGGCGATTAATTATATGTAATACTTTTGGCTCAACAGGTGTGGAGGCTGCATAACTGGGGTCAATTCCCCCCAGTAAGATAAACAGCAACAACACCCAATATTTAGGCTTCACAGTCATAGAGTTAATTGTGCTGTGCTGGGGGTGGAGGATTTTTCTTATACATCCGATCGGCAAATTTCAGCCGCTGCTCTGGGTTCAAGATTTCCCGAATCGCAAGGGTATTTTCAAACTGGACATCAGCAAGCTGCTGCTTTACAAGCTTGATTTGGTTATATTTACCAAGCACTTGCTCTTTAGTAGCTGTGCCGGCGATCAAGTCATGTAATTCTTGTTGCTCTTGACGGATCATCTGTGATTTTTCGGCTATCTGTTGTTTGGATTGATTATGAATTTGCTTAATCTGTTGCAATTGCTGGGATGTCAAATTTAAATCCTTGAGCCATCCCCCTGATTTACCAGCATTTGTCCGAGGTACGCTTGTGGGGGTTTGGGCAATGATTTGGCGTGAAAGTAAAGTTGGCTTGGCTAGAGTAATGGTGCTACTCAGGGCAATCATGGCGATCGCCAAAATGGAAACACGACGTATTAACATCAAAGCGATCTCCTATTCACTATCTAATTCTGTAAAATGCCATATATCACTTCCCAGATGTTCGCTACTGGCTGTAGCTTGCCAATTGCTTTCAATAAAAGTTTCCAATGAGGCCAGTTCAGCCGGACTTGGTTGAGGAGGTATCAAGGCACGGTAGCCAACTATTGCAGCAGCTACTAATCCAGCAGCAAGAGCAGGCAGAACTAACCTCAGCCTGGAATAGTTGCGTAAGGGTGCTTGAGGCCAAGTTTTCACCTGTTGTAAAATTTGTTGTTCTAAATCAGGCGAGGCTGGCGGAACTTCTGGACAATGTTGAGATAGAAAATTAATTAGGTCAGAATCATCATTAGGTAAATGAGTCATAGCTGCACCCCTTGGTTTTGGAGAAATTGACGCATAGCAGCACGAGCATGGAATAGTCGTGATTTGACTGTTCCCAGGGGAATATCCAGGATTTTTGCTACCTCTTTTTGAGGTACTTCTTCCAAATCATGCAAAACCAAGATCGTGCGATGGTCAAAGCTGAGATTTGCTAGTCCCCGTTGCACAAGGTCTTGATAATGCATATTCATTAACTCTGGGGCTTCCTGTTGGGTAGGAGTTTTTTCACTCAGAATTTTTAATTGAGTTCGCCTTTGAACATCTGCCTGTCGCTGGTCACAAGCCACATTCCAAGCGATTCGGTACAGCCAGGTAGAGAATTTTGCTGTTTGGCGAAACTTGGGCAATCCTTTCCAGGCTTGCAGAAACACATCCTGCACTACATCGTCGAGAGACGCTGGAGTGCATAGTTTGTAGAGGATTGACCTCACTCTTTGCTGATGGCGACGGTAAAGCTGACCGTAGCTTTGGGTATCACCCCGTAGGCACTGCTGTACCAGATAACTGTCAGATTCGCTTTCAGATTCGCTAATGAATTGATTTCCTTTTGAAACCTTGGCTGGCACAACTAACACCTGAGGCGTTCTCCCCTATCCGTTTCGTTGCTTGTATTTATTAGACCGGATGAATGAGAAAAAGGTTCAAATGGGTTAGAAGTTTTGGCAGAGGCAAAATCTGTTCAAGGTAACTGTGGCTCTCAAGAATTACTGATCGTTTATCGTACTCAGTACTGAATCCTGAGCGAGAAATATAAAAAGAGCTAAAACGTGTAATTTCTGAATATAAACCACGTCTATTTTGAAACCCGTAGTTCTTCGGTGATGAAAAGGATTTACCCTCATCCCTCAACCCCTTCTCCCAAATTTGGGAGAAGGGGAGCGAATTTCAAAGTCCCTCTCCTAAGCTTGGGAGAGGGATTTAGGGTGAGGGCGAAAACTACATGCAGTTATCAACTTCGATAAGGTTTACAGCAGATTGCGCTCTCATCGAATACACGTAGAGACGTAGCAGTGCTACGTCTCTACAAGGTTTTGGGTTTTATATATGTACTTCATTTACCTGAAATCTGCTGTATATGACGATCCAGAGCCACGCGACACAACAAGCAATTAAAAACACGGCTGATATCTTTTGAACAGAAATGTTTCGTGCAGTCCCCACCTAAAAATACTATAAAAATATCTACATTTGAGGTGGGGTAAGCGAAACCAGTATAAAACGCGCAGCAACAGCTATTCTTTCATGCTATTATTCTAAGAATTAGTTTTTGCGGTACTGTAAAAGCTTTATAGCTGGAGACATAGACCAATTTCACTAATTATTTATAATCAGTAAAAAGTATTACTAATAATGACTTTTTACTAGGGTGTTCGGAAGCGAAAGTTCTAACGACACACTGAGAACGCCAGTAGCCCTGGTAACGCTCAAGAAGTATTTCAGCTTCTTAGCGCACTAATCCCCATGTATAATCTTTGATTTAGATGGGGTGCGTTCAAATAGGTCTCCCGTAATTGAACCTTTTGTGAAAGAAAGAAGTCTAAAACTATAGATTTCTGGTTCAATCAAAGGTATATCTTTATGAACATGAAAAGAATTCTCTCATCTTGTTTGTTAGGCGTCTTGCTAACTTCGAGTGTTTTAGCAGAGCGTGCATCTGCTCAAGTAGAAGTCATTTTGGGAAACAATCATCGACATGAGTGGCGTGAACGAGAACAAGAAAGGCTAGTATTTCTACGTAGAGAGCGTGAAGAACGTGAGCGCCGTGAATGGCGACGTAGAGAACATGAGAAACGTGAATGGCGTGAGAGACATGAGTATGAGCATCGGTACTAAATCACTCTCAGTTAAGAGATTAGCACTGAATAGACTAGACTGATAAAAAGTAGAAGGGGGAAGCAGTAATTAGTCAGACACAATTAGTTAAACGATGTCATTGCAAAGGTCGCGTTCGCGGTAGCCTCTAGTAGAGAAGCGGAATGAAGTAATTATTTCTTCTCTACGAGAGGCTATGCCAACCCTCGTAATGACTGTAAATATTTGGTCTGATTACTTGACTTCCCTGTGTAGCCGCGAATGACTTTCGCCCTAGCTTAAGTTCACTGCCGTGAAATTTTGATTACGATTGGGTGGGGCAGTGCCCACCCTTAATTGTTATCCAATTATCTCAGCAGTCTTTTGTTTATCCAGCTTGAGAATCAACACACCCAAAGGTGGTAGACACAAATCTAGCGAATAGGGACGACTGTGCAATGACCAATCATCCGTCCACTTACCACCTAAGTTACCCATATTGCTGCCGCCATACGGACGTGCATCACTATTGAACAACTCGGTATAAAATCCCTTTTGTGGTACACCGATGCGGTAGTGAGAATGGGGTTGGGGTGTAAAATTGCAAACGACGATCGCAAAATCATCAGAATCCTTGTCACGACGGATGAAGGAAACTACACTATGGCGGTTATCGCTACAGTCAATCCACTCAAACCCAGGTTCAGCAAAATCCTGGGTGTACAAAACTGGTTCAGAACGGTAGAGATGGTTCAAATCGTGGAAAAATGTTTTTAACCGTTGGTGGGCTTCATGCTCCAATAAATGCCACTCCAAATCTGCCCAAGCATTCCACTCACTCCACTGCCCAAACTCCATGCTCATAAACATGGTTTTCTTGCCTGGGTGAGCAAACATATAGCTAAATAAACAACGCACATTCGCTAACTTCTGCCATGTATCCCCCGGCATTTTACCGATGATATTGCTCTTACCATGCACCACTTCATCGTGGGATAGAGCCAGCATGAAGTTCTCGCTGTGGTTATACCACATACTAAAGGTGATATTATTTTGGTGGAATTGACGGAACCAAGGGTCCATGCTGAAGTAATCCAGCATATCGTGCATCCACCCCATATCCCACTTCAAGTTAAAGCCCAGTCCGCCTGTGTAGGTAGGCCAAGATACCATTGGCCAAGAAGTGGATTCTTCTGCAATTGAGAGAATACCAGGGAAATAGCTAAAGATAATGTGATTTACCTGACGCAGAAAATCTGCTGCTTCTAGGTTTTCTCTGCCACCATACTGGTTGGGCAACCATTCTCCTGGTTCGCGGCAATAATCGTTATAGAGCATCGAGGCAACAGCATCGACACGAATCCCATCAATGTGGTATTTATCAAACCAAAACAGGGCGTTTGCTGCTAAGAAATTACTAACTTCATGGCGACCGTAGTTGAACACCAAAGTACCCCATCCTTTGTGTTCACCTTTGCGGGGGTCAACGTGTTCGTATAGGTGGCTACCATCAAAGAAAGCTAAACCATGTCCATCTTTGGGAAAGTGACCGGGAACCCAATCCACAATTACCCCTATATCATTTTGGTGACATTTGTCAACAAAATACATGAAATCTTCGGGGGTGCCAAAACGTGAGGTGGGGGCATAGTACCCAGTTACTTGATAACCCCAAGAGCCATCAAAGGGATGCTCCGCAATGGGCAGCATTTCTATGTGGGTGTATCCTAATTCTTTGACATAAGGAATGAGTCGGTCAGCTAGTTCCCGGTAGGTAAGGAAGCGTGCGCCCGGTTTCAGTTCGGAAACGATAACTACAGGTTCAGTTTCACCATTTGGCAGTTTAGCAGGTTCGGCACTGGAAGCGTGTAACCAAGAGCCTAAATGCACTTCGTAGACTGAGACGGGCTGGTTAAGGGGGTCAGTGCGACGCCGCTTTTCCATCCAGTCTTTGTCACTCCAACTATAAGCATCTAAATCAGTGACAATGGATGCCGTTTTCGGGCGCGGTTCCTGCTGGAAACCGTAGGGATCGGATTTTTCGTAAATGTGTCCTTCAAAATTTTTGATTTCATATTTGTAATGCTCTCCCACACCGATTTCCGGAATAAACAATTCCCAAACCCCGGTGGGGCCTTTACGCATCTGGTTTTTACGCCCATCCCAGAGATTGAAATCTCCCAGCAATGAAACATTGCGAGCATTGGGTGCCCAAACAGCAAAATAAACGCCTTTAACGCCGTCTATTTCTGCGGGATGCGCTCCCAGTTTTTCATATATCCGGTGATGGTTGCCTTCACTAAACAAATGCAAGTCAAAGTCTGTCAAGCGGGGAGAACGGAAAGCGTAAGGGTCATAAGTGACACGCTCACCTTCTCCTTCTTTAATCCGTAACTGGTAGTTTGCCAGTTGTGGAGTGTCAATGGTGCATTCAAAAAAGTGGGGATGATGCACTGTTTGCATTGGGTATTCCTTCCGTTGTTCAGGAAGAACGACCCATACGGCACTTGCATTTGGTAGATAGGCGCGTACAGCCCAGACAGTTTTGCCGTCTTGTTGTATGGGATGAGAACCTAGTATTTCAAAGGGATCGTTATGCTGATTCCAAACGATGCTGTTAACCTGTTCAGGGGCGATCGTGGTCATGGACATGAAGCTACCTAAGTGAAATAACGTGATTGACTAAATCTACTTTTTTAATATCTATATATATTCTTTACATTTATTTGCAAATTTTGTCGCCACCGTTATCCTACATCAGAATGGGGACTGGGGACACTTCGACAAGCTCAGTGCATCGCCAGGGACTGGGGTAGAGGATGACTAATGACTAATTTGTCAAAAATTTAAAAAGGGGAAAAACTGAAATAATGTTTTGCGTAAGCGAAGCAAGTAAATCTGTTCCCGAATTTTGGGGTCTAGTTTTGGTGGTGGGGCTTCTTGTAGCTGGGCTTGCAATTGGATGTATTCGGCAGCTGTTAGGAATTTCCCATCAATAGGCGATCGCGCTTCTATAATAATCTGTGTCCGTAATATTTCTTCTGGTGTATCCTCTGGTGGCGGTAATGCTATCACCGATGACCCCCAATAGCTACTTAACGCAAACAATATTGCACTAATCACAATTAAGCTCAGTAATTTTATCGTTTTTATCGCCTTCACTCTCCCCATCTTCTAAACTGCATTCACAACGCAGGATGAAAATCTTTTTTCCCATGCCCACTTGCCCTGAGCGTACCCCTCCGGGGATCTTGCTACGCGTAGCGTCTCGTAGAGAAGGGATGCCCAATGCCCACTTGCCCTGAGCGTACCCCTCCGTGGATCTTGCTACGCGTAGCGTCTCGTAGAGAAGCCGTTCGCGTAGCGTCTCGTAGAGAAGGGATGCCCAATCCCCAATGCCCAATAAAAATCTGGCAATATCTAGTGACATTACCAGGTCTCTCCTGATATGGAATAGATGACAGCGAATGCTCAAGAGCAATTGCCAGCGATCGCAATAAATTGTTTTGCCCTCTCAAAACTCAGTAGTCTCAGCAATTCAAAATACCAAATGAGGGAAGTATCTTGCCTGCAAAATAGCTGACATTCACTCAACTGCCTTGGACTGCAAACAAGGTTTTATCAGGCGGACACTTGGTTGAGGACGTAACCCTCTTTACCAGTGTCCTCTACTTCCTGGTCTACTTAGCTGATATTTTAGTAAACTTTAGGCTCTGATAAACCAATACAAAAATGCAGGTTTCTACATGAACCTAATTAATCCAAGCTATTTAGTGAGGAACGCTATCACTAAGCAGTTCTGGGCGGGATTTAAACTAAAGTTTAAGATGCCTTATTTAGGAGTTGCTGCGGGAGTAGTAGCAGGAGTCGCGGCGGGAGTCGCGGCGGGAGTAGTAGCAGGAGTAGACCCAGCAGGAGGTGCATCAGTTGGTTCACCTGTAGCAGCTGGAGTACTGGCACCACCACCAGCATCACCACCACCATCACAGGCTCCGAGAATTGCAGCCAGACTTAACATTAGAGCCAAACCAAAGATTTTTGTTTTCATAACTCCTCTTTCACCAATTGTGGCTAGAACAATTTTTCGCCTGTTGAATACGATACCGTATTTATTGCTTTTTTTTAATGCTACGAGATTACATACTTAAAAAAACAATCTTTTGGGGTATTATTTTTGGGATTACGCATCAGACAGCCATCTGATTAGTTTCTCTTAACTCAGGAGCAAAACGGAAATTACTAAATTCTTTAGCAAAGCGAGCTATCATAGCAAAAAATTTTATTTTTTTCACAGAGTATTGCACCTTGCCGCCCCCCATTGTCATACTTTAGGTGCGATACCTAAAAGGTAAGCTGTCCAGTTTCTAATCGGTGATTGTAAACATTGCATATCTAAGGGGATGCAATGTTTGGTACAGCTACCTATCAGAAAAGTTAAAAGGGTATAGTCTGTTATGTGTGCTGGTTGCACAGAAGGTAATTTTAACCTTAGCAAAACACAGACAATCAATCTAAAGTACAGTATTTCTCATCTAAAAAAATTTATGGTACTTACTCGTAAATCTGCTGTTTCTACAAGAGGTAATTGGTTCCGCCGAGATTCTATCTTTTCTTTAGGGAGGCGACGCTCTGCGCCTATGGAGTCAGCAGCACGGAGCTATTCTACATCAGCATCTTCTCAAAGACAACGCCGTTCCTCGAAAAAGTTAGGGGTTTCTCCCACAAATGAGGCAGTTATAGCCAAATCGGTGAAAGAGTTGGGTAGACAACAATTGCCAAATCTCAATGAGCAGTCGAGTCCGAACCAGAAGAGTGTGGGGGTAGGTTTTCTTCCCCTTCCCACAATGCCTAATTCTGGAACACTACCTTTGTGGTTGCTGCGCTTGTACACTTTTCATCGTTATTCGTCAGTTTTGGCATTCTTGTTAGTAGCATCGACACTTGCTGTTTATGGCTGGACGGTATATTCTCAAGAGCTTTGGGGTCAGTCATATCGCAGACTGCAAAACCTCCAACGTCATGAGCGGCTGCTAACGACAACCAACGCGACGCTGACAAATAAAATGGCTGAGGAAGCAGAACAACCAACAGCAGGACTGGTATCGCCAACTCCTGAAAGGATGATTTTCTTGCCTCCCGGATCTCATAGTCCTAAGCCCGCATCGTCTAACACAACGCCAAATCCAGAAACGCAACAGCAAACACTCTCGCCACTGGGATACTAATTCGTAATGACGCTCTCTACGAGACGCTGCGCGTAGCTTGCTTCTGGGCAGGAGACAAATGACAAAGGACGAACCCAATGCAGAAGTCACCAAGTAGAACAAAATTCAGAAAGTTTCGGAATCCAAGATTCACAAAGCGACCAAAGGATTATAAACGAGGGCTTTTGGGAAAATTAGTCTCTAATATCCAAGACCAAACATCCAATAGCAAGTCCCGATTGTTCATAGTATGGGGCGTATTAATGGCATCAGGGTTGGGGTTGGCTGTCAACTTGTATAACCTGCAAATTGTCAAGGGGAAAAAGTTAACAGAACAAGCACGAAACCAGCAAATGGTGAATTTGCGACCTTTTATGCCCCGTCGCCCGGTGGTAGATCGCAATAGTAATCTGTTGGCGATTGACCGTCCTGTATATACTTTGTACGCTCATCCCAAGCTGTTTGATAAGTCTAATGAAGATATGGCAGAGCGACTTTCGCCAATATTGGCAAAAGATCCTGCTGAATTGGTGAAAACTTTTCAAAGCAAAAGAAGCGGAATTATACTTGCCCCAGCCCTACCGGAAGAAATGATCGATCGCGTCATTTCTTTGCGCTTAAATGGCTTGGAGTGGATTCAAAAATATTCTCGATATTACCCACCAGACGATTTGGTTGCTGATGTGGTAGGTTATGTGAATGTTGACCGGCGTGGTCAAGCAGGTGTGGAATACTCTCAAGAAAAGTTGTTAGAACGTCCTGTGCAAACGGTGCGGCTCAGTCGGTCGGGTAATGGGGTACTGATGCCAGATCATGCACCCGAAGGTTTTTTGCATTTTGATGATTTGCGACTGCAACTTACTATCGATAGCCGTCTGCAACGAATTGCTCGGACTGCGCTCAAACAACAGATGAGTAAGTTTGACGCTAAACGTGGAGCGGTAATTGTGATGGATGCCTTGGATGGTTCCTTACTCGCCCTCGTTTCTGAACCTACTTATAACCCAAATGAATACGCTAAAGCTGATATATCGCTGTTCAAAAACTGGACAGTGGCGGATCTTTATGAACCAGGATCGACTTTTAAGCCTTTGAATGTGGCGATCGCTCTGGAAAATGGCGTCATTAAACCAGATGATATGTTTAATGACTCCGGTTCTATTCGAGTCGCTAATTACACCATCCAAAATGCTATGCACAATGCTAATGGGCGAATCAGCATCGCTCAGATTTTGCAATATTCCAGCAACATTGGTATGGTGCAAATTATCCAACGCTTAAAGCCTTCAATCTACTACAACTGGTTAGAACGGTTGGGGCTAGGACAAAAAGTTGATACAGATTTACCTTTTGAAGTTGGTGGCCGGCTCAAAAGTCAAGAAGAATTTATCGCTTCGCCAATTGAGGCAGCTACTACTTCCTTTGGGCAAGGCTTTTCTATGACACCGTTACAACTGGTGCAAATGCACGGGGCTTTAGCCAATGGCGGTAAATTGGTAACACCTCATATAGTCCGGGGGCTAATTGATAGCAAAGGGCAGATGCATGATTCACCCAATCGCACCATCCCACGCCAAATTTTCACAGCCGCAACAACCCAAAAGGTTGTGGAAATGATGGAGACTGTTGTTAATGAAGGTAGTGGGAAGGCGGCACGAATTCCGGGATATCGCATTGCTGGTAAAACTGGTACAGCCCAAAAAGCTAGTCCCAATGGCGGCTACATCAAGGGTGCTAGAATGACCAGTTTCGTGGCTATTTTGCCCGTGGAATCTCCTCGCTATGTAGTGTTTGCACTGGTGGATGAGCCAAAAGGTGAAGGTGCCTACGGTTCTACTGTCGCTGCGCCAATTGTCAAGTCGGTAATTGAAGCACTGATTCCTCTTGAGGAAATTCCGCCCAGTCAGGAGGTTGGGCAACAGACACCAGCGCCGTAGGGGTTGGGGAGCAGGTGGCTGACTTAATGCACTTCAAAGGCTGATAACTTTCTGACGGCACTGTTAGAGTGAGGTTTGCCCTTGAAGGCTGCAAATAAAATTACAACAGCAGCGAACGACAAAATAGGAACGCCTGAAGTTGGTTCAGCTACAGAGACAGATGAGATTGGGTCAATAAGAAGGCGTGTAATTCACCATTAACTGCACCATGGCATTGAGTCAGAGACTCAATGAATGCATTCCCAGTCGGAGACTGGGAACGAGGAACGAAGAAAGTCTTATCAAGCTAGGTTTTTAGGACTTGTGTGTACACCGTAGCCTTAAAGGAAGAGAGACTTTGAATTTTCCCTCTTCCGTCGCAGGGAAGAGGATTGGGTTTTTTGTGACTTTTCCACATAAGGGACTGACAAATAAAAAAATATCCCAAAACTGACGCAGAAATCCTCTCTATTTCTCTTCTCTCTGTGTTCTCTGCGCGGCAGTCGCTCATGGGGGAAACCCCCAAGACCGCGCTGCCTTGTCTCTGTGGTTCGTTTCTTTGGATAATTTATTTCTTGGAAATCCCTAACGTGAAAAGTCAGAATAATAATTGGGGATTTACCTGTAAAATTTTTAACCATGATTGCGTGCCATTCGGAATTTTGTAAGTTAAAAATTAAATATTAATTTAGGTGAGCGGATGACAAGTAATAACATTGAGGTTGTTTTTAGCTTCGATACAACTGGAAGTATGTATCCTTGCCTTACCCAGGTACGGCGAAAAATCAAAAATACCGTTACCAGATTGATCAACGAAATTTCCTTGATTCGGATTGGGATTATTGCTCATGGTGACTACTGTGATGAAGGCTCAACTTATGTCACTAATACATTTAACCTATCTGGTGATGTTGATGCTATTTGTGATTTTGTCCAAAATGTAGCACCTACTGGCGGTGGAGATGCACCGGAATGTTACGAATTAGTATTACATGAATCCCAATCTTTATCTTGGTCAAAGTCAGCAACAAAATCACTGGTTTTGATTGGCGATGATATTCCCCATCCTCCAGCACACAATCCGAAAAAACTGAATTGGCGCAAAGAGTTAGATAAATTAGCTGAGGCGGAAATTACAGTGTACGGGGTTCAAGCACTCAATCGCGCTCATGCGACTCCTTTTTATCAAGAACTTGCACAAAAGTCTGGCGGTTTTCATATTAATTTAGACCAGTTTTCCTATATTAGTGATTTGTTTTTGGCGGTTTGCTATCAACAATCTTCTAATGAACAGCTACAAGCTTATGAACAAGAAGTAATTGACCAAGGACGGATGAGCCGTGGGTTAAATAAAATATTTAACACCATGATGAACCGGGAAGCAACATCCTATTACGAATCGGCGGATTTACGGGCAGTTTCTCCAGGGCGTTTCCAGATTTTAGAGGTTGAACAAGATATTTCAATTAAAGCGTTTGTATTAGAAAATGGTTTAAGTTTTAAAGTTGGGCGGGGTTTCTACGAATTTACCAAAACAGAAACTATCCAGGCTCAAAAAGAAATTATCTTGATGGATCGGGCAACTGGTGATTTATTTGAAGGAGGTGCTGCACGAGAAATGTTAAGTCTACCGATGGATGCAACGATTCGGATTAAACCGAGTAACCTAGAAAAGTATGTTGTGTTTGTCCAAAGTACCTCTGCTAATCGTAAACTGATTGGTAAAACTCGATTTTTATATGAAGTCGAAGACTGGGATCGCTAAGTTTACGCCTACAAGAACAAAGCCTGTTTATGCAGGCTTCATCGTCTGATTATTTTATAAGTCTAATGACCCAGATTAAGCCGGAAGTAAAACGTACAGAAGAATTGCGCCAGTTATTGCAACAAGCTAGCTATGCTTATTACGTGCTAGATAATCCAATTATGGAGGATGCAATCTATGACCAGCTATATCGAGAATTACAACAACTAGAAATTCAATATCCAGAGTTGACAGCACCCGATAGTCCGACTCAGCGCGTGGGTGAGAGGCCAGCAGCGCAGTTTAACTCGGTGCGCCATAACATCCCCTTGTACAGTCTGGAGAATGCCTTCAATATTGATGAGTTGCAAGGATGGGATCAGCGTTGGCGGCGACAAGTACCGAAAATAGATTCAGTGGAATATGTCACTGAACTTAAAATTGATGGTTCTGCTTTGGCTCTTACCTACCAAGATGGCATTCTAGTTAGGGGGACAACTAGGGGTGATGGGGTGACAGGTGAAGATATCACCCAAAATGTACGGACAATTCGCTCAATTCCCTTACGTTTGAATTTTGAAGGTTTAGAAATTCTGGAAAGGGTGGAAGTACGCGGCGAGGCGTTTTTGCCGTTGGAAGTGTTTAAACAAATTAACGAGGAAAGGCAAAAAGCAGGTGAGCAATTATTTGCCAATCCCCGTAATGCCGCAGCTGGGACACTCAGGCAACTAGACTCCCGAATTGTGGCTAAACGGCGGTTAGATTTCTTTGGCTACACTTTGCACATTCCTGGTAGAGATGACACTAGTATTGCTCATACTCAATGGGAAGCGTTGGAGTTGTTAGAAAAGCTCGGTTTTCGAGTCAACCCCAACCACAAACTGTGTGCTTCGATCGCAGAAGTGGCAAAATATTATGAATACTGGGATACGGAACGCCTGAATTTACCCTACATGACTGATGGGGTGGTAGTAAAGCTGAGTTCTTTTAAACTTCAGGAACAGCTTGGGTTTACGCAGAAATTCCCCCGTTGGGCAGTAGCTTTGAAGTACCCAGCTGAAGAAGCGCCTACCCGTGTGGAAAATATTGCTGTGAATGTTGGGAGAACGGGGGCGTTAACACCGTTAGCCGAGATGCGCCCGGTGCAACTGGCGGGAACAACAGTTTCTCGTGCTACTTTACATAATAGCGATCGCATTGCTCAATTAGATATCCGCATTGGCGATACTGTCATTGTCCGCAAAGCTGGAGAAATCATTCCAGAAGTGGTGAGGGTACTCAAAGAACTCCGTCCCGCCAACACCGAACCCTTCGTGATGCCTACCCATTGCCCAGTCTGCGGTCAACCTGTGGTGCGAGAATCAGGTGAGGCGGTGATTAGGTGCGTCAATGCTTCCTGTGCAGCGATTCTCAAAGGTTCCATTGAACATTGGGTAAGTCGTGATGCCTTAGATATTAAAGGTATGGGCGAAAAACTGGTGTATCAACTTGTTGATAAAGGTTTGGTGCATTCCGTTGCCGATTTATATGAGTTGACAGCAGAGAAGTTATCTGTATTAGAAAGAATGGGGAAAAAGTTGGCAGAGAAATTAGTGGATGCGATCGCTCAATCAAAAAATCAACCTTGGTCAAGGGTATTGTATGGTTTAGGCATTCGTCACGTTGGCAGTGTAAATGCCCAATTGTTGACTCAGAAATATTTTACTGTAGACCAGTTAGCTACAGCCAAGCAATCAGATATTGAAGGCATTTATGGTATCGGTGCTGAAATTGCCCAATCTGTGTACCAGTGGTTTCGCATTGATGCCAACCAAACCTTAATAGAACGCTTGCAAGCAGAAGGATTGCAATTAACTGCCACAGAGGAAACAAAAACAGTTGGTGATGGTAATCAAAAGTTCGCAGGGAAAACCTTTGTAATTACGGGAACCTTGCCAACCTTAAAGCGCAATGAAGTAAAGGCTTTGATTCAAAAAGCTGGTGGGAAAGTGACTGATTCAGTGAGTAAAAAAACAGATTATTTAGTGTTGGGAGAAGATGCCGGTTCTAAGTTAGAAAAAGCGGTTTCCTTGGGAATTATGCAGTTAAGCGAGGCGGAATTGTTGGAGATGATTGAAGAAACAGAGTAGGGGCAATTCATGAATTGCCCCTACTCCGACTAGGGCAAATTATTTGGATCAATACCCTGACATTGTAAATAAGCAACATGAATTTATTTTTAATCTTATCGCTTTCAGGAGGGCTATGGAGGCGATGCCACTATCAAAAAAAAGGGCTGGAAACTAGCCCTGTATTTGACATTGAGTTTTAAGCTTTGGGAACTTCTCTATAAAACCCTGATTTTAATGCTATAGCATAAGGGTAGCGGTAGAACCATAAAAATTTTGTTTGATTAACAAAAACAATGCAGCTGAATCGAAGTAATTTCCTCAAGTTTCTGATCCAGTCAGAGCCAGGAAAACCAGCAATATCCAACGGCTTGCGAGCTGCTTTAGGGTTAGGGGTTCCCATGCTAATTGGGCAACTGATCAACCAAAGAGAAAGCGGATTATTAGTTGGTTTAATGGCTTACTTTGTCAACTTAGCGAATGTTGGTGGCCCTTACCAAATCAAAGCTAAGGCGATGGCATCGGCTACTTTGGGAATAGCTGTTTCGGTATTTGTGGGTACTATAGTCGCTAAAGTTCCAGTGCTAACTGTGGTGCTGACATTTCTCTGGGGACTTGCTTCCGGTTTGGCATCGCTGTATGGTAATGCTGGTGCAAGTGTCGGTCTGGTGGTAGGGATATCATTTATTACCACGATCGCCCAACCAGGAGACTTAGAAACTGCACTGATGCGATCGCTGCTATGTCTAATTGCAGGTGGATGGGCAATGCTAGTTTCCTTGGTAATGTGGCCTTTTAGACCTTATGACCCACTACGCATAGCTTTGGCTGACTGCTTGAATGCGATCGCTAACTACATTCAGGCATTTCTAGGTAAAGTGACAACCAGTGAAAATATTCTCGAAATTAGAAAAGCGTTAGAAACAGCACGCACTACTTTAGGTACATTACGGATTGGACAGTCGGCTCGGAGTTGGATGAATGACCAGTTATTGGTACTAATTCAGGATGGCGATCGCTTGCTTGGCTCAGTTATTGCCTTAACAGAATTACTAGAAACTCACTTCCAACAACAGCAATATCACGCAGTTCAGCAATTAGTAGACGATGCCCTCGCAGAAATATCAGTTATTCTTCAAGCTATAGCGAAAGTCATATCTCGCAAGTCTGCTAGCATCGATCTGGGAAATCTCAACCGCATCTATGAGGCACTGAAGCAACAAGAAAGTCTGCAAAGAAAAGCAATTGCTGGGAATGAGGCAGACTACACAACTCTCGTTGCTCTCAGTAACCTGGTGCTGATGATCGAAAAGCTAATCAAGCAATTGCAATACACGGCTCAGACAGCTAAATCTCTGGCAGATCGTCGCAAAATGAGTGGCAGAGATGTAGATAGATTTCTTTTAGTTGCAGACGAACAGCGATCGCTCTTAAATTTACTCAAAGAAAACCTCACCTTAGACTCTGCAATCTTTCGTCATGCTCTCCGCATTGCTGTAAGTCTAACTATAGGCGTAATATTTTACACTATTACGAATTTACCAATGGGGTATTGGGTAACGCTGACAATTATGCTAGTCCTCAAACCGAACTTGGGTGCAACTTTCCAGAGGTTTTTCCAGCGAGTTGGCGGGACTATTTTGGGAGCCGTGTTAGCAGCTGTCCTACTTGCAACTATCACAAGTAAAGTTGTATTAAACACAATCATTTTGCTGACAGTATTTTTTGGCATTTCCCTGATCAGTTTCAATTACGGGTATTCGGTGGTTTTCTTATCAATATTTGTCTTATTGATTATCGATATTGGTCATCCTATTGGTTGGCAATTTGCTGGATTTCGGGTATTAAATACATTAATTGGGGCGGGACTGGCTTTTGGGAGTCATTATTTTATCTGGCCAAACTGGGAACGCGATCGCTTACCCAGTCAACTGGCCACCGCCCTGCGAGAATGTCACAAATACTTTAGCGATGTCATGGCTGTTTATCAGGGAACAAAGGAGCGTGACTCTACCATTATCAGTCAACGGCGACAAACTGGACTGGCAATTGGCAATGCCCAAGCCTCCTTCCAAGGATTGTTACGCGAACCGAAAATGCACAAAGAATTAGTAGAGCCAGTGATGACGTTGCTGATGTACATGGGACGCTTTACTAACGCCGTGACAGTTTTGGCAGTACATCTTGAACATTTTCAAGCAACGGTGCCACTTCCAGAATTAGAAACCTTTATCTGCCAAATTTCGCTACTTTTAGAGCAGTTAGCTGATTCAGTACAGCAGGAAATTCCCCCACCGCCCTTACCTGACTTGGAAGAAACGCTGCAAAAAATCCAACCGCACCTGCAAGCACTGCGTACAGCCCGCATAGAAGAGTTAGCTGTCAATCAAGGACATACACCGATTCGTCAAGCAGTCATTGATTACAGCATATTAGATTTGGAGATTGATCAGATTGTTCGGCGCTTGACTGCGATGCACTCAGCAATGGTACGGTTGATATCAAGTAAATAAAGCTGCCATTGTCAAACAAATTGGGGAAGCAGTCGGAGTTGGTTCGCCACTGCTGTTAGACCAAAAGACAGCCTATCCAGATGTTTCTGATCAAGTCAAAGATTTTCGCCCACAGCCATTAACGGTTACATCTGCTGAAGACCTGCAAAAACCTTTACCTCCAGGTGATTACAGTCTTTCTGTAATCGCTTATTGTACACAATTCTCGATCCATGCGCCAGGGCGAGGACTACCCTATAAACTTGCTCCTTTGACAGGAAAACAAGCACCTGCAATTAGACTTAAGGAAATCCAACGTTCATTAGCTCAAATAAAGTGCGATCGCTCTCAACAATGGTTTGCTTAAAGGAGCGATCGCCCTGATTCTAGATATCTGTAAAATCCAGCAAGAGCGATCGCATAAAAGCACGAAACAATGACACGAATTCCATTCACAGAAGCTCCAGATTCATTAGCTTAAATAAAGTGCGATTGCCTCCTCTTGCAGGGTAAAAATCATTACTTGATTTTGCCGTTATGAATAATTATTAGATTTTTTAACAAATTTACGAGGTTTATTTATGGCACAAATATCTTGCCCTAACTGTGGGAAACAAAAAAATCAAAAAATAAGAATTTGTCCACATTGCAAAAATGAATTCTTCCCGTGTCGCAGATGTAAGACGCTTTTATTGATCAATGAATATAGATTTATTGAGGTAGTGAAAGCCTCAAACATAAATGAAATTTATGAGCCACGGTTTGATGACATAGGAAGATTAGAAGAAAATTATAGATATGTCATAGATCATGGAGAAAGCTTTATAAGGGATAGAGCCTGTCCAAATTGCGGTAATCAAAAACCTCTTAAGCGGTTTGGAAATACTTTTATTGGCGGCATAATTATATTTATAGTGAAAAAGCTTTTAATGGGTTTATTTTTATTAATTCCGGCAACACTCCTATTGTGTATAGAAGCTTCCGATCTGTTAAGAAGTATTACGCATTTAAGTATTAATAATCATTGGATACCTTATTGGAGTGATAAGCAAACATTTTTAGGTGGAGTGATGTTGTTTGTTATTTTACTGTTTTTTACACAAATTTTCATATTTGGGGCTTTAAATATAATATTTCCAGATGTGTGTGGAGTTAATCCAGAACTCGGAGTCCGTATCACTTGGGATATGAATCAATATCGAATTAAGCGGGGAAAAGAACTATTATAAAATATTGGTGGGACATTAATTAGGACAGAGTAGTAAGTGATACACAGTACTGTGGTCGGGCTACAAGCTCGAATGAGTGTAATACTTCGTCCTCCAAAGCAGAAAAGCACAAAACAATGACAGGGATTCCATTAAACGCAATTCCAAGATTCATTAGCTCAAACAAAGTGCGATCGCTTCCAAAATTTGCAATACTGGTGTTTTCAGATGGGGAAAGTCTTGTAGAAACTCAGCCAAACCTGATTCACCTTCTAGGTAATCAAAAAAGGTTTGTAAGGGAACCCGTGTGCCAACAAAGACAGGAACTCCGCTCATAATTTCTGGATTGGTATGAACAATCCCTTGACGATCAAGAATTTGTTGGATTTTCATGACGAGTTCACTGAATCGGATTAATGAAATCCTAGCACTTGGTAAGCCGCGATCGCTAATTTGTAGCGTTGAATCAGCAATTGTGCGATCGCTTAATCTGATAGCAACTATCTTAAAGGTCAAGCGATCGCCAGAATGAGAGAAAATTTGCTCAGGTGATCGTTATCGAATTATCATCATTAGCTCAAACAAAGTGCGATCGCACTGATTCTAGATACCTGTAAAATTAAGCAAGAGCAGTCACATAAAAACACAAAAAAATGACACGGATTCCATTAACAGAAGCTCAACTTCGTTTACCCGAACTGATTGCAAATCTGCAACCCGGTGAAGAAGTGCAGATTTTTGTAGGCGATGTCTACGACGGGCTACGCCTACGCACTGTCGCCAGACTAATTGCTGAACTCCAACCACCCCGCAAGCCTCGTCAGCCGGGTAGTGCGATCGGAACCCTAACTATCTTGTCCGAAGACGAAACCCACTTGGAAGACTTTCACGACTATATGCCATGAAGTTTCTGCTCGATACTCAGGCATTCCTCTGGTTTGTACTCAACGATCGCGCCCTTAGTCAAGTCGCCCGTGATTTGATTGTCGATCCCCTCAATGACATCTTGCTCAGTCCTGCAACAATTGGGAAATTGCGATCAAGGGCAAAGGGGCGATCGCGCGCTTCACCTCATCCATTTCTTTCCGCAGCCGGGCGATTGACTCGCACCAGTTTTCCAAACAAAGATTCTTCAGCCACAATTGCCTCATGAATCCGGGCGGCTAATCGCTGTCGATCCAAATCTTCTGTGCAAACAATGATACCTGCATGGTCTGGACTCATGCGATGCAAGCGGATAAAATCATCTCGATTCACTGTCAGCATTGCCCGCCGCTGAGTCGTCGCAAATGCAAGCACTTGATCGTCGGGAATTCGCTGGTTAGCTTGTCCTGCTTCTTGTACAGTCAGTACATCGTGACCGAATTGACGCAGTAATCCCGTAACCACCTTGGGAAACCCCTCATCTGCATAAAGCAATGCCATGCTTAAGCTACCTCTTGCCGTGCGATCGCCGCTTCAATTTCTTCGGGATAAACCTCTGCATACAGCCACGCATTCACCAAATCAGCTGCGGTTAGGCTTGGGTAATCTTCTAACAAATAGACTTCACTAGCCCCTTGATGGCGTAGGCTAACCAAAAGCCAAACCGGAATTCGAGTTTGCCGAATACAGGCATCGCCTCCCATCACGCCCGGTGTTTTCTCAATGCCAATCAATCCATTGCCCAGACTTGCCGCCAAAATCTGAATTGCCTGTGCTTTTTCTGGCAAAGACAGGGCTAAAAGTTGAGATTGTAGCTCTTTCAGTGTCATTGTGGGCATCAAGCTGAATACTTGAGATGACAGTTGTTATCCATTATAGGTAAGAATAAACGAACAAACTGACGATCAAGAATTTGTGGGATTTTCATGACGGGTTTAGAATATCGATAACAAATAATTAGCGCCGGAATGCGGAGAATGGCTATGGTTTACCCTAAACTTAGCGGCGAAGAAATTACTCGACGGGGCAAAAAACATTATGAAAATCTCCGTATTCAAATTGAGACAGCAGAAAATATTGGCAAAATTATTTCTTGTAGCGTTGAATCAGCAATTGTGCGATCGCTAATCTGATAGCAACTATCTTAAAGGTCAAGCGATCGCCAGAATGAGAGAAAATTTGCTCAGGTGATCGTTATCGAATTATCATCATTAGCTCAAACAAAGTGCGATCGCACTGATTCTAGATACCTGTAAAATTAAGCAAGAGCAGTCACATAAAAACACAAAAAAATGACACGGATTCCATTAACAGAAGCTCAACTTCGTTTACCCGAACTGATTGCAAATCTGCAACCCGGTGAAGAAGTGCAGATTTTTGTAGGCGATGTCTACGACGGGCTACGCCTACGCACTGTCGCCAGACTAATTGCTGAACTCCAACCACCCCGCAAGCCCCGCACGCCCGGTAGTGCAATCGGAACCCTAACCATCCTGTCCGAAGACGAAACCCACTTGAAAGACTTTCACGACTACATACCATGAAGTTTCTGCTCGATACTCAGGCATTCCTCTGGTTTGTAGACAATTGGTACACTAAATGAGTGCTAGTAATCGCCACCGCCTGCAACAAGCTAGCATCCCCAATCGTTTCACCGAACCTCAGACGAGGAAATTTTCAAATGCCATTGGCTGAACTCATATCACAAATCCGGGGGCTTCCAAAAATTGACCAAACAAGGAAAAAGGAAAAAGAAAGAAAAAGAACAATGTAACATTCGGCTGATGGTGCTGTTAGGGTGATAAGTTCATTTGAGCCGCAAAAATTTCTTCAGCCGTCAGATTTAATTCTGGAAATGTAGGTGATTCTATGCGGTTATTTCCTCTAAATTGTTTACCTTGATATTCACCTTCATCATTGAAAGAATAAATAGTAATCGTAGGCTGTTTATCTTCTCCTATCAGTGATTTATTAGCAAAAGCACCATAATCTACAATCCAGTATTCGCGTATTCCCATTTCATCATAATCGGCAAGTTTTTTGAGATAATCATCTCTCCAATTAGTACTAACCACTTCTATCACCAAAGGTATTGACTCAGGGTTACTGACAATAGACTCTTCTTGCCAGCGTGGTTCGTGTACTAAATTGGAGAGATTTAATACAAGAATATCTGGAAAGTATCCAGATTGTTTATTTTCCGGCTTCAATAGTCCTTTATTCGATATGCCGTATTTAAGCTTAATTCTTACAAATTCGTATCCTAAAATTGCTGCTAAAAAAGCAATAATTTCTTCATGCTTTCCTTTTGGTTGAGGCATTTCAATAATATCTCCGTCATATAATTCGTAGCAAATATTTTCATTTTGAACTTTTAAAAAATCTACAAATTCATCGAATGTAAATAATTTTTGTAGTGCTTGCGTCATAGTTGAATCATGTCCTAGTTTAATTTCATTTTACGTTAAATTGAGTTTCATCGTCAGCTATTGCAGCATCAAGCTCCTTACTAACTCTCGGTGTGGATAACATGGAGGTAGTTCGCGATCGCTAATTTGTACCGTTGAATCAACATCTGGTGCGATCGCCCTGATTCTAGATACCTGTAAAATTAAGCAAGAGCTATGGCTTTGCCAAAGCCTTTGGCTAACGCATAGAAGCAATGATACGGATTCCCTTAACAGAAGCTCAACTTCGTTCGTTTACCCGAACTGATTGCAAGACAACGCCCAATAGCGTCAGGGTTTCGCCAGATTTAGATTATGTGTATATTGTTAATTATTTGGGAATAATAACTTAGAAAACAACGATAAGATTATTTGCGATCGCTCACCGGATAAACTTCAAAGAACTATCCGCTAAATATAGCTTTGTTGGCGATGCATTAAATTAGCAATTGATATAAATTTTCTACTTACTCCAGTTATGAGTATATAATATGCCTAAAATTACTGTTTGCATTCCTACTTTTAATCGTGTTCATCTCCTCCCTTATGCCATTGACAGTGTACTCAACCAGTCTGAGCAAGACTTTGAGCTAATTGTCTGTGATGACGGTTCTAGCGATCGCACACCTGAGTTAATGTCACAGTATACAGACCATCGGATTAAATATATCCGTCATCTGCAAAATATTGGTAAAAGCAATAATATGCGCTCCGGCTTTGATGCAGCCAGTGGTGAATATTTTATTAAATTTGATGATGACGATCGGCTCACACCCGATTTTCTGGCAAGTACCGCAGCTATTCTTGCTCAAGACTCTAGCATTGATTTTGTTGGTACAGACCATTGGATAATTGATATTAACAATGTGCGGGATGAGGCAAAAACTCAAGAAAATTCTCATCGTTGGGGTAGGAAAAATTTACCAGTAGGTGTTGTAGATAACTTGTTGGAAGTCGTATTTATTCAGCAAAGCTTTCAAGTTGGGGCAACATTATTTCGCCGTAAAGCATTGCAAGAATTAGGATATATGCAGCCAAATCTACAAAATTGTGAGGATAATGATTTATTTGTGCGTCTGGCTTTGGCTGGAAAAAAGGGCTATTACTTACCAGAATTATTGATGGAATATCGCTACCATGCAGAGCAGCAAGGTATCAATCGAGCCATTCCTTATTTATTTGATAAAATCCGGTATTTAGAAAGTTATAAATTTGAGTCTGAAAAAATAGAGACAATCAGGAAAAATCGTCTAACTGAAACGCAATTATTATTAGGTTTGCGTTTAATTGAAAAGGGTGAAACACAAAAAGGCAGGGAATTGGTTTTGGCCGGAAAGTCTTTTTCAACTCCTAAAGCTTGGACTGGTTTAGGATTATCGCTGTTACCAGTTGGGTTGCGAGGTAAGGCGTTTAATGCACTGAGACAGGTGCGGGGATGAAACCTAACCCCCCAGCCCCCACAAAGGAATGGGGAGCTACGTAGGTTGGGTTGAGGAACGAAACCCAACATTAAACCTTAATCGTTGGGTTTCACTTCGTTTAACCCAACCTACTAGCTAACTTTTTGACCACTCATCAATAATAGTCAAAATTGTTTTATCACCCAAGTTTTTAACAGATTTTACCACATCACGATAATCTTCAAACTCTTGCTTTGGCTTCTTATTTCGAGCATCTTCTATAGCTTTGGCAAGTTTTTCAGCCCCAGAAATTCTAGAGCGTTGTAACTTTATACATAACTCATCTTTATCCAAAGAGTTCAACAAACTAAGTGGATTACTATGTTCACCCTTTGGAGGAATAAGGTTTTCAAGTTGCTTGAATTGACTATCTATTCTCTGTCTTTCTTGTATAAATTCTGACTTAAACTCATTAAATTGCTTCTCAAGACGTAATTCTAAATTTGCCAGACGTGGTTCTAATTTTGTTGTTTCAGGCTGTGATGTTACTTGTTTAGTAGAAGAATCAATTTCTTTGAGAGATGCAACTTGCTTTACTACTAAATCCTCTAATTTTGGGGAAATTACAAAAGCATTAACCATTTCACCTTGCCGAGGATTTTTTTCTCGTGCCCTAACAGCAGCATAATATTCAAAGTGTCCATCAACTACCGTATAACTTTCTACTCCTATCATTTTCACAACTAATGGTCTGATAATTCCTCCAGTTTCTATAATTATGTCTGCGAGGTTTTCCAAATCAGCCTCTGAAAAATTTGAGCGAGGTTCAGTAGAAGTAATACTTTTTACATCTACCAAAGAAAAATTCATCATTGATTTAAACCTATTTCTATTAATACTTCATCTGCTAAAATATCAAATTCCATAGCAGATTTTTGAGCATCTGATTTTACTTCTTCTGCATATTTAACAACAGATTTGGGATCAGGATATTCTAAATCCCCAACTGTTATAGTCTGATTCATGCATTCGGATAGTACAGTTCTATCATAAATTACTGCTTCCATCAAAGGCAGATTGTAACGTTCTGAAATCACACTCCTTTGCTTAGGAAAAGTGTATTGTAAAAATTTAGAATTAGTAGAAATTTTTGAAGCCAAGATACCCATTAATATAATGTGTGGTTTTCCGATCATTTCTCTAAATTCATTAACTTCTATAATAAAGTTTTTGACACTTAACAATCCTTGGTTTGCAAATGGCTTTAAATCTGAAGGAATTATCAGGTAATCAGCAGCAACAAGTGCAACTTTAGCATATAAATCTCTAGATGGAGGTGTATCAATAATAACAACATCATATTCTTGCTCTACTTTTTTTAATTTCGTAACTAACCTAGTTTTACTAGCATCAATTTGATTAAGTTTATACTGTCCTTCTATTAAATTAATATGTGCAGGAATAACATCTAATTCAGGATTGTTAAAATAATGTGATTTTCGGTTAACATCCGGTATTAAGTAAAAATCACCTGATTCTAATAAATGATAGATATTAGAATCTCGTAAATCATCATCTTCATCAAATTGAAATTTTATTAATCCTGTAGCAAAAGTAGTATTTGCCTGAGAATCTATATCAATTAATAGTACTCTTTTACCTTTTTTACTCAATGCTGCGGCAAGGTTGACTGCAACTGTGGTCTTACCAACACCGCCTTTATTGTGGTAGATTGCAATGGTTTTCATTGAATGTTGCCTCTTTGTTTCAAAATTTGAATTATTTTCAGTTATTTGAACTTCTGGTTGATCTACCAATTGTCCTTCTTTTACACTCTCTCTACCAATTAAACGTTTAATATTCTCTAATTTCGTTTCAACTTCTTTGCCGGAACATTGAAATAATAGCTTAATATCGCCTTGTACTTTTTCAAAAATTCTGATTTCTTTGCCATTAGTCAGCAATCCATACCTGACATTCAAGCTAGTTAAATAATGCCTGAGTCGGGGGACATGATTATTTAAGTTTTGCTTGGGATGCTTTGCCTCCATAACGACACTCAACGGCGAGTTGGCATCTAAGACAAAGGGAATTACCTGTGCGGCAAATGCTAAGAAATCCAAGCGGATGCTACCAACAGCAACTTCTTGATGCCAGCTGTCAGGAGTATAACCTAGCTGCGGTAGCAAATATTGCACTATGAGTTTGCTTTCAACTTCACTTTCGTTACGGCATAGCTCAGGATTAAAAGGCAATATTTTTCTACCTCTCAATAATTATTGGACTTAGGACAAAACCTAATGTTTGCTAGATTATGCCATACCCTTAATTATTCTGAGTGATAGAAATCACTTATAAAAATATAAATGATCATCATAAGATTAGTACTTTTGCTGATATAGTCACCACTTCTGACAGCTATTTTCCCATTACCCTTGTAAATGGCTAGAATCAAAGTGTTTACTTAACCAATCTGCCCTAAAGGTTTTGGCTACTGTATCTTGTCCCCACTGCCATCAACTCGTTGATAGTCAAGCTATTAATTGTCCCTATTGTCGGACAACGCTTAAAGCTTACGGCCATCCCGGTATTCCATTGCACCGCGCTATTGGGGACGGGTATCTGTGCGACACCTGCACCTATCACGCTGATGATACTTGCAATTTTCCCCAGCGTCCCTATGCCAAAGACTGTACTCTGTACCAAAATATTGAAGAGACAAAGTTAGAGTTGAAACAGCAGCGTTACACTAACAGTTTTGCAATAAGTGTGAAAATTTGGGTAAAACGCAATCAGGCTTTGCTGTTAATTTTGGGTTTATTATTGGTCTGTTTGTTCTTCAGTCTGGTAACTTAGGAACGTGGATTAAATAAAATGCAAAACTTCATCTTGTCTCTAGCCTCCCTCTCCTTTATAAGGCTACGGTGTACACACAAGTCTTCTAACATTGCCCTACAAGCTTTTGATCCCCCCAACCCCCCTTAAAAAGGGGGCAAAAGCCCTTCAAAGTCCCCCTTTTTAAGGGGATCTTCAACGATTTGGGTTTTCTACAAAGATGTGTGTACACCGTAGCCTTTATAAGGAGAGGGATTGAGGGTGAGGTAAGCCAGGGACATAAATTGTATGTTATTTAATTCTTGTTCCTTAGTACAGAATTTCATAAGAGGTAGGTTGGGTGGAGCGGAGCGCAACCCAACATATATAGCGGTTCTCGGTTGAGTGAGGTACAAGAACCCCACCCCCAACCCCCTCCCCGCTCTTCGAGAGGGGGCTTAAGATGTACCTCACTAGATTGAGAAACGCTATATCAGGATGTTGGCTTTGGCAAAGCCTCCACCCAACCTACAATTATATGGAGGAGTATTTGTTGCAAAGCATTAAACATTTGCTGCAACTGGTTATATATTTGCAAGAAATATTTAAGCGTTTCTGATGAATCAAGTAACGTTAGCTGCAAACGTTTAAATTTGAAATATAGACATAGAGTGGATTACGGCTTTAGCCTAACGCACCATGTTATCTAGTAATACGTTAGGCGCTCCTATCAAATTGATCGTGACAATTAGATCGCAACGAGATATGCCCGATCGCTAACCTTCAAGTTGTGGTAATTTTGGATGCTTCTGCAATAGGTTCAACTTGTATCGGTGGCGCTTTTTCTTCAAAGGCAGCTAAATCGAACCAGAAGGTGGTGCCAATGCCGACTTCACTCACTAGATGAACTTTACTATGATGTCTGTCGATGATATTTCTGACAATCGATAAACCTAAACCCGTGCCTTCTAGGGTGTGAACTCGGTTTTCTACGCGGAAGAAGCGTTCAAAAATTGAGTGTTGATCTTCTGTGGCGATGCCAATTCCAGTATCGGAAATTTCAATCCGCACTGGAGAAGATTGGGTGTGACTAGGTTTAAAATCTAGTTGGTAGGCGCGGATTGCTACTTTACCACCGGCTTTTGTGAATTTAAGGGCATTACCAATCAGGTTGCCAAAGACTTGTACTAACAGATCATAATTACCCAATACCAGGGGCAAATTAAGAGCAAGTTCTTGAACAAGTTCAACACCTTTATCTTTAGCATTGAGTTGGTAAGTACGTAGTGTTTGCTCGATCGCTTGGGCTAAATCTACCCCATCGAAGTTATACTGGCGACCAGACTCAAGTTTTGACAAATCCAAAACATCGTTAACTAAACGGGTTAGGCGATCGGTTTCATGGTTGACTGTTTGCAGAAACTCTTGCCGTTCTTGTAAAGCTAAGTCTTCGCCGTAGTCGTGCAGGGTTTCAATATAAGTTTTGATGTTGAATAGAGGCGTTCGCAGTTCGTGAGAAACGTTGCTGATAAATTGACTTTTTGCATCGTTTAATTCGACCTCACGGCTAATATCTTGGACAGTAATGGCAATACCTTTGATGCTTTCTCTTTGCAGGTTGAGTACTGTAGTCAAGAGAATGCGGATCGTCCGTGGGATAGGTTGGTTAATAAAAATTCGGAATTCGGCGCTTTCACATTCGCCTGCTGCCATTTCGTACAAGGGACGGGTGATTTCCATTTGTACCGATGAGGGCAAGTGATGTAATACATTGCAGCCGACTACATCAGTAGTTTCCCAGCCAAAAATTCGCCGCGCTGTGGGGTTGACTAAAATCACCTGCATGTTGTTATCAATCAACACAGCCCCATCTGCGATAGTGGAAACTAAAGTTTCTAGCTTGGCTTTTTCTGCGGTCAATTCCTCAATATTCTGTTCTTCGTAGCGCTCTAATCGCTCTGCCATTTCATTAAAGCTTAAAATTAACTCCCCCAGTTCACCCCCTAAAGGTAAATTAATGCGCTGCTTGAAATTCCCGGTAGCAATTTGCTTTACCCCCACCAACAGTTCTTTAATGGGCTTGGTGATGGTCAAGGCGTTAATCACTCCTGCTAAAATCACCATTACCCAAATCGTGATGAAAACGGCAATGGTGACATCGCGGGTAAAATTGGTGGAAATGATCGCAGTCTGATTGGGGTTGATACCGATCGCTAATACACCTAAGTATTTCTTATTGACGATCAGGGGAATAAATACATCGGTGACTATGCCATCTGGGGTTAGATGTTGCCGCACCATCGGCTTTTCCCCATCACCAGGATAATCTTCTGGTAATTGTATCCGCCGTTTAATGGTGAGGGAATTTTCTACCTCGGCTTCCCAAAAAGGAATGCCAAAAAAGATTTCTCCCCTTTCATCGGCGTAGAGCATATAACGCACACTAGAGGTGCTGCTATAGAAACGTTGAGAAAATTGGGCAACCTCAGTCAGATTATTTTCAGCAACTAGGGGGGCAACATTGGCAGCAAGTAGCAACCCTAAGTCACGCCCGAAGCGGGTGTCATTCATCCGGGCATCCTGCTGAATTGTATTCACAGCCCAAAAGGTCAGACCACTCATCACCAATGAAACTACCATTGTCGCCACAGCCAGCAGTTTAGTCTGGAGTGTGAATTCCGACCACCAACTAGCGATCGCATCTCGAATTGTTTTGAACAGACTTAGCATCTTATATAAAGTTGTTAGTAGTCTTTGTTATAAAGCCCAACAACTTAAAAATTAACAGTTAATTCGACAAATATGTTAGGGAATGGGAAATGGGAGAATGCAAGGCTTTCAAATTTTGAGCTAGTTATCCGGCTCAGGTTAGCAGCCGCTAGTAAACTTGAACTCAGTACCAAGATATTCCTACCGTCAGCCGCACCGCATTGTCAGAAAATGCCACAGCTACGATGCAACTGCAAAATCTGTGTACTGACGCATTTTTGGCTCATGGAATGCCAAAACTATATCTTCCTTGGCAACACCTGCACGAAGTAGGTCAGTTGCGATCCCATCTTCAGTCCAGTCTTCCTCAATCCAGAATTTGCAATCTTGAATCCGAACGTAGACGGTTATACCAATAATACGTTCGCCATTTTGCCAACCAAGGTTCATCCAAATATAGTGACCCTTTAGCTCATCTATAACGTCTACTTACTTAGCGCTTCTCATTCAAACGAGAATTATTATCAATACTGCGTAGGTTTTGGCTAAAAAATAAAGATGTGTAGGTTGGGTTTCGCTGCGCTCAACCCAACCTACGAATATTCTTAACCCAGTAGTATTGGAAGCGCTATTTGTTACCTTGGCTAGAGTGACATAGGAATTGACTTCGAGCCAAAGTTATAAGAGCATAACAGGAAGAAGCCCACAACTCCTAAATATGTGTCTCCATGCCAGACGCATATATGTTTCATCCAGATGAAAAAAATTACAACTTTTAACAGTGCTGGTAAACTGACTGCTCTTTTGTTCCTGATAACTCTCCTCCTGACGCCTTGTGTGATTGTAAATGCGGGTGAACGCGGCGTATTGATGAAATTTGGCGAAGTCCAAAACCAAATATTAGGAGAAGGACTTCACTTAATTATTCCTGTAGTCAATACTGTGAAAAAGTTGAGTATTCGAGTCCAAAAACAGGAAATTTCGGCTGAGGCTTCTTCCAAAGATTTACAAAATGTTTTCGCCGATGTCGCTCTTAATTGGCATATTATTCCCCAGGAAGCAAATACTATTTTTCAAGAAATTGGAGATGAACAAAATGTAGTTACTCGGATTATTAACCCAGCCGTTGAAGAAATACTAAAAGCAGTCATGGCAAAGTATACTGCTGAAGAAATTATTACTAAACGAGGAGAAGTCAAAGGGGGAGTAGATGATGCATTGTCCACACGACTGGGTAGCTATCACGTTGCAGTTGATGATATTTCTCTAGTTCATGTCCATTTTTCCGAACGATTTGGGGAGGCGGTGGAGGCGAAGCAGATTGCTGAACAAGAAGCAAAACGAGCAGAGTTTATCGCGCTGAAAGCAACAAAAGAGGCTGAGGCTAAAGTTAATTTAGCCAAAGGAGAGGCTGAGGCGCACAGATTATTACGTGATGGTTTAACTCCAGAAATCCTGCAAAGGCAAGCAATACAAAAATGGAATGGTAAGCTGCCATTAATTGTAAGTAAGGAGGTTCCAAAATTGTTAAATTTAAGTGAATTTTTAAAATTTGATGAAAATTGATCTTATTTTTCACTGATTTGCTCTCCACGGAGAGGCTCAAATCCCCGACTTCTTGAAGAAGTCGGGGATATTTTTGTTCTGTAGAAAGGTGATAAACTAAATTAACCCTTGGAAAATAAAATGGGAGAATCGAGAATCTTCAACTGGATCAATAGCATAATCAACAGGGTATAAACTGTTGAAGAAATTAGACCCGTAAGTAATTCTTTTTTGAGGTTATGTTCTTGAGGTTCTTTTTGAAAAATGTCCTTAGAACCGAATTGCATCAAGAGAATTCCCACAATATTAGAGAGCCAGTACCCTATAATTGAACAAGGTAGAAGTAATTTTGGCGAAAGTAAACTACAAGCATACCCAAAACCATAAGCTATTGGCAGATTGAATAGTAGGTCATTCCACCAACAGAGGGGTGACAATAAATATCCCAGTACCAGAAAAAATCCACCTCGGAGTTTTTTGAAAATGTCTTTTTTGAACTCTTCTGGAGTAGACTGTTGTAATTGCTCCAGGGCTGTATCTCCTGTGACATTCAACTCTTGACTGACGTTTTGGAAACTTTCCATAGAAACCCGCTATTCATATCGGCTTAGTGTAGTTTAATATATAAACTAAGCCAAAGTCTAGTATCAGAAGTGATAAAATCGGAAAATGACAGATTTAACTCCAAATAGCACATTTTTAATAGCAGGAATTGTTTTTATAACGATTGCTGTGATCGGGCAATCTAAATTAGGTTTTATTGAAATTAATCCCGGTTGTTTTGGGAGATTATTGGCTCTATTTATTGGTATTTCGAGCCTATTATATGCTTTGGGATTACTTAATCTTTCAACCCAAAGCCTTGACTTATTAATAACTTCTCTGACGGAACAAATTAAACAGGGTATAAGTTCAATAAATAAGCTTTTGCAAGGTTAATAATAGGTCGAAAAAATTATTTCTGGGAGCATATCAATACTTTTGTTTTACAGCACTTTGCAAGTAAATGAAGTACACCCTTCCCTTGCTTGGGGCTACGGTGAATTACCCCCCTTAATCCCCCCGATATATTGGGGGGAAACAGCAGATATAGTTCCCTCCCCTTTATAAGGGGAGGGTTAGGGTGGGGTATTTTTGTACCTCAGTAACTCGCAATCTGCTGTAAGGGTAAAGGTTAATTTTACCCCTTAACCTTTGAAAATATTACTAATAATATGCTCCTACAAGACTGTAAATTAGACTAGAAAATACTAAGAAGGTAACAATTACATAGATAAATTCTCGCTGGAGTAGAAAAGCCAATAGGGAAATAAAAACGCGGATAATTGGAGTAGCAATTAGTAGTAATAGTCCGAGTTGAATAATACCGCGATCGCTACCTGATAAAACTGCATTAACTACACCTACTGGTAAGCGAAATTCTGATGACACTGCCTGAAAAAAGTGATATCCCGCAGGTTCAGCACCGTGATGAATCAAGTAGAGTATACCTCCCAGCAAAACAACAGCGCTAGATATCAAAACACCATATTTCATCAGGTTACTGAGCAAATATTCCAAATGCTGTTCACTTGATGTTTTGGTCAGATTCTTGTTAACATCAAGTGAGCAGCTATTAGGCAATTGCGCTACTGTGCTAGTGTGCGGCTCTTTTAATTGTTCGATATTAGAGTCTGAATCTTCCTGTGGTAAGGTTAGTGTCACCACTTCCCTATCTGGCTGTGCTAATAATGGCCAGCGAAAACTAGGATTAAATTTATACATTTTACAGCCCCCCTATTAAACTGTTGTAGACCATTTTCAAAGCCATTACCACCAGCACAACACTGAAAATAATTCTCAAACTCTCCGTTTTAGCGCCTGTAAGGACTCGTGCGCCCAAGAAAGCACCAGGTAATACCCCCAACATCACCGGCATAGATAGTCCCGGATCGATGTAGCCTCGTGCTAGGTAAACTCCAGTTGATGCTGCTGCTGTCACGCCGATCATAAAATTGCTAGTGGTGGTAGAAACTTTGAAGGGTAGACGCATGGCTTGATCCATAGCTAATACCTTGAATCCCCCGGAACCAATACCAAGCAATCCCGAAAGCACCCCAGCTATTAACATCACACCAAATCCCATTGGTACTGAATGAACTTGGTAAGACATCACTCCATCAGGAGTTGGATAACTGTTATTCAGTTTGAGATAATTTGCGATGGGATCTGCTACTTCATCTTCAGAGTGTTCGATTCTGGGTCTTTGTGAAATGTATGCTGAATAAATCAGGACGATCGCTAGCACGATAGTTAAGGCTTTCACAGAGACAAAAGTCGCGATCGTTGCGCCTGCGATCGCACCAATGGTTGTGGCTACTTCTAAAAACATTCCCAATCGTAAATTAGTATAGCCTTTTTTAATATAGGTAGATGCTGCACCCAAAGAAGTAGCGATTACAGATACCAGTGAAGCACCAACGGCATATCGAATATCAACGCCAAATACCGAAGTTAATAAGGGAACAATTACTACTCCACCGCCTAACCCAGTTAGCGCCCCTAACAAACCAGCGCTAAATGAACCAATCCAAATTAGTAATGAAAATTCTAAAATAGTCAAATTTAATTCCTCTCTTTTTATATGTATATCAAGATACCAAAATATTTTTTTATTACTGAAAAATTAATTTTCAAATTTACTACTGACTTATGGGTTAGCTTTTGAGTAAAATTTCCTCTTGACTAGTACAGTTCGGCGGAAATAGAGCAACCATTTAAAATTCCTAAAGAGCTTATTCCATAATACTTTTGACTTTTGACTTTTGACTTTTGACTTCCGCCTTGCGGTACTAGTCTCTAACTTCTACTTAACAGATATCGATATATCTCTAACTTAATGAATATATCTTTGGTTCTATTTCTAAAGATATATTTAATAATACCCAATGTATTTCATAGAATCAAGTATTAGTAAAAATCTGATCTTCCTTTTTATTCACTATGTATTTTAGGGTGTGTTAGAACGGAGTTCGGAACGCACCATGATCGAGGGCTTGGTGCTGTACTCTCGGCGATAAGGCACCCTACGCATCTTTTCAGAAATTAAACCGGATTCCTATATCTAAATATATAAAGACAATTTGATGTGACATTCTTACTTAAAAGATAAATGTATTAAATCGACTAAAGGTAATATTTTCAAAATGCGGTTGAAATGGTAAGGTAAGAATTAAAGTTGATGCTCGATAAAAACGAAGTATTACCGCAAGAATTTTTTACCAAAAATCAATATTTAATATTAGTTATAATGTTGAGAATACGGTTTAAATAGCTAAATGCTGGAATTTGTAAAAAATTAGGACAAAAAAATGAAAAGTTTCAGATACATTTTGATGGTAGTTGTATTATTCACAAGTTTAGTATTTGCTCAACCTTCCTTAGCCGATCGCCCACAATATAGCAAAAACCCTGATTATATAACGCTGACTCAAGAATTGAATAATTTGAAAACTGCGGAAAAAACCCAAACTCAATTAGAAGGTTATACCCCAGAGCAAATCGACCGGAAAATCAACGAATTAGAGTTACAACAATATGCTTTTGAGTCAGGAATCGACTGGGGTCAGTGCAGTAATCAAACAGGAAAGACTCTAGCTATCTACGGTCCAGAACCAAATATTGAGGATGACGAATATTCCGAGGGGGCTGCACTGTATTTTCTAGGGAATGGTCAGACAACTAAAGATAGATGGAATTGCAAGGGAGTTTATCTACCAAATGACGCTAAATCCCTGACTTTGGGAATAGACGAACAAGGGCAGGAATCACCAGGTGGTTTTGTGATTAAGGTTCCCAATGGAACTAACTTAGTTTTGAAGACAAATCCAGATACAGGGGTGATTGAATTCAATCAAGCTGGTACTAAAATCTTGAAACCCGGCGAAGTGAATTGGTTTATCCCGAACGTATCGCAAGAAATTGTAGATGCACAAGTTACCAATGCACCTACTAATAAAGCGTAGAAGAGATATATAGGAATTAATCTAGATTTAGATCCCCAATTTCTTGAAGAAGTCGGGGATATGGGCAGAAACTTTTGTTTAAGTAAGTACCATTCCACCCTACTAGTACAGCACGGCGGAAATAAACCACCCATTGAAAATCAATGAAACGCTGACGCTGTATACCTAGTTTGAATTCCGCCTTGCGGTACTAGTAGTCCGTCAAGAACTAATTGACGGGTATTAATTTAGTTCGTAGTTGCGCTTTAGCGCTAAAGCGCAACTACGAACCCCTCAAAACTAGCTTGACAAACTACTAGTCTGTCAAGTTTAAATTGATGGATCAGCAATTTTTTAGTAAGGACTTGAGTGCTTAGAAAATAAGGACTAAAGTCCTTACTACAAACCTTTAAAACTAACTTGACAAAGTACTACATACATAATGTTAATCTTCAGTTATCAACTTTCTTTCTTCAGGGAGTAAGGTAGTTTCATCTTCAGGGCGATCGCCATCTAGAGATTGGGTTTTAGTTATATACGGTTTGATAATGAGACTGACACCAATTGTCCAACCTAATGCAACCATCCAACCCGCGAGAATATCACTGGGAAAGTGAACCCCCAAATAAAGACGACACCACGCAATAGCTATTACATATAAGCTGCCGAATATGAGAACCAACCAGCGCCAGGAGCTAGCCCAAGTTAAGAATAACAAAATTGCTACTAGAGTTATACTGGTCATGGCATGAGCGCTGGGAAATGCAAAACTAGACTCAGGTGCAATAGACTGCCACAATTGTGGACGCACTCGATGCATTAATTCCTTAGCGGCGCGGTTGATGATAATGCTTCCCACTGAGGCCGTGAGTAAATAAGCTAGCGATCGCCAGCGTTTTTGAAGTAGTAAGATGAGTGCGATCGTACCCAAAATCGGTATCGCCGTCCAAGGCAACCCAATTATAGCCAGCGTCACTGCTAAAACATCTAATTGTGGGTTGGCTGTAGAATGAACTGCTAACAGAATCGGCACATCCCACGGTAAGCCTGCTTGATTCTCCCAGATATTCACTGTCAGGATTTCAAAGACCTGCAAAGGTAAATATACTCCGATCAAGAGGAGTAATAGCGATCGCCAACGAGCAATCAACAGGTTTTGCAGAAAAGAGAGAGGTGACTGACTCTCTTGATTGGCTATTTTCACTTTTTCCATATTTAAATTAAAAGTTTACTTGATACCTAAACAATCAAATTTTTAGCAATTTATTGCTGGCTAAATTTCTGAATTTCACCATAGGCACGGTAGAAACCACCGCGTGCCGATTCGCGTACTTCTTGAACAAGATAGCGCTCACCTTCAGTACGAATATCTTTAGGAAATTGCACTTTCCAACTTGAATTATATCCTGGGGAAACAACACGAACTCTTAGTTGAGTGCCTTCTCGAAAACACTCAACAACTACTCCAGAGCTTGTGTTTGTTGCTGTTTCCAGAACAGCAGAAGGTTTAGCTCCTTCACCCTTTGGTGCTTTAAAAATAGTTGCTTCAGGAACTGTTCCAGCTTGAGCGGCGGCAATGGCAGTTTCACTAGCATCAATACAAGCTAGAGTGCCATCAGTTGTAACAATGTAAATGCGATCGTCGAAAAACTGCATAGACAAAGCCGAGCCGCAACTAGTAGCAAGCTTCCACAGACGTTCACCTGCCTGATTGAAGCAATAAATTGAAGAACTGTTATCACCAGCAAACACATACTGCCCATTGAGTGCAGTCGCACAAGAGTAAACTGCCGCATCACAGTTGTAAATTGAACCAACCTTACCCTTCTTGCTAAAGCTATAAACTTTATTATCGCTTGTGCCGGCGTAAACAATTGACGCTTCCTGCCAGCCAAATAGTACGCTACCTTGAGTTTTTTGATGCCACACTACTCGACCTTCTTTTTGATCGTACATCGTCACGCCTTTGCTATGACCGTGATAGACACCGGATTCATCACAACGTACCATCCAGCCAGAATCACCCTGACTCAAACGAGTCCACTGTGATTCCTCATCATGATCGATTGTCGTCACACCGCCGTTAGCATCAGAAACTGCCAACAAACCATCTTTGATATCTAACCAAAAAATATCCACCTGATCGTCAATCTTGTAAGTCAAACGTGGTAACTTACCAGTTAAGTCGTAGACATTGCCATCATCACAGCCAGCATAAATCCAAATATCATCAGCAACTAAACATTTGACCCCATCAGGAAGTTTAAACTGATTGATAACTTGACCCTGATGATTTAAAGCAAAAATCTGACCTGCTTGATTACCTACCCAGCAACGTTTAGCATCAATAAAAATCCCAAAAGCAGCAGAGGTAGAAGCAAATTTCCACACAATGGGGGCTTGTTTTGCTGTTGAAGTGGTACTGCTGATTTCGCGGCGTGTCACAGGACGCTTTTGACGAACACCTAAAATCGCTACTTCATAACCTTTACCCAGCTTTTCTTTAATTTTCTTACTTGCTTCTGCTTTAGCTTTGTCCGAAGTAGGATAAGTTTTTGTCTGAGTTTGTCCTAAGTCACCAATACGACCATAGCGTATAGTTAATTCACTATCATTAACTATAACTTCATAGAATTTATGAGAGCCTCCATTCACTTCTGAAAGCTCTAAATATGTTTTTTCTTCAGGCATAAAATTCTCTGATCATAAAACGGCTAATGTCAGTTTACTTAGTATTTCAGGACTTATGCAACTGGCACATAGTCCGCGAAAATGCGTAGCTTGCCGTCGTCAGCATCGCCCTACTTAGTGCAAACGCATTATTAGACCTCTTGCAAAAATAAATTATGGTAAAATGGGTAACTTTAAAAATTTGCTTTCTATCTCTATCAGACATCCCAATGAGGTAACAAAAGTTATCCGTATAGATTCTGATATGGATTTTTTCTAAAACCCTTAAGCTTACCACAAAATAATTATGCAAGAGGTCTATTAATGATCAGAAAGTGATTTATGACTCAATACGCTTGGGTTAAGGAAAATTGTAGGTTGGGTTATGAAAAGAGTGGCAAGGGGCGCATAGCTAGCTATACGCCCCTACTGAAAATCTATTTAGCCGCGAAGTAGGCTTCTAGTGCCTCAGAACCACCAATTAATTTACCATCGATAAACACTTGGGGAACTGTTGTCGCACCTGTAACCGCTCGTAAAGAGCGTGTGGTGATATCCTTACCCAAGGTAATTTCTTCGTAGTTAATGCCATGTTCCTTGAGCATCGCCTTAGCACGCGCACAGAAGGGACAACCAACTTTTGCAAACAGGGAAACTAGTTCGGGCTTCACTGCTTGGGGGTTGATGTATCTGAGCATTGTCTCAGCATCGGACACCTTAAAGGGATCTCCTGGCTCCTCTGGCTCAATAAACATCTGGTTAATTACACCATCTTTCACCAGCATAGAATAGCGCCACGAGCGCTTGCCAAACCCCAAGTCTGATTTATCTACCAGGAGACCCATACCTTCAGTAAATTCACCATTTCCATCGGGAATTAGTGTAACATTTTCTGCTTCTTGATCCTTTGCCCACTCGTTCATCACAAAGGTATCATTGACAGAAATACAGATAATGTCATCGACACCATTTTCTTTGAAAACCGGAGCCAACTCGTTGTATCCAGGAAGATGGGTTGATGAACAAGTGGGTGTATAAGCACCTGGCAAAGAGAAGACAACCACTGTCTTATTAGCAAATAGATCATCGGTTGTCACATCCGCCCACTCGTTGTTATTACGAGTATGAAAAGTGACGTTGGGAACTCTTTGTCCTTGGCGATTGGGCAACATAATTTTGCTTCCTGAAGTAATCAATTCCAGTCATAACCTATCATGGAAGAACTAGTACAATGTAATTATCAATCAGCTAAAAAACTTCATTAATAAAGGTTGCGATCGCTGCGACAAATTCGGCGGTTGATTCATAAGGTAAAACATTACGCCCATTTATTTTTATACCTCGACCTTGAGGCAAACAGGCTAAGTAGTGAGCCAAGCGTTCATCTGGGGTTTCTTTTTTATTGTCTTGGCTAATACTTGATGCAGTTTCCCCCATAACCGCTAATGTTGGTTGCTGAATGGAGGCAATAAAACTAGTATAATCATCTCGCCAAAACCCTGCTAAAAAAGAAAACACCGCATGGCGACTAGCAGGGTTTTCTGCACCTGCAACTAATGTATTCAACCACTCTACATCCACAGTATTCTCAGAAGCAAAGAGTTGACGAATCGAGAAAGAACGTAAAAATTTTGGGGTGCGTGCATAGCGATAAAAAGCACTGCCAAAAGGCGAATCTAATACATTCCAAAGGAATTTTTCTTGCCATTCTGGTGATTTATTTGTCATCAAAGCCCACGTTGGAGGCGCAGAGAGTACAAGTCTGGAAATTAAGTTTGATTCCTTTTGAACTAATGCGAGCGCAACTGGTAATAAAGCACCTTGTACAACTACAATCACAGGCTTTTGTACTACTGTTTGTAAAAAGTACTGTAACTGTTCTGCCCAATCATTAGGAGTATAAGCCAGATGAGGCATATCACTCTCACCACATCCTAGTAAATCAGGGTTGTAAATGGAATTAGGCTGACCTGCATTATACCATTTGCGACAAAATCGTTGCCAAAATTGCCGCGACAATCCCACGCCAATGGGATGAATTAAAAGTAAGGGAATGCCCTCAGATGTTGCATTAATTGGTTGATGAACTTCGTAAGCACAACGATAATTCTGCCAACTGTAAAACTGGCTAGGAAATGCTGTCAAATTGTTCGTGTTAGCTACAGCAGATGGTTGCATAATTCCTAGTTTTTAATCCGTGCTAAAAAATTATCTGTGGATGAATCAACTTGTATCCAGCCTCTTTGAGCTTTTCATTAGATACCCAAGCATTATATGGGCGAGTATTCTTAATAGAAGTATCCCATTTTACTTTGGGTAAATTATGTTTTTCAAATAAGCTATCTAGCAAGTCTCGGCTGGTGAGATGTGCATCATCTACTAGATTGTAAATCCCTTGCAAACGATGGTGACGGGCAAATTCTATCGCAGCAACAATATCATCTAGATGAATCCAATTTGTGATATCCTCTCCATTCCCCGGACGGGTTTCACCAGAATATCTACTAAATATTTTCACCAGTTCCCTGCCAGTCCCATAAATCCCTCCTAAGCGGAAGATACAAACGCGGAGATTTTCGTTAGATGCTGATAGCAATACATCCTCTGTTTTTCGGAGAATTTGTGCATTTAAATTAGCGGGTGCAAGGGGTGTTTCTTCATCTACCCATACACCATTTCTATCACCATACACGGCATAACTACCTGTGTATATTAATTGTTTTACACTCTTAATCTGCTGCAAGGATGAAACTAAAGCTTGGGCAGTTTGTAGATAAGTTTCTTCATAAACTTCTCCACCTTTTGCACCAACACTCAAAAGTACAACATCTTGATTGTGCAAAACTGATTTTAGACTATCTAGGTCATTACCGCAGGTAACTAAAACTCGTTGGGATACTGATTGTAGTGCAGGGACACGCTCAGGGGAAGTTGTGGTTACACTGACAACAAAATTCATCTTTTGCTGCCAATATTGAGCGACTTTATAACCAACATAACCGCAACCAATAATTGCAACGTTCATGACAAATTAGACACAAATAAATTAAACTACTCATTGAGACAATGTTCTCAATTAAGAAACTGGACGTAAATAAATTTAACAGCCCCAAGCTCACAGTCTATAGTTAATAGTACGGAAAATTCTACCTAATGACCAATGACTAATGACTAATGACTATTTTGCCAATTCTTTCTCAATTGTGTCAATTATCTCTGGTGAATTTGGCTCGACACTACTATTAAATCTAGCTACCACTTCACCTTGCTTATTAACTAAAAATTTTTCAAAGTTCCAAGCAACAGTTCCCGTTGGCTCAACGGCTTTGGTAAGTCGCTCATAAAGTGGGTGTTGCTGTGAGCCTTTGGCATGAACTTTATCGAATAGTTCAAAGGTAACACTATATTTACTCGTGCAGAATTGCACAATTTCTTCGTTGCTTCCTGGTTCCTGCGCTCCAAAATCGTTACAAGGGAACCCCAAAATACGTAATCCTGCTTCCCCATACTTCTGGTTCAACTTTTCTAACCCCTCATATTGAGAAGTATAACCGCAGTAGGAAGCCACATTCACAATTAAAAGTACCTTCCCGATATAGTCGTTTAATTGCTTATGTTCACCGTTGATAGTTTTGACTGCAATATCCGAAATTGTCTTATTCATCTTAAATCTGATTTATAAGGAATATTACTAAGTCTCCCATATTACAGGTACTCTAAACCCAGTTTCTTTAAGGAAATTAGCTTTTTTAGCCTTTAAGATAGCGATCGCCTCTGACTATACACTTACCTGCGTGATAACTCTTCTATAAATAAGTCGAGTAATCCTCTATCTTAGGATAGGTCTTGGAAATCTGCGTTGCTTTTGATATAATTTTTTCTAGCAGAGACGAATTAACGCACCTTTAAAGTAACAAGCAATTAACTTTTCGTATAAAAATTTAATAATATTCATAATTGCCCGATCCTGATATCGGAAAATACCTAGCTATAAGGAATACAGTTGTTTGATATATTGCATTAATATCTATGCTTCATAGGAGAATTCAAAAAAATGGTTTATTGTCTGAATGGTTCGCTAGCAGGATTAGTGGCAATTACCACTCCTTGAGCTGATGTTGCACCTTGGGCTTCGGTTTTGATTGGGTTAACAGGTGGTATTTTGGTGACTCTGGGAGTGGATTTGATTGAGTCACTCCACATTGATGACCCGGTGGGGGCATTTGCCGTACACGGGATGAACGGGATGATGGGTACTCTCTCCGTTGGTTTCTTAGGTCAATCAGAACTCACTCTCAACAAAAAGGCAGGGTTATTTTTAGGTGGTGGCTTTGATTTATTAGGTGTACAACTTTTAGGCGTGGTGGCGATCGCAGTTTTACCGTCGTCTTCACCTTTTTGATGTTTGGTGGTCTAAAAGCACTGGGACGCTTACGTGTCGATCCCGAAGCCGATCGCGTTGGTATCGATATTTATGAACATGGCGCGTCAGTATGGCCTGATGTTTCTGCGATCGAAGTAAGTGTTTAACCGAACCTGATATTACAACTCCCTACCGTATTTTTTTTGGCGATCGCAGCGCAACCTTTTTAGTGTTCTTCATGAACGCTGGTTTTTGGATCTTATAAATCGGCAGAATGCTTGCGAGTATTGACCGAATAATGTCACTATGAATCCGCGTGATCTGAATATAGCGCTTCTCTGTTGAGTGCAATACAGACCTAACAAGAACAGCCCCAACCCTTGTAGCGTTGGGGAGCAAGATTCAAAGCCTTTCTCCTAAAAGGAGAGAGGTCAAAGTGTATTGCATCCATTCGAGAACCGCTATAAAAACTTAGTTTCAGCAAAATTTCTTTTATCGTGTGAAAATTTTATGGTTAAAGGCTTGAGAGTTAGTATCCTGCTATTGGCAGTTCTAGGAAATCTGTCCTGGTCATTTAGTGCCAAGGCAAATTTCAACGGCAAACTCACCGTGGAAATTGATGGCTTGAAGAATAAAGAAGGACAAGTCTGTGCCAGTTTATTTGGTAGCAGTGAAGGATTTCCTAGCGATGGCGATCGCGTCTTACAAAAGCAGTGTATCAAGATTACTGACATTCCCTTAACCATCACCTTTGAGAACTTGAAAGCAGGTAGTTACGCCGTTGCTGTCTTCCACGATCAAAATAATGACCGCATTCTCAATACCAATATTTTGGGTATCCCAAAGGAAGGCTTTGGATTTTCCAGAAACCCAGAAGTCCGCACCAGAGCGCCCAAATTTGGCGAAGCAGCTTTTTTGGTCGCAGGCCCGGACACCGATATCCAAATCCAGTTGAAATATTTTTAGGCTGACAGCAGACTCTAACTTGGTGAAATACACAACTAGACATCAAAGCCAGATATAAATGTGACTTTACTCATAACTCTGACAATTTGAGATTTTGGATTTTGGATTGAATGAAAAATCTAAAATCCAAAACTGAATCAATTCTGCTCTATTTGCGAATCGTCGTGTGGATCTTCTGGTAGAGTTTGTTGTTCCGGGAAGCCACGCATTCGATTCATCTGAGTTAAAGCATATCGTGCTGTTGCTTGAACTTCGGCATCTGGGTCTTCTAGTGCATGGCGTAACATTTGACTCATTTGACCCATCATATCATAAACGCGCGTCAGGTCGCGGATTGCATTTTGCCGCACTTGTGGACTTTCATCTTGGATTGAAATTGCTAAAGCACGGTGCATCGGTTTGAGTGTGCGGGTGCCAATTTCTGCCAAAGCTGCCAAAATTAAACTGCTTTCTTGAGAATCAGCATCAATCATCAGCTCAACCAGATGCTGAATTGCCCGCGAATCTCCCTGCTGACCCAAATCCCAAATAGCCTTGCGCCGCTTTATGGGGTCAGAACTGTGTAAGTCTTGAATTAGTTCTTCAACGATATTGAGTTTAGCAAGACGGGAAGTTTTTTCTGGTAGCAGCAATTGTGTGGCGAGTGGTGGCGTAGCTGTTTGTGGATTAGTTGCTGCCTCTGGCAAGGCTAGTCTAATCGGCTCTTTGTTAGCTTCAATCAAAGTTTTATTATCTAATATTTCGGACTTTTTAACTTGTTTGACCTGACGAAACCACCTCAACAGGTACAAAACTGCGCCAATACTTCCTAGAACTCCAATGGTAAATATTAACCACCAGACAAAACCTCTCTCGGTTGGCTTGGGTTTTGCAGTTGGTTTAGAAGTCGGAGCCGGATGTCTGACTATTGGAGAGGTGACAATCTGATTTTTCTTTTTGGCAGCCACAGCTGCTTGCAGTCTCTCCCTAGTGGTCAAACCCGTAAGACCATCTACTTTTAAACCTTTTGCTTTCTGGAATTTAGCTACAGCAATTTCTGTACTGACGTTGTACTGTCCATCTATCACACCACTGTAGTATCCCAACTGCTTTAATTGGGTTTGTAGCTTTTGCACATCTGATTTTCGACTACCATATCTCAAAACAGCCGGACTAGTATTAACTCTCGAACTAGCTTGTGCAAGTTCTAAAATTTCAGGTGCTAGCTTAGGTGTGGCTGCGCTTGAGCGATTTGGGTAAAAACCCACGCAAGAAAAACAGGTAAATATCAGAATTGAGGAACGGCATAGCCTCATATTGCAACTTTCAGCCTGAACGTTCTTTTAAAGTGTTCAATACCACAATAACTTCTAGATTACCAAATGTTAACTGTCATTTGTCAATTGGGCATTGGGCATTGGGAAAGAGGAGGCAGGAGGCAGGAGGCAGAAATAAATTCTTTAATTTTGAATTTTGAATTTTGAATTTTGAATTAATTTCTCCCGTTTAACTAAATTAGGGTAAAATTTCTGGTTCAGATTCTCTGACTGCTATGCTGATGGGGTTCAATTTTTTAGCAGATACTTCTAAAACTGGTTGCTGTATATTAGCTATTTCGCCGACAGTAATTGTGTCCTTTTGTCCTGCTAAAGTATCACGTTGGTTAATGAGATAAATGCTGATTAAAGTGAGAAATACTCCTACCCACTGCAACGGACTAAGGACTTCTGAGAGGAAGAGATTGCCGAATAGTAGGGCAAATACGGGTGTAAGGAAGGTGAGGGAACTAAGACTCGTGAGACTGCCACTAGAGGCAAAGTAGAAAAATAATCCGTAGGCGATCGCACTCCCAAATACGGTAGCATAACCCAAAGCTACTAAATCAGATCCTCCCAGATTCTCCCACTGCTGGGATTCGACAACTGACGAAATTCCCCATAGTGGCAATCCGCCCAAAATCATGTGCCATCCTGTAGCTGTTACTGGGTCAGCATGTCGGCACACAAACCGAATTAACACTGTTCCCACTGCCATTGATAGCGCGGCTAACAGCATCAACCATTCGCCACTAGCAAACAAATCTTGCCAGTTACCAATTGTGATATTTGCGCCTGAATCAAGAAGTTGAAAAATCCACTCATCAGGTAAGCCAATTAAACTAATACCTGTGACACCCAAGCCTAGCCCCAGCCATCCCCAAAAACCAATATGTTCTTGGAATAGCCACAACGACAGCAAGGCAACAGCCAAGGGTTGGGAGTCAATCATCACAGACCCTAACCCTGCACTAGTTTTGACTAATCCCTCTGCCAAAAAGCCTTGAAACAGCGTTCCATCTATTAGAGCAAATAAGGCAATCCACAGCCATGCAGCCCAACCCTTCGGCTGGGGTTTACCCATAAATGCTGCTGCAATCAGAATTAACATCCCTGCTGGGATCAAACGCACACCCGCCATGAATAGCGGTGTGGTATGGGGTATCACTCCTTTCATGGCTACCATTGCCGTCCCCCATAGGAAAAAGGGGGCAATTAACAGCATAGGGGCGAAGGGAAGTTGAGATGCACTGAGTTTCAGTTGCATGGGTTTGCTGATATCTTTGTTTAACAAGCGCAAAAATTGCTTTACACAATTTTACCGAATTATGTAGTTTTGCGATTGCGTTGCGTGGATTTAGGGGGATTTAAACGTTTTGCTACTTTCAAACATCCTCTAAGGATACAGGAGAGCCTTGCTGATAATATCTTTGCTGGCTATCTCCCAAAATGAGAAGACTCCCTATCAGTGACGCACATCGCCAAAATAGACCTAAATTAAAGATTTTGCTAATGGCTGTTGATTCTGTAGTTTTCAGGCTGACAAGTGGGAATTTTAGGAAGAGGGCAAACTCCCCAAAACTGAGTCAGCATAATAGCCAGCACTTGAGGTTTCGAGCAAGGAATGAAAATTAGTCAAAAATTAATTTCGGGTATTCTCGGAATGGCTACTCTCTCAGCAAGTATTGGTGCGATTAGTGCCCATCAACAATTGAATATAGCTAAGTATTTTGCCCAAAAAGAGGCTGAAGAAGTTGCTGGACTACTGGGATATTTTGTCAGTTATGAGCTTGAATACCATCAAATGCGATCGCAATACCTATCGGTAAAAATCAGCGTAAGTGTTTTTCAGCCCCTAAGAGGATGTTTGAAAAGTTTTTTGTATACGCCTAACCCTTGGAGATCCCCCTAAATCCATGCCACTTGCTCTACTTGGGGAGACCCCAAGTAGAGCAAGTGGCTCCCCTTAAAAAGCAGGGCTGTTTCATTCGTTCAGATCAGAATTTTGTCAAGAGTATCAACCAGAAAATTTAGTGAGTTGGTAATCGAAAAATTACTGTTTCAATCGGTAAATTTAAGTGCGATCGCCTGGTTTTTGACCCAATTAGAGTGTTTAAAAACCTGATTTTTTTGACTGATACGCTTGTAAATTAAGGTCTTTTAGGGAATGAATCAGCCCTGCCTTAAAAAGGGGGGACTTTGATTCCGGTTCCCCCTTTTTTAAGGCAGGGCTGATTCATTCCCCAAAGAGCTTGAAAAATCAAGGGTTATAGCAATTAAAAATTGGTTATTTTGTTACCAGCGTGCCGAGAAAATAAACTATTTTACTGATACTTAAGTGCTTAAATGTTCATCTCCTCGTCACGCTTACTTACAATTTTCTCGCTAACCATCTTGACAAATCCTGTTTGAAATGGAATGAATCAGCCCTGCTTTTTTAAGCTATCCATTATAAACATCTTTCTTAACAGAAAATTTGACAGAAGTAAGGAGTTATGCAGTAGAGGAGGAAGAAAAAAATCAGCAATGATGC